>JAIMAQ010000001.1 GCA_023511875.1 Thermoflavifilum sp.
CTCTTATCTATATCTCACCTCATTTTCCGCTTTACGCTCATGTTCGCCCATTTCTTCACGCCATTTTTCTGAAGGTCATTTGGGGAGAAGATATGAAAAAGATTACTTGATGTTTGATTTGATGGAGAATGTTGTAATCCTTCTTTCTTTGTCTTGACACAAAGAAAGAAGCAAAGAAAATTCAAGACCTTCAGAAAAATGGCTAAAATGGGCTCCATTTCGCTACGGAAAATGAAATACCCCTATGAACTTGTGTAATGCTGAATCAGCTTTTTGATACTTCGACTCTTATCTATAATCTTACCTCATTTTCCGTTTCACGCTCATGTTCGCCCATTTCTTCACGCCATTTTTCTGAAGGTCAATGTGGGGAGAAGAAATGAAAAAGATTACTGGAAGTTTGATTTGATGGAGAACGTTGTAATCTTCTTTCTTTGTCAGGAAACAAAGAAAGAAGCAAAGAAAATTCAAGACTGCCAGAAAAATGGCTAATTTTTCTGAAGGTCGATGTGGCAAAGCTTCACGGTTGCTGAGTAGCGAAGCGTATTGAAGTGAGCGTGGAGCGAGCTCACAGTAGGCGCTTCGATACACTATCGTTATTCGATGGCCACATCTCGATATGCTGTGCAGTTGACGACCTAGCTGGGTCGGGATGCTTTAGATGGTTGTTTTTTACTTTCCAACTCACCTTAATAAACGACTTCAACACTCAGCGATCTATTTTACGCTCAACGACGATATCCGTGACACTTGCTAGATAAGCAAGATTAGCGGTGTTAAGTATGAATGGCGAGCTACAAAATTTACTGCAGGATTTTGCTCAAGGTATCTTCTAATGCTGGACCAATTAGGTTCTCCGCTATAATTTTTCCTTGAGGGTCGAGTAAAAAGTTAGCGGGGATGGCCTCTACATGGTACAGGTCGGCTGCTGAAGAATTCCATCCTTTCAGGTCGCTCACATGATTCCAGTAAAGATGATCTTCATGAATCGCTTTTAACCAGTTATCTTTTTTACTGTCGAGCGATACACTAAAAACGGTAAAGTTTTTATCCTTGAATTTTTGATAGGCAGCCACTACATAAGGATTTTCCTGACGGCAAGGAGCACACCAGGAAGCCCAGAAATCGACCAGTACATATTTACCGCGGAAATTGTGGAGCGACAACATATGGCCAGCCGTATCTGGCAGGCTAATGTTAGGGGCAGTAGAGCCTATAGGGAGAGGTGAGCTGGAAGCTTGTTCGCTGATGAGTTGATAGGCGGCTACCAAGTCTTTCACCAGCTTATGATGCGGGAAACGCGTGAGCAATCGGTCGATGACGGGCTTTGCCTGAAGCAGCTCGTCTTGATTTTGCAACATGCTTAAGGCAAAAACGGCTGTAGCTGCACTATTTGTGGTATCGGCAAAATGAAGAATATAGTCTTCAAGCGCTTGTTGACGGTTTTGCAATTGCTGTTGTTGAGTAGCAAGCACGCTGTCGGGTAAGGAGCCTGTTTTACGCAGGCTATCATAAGCTTGGGTTTCTGTACTCAAAGCCTGGCTTTCTTGATATACATGATGTAAAAAAGCTTGTAAGGTAGTAGAAGCCACCGATCCAGAGAATTGAACATCACTTAGCTCATTGTAATCGCCTGTGATGATTGTTTTCCCGCCCGAGAGCACCAGAAAAAGCATTTGTGCATTTGGGAAGCGTAGCCGATAAAGCCCTTCTTCCGGTAAGCTGCCAGTGAAAGTAATGGGCTGTGAAGCTGTAGACAATGAAACGGTGTCAATCGTTTTTACTCCATTAATTTCCAAGGCATCTAAGTAAATGGTGCCCTGAGCGGGCAGATGGGCTAATTTCACCGTGAGTATAAATTGTTGCTGCTCGGGTTGATGTTGACAAGCAGCCCAGAGTAATCCGAAGAAAATGCCTACACTCCATTTTAACCAGCGTAGAGAAAATACACGCATTTGATATCTATTTTATCCCTGCAAATTATCTATTCACGAACAATTCTATTCCATTTCCCGAAGATTTTAACTTTTCACTGGATGATCAGTTTTCGATTACCCGATCAATTGATGCATTCGCCAACCCAATTGATGCATTTACCAAACACGCCTTGCTTAGTGGCTTCACATGGCTGTATCTTTGATACTGGTTTTTCATAGGATATGGTTAACTTATTATGCAGGGGGCTGTTGTCGAACAGCCCCAATTTTTTTATCCTTTCAGTCTTTCCCGAATGATTTCATGAACGAGTTGTGGATTAGCTTTCCCCTTAGTTTTTTTCATAACCTCTCCCACAAAATAGCTCAACAAGCCTTTTTTGCCTGAACGATATTGTTGAATCTTTTCGGGCATGGCCAGTAGCACTTCATCTACATAGCCCATGAGAGCGGCTGCATCAGACTGTTGAAGCAGGTCTAATTGCGCGGCAACCTCACGAACGGAGCTATGGGTATGCGACATCAGGTGGGGGATTAGCTGCTGGGCTGCAGAAAAGCTAATGGTTTGTTGTTGTATCAAGTTAATCAGCTCTGCTAATTGTTTCGGAAGAAGGGTGCCCGCTGGCAAGGGCAATTGGTGCGTATGTACATAAGCTCGAATAGGCCCAAGTAGCCAGCTGGCAACATTCTTGGCGGCAGTAGGGGGTAACAATGATAGGGTATCGGTAAAAAAATTAGCGGTGACCTGGTCTTCGGTGAGTTGCCAGGCCTCCTGAAAAGAAAGGCCAAGTGTCAACTGAAATTTGGCCAGTAGTTCTTCCTGTGAAGGAGGCATTTGCTGTTGAATCGATTGCAAAAACTCATCGGTGATGTAAAAGGGGGTGAGGTCGGGCTCGGGGAAGTAACGATAATCATTGGCCATTTCTTTTTGGCGTTGTGGATACGTGATCTGTTGCTGTTCGTCGTAACCCCTGGTATGTTGTGGAACAGATCGGCCCTGGCTAAGCTCATGAATTTGCCGGTTGATTTCATATTCCAGCGCTTTGCGGACAAAACGAATGGAGTTTAGATTTTTGATCTCCACTTTAGTACCCAAACGAGCTTGTCCGGCTGGGCGAACAGATATATTCACATCGCAGCGCAAGCTTCCTTCTTCCATATTCCCATCGCTCACGCCTAGGTAACGCACCAGCCGCCGAATAGCGGTTAGGCAAGCTGCCGCCTCCTCAGGTGTACGGAGGTCGGACTCTGTAACAATTTCCAAGAGAGCAACACCAGCACGATTGAAATCTACGCTGGAATAAGATCCCCCATCTATCGAACTGGCATCGTGCAAGAGCTTTCCAGCATCTTCCTCAAGGTGCATGTGGTGAATGCGAATGGTTTTGCCCGAGCCAGCTTGTCCATCAGGATAAATGCGAAGATAACCACCTCTGCAAATTGGAGTATGGTGTTGAGTGATCTGATAACCTTTGGGAAGATCTGGATAGAAATAATTTTTTCGGTCGAAGTAATTATATCGAGTGATATGCGCTCCACAAGCCAATCCTAATTTAACAGCTTGTTCAATAGCCTTGCGGTTGAGCCGAGGCAAGGTGCCTGGGTGTGCTAGACTGATGGTGCTAATATGCACATTGGGGTCTAAAGTAAAATGAGCGGGATCTGCACTAAATAGCTTGCTGGCAGTAAGCAGCTGTACATGCATCTCCAGCCCAATCACGGCTTCCCATTCCATCGAGTGATGATTTAGGAGCAAAAGTAAGAAATCTCTGCTGGGGGCTTATTGAAGAAAGACGATGCTTTCAAGGCTTTCTGGGCGATTTTACCGACATTGGATGTGTGCGGCCATCACCTTTTTCTAATCGATCGAGCCCTAATGCTTTTAAGGGAATATCTTTCTCTTCATCGATCGTAGGCCAAAGCTGCTGGTGACGGGCTTTTCGTTTCAAAGATTTTTCTAGCCAAAGGAGCATGGCCGGTAAAATAGTGAGATTGCTAATCATGGCTAAAATAAGGGTAAGCGAAGTGAGCAGGCCTAATGCTTGGGTGCCTCCAAAAGCAGAAAAACCAAAGATCATAAACCCAGCAAACAAAATCAAACCCGTATACACAATGCTGATGCCCGTGTCATGAATAGTACGTTTCACGGCTTCCGACATCTGAAAATGCACCAATTGCATCTCTTGTTTGAAATTGACCAAAAACCGAATGGTAACATCGATGGCAATACCCAGGGCAATACTAAATACCAAAACAGTAGAGGGTTTTAAAGGTACGCCCAGCCAGCCCATCACTCCTGCTGTAAAAGCTAGCGGGATGATATTGGGTACAAAAGCAATAGCCACTACTTGCCAGGAGCGGAATAAGTAAAACATGCAGGCCAGAATGAGCACAAAAGCCAGTAAAATACTATCAGTAAGCCCATTGATGATATATCTCGATCCTTCCAGAAAAACTACCGAAGAGCCCGTATACGTGAGCGTATACTGAGAGGCGGGAAAAAGCGAGCTTGCCTTTTGCTGCAATTGGTGCAGCAACACCGGTAGTCGCTGAGTGCCCACATCTTTCATGTTTACGCTGAGGCGCGCAATTTGCTGGCTGCTATCTACAAATGAATGCAACAGGCGACTGAATCCATTTCCCGATACACTATCTGCAGGGTTAAATCGAAGATATGGCGCCAGAAACACCAAATCAAACTGATTGGGCACGGCATAACTCAAAGAATCTCCATGGTAATAAGCCTGTCGAGCAAATTCAATGCCATCAACGTAGGATAGAGGTCGGGCAAAATCGGGCTGAGCAGCAATATATTGGCTAAATTCATGAATGCGGTTCATCAAATCGAGCGACATTACCCCTTTCGGATGATGTGTGTTAATCAGGATTTCCAGGGGCATGACCCCTTTAAAATTCCGTTCGAAAAATTTTAAATCGGTATACAACCTATCGTGATGTGGCACGTCGTCTAAAATATACCCCACGCTTTTGAGCCGCAAAATCCCCATCACGGCTACCACCAGCACCACCACCGTACCAGCATACACAAGGGGGCGATACTGAAATACCAGAATCTCCAATCGTTTCAGTATCCAATTAAGCAGCCGATTGTCGAGATAATTCACATGTTTTTCTCGCGGAGCGGGTAGATAGCTGAGCACAGATGGCAGAAAAATCAGCGAAATCACAAATAGCAGAAGAATGTTGATGCCGGCTACAATACCAAATTCTTTCAAAATAGCACTACGGGTAAAGAAAAAAACCCCAAAGCCAATAGCTGCTGTAAGATTGGTGAAAAGAGTGACAATGCCCATGCGCTGCACCATGCGCACTAAGGCTCTGGTTTTATGGTGGTGTAAAGTGAATTCACTATGGTATTTGTTTAAAAAATATACACAATTGGGAATGCCAATTACCACGATCAATGGGGGAATTAATCCCGTGAGAATGGTAAGCTTATAGCCCAAAAGCACAATAGTGGCCAACGACCAAATCACGCCCGTAAGTACCACAACCATCGACATCCACACTGCGGAAAACGATCGAAAAAATACCCAAAGAATGCAGGCAGTAAGCAACACAGAGCTGATCAAAAAAATCTTCAATTCATGAGAAAGCTTCTGAGTAATCACCGTACGGATGTAGGGAATGCCACTGAGATAAGTATTGATCTGATGCTTTTGCCCAAAAGAGTCGGCTAATTGCTGAATCGGATAGATGACTTTCGTGCGCTTGGAACTATTTAATACATCTTTGTTGATATGGATAGCCATTAAATAGCTATGCGTTTCCGGATTATAAAGCAAACCTTTGTAAAAAGGAAGGGATAGAAAAATTTGTTTTAAACTATCGAGTGCATTTTGGTTAAGTGAGTCTGACGGAAAGATAGGTACTGGTTGCAAACGATGCAAGCTATCGTTTTTCTCCAGGTTTAAAGCTGTGGGAATGCTCAATACATCTTCCACATGCGGCATCTGTTGGATGCGATAAACGAGATGTTGATAGTCACGAAAAAATGGCTCTTGAAAAAAATGATCGGTCTGGTAACCAACAACCATAAGGTTGCCATCTTCACCAAACTGCTTTTTAAAAGCAAGATATTGCTGATACTTGGGGTCGTTAAGCGGAATAGACTTGATAAAATCATACGACAGTTGCACATGGCTGGCAAAATAGGCCATGATAGTGGTAAGTATGAACCAAGCACTCAACAAAATAGCCCTTCTTTTTAAAATCCAACTTGCTAATCTTTGCCAGCTCATGGCCCTGGGTTTTAGGGTTGCAAAGCTAATAAACTTCATCCAGAGCAGGTGCTGTAGCGCTGCTGTGTATGATTATCTTTGTCAGCAAAACAAGGTCTTGTGCTTCAAAAAACTCGAGGAGTGGTGTTGCGAGCAGTTAGGTATGGAGAGACCAGCCTGGTAGTGACTATTTTCACCGAACAATTGGGCATACAAAGCTATTTAGTAAATGGCGTTCGTACGGCCAGGCCAGCACGCATGAAACCTGTTTTTTTTCAACCCGGAACCATTTTAGATTTGGTCGTATATCATCACACGGGCAAAAATCTCCAACGTATTTCTGAGATCCAGTTTGGATATGTATATCGCCAAATTCTAGCCGATCCGATCAAATCGGCCGTTATGCTTTATATAACTGAGCTGTTGCTTCGTTTGCTTCAACATCCTCAAGTGTTGAGAGAGCTATATCAATTTACAGAGCAAGCGCTTGTCTGGCTCGACCAAGCATCATCTCGAGTCGCCAACCTGCCATTATATTTTACCCTGCAAACAGCTGCGCTGCTAGGAGTAGGCCTGCAAAACAATTATGATGTGAGCAAACCTTATTTCGATTTGCATGAAGGCTTGTTTACTGCACAAATTCCTGCTCATCCCGACTATATGGGAACAAATGAGGCCAAGCTCACCTCACAGCTATTGAATTGCCAAAATGCCGATGAAGCCGCTGTCATTCCCCTCACACGTCAACAGCGTAGAAAATTGATCGGTTTTTATCAAGATTATCTGCGCTGGCATGTACCTGGATTTACTGCTTTGCTCGGACTCGACACCTTGTTTCAGTTGTTTGACCCTTATTGAAGTTGGAAGATGTAAAGCTTTTGAGGGGTTAGAAGTAACAACCGATGGGAAACAGGTTCTACGGCAATTTGTATGGGATGCAGATCTACGGGTAAATAAGCACACCCTGAATCTCGAATCTGTAACGGAACGATGCATACTGCATCGGGCATGAGTAAATAAAGAGCCGCTTCGCTAGCCGCAAATGATTGAGATACCGATACAGGGATATGATTCAGATAATTACCCAATTCGTCGAATACATATATTCCTTTTTGTGGATCGTATGCGTATATTTTGCCGTGAAGGTCTATGAGTCGTGTGGGGCGGGGAAGTGTAGATACCAGCTGGCCCAGCGGAATACTTCGTAACAATAAGGTTCCTGTAGGGGAAATTTTTTTCAGGCTAGCATCCTGAACGTCGTATACCCAGATTTGGTTGTCGTAAGAGCTGGCCACAGCTGTGGGTTGTAAAATACCTATTGCTTTTAAATCGAGTGTGTACAGCCAGGTAAGCCATCGGCTGAGTAGCACCAAAATGCCTGATTGCGGATAGAATAGGAGTATTCGAAGGGGATTGCTGACATCGACTTGCTCGGGAATCCCCGATTGCCAGTTGGCATATTGATATAAGCTATCGCTATGAGGATCACGTTTCCATAATACGCCTTGTGGGTTTATCCAAAAAATATTTCCCAACGGATCGGCTGCCACTGCACGGGCACTAATCGTAAGGGTGTCTAAGATACGGTATTGCAGGGTGTCTCCTGAAGCACCGGGTTGGGCTTGCAAAGAAGCTGGAGCTAGCCAATGCGCAAGCATAAATAAGATACCCAGGAACCAGAGGCTATGTTTCCGAATACGCATGGGTTGGATAAAATCGAAGTTGTAATCCCCCTTCTAGGTCAAACACTGCATAAGAGCGAAACCGAATCCAGTCGCCTAGATTGATATATCGACTTCCGCCGGGCAATGGAATATCTAAAGCCAGATGTCGATGACCAAAGATGAAATAATCTACATGTTGTTGTTGAAGGATTTGCTTGCAGTATTGTACCAGCCATTCCCGCTCTTCTCCCAGGAAAGCTTCTGTAGTAGTAGCTGCTCGACTTTGCCGACTGAAAAAATTGGCAATCGAAATTCCCCACGAGGGGTGCAACATGGCAAAAAGCTTACGAGACCAGGGATTTCGAAATACTTTTTTAAGCATTTTATACCCATGATCTCCAGGCCCAAGGCCATCTCCATGACCTAGATAAAAGGTTTTACCTGCGCTATATAGCCAAATGGGAGCATCGTAAACAGGTATATGAAACTCTTCTTCGAAATAGCCATTCATCCACATATCGTGGTTACCAATAAATACCGAAATAGGGATACCCCGGTCTGAAAGTTCGGCCAGCTTACCCAGCAAGCGGGTATACCCTTTCGGGATAACCGATTTGTATTCAAACCAGAAATCAAATAAATCACCAAGTAGGAAGATATGGGCGGCATCGGCAGAAACTTCTTCTAGCCAGCGAACAATTAATTTCTCTCTTTCCAGACTTTCCGCCTTAGTGCCCGATCCAAGGTGAAAGTCGGAAGCAAAATAGATTTTTTGAGATCTTGAAAGAGAAACATGGAGTTCCACACAAGATGCACTTAGGCTGGCAAGATAGTCAACAATCTAAAGCTGGCCAAGCCAATTTATATCAGGGAAGAGGTTGATCGATCAGAAAAACATATAGGTCTTTAGGCCCATGCGCGCCCATTACTAGGGTTTTTTCGATGTCTGAAGTACGGCTTGGGCCCGTGTGGAAAGTGCATACCGAAGGCCAGCTGTTGTCGTAACGTTCTTTAAGAACGTGGAGTGCATCGCGAATATCCCACACCAACTGATTCACCGAAGCCACCACCACATGTGTAGGAGCGTATACCGATGCCGTACGACCAGCTCTCTGGCCTGTGGTAAGCACTACCGACCCCGTTCGAGCTACCAAACATTCACAAGTGGTGAGGGATACTTCTATTTGCTCAAGTGGTATTTGACTTAAAAAAACGATTTGTGGATCTATACCTGCTAGTAAAGCGTGCAGAGTAGCTTTTTCAGGGCACCAAATCTGTTTCCAATCTTGTTGTTTACAAAGATTGGTAAATAGCTGGCGAAATTGGGCGAGATCTTCACAGAACACAAACTTCCCATTCAGCTGCACGAAGGTTTCGGCAAAATGCACATCTAGGTCTTTTGGCGGGGGCATAAACACCGAGCTATTCCCTTCCGATTGAGGAAAGGGTAACGGCACGGGTTGACTGAGTGCATTGCGAATGCGTTTCAGAATATTTTCCTTGGCAGGCGAAACTTTCATGAGGCAGAAGCTGAAGGTGATGGTTTGATGAGATCGGCAGGCTCCACGTTGTCGGGTGGAGCAACGATTACTTCAGGCTCATGTGTTTTTTTCTCTTCGAAAGGACGTTTGCCAATAAGCCTTTCTAGATCGGCTTGATAAAGCACTTCTTTCTTGAGCAATTCTTTAGCCAAAATATTGAGCTCGTTGCGTTTGCTCTGCAGAAGGTCTTTGGTGCGCCGATAAGCTTTATCAATGAGGTTACGTACTTCTTGGTCAATCAAGCGAGCAGTTTCTTCCGAATAAGGCTTGCTAAAGGTGTAGTCGTTTTGTGGATCATAAAACGATACATTGCCAATTTTTTCGTTCATCCCATAAACGGTGACCATGGCATAAGCCATCTTCGTAATCACCTGTAGATCGTTTTGGGCGCCTGTAGAGATTTTTCCGAAAACAATATCTTCTGCAGCACGACCTCCGAGTGTCATGCAAATATCGTCCATCAGCTGATCGGTATTGTAGAGGTATTGTTCTTTAGGTAAATATTGGGCATAGCCTAAGGCAGCCACGCCGCGAGGCACAATGGTAACTTTCACCAGGGGATTAGCATGCTCTAAAAACCAGCCACAGATGGCATGGCCAGCCTCATGATAGGCGATTACTTCTTTTTCTTCTGGCGAGATGATCTTGTTTTTCTTTTCCAAACCGCCAATCACGCGGTCGATGGCGTCGTTGAAATCTTCCATTTCCACCCAAAGCTTTCCCTTACGGGCGGCAATCAATGCGGCTTCGTTGCATACATTGGCAATATCGGCACCAACAAAGCCCGGGGTTTGAGCAGCCAGTTTTTTAATGTCTAAATCGGGCGATTTTTTAATGGGCTTCAAATGTACTTCGAAAATCTTTTCCCTGCCGATCAGGTCGGGCTTATCGATAGTGATTTGTCGATCGAATCTTCCTGGACGCAGCAAAGCGCTGTCGAGCACATCCGGGCGGTTGGTGGCTGCTAGGATAATGATACCACTGTCGGAGCTAAAGCCATCCATTTCCACGAGCAACTGGTTGAGAGTGTTTTCTCGTTCGTCATTACTCATCATCACATTTTTCCCTCGAGCTCGACCAATGGCATCGATTTCATCGATAAAGATGATGCAAGGAGCCTTTTCGCGAGCTTGGCGGAATAAGTCGCGTACTCGGCTAGCCCCTACTCCTACAAACAACTCCACAAAATCAGAGCCCGACATTGAGAAAAATGGCACTTGGGCTTCTCCGGCCATGGCCTTGGCTAGCAGCGTTTTCCCAGTTCCAGGAGGGCCAACCAGGAGGGCACCTTTGGGGATCTTCCCCCCAAGAGCGGTATATTTTCGGGGATTGCGTAGAAAATCGACGACCTCCATTACCTCTTGCTTGGCCTCGTCTAAACCTGCTACATCATTGAAAGTGACATTGACGCGTGTGCCTTTTTCAAAAAGCTGCGCCCTTGATTTACCAATATTGAATATGCCACCGGGACCTCCTCCGCTTGAACTGCCCCCCATTTTTCGCATCAGGAATATCCACAGAGCCACGAAGATGAGCAAGGGAATAGCAATATTGACAAATGGGGTAAACCAATCGCCACGATCGTGGTAGGTGACATCGATTTCTTCTGGGTTAATATTGTATTGCTTTTCTGCAGCAGCAAGCTCTTGATTGAAGGTTTCGATGTTGCCAATGGTAAATACGTAGTGTGGACCTGGATTTAAATTACCCAGGTTGGTGCGCGCCACATCTTTAAACTTAGGCTGGTTGAGCTTGTCTTGTTTAATGTATACTTCTACTTGACGGCCATTAATCACGTCTAACCGAGCTACATCGTGATCGGCCAGATAATTTTTAGCAAATTCCTGAAAGCTGATTTCCTGAGGCTTGGAATGAAAATCAAAAAAGTTCATAGCCAGTAACAAAATCGCTACCAGCACATATATCCAATAAAAATTAAATCTTGGCCCCTTGCGAGGAGTTTTGGGAGTTCCTCTTCCCTGCATCCCATTTCCTGTTTCCATATCGTATACAATTCAAGTGTGTAATAAATTTTATTTATCATCAGGAAACGATGTCATTTCAGCATCGCTCCACATCTCTTCCAGTTTATAAAACTGGCGTGTTTCTGGATAAAATACATGTACTACCACGTTTACATAATCGATCAATACCCATTTTAATGCGGTATATCCTTCTGCTCTATATGGAGATTCACCAGTTTGCTCTTTTACATATTTTTCCACATGCTCAGCGATCGATTTAATTTGTGTGGAATTATCTGCTTCACAAATGATAAAAAAATCGGCAATAGCTTCAGGAATTTTCCTGAGGTCGAGCGAAACAATGTGCTGACCTTTTTTCTCCTGAATCGCATGAATAATCGATTTGATGATTTTACTGTTTTTGTGAAGCCTTGCTGAGCCATGATGCGTTTGTCGGGTTGTTGCAGATACGGATTCCAACAAGCTTAAATGTTTTTTGAATGGTGATAAAAACTGTTCTAAACAAAGTTAACAAATTTCTATACGAAGTTAAGGCCTACACCATTTCTTCGTTTCTTTGTCGTAAGTATTTTTACATAAATTTAGTGATTTACCCCAATCTCTATCTGCTATGGAGTTTACCCTGATTCGACTGGATGAGGTAGATAGTACCAACAACTATGCCATGGCTCGAATTCAACATGGCGGACTGCCAGAAGGTACGGTTATTCAGGCTCTGCAGCAACATGCAGGTCGCGGCCAGCGAAATCGAGGATGGATCAGCGAACCCAGAGCCAATTTATTGATGAGTTTAATTTTAAAACCTGCCGTCATTAGTCATCACCCCCCTTTTCTGCTGAGTATGGCGGTGGCTACTGGCTTGCGTGAAGCAGTGGCTACTCATAGTGGAGAACCTAATTTTTACATCAAATGGACAAACGATTTATATTGGAATGACAAAAAGGCAGGTGGTATCCTCATCGAAAACACATGGAAAGGACAATTTTGGCAATATGCCGTGGTAGGCATTGGGTTAAACGTGAACCAAAAACAATTTCCACCCGAGCTGCCCAATCCTGTATCGTTAACGCAAATTACCGGGCAGGAATACGACCTGGATCAACTGCTTCGAGCAATTTATGATCAGATTATTAAACGCTATCAAGATCTACAAGCCGGGAAAACTGAGGCTCTTATTCGTGAATACCATCGCTGGCTATATCGGAAAGATGTGGAGGCCTGGTATGAGTCCAATCAACAACGTTTTCGAGGCACTATCCGAGAAGTGTTCCCCGATGGACGCTTGCTGATGGATACTCCCGAAGGGCAAAGAATCTGGAACTTCGGTGAAATTGAATTTGTGATTGGGCAATCCAACTAATTTTTTATTTGGGTAAACCCATTTTTCAATAGCCACTGCCGGGCTTTTTCCCGACAATCGCCTTGCAAGAGGATTTGCCCATCTTCTTGTGATCCCCCAGTGCCGCAAAATATTTTCAACGCTCGCGCAATCTCTTCTAATTCTTTTTCAGCCAACTCAAAGCCTTCGATGAGGGTAACTACCTTGCCCTTGCGGTGATGATGATCTAAGCGCATGTGGAGTTTTTGTGCCGAACGGGGTGGGTAGATATGTTCGGTATTGTTCGGGTGGTTTTGGAAGAAATTTGGATCCGTAGAATACACAATTCCAGAACTGTGGCGTGTTTTTTTCATGGCATAAGCTTTTGATGTGTAAAACTATCGGTAGAAGAACAAATGGTGTGGCTAGGCACCATTACGGGCAGGATACGCGGCAAAACCTGGATCTCCACTCGCCCAATATCCCGAATATCTATAGGTTCACCATCGACTTGCATCCATTTAATGGGTTTTTTCCGCTGAATGCTGAGGCGTTGTGCGCGGAAAAACTGTGTATGTTTGGCCTCTCGATCGAGCTGCCCACGCAAAGCTTCAAGGGCTACGCGGGCTAAGCCTAACCAAGATAGTGGCCGGATAACGCATATCTCTAGCCAGCCATCGTCGGGTTGCGCATGAGGAGCTATTTTAAACGCATAACCAAACTGGTTGCCATTGGCTACGGCTATGAGAAAAGCTTTTTCTTTTTGGGGTAGTCCGTTATCCAGGCAAAGGGTGTATTTTTTGGACTTGTACTTTTGGAAAGACGAAAGAGTAAGCCATACATAGGTGAATAAACCTCGTGTGGTATGCCGAGCAAATCTACGGGCCACTAGTGTGTCGAAACCTACTCCAGCATTGCTGAAAAAATAGCGGCCATTGGCTATTCCTACATCAATCTGGCGAATACGTCCTTTCCAAATGAGCTCTATTGCTTTGGGGGGAGATAGGGGAATGCCCAGTGCACGTGCCAATCCATTGCCACTGCCAACGGGAAGAATAAACAAACAGCTCTGATGGGGTTGAATAGCTGCTTCCACAAAAGCTGCTGCTACTTCATTGACTGAACCATCGCCTCCCGCAACGCCTACAAAAGCATATCGTTTGGCAATAGCCTCAGCAGCTAGCTCGCGTGCATGCCCAGCATAAGCCGTAACACAAATCTCATAGTTCAATTGTTGTTGCTGCAACAACACCTCCACCCGGCGCAACCACGCTTTACCTTTTCGTAAGCCAGCGCGGGGGTTTACAATCAGCCTAATGGTAGGGCGATTGGCTTGGTAAAAGGCAGGCTGGTACATGGTTAGCGTGATGGTCGATGATATTTTAAATGCATATCTAAACTAACGGCTTGATGGGTAAGTGCACCTACAGAAATAAAATCTACTCCTGTAGCGGCATACTCGGAAATATTGTCTAAGGTGATGTTTCCAGAGATTTCGGTTTCATACTGGTTATTTACTAGTTGTACGGCTTTATGGGTAGCATCTATACTGAAATGATCGAACATAATACGCTGGATACCTCCTTCGGCCAATACTTGTTTTACCTCCTCCAGGTTTCGGGTTTCTACTTCAATAGGTAAGGTTAAATGGTGCTCGGCCAGATAAGCTTTGGCTCGCTGAATAGCTTTTTGAATACCCCCACAGGCATCAATGTGGTTGTCTTTCAACATGATGTAGTCGTACAGTCCCATGCGGTGATTCATGCCCCCACCAATGCGCACGGCTTCTTTTTCCAGCAGGCGAAAATTAGGAGTTGTCTTGCGCGTATCGAGCAAGCGAGCATGGCTACCCATTATTTTGTTGACATATTGCCCAGTGAGAGTGGCTATACCACTCATGCGTTGCATACAATTCAATACCAATCGCTCGGCCGAAAGAATCGTGCGCATATGGGCTTCTACCAGCAATATGCGATCGCCAGGCTGCATCGGCTCTCCATCGTGCTTGTAACAAGTAATTTGGCAGTTGGGTTCTAAATGTGTAAATATAGCTTGAGCAATGCGTACACCTGCTAAAATGCCAGCTGATTGGGTGACGAGTAATCCGGCACCTTGAAGTGAAGCTGGGATACAGCTAAGCGTGCTGTGATCACCATCACCAATATCTTCCAGGAGGGCTTGTTCTATAAAATGTTGTAATTGTTTGTCGTAGTCACTCGGTATCATGGCAATTGCAAAGAAAATATTTTTTGATAAACCTTCGTATTGCCTATTCAGGCTTTTAATACAAAGAGAAAAATTTATAATGGTTAAATAAAAGTAAAAATATATTTATCTACTTTTGTGTGGGTGTCTTATTGCCTATGCGTTTATTGAGCTACATAACGTTTTGTGCAATATTGCTGCATAACTTTAGTAGTGGGTTTATTATTCTCAATTATTATGCTCATCTATCTTATATTGCTACTCACTTGTGTGTGAATAAAGATAAGCCTGAATTGCATTGCAACGGAAAGTGCTTTTTGAAAAAACAATTAGAAAAAGATCAACAAAGAAACTCTACAACAACCAATTCGGAAAAAGGGTTTTCTGATATTGTCTACTTCAATTATTTTACCCCATTAACTGCTTTGTTTTTCCCGGAAACAAAAATGCATTTCACCTCTTATTTGTTTAGATTCATTCAACAACCAAGTCGCCCCATTTTTCATCCTCCAGCCATTTGACTTGCGGAATTGATTTGGGAAATATCTGCATGCCTGTAAAATTACTTGCTAAGCTTGTTAATTAGGCACATTCTATATTGTCTAATAAGCAACAATATTGAATATTTCCAAGATATAGCAGGCAAAAATTTGCTGTGATGAATTCTAATGATTTGTTGCTTTACGTACCACACTAAAAAATCATGAAACATGGAAACGATTGCTTTTATCAGAAAACATATCTATTTTCTTTTTCTTTTCACATTTGTTGTGTTAGCTGGATGCAATAAACAAAACAACCTATCTCAATCTACTCAGCCGCAAGGAATCAAGGTGTTGACCTTGTCGGATAATAATTACAGCATTGAATTGTATACAGCCAATGGAAAATTGCAGACCGGATACAACGAGATTACATTATGGGTAAAAGACAAAAACGGTAAGGTGGTTATTCCAGATTCTATTACCTGGAATCCCATGATGCACATGATGAACATGAGCCATTCTTGTCCTGCATCTGCCATTTCTTTACAATCATCAGCAACAGGGATATATGCAGGGTATATCGTGTTTCAAATGGCTAGCGATTCCATGAATTATTGGCAACTCGCTATTGTTTTGAAAAAGCAGAATATGATCGACACGCTTACAGGCGTTGTAAAGGTGTTGCCATCACCATTACAAGTAGTACAAACTTTTAGAGGTGCCGACAGCAACAAATATGTAGTTGCTTATGCGGGTCCAGCCAATCCAAAGATAGGAATCAATACCATGAGTGCAGTATTATACCAGATGATCTCCATGAGTGATTTTATTCCAGTTCATCATTACAAAATTTTAATTGATCCTCGCATGCCAGATATGGGCAACCATGGCTCACCTAACAATACTCCGTTTGTTGAAGGCACAGATGGGTTATATCGCGGACAATTGAATCTCACTATGTCGGGATTTTGGAGAATTAATCTGCAAGTGTTAGATAGTGCAGGAAATATTTTGGCAGGGCAGCCTATCAATGAGCAAAATACGAGTAGCTCGCTTTACTTTGAGATTCAGTTTTGATCTATGCATCATAAAGTCGTTGTACAGGATTTTATTGACCATTGAAAATTGCTGTCATGAACACAAAAATGATCATGAAGATATTGGTGCTATGTATATGTAATATGTGTTTATTCCAAAAGTTACATGCACAGCTATCTGATAGCTTGCCGAGTGTTCAACTCAATGAAGTAACTATAGTATCCAAGCAATCTCTTGGAGAGAGAATGAAAAAGCCACTCTCAAATGTAGATGAATATCTCAATAGATTGCCCAATGTACAAATGATTCGTAGGGGAGCGTATGCATGGGAGCCATTTGTGAATGGCTTGTCGATGGAGCGATCAGATATCACCATAGATGGAATGCACATATTTGGAGCATGTACAGATAAAATGGATCCTGTAACCAGCTATGTGGAGTTGATGAATCTGAAAAAGATTCGTGTAAGTAATGGACAAATGGGGTCGGCTTACGGGCCTACCCTTGCTGGAACAATGAATCTGGAATTACAGCAGCCCAATTTTGGAGAGAAGAAAATGAAGGGTATATCTTTTGCCGGTTATGAAACCAACAATCGCCAAAAGATAGTGGGCTCTGGAATAGATTATACATCACCGAAAGCAGCTATTTTGGCTAATATTACTTTTAGAAATGCATCAGATTATCATGCAGGAGGTGGAAAGCAAATAGCTCATTCACAATTTACGAAATATAATGCTTCCATATATGGAAGATTTAAGTGGGATGATCAACATCAACTTCAATTTAACTGGATATATGATCATGCAGATCATGTGGGTTATCCAGCATTACCAATGGATGTTAAATTAGCAAGGGCAATGATTTTTTCTGCTGGATATATCAGCTATCATCCTTGGAAAGGTATTCATCAATGGCAAACTAAATTGTATTACAATGATGTAAAGCATATCATGGACGATATAGATCGTTCAAACTTAGATATGCACATGACTATGCCGGGATGGACACATACTGCAGGATTTATATCACAGATAATGCATATCGAAGGTGTTCATCATTGGAATATTCAAGCTAATGGATATTTTAATCAATCATTGGCAGAGATGATTATGTATTCCGATAGTAGTGGAGGTAACAACATGTTTATGCTGATGTGGCCGGGAGTGAACATTTACAATATGGATGTGTTTGTCCAAGATAGTTTGTTGCTTAACAAGAATTGGTATATCAGTTTTTCGGGAGGGATTACTGCACAGCATCAACAAGTGTATGATAGCAGAGGATTTTCAGAATTAAGGATATTCTATCCAAATGCAAAGAAATCTCAAATGCGGTGGTTAAAACGAGGGAATATTACTTTTAATGATGTTCATGAAGATTGGCAAATTGCACTGAATGCGGGTTATGGCGAGCGGGCTCCTAGTATTTCAGAAGCTTATGGAATATATTTGTTTAATAGCTTCGATAAGTATGATTATATCGGGAATCCTTTTTTAAAGAATGAGCGTTCGATAAATTTATTTCTGAATGCACAATATCGTACAAAACGATTATCCTTTGAATGGCAAATGGGGCTTCAAAAGATAAAAAATTATATCATTGGTTTAATGGATACTACGCTTACTCCTATGAGTAAATATGCTGCTGGCGTAAGGGTATATCACCAACTACCGCATGCTACAATTTGGAACAGCTCTGCATCGGCCAATGTGTATATTACAGATGAATGGATATGGAATTTATCCCTTAGCTTTTCGCGAGGGACGTCAAAAGCTATTGGAAATCTACCTTTTCAGCAGCCATTGTCTTATACTAGTGGTATATCTTTTTTCAAAAATGGTTATCAAGTTGATTTAACAGCAATAGGGGCCAATCGCTTGCGGTATTTCAACAAACAATATGGGGAAACACCTGTTCCAGCATATATCATATTGAATCTTTCTGGAAGTAAAGAATTTCACCTACAACAGCATAGATGTGTGTTGAAGTTGGGTATAGAAAATATCTTGGATCGCCGTTATACCACATTTGCCAATTGGGATAGGATTCCGCAAATGGGAAGGAACATATTTTTTAACCTCATATATTACTATTCAGATTGAGGTTCAAAACGGATTTCTTGAAGTACATATTGATTTGGGTTATGCTGGCGCAGAAAAAAGGTAATCCGATAGGTCCCGTTGGCAGTAACCATTTTCCCGATCCCAAAGCGAGAATCCTGGCCACCTTGATGAATGAGCTGAAATGATCGTACCGGATTTTTATCAAAAAAATCTTTCAAAACCATAGTGGCCTGAGCCTTGCTATAGGAATTGGATTGATCCATGAGGGTAATTTGAACCATGTTGTCGAAGTATTGGCTGAGTGCGTTTACATTGCCTGTACGCAAGGCTTTTACGACTTCGTCAAAAGGATCTGCTGCGGTAGGGCTTACTTGTTCACCCCTCACCCAGAAAGGCATTGCCCACAAACTTAGGAGTAATACATATTTCATGATTAAAGCTGTTTAGGACGTCCTGGTACAAAGATGCCAAAAACATGCCAAATATGCAGCAGAGGGCCTCAAGCAGAGGAATGTCGAGAATCTGAGAGGAAACAGGGAGAAATGGTTAAAAAATTAAAAAATATTGGGGTCCATGCAACGTTTGAAAATTGTAACTTGTCATACACATAGTTAAAAACATTGGGTGACCAAGCGGAATATTTGGACGATCGGGCACTGGTAGAAGCCTGTTTGAAAGGCCGGCGTGAGGCGCAACTGGCTTTATATGACCGGTTTGCCCCGCGCATGATGGGTATTTGCTTGCGTTATACAGGCAATCAAGCAGATGCCGAAGAGGTCTTGCAGGAGGGGTTTATTAGCATTTTTACCCATTTGCATCAGTTTCGGTTTGCATGTCCATTGGAAGGCTGGATGCGGAAAATCATCGTGAGAATGGCGGTCAACTATATTCGTCGGAAAAAATGGGTGATGTATGGAGATGGGTTTCCGGAAGAAAGCCATGAGGTGCGACCAGCGACAAATGGAGAAAGCGCAATGGAGCGAGATTTGATTCAGCTAATCTTGCAAATGCCCAAAGGATATCGAACTATTTTTAACTTATACGTGGTGGAAGGATATTCACATCGGGAGATTGCAGAGCTGTTGGGTATTGATGAGGGCACTTCCCGTTCGCAATTTGCTCGGGCGCGCCATTGGTTGCACACCCGTCTTTCAACCGATTGGGCCAAGGTAGAATCGCCCCATCGGCAAGAAGATTGGCCGGCTACTCGGTCAGACAGTATACAAAAACCTTAAACAGGTATGGCAAGTGCAGAATTTTACGAAGAAGATTGGTGGAAACGCCTTAAAGAAGAAGCTGAGCAATTTGAGGTGCCGCCCGCGCCAGGAAGCTGGGAAGTAATTGAGAGTAGGTTGCGGTGGCGTCGTCGCCGCCGTGCTTGGTTGGCTGCTGCCAGCTGGCTCTTGGCTATAGGTATTGCAGGGGGATTGTGGTGGCAATACCATCGGCCTTCTTTGTCGGATAAAAAAATAGGGCTTGCACCTGTTGCTCCATCCCCAGCCGTTACTAAACATTCGTCGCAAATCGCCTCACCGACAAATATGGTCCCGCCAGCGGCTGCATTCCCTTCTGCTCATGCTACCCCTACATCAGCGGCTTCCACCTCAAAGCCATCTTTAGCTCCTTCATCCCAGCCTACCATGTCTCATCCTTATCAGGCTATACCCGTAGTTGAGCAATCCAGTGTTGCAGCCGTTTCTGCTAGAAGACGGCTCATTTCTTCTCCTCAATTGGACTTAGTGCCTCTATATTTTCCTAGATATCAGATGCTCAACTTGACTGTAGACATGAAATGGGCAAAATTGCAATTGCCTCCTGGATGGGGTATGCCCACCCCGATGGGCTCCTCCCAAACAGATACCTCAAAAACCAGTCGGCGTCTTATATTTAGCATATCCTTTGCTCCAGGCATGGGTTATCGTCAGCTGATACAAACGCAACCGGCTACACCAGGAGCTGCTCTCAGCCGAATGAGTGGACCCATCAATAACTATATTCCTTCTACAGCACTGGGGCATGAGCCCGCTTTTTCTTACTTAGGAAGTGTGGATATGCAAACCCCCTTCAGCCGTAAATGGAGCATTGGAACGGGGCTTCATGTGTTGAATTTTCAATATGCTATTCGGGCAGTCAACCTCTCTGGCACGAGTTACGCCCGTACGGTGAGCTACAGTACTCAGGCCAATGGGGCTCCAGCTCAGCTTTCTACAGTATATGGCGCTTATAACCCCAATACTTTGTTTACTCCCGATACATATACCCGCTTGGTCAATCAGCAGGTAAACGTAGAATGGCCTTTATTTGTAGGCTATCAAGGGCAGATCTCCCGCAAGATGAGCTGGCAGATAACTGGTGGTGCAGGAATAGACTTTGCGCTTCATCAACAACAATATATGTATACTACCGTTTATCAGCGCTACGAGTCGGCCGACCAACAATTACGCAAATGGAATGTGAGTGCATTGGTCTCGGGCTCCTTGCGGATACGGGTAGGAGATGTTCTCTTGTTTATGGGGCCCGATGTGCATTATCAAATATTGAATACCTATCGCCATCAACCCGCCCTTCAGGAAAATCTGTATATGCTCTCCTGGAAAATCGGGGTAATACCCTGAAAAATTTTTCCACATCGATGCAACGTTTACCCTGATGGATTTGTCTTATGTATACAAACCACGCATGGTAGTAGCGGGGTTTTTTCCGCAGGCTTTACTTTGTAGGTTTAATTACTGTTAATCTGCGTGCGGCCGGTGTGTTTACACCGGCCTTTTTTATCCTTCATAGAGTCTGTAATTTTGTATATCCTGGAGTTCCATCTGTATAAAAAACGATTCAAAGATTTTCAAATGAAAATATATGCCTGGTTTTTTGGGGGAGTGATGTTGATAACCAGTTGGGGATGTCATTCCCATTCAGATCAGCAGGCAACACCTTCGCAGGAGTATTTTAGTTTAAAAAAATATTTTACTCAACAAATAGATAGTTTCTTACAAGATAGTAGTCGGCTAACATTGATGAAGATCGTGACCATGAATCAGCGCTCCGACACGGTGTGGATGCCTTTGAATCGAGAAAATCTGGAACAAATCTTTAATCCTTTTATTGCACTCGATATCGACAGGCCTGCTTATCGCGGCCTGTATCGCATAGAAAGCTTTGTAGATAGTACTACCGGGTTGCTTACGATTATCTACACTTCATCTGGGGCAAAAACCAAACCCTATCAGATATATCTGCAGGTAAATCCTACACACACGATACACAGTATTTATGTGAAGAGCCTGACCGATAATTTTTTGTATCATACGTCTAAACAATTGCTTTATCAGGCGGGCAAAAGCGTGGAAATTATTACCCGAGAACATATTCAATTGTTTGCTACGCGACGCATCTATGTACGCATCCTTTTTACCCCACAGGCATGAACCATAGGCCTATTAAACCCTATATCAGGTGAGAGCGGAAGAGTTTAAAACGATTTTACCGACTATTCCACATGAGCCAGGTGTGTATCGCTACTATGGCGAAAACAATGAGCTGCTCTATGTGGGCAAGGCTAAAGATTTGCGTAAGCGCATCAGTTCGTATTTTACCCAACGGGTAACGTCGTACAAAACCCGACGTTTGGTATCATTAATCCGTCGAATAGAATGGACGGTTGTAGATTCTGAGCAGGATGCATTTTTACTGGAAAATAACCTCATCAAAGAATTTCAACCCCGTTTCAACATCAGTCTGAAAGACGACAAAACATATCCATACATCGTGATCAAGAATGAGCCTTTTCCACGGGTATTTCTCACTCGCAGGAAATTGAACGATGGCTCGGAATATTTAGGTCCCTTTACTTCGGTGGGGAAGGTACGAGAGCTACTTACCTTTATTCGATCGGTAGTGCAGCTACGCACTTGTTCGTTGCATCTTAGCCCGGAAAACATTCGGAAGAAAAAATTCAAGGTGTGTTTAGAATATCATTTGGGCAATTGTAAAGGCCCATGTGAAGGATTACAATCGGCCGAAGATTATGCGCGTAGCATTGATCAGGTGCGCCAGATTTTGCGAGGCAATCTAGCGCCAGTAATTGCAGAGTTTAAAGAGCATATGCAAGCATGTGCTGCCAAGCTCGAGTTTGAACAAGCCGAGATCTGGAAAAAGAAAATACAAGATCTACAAGCCTATCAAGCCAAATCGGCCGTGGTAAATGCTCGAATAGGCGATGTGGATGTGTTTTCCTTTCTCAATGAGCCAGATGTGGCTTATGTCAATTACCTGCGGGTGTTAAAAGGCATGGTGATCGATAGTAAAAGCCTGGTATTGGAGAAAAAATCGGGTACCGAAGAGCCAGAAGATATTTTAATCACGACAATTTTGCATGTACGGGAAACCTTCCAGAGTCGGGCACCGGAAATCATTGTGCCTTTTTCCTTGCCTTATCCCGATGCGAGCATTCGGGTAACGGTGCCTCGTGGAGGAGATAAAAAAAGGTTGCTTGAGCTCTCCATGAAGAATGCACATTTCTTCAAAGAAGAACAGGAACAGCGGAAAAGATTATTGCTAGAACATCGGGGTGATCAAGAGGAGCTCGAAGTATTGAGTCAGTTACAGGAAGACCTGCAGCTACCGGCCTTGCCCGAGCATATCGAATGTTTTGATAATTCCAATTTTCAAGGGAGCTATCCAGTGGCCGCTTGTGTGGTGTTCAAACAAGGTAAGCCAAGTAAGCAAGAGTATCGGCATTTTCATGTGAAAACGGTTCAAGGGATTGATGATTTTGCATCGATGCGAGAAATCGTTTATCGGCGTTACAAGCGTTTGCTCGAAGAGGGCAAATCTTTACCTCAGTTGGTGATTATCGATGGGGGAAAGGGACAGCTCAATGCAGCTTTGGAAAGTATCGACGCTTTAGGCTTACGTGGGAAGATGACGGTGATTGGCTTAGCTAAACAAGAAGAGGAGATTTTTTTCCCCGGCGATCGAGAAAGCCTGCGCCTGCCTTATCAAAGCGAAAGCCTGCGGCTCATTCGCCGTATTCGCGATGAAGTACATCGATTTGGAATTAGCTTTCATCGCCAATTACGAAGTAAGGGTACTTTAAAAAATGAACTCGAGTCTATTCCGGGTATTGGCAAGCGCACGGCCGATCAGCTACTCATCAAGTTTCGTTCTGTAAAACGCATTAGCCAACTCAGTGAAGAACAACTTCGGCAGGAAGTAGGATCTTCTAGAGCTCGTCTCATCTGGAACTGGTTTCATGCGCCAACGGTTTCGGGTCAAGGTTCATGAATAGCAACGGCTATGCGAGAATCGGCTGTGCCGTAGTACAAAAACCATTTTCCGTGAAACCGCACCAAACCTTCGGCAAAACATACCCGATTTACTTGTCCTTCTAGTTCATAGTTCTTTTCTGGCAGCAAGAATGGGGTAGAGAGGCGAGCCATCACTTGTGTGGGTTGGGTAGCGTTGATCCACGCTTGTCCTACACCGTAAGTATCGGGGGGTAGGTGCTGATCACCTAAACTACCACGAGCATTCATACCATTGTAGATAAGCCTAATTCCTTGAGCTGTCCATGCTGGAGGAGGGCCAGATTCAACCAGTCGACTATCGAAATGATGAGGCCGAGGCATGAGCACGCTGATAGGCTGCTTATGCTGATCTTGCAAGATTTGCCAATGAATCAAATCGGTTGAAGTAGCCACAAAAATATGCGTATCGCCCCAATACATCCAATATTTGCCTTGAATAAGTTTAGCTTGAGGTGTACCGTGCACATATTCGGCCACAATAGCCCCCGATTTTGACCAAAGCTGGGGGTGGTCTGGAAAAGCGAGCCCTTCTTTATGCCAGTGGAGCAAATCATGCGAAGTAGCTATACAAAGCCTGGCAGTATGCCCATCGTAGGCCGTATAAGTCATCACATACAGGCCATCGCTACGTTTTACCACACGAGGATCTTCAATACCACCCGGCCATTCATAACGTTGCATGCTGTCGCGATCGGGAAAAAGAATTGGGGTGGGATAAATTTGAAAATGTAAGCCATCAGTAGAAAAAGCTAGTCCGATGCGCGAGGTGCCACTCGACGAAAGAGACGAGCTATCTTGTGCACGAAACAGCAGGCAAACTTGCCCATGATCAATGATAGCCGCAGGATTTAACACGTTGCGCGACATCCAATGAACTGTTTGACCCGTAACTGGATCTTTCCAAGAAGGAGCAATTTGAGGTTGCAAGATAGGGTTGAAGCTATCTTGTTTCACAAATGGCAGCAGCGGCCAGGTGGTTTGTGCAGGCAAACTAAGGGATGTACAGCTGGTCATTAGCCATAGCGATATCCAGAATCTCCAGGTAATCGTTGGCATATCTAGAAAAGATTTCAATGAATAAAAAAAGATTGGTGTAAATCTGGAATAATCACTTCAGGAAGGCCTTTCCGCAAGAGCTTTTGTTGAAAGTTGAGTTGAACTTCATATTCCCCATGCACCAGGAAGAGTTGCTTGATTTGACGAGGTTCCTGGCAGCTCAGCCATTGGAGAAGATCCTCATAATCGCCGTGTGCACTCAAAGAGTGAAGCTGTGCGATTTCGGCATGCACTTCATGCGGTATGCCAAAGATATGCACCTCTTCTGGATGAGTAAGCAGGCGACCACCCAAAGAGTCGGGTTCACAATAGCCTGTGAATAAAATGGTGTTGCGTGAGTTTTCGATATTGTTGCTAATGTGATGCTTAATACGTCCTGCATCGGCCATACCACTAGCGCTGATGATCACGCAGGGCTCGTTAATGTAGTTGAGTAGCTTAGAGTCGGAAGCTTCTTGGATATATGTCAATCCATTAAACCGAAACGGATCACTATCGTGTTGCATGAGCTTTTGCACGCGGGTATTGAAATATGTTGGGTATTGCTTGATGACTTCAGTGAGTTCGATGCTCAGTGGGCTATCCAAATAATATTTGAGAGCAGGCAGGCGATGTTCAAGCTCCAGCTGGTTGAGGAAATAAAGGATTTCTTGGGTACGGCCGAGGCTAAAGGCAGCAATAATGAGTTTGCCTTTTTTCTCTAAACAAGTATGGTTGATCCAATGCAGAAGTTGATCGGCCGATTGTTCTACTGGCTCATGCAGGGTATTGCCATAGGTAGATTCCATGATAATATAATCGGCTTGTGGGAATACTGCGGGTGAAGGTAAGATAACGTCGTGATAGCGGCCAATATCTCCTGAAAAACTCAATTGAATTAAGCGGTCATTTTCCCTTATGCGGAGATGCACACAGGCGCTACCCAAGATATGGCCTGCATCAGAAAACATGAGCTCTACACCATTGGCAATTGTTTTCCACTGGTTATAAGGCATTTCTTGAAACAATTGCATGCAGGCGGGTAGATCGGCAGAGGTGTATAAGGGCTCAACTTCTTCAGCCGAATGATGTTGTTGCACCAGTTTTCTTTTGGCAAAATCCTGTTCTTCTTCTTGAATATGTGCACTATCGGTAAGCAGCAGCTCGGTGAGGTGTCGGGTAGGGGTTGTGCAATAAATTGGCCCGTGAAACCCTTCTTTCACCAGCTTAGGAATGAGCCCACAATGATCAATATGGGCATGGCTCAGGATAAGGATGTTTATCAAACTAGGATCAAAGCCCCATGAGTGGTTGAGTTGGTTGGCACGCAAGCCCATGCCTTGAAACATGCCACAGTCGAGTAAAATGCGTTCTCCAGATTTTAAACTTAGCAGATGTTTACTACCAGTAACCGTTCGAGCGGCTCCATGAAAACTTAGTTGCATGTGATAAAGATAAACAATGGTTTTTCATGTATTCTTATTTTTTGATTAACTTACTCCCAACGATATAGCTCCAATATGCCACGTATCTGGTACATACTTGTTTGTCTTTCTCTATGCATGTGCTACGGAACAAGGTTTTATGCGCAGGTTACCCCATATCAGTTTACTCGTGTGGATATGGATGCTGGATTATCGCACAACCAGGTCAATTGTTTTTGGAAAGACGACCAAGGTTTTATGTGGATAGGGACTATGTCGGGTTTAGACCGCTATGATGGCTATCAATTTACTGTGTTTAAACACCGATCGCACGACTCTACTTCGCTTAGTGATAACTTCATTTCCGGCATATACCCTTTACCCAACGATAAATTATGGATCAATACACGGAATGGAGCGAATATTTATGATCCACGCACAGAAACTTTTTCTCGAAATTATGTACAATACTTGCTCAGCTTGGGGCTGCCGGGAGGAACTGTAACCGAAATTGTTCGAGATCCTCAGCATCATTATTATTGGTTTTTATTTGATCCAACATATACGCCTGGAACATATAGCTTGTATAGGTATGATCCAGTGTCTAAAACGGCAGAACCTGCCTTGACTGATCTTGTTTCAACGCCAAAAGGATTTTCGCTCAAATACATTACCGGAATTACGGTAGATGCGCGTGGCAATATTTGGGCTATTGATCAAAACGGTTGGGTGGCGGAAGTCGATTCCCATGCTTTACGCGTACGCTGGCAAACCGATGCTATTGCCCAAGCGGCAGCTCGAAAGGATGTGTATAACTTATTTGTGGATCGCAGTGGGGGAATATGGGCATACTCTACCCAGACGGCTACTGGCGTATTTTATCTTCAACCTCAAGCTCGGCAGGTCATTCATTTTAGCAAAAACAATCTGCACCATCCGCTAAACAACGATATTGTATATAGCCTCATTCAGGATAAAAGAGGAAACATATGGGTGGGTACAGATCATGGAGGCATCAACATCATTCACTTACCTGGCCTTGAGGTGAGCTATGTGATGAACCAATCTGATGATAGCAAAAGCTTAAGCCAAAATAGTATATACGCCCTTTTCCGAGATTCTTCGGGCATCATTTGGATAGGGACTTATAAAAAGGGTTTTTGCTATTACAATGAAAATCTTGATCGGTTTCCGCTGTATAAACATTATTTAGCTCATCCCGCTGCTTTGGGCTATGATGATGTGAATCGGTTTGTGGAAGATGCAAAAGGCAATCTTTGGATTGGGTCGAACGGTGGAGGGTTGATATATTTTGACCGTCAACACAATCACTTTCAGCAATTTATTCATCGTCCAGGAGATCCTAATAGCCTATCCAACAATGTCATAGTGAGCTTGTGTATAGACCAGGATAAGCGGTTGTGGATTGGAACTTATTACGGGGGATTGGAATGTTTTGATGGACATCGTTTCCAACATTATCGTCACAACGATCGAGATCCATATTCTCTATCTTGCGACAAGGTGTGGGACATTCTAAAGGATCGTCGAGGTCAACTTTGGATAGGCACGCTTGGCGGCGGCTTGCAGCGATTTGATCCCCAAACCCATCGGTTTATTTCTTACCCTTTAAGCGATACCCTTTCGCCGGCCATGAAATATGTTCTGGTCCTCATGGAAGATCATTTAGGACGGCTGTGGATTGGTACTGCTGGTGGTGTAGACGTTATGGATCCTACCACAGGGCATATCTTGGCTCATTATGGGCACCGAGAAGGTGACGAACATTCCCTCAGCAATGATAACATCATTTCGCTATGCGAAGATGCCCGTGGCTGGATATGGATAGGCACGCGGGAAGGACTAAACCTGCTGGATCCCACAACGGGTAGGGTAAAACAGTTTTATCAACAAGATGGCCTGCCCGACAATACCATCCTGACTATCCTGGAAGACACCCAACACCAGCTATGGATGGGCACGGCCAATGGGCTAGCTAATCTACAGATTAGCCAACATGCAGGTAAATGGCATTTTCATTTTCGCAACTTCGATGAGCTCGATGGACTTCAAGGACGAGAATTCAACGAGAAGGCTGCTTATCGACTTCGAGAGGGGTTACTGGCTTTCGGTGGCCCTAATGGTTTTAACCTGTTTGATCCACAAAAAATTCAAGTAAATCAAGCCGTACCACCTATTGTCTTTACAAACCTGCAGGTTTTTAATCATACGGTGAAGGTGGGAGAAAAAATAAAAGGCAAGGTAATTTTAAAACAAGCCCTCACCCAAACGCAATCGCTGGTATTGCCCTATAATGCTAATGATTTTTCCATCGAATTTGCAGCTCTCGGATATTCTCCTTCTACACGCCATGCATATGCGTATCGGTTAGAAGGTTTTAACCGCGATTGGATTTATACAGATGGTAGCCAACGTAAAGCTATTTATACCAACCTCAATCCGGGGCATTACGTCTTGCACGTCATAGCGGCCAATAATGATGGCCTATGGGATACCCATGGAGCCACACTCGACATTGTAATTCTCCCTCCTTTTTGGCGAACTCCCTGGGCTTACATGTTGTATACCCTTATCTTAATAGCTTGTCTATGGCTAGCCCGCAAGATCCTACTCGATCGGGCACGCATGCATTTTCAATTGCAACAACAGCAGCTTGAAGCTCAGCGCATGCATGAATTAGATATGATGAAAATTCGCTTTTTCACCAACGTGAGCCATGAATTTCGTACTCCACTCACGCTTATCCTTACTCCCATAGAGCGAATGCTTAAACAGAATTCTTCGCCCGAATGGCAAAAGCAGCTCCAACTTGTTTACCGCAATGCTCGCCGCCTGTTGTTGCTGGTGAATCAACTGTTGGATTTTCGCAAACTCGAAACTCAATCTATTCCCTTGCATCTTACCGAAGGCGATGTGGTGGCTTATGTTCGCGAATTGGCTATGTCGTTTATGGATATAGCCGACCGAAAAAATATTGCATTTACCATTGAGAGCTATATCGATTCGTTGGTCATGTCGTATGATGCCGATAAGCTAGAACGTATTGTGTTTAACCTATTATCGAATGCATTCAAATTCACCCCTGTAGGAGGAATGGTAATGTTACGGCTTCAGCAAAAATGTAAAACAAATGATGCGGGTGAAGATATGCCTTACCTCTTGATGAGCGTGATCGACACGGGCATAGGTATACCCGAGGAGAAACAACCTTATATTTTTGAACGTTTTTTTCAACATGAAGCTTCTCCCGAAATTATGAATCAGGGCAGTGGCATTGGTTTGTCGATTACTCGGGAGTTTGTGCGGATGCATGGAGGTGAAATCACGGTCCAGAGTACTCCCGGCAAGGGGTCTCAGTTTGATGTTTGGCTTCCACTAGGTCTTGTTCCTGCGACCTTGACAGCGCATGCTGAAACGCCTCATTCTCCGGTCATGCGAATGGAAATTCCTGTTATGCAACAGGCTCATCCATCGCCTCATGAAAAACCCCAGCATCGAGCGGGTAAGCCCAGCATTTTACTCATTGAAGACAACGAAGATTTTCGGTTTTATCTCAAAGACAATCTACAGCTCCATTATCGCATTATCGAAGCGGCAGATGGGCAGCGAGGTTGGGAATTGGCTCTTCAAGAGCAACCGGCATTGATCGTGAGCGATGTGATGATGCCTGGCATGGATGGCATTGCGCTTGCGCGCAAGCTGAAGTCTGACCCACGAACGGCAGAAATACCCTTGATATTGCTCACCGCTCGTGCTAGTGAAGAACAGCAAATCGAAGGGCTCGATGCGGGTGCCAATGATTATTTGGTGAAACCGTTTAATTTCGAGATCCTACAAACGCGTATTCGTAATCTGCTTCGGGAAAAGAAACGCTTGCATAAGCTGCAGCCTCCTACAGTCGATATAGCTCCTGCAGAGCCAATGGTAGACATGCCACCCGAAGATGAACAATTCCTAAGCCGAGCCAAAAAAGTAGTTGAAGCTCATTTAGGTGATCCCGAATTCTCCGTGGCCCAGTTCAGCCAAGAACTCTACATGAGCCGGGCGGCTCTGTATAAAAAAATTGTTGCCCTCACGGGTAAATCTCCATTAGAATTCATCCGATGGATTCGGCTAGAACGTGCCCGGCAGTTACTGGTCAATACGCAGCTTACCGTAGCCGAAGTAGCTTATGAGGTGGGGTTCAATAATCCCAAATATTTTACCCGATATTTTAAAGAAGCTTTTCGCATCTTGCCATCTGCTTATCAACAGCAAATGCGCGCACAATCTCCTTCCATCCTCGAGCGGCCGCCAAAATCGTAAACAAATGATGCCGTGATTATAGACAAACGATACCCTTAGAGGCAACATTTTATACCTCAATCATAGTCAATCTATGCCCCTTTGGTCATCTGTATGTATCTACATTTGGGCCTACCCAAACCCATTACCAGATGCACAGACAGGTAGGCAGCTTTTTCGTATGGATAAGTATGGCCATATTGGCGGGCGTTGATTGTCTTGCACAGCCGATGACCAAGCCAATGGCGTTTTCTTATGAGGCAAAAGGTGCACAACTACAAATTTATTATCCCTCCGATGCTCCTCTCCCCATCAGGCGTATCAAGCTGGAGGCCATCAGTGATAACATCGTACATGTTCAGGTTTCTCCTGAAGATACTTTTTATGCCGATCCGCAACTGATGGTCGTTGCTCGGCCCGACACTCAGCTACGGCCGCAACTTACCCGCAATCAAGTTCAACTATTATGGCGTTTAGATTCCCTGCTTGTAGAGGTAGATTTAGTAACGGGTACATTACGGTTTTTTGATGCTCATCAACGTTTACTATTGGCAGAAAAGCCCGTAGAAGGGCGAGAGTTTACTCCAACAACAGTCGGTGGCGAGTCGGCCTGGCATATTCGCCAGGTATTTATTGATACTGCGCATGATGCTTTATTTGGTTTAGGAGAAAACCAGCTGGGATTAACGAATCTCAAGGGGCAGATCATCGAACTTGCCCAACACAACACAGAAGCCTTTGTGCCTTTTTTAGTATCGACACGCGGCTTTGGCATCTTGTGGAACAATAACAGCATTACTCATTTTGGTGATCCACAAGGTTATCAAGAGCTTGGTGAGCTAAAACTGCTAAGTGCACAAGGATTACCAGGTGCTCTCACAGCCACCTATGTAAAGGATACGGTTTTAGATAATGATCCCATTATACGTCAAGAAAACCAAATTGCTTATGATTTCCTGCCAGATCTGGAGCACTTGCCTGAGGGTTTCAGGTTGAGCAATCGTGCCGAAGTGAGTTGGACGGGTTCGTTGGTTTCACCTTATAGTGGAGAGCATCGTTTTTTGTTCACTGCGGGGGGATATTTGAAAGTATGGATCGATGGTAAGCTAGTACTTGATCGGTGGCGCCAATGCTGGAATCCCGCCAGCACCTTGATATCTTTTCCTATGCAAGCGGGCAAACCTGTTGCCTTTCGGATGCAATGGCGGCCAGATGGTGATGAGTCGTTTATTTCGGTAAAATGGCACAAGCCTCTATCCCAGGCCGATTCTCAACAGATCAGCTTCTCTTCAGAGGTAGGGCATGCAATAGATTATTATTTGGTGTATGGAACGCGCTTGGATAGTGTGATTGCTGGCTATCGCTTACTCACGGGCAAAGCACCCATTTTCCCAAAATGGGCTTACGGTTTCTGGCAAAGCCGAGAACATTATGCTTCTCAGCGCGAGATTCTCGATATAGTGGCTCGATTTCGCCAGCTACATGTGCCCCTCGACAATATTGTACAAGATTGGTTTTACTGGAAAAAAGATCAATGGGGTAGTCAACAGTTTGATTCCCAACGTTATCCAGATCCTCAAGGCATGATAGATAGCCTTCACCAGCAATACCATACGCACTTTATGATTTCTGTTTGGCCAAAGTTTTACGAAACGGCCAATACATTCCCGCAGTTTTGGAACAAAGGTTGGCTATATCGGCAAAATATATGGGATAGGCAAAAAGATTGGGTGGGATATGTGTCTACCTTTTACGATGCATTTAATCCAAAAGCCCGTCGAGCTTTTTGGGACTTGGTGAATCGAAGACTGTTTAGTTTGGGTATAGATGCTTGGTGGCTCGATGCTTCAGAGCCCGATATCTTGTCGAACGCTACTTTAAGAAAGCGCAAAAGCCTGATGAATCCCACAGCTGTGGGTCCAGGCGCTGCCGTGTTTAATGCTTATCCTTTGGTTAATGATGCGGCTTTTTATGAGGGGCAACGACAGGTAGATCCCCATAGGCGAGTATTTATCCTTACACGCTCGGCCTGGGGCGGAAGTCAGCGCTATGCAGCGGCCACCTGGAGTGGTGATATTGGTGCCACTTGGCAAGATATGCGCAACCAGATTGCCGCGGGTATGAATTTCTCTCTTTCAGGAATCCCGTATTGGACAATGGATATTGGTGGCTTTGCCACAGAATCACGTTATCAACATCCTGACGAGGCTGCGAGGAAAGAATGGCAAGAGCTCATGGTACGTTGGTACCAGTTTGGTGCTTTTAGTCCACTCTTTCGCGCTCATGGTCAAGCACCATTTCGAGAAATCTTTGAAGTGGCTGAGCCAGGTACGGAGCCATACAACGCCATCTTGTATTACGATAAGCTGAGATATCGCCTTTTGCCCTATGTGTACTCTCTGGCTGGAGACGTGTATTTCCACGACTATACCCTCATGCGGGCTTTGTGTATGGATTTTCCGGATGATCCACAAAGCCTTCAAGTCAAAGACGAATACCTGTTTGGACCGGCTATGCTGGTGTGCCCCGTGTTAAACTATCGGGTGACGACCAGACAGGTATATCTTCCCGCAGGAACGGGGTGGTATGATGTATATCAGGGCAATTTTTATGCTGGCGGACAAACCAGGCAAGTAGCGGCTCCATTAGACCGAATGCCAGTTTTTGTGCGAGCTGGTGCCCTTGTGCCTTTGGGCCCAGATCTCGAATATGTTAATCAGAAGCCTGCAGATACCCTCACCTGGTATGTATATACAGGTGCCGATGGCCAATTTGATTTGTATGAAGATGACGGGGTAAGTTATGCGTATGAAAAAGGCCAATACAGCCGTATTCCATTGCGATACCGAGAACGCGATCACGTGCTAACGATTTGGCAAAGAGAAGGTTCATTTCCTGGAATGCTGCAGGAAAGGGTTTTTCGGATTCGCTGGGTAAGCCCAGGTCATCCCGTGCCTCTTACTGAGGTTCCACTTCCAGATGACCAATACGTTCGATACACTGGACAGGAAATACAGTTAAAACCACCTCAATCTTTTACGCCATAACCATTTCAATCATTTTTCATCTTTAAAACACCTTGTTATGCCACACCAGATGTACACAAATCAGCAGCTTTCACCACTTCCTCAGTTGAACAACAGGAAGCTGGCCTGGCCTGCATGGGTGAGAAAACTTTGCCCATGTAAAACTTTACTGTTAAGCACATTTTGGGTGGGATTAGCGCTCTTGTGGATATTGGCTTTGCCTGTTGCAGCGCAACAAGTTACCCACCAGTTTAGTGGTCAAGTACGCGATGCAGAGACCGGAGAACCGTTGGCCGGCGTTACCATTCGGGTGAAAGGAACCGTAGTGGGGACGATCAGCGACGCTCAAGGTCAATTTGTATTGCGTGCCGACCCGGGCGACACCTTGCTGTTTACCTTTTTGGGATACAGCCCTCGGCAATTAGTTGTAGGTCAACAAAACAACCTTATCGTTCGGCTCAGCAAGAGTTATAGCCAATTGGATCAGGTGGTAGTAGTGGGTTATGGACAGATGAAAAAAAGTGATTTGAGTAGTTCTCAAGTGACCGTAAGCAGCGAGGAAATCCAGCGTACCATCAACACCACATTCGACCAAGCGTTGCAGGGCAGAGCAGCCGGGGTATATGTATCTTCACCTAGCGGGCAACCCGGTGCAGCACCTTCGGTCATCATTCGTGGGTTGGCCACACTCACACAAAATGCTCAGCCTCTCTATGTGATCGATGGAGTACAAATTCGTCCCAGCAATCCAGCCGATGACCCGTATAACCATCCTACGGGTTTCTCGAATATTCTTTCCACTATCAACCCCGACGATATTGAATCGATCAATGTCCTGGAAGGGCCTTCGGCTACGGCTATCTACGGGGCTGCTGGTGGAAATGGGGTAGTGATCATTACTACTAAATCGGGTAAGGCTGGCCAGTCAAAGATTTCCGTGAGTACTTTGTTTACCGTTCAAGATAAACCCAGGCATATTCCGGTGATGACATTGCCGCAATATGCCAGCTTTCGGAATGCTATGGATAGTGCTGGAGGATTGCCCACTCAGCCTGAATTTTATGATCCCTCCATTTTAGGGCCCGGTACCGATTGGCAGGATGCTTTGTATAGGCGAACCTTATTGCAACAACATCAGTTTTCCATTAGTGGGGGTAACGAGCGCACCACTCACTACCTTTCTGGTGAATATTTTAGTCAGCAAGGTATTGCACCAGGTTCTGGTTTCACCCGATACACCTTGCGACTGAACCTCGACAACCAAACCACAAAATGGCTCAAAGTGGGTACCCATACGAATATAGCCTACACCAAAGAACGAGTCAATACGACCAATGGCGGAATCATTATGCTAGCCTTGCAACAAAATCCAAGTGTACCCGTAAAAAACCCCGACGGTAGCTGGGGTGGCCCTACCAGTACCCAATTTCAATTTACCAACCCCGTGATGCTGGCTAGTATTTATAACGACTACAACAAAAGAGCAGCCATTATTGGCGGGGTGTATGCCGATCTGAACCTGTTCAAAGGGTTGACTTTTCACAACGAATTCAACACCAGTATCGAATATTACAATTATTATTCTTTCCATCCTAGCTATCAAGCGGGTGGGTTTATTGTTACCCAAGACAATGCCACATCTACCCGCATGGCATCCAACAATTATTGGTGGGGGGTAAACAATCGCTTGCAATATCATACCACATTGGGCAAGCACGATATCACCCTCATGGCTGCACATGAAGCCCAAAGCTGGACCTATGAGTCGCTTTCTGGTTCTCGTAAAAAATTCCTCACCAATGATGTCCAGGAGCTATCTGCAGGCGATGCTAGCAACTTGTCTAACATAAGCAATAACAGTAGCAAGGCATCAGGAGCTCAGGAATCGTTTTTTGGTAGAATTAATTATGTGTACAATGATAAATACATCTTACAAGCCACTTATCGTGCCGATGGCAATTCCAACTTTGGGCCTAACTATCGATGGGGCTATTTCCCCTCGGTATCTGTTGCCTGGCGTATTTCGAAAGAGCATTTCATGCAATCGTTACGCGCCATCAACGATCTCAAGCTTCGGCTAGAATGGGGTGAATCGGGCAATGCAGGTGGAGGGGGTGTCTATGCTGCCTTGCAAGCTGTGCCCACGCCCTGGGGTAATGGATTTCTATTGGTGAAATTCCCGAATCCTAACCTAAAATGGGAAACCGATAAAACTTTAAATGCTGGCTTCGACTTGCATATGTTTAATAGCCGGTTAGAAGTAATAGCCGATGCATACATCAAGAAGAGCACCAATTTGATTACCGTTAATACCTATCCTTTCACCCTGGGCGGAGACATCAGCTATTCACCCGGATATATCCAATGGCCTACGGTCAATGCCGGTAGCATGGAAAACAAGGGTATTGACGTTACGGTAAACTCGGTGAATATAGATCACCGCAATTTTAGCTGGCATTCTGGAGTAACCTTTTCTTTAGATCGAAACAAAATCACTTCGCTGCTCAATACCATCAATCCTGTATGGGCAGCTACTCAGGTAGAATTTGTTTCAAAAGTAGGGCAACCAGCCAGCATGATTACAGGATACATTGCCGAAGGCTTGTTTCAGGATGCTAAAGATATTGCCACGCATGCCATTCAAACATCTAATCGCCAACTTACAATCAATCCTGCTACGGGCAGCTGGCCTGGCGATATCAAATTTAAGGATATCAATGGCGATGGATATATTGACCAGAACGATCGGGTGATTATTGGCAACCCTTGGCCGAAATTCACTTTTGGTTTCAACAACAGCTTTTCGTATAAAAATTTCAACCTCAATATTTTCATGCAGGGATCAGTGGGCAACGATATCCTGGATTACCCACGTTATCTGCTTAGTATTCCTGGCAATAGTGGCGTATACGGAAATTACTTAGCAGAGGTAGCCAATTTTGCCCGCCCGAGTAGCTATAGCGCTGCCGATAGCAGCTCGGTGTATTTGCTCAATCCTGGATACAACATTCCGCGAGTAGCACCTGGCGATCCCAATGGGAATAATCGCATGAGCAATTGGTTTGTAGAAAATGGTTCTTATCTACGGGTGAAAAATGTAACGCTATCGTACAACTTCCCCCAAAAATGGATCTCACATCTCTTTATGACAGGACTGCGGGCTGCTGTGAGTGTACAAAACCTTCTCACCATAACCAGTTATAAAGGATACGATCCAGAAGTTGGAATGGTCAATTATGGCGGTACCCTCATGGTAGGCGTAGACACGGGTCGGTACCCCTCTGTGCGCATGTATTCTGTGAGCCTGACGGCCGATTTTTAATGGTTTCATCTAAAAACAGCACATCATGAAAAACATAAAACTTATTGCGTTCACCACACTCATGGTTGTATTGGGGGCGGGATGTAAGAAAAGCTTTTTAGACCGCCCACCTATTGACCAACTGACAACGGGTAATTTCTATCAAAACGATGAAGAAGTTCTGGCAGCCACTACAGCGCTGTATAACATCGTTTGGTTTGACTACAACGACAAGGCATTTTTGGCTTTTGGAGAGGCGCGCGGCGGTAACTTGCAGTCGAACGACCGTACCCCATATATTCAATTTGCCGTCTCAGCTACCGACCAAAGCACTTTATTGCCAGGGTATAAATCGTTTTACAAGATTATTTCCCAGAGCAACTTAATCATGCAAAACATTGTCAACAGCAAAGGCAATGTGTCTACAGCTGCGCGCAATGAAGCTCTTGGTGAATGCCACTTCATGCGTGGCCTGGCTTACTACTATCTGGTGAGCAATTGGGGCGCTGTGCCTATCATTTATGATAACATTGCGCAGCTCAACGATAGCGTGCGTCGTAATACTATAGAAAGTGTTTGGCAGTTTATCATTCGCGATTTTCAATCTGCTGTTAAATATTTACCTTATCAGGCAGCAGGCCCAGGGCGAATCAACAAATGGTCGGCCGAAGGGATGTTGGCCAAAATGTATCTCACATTAGCCGGCTATGGGCGCACAGAAGGGAATCGCAACCAAACTTATCTCGACAGTGCGCGTATTCTTGCTGGTGATGTTATCCACAATAGCGGAATGACACTTTTCCCTAGCTATTATGGCTTATTTGTAAGTGCTAATAACAATAGCTCTCACAACAATCCAGAAAGCCTTTTCTCATTGGAATGGATGCCTTATAACCAGCCCTGGGGAGTAAACAACTCTTTTCAGGCTTATGTGGCTTTTGAACCTAAGCTTACCGAAACCGGCGATGGATGGGGAGCTGCACAGGGCGTTTCGGCCGATGTGGTGCGGTATTACATGGCACATCCAGAAGACTCCTTACGCCGAAAAGCTACTTGTATGTTTAATGGCGATTATTATCCCGATCTGGAAACCAATTATGGTGGGTTACATTACACCGTGACTAATATCTCCAACATCAAAAAGTATGTGATTGGTTCGCCCAAAGATAATAATGGCAATGGTGCATTCATGGCTGCTTACATTAATACCTACATGTTGCGTCTGGCAGAAGTTTATCTGATTTACGCCGAGGCTATTCTAGGCAACAACACTTCTACATCCGATCCTGAGGCTTTGAAATATTTCAATGCTGTACGTGAGCGAGCCGGGCTGCAGCCCAAATCGATCATCACGTTTGATGATATTTTCCAAGAGAAACGTGCAGAAACGATTATGGAAGGTGAGGCCTGGTATGATATCTTGCGCTGGTACTATTTTGCTCCACAAAAAGCCATGGATTATGTAGCCCATCAAGATAGAGGGAGCTACACCATCCAGTACATTCAGGGGACCAGTAATCCACGGCAATACAACGTGACCTATAACCCAGCATATTATTCATTTGATTCCACCACGGTGTATTTGCCTTATCCAGAGCAAGAGCTGATCAATGCACCTAGCCTTAAAAATCCACCGGTGCCCTTTGATTTCAGCAAACTGCCTAATTATTAATGGTTTCAACAAAAACACAACGCCATGAAACAATCTGCTTTTCTTTATAACCGCTTTGCTGTTCTGGGCCTTATCTTACTCATGAGTGTGTGGGTGGTAATGGGGGTGGAATCTTGTCAGAAAAAAGAAACCGGAGCACCCGTAATCACGGGGTTTCGATCGCTCAACCAATCTCATGTCGACAGTTCTCTTACAGTAATCAAGCCCGGACAAATCTTGGTGATTCAAGGCCGAAACTTCGAAACTGTTCAACAAATTTTCTTTGATGGAGTGCCGGCCAGCTTCAACATTAACTTCACTACCAATGAAAACATCATCGTTACTGTGCCCGATATTATTTTCGACAGTGTGGCTCAAGATGATATGAATGTGGTGAAAGTAGTTACTAATCATGGGATAGCCAGTTATACAATTCCTATTGTGCCCCCTCCACCCGTAATTAACTCCGTGAGCAACGAATTTGCTCAGCCAGGAGATACTATTACGCTTACTGGTTCTTATCTCTATACCGTACAGGAAATTGATTTTCCAAATGGTGCAAGAGTGAATAGTGGCTTTTCTGGTACGGTCAATGGTAGCTGGTTGCAGGTGGTGGTGCCCAACAGTTTAAGTCCCTCCGATGTAGGCCCAACCGATTCAATTGCTGTAGTAACCATGGGTGGCGTGGGCAAATATGCTTTCTACAACACCACAGGGATGATTGCCAATTTTGAATATGGTGATCCGCATTTCGGTTGGCAATGGTGGGGTGGCATTATTAGCAATGATGCTACGGCTTTTCCGGGAAACTGGGGAAATTATATCGAAATTAAACCCTCAAATCCTATTCCAGCTGGCGATGGCTCTTGGTGGACCGATAATCGAGCCGTGATGATTGCCGCCTCTAATTGGAGCAACGTGAATATTGCTGATCCTCCAGCTAATTACGCGTTGAAATTCCAAGTCTTTGTAAAAAATCCCTGGAGTACAGGGTCTATCCATATCGTGATCAACGGCGATTTCAGCCGTTGGGCTACTTGGGCACCCTGGCAACAAACCGATAGCAAGACGTTTCAAACCAATGGGTGGATAACGGTGAGCATTCCGCTCTCTCGGTTTGTAGATGGGAATGGCAATAGTGCGTCTACGGTAAGTACTTTGACTGGTGGACAGCCAGGGGCTACGGTTCAATTGATGCTTTACAACGATGGTAACACGCCTCTTTCGGGCTTCGATGCGGCATTTGACAATGTACGTGTGGTGAAGATTCAATGATTTTTTCTGTGCATCTGCCCTGTTTGTTTCGCCCGCCTCTGGCTCGGCCAGGGTGGGCAACAAACGGGTAACGGAAGAAAAATAACTTGTTTGCACATAGCGTTTATTTATCATGATCCGATACCTTTTTTTCGCTGGCTTTGTCTTAAGCCTATTGTGGCTATCCTGTAAAAAATCTTCCACGCCCAAGCCTGGAAATTCCAATGGGTCAACTGATACCTCTGGCCAGGCTATAGACACCAGTTATCATCCTATAGACCCTCCTGTGGCTGTTACCACTGGGTTTTTCTTGAATGCCTGGCAGCCCAAGACTTATATTATCCCCACGCAATACCGCGATACAATAGCCGCCACAGGCCAAGCCGACGTGAGCATAACAGTGGATATGAATCAATTGGTTACGAAGGTTTCTCCATACCTGTTTGGCAACAACAGCAATACCTGGATGGGACAGATAGTTACCGAACCCAGCTTACTACAATACATCACCGATCTAACACCCCATATTATTCGCGGGCCAGGAGGCAGTATTAGTGACTTGTATTTTTGGAATCAATCTTCTTCCCCACCACCAGATGTACCAGATAGCCTTTATGATGGCAATGGGCATAAGGTTCCAGCAGGGTACTGGTATGGGATGAATACACAGGGTTGGACTTTATCGATCGATCATTATTATCAAATGTTGCAACAAACGCATAGTGAAGGCATACTCACCGTTAACTATGCCTATGCGCGCTATGGCACGGGGCCACATCCCGTACAAACAGCTGCCCATCTGGCGGCCGATTGGGCGCGATATGATCATGGCCGTACTAAGTTTTGGGAAATTGGCAATGAAAGCAATGGTACTTGGGAAGCGAGCTATCAGATTGATCCCGCTCAGAACCAGGATGGGCAACCAGCGATCATTACAGGGCAATTGTATGGACAACATGTGAAGATTTTTGCCGACTCTATGCGGGCAGCGGCACGAGAAGTGGGTAGCACGATTTACATTGGTGCCCAACTGCTCGATGCTCCACCCGCGTCTTGGCAAAATGCTACCGACAAAGGTTGGAATCAGGGCGTACTTTCTACCGTGGGTGGGGATGTCGACTTTTTTATTGTGCATGATTATTTCACCCCCTATCAAAAAAATTCTACCCCCGAAGAAATCCTCGATAGCAGCCGTTCCGTTCCAAGTCGTATCATGGCTTATCTGCATCAACAATTTGATCAATATGGAGTTTCGGCTAAACCTATTGCCTTAACAGAATGGAACATTTTCGCAACGGGCTCCATGCAGATGGTTTCTTATATCGCTGGCATGCATGCCGTAATCGCATTGGGCGAGCTCATCAAAAACCAGTTTGGAGAAGCCAGCAGATGGGATTTGGCAAATGGTTGGGACAACGGCAATGATATGGGTATGTTCAATATTGGAGATGAACCAGGAGCACCCAAATGGAATCCACGCCCTGCTTTTTATTTGATGACCTATTTTCAACGCTATTTTGGAGACCGAATGGTGGCCAGTACTGTGCAAGGCAGTAACGACGTGCTGTGTTATGCTTCTTCTTTTTCCTATGGCCCAGCAGTGGGCTTGGTACTCATTAATCAGGGTACTCTTCCACATACCGTAAGCATTGAGCTCCATCATTTTGCACCTGCCACTCGGTTTTACTGGTACACCTGCACTGGAGGTAATGATAATGGGGCATTTTCTCGAAAAATATACATTAATGGGCAAGGCCCATCGGGAGTTTCTGGTGGCCCAGCCGATCGCTATTTGCAAATCATTCCTTATTCAGCCACGCTGAAGCAAAATACGATAGTCATGAGCTTGCCGGCACGCTCGGTGGTATTTGTACAGGTTCCAGCACATTAAGCATAGCCAACAGATAATGAAAAAATATTTACTTGGGATAACGCTTTTACTGATACAGCCCACGTGTGTCTGGGCACAGTTTTCTGCAGATAGTCTATCACCTGCCATTCGGATAAATCAGGTAGGTTATCCATTATGGTCCAAGAAAATCGCAATAGTGGTTTTACCTGTTGGCTATACACACCATGTAGTGGAAGCTTTTCTCGTTGAACCCGATTCCAACGATACGCTTTGGCGAGGAGTTTCTACCAGCTTCACCGTTGATCCTTACACAGGGGATCGTTGTGTGGTGTTAGATTTTAGCATGGTAAAGCGCACTGGTAAATATACATTAGTGGTGCTGGGCGTGGGAATGGCTTATCCAGTGTGCATTGCCCAAGATCCCTATCGTCAATTGTCTAAAGCTGTATTAAAAGCATATTATTTTCAACGATGTTCTGCTGCGTTGTTGCCGGCATTTGCAGGACAATGGGCTAGGGCAGAAGGGCATCCAGATACGGCTGTATATATTCATCCTTCGGCAGCTTCACCCCATCGCCCTATGGGCACGCGTATAGCTTCACCAGGAGGCTGGTATGATGCGGGCGACTACAATAAGTATATCGTCAATAGTGGCATTACCATGGGCACATTGATGGATGCTTATGAAGATGTCCCTCATTATTTTGATACTTTGGCTATCCATATTCCTGAACATGGCAATGGAATACCCGATATGCTCAATGAATTGTTGTGGAATCTGCGCTGGATGCTCACGATGCAGGATCCGTTTGATGGTGGAGTCTATCATAAGCTCAGTTCGGCCGAATTTGATGGGTTTGAAATGCCGGAAGCCGATCATGCCATTCGGTTTGTCGTACAGAAAAGCACTGCAGCCACGCTAGATTTTGTGGCAGTGATGGCTCAGGCGGCTCGAGTCTTTAAGCCATTCTCGAGGCAGCTACCAGGGCTTTCCGATAGTTGTTTGCAGGCTGCTCAACGAGCTTGGCAATGGGCACTACATCACCCGGATTCGATTTATGACCAGCAAACGCTAAACCACAATTATCATCCCGCCATCACCACGGGAGCCTATGGCGATCGTCATCTTCAGGATGAATGGTGTTGGGCAGCAACGGAGTTGTGGATCACCACTCGTCAAAAAATGTATTTACCTTATGTGCGGATGTTAGTGAAATGGGTACCTTCAGTACCCAACTGGTCAAATGTATTGACCATGGGCTATTTCAGCTTGCTGAGGCATCAAGAGCTTTGGCCCGATTTGCCTCATGCTTTTACAGATTCTCTTCAATCCCAATTTCTACATTTAGCCGATTCTTTGCTCCAGCAGTCGTTTGCAGCATATGAGGTGGTTATGGGTGGTAGAAGAAATGATTTTATATGGGGGAGTAATGCTGTGGCAGCCAATCAGGCTATCGTTATGCTTTATGCTTGGCGTTTGACACGAGATATGCGCTATTGGGAGGCCGCAGCGGGCAATCTCGATTATCTATTGGGGCGCAATGCAACGGGGTATTGTTTTGTAACAGGCTTTGGAATAAAATCGCCCATGCATCCTCACCATCGTCCGTCGGCTGCCGACGGCATCTTAGCGCCGATTCCTGGATTCTTGGTAGGAGGCCCCAATCCCGGTATGCAAGATCATTGCCCGGGTTATCCTACTCCTGCGGCTGATGCAGCTTATATTGACGAAACCTGTGCCTATGCTTGTAATGAGGTGGCTATCAACTGGAACGCGCCTTTGGTATACTTGGTGAATATACTACGGGCTTTAGCACCAGGCTTTGCAGAAAAATAGCCTTATAGAAAAAAAGCTTGTCTATATTTGGATACATGAAAGCTTCCATAGGTTTTTGTTTGCTTGTCCTGTGCTTATTCATAAACTTCTCTCAGGCCAGAAGCCAATCGGTAACGGGCGAGCGATTGTTTTATCTAGTCAATTCCCCGCAGAGCAAGCAATCTTTTTTCCAACATGCCGATCAAATTTCTGTGATTTGCCCGGATGTATTTCAAATAGATAGTTTGGGAGTGATTTATGGAGAATTGGATCATCGCATCTTAGCTGTGGCCAGAGAAAAGCATATTCGGGTGATGCCCTTGTTTGCTTCATTTGACCAGCGAGCCATTCATCAGTTGCTTCAAGATTCAGTAGCTAGAAAGCGCGCCATTGACTTGATGCTCGATTATGCCCATCAATTTCAGCTCTATGGATGGCAATTTGATTTGGAAAATATATCTATTGCCGATCGTGAGCCGTATACCTCATTTTATCAACAGGCTGCCGATAGCCTACATGCGCATGGCTTGGCTATATCTTGTGCTATTGTGAAATCGGAACTACCTACGCCCATGAATGCGCATCCTGCATATGAGCGTTATGTGTATGAAAATTGGTCGGGTGCCTTCGATATTCCCGCTATTGCGCATGTGAGTGATTTTGTTTCGATCATGACTTATGACCAACATACTGCACTTACCCCACCCGGTCCGGTGGCGGGATACGATTGGATGGAAAGGGTGATTCGTTATGTATTGAGCTTAGGCGTGCCTGCAGAAAAATTTTCGTTAGGCATACCCTTGTATTCCGATCATTGGTATCCAACCGATGATCCCGTGCATGGACCACATAGCACGCGCGATGAAATTAGCTATACACAAGTACAGGATTTGATTCAACGATATCAACTACATCCGCAATGGCTTAAAGATCAACGAGAAAGCATGGCTTATTGGGAAAATGGAGGGGTGTTTGACTGGTTGTTTATCGAAGATGTACAGGCATTTCAGGCACGTTGGAAATTAGCACAACAGTATCATTTGCGTGGCATTTCCTGTTGGGTATTGGGAGCAGAAGATCCAGCTATCTGGCGTTTTCTATCGCATCCATCTCAAGCGTTATAGTTTTCATAATTAAAAAATTAACATGGTAAAACATGATTATGCGGTAATGATTATCATTATTTTTATATCTTTATGCAATCGAATGCAAAATGAAAACAATTCACTGGCTATTGATGATGGTTTTTGCATTGGCTGCAGGCCAGCTAAGTGCTCAGTCGGAAGCCACGGTACAACGCTGGTTTCGAAATGGTCAGTGGCGGCAGGGGTTACGGGTACAGCCCAGTTCTACTATAGACGTGCGCAGTTTTTATATCCAGTATCATCGCCAACCCGCATTGTGGAGCAAAGTTTTGGCGTTTTTAAACCGAGCCGATTTGGCTCAGCTCGACACGGGTACTTATCGGCTCACGGCTGGTGATTCGGCTTATGCCATCATTAGCAGCTATGCGACAAAGCCCTTTTCCGAAACGCGTTTTGAAGCCCATAAAGCCTATATTGATGTGCAATATGTGATTCAAGGAAAAGAACAAATAGGCATGGCCTATGTGGCTACAGCTCAGCTTACCGATCCTTACCAGGCCGATAAAGATATTGCGCATTACACGGCTACAGGCCAATATGTTGTGGCCACCCCTCAAGAGTTTTTTATTTTCTTCCCGCATGTAGCGCATCGCCCCGGCATTGCAGTGGATGACCGCCCCGAACCCGTGAAAAAATTGGTGATCAAGGTACGGGTGCAATAGTGAAGTGGTGAGGTCAACTTGGGAATGGAGTTGTTGTATTTTTGCCGAAAGACAAGTTAACGATTGAAGCAAAATGCGGCATATCGTGTGGGGCTCATTGGCTATGGCAGCTGGGCAACGGCTATCGCCAAAGTGCTTGTAGACAACCATTTCACGCTGCACTGGTGGTTTCGTAAGGCCGAAGATATTCATTATCTGCAGCAACATCATCACCATCCGCGCTATCTTCCAGCGATTCATTTTCCCACCAAACAACTCAAATTCACTACCAATTTACATGAAATCATGGTCGAAAACGACTGGATTGTGATTGCGGTACCATCGGCCTTTGTGGAATCGTTGCTCCAGCAAATTCCTGCATCGTTATGGGAAAATAAATCTGTTGTCTCGGGTATCAAAGGTATTTTACCTGATGCCCATCAATTGTTGAACGACTATTTAGCCACCCATTTTGCTTTTCCCATTCACCAATATTTTGCCATCACAGGGCCCTGCCATGCCGAAGAAGTGGCGAGTGAAAAACTTTCGTATATCACTATCAGCGGACTAGACATAGATCGTGCACAACGCATGGCCAATAGATTTCGTACTGATTACTTGAAGACTATGGTCAATGATGATCTCTGGGGTGCGCAATATGCTGCCGTGTTGAAAAATATTTATGCAATAGGTGCGGGTATTGCACATGGCCTGGGACATGGTGATAATTTTTTGGCGGTGTATGTATCTAATTGTGCACACGAAATGGATGCGTTCAACCAGGCGTTGTGTGCACAACAGCAATATGCCTATCATGCTCGCAATGCTTTTGCTAGCGCATATCTGGGCGATTTGCTCGTAACCTGCTATTCGCAATATAGCCGCAACCGAACGCTGGGTACTATGATTGGCAAGGGTTATCCCGTAAAATCGGCGTTGCTCGAATTGGGCATGGTAGCCGAAGGATATTATGCTAGCCAATCTGTTTACACACTCAACCAACAATATCGATTTCATATTCCAATTGCGGAAACCATCTATCGGGTTTTGTGGGAGCATCTTGCACCCGAACAAGCTATTTTGCAGCTGGCTCAGTTGTTTCGATAAAGGCTGGCCTCATCGGCAAAGGCATCTGCAGCTATGCGATCGGCAAATAATTTTCCTTGCCGGCTCAACCTATAATGTGTGAAGCACTGGATGACCCAACCTTGATCAACATAAGGTTTCATGATCTGCTGGAAATATTGTACATATCCCCAGCCAAACCGTTGTTCTATCTCTCGGATGTCTACCCCCTCGGCAGTGCGTAGGCGAAGCATGACATATTCATTGTACTGCATGCAGGTGTTGAGTGGCTCTTCTTCAAAAGGAAGGATGCCTTGTTGAATGGCTTGTATGTAGCGCTTATTGTGCGCGGGATTCCAACGCCTAACAGGGGGAAGATAGCTGTGGGCCGAAGGGCCAATGCCCAAATAAGGAATTCCCTGCCAGTAATGGCTGTTGTGGATGGCTCGATATCCTGGTCGGGCAAAATTGGAGATTTCGTAGGCTTCGTAACCTGCCTGCTCAATGATGTCGAGAAGAATGAGATATTGTCGCGCTGCTTGTTGCTCGTCTATAGGTGGATAACGATGTTGCCTAATCTTTTTTTCCAGCAAGGTTTTAGGTTCAATCGTAAGGGCATAACACGATAGATGCGGGATAGATAAGTTCAGAAAATGGTTTACTGCATGCACCCATTGTTCATCGCGCAATTCAGGTATGCCATAAATTAAGTCTACCGATAGCTTTTCAAAGCCTGCATTCAAGGCCTGGTATACGCTACGCATGGCTTCGTAAGCGGTATGGTTACGATGTAAGGCTTGCAACAATTCATCTTCCAGCGATTGTATGCCTATGCTAAGTCGATCAATGCCGAGTTGTTTCCAGCAGCTTAAATTTTCAGGAGTAATATCTTCGGGATTAGCTTCCAGCGTGATTTCTAAGGGCTTATTCCATCGAAAATATTGAAAAATGGAGTAGAAAAGTTTTTCGAGTTGTGCAGGGCTTAATAGAGAAGGTGTGCCGCCGCCAAAATAAAGGGTATCAAACTGAAAAGCTTGCCAGATGGGCGACTGGAGCTCCATTTCGCGAATCATGGCTTCAATTAATGCATCTACCTCGCGCAATGAAGTGGTAAAATGAAAGTTGCAATATGCGCATGCCTGGCGGCAAAAAGGAATATGCACATATAAACCTGCCATGCTATAAGCTGCGAGACTTTGTAGAAATCATCACTCAAGATAGGCCGTGGGCGGCTTTTACCACGCTAACGGTAACCAATAGCTGACCCGTATGCCGTTGGCTATGTTCGGCAGCATGGAAAAGCAATCCGGCCACATGCGATGGTAAACGAGCGCGACCTACTTCGCGGGGTTCACGAAGACTTTCTTCTGGAGTTTGCTTCAACTGGGCAATGGCCCGATCGATCTGCTGGTCGAGAAGGGCTAACAGAGCAGCAACGGTATCATGGCCTGCATAAGGTTGACCTTCTTGTTTGAGTGCTTGGAGCTGTGATTCGCTTAATGATTCTCCTCGTGCATAGGTAAACAAGCGATCGATAACCCCTCGAATATGTTGCAGGTGAAAGCCTGCAGATGCCCTTCCAGCAGGCTTTTTCCAAAGCCAGTCGTCCGAAAATCCTTCCATGATGTGATGTACATCTTCACGGGTTTGTAACAAAGCGTGTGCTATAGGTTGAAGTAAAGTATCAATGCCTTCTATAGGACCACGCAGCCACACATCAGGTTGATGAACGCTAGTCATAAAACAAAGCTACGAGTTTTCTTTCCTGATGTCATCAATCTCCTCAAGTAAATATGTCATATCTATGCAAAAAGAGGATTTGAAAACCGTAGAGAATTCAGTACTATTGTGGCATTGCTATGAAAGTATTGTTGCGCAATAAATTGGCCTTTTGGATCTTAGTAGCCTTGGTGGCTGGCGCCTGCACCGGATATGTATATCGCATATGGCATCCACAGGAGGAAGAGGTAAAGAAATTTGCACAAGAGATTTCGATAGTGACAGAAATTTTTTTACGACTCATCAAGATGTTGATTGCCCCTTTGGTGCTGAGTACGCTTATTGTAGGGATTGCACGGGTGGGCGATATTCGATCGGTGGGGCGCATTGGGGGCAAGGCTTTACTTTGGTTTATTGGGGCTTCGCTGGTATCCTTGCTATTGGGTTTGGTATTAGTCAATATTTTTCAGCCAGGTCATCATTTGCATTTACCCATTCCTCGTGAACATGCCGAGACTGTTGCTCCAGCCAATGGATTAAATTTTCACGATTTTATTACCCACATTTTCCCCATTAGCATTGGTGATGCGATTGCACATAACGAGATTTTGCAGATTGTGGTATTCTCCTTGTTTTTTGGAGTAGCTACAGCGGCCATTGGTGAGAAGGGTAAAACCATCATACATTTTTTTGAAGTGGTGGCTGAGGTGATGCTTCGGATGACGGGATATGTGATTGCTTTAGCCCCATTGGCTGTATTTGCTTCATTAGCCGCAACAGTAGCTCAAAACGGAACAGATATTATTTGGGTCTTTGGCAAGTTGATTTTGGAATTTTATTTAGGCATAGGCTTGTTATGGTTGTTGGTACTGGGGGTGGGCTTCATCATCATTAGACGAAGAATTTTTTCACTGGTGCGAGCAGTGGCCGAGCCCGTGACCTTAGCATTTAGTACAGCCAGCAGTGAAGCTGCATTTCCCTTGCTCATGGAACGCTTGCAACAAATAGGTTGCCCCAATAAAATCGTCAGCTTTGTATTGCCTGTGGGGTATTCATTTAATCTTGATGGCTCGATGATGTACATGACATTTGCGACGATATTCATTGCACAATCGTATGGTATTCCGCTGGGTTTAGAAAAGCAAGTGTTGATCTTATTGGTTTTGATGATTATGAGTAAGGGTATTGCTGGTGTGCCACGTGCAGCGCTGGTGGTGGTAGCAGCATCTTTAACGATGTTCGACTTGCCTACCGAAGGTGTGGTGCTGCTGTTGGGCATAGATCAATTGTTTGATATGGGGCGCACGGCTACTAATGTACTGGGTAATGCAGTAGCTACTGCCGTTATCACCAAATGGGAAAATGGCTTTGAGGATCCATCGCACATGGTTGAGCAAGCATCAACGTTGGTTCAGCAAGTAGAATCTTGAAATTGTTTTTCATTATCGATCACTTCATTATTTGATGATTTAGCGGATAACGATAAAACATATTCACTTGATTATTCAATGATTGAAGTATGCGTTTTAATTTTAATAGATATGCATCTTCCGTAGTAAGCTTCTTGTGTATTCTTCTAATCGTGGCTTGCAGTGCACATCAAGATGGATTTTCACAGGCCACTCCACGCATTTTAGGAGCCGATATTTCTTTTCTTCCCCAGTTGGAAGACGCGGGGATGCAATTCAGCGTAGATGGGCAAACTGCAGACGCCATCGATCTATTGCATCAACATGGGTTCAATTTTATTCGGTTACGCATTTTTGTGCACCCTGAAGCCGATAGTGGATATTCTCCAGGAAAAGGATACTGCGATTTATCACATACGTTAAGCATGGCTCGGCGTATTCGGTCTGCCGGTATGGGATTCTTACTCGATTTTCATTATAGCGATACCTGGGCCGATCCAGGAAAGCAATATACACCCAAAGCATGGGAAAATTTGAGCCTGGCCTTGTTGAAAGATTCCCTTTATCAATACACCAGAAAGGTATTGCTGGCCTTGCAAGCTCAAGGCACGCTTCCAGATATCGTGCAAACGGGTAATGAAATCAACCATGGAATGCTGTGGCCTATGGGCAATTTTGCACATACCGATACCTTAGCAGATTTATTGAAAACGGCTATCGCTGCAGTGAAATCGGTTGATCCTCATATCTTGGTGATGTTGCACATTGCCGATGGTGGGCAAAATGCAGAATCTCGACAATTTCTGGATGCCATGATTGCTCGTGGAGTAAACTTTGATTTAATTGGACAATCATATTATCCACAATGGCATGGTAGCCTGGATGATCTACAACAAAACCTTATCGATTTGGCCATGCGTTATGTACAGCCCATTATTGTTGTGGAATATACTTATCATAAAAAAGAAGTAAACGATATTGTTTTTCATTTACCCAATCATAAAGGTTGGGGTACATTTATTTGGGAACCACTCAATACATGGGAAGCTATTTTTAACAAGCAAGGTGTTGCCAATGATTCATTGTTGCATATTTACGATTCTTTATCGGTGCAATATCAAATTCCTCATTATGATCCTCTAAGAAAAATGCAATAACCCCCATCATCAATGCTGATTGATTTTCTTCCATCGTTGCATTCGGTATACAACTGTTGCATGTAATAGAATGAAAGGATCTGCAGAGACTTAGAGCCTGAGAAGTAGGCTGGATCTATTCTTCAATTAAAAACATTATTCTCAGAACGTCGATAAATGTTGTGTATTTGATGCACCTGCTCATTATATTTTCGCTGGTAACCATCTATGATCATGGCATGCAATTTTTCACAAACTATGAAACCAGATAGCTAGCATAGTTGCAGATGAAAGAGGTAATAGAAATGGATTTCTCTACGAGGTTTATTGGCAGAGATATTGGTAGTTGTATGTTTTAGTGCCAGTACCAGTTATGACAGTTAATGAACTTATTTTCCCATCACTATCAAAACTATAACTAAAATTGGTAATTTCTGAACCAGAAGATATAGATTTGATGAGGTTTTTTGCCTTGATCACCTGGATGCCCTGTATAAAGTAATTGATATGAAAATAGTCGCCTGGCTGAAATAGCTTGTCGGTATAATATTCTAAGGTGTATGTGCTACTACCTCCTGAAACAGTGGAAATAGTTGTGGGGTTGCCATTGGTCCAGGTTACCGTTTGCACAAAGGGTGTACCACCGTTAGAGCTGGTGGATGTATATTTAACTAGCTGCGTACCGCTATATTCAAGCGCATCATTAGTCCAGTCGGTGCCTGAGAGATTATATTCAGTCTTTATATTCGTAGCCAATCCATTATCATTAAAGGTGATAATCTTTTTGTACTTAAATGTACCATTGTCTGTAGTAGTAGCAATAGCCGTCTGACCACTATACGTAAAAGTTGTAGACAAAGTGCCTTGGGTGATGGTTTGCACTTTTCCATCAGTATTATAAGTGAAATAAAAGGAATCGCCACTGGATTGGGACACGGTAATGATGCGGCAATCAGGTTTTTTTAATTCTTTATCCTTTTTCTTACATCCAATGCCAAGGAAAAAAGCGGGGAATAGCAAGGCACATAACACGATTTTAGTTTTCATGATATGAAGTTTTTGGGGTGAATAAAAATCATACAAGCATAAAGACCCTTGCTTTCTGGTTTCTCTTAATTTACAAAGATATATGCAAAAAGATCACATTCTGAGAATTAATGAGTAATAGGCAGTTTTGGGTTTATATGTGGTTTTTTTTGAGCAATATGTGGTTTTGCTTTCTAAACATTTTGTGTAATATTTATATCATTAATACCAATTGATTTTTTTCAATCGTTGACATGGAGTATACAGCTATTGCATGTATTAGAATGAAAGACTTATTTTTTTAGAGTTTCACAGAAGCATGGTTGATGGGCCTCCATGAGCGGGGTTTATCGAAGAGATGAACCAAGGAGGGTAGGTTTGCCGAATTATTTATTAATGAAAGAGAGTGAAGGAGCATCGCTGTGTTGATGTCATGTAGCAGATGGTATATTTTCCCTTTGACTAGTACAATAAACCAGCTCATTCTCTTTGGCAAGTAAATAAGATAATGCTAATCAGTGGCAATTTTTTTTAAAAAATTTGCACAGTTATTTAGAAAATTGACTTTCAGAAGAATAACGTTGATTTTAGCCATTTTTGGTAGTCTTGAATTTTCTTAAGTTTCCAGACAAAGAAATAAGGCTACAGTATTTTAATTATGCTTCAAAATTCAAATCTTTATTTCAACAATTTTAGCTAAGCTTTGGTTGAAATTCAGGACAGTCGACACGCAAATCGGCTGCATGTAAAGGTTTTTGCAAGAACGTACAAAAGGGTTGATGGTTTGTTGTACGGTAAAATCGACAATTCCAGCACATGCGTTGCGGATGAATCATCTCTTGTTGTTGCAATTGCCAAATAATTTGTAATAGTCCATGAAGCAATTGATTTTTAGATGATGCTGGCAATCCATCTACAGCACTTACCAAAGCATCTGCAAATTGTGAAGCTTTTTGTGCTAATTTTTTTCCTTTTGATGTCAATACAATTCTGTAGCTTCTCAGATCCTCATCTGTTTGCTTTTTTGTGATCAATTGTTTCGCTGCCAATGTGCGAATAGATTCGCTGATTGTTGCTTTTGTGAGATGAAACTCCTCTGCCAATGCCGATACAGTGGCCATATGAGCATCATGAAATAAACAAAAAATCAATATTTGAATTTGTATGGGGCTTAATCCACTTTCTTTGCTGATTTCCCATGCCATCACCCGAAAAGCTTCAGCAATACGTTCTAGGGCTACAACTATTTTTCCGGTAGTCGATTGATTTTGCCAAAATAAATCAAAAGGCGAAGGCATAAACTTGTTTTCGATAAAATTACATCATTTTATGCAGGGCACTTTCGCCTACTTTCATCTTCCCGTGATCCATATTTAAAATTCTCCAGGCTTAATGTAGGGATAAGTCCACAATACCACCGTAAGCACTACGGCTTTAAACCAGGCTTGGTGCATTTGTTCTACTTCATTTGCTGAATGTCCTTTCTTGGCCAGGAATGATTTAATGGTTGCCGTTATGGGATAAATAAAGGCTACCATATAGCGATAATGAATCATGGGCGCAGCTTGTGCTTGATCGGTTTGGTTTTTTTTCGTGTGATGATGCCGCAGGCCAATCTCGTATTGATAATTTAACCAATCTTGATCATAATGTCGTTCACACAAATCGCGAATCCATTGCCCAAATCTTTGGCGAACGGCTTGTAAATAATGCTGGTCGGGTACACCATTTTTCGAAAAATATTCCAGTAAATGGGGATGACTACCCACAAATCCATACCATAGATCCAGAATCTCATCAATTTGGTCGCTGAGAATGGTACCCGCTTTTTTCAGCCAGGCAATATCTTCGTCGGTAAACATGACGGTTTGCTTGAGCAACTCCAGGTCGTGTAGGGTGAAAGGAGCTGCCGGCACTTGTGCATACGTGTATCCAGGAATAGTTGACATAAGCATAAATTTTTTGAAGTGAATAATTAGTTAGTATTCCTAACAAAAATAATCAAGTTTTCGAATTCTCAAAAATTTTTTATAGGGAGTAGCCATTTTAATCGAAATTTCTTTGGATGGGAATAAGTGCTTAACTTAGGCCTATAGATGCCCACTACCATGCACGATAATGTAGATGCCTATTATCGGTATTTATGGCACCAAGTGGCTGCGCTCGACGATCAGCGAGCTTATCGGAAATTATTTGATGCTTTTGGCGGGCCTTTGATCAACTGGGCGAGGGTATTTGTTCGTCAACACGAGGTAGCCGAAGAAATTGTTTCAGATGTATTTATGATCATGTGGCAGCAGCGAGCAAAGCTAGGCAGCATTCGCAACATCAGGTTATATCTTTATCAGGCGGTAAAAAATCGAAGTTTGAATTATTTACGAGTGCATCAGCCGCATCATCTCGATTTGGATGTCATGGAAGAAATGAGTAGTGTAGAAGTGCATTTTACCATCAACAATCCCGAGCAAATCCTGCTCAACAACGAATTAAAGCGCCATATGGAAAAAGCCATAGCGGCATTGCCCGATCGTTGTAGGCTTATTTTCAGGTTGGTAAAAGACGATGGCCTGCACTACAAAGAAGTAGCAGAACTGTTGCAGATATCTGTTAAAACAGTGGAAACCCAAATGGGCATAGCTTTGCGCAAATTGGCTGAAGCCATTCAACCTGTAGTCGCTCAACGCTAATAGATCTTCCCCCTAAAAAATTTTTTTAGTCTTTCAGGGTAACACATCCCGAACTGTGTCTTACTATCACAACCTACACTTCGTTGATAACCATGGAAGAACAGGAAAGGCTGTGGGTGCTCATAGCCAAACGGCTCAGCGGAGAGGCCACCTCTGAAGAGTTGGAGGAGCTAGCTGCTTTGCTTCAGCAGCATCCAGAAGCACAATACGTGTGGGAAACCTTACAACAAGCCTGGCATCCAGCACATGAAGTCAATGAACGCATCACGAGTGGGGAATTCTTTGCATGGCATGTGCAGCGGATGGCCGAGTCGGGGCAATTACCGGCTGAATTATTCGACACCTCTCAGCCAAGTCCTGAATTCTATCCATGGGAAATGGAAGAAATGGCAAAAAAATATCGGCGAAAGCAACGATTGCTCATAGTGGGTATAGGCATGTTGGTAGGCATACTTATCGCGGGCATCTGGTTCTGGCAAAGACCCATTATGCCTACACAACAGCTAGGAAGTGCTCGACAAATGGATACTGTGCATACCGAAAATTCACTGGTGAAGGTGATATCTCCAAAAGGATCGCGTATGCAACTTCAATTGCCCGACGGATCGAAAGTATGGCTGAATGCAGGCAGTGAATTGACCTACCGGCGTGATTTTATGAGTGGGCATGAAAGAGAAGTGCAGCTCATAGGTGAAGCTTATTTCGATGTCGTACACCATGATCAAATACCTTTTGTGATTCATACTCATAAAATCGATATCCAGGTGCTCGGAACGGTATTTGACGTACGGGCTTATCCTGATGATGAAGCTATAGAAGCGGTATTGATTAAAGGTGCTATAGAAGTGAATTTTCGCGATGAGCCTTCACGCCATATTCTCTTAAAACCTCATCAAAAGATTATTATTCCCAACAAGGCTGCCGATGTGTTTAAGACCGACAGTGTAGATATCGTTCAATCGGCTCCTTACGCCATCCTACCTGTAAAGCCTATGCCACATGATACCCTGGTGGCCGAAATATCGTGGGTGCACAATACCTTGGCTTTCCAGCAAGAAAGTTTTGAAGAATTGGCCCGGCAAATGGAGCGTTGGTATAATGTGCAGTTTCATTTTTTAGATGCCGCACCCAGGCAATACCGCTTTACGGGTGTGTTTACCACAGAAACACTTGCTGAAGCCCTGCATGCCTTGCAGCTGGCCTCAACACGTCAACCCTTTACTTATCGCATTGTGCAAAAAGATGTCTGGATCAGTTCAGATACAACTCAAATGGTTTCACCTTAAAAACATTTACCCATGAACAATTTAAACACATCATGAGCAACAGACAAAAAGAGAAGGGAAATGCGGCCACATTTCCCTTCAACGGAGGATGTAACCCTTCTTCAAGAGAAGGATTTTTAATAACACCCAAAACGCTTTCAAGTTATGAAAAATCTCAAACAACTTCTTCGCTTTTTCCCCAAAAGCAAGTTTAAAGTTTTGCTATGTATGAAATGGACAACGCTTCTCCTGTTGGCTGGTTTTGTACAGGCTTCTGCAAGGGCCTTTTCTCAGGAGTCGAGGCTAAGCTTGCACCTGCAGGATGTGAAGCTAGAACGTGTACTCAACATGATTCAGCACCGTACGGGTTATCGGTTTTTATACAACACGGCCGAAGTGCCCGTAGATACCCGCATCAGCATATCGGCCAATGATAAGCCGGTAGAGACCATACTCGATTCTTTGCTGAGCCAATTAAACCTGAGTTATCAAGTACTCAACAATCGACTGGTGGTCATTGCACCACATGTAGAACAATTACAAACCGTAGTCGTACATGGTCGTGTGACCGATACCGCTGGTCGTCCATTGATTGGCGTGACGATACAGGTAAAAGGTTCAACAGCGGGAACAGTGACCAATGAAAATGGTGAATTTCAAATTGAAGTACCCGATGATGCTGTGTTGATCGTATCGTATGTGGGATATCAATCGGTAGAAATTCCAGTTGGCGGCCGTTCTTCACTGAGCGTTGTACTACGCCCATCGGTATCTCAGCTCAATGAAGTGGTGGTGGTAGGATATGGCACGCAGAAAAAACTTGATGTGACAGGTGCAGTAGCGCAAATCAATGGCAGTGACATTGCGAAACAATCGTCGGTCAATGCCATTAGTGCGCTACAGGGAAAGGTTGCTGGTGTGCAAATTACCAATTCTGGTGCGCCGGGCGCTTCCCCCGAAATCCGCATCCGTGGCTTAGGAACCGTATACGGCGATCCTAATCCGCTTTATGTGGTAGATGGCGTATGGTATAGCGATATCAGCTTCTTGAATCCTGCAGATATCGAAAGCATCAGCATCTTAAAAGACGCATCGGCCGAATCTATTTATGGTATCCGAGCTGCCAATGGCGTGGTGCTGATTACTACGAAAAAAGGCATACCCGGTAAAGTAAGTGTGAGTTATAATGGATATGCAGGCTGGCAAAGCGTCACGCACCCGCTGAAAATGGCCGATGCACACGAATACGCTATTCTCATCAACGAATTATATCAGATTAATGGTCAGAATCCTATCTATGATCCCAATCAATTTGGCAAAGGCACCGATTGGTACCACCAAGTTCTTCGTAATGCTTTAATCACGAATCACGAACTTTCGGTAAACGGTGGATCTGAGAAAAACACATATCGCTTTTCCCTGGGCTATTTAGCACAAGATGGCTTGGTAGAAAAAAACGATTACAAGCGATATACTGCCTTGGTAAAGAATGATTTTCATCCGCTCCAACCTTTGCGCGTTGGCTATACGATTACGGGTGCTTATAGCTTCTCTCATGATTTTCCACCCGGTATTTTCCATGAGCTCTACTCTGCAGCACCTGTAGTACCGGTGTATTATGCCGATGGTAGTTATGGAGATCCCACAGATTATAATGTAGGAGATGGTTCTAATTTCAATCCGCAAGCTACGATTGACTTTTTCCATCAGCAAACCCGCAACTATCGGCTTTCAGGAAATGTTTACGCAGAGCTAGAGCTGTTCAAGCATCTGCGTTTTCGTACCAGTTGGGGTGGTGAATTTCAACAGCAAGAGGTAAGAAACTATGTGCCCGTTTATAAGGCTACTTTAAAACAACAAAATAGCACAAGCCGCCTCTCTGTAACACGCGACGAAACGCGGAATTGGATTGTAGAAAATACATTGACTTATCAAAATCAATTTGGCCCTCATCAGCTCACTATATTAGCTGGGCAATCTGCACAACGGTATAAATTTTACGAGTTAACAGCTTCTGCACAAAATGTACCCGATAATTCAGAAGGCGATCTTTATTTGAGCTTGGGCGATCAAAGCACTCGGTATGCAAGTGATAGGGGTGATTTATCAACTGTTGCTTCTTATTTTGGCAGAGTCAACTATGCGTTTAAGAATCGATACTTACTCAACGCCTCTTTCCGTGCCGATGGTTCTTCGAAATTCACAGGCTCCAATCGCTGGGGTTATTTCCCATCTATTGGCGCAGGGTGGGTAATCAGCGAAGAAGCTTTCATGAAGCAACAACATGTATTCAGCTACCTCAAATTACGCGGTAGTTGGGGAAAGATCGGCAATGCTTCTGTACCTTCAAATATTTCGGTGCTTACCGTCACGCAGATTCCCCAATTCACAGCAGTATTTGGTAATCCTGAAGCTTATTATACCGGTGCTAGCATTACCACGATTGTGCCTCCTACTACTTATTGGGAACGCGGTGTGGGAACCGATATCGGACTGGAAGCCACTACCTTAAACGATAGGCTAAATATTGAAATTGACTGGTACAATAAAAAAACCGAGAAGGCTATATTCGATATTCCTATTTTAGGCTCTTTAGGTACTACTTCAGGTACTATCATTGGCAATCAGGCCGATTTTCAAAATCGGGGAGTAGAATTCACCCTTTCCTGGTCGGACAAGCTGGGCACTAAATGGCATTATTCGATAAATGCTAATCTCAGTTATAATGCCAATAAAGTACTTTCTGTAACTACAGGCGCCAATCCCATTTATCAAGCTGTTGGAACTACAGGATCTAATAATTTCAATACCCGTACTATAGTGGGGCAGCCCATTGGTGAGTTTTTTGGCCGTAAGGTGATTGGCGTATTTCAAAGCCAGCAAGATATCAATAGCTATGTGAATAAAAATGGTACGCCCATTCAACCTACTGCTATGCCCGGTGATTTCAAGTTTGCCGACATCAATGGCGATGGGGTTATTGATGATCGCGACCGGGTGGTGCTGGGCAATCCTAATCCCAAATACCTGTATGGGATCAACACTACATGGTCGTATCAACAATTTGATCTCACCCTCGATTTTCAAGGTGTTGCAGGAGTGGATATTTATAACGCTAATCTGGGCTTTCGATACGGGGGAGAAAACTTCACTCAAGATTTCTTTGACCATCGCTGGCATGGGCCTGGCACATCGAATACCTATCCTTCGGCCAATATTGGTGGCGGACAGAATTATATTTCCAATTCATTTTACGTGCAAAATGGCAGCTATTTCCGCGTGAGAAATATTCAGTTGGGATATACGCTACCCGATCGGCTAACGCAGCGCTGGCAAATCAATCGGCTTCGCATTTATGTAAATGCACAGAATGCATTGAATTTCTTCTCGTATAAAGGATTTTCCCCAGAAGTGGGTGGGCCTCCTACTCGAGCTGGTGTGGATGTAAACGTATATCCACTTTATGCTACATACAACGCTGGTATTAATCTCACCTTTTAAATTTCATGACTATGAAATCTCGTGACTTATATATAAGCCTATTTGGTTTGAGCATATCCATATTGCTGTGGATGGGATGTTCAAAGAGTTTTCTGGATGTACCCCCCCAGGGGCAGCAACCTACTCAGCAGTTCTGGCAATCGCAAGACGATGCTACTAAAGCCGTGAATGCGATGTATGCCAATTTGCACGAATGGAAACAAGTAGCTTTTGCGGCAATAGCGGTAGAAAGCTTAGGATCAGATGATGCAGAAAAAGGAAGCGATCCTCAAGATGCTACTTTCATGAATGATTTTGACAATTTTACAGCTACTCCTACCGAGGGACAGTTGCAGGATTTCTGGACGGGGCAGTATCAAGAAATCAATCTCTGTAATCAAGTCATTGATCATGTGGATACCATGCATTTCGATGCGGCCCTGCGGCAACGGTATATTGCAGAGGCTAAGTTTATTCGGGCATATTGCTATTTCCGTTTGGTACGTGCTTTCGGTGGAGTACCTTTAAGGCTCCACCTGCCACAAAGCCCTGCCGACTACAACTTGCCAAGGGCGCCTAAAGACAGCGTATATGCAGCTATTGAACGCGATCTCACCGATGCTGCTGCCGTATTACCAGTGACTTACCCTGCAGCTGAAATTGGCCATGCCACTAAAGGTGCAGCCCTTGCTTTGCATGCTAAAGTGGCTATGTATCAACAGAAATGGCAAGAAGTTTTGGATTACACCAATCAAGTGATGGCACTCGGCATTTATCACTTGTTTCCCGATTTTGAAAAAATGTTTCGCGTGCAAAATGAAAACTGCTCCGAATCTATTTTTGAGATTCAATGTGCATTGATCCCGGGCAATCCAGATGCATCTAATTCGCAATATTCGCAAGTACAAGGTGTGAGGGGCGTAGTAGGCGGTGGATGGGGGTTTAATGTACCCACGACTAAATTGGCCGATAGCACGTTTGAGCCAGGCGATCCACGCCGAAATGCCACCATTATCTTCAGAGGAGGCACTACAGCAGAGGGTGATTTCATTCCACCTAGCGTAGCTAATCCCATGTACAACTACAAATCATATGTACCCTTTAGCATGTATCAATCGGGCTATAATGAAGGCTGCCAGCAAAACATTCGGGTGATCCGTTATGCTGAAGTGTTGCTCATGAATGCCGAGGCCGCTAATGAATTGGGCAACACCCAGCAAGCACTTAATTCCCTCAACCAGGTGCGTGCTCGAGCTCGTGGGGGCAACCCAAACATTTTACCAGATGTAACCACAACCAATAAAGATAGCTTGCGTTTAGCTATTTGGCATGAACGTCACGTGGAGCTGGCCATGGAATTCGATCGCTATTTCGATGTAATCCGTCAAGGAAGAGCCGAGCAAATATTTGGCCCTAAAGGTTGGAAAAAAGGAAAAAATGAAGTATGGCCTATTCCACAAAACGAAATCGACTTGAGTGCGGGACTACTTACCCAAAATCCTGGCTATTAATTCATCTTATTCAAATGAAAATGTTATGAAACGACAAATCATCTTGCTGATGACTCTCCTTGTGGGAATAAACATCAGTTCTTGTTATAAAAAGTTTGATCCACACAGCTACATGCCTGCATTGAATATTGGTGGTTATACCAGCTCCAACGAGGTAGGTGCTGGTCATCTCATCGCCTATTGGTCGTTCAATGGCAGCCTTGTAGACAGTGTATCAAAAGCTTCAGGCACGGGAACAAATATATCGTTTGCCAATGGCATTAAAGGGCAGGCCTTGCAAATCGGTAATTCCGATTCGTATGCCATCTTCCCCAATACGAGCCAACTGGCTAGCCTGCAAAGCTTCACCATTACCATGTGGGTAAATGCTCAGCAAAACACGAGTGCTACAGGCGGTATTCTCTCGCTTTCCGATACCACCAATTTTTGGGGAAATATCGATATGTTTTTCGAAAATGGAAGTACGCCTAATTATGGCTTGCTCAAGATTCATGTCAACAACAATGGTACAGATGCTTGGCTGGGCAACTATCAGCTCAACAACATCTGGGGAGTATGGACCAATATTGCGATTAGTTATGATGCCGCTAGCTCTACCTTTAAAGTGTTTGTGAATGGTAATAAAATAGATACGCAAACGGTTTCTAATTATGGATCCATACATTTTGTAGATGTAGGCCCATTAGTTTTTGGTACATCGCAATTCAACACTACACCAAGCCTTACTTCAGCAACTGGAAGCCAGCCATGGGCGGGCTTTCTAAATGGGTTGCTCGATGAAGTGAGGGTATATGATCAGGCATTGAGCGAAAATGATGTTAATGCATTGGTGCGGCTTGAAGGACGTGGTAAATGAAAAGTTTCTAGGTTTATGGGTTTTCTTCAGGGAGTAAGTCACTTGACTTAGCTCCCTGATTTTTCCATTGCTAAATATGATGTTGAACAGGCTGAAGACTATTTTATGCGTCGCTATTTGTGGAATGGGCGGGTTTATGCTATGCACGTCATGCTCAAAGCATAACTCCAATGCTCAACCGCAGCCACAACCACAAGTGTTTCATCTCACCAGCTTCTCAGTTGATCACCAAATCAATCAATATCAGTTATATCAAGTGAGTCGAATGCCTGAGATCGTGTTGCATTTCGATCATGCAGTGGTATTGTCAACCGCACTTAACTACATCCAGTTGATCAATGATCAGCAACAAACAATAAACTTACAACTCTTGCCTTCAAGTACAGACAGCGTATTGCGCATTTCCCCTGTTGATTCCTTGCAGGCATTGCATAAATATGTGTTGACGATTCAAAAATCATTGCCTGGTGTAGGCAATTGGCAGTTGGATAATACATTTACCATCAACTGGATTACAGAGATCGATTCAACAGATAAATTTCCGCGTATTTCCGATAGTGCTTTGTTGGACCTGGTAGCCCATCAAACATTCCATTATTTCTGGGAATTTGCACATCCTGTATCGGGTATGGCTCGTGAGCGAAGCAATTCTGGTGATATATGTACCACGGGCGGAACGGGCTTTGGCATCATGGCGATTTTAGTGGGCATCGAAAGAAATTGGATTTCACGTACAGATGGATTGAATCGTATCCAACAAATTGTGCATTTTCTGAGCACTTCTTGTACGCGTTACCATGGGGCTTTTTCACATTGGATCAATGGTTCAACGGGTGCTACTATTCCCTTTAGTCGCTTAGATGATGGTGCCGATCTGGTAGAAACAGCTTATCTGATGATGGGCTTGTTGTGTGCACGTCAATATTTTCAATCACCTGATAGCGATGAACAAACTCTTCGTGCGGCCATAGATAGCCTGTGGTATCGTGTAGAATGGACCTGGTTTCAACGCAATGGTCAATCGGTGTTGTACTGGCATTGGAGCCCCAATTATGGTTGGGCAATGAATTTGCCTATTCAAGGCTGGAATGAAGCATTGATCACTTATGTTTTGGCTGCTAGTTCGCCTACTTATGCGATTAATAAACAAGTATATGATAGTGGCTGGGCAAAAAATGGTGCCATGCGTAACGGTCAAACATATGAAGGCATTCGTTTGCCCTTGGGCCCTGCATTTGGGGGGCCTTTGTTCTTTGCACAATATTCATTTTTAGGCTTAAATCCACACGCATTAAGTGATGCTTATGCAAATTATTGGGAACAAAATGTGGCACATACACAAATAAATCATCAATATTGTGTAAATAATCCCTTACATTTTAATGGATATAGTACAGATTGTTGGGGGCTTACAGCAAGCGATGATCCTGCTGGATATGCCGTACATTCACCAACATCCGATAATGGAGTAATTGCGCCTACTGCTGCTATTGCTTCTCTACCGTATACACCCGATGCTTCTATGCGGGCCATTCGTTTTTTCTATTATACCTTAGGTGATCAACTTTGGGGAACATATGGTTTTTACGATGCTTTTGATTTATCACAACCTTGGTTTGACCATCAATATCTCGCTATAGATCAAGCACCTCAAATCATCATGATTGAAAATGCACGGAGTGGATTGCTGTGGCGTTTGTTCATGAGTTGCCCCGAAGTGCAACAAGGATTGAAAACATTGGGATTTGTTGTACAATAAATACAATTTGCCATGCATAAATACTTCATTCTTCTGCTCATCTTCTTGCCTACGAATATACTTTTCGCACAATCTTATCCACAAAAAACGTATTGCAATCCGTTGAATATAGATTATGGGTATTGCCCTATACCCGATTTTGTACAATGGGGTAAACATCGAACCACAGCCGATCCGGTGATTGTCAGGTATCAACAAGATTATTATTTGTTTTCAACCAATCAACAAGGATATTGGTGGAGCCATGATTTATCTCAATGGCATTTTATACATCGATCCTTTTTAAACGATATACAAAAGCAACGCACTTATGATGACCTATGTGCCCCAGCAGTATGGGTAATGGGCGATACCATGCTGGTCTTTGGATCTACTTATAGTACTGATTTCCCCATCTGGATGAGTACCAACCCTAAATCAAATGTATGGAAACAGGCTATAGATTCATTTTTAATAGGAGGTTGGGATCCCGATTTTTTTCTCGATGATGATGGGCGTTTGTACATGTACAATGGTAGCAGCAATACTTATCCCATTTATGGTGTAGAAATCGATCGGCATACATTTAAACCCTTAAGTGCTCGGAAAGAGTTGTTGTTATTACAACCCTGGCGATATGGTTGGCAACGCTTTGGAGAATACAACGATAATATCTTTTTGGATCCATTTATCGAAGGTGCATGGATGACGAAACATAACGGAAAATATTATTTGCAATTTGCAGCACCTGGTACAGAGTTTAGTGGATATGCCGATGGGGTAGCTGTTGGTGATCATCCCTTGGGTCCATTTGTTTTTCAATCCGATCCTTTAAGCTACAAGCCAGGCGGGTTTGCTCGAGGCGCTGGTCATGGGAGTACCTTTCAGGATCAACAGGGCCGGTGGTGGCATGTATCTACTATTCGCATTGCTGTAAAAAATAACTTTGAGCGACGCATAGGCATATGGCCAGCAGGATTTGATGAGGATGGTGTGATGTATGGCAATACCTCATTTGGCGATTACCCACATTATTTGCCCGATGCGGGAAATCGAGCCGGCCAGTTTACTGGATGGATGTTGCTCAACTATGCTAAGCCCGTGCAAGTATCATCGACCTGGGGTGCGTATTCGGCTAATTTTGCTGTGGATGAAGATATTCGTACTTATTGGAGTGCAGCTACCGCCGATTCTGGCGAATGGATTATTTCAGATTTGGGAAACTTATCTACGATTCGTGCTATCCAGATCAATTATGCCGATCAAGATGCCCAACTGATGGGTAAACAAACGGGTATTTATCATCAATACCAAATCTTCGATTCGCAAGATGGTGTGCATTGGCATTTACTCATCGACAAAAGTAAAAACTTACACGATGTACCACATGACTATGTGGAGTTGGATACGCCAGTGGAGGCTCGTTATATCAAAATGGTGAATATACACATGCCTACAGGCAAATTTGCGTTAAGCGGGCTACGTGTGTTTGGACATGGGCATGGCGAAAAACCCGATTCGGTAAAGCAATTCATGGTGTTGCGCACTGAAAAAGATAAACGTAGTGCCTGGATTCGATGGAGCCCTGTAGACAATGCCTATGCCTATCAAATATATTTCGGAACAGATCCACATAAATTATACAATAGCGTTATGGTGTATGCAGATAATCAATATTTCTTTGAAGCTATGGATAGCCAAAAAACTTATTATTTTACTATTGAAGCAATAAATGAAAATGGTGTTTCACCTAGAAAACAATGGATTGAAATAAAATAATGCATCATGAAAAAATGGATTTTACCAGCTTGTATTGGATTCAGCTCGATATTGTTGATCATGGCTTTTGGACAGCGAAATGCAAGCACAATCGTTTATCAGAATAATGTTGATACGCTTTCTGATGAGGCTTTACTCGATAGTGTAGAGCGGGCTAGTTTTCGTTATTTCTGGGATGGTGCAGAACCTCGTAGTGGTATGGCTCGAGAGCGTATTCATATTGACGGCGAATATCCTGAACACGATCAAGATGTGATAACCGTTGGTGGAAGTGGGTTTGGCATGATGGCTATTCTTGCAGGCATTCATCGCGGATATATTACCCGATCGCAAGGTGTGCAACGATTACAACGCATAGTTAACTTTCTTTCTCATGCCGATCGTTTTCACGGAGCATGGCCTCATTGGCTTTATCCCGATGGGCGTGTAAAACCATTTAGCCCCAAAGACGATGGTGGAGATATTGTGGAAACAGCATTTCTCATCCAAGGCTTACTCAGTGCACGCCAGTTTCTTCGAGATGATCATCCCATCGAAAAACAAATCAAGCAAAGAATAGATTCCTTATGGAAATCGGTGGAATGGAGCTGGTATCAACATGGGCAGCAAGTGCTGTATTGGCATTGGAGTCCGCACTATGGTTGGGCAATGAATTTTCCTATTCATGGGTATAATGAATGTTTAATAACTTATATTCTCGCTGCTTCTTCACCTACCCATCCTATTCCGGCATCTGCCTATCATCAAGGTTGGGCTTCTAATGGGAAAATTGTTTCGCCTTCCTGGCATTATGGATATGAATTGCAACTCTATCATCAAGGCAACGCTACACTTGGCGGCCCTTTATTTTGGGCACATTATTCTTATTTAGGATTAAATCCACATGGACTAAAAGATCACTATGCCGATTATGAGAAAGAAAACTTCGACCAAACGATGATTAATTACTTATGGTGTGTCAACAATCCTTTGCATTATAAAGGATATGGCCCGCACAATTGGGGATTAACGGCCAGTTATTCTATAGATGGTTATGCCGCTCACGCACCTGGTGAGCATACTGATTTAGGAGTGATCTCTCCCACTGCCGCAGTTTCGTCTGTGGTATATACACCCGCTCAATCGCTCCAAGCGATGCGATATTGGTTTACCCATCCAGAAATGAAAAATAAATTGTGGGGGCCTTATGGTTTTTATGATGCATTTAGTGAAACGGCCAATTGGTATCCTAAGCGCTATTTAGCCATCGATCAAGGTCCTCAAGTGGTGATGATCGAAAATTATCGCAGTGGTTTGTTGTGGCGCTTGTTTATGAGTTGCCCGGAAGTGCAAAAAGGATTGAAAAAATTGGGATTTCAATATGAGGCGAGAAATAAATAGAATCTTGTAGATTTGATGGAAATACACCATTTCCATGCGACGCCTGATATTGCTGGCTATTTTATGTGTTTGTGCATTTCTTTCAAATACCACTCATGCACAGCAAGAAAATTGGCCTTTTGAGAATGAAATTCGGCAATTTCAACACCAGGATAGTCTTCAAACACCACCTGAACATGCTATTTTATTTATAGGTAGTTCTTCATTTCGTATGTGGAAAACATTGCCCAAAGATTTTCCCGAGTTTACGATTATCAACAGAGGCTTTGGTGGATCTACACTTCCCGACATCATCCATTATGCGCATCAAATTATTTTTCCTTATCAACCCAAGCAAATTATTGTATACGGCGGAGATAATGATGCAGCTTCATCGTCGACCATTACAGTAGATAGCATATATAATCGCTTTGTTCGTTTATTTTATCTTGTAAGAGAAAAACTACCCAACACGAAAATCAGTTTTGTATCTATTAAGCCCAGCCCCCGAAGGCAACATCTCATGCCATTGATGGATGCCGCCAATTGGAAGATTCAACAATTCTTGGCTCATCAGCCGCGAGCCGATTTTATTGATGTATATCATTTAATGTTAGACGAAAAGGGTTTACCAAGAAAAGATTTATTTCTTGATGACGGACTTCATATGAATCGCCAAGGATATGTAATTTGGATAAATGCCATTAAACCGCATCTGATTCTATAAAAAACATACAATATGTATTATGTATTGCTATACGATGTAGTAACTGATTATGTGGAACGCCGCAAGCCCTTTCGGGAGGCTCATCTCAAGCTGATACGGGAAATGTATGAGCAAGGATATGTGGTGATGGCCGGTGCGCTCGATAATCCACCCGATCGAGCGATTTTGGTATTTTATACAGCCGATACATCGATTATCAAGCAATTCATCGAGCGAGATCCTTATGTGCAAAATGGGCTCGTCACACATTGGGAAATCAGGCCCTGGAATGTGGTAGTGGGTGGAAAAGCATAAGAATAATTTTCGTTTTTACTGTTGAACAGCAAAATGTCTATTTGATTGCTTATTTCAATAGTGATACGCTATGCTATATGAATGGGATGTTAGAGAAAATCATCATCACTCTTGAACTTTCTTAAGTTTCCAGACAAAGAAAGAAGATTACATCATTCTCCATCAAATCAAACATCATCAATCATTTTCATGTCATCCTCTCACATCGACCTTCAGAAAAATGGCGTGAAGAAATGGGCGAACATGAGCGTAAAACGGAAAATGAGGTGAGTTATAGATAAAGTTGAAGTATCAAAAAGCTGATTCAGCATTACACAAGCCCATAAGGGTATTTCATTTTCCGTAGCGAAATGGAGCCCATTTTAGCCATTTTTCTGGTAGTCTTGAACTTTCTTTGCTTCTTTCTTTGTTTCAAGACAAAGAAAGAAGGAACATGCCCCAGCTATTTTTCTGGCAGTCTTGAATTTTCTTTGCTTCTTTCTTTGTGTCAAGACAAAGAAAGAAGGATACATCATTCTTCATCAAATCAAACATCATCAATCTTTTTCATATCTTCTCCCCAAATGACCTTCAGAAAAATGGCGTAAAGAAATGGGCGAACATGAGCGTGAAACGGAAAATGAGATGGGATGTAGATAAGAGTTGAAATATCAAAAAGCTGATTCAGTATATACAAGCTCATAAGAATGTTTCATTTTCCGTAGCGAAATGAAGCCCATTTTAGCCATTTTTCTGACAGTCTTGAATTTTCTTTGCTTCTTTCTTTGTTTCAAGACAAAGAAAGAAGACTACAACGTTCTCTATAAAATCAAACATCATCAATCATCTTCTCACATTGACCTTCAGAAAAATGGCGTGAAGAAATTAGCAAATCTTCGTTTATTAAAATTAATATTCAGATAGTGCTGTTGCTTTTCCCGTTCACTTCGATACCATGTTCAGCTCACTTTTCCTCCTGGTGGAATGTTGTCGCTAGGAGTCACGAAATGGAGTTTTCCTTGATCATCTTCGGCCATCAAGATCATGCCTTGTGAGACAATGCCTTTGAGCTTGCGTGGTGCCAGGTTGGCCACTACCACTACTTGTTGACCAATAATTTGATCGGGTTGAAAATATTGGGCTATACCCGATACGATAGTACGTTGCTCGAAGCCCAGGTCGACCGTGAGTTGCAAGAGCTTATCGGCTTGTTTTACTTTTTCTGCGGCAATGATAGTGCCCACGCGCAAGTCGAGTTTATCAAAATCATCATAGTTGATGGTGGGTTTTACGGTGGCTTGGGTGGGTTGGGGCGTGGAAACTGCAGTGGAGGTGGCTGAAGCTTGTTCGGCTGTTTGCAACTTTTGGATTTGTTTTTCGATTTCTGCATCTTCAATTTTTCGGAACAGCAGCTCGGGAGCTCGTAAGCTATAGCCTACGCTCAGTAGTTTCAGGCTACCGGCATTTTCCCATTCCAACATGCGATCCACCACTTTCAATAAGTAACAGATTTTGCGAGCAGTGGCAGGTAAAAATGGATTTAAGAAGATGGCTAAGTTGGCCGTTAGCTGCAGGCACATGAAAATAGTATTGTCGATGATGGGCTGGTTGACCAGCTGTGTGGCTTGATCTTTGGCTAGCAGCCAGGGGGCTTTTTCTTGCAGATATTTATTGCCTTCGCGAGCTACATTCATCACTTCCATTAATGCGTCGCGAAAATGAAATTGTTCGATAGCATTTTCGATGTTATGCTTGGCTTTCTGGAGATAAGCGTAGAGGTGCTGATCGGCTTCATCCTGCACTTCTTCATGAAAAGGTGGCACCTTACCCTTGCAGAGTTTGTGCATCAATACCAGAGTGCGGTTCACAAAATTGCCCAAGATTGCGACCAATTCGTTGTTGTTTCGGTCTTGAAAATCCTTCCAAGTGAAATCGTTGTCTTTCGTTTCGGGCATATTGGCACAGAGCACATAGCGAAGTACATCTTGGCCACGTTGTTCGGGAGGGAAGTCATGGATATATTCATGCACCCATACAGCCCAATTGCGGCTGGTAGACACTTTTTGACCTTCTATGTTGAGAAATTCATTGGCAGGTACGTTGTCGGGCAATACAAAATCGCCATGAGCCTTTAGCATGGCTGGGAAAATGATGCAATGAAACACGATATTGTCCTTACCAATGAAGTGGATCAGCCGGGTATCCTCGCGTTGCCACCAATCTTTCCAGGTATCGGGCAACAATTCTTTAGTAGCGGAAATATACCCAATAGGCGCATCAAACCACACATACAGTACTTTTCCCTCAGCCTCTGGCAGGGGTACTTTCACGCCCCACTGGCTATCGCGTGTCATAGCGCGCGGTTGTAAGCCATGATCGAGCCAGCTTTTGCATTGCCCATACACATTGGCCTTCCATTCCCGATGTTGTTCCAGGATCCATTTGCGCAGCCAAGGTTCAAACCGCTGCAAGGGCATGTACCAATGCTTGGTTTTCCGTTTCAAGGGCACTGAGTCGCTCAAGGCCGAGCGGGGATTAATGAGTTCATCTGGGCTAAGCGAGGAACCACATTTTTCGCATTGGTCGCCATAAGCTTTTTCGTAGCCACATACGGGGCAGGTGCCCACAATGTAGCGGTCGGCCAGGAACATTTGTTTTTCTTCGTCGTAAAATTGCTCGGTTTCTTTTACTTCAAAATATCCTTCGTTGTAAAGTTTTTTAAAAAAAGCCTGAGCCGTTTCGTGGTGAATGGGTTTGGAGGTACGAGAAAAAATATCAAACGAAATATCTACCGCAGCAAAGCTATCGCGGATCAGGGTATGGTAATGGTCTACGATAGCTTGAGGCGTAGTGTTTTCTTGCAAAGCTTTGATGGTGATGGGTACGCCGTGCTCGTCGGTACCGCAAATAAATTTTACAGGCAATTTTTTCGCTCGCAAGTATCTCACATAAATATCGGCTGGCAAATAACATCCTGCTAAATGACCAATATGAATAGGACCATTGGCATATGGCAAAGCGGCAGTAACCAAGTATCGTTTAAATTCAGGCATAGTGGCACAAAATTACAGGAATAGATTGGCTTGTAGGGTTTTAGCAGATGAGGAATGATCAAAAACTTGCAAAGTAGAGCAAGAGTCCAGAAATTGCCCTATTAAATTTTCATTATGCGTATACCACCATATTTACAACCGGGCGATCGCATTGGGATATGTTGTCCAGCCAGTAAGATGCAGGCGAGTGTGGCGTTGTATGCAGCCGAAGTGGTTCAGGGTTGGGGTTTTGAAGTGATTTTGGGAGAAACGGTGGGCACTTCTTATCACAATTTTTCTGCGCCTGATGCCGTTAGGCTGCGCGATTTACAACGCATGTTAGACGATGATTCCATACGCGCAATATGGTTTGGCCGAGGGGGATATGGCACTATTCGCATCTTGGATCAGCTCAATTTTCAGCACTTCATAGAGGCTCCTAAATGGCTTTGTGGGTATAGCGATATTACTGCATTACACATGCATGTACATCGGCATTATCAAATTGCCAGTTTGCATGCGTTGATGTGTAGTGGTATCACGGAACAAACGAGAGAAGATCCTTATGTGCAGAGCCTGCGACAGGCCTGGCTGGGAATACCGCAACGATATACTTGTAATGCCCATCCACTCAATCGCCTGGGGCAAGCCAGTGGAGTGCTTATTGGAGGCAATTTATCGTTATTGGTCAATCTTTCAGGCACGCGTTCACAACCCAATACAGCTGGTAAGATTTTGTTTCTTGAAGATGTGGGCGAATATACATATCATATTGACCGTATGTTGTACAACTTGAAAAGAGCCGGTTGGCTACATGAATTGGCCGGACTGATTGTGGGGGCTTTTACTGATTTAAAAGACACAGAGGAACCATTTGGCCAGTCTGTAGAAGAAATCATTTATGCACAGGTCAAAGATTACCAATATCCTGTAGCTTTTGGTTTCCCCGTTGGGCATCAACCAGCCAATTATGCGTTAAAAATAGGGTGCCCGTATGTGTTGAAGGTAACTGATCAAGGTGTTGAGCTGAGGGAAATAGATCATTTAGGAAATTCTTCGTTAGAAAATGCTGTAGAATCGCTTTAATGATTTGAAGAAATCTCATCGGCAAGTGTGCATACAATTTCAAATTTGGTGCCTTTACCGAGAGCACTTTCTACCTTAATTTTCCAGCCATGTGCATCTACAATTGATTTTACATATGATAAACCCAAACCAAATCCTTTCACGTCGTGCAAGTTGCCGGAATGTGCGCGATAAAATTTTTCGAAGATATGTTTTACCGTTTGCTTATTCATGCCCACACCTTTATCTGCTATGCTTAAGATGAGTTGATGATGAGAATGGTTGCGAGTACGAATATCGATGAAAGGTTTCCCTTTAGAATATTTTAACGCGTTATCGATTAAGTTGGAAAGCATGTGGATGAAATGGTTTTGATCGGTAAGCACGAGAGAAGAACTCGCTTCTAATGCTGTGTGTACTTCAGCTTGACGACTTTGGAACTGAAGTGCAAAGCTATTTAAGGTTTGTTGAATCAATTGATGGATATCGTGAGGCTGCAGGTTGAGTTCTAATTCATGCCTATCGAGTGCCGAAGATTCGAGCACGGTTTCTATATGTTTATACATCTTTTGGCTTTCTTCTTTAATCACACTTGCCAGTGGCTTGATTTTTTGCGGATCAGAAAGAATTTTTTCGTTGCAAATGGTATCGAGGGCCAGATTGATGGTAGCCAGCGGAGTTTTGAGTTCGTGAGAAATATTGTTGATAAAATCAGATTTGATTTCAGAGATTTTCTTTTGTCGTATTAAGGCATAAATGGTTAAGGCAAAGGCTGTAATGATGATGAGGGTAAACAAGATTGATCCTGTGATCATCCAACCCATTGAGCGGGCAATGCTCACCTGCGTAACTGGAATGGTGATGACCAGAGTTTCTGCGCTAGGGATAAAGCCAGCTGCATCGGAGAGCTGGATGAGGCATTGAATATTGTGCAAGGTGTCTTGAATCGTTTGTATGATATGCGGAGAGCGCACCAAATAAGAAGGAAACATGCTGAGGTTGGAAATCACTGCAAATTCGTAGGGTGTATGCAAGCCTTTTTTTTCAAAAACCTGATGGATAACGGCACTAATCTCGTCGGCCGTGAATTTTTGGCTTACGGGAATTTGGCTATTGAAGCGATTGGCCAACATTTGCCAGGGCGAATCATCGCTATCGGTATGCGTAGATAAAACGGTTAATCCATTTCCGCTGCCGTGGACGAGCTGTTCGCGGATGGCATCGGTTGCTTCAACTAATTTTTGCCGCAGTTCTTCTTTTTTAATTAAAGCAGCATTCTTGATCCAGCTCATCTGGATGTAAATGATCCCAAGCAACGAAAGCGTAATGAGTATGACGATAGCAGGGAACAAGCGTTTCATCTACACAAATTTACTGGCTTAGGTGAGTTTATTCCTATGCTCGATTTCTGGGTGAAATGATTTAACGTGGTCTTAACTGGTTAGTTGCACGAAATTTGCACCTTATAGGATGGATTTTCATACAGTTGGATTTTGGTTGATATGGAGGCCTTTGGCCTCCTTTTTTGTGTATGGGTAGTGCGTTTGCAGGGTAATTCTTAGAGCAAATTTGTGGGATAATCGGTAATGTTGTCGTATGAAATAATGGCTTTTCTCCAACCGACCTTCAAAAAAATTACCCATTTTTCTGGCAGTCTTGAACTTTCTTAAGTTTTCAGAGAAATAAAATAAAGAAGAATATAACGTTCTCCATCAAATCAAACTTCCAGTAATCTTTTTCATATCTTCTCCCCAAATGACCTTCAGAAAAATGGCGTGAAGAAATGGGCGAACATGAGCGTGAAACGGAAAATGAGGTGGGATGTAGATAAAGTTGAAGTATCAAAAAGCTGATTCAGCATTACATAAGTCCATAGGGGTGTTTCATTTTCCGTAGCGAAATGGAGCCCATTTCAGCCATTTTTCTGACAGTCTTGAATTTTCTTTGCTTCTTTCTTTGTTTCAAGACAAAGAAAGAAGGAACATACCCTGGCTATTTTTTCTAACAATCTTGAATTTTCTTAAGTTTCCAGACAAAGAAAGAAAGCCATAGATAAAGCTTTCTCGACCATATCCATTATTTAAACGGGATCTACATCCGGGATGATTCGAACGGCTTTGAATTCTTTATTTTCTTGTAGAGATGCACAGCGGGCTAAAATATGTTCTTTATATGCTTGCAAGCGAGATAACTGGCGAGGTAATCGAATCAAAATCTCTTGCAAATATTGATTGCGAATGCGACTCACCGGTGGTGATGCTGGGCCAATAATAGGCTGATATGCAAGGTAAGATTCTTGTGCAAATACTTCATGAAGACTACGTGCAAGCGTATAAGCAGCAGCTATCACTTTTTCCTGCTGAGCATGCTTCAGCATAATCTTCATGAGCCGCACAAATGGTGGGTAAGCAAATTGTTCACGTGTTTCAATCTCCGTTTGAAAAAAAGCAGCATAATCGTGAGACATGACCCATTGTAATACGGGATGCTGAAGTCTATATGCTTGAATAATCACCATTCCTTTCTCCCCTTTTCTGCCAGCACGCCCACTTACTTGCTCCATGAGTTGAAAAGCCCGTTCATTTACCCGAAAATCAGGATAACTGAGTAAGCTATCGGCCAGTAAAATCCCTACTAATCCAACAGATTCAAAATCCAATCCTTTTACCACCATTTGCGTACCCACCAATATATCGATACGACGTTGTTCAAATTGGGTAATCAAACGGTGAAAACTATCTTTTCTCCGCATGGTATCTAAGTCCATACGAGCGATACTGGCTTTAGGAAACAACATATGTAATTCATCTTCCACTTTTTCGGTGCCAAAACTTTTATCGATCATAGCATGACTACCACAGGCCTGGCATTGCTTGATGGGAGCATATTGTCGACCACAATAATGACATATTAGCTTGTTTTCTGCTTTATGATAAGTTAATGCCACATCACACTGTTGGCAATGTGGTATCCAGCCACACACCTGGCAAATCTGTGAAGGCGCATAGCCCCTGCGGTTTTGAAATAAAATCACCTGTTTATTATCCTGCAAGGTTCGGCGAATATGCTCTTCTAACAATGGAGTAATATGTCGATCTTGTCGTTGTTGCTTAGCAATAGTGCGCATATCGGCCAATACCATATCAGGCAGTGCGATTTGTCCATATCGTTCGCGCAATGCCACATATCCGTATTTACCTTGTTGTGCTTGAAAATAAGTTTCTACTGCTGGGGTGGCCGATCCTAAGATCACTTTTGCTTGTAACAGATGGGCATAATAGATGGCCGCATCACGCGCATGGTAGCGTGGTGCAGGATCTTGTTGTTTAAACGAGGCATCATGTTCCTCGTCAACAATGATGAGCGACAACTTTATAAAAGGCAACCATAGGGCCGAGCGCGATCCTACAACTACTTGTAACTGACCCGATCTCACTTTATTCCACAATTCCACCCTTTCATTAGGATTAAGTCGAGAATGGTAAATACCAATATGAGGACCTAGATATTGTTGAAGCCTGCGAATCATTTGTGCCGTGAGGGCTATTTCTGGCAACAGGTATAAGACTTGTTCGCCACGGGCTATTGCTTCTTGCATCAACGATACATACAACAAAGTTTTCCCGCTCGATGTAATACCATGCAACAACACCACTTGTTTCTCTTGCAAAAAATCTCGTATTTGTTGAAGGCATTTTTGTTGTGCAATGGTCAGGCGAATAGGCTGTATCTCCCCATCAAATGTAAAAGACAAGCGATCAATAGCTTGTGTATACTCTTGAAAGACACCTTTCTCGATCAATGCATGCAATTGCGCATGAGTCGCTCCTGCTTGCTGGAGTAAATCTTTTTTCTTCACAAAACCTTCTTTTTGCTTGAGTTCATAAAACTTCATCAACAACTGCAATTGTTTAGGGGCACGTTCGAGAGTATCAAACAAGCGATGCAAAGCTTGTTCGTCATTATATTCAGGTGACAACGCAACAAAACTTTCCATTTTAGGCCGATACAATTCTTTGAGCGATTCATCGGCAATACAAATATGTTGATCGAGTAAACTTTTGATGATGGTATGTGCCGATGCGGTAGAATGATCACTCAAAATTTGTTGTACCTCAGCTATGCTCAAAGCATTTTTCATCGACAAAGCCTCTACAACCAAATAAGCTTCATCTGAAAGTTGTGTTGCTAATGCTTGCAAAGCATTGGGGTGAGCATAGGCAGGATCGAGCAGCAAAACTGTTTCACTACTCAGCTTTAAATGAGCAGGCAATGCCATATTCATCACCTCGCCTTCGGTGCACGCATAATATTGCGCTACCCATTCCCAAAATTGTAATTGATGCTGCCAGACAACAGGGTGATCATCGAGCTGCGACAAAATAGGTTTTACAACATAAGCCTCAGGTGGCCGATGGTGAATATGCTTGACGATAGCTGCATATTTACGCCGGCTCCCAAATTGCACAATTACACGCATACCAGGTTGTAAATGCATCTCATCTGGAATACGATAGGTGTATAATCGAGGCAAAGACAAGGGCAAAATGACATCGGCAAACATGGCCTAAAATTAGGTGAATTCCCTTCCCGATGAACAATGGACAAGTGCCAGAATATGCAAATTGGCCTCTACGATAAAGGAACAAACATTTTTCGTTTCTCTTGATGCTATATTTATTCCTAACTTTGCGCCTGATTTTTTGAACGTTTTTAATGAATTTTCCATGCAGCTTGCACAACGTCTAAACCGCATCACCGAATCGCAAACCATTCGAATGACAAAATTGGGGCGTGAGTTGAAGGCTAAGGGCATTGATGTGATCGACTTAAGCATTGGAGAACCCGATTTCGACACTCCTGCTCCGATTAAGGAAGCCGCCAAAAAGGCTCTCGATGAAGGATACACGCACTACCCACCCGTTCCAGGCTACCCAGAACTTCGGAAAGCCATTGCCGAAAAACTTAAAAAAGAAAATCATTGGGAAGTAAGTCCTGAACAAATTGTGGTGTCGAATGGAGCCAAGCAAGCCATTGCCAATGTGATGCTCAGCTTGCTCGATCCCGGTGATGAAGTGATTATTCCTACGCCCTATTGGGTCTCGTATGCCGATATTACCAAGCTGGCCGAAGGCACGCCAGTATTCATTCATTGTGGTTTTGAACAACAATATAAACTTCGCCCCGAACAGCTGGAAAAAGCCATCACTGCAAAAACCAAAGCCATCATCTATTCTTCACCCAGTAACCCTACAGGTGCATTGTATAGCAAAGAAGAGCTGGCAGCATTGGCCGAAGTGCTCAGGCATCATCCACAAGTGTTTATCATTTCCGATGAAATTTATGAATATATCAATTACGTGGGCAAGCACGAAAGTATTACTCAATTTCAAGACTTGATACCACGAATAATTGTGATCAATGGATTCAGCAAAGGCTTTGCGATGACGGGTTGGCGATTGGGATATTCGGTATCGCCACTTCCTATTGCTAAGGCTTGCGATACCATTCAGGGGCAGTTTACCTCGGGAGCTAATGCATTTGCCCAACGAGGGGCTTTGTTTGCATTAGAAAGCAATCGAGATGCTTGCCAGCACATGGTCAACGCTTTTCGAGAAAGAAGAGATTTTCTGGTTAAAGCTCTACAAAGCATTCCAGGCTTGCGTTTTCACGTACCAGAAGGTGCATTTTACTTGTTTCCTGAAGTGAAATCTTATTTTGGTAAATCTGATGGCCAGCAAGTCATTCAAAATGCCGATGATTTAGCTATGTATTTGCTCAATAATGCCTATGTGTCTACGGTCACAGGTAGTGCATTCGGCGAGCCAGATTGTATTCGGCTTTCTTATGCCAATTCACTCGACAAATTGCAACAAGCCGTAGAACGTATTCAGAAAGCTTTGAAAGCCCTTCACTAATGGGCTATGAAGTGCTTTTATGTTGAAGAATTTGTTTTCTTGATGCGGATTTTTTTCACTCGCATTGGCTTGGTATCGTCGCTTAAAAGAATTGACCAGGCTCGCATGCTATCGATTTGATCAAAAACGATCTTAGCGATCGCAATCATAGGAATGGCTAAAAACATACCCGCAATACCCCACATCATTTCACCGACAACCACGCCAATGATGGTGATCAACACATTTATCTTTACCTGTGAGCCCACAATTCTGGGCATGAGAAAATTGGCATCGAAAGTATGTACGGCCACCATAGTAATGATGAGTGCCAATGTTTTGCTCACGCTACCACTAGCAAAAGTGATGAGTGCACAAAGCACCATAGAAGAATAAATTCCCACATAAGGTATGATATTAAGAATAGCCGTTATCACTGCCAGCAGCCAGGCGTAAGGAATACCCAAAATCCAAAAAACACTTCCGAGAATTACCGCAATAGCCACAATTTCCATGAGTAAACCCAATACATATCTTTTCACTACCCGTTCTATTTGCTTCAAAGTATCTCGTACTCGTGAATGATGATCTTCATGAAATAGGTGTAATAAAAATCGGGTGAGTAAACGTCTATAATACAACAACAAAAACATGTAAATGGGAATAAAAATGATAAACAATAATGTAGAAGAAACTGATACCACAGTATGACCAATGATAGCGGTCGAAGAAATGTTTTGCGTAGCAATCTGAATCAAATCTTGACCACTCCGAATTTTCAAATGAAACCTTTTGTTCAACCATTCTTGAACACTTTGTAGTGTGGTAATCAACTGCTGCTGAAGCGCTGGCCAGTCGCGCGCCATAAGCCTGACTTGTGAGGCCACAAAATATAATACGCCGAGCAATACGCCAATAAATAAAATAATAGAAAGCAATACAGCCAAGCTCCTGGGTATATGCCATTTCTCCATAAAACGATTAATGGGCAATAGCAACATGGAAAATAGAAAGGCAAATAACAAGGGAGAAAGCAAAGGCTGCCCTAAATTTATTAAATAACCCATCAATACGATACTCAACAATATGGCTGCAAGCCTAATGAAAAAAGGAGGCGAGGTAGTATTCATGATGACCGAAAATTATGCCAGTGAATATAGAAAAAGTTTATTGATGATGAGTAGTAGCAGAAAAATCAGGATCCAGTATTTCGGTTTTACTACGAGGCCTACGGTCGGCTTGCCAAGAAAAATTACGCAACAGATAATCTTGTAAACGAATGTTTTTTAATGGGCTCATCGTGCCTGATGGCTCACCCCGAAAAGCTACTCGATATATTTTCTGATCTCGAAAATAGATATCAATTACTGCACAAGAAATCTTATTCACGCCTATAAAAGCTCCTTGGTCATCTTCTACATAATAAACACTCTCTGCATTGCCATTTACATGCATCCAATCTAGATGATTATCTTGAAAATATCCATATATCGTTCGCCCCTTTACTTGGTTGTACATATTTTCACCAATGCGATTGATAATTATAGCGTTTTCCAAAAGCTGTAATTCCTTTGCCTCTTGATGTTGGGTGAGCAAATACATCGTATCGCCACTAAGCTGATAGTTGCCGATCCATGCTACAGGCTGGTAAAAAAATCGAAAAGTGGAATCGGCAAATGAATAAAACATACTATCGGCAACCGCCTGCAACGAATCTGAATATATCCGTACATGATGAAAAGCGCTGAAATAGCGTGTCTTTGTGGTGTCTTTATTGGAATCGGTGTGAGTAGCTTGGGATGGATTTTTAAGTCGAATACTATCGGCATGAAGTGAATCTGACGACGATAAGACGCCAGAAAACATCGTATCTGCTGTGGTATACAGGGTGTCGGTTTTCATTTGATAAATCAATACTGGATGTTGGGTGGCGAGCAAGGTTTGCGTTTGGTCGTGTGTTTCGGCATAATCAGCCAGTATAGTTGCCTTTCTCACGGTATCTTTCCATATCACATTACCTTTGGCAATACCCAATCCAGTCTTTCTAAAATAAAATAAACTATCGGCTGTGGTAGTTTGCGAACTATCAGCAATTACCGATCTACTGGCAAACATAGCTGTTTGTTGATCGGTATTATAATATCCATCATGTGTATGAATGATCGTACTGCTATCCTGCAAATAGATGATGGTGGGTGAAATAAAATAAGCCGTATGCGTATCGGTATGATATTCTAAAGAATCCGTACTTAAAGTGTATTGTGGATCTTTAAGTTTTACGCGTCGTTGAAAAAATGCTTGATGCACATCAGTATAATAGCTGCCTTGTTCACTGGTTAGCACGGTTTGCTGGCTCACCAGTCGGCCTCCTTGGGTATATTGTGCTAAGTGTAGATTTAAATCATAAGTCAATGATCGGGTATACAAGGTCATTTGAGCATCTTTGAGCATCACATTACCGGAAAGTGTGGCCAACTTTTCATTACCCATATAATGCAAATAATCACCATAAGCATGAACGCTATCGGCCTGGTTGATATGGATATGCCCATAGGCATCTACAATATTGTGCAGATTGTCTTTATAAGCACTATCGCAAGAAAAAGTAGTATTGCCTTGTTGCAACACCACATGCCCCATGAGTTGAGTAATATCGGAATCAGGTTTTTGAATACCAATCAATGAATCAGCATGAATGATGTAAATGATTTTCACTGTATCGCGCTGTTGAGCAATTTGTGCCCTTGCCAGTTGGCTGCTGAAGATCAACAATCCCAACAGAAGAAAACCATTTGATATGCCCGATAACCTGTGCAACATATGCTGATAAGCAGCAAGTTAAGCCAAATTTACCTGCAAGTCTTTATTTGCTCATGCTACTTTGTGGCAATAGATAAATCGTATCGGGGGTAAGTGGTTGTATTTTAGCTCGGCTGCCAAAAATAGAAAAATGTACATATCGGCCTGGATTAAGCCGCAGATCTTCTAACAAGCGATTTAGGTTGAGTGTTGATTGCTGTAAATTTCGATAGAGTTGTGGATTATTGACCAGTTCACCCAATGAACCCTGTCCGCGGTTAATCTTGACTAAAATTTGATGTAAAGTATCTAGCGAAGCTTCTAATTGGGTAGAGATTTGCTTCCATTGCACTTCTGCAAGTTGCCGGGTGATTTGTTGGGTATTTGACAAAATGGTATGCAAGGTATCTTTTTCTGCAGTGAGCCCGGCTATAAATACATTCACCCGTTGCATGATTTGATGCGTTTGCGCAGTGGCCGTGTCTAAATGGGCAAGTGATCGCTTTAGGGAAGCAATAGATTGCTGCAAATCTTGACGTGTGCTGGGCGACAGCAGAGCGTGTACATCGTACAGTACTGTATCTACGCTTGCCAATGTATGCTGCAACTCTTGCGACAGGGGAGAAAGCTGGCGGGTAAGCTCACCCGAAATCGAGCTGGGCGGTGCACTCTGTAAGGTGTCTCCACTTTTGAGCATTTGAGCCGCATCGCCCAATTCTATACGAATGCTTTTGGAACCTAATAGATCAGGACTATAAATGCTAGCAGTAGAATTAATAGGAATGCGTACATTTTTATTGAGGTTGATTTTCACAATCACCACATCGGGATCGGTTGAAGAAAGCTGCATGGCAGCCACACGCCCTACCAACAAACCATTGATCACTACAGGGCTGGAAACATTAAGCCCTTGCACATCATGAAATCGGACGTAAACATTTTTTCCCGAACTAAATAAATTATTTCCTTTTAAAATATTAAATCCAATGATCAACAGGGTTACACTGATCACAGTTAATGCACCAATTTTAGTCTCGTTTGAAACTTTCACGGAATAAAGCTTTTGATTTAAGTAAACAAACCTACATAAAATTCCTGATAGCCGTTATTTCCCTTTCTTTCTCCTCATCTAGCAAAAATAGCCACACATTTTTTGCCAGACTAAACTATCTTTAGGCCATGGAGGTAAAAATAGAACCCAGCTGGAAAGCCGTGCTGGCATCTGAATTTGACCAACCTTATTTTGAACGTATCGTTACCCACCTGAAAACCGAAAAACAAATGGGTAAAATCATTTACCCTCCAGGTAAATATATCTTTAACGCTTTTGAACAAACACCTTTCGACCGTGTAAAAGTAGTTATACTGGGTCAAGATCCTTATCATGGACCCGGACAAGCACATGGACTATGCTTTTCCGTGCCAGCGGGTATTGCTTTCCCACCTTCGCTGATCAACATCTTCAAAGAGCTTCACGACGATCTGGGTGTGCCCATGCCTCGCCATGGCGATCTGACGCCCTGGGCTCAACAAGGTGTACTGCTGCTCAATGCAATCCTCACCGTGCGTGCAGGAGAGCCAACTTCTCACAGCCAAATCGGCTGGCATTTGTTTACCGACGCCGTTATCCGCAAGTTATCTGCAAGCAAATCGGGATTGGTATTCTTGCTTTGGGGGAGCTTTGCTCAAAGTAAAGCCCAACTCATCGATGCTCAAAAACATCATATTCTCCGTGCAGCCCACCCTTCTCCCCGTTCCGCAAATAAAGGCTTCTTTGGCTGTCGGCATTTTTCCAAAACCAATGAGCTCCTCATTCAACAAAAACAATCGCCTATCGACTGGCAACTACCTTAACTCGGCTTAATTTCGCGCAGTGATGACCCAAGCTTCACGTATACACCTTTTTGCCCGCATCGTATTCGGCCTATTTGCCTTGTATGTGGCGTTGCTATTTCTCATTACAATGATTCCCACAGCTATTTATGTTGCCCTGTGCAATTTGCTTTTTCGTGAACCGCAACGCATCAAAATGATCTTAAAAGGATATCGGGTATGGATGTATGTATTCTTACCCCTGGCTGGTTGTCCATTTCGGATCTCTGGAAAAGAACATGTACAGCAGGGGGGGCCTTTTGTGATCGTGGCTAATCATCGGTCGTTCATGGATATTCTGGTGATGACCCCCTTTGTACCGGGAGTTAACAAGACACTCGCCAAAAAAGAGTTTGCCTCGATTCCGGTGTTTAATCTTATTTACAAGGCAGGATCGGTGCTGGTCGACCGAAAAAATCCTGCTAGTCGCGCCAAGAGCCTGGAAGAGATGAAACATGTGCTCGCCCAAGGTATGCACATAATTATTTATCCCGAAGGCACCCGCAACATCAGTTCAGAACCGTTACGCTCTTTTCAAGATGGAGCATTTGCCCTAGCCATCGATACACAGCGCCCTATACTGCCTGCCGTGCTGTTGCACACGGGAAAAATTTTACCACCAAAAGCTGGACTTTATTTTCGACCGCATCACATTGAATTGCATTTTCTTCCTCCCGTTGCTGTAGAAGGGCTCAACCGCTCACAGATAGGCCAGTTGAAACAACAAGTTTTTGATCTCATGCGGGACTATTACATTCAGCATGAGCAAACGCATCATCATTGAAATAAATCATAAAACTGCCGGGTACGGGTAAACTTAAGATCGTGTAAGACGCCTGCAACAGGATTGATGGTGATGCTAAACGATTTGTAAAATCCATAGGGAATGATACTGATGTTCATTCGCCAGCAATGCAAATCACGAGTGAGATTAATGGTAGTATAAGTCAATTGTTTCATCCGAAAATCAAAACCGCTACTAATGCTGATCTTCCACTTGGGTGTAAGATTGAAATCACCACTAAACATGAGCGATTGGTTAAAGATAGTTGTATCGCGCTTGTAGTCGGGCGTTCGCGTGCGACTAAAGCTCAACGAATAACTCAAGTTTAAGCTCCAAGGTATACTAAAATCTACCATGTCGGCAAAATTTCGCGGCCTGGCTAGCATTTGTTGCTCTTGTTGCAAGCTACTGGCCTGCTCTACTTCACCTTCGGTGGGTGAAGAAGTATTGGATTTTTGTTTTTTCTCTTGTGAACGAAAAGAAGTACTTAAAGCAATATTGCCACTGCGCAATTTGCCTAATGAATATCTACCCGTTTGCCATATATAACGATTGATGTCGCGACCTGTAGAATCCTGCACATAAGGATCTATGATACCTCCTGCAGAAAGATTAATCTTATCAAACAAATTGGTACTGGCTGAAAGGGTAATGGGGCTAAGTTTCAGCGAATCGGCATAAAAATTATATGCGCTGTTGATATTAAAACTGTTTAACAACGTGATTTTTTTCTCATGATTAACCGTATCTTTTTTAGAAAAAACTTTCATTTCCAGGTTATTGTTAATGCCAAAATTCAATCCTCCAAATCGTCCATATGATGGTGGCCCATAAATTGATCCATCGAATACAGAAACCTGTTGCTTATAACCATTGGTATCGACCTGAACGAGATAATAATATCGGCTCCCCAGATCAGGCTGATACGAAATCCCAACAGTCGGTGTCATCACATGCCGGATAGCCTTGATCTTTCCATGCTTAAACTGTACAAGTCCATACAAACGGGTACTCAAAGACGCACCCGTATTGAGTTGTGTAGTAGGGAAAAAGCCATATTGATAAGTGGTGTCTAGCTTATTCAATTTAGGGATAAATCTCAAAAACATTTTTCGGGTGTAAAACGTTTGGCTAAAACCTATACTCGGCGTGAAGGTAAAATATTTAAATGCCGGCAGCGAAAGGCTTATGGGAATATTGTGTTGGATACCACTTTGAAACTTCTTAAAAAAACTTGGCTTCAAAAACTCTGTATCAATAAAATTCACGCTATTGGCAGCTTGCATGTTGTAACCAATACCAATTTTTTGATACCATTTAGGAATGCCCGCAAGGTTGCGGGGCTGGAATGGATAAATGGTATTCATGGTAAAAGTGAGCTGAGGAAAGGAAATATTTACCTGTCGAGTAGAGGTGTTTTGATTATGGCTGGCGCTAAGTGTGAGGTTAAATGGTGATCCCTGCCAGGTTTTGGAAAAAGCAATAGAAGAAGTCAATGTGTTGTTGAGCCTCACTGCAGGATCTGTAACATTGTACAAATTATAAGTAGATGTGCCCGCATTCACGCTAGCTGAAAAATTCACTCCAGGATGCAATTTGGGGTCGATACTATGCGACCACATGATCCGAAAATCTTTTGAATGTTGAAAATCGGGCGTTTTAGGATCCCCAAAACGAGTGCTGGCAATACTTAAATTTAAGCTTCCATTATATCGATACCGCTTTCGATAAGTAGGATTAATGGTAAGGTCCCAGCTGCCATATGAATACACATCTCCTCGAATAATCATGTCAAAATAGGGTCCCAGACCCAGATAATAACCCAACCCAGTCAAGCCAATACCTTTTTGTTGAGATACGGTGTAAGCTGGTGGTAACAATCCCGTACGTTGACCGGTAGAAAGTGGAAAAATAAAAAAAGGCAAATACAAAGGAGTAGGCACCCCCTCAAATGCTAATTCGGCATTGCGCGCCACGATGAGCTTGTTGGCAATCACTTTGGCTTGGCCAATGTGTATGGCGAAATGTGGCGTATCTAAATCACAAGTCGTATACCATCCCTTGGCACCATACACGGTGTTGTTGTTGACAATCTTTGATTTCTCGCTGTGCAAAAAACCTTCTCCTTGTTGTGTGGTGGTATTGACAATATATCCTTTCTTGGTTTTGAAATCATAGCGAATTGTATCCGATAAAAACGTCTGATTACCATCTTTAAATACTGGCGCTTCATGTGGCAATCCTGCACTGTCGAGCACATAAAAGGCCGTCACAATCGAAGTGTGCTGATTGAGCTGGATCCTATCGGCCTTAAGTTCATAATTCCTATACGTGGTCTTCGCTTGATTAAACAAAAAAATCTTTTGCTGCTGCATGTCCATCACAATAGAATCGGAGGCCTGATATTGTGCAGGCGCGTCGAGCGCATCTTTGGATAGTCGAATAGCCGTAGTGTCCAACTTCAAGCTGTCTACACCTTGCTCCGTTTGCAAAGGGCGAATGGCAGGCAAAATAGTATCGGCTACGGAAGAAGTAGACTTACTAGGAAGCTGTGCATAACCTACTGCATGTAGGCCGAGCATGAAACAACCAACGAATAACCATGGCAACAGTCCAATGAGTGGCGTTTTTACGTTATTTTTGCTGTATAGTGCCATGGCTCGACAAAATTAGGTATATCCGCCATTATTCATGGATTTGCTTATTCTAAAGCTTTTTTAAAAAACATTAACATCATGCATACGCCTGCTTGTAAAAGTCTTGTTTTCCTTTTCTGGTTGGTGCTGTGCTGTATTTGGGGAAATATTCCACAAACAAGTATGGCCCAATCGAATGGCAATCGCAAATTCATTGTTGTGTTGGATGCAGGTCATGGGGGTAGCGATGTGGGCGCACGCGGAAGTTTTTCTTTGGAAAAAAATGTGGCTCTTGCCATCACCCTTAAACTAGGCGACCTTCTCCAAAAAACTCAACCTGATGTACAAGTTGTCTATACCCGCACTTCCGATACCTATCCCGCTCTCTATGAACGTGCAGCACTAGCCAATAAAGTACATGCCGATCTATTTATTTCTATTCATTGCAATTCAATGCCCTACCATCGCGTATTGGTTGGTCATCACTATGTGAAACGCCATGGCAAACGCTATCGCGTGCCCATCTACAAAATGGTAAGATCTGACAGCGAAACAGGTACCGAAACTTATGTGCTGGGACTCCATCGTATGGGACAAAAAACACAAGCCATTGAATCTGAAATGGAAGCCGATAGCAACGATGTAGAAGCACGTGAGAATGCTTATATCGTGCATGAAAAGAATTATCAACAAAACTATGGTGGATTTGACCCCAGTAAGCCAGAAACCTATATTTTACTGGCTCTTCACTCCTCCGCTTACCTATCACAAAGTATAGCCTTTGCAGATAGTGTAGAACAAGAATTTAAGCGTGTAGGTCGCCCGAGCCGAGGAGTAAAGCAAAAAGGATTGGCCGTGTTGGCAGGTACGGCTATGCCAGCCGTATTGATTGAAACAGGATTTATTAATAATCCTACCGAAGAAAAGTATTTGAATTCCCCTTCTGGCCAATTGCAAATTGCTCAATGTATTGCGAATGCTATTGAAAAATACAAAGAAGCTGTTTGGAAATACCGTTCACTGGCCAACACCGTCCAAGAATCATTTAGCTCTACCGATCCTGCTCCTATATACCGCATTCAATTGCTCGTGAGCAGCCAACAATACTCCCCTAACGATCGTATCTTTCAACATATCGATCTACCTATCACCGTTGAAGATACAATCATCAACCAACAAAAATTATATCGCTATTTAGCTGGTGCATTTACTGAAAGAGATTCGGCCCAACAAAAATTGGATCTCATTCGGCAAATGGGCTTCAAAGATGCCTTTATCGTTACCTATCGGCAAGGTATACGAACCGATGACCAGTAAGTTATTTACGGTTTAAGCTTTAGAAAATCATCATAAGCTACTTGCTGATAAGCATGAATAACACGAATGTATGCAGGAGTAAGAGTGCTATCGGGCAATTGTGCTATCCAATAACCCGGATGGTGATTGAGCAGAGACACATAGCCTCGACCTGTGACCAATCCCGAACCGGTGAAATAATTAAAACTTGCAAACTCGGGAGTATACCGATTAAACAGATTCTTACTCCATGGATAACGCTTTCTATAGTCTATATGCATTTGCGCTAGCAAGGTAGCCACTATATCGAGCTGCGAGCTGATGCGATGCATGATTTTCCCCCTCCATTCAGGTTTAATCACTTCTCCAGCTAAAATGAGTGGAATCCGATGACGCAGCTTCTCTTCTAATGCCCGTAATACCTGTGATTCATGGCTATGATCGGCAACAAATATCCACAACGTATGTTGAAACCAGGGCTCTTGCCTAGCTGCATGAAGCAATTTTCCAATAGCTGCATCGGTATAATGCATAGCATTGATAAAAGGAATTTGATAAGGTGAAACCCGTAATGTATCGGGCGCTGGGATATCGTATGGAATATGTGAACTTAAAGTATACCAGCAATAAAAGAATGGGGTATCGGCTCGGCGGAGTTGCTGTGCAAAAATATCACACATAATCCCATCGGGAATACCCAGAGCTCCTCTGGGCAAGCTTGCAGGAAGATCGTGTCCATCAATCACCCAATCGAAATGTTTATTAAATGCATATCCACGTAGATTACCAAAATCAAGCTGTCCACCCTATAAAAATCCTGTATGGTAACCCACTCGTTGCAAATCTTCATTGATGGCTGGTAAATGCTTAGTCATTTCTGGATCATCACAAACCGAAACCCCACTAGTAGCAGGAAAAGCACTTAAAATAGCTGGAATGCCTTGGTCAGAAACATGTCCACTTGCATATAAACTATCAAAATAAATCCCCTCATGAATCAAGCTGTCTAATACTGGCGTAATGATGGGATTCACGGCATCTGCTGTAAAACTTTCTAATATCACCAACACAATATTGGGTCGCGGAGTGCTCAACACTTCAACTGTAGTATCTTTAGGGGTAGCATACAAGCTATCGATAATGTTTCTGGCCTCTGCATCAGAAAAATACCCATAGGGATTATAGCGCTCATGATCATAATGACTTAGCAAGTTCCTAACAAGGCTCCAGGAAGGATTAACGGCAGCGTCATTCAAAATACTTTTGGTAGAAAAATAACTGATGCTTTCGCTGATGGGAAAACGCTTCCAACCCCCACGTATACCCGTAAATATGAAGAACCCTCCTATCAACAAAATCATACCTCCATTAAAGATTCGTTTACGAAAAGCTTGATGAGTAGCAATGGCAAATACATGAACATATCTGATATACAACCATGTGTAAATCAGATCAAGCAAAATGGTACAACCAAAGAAGAGAAGCGTGAGTGGCCAGGATGCAGTATGAAACACCTCCGAGGGATGCTGAAAATGTGAAAGCGCTTCATAATTTAATTTAGACTGCCACTCAGTATACACGGCTGCTTCTCCATAAGCAATGCTTCCTTGTACAAACAAGATAACTAATGTGAAAATAAGCGCTATTTGATGATAAAATCTTTTTTGACATACATATCCACAGATCATCAATAAAAAAGGTATGACTAAGGAATAACATGCCGTGGAAATATCGAGTGGAATAGCATAACGAAATGATTGAAAAACTTCTTTCGTAGATATATGTCGAAGAAGATCATGATTTACTATGAAAAATACTAACCTATTACAGGCAAATACTAATAACCAGAATAGCAAACTTTTAACTAGCCAAACGGCTATCTTTCTCATAGGAATGTTGCATCAGGACTGCAAAGATATAGCGTTCACATCAAAGTGCGTGCAAACGTAAAGTAAACAAGCCCATACTTTGTGTTAGCTATGATAGCTCAGCTCCCAGATCAACAACATGCAGAGGCGACACAAGCTGATGTTGACTCGCCACGTGAATATCTCGCCAGATGTGATTGAGCGGATGATCGATATAAATGGCTGTCATCCCACAAAAAGGATATAATTGCTCTACCAACTTTAGCGCAACTCTTGCTGCTTCATTTGTGATTTTTTTAATTTTTCCCACATCACTTTCTTCCAGACGATGTGTCTGCACAAATAAATGCCAAGTTGCTTCTATAGTACCAAAATAACGGTTTCGAACTTCTTGAAAACGTTCCTGAGCATGATCCAAGGCATCCACTACTGCAGGAATTTTCCCCAATACCGAATCAAAGCCTGCAGGCTTTTTATGAATCAACAAGTGTTTAAACTCATCCAAAAAATGTTGTGCCATACCCAGCAACATCACCGAAGTCGTGATCTCTGCAAATCTGAGAAAAGGAAATTGATATAAAGACCCCGAAGCATAAGGCGAAGGATGTAATAAATCAAAACGATAAATTTCAGGCACTTCTACATCGTTTAGCTTAAAATCATGGCTCGACGTGGCCTGCAAGCCCATCACTTGCCAGCTGGGTATCAGCTGCACCCGATCTGCTGGTACAGCAAATGAGCTAAACAATTCTTTGCCTTCAATATCATACATAGGCTCTTGCTCTTCATCAAGTAAATAAGCATTCAACGTAAACACTGTAGCATGCACGCTACCACTAGCGTATTTCCAATGCCCATTCAACCGATATTTACCTCGCTGTTGCATGGCCGTTCCACTAATAGCACCACTGCCAGCCGCCCACGCCTTTTCATCATTAAAAAAATAATATGCTGCTTCAGGATGCATATATCCTGCAAACATATTGGCACCAGCACCCAAGTTTATTACCCAACCCACGCTTCCTTCAGCCCAAGCAAGCGCTTCTAACAACCTTATGGAATCTGGTAAGGGCATCTCTGCTCCGCCCATATCACGCGGAATCCATATGCGTAAATAACCTTGTTGATAAATAATGGAAAGCTGTTTGTGTGTTAATGCTCCTTGCAATTCGGCTTCTCGAGCTTCTGCACGAAAAAGTTGCACGATATGCTCAGGTAAAATCTCTTTCGGATGCATGCTCATGATGCTCAATAATGCAGGTTATACGAAATAAAAAGTTTATTCCATAACTTGCGAAGTTATATTTTTTTGCAACTTACTGTGCTTTCGACTATAGGTAAAATATACCACCAAACCAATGATAAGCCAAATTAAAAATCTAAGCCAATTGGTATATCCTAACTCTGTCATTAAATACAAGCAACTGCTAAACCCTAATACTGGAATCAACGACCAATTTTTTATATAAGTAAATGCACTGATGATAGCAGCAACCACGATGAATAACAAATAAGGCAAACGCTCACCCACGCTGAGTGGATGGGCATCATCGAATATCCATAATCCAACAATCTGCTTGCGAAAAACAATCACGCCCACAATAAACAATATGGGCACAACCCATTTCCCATTGATATACGGTACCCGAAATCGTGCTTGATGATGATCATCGGCAGGTAGAAATAAAATGCCCCCACAAACCAGCACAAAGGCAAACAGAGTGCCAATGCTCGTCAGGTCGGTTACTTCTTGCAAGTTCATGAATAAAGCTGGAACAGCCACTACAATACCGGTAACAATGGTAGAAAAAGAAGGTGTGCCAAAACGCGGATGAATGCGAGAAAAAGCAGGTGGTAACAAACCATCTCTACTCATACTCATCCAAATTCTCGGTTGCCCCATTTGAAACACCAGCAGCACACTAGCCGTAGCAATGACCGCACTGATAGAAATCACATAACTAATATGCGTTAAACCCAAACGTTGAAACACAAAAGCCAAGGGATCATTAACATTTAACTCATGAAAAGGCACCATGCCCGTTAATACCAGTGAAACCAAAATATACAATATCGTACAAATGAGTAACGACAACATCATGCCAAGTGGCAAATCTCTTTGCGGATGTCGACATTCTTCGGCTGTAGTAGAAATGGCATCAAAACCAATATAGGCAAAAAACACTGCCGACACGCCTTTCATCACTCCTCCCATGCCATTCGGTAAAAATGGCGACCAATTGCTGGGTTGCACATAAAAAAATCCTAACACAATCACTCCAATGATCACCAATAGTTTTAAAGCCACCATGAGATTAGTGGCGAGCTTGGTTTCTTTAATACCAATGTATACCAAAAAGGTAATAAATACTACTATAGCTAATGCTGGTAAATCGGCAATCAGCTTAATACCGCCCGGCAAAGATGGAGCATCGACCCAAGCATGATAAGCGATTTGTATTTGTGCAGGCAAACTATTTAAGGCATGACCAGTTGCCATCTCTCGCAAAGCAGCATGGTAACCCCGATAAGCCGAAAGGAAATCCATCGTAAAATAATCGGGTAATTGTATATGAAAGCCTGCTAACAAGTTGCTGAAATAACCACTCCAGGAGATAGATACGGCAATATTACCAATAGCATATTCCATCAATAAATCCCAGCCAATGATCCAGGCAACAAGCTCACCAAAAGATGCATAGGCATAGGTATAAGCGCTGCCAGAAACAGGAATGCGTGCAGCAAACTCTGCATAACACATTGCCGAAAATCCACAGGTAATGGCCGTCAATACAAACAAAATCGAAATACCCGGCCCACCTTGATAGGCAGCCTCACCAATGGTAGAAAAAATACCTGCTCCTACTACGGCAGCAATACCCATTGCCGTAAGATCTTTTACAGTTAACACCCGCTTTAGATGCCCTTGCTTGCCTTCTGATGTACTTTCTGCTTGTGCTTCCTGTAAAATCGCGTCGATAGGTTTTTTTCGAAGGTATTGACGTAAACCACTCATGAATTAGGAAGTTCTATTCAGCAAATATGAAACCAATTCTTCTAAAGGTTTTTTACGAGAAGAGATGACTGCAATTTCTTCAAGATGATGTAAGGCTTGGTCGGTATATTTTTTCTTTTCGGCCTCCGCCCATTCTTTAATATGCAATTGCTCAAATAGTTCGATCACCCGTTTCACTTTTTGCTGACCCTGCAGTTGCATACATGCATCCAATTGCTGTCGTTGAGCAGCATCAGCGATTTCATAGGCTTTTACAAGTAAGAATGTTTTCTTGTTGGCTAAAATATCCCCTCCTTGTTGCTTGCCAAATTTTTCTGGATCACCAAACACATCTAGCCAGTCGTCTTGAATTTGAAAAGCGATACCTAAATGTTTACCAAACTCATACAAGTGATGAATATTACGATCGCCAGCACCACCAATGAGTGCACCAATTTGCAAGCTTGCAGCAAGTAGCACAGATGTTTTCAGTGCAATCATGTGCAAATAAGCATCCATGGGAATCTGTGTAGGATGCCTCCGTTCAAACTCCATATCGAGCTGCTGGCCCTCGCATACTAATCGAGCGGCTTGATTGAAAGCATGTAAAATATCGGGTAATATTTCTGATGAAATATATTTGAGGTGTTCATAAGCTTGAACGAGCATAACATCACCAGCCAAGATAGCCGTTGGAACACCGTATTTTTCATGCACAGAGATCTGCCTTCTACGTAGAGGAGCCTGATCCATAATATCGTCGTGGATAAGGGTAAAATTGTGAAATAGCTCAATAGCTACAGCTGCTTCATATGCATCTTCAACAATATCGTCAAACAATTCATTGCCCATCAAACAAAGTATTGGACGAATGCGTTTCCCCTGAATTTGCAACATATGCCGGGCTGCATCGTAAAGCTCTACTGGCTCTTGTGGAAATTGATAGATGTTAAATCTTTTCTCAAATGTTTCCAATAATTCACGAAAGCTATGCATAGTAAACTGATTATGCTAGTTAAGACTTGCTACGTTTTTTGCGTTTAGAGATATGGTGTTGTTCAACGACTTCTACCAACTCATAATCTAGTTGACGTTTTTGTAAGTTGGCACCAGCTACTAAAATGGTGACGGTATCGCCAAATCGAAACCTGCGCCCCGTATGAATCCCAATGAGTGCATATTCGGTTTCCGAATAGCGAAATTCGTCTATACTCAACAAGCTTTGTATGCTAATCATGCCTTCACACTTCGTATCAATCGTTTCTACCCAAAAACCAAAAGGAGCCACACCCGAAATTACCCCATCAAACACCTCACCAATATGCTGCATCATATATTCAACTTGCTTGTATTTAGTAGCCTCGCGCTCAGCCTCCATGGCATGACGTTCCATCTCCGAACAATGCCTACATTTTTTTTCTAATTCTTTGTCGGGTACAATCTTTCCTTCCAGGCATTGTTGAATGATTCGATGCACCATAAGATCGGGATATCGACGAATGGGGGAAGTAAAATGGCAATAATGATCAAAGCCCAAGCCATAATGTCCTATGTTTTCCGTGCTATACACCGCTTTTGCCATAGTACGAATGCCCAAGGATTCCAGTACCTGTTGTTCAGGACGGCCTTGTACCAATGCAAGCATCTTATTGAACGATGCGGCAATACTTTGTGGTGTAGATAAATCAAAACGATGACCAAATTTTAAAGCGAAAGCCGAAAATATTTTCAGCTTTTCTTCATCGGGCTGGTCGTGTACCCGATAGGGGAAGGGTATGGGGCGATGTTGATAAGTGTATTTAGCAGCAAATTCAGCAATCGTGCGATTGGCTAGTAGCATCATTTCTTCAATCAGCTGATGAGCCGCTTTGCTTTCTTTGATGGTGATGCCGATGGGAAAAGCCCGTTCGTCCAAGATAAATCGTACTTCCGATGAGCTGAAATTGATAGCGCCATTTGCGATTCTCTCCCTGCGCAATTGCTGAGCAATATGATGCAACATCATGATTTCTCCTACAAAAGCTGGCGCATCTTTTTCTTTCAACATCATTTCCGCCTCTTCTGCAGCATGTGCTTCAATGATTTCCTGCACCTCTTCATATGTAAACCTACGATCGGAGCGGATCACTGTTTTACCAATCCAATGTTTTTTAATCTCGGCATGTGCAGTCACGTGAAAAATCACCGAAAAGCAAAGCTTATCTTCATGTGGCCGTAAGGAGCACAATTCATTCGAAATTTTCTCTGGCAACATGGGCAACACCCTGTCGGGCAAATAAACAGAGGTTGCTCGGCGATAAGCTTCTTCATCGAGTGCTGTACCCGGAAGCACATAATAACTTACATCAGCAATATGCACACCAATTTCATACAATCCATTTTTTAACATCTTAAACGAAAGCGCATCATCAAAATCACGTGCATCAATTGGATCAATGGTAAATGTGGTGATGTTGCGCACATCTTTACGATGAGCGATTTCTTTTTCAGGAATATATTCTGGCAAATGCAATAGTTCTTGCATCACCTCATTAGGGAAAACCAATGGAAATCCATGACTAATGAGGATCTCTTTCATTGCTACATCATTAGCACTGGTGAGCCCCGGGTCGAGCACCTGGGTAATCTCACCTTCCGGCAAATGATGAGTTCCTTGCCATCGAAGAATCTTTACCACTACCTTATCGCCAGGTTGAGCATCATGAATATGATCTGCATCGACATGCACTTTGGGCAAATGTTCGTCATCGGGCACTACGAAAGCCTCATGGGCAATGATTTGCAAAACACCTGTAAACTCTTGCCTTTTCCGACGAATAACTTGAAGCACTTCGCCCTCCATGCGTGCACCCTTTTTGCGACGAGGAATTACTTTTACCAAAACCTCATCGCCATGTAATGCAGAATTGAGGTTCTTCTGCCGCACGCGGATATCTTTATCTAACCCTTCTACCATAATATAGGCCATGCCCGATCGCGTCATATCTACCGTGCCTTGATATTCCCGAGCATGGGAGGTAGAGGAAGGGGGAGATTTCCTTTTACGCTGTTTTTTTCTGGGCATAAATAAATATTCTTCCTATTGAAGATGCCTGTTTATTAAAATGTCTTGTGTAAAAATACATGATCCTGAGCAAGTCAACATCAAATACATAATCAAGTAAAAGTTTGCTGAATATATTGATCAATTTGTTTTAAAAATATTTCTTGTTGGTCAAATAAAAAATAAATTTCTACCGGTTGTACCACCATTTGCCAGCCGAGTTTGCGTATATCTGCTTCCCATGCGCGTAGCTTCACAGCATCTTTCTCTGTGGTGAGTATTATCCTATGATCGGGGTTAAGGCGTTGATATCGCTCATGCACACGGAATAAATCGGTTGACGAATATCGATGATGATCGCTATAAAATAATGTTTCTACTCTCGCAAAGCTATTTTTCCATACCTGTAAAAAGCTCTGTGGGCGTGCAATACCAGCTACTAGCAGAATTTCAGTTTCTGGAAGAAGCGTTACTGGCTGTTGGGTAAAAAAATCATACGGCTGAGGGTAGCGCAATCCCGTAAAAAAAACTTGTTGCTGAGGTCTAAGCCGAAGCCGTTGTTGCAAATATTGGGCTTCTTGAAGATCGAGATGATTGGGGCATTTGGTAACGATGATGATATTGGCTCTTTTAGCAGACCCTCGCATATCGCGCAGATAACCTACTGGGAATAAATGATCATCAATAAAAAGACGATCGTAGGTAGTGAGCAAAATGCTTATTCCTGGCTGCAAGCTGCGATGTTGAAAAGCATCGTCTAAAACAACCACAAACCGATGATCGGAGAAAGGTTTTTGCTCTCCTGCATCCATTAACAATTGTGGAATAGCCAACGCTCGCTGCTCAGCTACTGCCAAGGGTACCTCTGGATGATGCATATGCAACAACATCGGTTCATCGCCAATATCTGCAGCCGTGCTAGCTGCATGGGCATAAAGATAGCCGCTAGTACGACGGCCATAACCTCGACTCAAGATCACGGGTTCTGTGTGTTGCTTGAGTTGAGTTACCAACCAATCCACATGAGGCGTTTTGCCCGTACCTCCCATGGCCAAGTTACCGATAGCAATCACGGGAACATCAAATCGAACAGCGCTCAACAACCCTATATTATACAATAAATTGCGCAACCAGATGCCTACCCCGTAAGCACAGGCGAAAGGAAATAACAACCAACGAAAAACAGTCAACCGCATATTCGTCCAAAAGAAAAGGGCAAGGTAGTAAAATCTGCTCTTCAGATGGCATTATGGGTAAATCCCTTCATCCATTTCTTTTTCCAATGAAAGAGGCACATGATGCAACGAAAAAACGTCGGGATATTGTTGCATGACATATTCAAGAATCTTTTGTTCTGGAAGAAAAGGTTGTAGGGCATTTAATCCTAGTTGAGAAATAGCTAGTTCCACTAAAAAAGATGTGTCATCACGGGAGGTAGAGAGCTGGGCTTGATGAGCGTAATAAATTCCGGCATTGAGCAAGCAAGCCAGCGGCACCAGTCCGATGATTTCACTGCCTTTCACCTCCAGACCCCATTCCGTGGCTTTTGCTTTGATGAATTCAAAAGCTTGATGCAAGGGCGTTTGCACCACGTCGGTAATGTTGGTAGAAACTTGTGCAAGGCCATATTCAGCCACATACCAGCCAATAGCCCTAAGTCCAGGTAAGCCACCAGACTGCGTTTCACGCACGGCTGCCGCAATAGCTTGTGCTTTATTCACATCAGTTGTATTTAGATGTACGTTAAAAGCCACCAGAAAGGGCCTGGCGCCGATGACTACAGCGCCTGCCGTGGGATGAGGTTGAGCTGGGCCATAATCGGGTTGCCACTCGGCGGCATGCATTTTCTCAGCCAGCCCTTCAAATTCGCCCTTGCGAATCGTGGCAAGCCGTTTGCGCCTAGCTTGTAAGCGAGCAGCTTCGTAGAGAAAGACGGGTAACTGCAGACTATCGGCTACACGCCTGGCCAGCTGGCGCGCTAGATACACGGTTTCCCGCATAGTCATATCTTGTAAAGGAATAAGCGGACACACATCGGTGGCACCTATGCGAGGATGTACACCTTGATGTTTCCGCATATCAATGAGTGCCGTGGCCTGGCGTATGCCTTGAAAAAGGGCTTCTGTAAGAGCCTCTGGCTGCCCCGCCAAAGTGATCACCGTACGATTAGCGGCCCATCCACTATCTACATGCAATATCCTCACGCCCTCCCGAAGATTCCCAGAGAAATCATAAGCTATAGCATGCGCTATTTGTTCAATCACTCGTTTATCACGTCCTTCACTAAAATTGGGTACGGCTTCTATGATCCGAGAGTCTCGCTGTGCCATTGATCCATTAAGAATTAACCAGTGCATGACGCAGGCTCAACCGTTGGGCTTGCTGTCGAATCCATTCGTCATCAATGTGTTCTACCCAATCTAAGCTGGCCAATTTAGGCCAGGGCAGCCATGCTTCTAGATCGGCTTCATTGCTTTCATAACCACCATTAGCCATCCAGCCTCTTACGGGAATTTGTGCTTGCTCTAAAACACGTGCCGTGAGTAACGTGTGGTTTAAACTGCCCAGATATTGCCTGGAAACCATTACTACAGGTGTCTGCAGCTGTAATATCAAGTCGAGAAAGGTTTGGTTTTCATTTAGGGGGACCAACAAGCCTCCTGCTCCTTCGATGATGAGCCAGCGGTTGGGCTTATGTATTCGATGAAAAGCTTTCACAATAGTGGATACATCTATAGATATCCCTTCTTCCCGCGCTGCTAGATGAGGAGAAACAGCTCTTTTTAACCGATATACCTCTGGATGAACGACAACTGAAGTTCCCAGCCATTGTTGAATGCGCTCAGCATCTGTACCTTCTTCGGCTCCAGATTGCACAGGCTTCCAATAATCGGCTTGTAGCGCAGCTACCAATATCGCCGAAGCCACGGTTTTCCCTACATCGGTACCAATGCCCGTGACAAATAAAACTCCAGACATGTGTGAGCATGTTTTTGCAAACCTACGAGAAATAAACGAGCTACAAATCGTGCATAGCTCTTAAAAAGCCGCTACATTAGCCAATTTTCGTTTACTTTGCAACAAATCCCTCCAACATCTATGGCTTATTATCAAAACATATTGGAAACCATTGGCAATACCCCATTGGTAAAACTCAACCGAGTAACTGCCGAATTGCCTTGCGCCGTATTAGCGAAAGTAGAATTTTTCAATCCTGGCCATTCCATTAAAGACCGCATGGCAGTGAAGATGATTGAAGATGCAGAAAGAGCTGGGCTGCTCAAGCCAGGTGGTACTATTATTGAAGGCACTTCGGGAAATACAGGCATGGGATTGGCCATGGCCGCCATTGTGAAAGGATATAAATGCATTTTTACTATCACCGACAAACAATCAAAAGAAAAAATTGATATCCTTAAAGCTTTAGGCGCCGAAGTAATTGTATGCCCCACCAATGTAGAACCTGAAGATCCGCGTTCTTATTATTCTGTGGCTAAACGTTTAGCCAAAGAAATTCCCAATAGCATTTATATCGATCAATACAACAACCTCTCAAACCGCCAGGCTCATTACGAGACTACTGGTCCAGAAATTTGGGAGCAAACAGAAGGCAAGATTACCCATTTAGTCGTGGGCGCGGGCACGGGTGGCACCATCACGGGTACGGGCATGTTCTTGAAAGAAAAAAATCCCCATATCCAAGTCTGGGCTATCGACACCTATGGATCTCTGTTGAAGAAATATCACGATACTGGAAAAATAGACATGCGCGAGGTATACCCTTATATCACCGAGGGAATCGGAGAAGACTTTGTTCCAGCCAACTATGATATGCGGGTCATTGATCATTTCGAAAAAGTAACCGACAAAGATGGGGCTATCATGGCTCGCCGTATTACCAAAGAAGAAGGCATTTTTGTGGGTTATTCTGCGGGAAGTGCCATTGCAGGGTTGCTGCAATTAAAAGATCGATTAAAGCCCGAACACTTGGTGGTCGTGATCTTCCATGATCATGGTAGTCGTTATGTGGGTAAAATATATAATGATCAATGGATGCTGGAACGTGGATTTTTGCATGTAAAAACGGTAAAAGACATGCTAAATGCCCGCTTTAACGATAAGTTGATTGCCATTGATGCACATGAAAAAATATCCCATGCCATTGAATTAATGCAACAACACGATATTGGCCAACTACCCGTGATGAAAGATGGTGAACCCATTGGTTCATTATCGGAGAGTGGTATTTTCAATAAATTATTGCGCGATCATCAAGTGAGAAATGCAATAGCCGAAGAAGCCATGGAAAAGCCTTTCCCTGTGGTGAGTATGGATACCCCAATAGAGCGACTCTCGGCTTATATCAACAAAGACAATGGAGCAGTGCTGTGTAAAGATGAAAGCGGGAACTATCACATTATCACCAAATACGATATCATCACAGCACTAGCAAGCGGATCTTAAATAACAACCGCCAATAAACAATCTCCACTGTCGCGAGAAAGATTACAGATCATATATGAATCCATTTCTTGAATAACCCTTCATGAGAGTTATTGCATCATGGTATTGATCAACTGATGTTCAGGAGTATAAACACCGTGCAGCACATGAATATCGATTAGCTTACTGAATTTCATTAAACCTGTTATGCATAATGAATAATCAACACACTCGGCTGTTTATTGATCAATTAGGTCGAAAAATTGAGTTACATATTCCCCCAAGTAGAATTATTTCTCTAGTACCTTCGCAAACAGAATTGCTATTTCATCTGGGTTTAGCCAATGAAGTTGTGGGCATTACGAAGTTTTGCGTACATCCCGAAAATTGGTTTCATACCAAAACACGTATAGGTGGCACCAAGCAATTGCATATAGAGAAAATTCGTGCTTTACACCCCGATTTAATCTTGGCCAATAAAGAAGAAAATGAACAATCACAAATCGAACAGTTGATGCAGGAGTTTCCCGTATGGATTAGCGATGTGCATACACTAAGCGATGCATTAGAGATGATATATTGGGTAGGTGAAATCACCCAACGTAGAAGATCTGCCGAGCACATCATCAAGCAGATCAAAGCAGGTTTTGATCAATTAGAAGAATGGGCTCAACCCATCATCCAACAGCAGATCAGAGTAGCTTACCTGATTTGGTATCGACCCTGGATGGTTGCAGCAAGCGATACATTTATCGACGATATGCTGCATCGATGCGGATTCGTAAATGCCTTTGGTGAGCTTTCTCGTTATCCACAGATTACAGAAAATATGTGGAGAGAAGCACAACCCGATATAGTTTTACTATCGTCTGAACCCTTTCCTTTTCAACCCAAGCATCAAGCAGCATTACAAGCCATTTTACCCCATGCAAAAATGATATTTGTAGATGGGGAAATGTTTTCCTGGTACGGAAGCCGACTCTTACAATCGCCAGCTTATTTTCAACAAGTCATCCAAAAAATATCTCAGCTCTAGCAACGCAGAATCATTTTTTACCGATATAGGTAGAAAAAAATATGGAACGCAAAGCATTTCTCCAGTTGCTCGGCATCGCTGCTGCCGCTGCTTGTGCAGGATGTTTATCTGCTTGTTCAAAATCGAATAATTCGGCTACGCCCAGTGGGAACCCGGATCCATCGGCCATTTCGATTGATTTAAACAGTCAGTTGCAACAAGTAGGTGATTATGTAGTTACTCATGGGGTGATCATAGCCCGATTATCAGCTGGCAACACACCATCGGCTTTTGTTGCGCTATCTGCTTATTGTACACATCAAGGTACAATAGTGAGTTATGTAGCCAGTCAACAGTTGTTTTACTGCCCCAATCATGGCAGTGAGTTTTCCACAACTGGTGCCGTTTTGCGTGGGCCTGCTGCAAGTCCGTTAAAGCAATATACCGTACAAATCAACAACAATATACTTACAGTAAGCTAAGACTCGTTGAGCACAGCCATGCCGAGAAGATTAAATAAATCGCACATGCACCTGTTGCACCGTATGATCTTCCGCCTTATCTAATATGAGTGTGGCTCGGCGGCGTGTAGGTAAAATATTCTGCAGCAGATTTGGAAGGTTAATGCTTTCCCAGATATCGGTAGCCAGTTGAATGGCTTCTTGGTCGCTCAATGAAGCATATTGATGAAAATAGGATTCTGGATGTTGAAATGCCGTTTGGCGAAGCAATAAAAACCGATCAATATACCACTTGCGCAGATAAGGTTCTTCAGCATGAACATATATGGAGATATCGAAAAAATCGGAGACAAATAGTGGAGCTAAACGACGCGCACTGGCCTGCCCTACCTGTAATACATTGATCCCCTCCAGAATCACGATATCGGGTTGATGCAATTCGATGAAACGATCGGGCAATACATCGTAATATAAATGCGAATAAACAGGGGCTTGCACGAGTTCCTTGCCCGATTTCAGTTGCTTCAGAAAATCAATCAATTTTTTCACATCATAACTTTCTGGAAAACCTTTTTTGTTGAGTATACCTTTTTCTTCAAGCACAGCATTGGGATACAGAAATCCGTCGGTCGACACATTTTCTACGCGGGCATGCTGAGGCCATTGCCTGAGCAAAAACTGTAAAGTACGTGAAGCGGTGCTTTTACCCGCCGCTACACTCCCAGCTAGCCCAATAATATAAGGGGCTTGTGGGTAACAGCCTGGTAAATGTTCATTGAGTTTTTGTCGAAGTTGTTGATAAGCCACAATATGGTCGTGTAGCCAGCAAGCCAATGGCAGATAGATATCTCGGATTTCTTCAGGAGTGAGGGGTTCGTTTAATGCAGCCAGTTGAGGAATTTGCTGGTCGAGCATGTCGATGAAGGGCAACTGATGACCACATTCCCTCCATTGTTCGCGAGAAAAACAACGATATAACTGTTGATCTGGAGCTTGACTCATATTGGGTAGTTATCGCCTGTCAAACGTTAAATTTAAAATGCATCACATCCCCATCCTGTACAACATAATCTTTGCCTTCGATGCGCAGCTTACCATGCTCGCGGCAAGCTGCTTCTGATTTGTATTCAATAAAATCGTCAAAGCTAATCACTTCAGCCTTGATAAACCCTTTTTCAAAATCGCTGTGGATGACACCCGCAGCCTGAGGCGCTTTCCATCCGCGCCTGATGGTCCAGGCACGCACTTCCTTTTCTCCCGCTGTAAAAAAAGTAATCAGGTTGAGCAAATGATAGGTTGAACGAATCAACCTGTGCAAAGCGGGTTCTTTCATCTGATATTCTTCGAGAAACATTTGCCGATCGTCAGGATTATCCATCTCAGCAATTTGCGCTTCAATGCTGTTGTTCATAATCACCATCTCTGCCTCTTCATCGGCAATGGCTTTTGCCAACGCTTGGGTATATGCGTTCCCACTGTGCATAGAAGCCTCATCAACATTGGCCACATAAATCACAGGCTTGGCAGTGAGTAGAAATAGATCGGCTATAGCCTGTTTGTCTTCCTCTGATAACCCTAACGTACGAATGTTTTTCCCTTGGAATAGATGCTCCCGGCAACGCAACAACACCTCATAATCTTTTTTCATTTGCGCATCGGATGTAGATTTCACGATCTTTTCCATGCGCTGAATCTTTTTCTCAACTGTTTCCAAATCCTTGAGCTGTAATTCCGTGTCGATGATTTCCTTATCGGCTACGGGATTCACGGGGCCTTCCTCTCGAATAATGGCTTCATCATCAAAACAACGCACCACGTGAACAATAGCATCTACTTCCCGTATATGAGATAGAAACTTATTTCCCAATCCTTCTCCCTGGCTGGCCCCCTTCACCAAACCAGCAATATCGACCCACTCAATCACAGTAGGTACGATCTTCTGGGGATGCACACATTCAGCCAGTTGTTGTAAACGTGGATCGGGTACTTCTACCAGGCTCACATTGGGCTCAATGGTACAAAACCGATAATTACTGGCTTGTGCTTTTACGCTAGTGCTGACTGCATTGAAAAGGGTTGACTTCCCAACATTGGGCAGGCCCACAATTCCCGCTCGTAGAGGCATGCTAAAAATTTTGCCGCAAAAATACAGATAGTTCGGCTGCTACTTAATCATATTGACCTAGGTTTTTCTTCCATTTGTGTATGCAATGCGTATTTTTACGGTTTTAAAAAACCTTTTTACATGATCGATCCGCATATCCAAGGCACAGCCATCATCTTGACCAACGGGGCGTTAAAAGATGGACCCGCAAAAACTGCACATGGACTGATTAGGGGAACAGATCGTTTTACCATTGTAGGCGTGATTGATCCAGTATGGGCTGGACATGATGCTGGAGAAGTGCTCGACGGCAAACGACGAAATATTCCCATATTTGCCACTGTTTCTGAAGCGGTGCAAAATATTCGCCAGCCGATTGCTTATGCCTTGGTGGGCATAGCCCCTAAAGGAGGTAGATTGCCCCGAGAAATGATTACTTTGCTCTTGCAATGCGTGGAAGCAGGTATGCATCTGGTGAGTGGATTGCATCAATATCTCCATGATATCCCCGAGCTGGTGGAAGCCGCTCAACGTAAGCAAGTTCAATTGATCGATATCCGCAAACCTAAACCCAAAGATCAATTGCATTTTTGGACGGGAAAAATCTTTGATGTGACCTGCCCCATTGTAGCCGTATTGGGCATGGACACGAAGATTGGCAAGCGCACTACCACCCGCCTATTCACCGAAGCCTGCCAACGTGCAGGCATTCGCGCCGAGATGATCAGCACCGGACAAACAGGCTGGATGCAAGGTGCTCGCTATGGCTTCGTGCTCGATACCATGTACAACGATTTCGTCTCGGGTGAACTAGAACATGCAATCTATAGCTGCTTCGTAGAACAAAACCCCGATATTATTTTTCTCGAAGGCCAGTCGGGCCTCCGCAATCCCACTGGCCCCTGTGGTGCGGAGTTTTTGCTCTCGGGCAATGCCAAGAAGGTGATCTTGCAATATGCACCTAAGCGGTTTTATTTCGATGACAACCCGGCATGGGGCAAAATTCCAAGCCTGATGAGCGAAATTGCCCTCATTGGAATGTATGGGGCTGAGGTAATCGCAGTGAGCTTAAACACTGAAAAATGTACACCTCAAGAAGCACTCAATTATCAACAAATCCTCCAACAACAAACCGGCTTACCCGTTTTTTTGCCTTTAGAACAAGGCGTAGAATCGGGAATCCCGCTGATACGACAACTCATTGATTCTGAAAAAAACTCTGCTGCATGAAGATTAGCGAAGTGCATATTTGGAAAGAAGCACTGGGCCTGAAAAGGCCTTATACAATTGCCTATAAAACGGTTACTCATGTGGAAAATGTAATTGTAAAAATTGTATTAGAGAATGGCCTCACAGGATGGGGTGCAGCCAATCCCAGCAAATATGTTGTGGGCGAAGATGTAGACGATACGCTCCACTGGCTCACCTTTCAGCATCAAGCATATGATTTATTAACCGGAAAAGACATTCGCCCAATAGGCACACTGTTAAACGACATATACACTCATTCTCATCTACACGCCGGAGCCTTAGCTGCACTCGACATTGCTCTGCACGATGCGTTTTGCAGGTTGCTCGGCGTACCGTTGGTCAATTGGTTGGGTCGTGTGCACGACAAATGGCTTACCTCTGTAACAATTGGTATCTTACCCGTAGCCGAAACGCTGGCTGAAGCCGAAGCTTTGATCGGGCAAGGGTTCCGTTGTTTAAAAATAAAACTCGGGCACTCACCTGAAGAAGATGTGGAACGCCTCGTGAAATTGCGAGAACGGTGGAAAGATTTACCCTTGCGAGTAGACGCCAACCAAGGTTATTCTGAACAAGATCTGCTAAAGGTATACACCCATATCCAAAAATTGAATATCGAACTGATCGAGCAACCATTGCCAGCCGCATCTATTCCTGCATTTCGGCAACTTCCCGATGAGATAAAGGCTAAAATTGCACTCGATGAATCGCTCATCCACCCCCAAGATGCCTATCAACTTTCTTTGCCTCCAGCAGCCGGGGGTATTTTCAACATCAAACTCATGAAATGTGGAGGTATTCGGCAAGCCATGCATATCGCTACCATAGCCCGCCAAGCAGGTATTTCGCTCATGTGGGGGTGTAACGACGAAAGCATCATTAGCATCACAGCCGCCCTGCATGCAGCACTGGCCTGCCCGCATACCCGCTATGTCGACCTAGATGGAAGCTTCGATTTGATGAAAGACGTGGTAAGTGGTGGCTTCCATGTGCAAGATGGATATTTGATGCCTTTACTCGATCGACCAGGCTTGGGCGTAGATCCATTATCCTAAACATCACGATCAAACCGTTGTTATGGCATTAAACATCGTTTGGATTGCATTCTTCGTGATTGCCTTTCTGGTGGCACTTTATAAACTCCTGGTACTGGGCGATACCCATATTTTTCAAGATATGGTTAACAGCACCTTCGATGCCGCTAAAACCGCTGCTAATATTTCCTTAGGCCTCATTGGCATCATGACCCTATGGTTGGGTATCATGAAAATTGGGGAACGAGGCGGAGTGATCCAGGCTTTTTCGCGGCTGGTGAGGCCTTTGTTTAAAAAACTTTTCCCGGAAATTCCGCCCGATCATCCAGCAGGTGGCTCAATCTTGATGAATTTTTCAGCCAACATGCTTGGCTTAGATAATGCAGCCACTCCGCTTGGACTAAAAGCCATGGAAGAGCTACAAGAGTTAAATCCAGAAAAAGATACCGCTTCTAATGCCATGATCATGTTTCTGGTGCTAAATGCTTCTAGCCTCACCCTGCTACCTATTAGCATCATGGCCTATCGCTCACAAGTAAAAATTCCTGCAGCCAACCCAGCCGACGTGTTCTTGCCTATCTTGCTCGCAACTTTTTTTTCTACACTCGCCGGACTGATATCGGTAGCCTTCTATCAGCGCATTAACCTCTTGCAAAAAGCCATCTTACTACCTCTGGGCGGACTCACGCTTGTCGTTGGCGGATTGCTGTATTTTTTCTCTCAGCTGCCCGCATCACAGGTCAATACCATTAGCGAAGTGTTGAGTAATTTTTTGTTGTTCTCCGTCATCATTGCCTTCATCGTACTGGCCATGATTCGAAAAGTAAATGTGTATACAGCATTTATTGATGGAGCCATTGATGGCTTCCAAATAGCTATAAAAATTATCCCTTATCTAGTGGCTATATTGGTTGCCGTAGCGGTATTTCGCGTGTCGGGTTGTATGGATTATTTGATTCAAGGTATTGCCTATCTTTTTCATGCATTAGGCGTAAACACAGATTTTGTTCCCGCCTTGCCGGTGGCTCTCATGAAACCCCTTAGCGGCAGCGGTGCACGCGGATTAATGGTGGAAATCATGAATCAATATGGCGCCGATTCTTTCCCGGGGCGTGTGGCTTGTGTGATACAAGGATCTACCGAAACTACTTTTTACGTGCTGGCCGTGTATTTTGGTTCGGTCAATATCAAGAAAACCCGCTATACACTGCAATGTGCATTACTAGCAGAACTGGCCGGTATTATCGCTGCCATCATCATTTCCTATATCTTTTTCCATCATTCCTAAAAACAATTCTTAAAAAAAATTCCACAATAAGAAAAAAGTCTGTATTGGATAATTTTTTTATGTTAAAAAATGATTATCTTTTCGTGTTGTTTTTAAATTTACCAGGAGATATGGAACCGAATCAAAAATTTGTCTACACCGATGCCGGTGTTACAGCAGAACATTTGCAATTTTTTGATGCCTTTGGTTTCATCCATTACAAACATTTTTTTAGCCCCCAACAGATTCAACGCGCTATTCAGGCGATAGAAGAATTAGAAGCTCAATGGATCGCAGAAAAAAAGGATAAGGTATTTGGTACCCCCATCAAGTATGGTAAAGATGAGAGCGGGCGCACAGTAATTCATCGATTTGCTTTTGCTTCCTTGCATCATCCTTACCTACATGAAATGTTACAAGATCCCCGCCTTCAAGAGTTGAAGAAGTTTTTAGGTGATGTACCTGATGCCCGTATTGCGGAAAATGAAAAAGATGGACTCGTCATCAACCATTATATTAATACTGGCGAAAGCGAATTCACCAAATTGGGCTGGCATACCGATGGATTACGTGATCTGGTGCTGAATTTCAAACTTTATCCCATGCTCAACGTGGGTATTTATCTCGATGATTCGCCAGTAGAAAAAGGAGGGTTACGTGTTTTACCGGGTACACACAAACAGAATTTATATCAGATGATGTTTCGTAAAAAATATTTTGTAGACAACACCCCCGATCCCGATGAATTGATCATTGAAGCTGAAGCAGGCGACCTAACAGTACATTCAGGACGCATTTGGCATCGAGTAGCTCTGGCTACGGTACAAGGCGCCGCCAGTAGACGACGAGTAATGTATTTCCCGATTATTAGCGGTAAATATAGTCCTAAATCACATCGCAGCCCAACACCTATTTATCATCGCTTTTTGCGCATGATTAAATAGGTGATTAATTTTATCCATAAATTAAAAATAGATGGGATATGCATTTGTAACTGGTGCCAGCAGTGGTATTGGAATGGAATTGGCTTATGGGTTAGCTAAACGTAATTGGAATCTCTTGTTGATAGGCCGCCAACAACCTGCTTTGCAACAAATCGGGCAGGACATTCAAGCCAAGTACCCTGTTGATGTACGCTATCATCGAGCCGATTTATCGCAGCCTGCAGAAAGGGCTGCTTGTATAAGCTGGGTTAAATCGTTGAAAGTACCCCTCCAAATTTTAATTAACAATGCCGGATATGGGCTGTGGGGGCGATTCGATGAACTGAGTTGGCAAGCTCATCAAGATATGTTGCAAGTAAATGTGATGGCACTCATGGAAATCACCCATGCCTTGCTGCCCGAATTAAAACAAAACCCGCCTGCATACATCTTACAGGTAGGCAGTATGGCTGGATACTTACCCATCCCCTACATGAATAGCTATGCCGCTTCTAAGGCTTTAGTCAATCAATTTACACGAGCACTTCAACGGGAGCTGCGACATACAGGCATACATGTGAGTTTGCTAGCACCAGGAGCAGTGCTTACTCGTTTTAACGAAAGGGCTGGATTGGGATGGATGCAAACGGCCAACCGCTTCGCTATGCCTGCCCATCGAGTGGCGGAAAAAGCATTGGATGGATTATTTAAACAAAAAAAGCTGATCATCCCGGGAATTTCCAATCGAATTGCCGTATGCTTCCTGAAACAAATCCCTACTTCATGGGCAATGCGTGCTGCTGAAAAAATCTATCAACCCAAAGACTAAAACTTATGTCAGGCAGAAACAGACAGATTTGGATGATATTAATGGAAACGCTCCACAAAAAATCATGGAAACAACAAGCTGAAGCTATTCTTCAACCCATACAGTACCAATGGAAAACAGCCTGGCAAATAGCGCTATTTCGACGTCTTTTTCTAGGTGGTTTCATTTATCTGGTTTGCTTCATTGGCTTTGTACCAAATTATTTTGCTTATGTTCAACAACGTGAAGGAATAGTTTTGCCCGATCCTCTGCTGGAGTTGATCCCTCCACATGAAGTTTCAACCTACATTTTCGGTATACTTTATCCTACCCTTATTGCCATGTGTGGAATATGGATTCAATATCCTCGTACATTCTTGCAAGTGCTTATTGGCTTACTCAGTGTACAAACCCTACGACTCATCAGCATCTGGCTCATACCTCTAAATCCTCCTACAGGATGCCTGGTATTAGCAGATCCCTTAGTGAACTTTTTTGCATACGCACATCAGCCAATTACCAAAGATTTATTTTTTTCTGGACACGTGGCAACCATGACGATTTGTTATCTTTCCACACCCAAAAAAAGAAGGTTGATCTTGGGAGCAATTATTTTGATGATCATCATGTTGCTGCTTATGCAACATGCCCATTATTCCATCGATATCCTCGGAGCTTTGCTGATCACACCCCTTGCATGGAAGGTTATTGATATTTATTTCAAAAAACATTTATCCACCCTCACCGATTGGCGAGAAGCAGAAGCATAAAACTTATTGATGATTGAAGCCAAATGATAAACATATTGGCATTGATAAAAGGCAACTGTTGGATGTAAATTATCAATGAAGTTTGAAAAATAATTTTGGATATCTGAACCTATAGTTTCATAGTTGAAGATGGTGCCTATTAGATGTGTACATGAATAAATAATATTTTCAAAAAAATATTCAATTACTCACCTTTAAAATCAAGAATTTTCTAAATGAAAAAGAATTATTTTTGAATAAAAACCTATAAATATTTTCCATGATGAAGTACTTACATAAATTATTTATAGCAACATGCCTGGCAAGCATTTGTATATTCCCCATACATTTCTCCCATGCTCAAGATCACCTGCTTCCAGGAACCTGGGTGCGCATTCAACCCATGCAACCCAACATACAATGTATCATGTTGTTTGGCGATCGTGTATATATGAAAGCCTGTTTTGATACCACCCATCATCAGCTTCTATTTGCTGAGGCTGGCCGTTATGAATGGGCTGCAGATACCCTGTATGGCAATGAAGTATGTCAATATCCAAAACCGGCTACAAAGCGATCTTTTGCATATCCAGTCGTAAGTAAACCAGATCAAATAAGCTTTACCGATGATCAGGGCAACACACAAATATGGAAAAAACTACCAGAGTCTATTACCTCTTTTACTGGCACATGGCGTATTATCCAACATCAACAAAATGGACAACTCCGAGATCTTCCACAAACAGGAGATCGTAAGACGTTAAAATTGCTTGCTGGGAGCCACTTTCAATGGGCTGCCCTCAATTTAGCAAATGGGCAAATTTATGCCACCGGAGGGGGCAGATATACTTTGCAAGATGGGAAGTACATAGAACACATTGAATTCTTTTCACGCGATTCAACACGTGTGGGCATGTCTTTGCCATTTGACGATGAAATCAAAGGCGATCTCTGGTATCATAAAGGGAAAACTACTCAGGGCACTCCTAACTATGAAGTATGGAAACGTGTTGAAGAATGAACTTTTTGGGAAACATATGTGTTATATTATAGTTTGTAATTCATGAATTTTATTTTATTATTTCAATATGAATTTATGAAATTGAGATTTGCATTTCTATTTCGGTTAAATAGATTTCTGATGAACAATTTATTCAAGCTTACTTGTTCTTCCCTTTTTCTATTGTTTACCCATGTTTCACTCGCACAACAACATATTATTCACTTTGAAAGATATCAATTGCCCAATGGCCTAATGGTCATTCTCCACCGTGATACTACCGTACCTGTAGTAGCTGTAACCATGACGTATCATGTTGGGTCGAAAAATGAAACGCCTGGCCTCACAGGATTTGCTCATTTTTTTGAACATCTTATGTTTGAAGGTTCTACCAATATTCCCCGTAAATCATTTGAAAAATATATTACCAATGCAGGAGGTTCATATAATGCCACTACTTCTCAAGATCGCACATTTTATTATGAAGTGTTGCCTTCTAATCAATTGGCTTTGGGTCTATGGCTGGAAAGTGAACGATTGATGCATTTGAAAATAGATAGTATTGGGGTAAATACCCAACGCGAAGTAGTGAAAGAAGAAAAACGCATGCGAATAGATAATCAACCCTATGGAACAATCTTTATAGAAGTGCTTAAACGGGCTTTTAGTGGTCCTTATCATTGGGCACCCATTGGTTCTATGGACGATATTAATCGAGCACAACTGGGTCAGTTTCTACAATTTTATCATACCTATTATGTGCCCAATAATGCCATTCTTTCTATTGCCGGGAACATAAACATAGATAGCACTAAAAAACTTATTGCTGCATATTTTGGCCCAATTCCTAAAGGAAAAGAGCCTATTCCACGCCCTAATCCCTATGAAGCACCTCTTACACACGAAATAAAAGATACTATTTACGATCATATTCAGCTACCTGCAATTATTGAGGCTTATCGCATGCCCAAAGAAACTTCACCAGAGTACTATGCAGCACAGGTGCTCGCTACCATACTTTCTGGAGGGCCTTCTTCGCGGTTGAATACTGTAATTAAAGACCAACTTCAATTGGCCGTAGCTGTAGCTTCAATTCCTTATTTTAACGAAGATGCAGGGCTATTAATCAATTATGGAATTGCCAATATGGGCGTGGATCCCGATAGCTTGCAACGTGCTATGGATGAGGTAGTACATAAACTAACTACCGAGCTTGTACCAGAAAAAGAATTTGAAAAAGTGTTGAACAAGATTCAAACAGACATCGTCACTAACCATACCACCATGCTGGGCATTGCTGAAGCATTAGCTGACTACCAGATGTTTTATGGAGATGCTAACCTGATTAATTCAGAACTCAACAAATATAAGCAGGTGACTAGAGCAGATGTATTGCAAGTAGCCAAAAAATATTTAAGAAAAGATAATCGTGTAGTGTTGTATTACCTGCCTATTTCCGAGAAAAAACAAGCCGGCCAATAAATTAATTGATGCTTAAAACTTATCGTATCATGCAAAAAAATTTTTTCGCATTATGGGCTATTGAGATGATATTTTTTAGCCAAATTGGCTTTGCGCAAATCGATAGAACTCACCCTCCTGCCCCAGGCCCCGCTCCTGAAATTCATATTGGCACACCCGATACCTTCACACTCAATAATGGCTTGCGGGTGTTTGTGGTAGAAAACCATAAACTCCCCAGTGTAACAGCTTTTTTAATCTTAGATCATACACCCGTTAGAGAAGGCGATAAAGTGGGCTACGTGTCTATGGCAGGTCAATTATTGCGAAGAGGTACTACTACCATGAGCAAAAAACAATTGGATGATACCATAGATTTTTTAGGTGGTAACATCAATACAAGTAGCAGCAGTGCAAGTGCTTTTGCTCTTTCTCAAAATTTTCCCAAGCTATTTGCTATCTTTTCTGATATCGTGTTGCATCCATCCTTTGATACTACTGAAATAGAAAAACTCAGAAAGCAAACTTTATCTGCACTTGCTCAGCGAAAAGATGATCCAGATGCTATTCTCTCGCAAGTTACAAACGCACTCATGTATGGCAAGGATCATCCTTATGGAGAGATAGAAACCGAACAAACCGTGAAACGTATCAATCGAGAAGACTTATTGCATTATTATCATACCTATTGGCGCCCTAATGTGGGTTATTTGGCTTTTGTGGGAGATATCACACCTACCGAGGCCAGAAAACTCACTGAGCAATATTTAGCCTCTTGGCAGCCCGCACCTGTACCTAAACATGATTATCCATTTCCCAACCAACCCGATGGCTTGAGTATCGATATCGTAAACCGCCCCACAGCCGTGCAAAGCAATATTGCATTTGCGAATCCCATATCCCTGAAACCTGGTGATATGCGCAATTTCCCGGCCAGGGTGATGAATGAAATCTTGGGCGGAGGCTCTAATAGTCGACTGTTTATGGATCTTCGAGAAACGTATGGCTATACCTATGGCGCTTACTCTTCGCTGAATGAAGATCCATACGTGGGTAATTTTCGTGCTGTTACAGACGTGCGCACAGAAGTCACCGATAGTGCTATCATGAGGTTGTTACAAGATCTAGAAGACATTCGCACACATCAAGTAAGTGAAGATGAATTGGCTCGATTCAAAAATGCACTCTCTGGTGAATTTGCTCGCTCACTGGAATTTCCATCGCGCATTGCACAATTTGCTATCAACATCGAACGCTATCATATGCCCAAAGATTATTATCAACATTATCTGCAATATTTAGCTACAGTAAATGCTGAACAAGTACAAGAAGCTGCTCAACAATTTATTCAACCGCAACACGCACATTTAGTGATCGTAGGAAAGGCTCAAGATTTTGCAAATAAATTAACATCATACGGAAACATCCATTACTATTCCATTTACGCTGATCCTGTGCAGCCCGATACGGCTACACAATTGCCAAAAGATTTAACAGCGGCTAAAGTCATTGATCATTACTTGCAAGCGATTGGAGGAAAAGACAAAGTACAGCAAGTAAAATCAATAAAAATGATAGCTGAAGGAGAAATACAGGGGCAACAAATTCGCCTCACAGAAATGCATATGAACAACGATCTATATCTGCAAGAAATTTCTTTACCAGCAACCCATATGATCATCACTAAAGTAGTTAAAAAAGGAAACGATGTTTCTATGCAACAAATGGGTCAACAGGTTGAGCTTACTCCTACAATGAAAAATCAAATTATCCAGAATGCTCAATGGTGCCCCGAACTCTATTTGTTGGAGAAATCCGATAGTTTACAACTGAAAACATCTACAGACAACGAGGGGAAGCAATTGTATGTGATAAAAGTACAACAACCCGAAGAATCTATCGAATACCAATACGATCCACAAACAGGATTGAAATTACACGAAATCCATCAGATCCAACTCAACGGCAGAGAAATGAGTTCTCGTTTTGATTTTGCCGACTATCGCCCTGTTGATGGCCTCCTCATACCTTATAGCATCACTACAAACATGGGTCCCCAACAACTTAAGTTGCAAGTAAAAGAAATACAAATCAATCAGGGTGTAGACAAAAGTGATTTTCAGTAAAGAGAAAAAACATTGCACATTCGATATCTTTCTTTTTAATCATCTTATAAGACCACACAGAGCCTAAAAACTAAAATTATAAGTAACACTGGGAATAATCGGAAACAAAGATACTTGCTTGGCTTGCACCTGTAAATTACCCATCAATGGGCTTCCAGTTTGATCAAAATATATGAAATACGGATTCAGTCGGCTATATACATTGTAGATAGAAAACATCCAGCTATGATGAAATCTCTTATGCTTTGGTCTGGGCGTATATACCGCTGCAAAGTCTAACCGGTTGTACGGTTTCATGCGATAACCATTGATTTGAGTGTAAGCCTGGCTAAGTGTACCTTCCATGAGATAAAACCGATCGGGTATGGTAACTGCATTACCCGTTGCAAACACAAAATCGGCCGATAGTTGCCAACGATCATTTAATCGATAACTGGCCACCAAATTTAAATTGTGTCTACGATCGAAGCGGGCAGGATATTTTTGCCCGTGATTTAAATCTGGAAATTTTCTCCAGGTCCACGAAAGCGTATAGGCCAGCCAACCCGTAAGCTTGCCTTTCAACTTATGTAAAAACCATTCAGCACCATAACTCCATCCTTTACCAAACACAAAACTATTTTCTGGATCATCGAGTGAAGGTGTATATCCTTCAGCAAATTCTATTTGATGATACATGTTACGGTAGTATACTTCTACAGATGCCTCCCACATTTGTTGCTTCCCATTCATAAAATACCCCAACGAATATTCCCATGCTGTTTGTGGTTGAGTATGGTATGTACTTGGCACCCATAGATCGGTAGGCAAGGTAGTGCCGGAGTTAGATACCAAATGAATGTATTGAGCAGTGCGTGTAATCGAGGCTTTCAGTGAAGATCGCTCGTTGAATGAATAACGAGCAATAAGCCTGGGTTCAGGATTAGCATAGGTTTTCACAGCTTGCCAGGATCGATAATGAATGGAATCTTTTTGCTGGCCATCTTGCATTTCAACGCGAGTATAAGGACCTATTTGTTGAAAAAAGCTATAGCGCAGGCCAATATTCAAGCCCCAATGTTTGTTGAATTGCATGTCATCGAGTAGATATACTGCGCCTTCCTGCGCATATTTGGTCAATGGATTATCTGGTTGAAATTGAGATGTATCGGAGTTGCCAGAAGCTGTAGAGGGTTGGAAACGATGATAGATATACACATATCCAAATTGAAGATGATGATGTGGGTTAAGATAATAATCAGCATCCGATTTCAGGTTCCAATCATGAATGCCCGAATGCAAGCCAACGTGAAAATTCTTTTGTGTAGCGTCGAATCTAAATCGATAATCATTTATGATCAATGAAGTATTCACAAACCATTTGTCGCTAAATACATGATTCCAGCGAAGCGTGGCAGTGGTATTGCCCCAGGGTATGCGTGCCTGAAAAGTATGTTCACCACTTTGAAATTGAAATACATCTTGCCCTAAATAAGCACTTAAATACAGTTGATCGCGTTGAGAAAATTGCTTGTTGATTTTTGCATTTAAATCATAAAAATAATACCCTGACCCATAAAAAGAACTCGACTTGCTCACAAAAGGTTTTACCAACACATCTATGTAAGTACGACGAGCAGAAACCATAAAAGAAGATTTGTTTTTTTGAATAGGCCCTTCCAATGAAAATCGTGAAGCAATCAATCCAATTCCACCATTGCCGCGTAGTTGCTGATTATTGCCATCTTTCATTGAAATATCAATTACCGAAGAAAGCCTACCTCCATAATTGGCTGGAATACCGCCCCTGATAAGGGTTACGTTTTTGATCGCATCAGCATTAAAAATTGAAAAAAAACCAAACAGATGACCCGTGTTATAAACGGGTGCTTCATCTAACAAAATTAAATTTTGATCAGCGTTTCCCCCACGAATATACAAGCCTGTACTGCCTTCTCCTGCCGACTGCACGCCAGGCAACAACTGTAAAGTTTTCAACACATCTACTTCGCCAGCAATTACGGGTAATGATTTGACCTCCTGAATAGGTAAGCTAATACGCCCTACCTCCTCACTATTCACATGATCATGACGCCTACTCGACACAATCGTTACCTCCTGCGCTTGATAGCGTAAAGGAATTAATCGAATATTCCATACCAAATCGTGTGTTAATGACACCGAAAAGGAATCTACCCGATAACCTAAATAACTGACATAAACCGTGTACTCTCCTGCTGGTAAGCTAAGCGAATAAAACCCATAATGATTGCTCACCACGGCATGACTACCTGGCCATACCTGTATACTAGCACCAATAAGCGATTCACCACTTAAGCTATCGCGCACATAGCCACTAATGGTATAATGAGGTTGAGAGAATCCTTGCCAAGAAACTCCTATTTCTAAAAAAACAATGCCGATGATTCGACATAACACTCGCTTGAAATGATATACTTGTGTAGCGGAAAGCATGCAATTTCTCTTGCTGCAAGCAATTTAACGAATAATCAATTGTCTCTAATAACATTCATAAAAAGGTTAAAAATAAATTTTAATAGCTTTGCTCACCCTATGCTGCTCAGCTTGCAACATATACGCATTGAATTTGGTGCTCGATGTATTGTGGATGATGCCAATTGGCAAGTTTCACCAGGCGAAAAAATAGGATTAATTGGGCGCAATGGTGCAGGTAAATCTACCCTACTAAAGGTTATTGCAGGCGAACTTGCACCACAAGCAGGCACCATTCAACGTCAACAATCGTGTAAAATTGGATTTTTTCATCAGGAGCTACTGAGCTTTCAATCCTCGGCTAGCATGCGCGAAGTAGCCATGGATGCTTTCCGCGAAGTAACCCGCTGTTGGCATCGCATGCATGAATTGAGCGAACTCATGAGCCATCAGCCCAACAATGAAGCCCTCTTGCAAGAATATAGCGAAATGTTGCATCGCTTTGAAACGGCCAATGGATATCAACTCAAAGCCATGACCGAAGAAGTACTAGAAGGTCTAGGCTTTCAAACCAGCGATCTCGACCGCCCCTACTCCTCCTTTTCTGGCGGCTGGCGCATGCGTGTATTACTGGCACGCTTGCTGTTGCAACAGCCCGACTTACTTTTACTCGATGAACCTACCAATCATCTCGACCTGTCGAGCATGCAATGGCTCGAAAACTACCTGCAACAGTCTTCCGCTGCTTGCATCATTGCTTCACACGACAGGTATTTCCTCGATCGACTGGTACATAAAATCGTGGAAATCGACCAACAACGTCTATCGTTCTACAACGGAAATTATCATTTTTACACCACTCAGAAGCAATTACGTCTCGAACAACAACAAAGAGATTATGAAAATCAACAAGCTTATATCAAGCAACAACAAGCTTTTGTAGAACGCTTTAGAGCTAAAGCCAGTAAAGCAGCTCAAGTGCAAAGCGTGGTAAAAAAACTCGAAAAGCTAGATCGCATTGAACCTGTACAAACCTCTACCACCACCCCTCGTTTCCATTTTCATCCACAACGCCAGCCCGGAAAGCTTATCATGAGCGGTGAAAATATAAGTAAAACGTATGGCCAATTATCTATATTGAAAGAAACTTCTTTCGAAATCTTACGAGGCGATAGAATAGCACTCATTGGTGCCAACGGAAAAGGAAAATCAACCCTGCTCCGTATTCTCTGTGGAAAAGAATCTTATACAGGAAAAATTAAACTGGGTCACCAGGTGATCATAGCCTATTACGCTCAACATCAAACGGAAGAACTACATCTAGATCATACCATCTTACAGGAAATGGAAGGGCATGCGCCAGCATATACCACTCAAGAAATTCGCAATATTCTCGGCCAGTTTATGTTTAGCGGTGAGGATGTACTTAAACCCATTCAAGTGCTTTCTGGCGGCGAAAAAGCACGAGTAGCTTTAGCTAAAATGCTGCTCACCGGAGCTAATTTTCTATTGATAGACGAGCCTACAAATCATCTCGACATTCCTTCTATGGACGCACTTAAACAAGCTTTATTGGACTTTCCGGGTTCATTTATTCTGGTGTCGCACGACCGTTATTTTCTGGAAGGACTGGTCAACAAAATCTGGTATATCGAAGATGGACAAATCAAAGAATGGCCTAAAGATATTGCCTCGTGGATCCGTGAAAAAGCTCACTCACAAGCATCCGCCGAGAGCAATAATAAAAAAGTTGAAAATAAACCCGCTGAGGCCAAACGCGCCCAACGCAAAGCCTATCAGCAACAAAAACGTCAATTCGAAAAACTCGAAAAACAACTCAATCAACTACAAGATACGCTACGTACACTCGAGCAACAACTCGCCGATCCCACTCTATACGCCGACCAACAAGCCTTTCTGCGGGTAGAACAACAATATCGAAGCTACCAAACTCAATATCAGCAATTACATATGGCGTATGAACAAGCTTTTGAACAATTGCTCGAAATGGAGCAATTGCTTGCATCGGAGAGTTAAAAGATATTGGCTAACTTTGAATCTTCATTAAACACTCCATCATGCCTGCAAAAGATGTGTTTATCGTATCTGCCGTGCGCACACCCATCGGCAGTTTCCAAGGAACTCTAGCTTCTGTTCCAGCCACTACCTTAGGAGCTATTGCCATCCGTGAGGCATTGAAACGTGCACAATTAGCAGCCGAACATGTAGACGAAGTGTATCTAGGCAATGTGCTTCAAGCTGCACTCGGACAAGCACCTGCTACTCAAGCCAGCCTTAATGCCGGCATCCCTAATACAGTACCAGCCACGCTGGTCAATAAAGTCTGTGCTAGTGGCATGAAGGCCATCATGCTGGGCGCATTATCTATTCAAGCCAACGATGAACATATCATCGTGGCTGGAGGCATGGAAAATATGAGCCAAACACCCTACTACCTCACTCGTGCGCGCAATGGCTATCGGCTCGGACATGGTGAATTGATTGATGGCATGATCTTCGATGGACTTTGGGATCCTTATCACCAGTATCATATGGGTAATGCTGCCGAGCTCTGCGTCCGCACCTACCACCTCACGCGTGAAGCACAAGATATTTACGCCCGCCAAAGCTATCAACGTGTCGCTCAAGCTTATGCCAACGGCTGGATGCAACCTCAACTGGTGGCAGTGGAAGTAAAAGAAGGCAAAAACAACCGCACGGTGAATGAAGATGAAGAATTTCGCCGCGCTAATTTTGAAAAAATGCCTCAACTCAAACCCGCCTTCGAACCAGAAGGCACCATCACAGCGGCTAATGCTTCTAAAATCAACGATGGCGCAGCGGCCCTCATCCTCGCTGATCAACAAGCCGTAGACCACCATCACTTAAAACCATTAGCCCGCATCGTATCTTTTGCTGATGCAGCTCAAGCACCCGAATGGTTTACAACCACCCCTATTAAAGCCATGGATCGGGCTTTGCAAAAAGCTGGACTGCGTGTTCAGGATATGGACTTTGTAGAAATCAATGAGGCTTTTTCTTGTGTGGCCATGGTAAATGCAAAAGAAATGGGTATCCCAGAAGAAAAATTAAATGTTTGGGGTGGTGCAGTGGCACTCGGGCATCCCTTGGGATGCAGCGGTGCACGAATCGTAGTGACCTTGCTGCACATCTTGCAACATTATCGTGCACGTTATGGACTAGCAGGTATTTGCAATGGCGGCGGCGGAGCCAGCGCCATGATTATCGAAAACCTGATGTTGTAAGTCCCACCAAACTTCTGTTTGCAGTCATGAAAGCAGGAGAATCAGCATACTCATTTATTCCCAACAAATAACTCTATTATGCACGTATAACTAATGCTAAAACCGCTTTGCCTGAACTCATTAGCAAAGATTTAACCGATCTCTGAAATATTATTCAGATTGTATTCCGATTTGCATTTTAACTTTGTGAAATATAACTTTTATTATTTTTCCCAAAACCAAATGAAACATGCGAATCGGGAAATATAATCGGTTTCCACATTGTCTCACTCATTCCTTCCTTTCAAAGCTTACTTGCTATTACTTATCAAGGGGTTACCTATTTAGTCCTTTTTAATCGCATAAGATGAAATCTACCCAAAGCCCATCGCTCATGACTCGGCTTATGCCTTTGCTCAGGCACAACTATATGCGCTGGCTCTGGATAGGCATGGGAGTGATTGCCTTGCTAAGTGAAGTCATTAACCAAAAAGTGAACAACAATTTTTTTGTATTTACCCATGTATTTTTTCATCTTACCCATCAACAGCCATTATACATTCCCTACCCAGATGAATATGCCGATGTAAATTTATACGGGCCTGTTTTTGCTTTCATCATTGCGCCATTTGCCATGCTTCCCATTCCCATTGGTGTAGCTTGTTGGATAATGGCCAGTATTGGATTTCTGTATTTTGCTATAAAACAATTACCAATATCTCATGAAGCACAACAGTTTATTATGCTGTTTTCAGCTATGGAACTCTTAATGAATGCACAATGGTTACAATTTAATGCCTTTATTGCAGGTTGCTTGATCTTAAGTTTTGTGCATTTCAAACAAGATCGTGTAGCACTAGCCACACTGTGGATTGTATTGGGCAGTTTCACAAAGATCTATGGCATCATGGGACTGGCTTTTTTGTTTTTTACACGAAAACCTATTCAAGCACTTTTGTACTTGTTGATATGGAGTGTAATTGCATGGATTTTACCTATGCTCATTAGCTCCCCTGCATATATTTTAGAAACCTATCATCAATGGTTTCAGGCCTTAGTAGCCAAGAATGCTAAAAATATGGTTGCTTCTTTAAACAATTATTATCAAGATATTTCAGCCATGGGATTGATAAAAAGAATTGGACATCTCCCTGCGATGATTGATAAGTGGATAATTTTATTTGGTTGTATGTTGATGTTTATTACTTATTTACCCACAATCAAGTTACGCTATCATTCTACATTCCAATGGTTATGGGCAAGTAATATACTGCTGTTTACTGTTTTATTCAGCACAGCCTCAGAATCGCCCACTTATATCATTGCTGTATTAGGCGTGGCTATCTGGTATGTAACCTATGCCGAACAAAAGCATCCAAAACTTGCTGATCAACTATTGATATTTACTTTTTTGTTAACCAGTATAGCCAGTACCGATCTGGTTACTCCCTGGGTACGCGTTCATATTGTGCGACAATATGCACTCAAAGCATTGCCTTGCTTGCTAGTATGGTTCGTGATCATGTATGATTTACTCGCTGTTTTTGTAAGGTGGTTGCGGAAAAAACAATCTATCTTAGAAAAAAGTCTGTCCCTCTCGCCTTCAGATGGGGTTGAAACTTATGTTGTTTAATCAAAAATTATTGTATGAAAAAGCTCATTACATTGGTAGTTCCAGCCTATAATGAGCAACACAACTTACCAAAGTTGATACAAGATTTGGCTGTTTTTTTTCGACAGCTTTCTCGTTACCAATTCGAATGTATTGTGGTAGATGATGGCAGCACTGATCAGAGTCGAGAAATATTGATAGAACTATCCAGTGCATATCCTTGGCTATATTATATTTTTCTTTCTAAAAATTTTGGCAAAGATATCGCCATGAAAGCTGGCATCGATCAAGCACGAGGCGATGCAGTGATTACCTTAGATGCCGATGGCCAACATCCAATCTCACTTATTCCTGTTTTTATTGAGGCATGGGAACAAGGTTATGATATTGTGTATGCTTATCGAGAAGTACCTATTGAATCATACAGCTTTATGCAACGTGTGCGTTCGGCTTTGTTTTATAGCATTGCTAGTAAACTCACCGACTTGCACATGGAAAGAGGGCTATCTGATTTTCGTTTGATAGATCGCAAAGTAGCCCAGATAGTGAGCACCTTTCAAGATAAAGAATTGTTTTTGAGAGCGGTTTTCAAATGGGTAGGATTCCGACAAAAAGCTATTCCGTATATGCCTCTTGAACGCCTACATGGCCATACACGCTATACTTTAAGAAGTTTAATTCGATTGTCATTGCAAGGAATCACTTTATTTAGTGTGAAGCCATTAAATATGGCTATTTATTTAGGGCTAAGCATATCTCTACTTTCCTCATTATATATTCCATATGTTATTTGGAGTATTTTATATAATCATCCTATCTCTGGATGGGCATCCATGATTGTCACTATAGCTTTTTTTGGTGGATTACAACTGATGATATTGGGTATTATTGGCATTTACATTGGTAAGCTCTTTATCCAATCGCGTTACCAACCGCCGTATATCATTCAGGCAACGAATATAGTATCATCAAGCATTCCTTTATCTTCATCATTTACGAATACCTTGACTTCTAAATAAATCTTTATCGTCAATCACATCCATGTATGTTGTTACTGAGTTTTGATCTAGAAGAATTTGATTTACCTTTAGAATATGGCTACACCATTCCATTGTCTGATCAGCTAGCGATTACTACAGAAGGTTTACAAAGACTTTTAGAAACACTATCCAAATACGAAATCAAAGCTACTTTTTACACGACTGTACGCTATGCGGCACATCGGCCGCAGTGGGTGAACAGGCTTATTCAAGAAAAACATGAGCTTGCCTCACATGGGCTACATCATGGAAAATTGCATCCAGCTGATGTCGCTTTATCGAGAGAAAAATTATCAACATATTTTGGTGTACCTATTTATGGATTTAGGATGCCACGTATGCAATCTATCGATGAGCGGCTCCTGATTCAATCGGGGTATAGATATCATTCATCCGTGCATCCCACCTGGATTCCCGGCCGATATTGCCACATAAGCGCGCCTCGGCAAATCACGCGCCATGAGCAACTCATACACATTCCACCATCAGTAAGCAGGCATTGGCGTATTCCCCTTTTTTGGCTTTCCTTCCATCTTTTACCTGAAAAAACCTACACGCGTTTATGCAAGCAAACCTTAGAAACTGATGGTTATCTTCATTTATATTTTCATCCGTGGGAATGGGGCAGTTGGCCGAAAAAGCTTTACAAACATTTACCGCTTTACCTGCGTGTAGAAAACGGGTATCAGATGAAAAACAAATTTGATAGATGGATAGAACAAATAAGAACGCCCACTCTTTATGGAAGCACCACTATCGATTGGTTACAAAAGCAATGGGGGAATATTTCATGAAGCTTCTTTCTCTTCTTTTTCCAAAAGAATTTTGGTCATGCCATGATAGTGATGTTGAAGTTCATGCGCCGTAAGCGGATGCTCGATTTCCCGAGAGTGCTCGCCGTGGCATAATAGCAAGCAATGCGCACGATTGTGCTTATCCGGATAGCGAATGATGAAAGGCCCTTTTACATAAGCCACACCATTGGGGCCTGCAATATCTGGATTTTCATTTTTCTCAAATCCAAACGAAAAAAGCTGTTCTTCAGTGAGGGGAATGGGGTCAATCTCACTCGGCTCGTACCAATATAAATTGTCTTCATTGGTACGCACGCACACTTGCCCATCGGCCAGTTCTTCTACCTGGCCTTCAAGCCTTACTTCATCTACTTCTACATAAACCCAATCACCTACTTGTAATTCTTTGTAAGGAATCATAGCAATAACGATTTGTGATGTTGAAATTTCGGAAATTTTTATTGAATAAGCAAGGATGAAACAGATTTTTTGTATATCTCAGCAGATGTGAAAATTTATCGCTCATCGTGATACAGTTTTGTTATCTTTGCCTTCTGGATTTTCTAACTTAGTGAAACATTTACTCCTATGCAGCAGACTATTTCAGAAGGTCGTATTGTTGATTTATTGGGTGATCAGGCCGAGTATTTGCTTAACCATGTTTGCAAAACTATTGATGCATCGCAACTTACCCTTCCCGGACCGGATTATCTGGATAAGGTGTGGCTCAACTCTAATCGGAATAATCAAGTCTTGCGCAGCCTACAGGCTATTTTCAATCATGGACGGCTGGCAGGCACCGGATATATCTCCATCTTCCCTGTAGATCAAGGAGTTGAGCACAGTGCGGGGTCAGCATTTGCTCCCAATCCTATGTATTTCGACCCTGAAAATATTATTCGCCTTGCGATTGAAGGAGGTTGTAATGCAGTAGCCTCTACCTTTGGAGTGCTAGGCATTATGTCGAGAAAATATGCCCATAAGATTCCCTTTATTGTGAAAATCAATCACAACGAATTCCTGAGCTATCCGAATCGTTACGACCAAACGCTATTTGGAACCGTGAAAAGTGCTTGGAACATGGGAGCCGTGGCCGTTGGTGCCACCGTGTATTGGGGTTCTGCCGAAAGTAATCGACAGCTCAAGGAAATTGCTGAGGCATTTGAGTTGGCACATGAGCTTGGCATGGCCACCATCTTATGGTGTTATACCCGCAATGCAGCCTTTAAAGTCAATAATGTAGATTACCATACAGCTGCCGATTTCACTGGCCAGGCCAATCACCTGGGCGTGACTATTCAGGCCGATATCATCAAACAAAAACTTCCTACCAACAACGGCGGATACCTGGCCACCAAACATGGTAAAACCAGCCCACTTGTCTATGAGAAGTTAACCACCGATCATCCTATTGACCTTTGCCGGTATCAGGTGCTGAACTGTTATAGCGGCCGCATTGGGCTCATCAACTCAGGAGGAGAGTCAAAAGGCCAGTCAGATTTGGTAGAAGCCGTAGCTACAGCTGTGATCAATAAACGAGCCGGTGGTATGGGCCTGATCTTGGGCAGGAAAGCCTTCCAACGGCCTTTTAAAGAAGGCGTTCAGCTCTTGCATGCCACACAAGACGTTTATCTCGATAAGTCGATCACCATTGCCTAACCCCGCCACATTGCCTGTGGAATATGTAAATCTGGCATAAAACCTCGGGCAGTGTTATCTTTGCTCTTGGTATTGACTGGCTTGTAGCGTGTGGAGCAGAGCTAAAAATTGTGTAATATGGCAAAATGGTTTGAGCGAATAAAAAAGGGCATTGTCACCTCAACGAGTGAAAAGAAAGAACCTCCCGACGGATTGTGGACAAAATGCCCAAAATGTAAAAAGCTCATCCTCACCAAAGATCTTCGGGAAAACAACTACGTGTGCGACAAATGCAATTATCATTTCCGCATCAACTCTGCAGAATATTTTGAAATTTTATTCGATACCGATCATTCTCATGAGCTTTTTGCAAATATCTACCCGGTAGACATTTTGGGATTTAAAGATGTCAAAACCTATGAAGAACGCCTGCAAGAAGCCCAGAAAAAAACCGGGCTCGCCGATGCCATTCGGGTAGGTGTGGGTAAGGTAAATGGTTTTGATCTGGTCATCGGTTGTATGGATTTTGATTTCATAGGTGGATCCATGGGTTCGGTTGTTGGTGAAAAAATTGCCCGAGCAGTAGACTATTGCATAGCCCAGCACGTACCTTTGCTGATCATCTCTAAATCGGGTGGTGCTCGCATGATGGAAAGTGCATTTTCTCTCATGCAAATGGCAAAAACTGCAGCTAAGCTCACCCAGCTGGCAGAAGCAAGAATTCCTTACTTCTCGCTCATGACCGACCCCACCACAGGCGGTGTAACGGCTTCGTTTGCTATGCTCGGCGATATCAATATGGCCGAACCGGGCGCATTAATTGGCTTTGCTGGCCCACGCGTCATCAAAGAAACCATTAAAAAAGACTTACCCGAGGGATTTCAAACGGCCGAATTTTTACTGGAACACGGATTTCTGGATTTCATTGTTGATCGAAAAGAGCTGAAAACCCGCATTAGCGAATTGCTACTTCTATTCAGCAAATAATGGCCCACGCGTATGAATATTATCAACCGCGCTGCCCGCTTTCACTATGAAATCATCGATCGATATATTGCCGGCATGGTATTAACCGGCCCCGAAATCAAATCCATTCGTGAAGGGAAAGTGAGCTTTAATGATAGCTTTTGTTATTTTCAAGATGATGAACTTTATGTAAAAAATCTCCACATCGCAGAATATAAAAATGCCACACATATCCATCAAGATCCCCTTCGTGAAAGGAAATTATTGCTACAAAAACGAGAACTGCGCCGCCTGAAAAATGCTATTCAAGAAAAAGGATTTACCATAGTACCCTTGCGTATTTTTATCAATGAAAAAGGTTGGGCAAAAATGGAAATTGCGCTTGTGAAAGGCAAGAAGATATACGACAAACGTGAAACTATTAAACGAAGAGAGGCCGAAAAAGAAATTCAACGCAGGTGGAAGCGCTAATAGCCAGCTAATGTACCAGCTTTTGCTTTTGATTATGATAAGTCATATAACGTGCTGTTTCATAAAACGCATACAACCATTGGCGCATGGCTTGTAATACGGAATCTGTATAAGCATTGTGTGGAATAGGATCGTTGTTCACAATCGACACAAATTGATATTCATCAGGATGATGAATAGATTGCTTGAGATAATAATGGCTATTTAAGATACCCATCTGATCGTTGTCTCGCTCAATAATAAATGCCATATTCTGCATAGTATCTGCAAGGTGCAGTAAATCTCTTCCTAACGTGTAATCGTGATACGATACATTAGCTAAGCCAGCCAATGTTGGCAATACATCTACTTGCGAGGCAATCATGCTATGCCGCTCAGGCTTCAACAATGCTGGTGCAAAGATGATAAATGGCACATGCTCGCTCGTCAATCGCTGATCAGTCCATGCTCTGGGAAATATATTTCCAGCATCTCCATTTATACCATGGTCTCCTATAAAAGCAAATATGGTATGGCGGAAATAAGCTTCTTTGCTGGCGGTGTCGATAAATGTTTTTACACAAAAATCAAAATATCGAAATGCATTTAATTCTTCATTGGAGAAGAAACCATATTTTTTTAAAGTATCAATTGGATAATCAACCTTGTGAAAATATTTGAGATCTTCTTCGGGAATCGAATAGGGTCGATGATTATCGGAAGTCTGGATAATAGCAAAAAATGGCTGCTGCTGCCTACGCAACACCTTATTGGCTTCAAGAAATAAGTCTTTATCGCTTATGCCCCACACATCGAGCCGTGGAGAAGAATAATCTTTCTCTTCATAAATACGTACACTATCAATATTGTTATCAAGCAAGCCACGAATATTAGCCCAGCTAGTACTACCACCTATAAAATAAAATTTTTTATATCCTTTAAATGCATTGATGATGGTGTGTTGATCTACAATCTGTGGATTGCGACTAGCCGTTCTATGTACTTCTACATCTGGCAAACCCGTTATGGTAGCCCATACGCCACGTGCTGTGCCAAAACTGGGTGTAAAAAAATGATCGAAGAAAATTCCTAATTGGGCAATGCTATCTATAAACGGTGTAGTATGTAATGGATTACCCCACAACGAACTCTTATACCCACTAAAGCTTTCACATATCACCAGCACAATATTGGGATGTAAAGCAGGCCTTGTTGTATCTTCTGGGAAATACCGTTCATAATTCAGATGTATGCTATCTGGATGATCAACATGAAGGTAAGCAGCCATCATGGGATAATAATGGCGAGCCTTTTCAATATCGAAAGTAGAATTGCGAAAAGCTAACGTACTGAAGAAACTTTGAAACGGATTCAAAGCAATCTGTGCATTGAAATCGCTCCGCAAGCTAAAGGCATCGCTCCAGCGAAGGGGAAACTGACCAATTCGACCAAATACCCATCCACCAAAAAATAAAAAGAACAATATCGAACGCCACCATCGACCACGGCGTTCAATCTCGGGCTGTGCTTCGATTTGTTGATGCGTATATTGCACATAACGAAAACACAACCATACAAAAACGATCATGCCTATCAAAATCCATATCACATGATAGGTTTCCCACATCATGCCCAATGAAGTAATCGGATTTTCTAAAAAATCCAATACATGTGCATTTAATCGTGTATGTAAATAAGCAAAATGAGCAACATCTATGACATAAAAAAATGCGAATACTATGATTGCCAGTAACCAAATAAAATAAGCAAATCGGCGACCTGCAACTGTACGGAAAGGATGCACCCACGGTATCGCTCCTACCAGCAACATCAATACGGCCATGATACAAATTTCACGCATATCATAGCGCAAGCCCATCCACATCACTGGCCAGAACGCGTGTTCGCTTATCGATGTGCTACGGAAATACAGGTACATGCCCAAACGGGCCAACATCATAATAAGCAAAAAGAAAACAGAGAGCGCAAGAATCCATCTGTGTAGGCGCGATAAGAATGGTTTTCGAGTCATGGTGCGTGCTAAACAAACTAACTTATCGTAAAACGGCTGCTAAAATACGAGTTTCTTCCTGTTAGTGAACAACATCAACAGGCCAACAACAGACGGTTAACAGACACTATCATGATTTTTTACGCGGATGCACATGCCGCTCGGCATGATAAGAAGAGCGAACCAACGGGCCGCTTTCTACATAATCGAACCCCATCTGATAACCAATTTCACGATATTCGGCAAATTCGTCGGGATGTACATAACGTTGTACAGGCAGATGTTGCGGCGTAGGTTGCAGGTATTGCCCCAATGTAAGTACATCACAACCGTTTTGTAGCAAGTCTTCCATAGCTTGCAACACCTCATCACGCGTTTCGCCTAGCCCTAGCATAATGCCACTTTTGGTGCGCATGCCCGCTTGCTTTAAGCGGCGAATCACTTCCAGGCTTCGGTGATATTTAGCCTGAATACGCACCTTACGGGTGAGCCTTTCTACCGTTTCTAGATTATGTGAAACTACTTCAGGAGCCACATCAATGATACGTTGCAAGTTGTCCCAATTACCTTTAAAATCGGGGATAAGAGTTTCCAGTGTGGTTTCGGGATTCAACTCTCTAACGGCTTTTACGGTAAGACTCCAGATGATGGAGCCTCCATCGGGCAGCTCATCTCGATCAACAGAAGTAATCACGGCATGCTTTACTCCCATCAAACGGATAGCCTCGGCCACCCGCCGCGGCTCTGCCCAGTCGACCGGCAAAGGCCTCCCGGTAGCCACAGCACAAAATCCACAGCTTCGCGTGCAAATATTCCCCAAAATCATGAAGGTAGCTGTACCTGCACCCCAGCATTCGCCCATATTCGGGCAATTGCCGCTCTCACAAATAGTGTGCAATTTATGCTCATCTACAATTTGCCTGACTCGGCGATAATTCTCTCCAATAGGCAATCTCACCCTCAACCAATCGGGCTTCTTTTTCTTTGGCTCTGCCTGTATTGTCGTTGTTTCCATGCTTGTAAGCTTTAATGATTCATGCTTGAATGATCACCATTTTTTGCCAAATAGCAATCCTACAGAAGCATTGAGAAAAAATTTATGCGGTTTATTATCTACCATAATGGCGATGTCTTGAAAATAGTATTGCCCACTCACGCTTACTTCTAATGCACTCACCATAGAATTAAACGCTGCCCAGTCGAATCGCATGCCCACACGGGCATATAGACCAGGCACCCATTTGAGCTCATCCCATCCTTTTTGCAAACCTGTTCCTCCTAAAATATTGTAAGCATCTAAAAACTGGGTTTTGTTTGAACCATTGTAGCGAATATATTCGGTAGCATTACTCGAAGAATCGATGTAGACCTGCAAATAATAAGGTCTCAAAATGCCCATGGAGAGACCACCTAAGTAAACAGCTGAAACCTCCACCCCGTTTTTATTGGCCTTGTTTCCAATCAAATAGCGCTGCCCTATAGAAAGTCTGGCTTGATAAAAAATATTTTGCTTACCATAGACATAAGGATGAGTGGTATACACATTACCAAAAAAGTCAACACCAATAGGATTGGCCGATTTGCGCTCTTTAGGTGATTTGGTTTCGCCCACTTCAAATTGATAAATATTGGTAAACAACTCATTTTTGCGATGACCTAGCTCCAAAAAAGCATTCCAGCCATCGGTATTGAGTCGAAAACCTCCTGAGAACTCATGGGCATAAACTTCTTCCCCATCTCGATTAAATAACAAATAATGTTTGCTGGGCTTGCCCACTATAGGAGCAGGATTGTTCTGTGCCAAAGCTGGTGAGAACAATGCAGACAGCGTAATAAATATGAAGATGATACGCACAGAAAAAAGATTTATGGTATAAACGCCAATCGATGCAATAGCATTGTAAATCTAAGCAAATTTAGTTTATCGAATAGGAAATGTGAACGGTTGCCCCACAACAGGAGAAAAATGATAGATTTTTGATGAAAGATATCTCCGCTGTTTCCAGATAAATCGAAAGCCTGTACCTTGCATAAAAATCTTGCAACTATGGCACATTTTGAAGTCGTATATCAAGGAGATTTGCGTTGCCAGGCCAAGCACATCCGTTCAGGAACACTGATCGAAACCGATGCACCAGTCGATAACCATGGCAAAGGAGAGCGTTTCTCCCCTACCGATCTGGTAGCTACGGCATTGGGCGTATGCATGATGACGGTTATGGGTATTGCTGCACGGGAAAAACAGATTGTCTTAGACAACACCCGAATAGAAATAGAAAAAATCATGGGTACAGCTCCTCGTCGTATCGTAAAAATCACTGTGCATATTTATTTCCCCGAGGAGCTAGTGCTTTCAGATGCCGACCGATCTTATTTTGAACATGTAGCGCTGAATTGCCCAGTGGCTAAAAGCATTCATCCCGATATCCAACAAGACATTCATTTTCATTGGTCAAAAGCTTTCTAAGCGATGAGCATGCTTCAATAATTGATGACCAATGGCGCAATGAAGGCAACGTTTTGACTGGCAATATTGATTGTAAAGCTGATATAAAGCTTGTGTATCGGCTGCATGAATAGGCTCAATGCCCAATTGTTTCCATCGACGAATAATTTGGTTTTCTTCGGGCGGAAGTGTTTGCACCCATGACAAAGCTTTTTGTTGCAAGCTTGGTGCCTGGCGAAAATAGCCATACCACCATAATAGTGGAGCTACTACGTTCAAGATCAAATGATCGATCATTTCCTCTCCTAGAGAAAGCTTGTGGGGAGCCGCAGGCTCATCGAATCGATAATGAGTAAGCCAGTACTCCTCTAAGCGAAGCTGAAACACATCGCGCAATTGCTGAATGTGATTGATTTCCAACCAGCGAGATAGCAAATGCCCTGTCTGAGAAACAAGTGTGGCCAGCTGGGCAATCCTCACGGAGGGGAAATTAGCGGGTCTGGTACGCAACCATTGCCATCCGCTAGGATCAAGCGGTTGAAGCTGATGTTTATGACTTAAAAACCGATATAGTTGCTGTAATTCCCGCGGATACGACTCATGAAAACTTCCTTGTAGAAGCCCCGCTTGTCCAAATAATATGGCTTCTGCCGCCATCGGGATGTGCCGATATCGAGCAAATAAGCGCAAGGGAGCTCGCGAGGCTAGTCGTTCAAACATGTCTGCATTTCTTTTCATCCCAAAACCCCGCGCCAAAGCCCAATAAGCCACTTCTTCCCAATCGCCATGAGTTTGCTGGAGCCATTCTTGATACCGTTTGCCCTTTTCTTCCCAACGTTCAGCCAGCAGTCTTTCTTTCCAGCTCGACCAAATCAATTCAGAGATATGGGTGAGCTCAACGTGCCAGGAAGAGCAAGCAATGGGATGCAATTGTTCCATCCAGCTTTTATACCGTTGGATCAACATGCGAGATATTCGCCCCCCAAGCTCTATACAAGGATACTGCTGCAACAATGCATCATTTGCTGGCAAATCTTGTTCATATACCACATGCAAAATCAATTGTCGATAGCGCTCATCTGCATCATGCGCATGATGGTACCAATCTGAGCTACGCACATGTAGCTCCACCGCACCCACCCATAATGTAGAACCAATACGCACCCGCGCCTCCTGAAAATCGGGCCCTTGCCCATCTCGATTCCAGTTGCCAGGATGCAATACTACTACCTGCTCTCCTTGAATAGTAGTAAGTTCTTGACTTCGATAGTAACGATATTGCCAGATAAACTGTAGTAATTTTTCTGAGATCATCGCCCAGAATATTTACTCGAAAAGATCATGAAGGCTTTGAGCAGGATACAGTCAAATAAAGATGCGACTCACCTCGCTATAACGTTCTCGATATTCTCGAGGAGTGCATCCTTTTCGGCGTTTGAAAATACGATTAAAATTGGAGATGTTGTTAAAACCACATTTATAAGCGATCTCTGCAATAGTGAGCTGAGTTTCCATAAGCATCCGACTGGCATGAGCTAAACGCTTCTCTGTGAGGCTACTCATAAACGTTATACCAGTTTGGTTTCGAAAATACCGGCTAAAAGCAGATTCCGTCATGTTGTTTAACTTCGAAACTTCAGCAAGTGAAATGGGCCTATGAAAATGCTTGTCGATATATGCCAACGTACGCTCGATGCGCGGACTACGATGTTCCCAAGGATCTACTTGTTGAAAAATATTGTCAGACAATATGCGCATGTTCCTGGAGATAGATAAATCGTGCAAAATCGACATCAATTCCAATACCGAATCAAATCCCTGTTTGCGATTCAAATGTATAATACGAGGCATGATATGTTCTATGGTTTCTCGTGAGAATAAAATTCCTCTCAATGATTTTTCAAACATGCGACGTATGAGACTCAATTGATTCCTCCTCAGAAATTTTTCATCAAACAAATCTTTATGAAACTGAATAGTAATTTCTCGAATTTCTCGACTGGTGCAGTGATGGGTAAACCATGCATGGGGTAGATTTGGGCCTACCAATACCAGCTCTAGATCATCAATCTCTTCTATATGATCGCCCACCACACGCTGTGCCCCTTTAGCGTTCATGATAAAATTTAGCTCATATTCTTCATGATAATGAAGCGGAAAATTAAAATGTGATTTTACGCGAATAGCCATTGTAAAACAATCTGTTTGGGTAAGAGGAGTGATTTCGCGCATGATGTGGTCATAAATAGAGTTGCGCATGAACACCGGTTTTTGGCAGTGCGTAAATATACTAAAATTGTTTATGGATAGTTTCGAAACAAAGGGTTCCACTTTTATTTTCTTTCTTTGCTCTGTTAGTCATAAATTTATCCTAAATAAAGTTCATCATGGCTCGCTGGCTATACATATTGTTATGTGCTCTTTGTGTGAATGTAAACAACACCTTCGCGCAGATTGATGCCCATGCTAGCCCGGCCACACATCAACTATACACCCATCTGCTGCAACTGTATCAGCGGGGTAAAATCTTATTTGGTCATCAAGAAAGCCTGGAATATGGGGTGGGTTGGCAATATCGGCCTAATTATAGCGATGTGTATGCGGTAACGGGCGATTATCCTGCCTTGCTAGGATGTGACCTCAGCGGTATTGAGCTGGGCGACAGTATGAATATTGACCATGTACCTTTTTGGATCATCCGTCACGATGTAATCCAACAATATCAAGCAGGAGGGGTGGTTACGTTTAGCTGGCATATGCATAACCCCGTAAACGGTTCATCTGCTTGGGATACTACGGCTGGCAATGTAGTAGCTTCGATTTTACCTGGAGGCAAGGCTCATCAGATTTACGTGCAATACCTCCAGCAAGCTGCTTCTTTTTTAAATAGCCTTGAAACAGCTTCTGGTGAAAAAATTCCTATAATCCTTCGGCTGTTTCATGAACTAAATGGGAATTGGTTTTGGTGGGGAAGGTCGCATTGTTCTGCCCAAGAAATGAAATCATTATTTGCTTTCACGATAGCATACTTACGCGATAGCCTGAATTTACATCATGTGTTGTATGCATACAACACAGATCGGTTCCCCAGCGCAACGGCTTATCTGGAAAGATATCCAGGTGATAAATGGATTGACATCTTGGGATTTGATATCTATCAAGCTTATGACATTTCTAGCAATCAAGCCTTTAGCCAAGTCTTAAGCCGCATGTGTGGCATACTCGACAGCATATCCAATGTTCATCACAAATTAGCTGCTTTAACAGAGTTTGGTTACAACCAACTGCCCGATAGCTCCTGGTGGATGCAAGTACTTTGGCCTGCAATAGCACCTTATCATTTATCGTATATACTTGCCTGGCGCAATGCAGGATATCAGGAATTTTATGTGCCCTATCCTGGACAAGCTTCCGCTACAAGTTTTAAACAATTTGCCTTACTCGACCGCATACTACTTCGCTCTAAATTAGCATCAATTCAGCTTTACCAATAAGCCATGAGCTTGCTGCAACATCAGCCCGGTTTACATTTGCTTGATGGCTTTATTTTAATAACATACCTTACGCTTACATTACTCATAGGATGGGCGTATCGATATAAAGCTCGGCGTAGCAAAGAAAGCTATTTGCTAGCAGGGAAAAAACTACCATGGTATGTTTTAGGATTAAGCAATGCTTCAGATATGTTTGATGTATCGGGCACAATGTGGCTGGTAAGCATTTGTTTCGTATATGGCTTTAAAAGCATTTGGTTACCCTGGCTCTGGCCTGTGTTCAATCAAGTCTTCATGATGATGTATCTCTCGCAATGGTTGCGAAAATCAAATGTCACAACAGGTGCAGAATGGCTACAAACACGCTTTGGAAAAGAAGCTCCATTTACACATGCTTCACATATCACGGTGGTGGTCTTTGCATTGATTACTTGTTTGGGCTATATGGCTTATGGTTTCGTTGGTGTAGGCAAGTTCTTGGAAATCTTTCTTCCTTGGAACAAAATAGCTCCTCATCTGCCATTTGCTATTTCTGCCCATTTAGCTCCAGCATTATATGGATTACTCATTAGCCTTTTTGCTTTATTCTATACTTTGTTAGGAGGGTTACAGGGTATAGTAGTCAACGATATCATTAAATATAGTATGTTGTTCATCGCGTGCATGGGTATGGGATTTATGATCTTTCGGGAAAGCGGCATACATGTCCTTCAGGTGCCCACCGAATGGTATCAAATCGGGTTTGGTTGGCATTTGCAACTCGATTGGAGCAAATATTGGCCAGCGGTAAATCAAAAAATCCAATCAGATGGATATGAATGGTTTGGCATATTTTTCATGTTGATGTTATGGAAAGGTATCATGGCAAGCATGGCTGGGCCGGCACCAAATTATGATATGCAAAAGATTCTCAGCACAAGAAATGCACGAGATGCAGCTAAGATGAGTGGTTCGGTGAGTATTATTTTGCTACCCATTCGATATACTTTAATCATGTCACTAACTTTGCTAGCCTTGTTGCATGCCCATGAATTGAACCTACATCTTTTTGGTAATCAAAAACAAGATTTTGAAGTCATTCTTCCTGCTGTAATTCAGCATTACTTACCTTCTGGCCTGTCGGGACTTCTCCTGGCAGCGCTTTTAGGCTCTTTTATGGGAACATTTAGCAGCACCATCAACGCTGCTCAAGCATATTTAGTGAACGATATTTACTTAAAATATATTCATCCACATGCTTCACGACGGCAATTGATGCTGATGAGTTATTTAGCAGGAGCTTCCGTGCTCGCAGTGGGAATCTTGCTGAGCTTGCTCATCCAAGATATTAATAACATTTTGCAATGGATCGTATCCGCCCTATACGGAGGTTATGTTGCTGCAAACATACTCAAATGGTATTGGTGGCGCATGAATGCAAGTGGATTTTTCTGGGGAATGCTAGCTGGTATATCTACAGCACTTGTTTTTAGCATTTTCTTACAAAATGCAGAATTTCTATACGCTTTCCCATTCTTATTTTTCATCTCATTGGCTGGATGTATTATTGGGTCATATAGTCAACCGCCTACCCCTGCATCCACATTGATTTCATTTTACACACAAGTTAGGCCATGGGGGTTATGGAAGCCTGTTTACCAGCAAGCCCTTGCAAACGGCATGCATTTGCAGCCTAACCGAAATTTTAAGCGCGATATGGGGAATGTTATTCTCGGTATCATTGCTCAGCAATGTTTAGCATTGTTGCCCATGTATTTACTGATTCACGATCTTCATCATTTTATAATTGTAGCAGCGATTTTGTGCATGTTATGCTTAATTTTATGGAAAACGTGGTGGAAGCAATTACATCTTCATGACACGTAAACTCTACCTTACCGATATTGCAGAATGGGAATTTGCTTGCCTAGAAATTTTACAATGGTGGATGAGGTATGCAGTTGATCACACAGGAAAAGGATTTTACGGAGAAATTAGTCGAGAAAATCAACCAAATCCAAATGCACCTAAAGGATTGGTGATGCATGCACGCATTATGTGGAGCTTTGCCACTGCATACCTGTATTTCTCTGAGAATCAATTTTTACACATGGCATTGCTCGCTGAAAATATTTTAGAAAAATACTTTCATGACCATCGATATGGAGGATATTATTGGAAGCTTAATCACAATTATACCGTATCCGATAACCGAAAAATGCTTTACGGACAAGCATTTGTACTGTATGCATATGCAGCACTTTATCGCGCTACCCAAGATGCTAACATGCTTCAACGAGCGCTTAGATTGTGGGAATGCATTGAACTACATGGTTCACCAAATACATTTTATACGGAAGGTTTCGATAGAAGTTGGAAAGAATCTGTAGATCCCAGGTTAGATAAAGATGAACCATTATTTCAATATAGCTTGAATACTCATCTTCATTTAATGGAAGCTTATTCCGAATTATATGTCACTTACCCTTCGGCTTCAGTTTTATCCCGGCTTCAACATGTTTTACATCTCATTTGTGATCAACTTTATCAAGATCGCCACCTTATATTTTGGCTCAATGAAAAGCTTAAACCTATAGGAAATTATTACTCTCCTGGACATGAAATAGAAACTGCCTGGCTACTACTCGATACTTGGGAAAAGATAGGGAAAACCCATCATTTGCCTCCAATCATAGCTTATCGGCTGGGAGACGAGCTATTAAGAAATACGCATATCGATGAGGGAATCACAGAGCCCACATCAGCTCTGGAGAAGCAATGGTGGGTTCAAGCCGAAGCCATGACTGGTTTTTTACATTTGTATCAACATTTTTTAGAAACCCGTTTCCTTCAAGCAGGAATGCGGATGTGGAAGTTTATACAAGAGAAATTTATAGACAATACATATGGAGAATGGCACTGGGGGCTTGATAAACACAACCGTGTAATAACGCATCGATACAAGGCAGGTTTTTGGAAAGCACCTTATCATAATGTGAGAGCACTTCTTCACAACATTGCATTATCTAAAGATGCTAAAAAATAAATATGGCGGCTTTAAAGCCGCCATGGCACCACATATTGATTCCTTTACCCATTTCAACCGGATGCCAATATTTTATTTCACCAACAAAATATCATCTACATACAATGTGGCACTATTATTACCGTTTGGACCATGAATCTGAAAATCTAAACGTTCAATAGGAAATCCAGATATGAAATCTGTTTTAAATTTATAATAAGTCCAGACTTTAGCGGGCACGGTAACCGTATTTGTGGTTCCCCCATTTTCAGAACGTACATCTACTTGAACATCCTGATTCGGATCGCCTTTTATCCAAAAAGTATAATATGTATATTGTGAAGCATCTATCGTAGGATCACAATGCAGGCTAATAGCTTGCCAAGATCCCGGAGCAAATACAGCTTTTATGGAATGCGTACCCAACACTGCATAATCGGTCGATACACTCACAGTAGCCCACGACCAGTTATAAATACCTGGTCCAAAATCTTCAGTAAAAAGTTGTTTCGCATTATCTACACTAATAAACTCCTGTTGGGTAGTGATGGTACCAGAAGAATTGGTGATATCCAATTTTGCCCTACTTACAGTGGTTGAAGGCATTTGAATCACCAACATTTTTCTATCTTGTGAGACAATAGTTGCCCGATCATTCGTTCCATGCAAAATCACACTAGATACGTCGTCCAAATTATTCCCTGTTAAAGTAATTTGTGTTCCAGTTGCAAATTCTGGTAGTGAAGCACTGCTAATGGTAGGAAGTGCGATTACTGTAAATGGAATTACCACAGAATCTCCTCTGGCATTGGTAAGAATAATATGCTGCTGGCCACCCAATGCAGTATCTGGAACCCGAAATATGAGTGCATGATCGGTGTTAAATGTTGGGTTAAAAGGAGCTGGCACTCTACCACGTTCAAACACAATAGAACGGATTCCTGATAGACCCGATCCTGTAATATACACCACATTATTTCCTGCAGCAGAGTCGGGAAAAACTTGTTGGACTACGGGTGTAGAAGCATGATCGTTTTTCTTACAAGAAGAAAATATCCATAACAACCCCTCAACAGTTAAGATCCAGATAAAGATATGTTTACTTAGACGAAAGATCGGATACATATGCAACGAGTTTTATCTTTAACAGAAAAGTTTAAAACGGATAATGTACAGGTGGATTAGCGAGCTCAGGATCTGCCAATACTTCATCTGACGGAATAGGCATAAACATTTGATCTGGAGAATTCAAATTACCACCTAAATGATTAATACTACCATCAGTATTTAGCGTTCCTCTTTCTTGAGCATTAATAATTTGCTGTGCCTTTTGAAATCCTTGACGTTGGATATCAAACCAATAGTCGCCTTCGAAGGCAAACTCCACTCTTCTCTCTTGCAAGATCAAGTCTTTAGTTAGGGTATTCACTGGAGGCAATCCTGCCCTTTCATGTACCGCATTAAACGCTGCAAGTGCGGAAGGATCAGATGTTGATGTCTGTGTTCCTAAAATAGCTTCTGCATAGATCAGTAAAACATCTGCATATCGCAAAATGTATATAGGCATATCATTACCTCCCTGACTATCAAAATTAAATCCAGTGCTTTTAGGCCCAATAACATATTTTAATGCATTGGAACGAGTACCTGTAGTAATATGATATGCATCATCTGGTTGCCCACCTGGCATAGTATCATAGGTAAAACCGTTGGGAAAATTCACATTTTTCCAGTCGGCACGATAAAAACCTTGCTGCATGATAGACCATGTTTTACGTAAATCACCCGATTGATAAGCATTCAATAAATCGAGCGTTGGAATAACGGAAGAGTAGCCGGTATTAAAATCTGGTTTCAACAAGGGCGCTGGTCCAGCATATGCCTGAATTGCATTTGCATAAGAATATCCACCCGAGGCTACCCATTGCAAAGCAAATAATGTTTCCTTACTAGCCTTAGCGATATCGGGGTTTGTAAACATACCAAGATAGTTGGGGTTTAAAGCAATATTGCCTGTAGATTGTGCATAATCTATCACTTGTTTAGCTTTAACAGCAGCACTATCATAATATTGGGGTTGATTAAAGAAGCTTGCTAAGTATAGAAAAAGCTTAGCTTCCATGCCTATAGCTGAATATTTAGTCACTCTGCCGGGTTGATAGGGAGTTTCTGGTAAAGCGGCCTCAGCTGCTTCTAAATCTCGCAAAGCAAATTTTAATACATCTTCTTGATAATAACGAGGCACATTAAAATTTCCCGAATCGGCAAGGGCTACTGGATCGGTGATGATAGGTGCTGCGCCATAAACACGTCCGATATAAAAATAGGCTACACCACGGATAAAACGAGCTTCGGCAATCCCAAGATCCAAGTAAGTTGAATTATTGACTTGTGCTTTTTTTTGTTGAAATGTATTAATCAACACATTGGCATTTCCTACCACCTTATAAAATGCATTCCAGGCATTTAGATCTTGCCCATCAGTTGCTTGCACAGTCATGTATACATAAGTATTATTGCCATAATTTGGGTCACCAGCCGAAGTCAACATATTTCCACTATACACTTCACCAATACAATGAAAGGCTTTGTCGATAAAATCATACCATACTTGATTATATAATAGACTGGTTGCACCATATACTTGATCTGGAGTATTATAGTACGTATCTAGTGTAGGATTGTTGAGTGAAGGACGATTCAAAAAATTTTTGTTACAAGAATATAGAAAGAACATTCCAAGAACTATTACTGGAAATATACATAAGCGTTTCATGGTAAACATTTTTGGTGAGTAATTAAAATTGTATGTTAGCACCAATTGTAAAAGATCTAGGTACAGGATAATGACCATAATCTACATTCATTAATAGCACGTTATTATTAAATGCACCTAATTCAGGATCATAACCCGAATAGCGAGTAAAAGTATACAAGTTATGTGCTGAAAGATATATGCGTGCTTGAGTCATTTTTACATGACTAATCCATTTATTAGGGAAAGTATATCCAATAGTGAGATCTTGAATTCTTAGATAAGAACCACTTTCTATGAAACGATCCGATATTTTCAGGTTATTGTTATTCCATTGGTTATATCGAGGAAGTTTACCATTTGGATTGGATTGGGTATATCGATCCATGACGGTGTTAAGTTGATTTTGATAGACACTAAATAAAGATTCTGTAAGCATGCGGGAATAATTATAAATCTGATCACCATATACTCCATTTAAGAAAATCGTCAGATCAAAGCCTTTATATTGAAGGGTGTTATTGATACTATAAGTAAACTTCGGATTAGGATTACCAATAAATGTTTGATCTGCATTGGTAATTTTACCATCTCCATTCAAATCCCTATAACGTACATCGCCCAACCATGTGCCAGTGGGTTGAATAGGCAACATGGGGTTGGGGCCTTTATTTAAATCGTCCATTGTCCGATAAAGTCCATCGGTAACGAATCCGTAGAAGCTGCCCACAGGATGCCCTGCGGTAGTCACGGTAAGTGTCTGCGGCGCAAAATCCATGCTTTTGCCATAAAGAGCAGCCTGTGTAGTAGTCAAGCTATTGAGGATATTGTTATAATGACTCAATATCACGGTGGTATTCCATGTGAGGTTTCTTGTACTGATGTTGTGAGAGGTTACCGAAATATCTATGCCCGTATTAGTCATCTTACCTGCATTCACTACAGGCGGTTCAATATCTTGATAACTATTGGATGGTGGGTTTGGATCTAATCCTGCAAAGCCTGGCAAGACTACCGAGAGTATGGTTTTAGACGTAGTTTTCTTATACACATCCACCGTAAATTCAATTCTATTTTGCAATAATCCTCCATCTACACCTCCGTTGTAAGTAATCACAGATTCCCATGCCAACGCAGGATTACCTGCATTAGCTGGAACACCGGGTGCGGTGTTTTGACCAAATAACCCAATAGCATTGGTGGCTAAACGAATATTGGTGCTATAAGCATTTTGTACTGGAGAATTTTGATTCCCAACGGCTCCATATCCACCGCGTAATTTCAGGTAACTAAGAATTTTCCAATTCTTTGCAAAAGATTCATTGGTTACCGTCCAAGCGGCAGAGATGGCTGGAAAGTTTCCCCAACGCTTTTCTGGGCCAAACGAAGAAGAACCATCACGACGTAAAGACAAGTTAAGTGTATACCGATTGTCGTATGTATAGCTGGCACGTGCAAAATAAGATTCCATTGCCCATTGATACTTACCTCCGCCAGTTTGTGAGGGATCAACCGTACCCGCAGCTAATGATTCAATATTCAGAGTTAAATCTGTAACTGTTTCCCAAGTTCCATCGTAATGCGATTCTTGTGCTTCATGGCCAGCTACTAGATTGAGCTGATGTTTACCAAAAGCATGATTGTAAGTCAAATAACTTTGTAGCCCCCAATACAGACTTACTCCTCTATCTTCACGCAATCGACTAGGACCAATAATTAGATTACCATATGGATTAAAAATATTGGGTTGAAAGGCTGTGTTTTGCGTCAATTGATAATCATAATTCAATTGATTTCTAAAATCTAAATCAGGGGTGATTTGAATATCGACATAAATATTTCCAAAAGCCTTTTGTTGACGAGCCCTAACATTACGCAATAAAGCTAATGCAACAGGATTAATCTGATCTCCAAATGGTACTCCTTGAATATTGGTAGTGGTAAGATAATTTCCATCTAAATCTTTTACTGGTGTAGCGGGGCTATTGTACAACATCACACTAATCACAGATTGCTGTCCATCGGTTAACGTTACTTTTTGCTCTGTTCGAGAAAGATTGGTGCTAAAACCCGCTTTTAACCAGCTTTTTACTTGCTGATCTATACTGATGCGCCCTGCATAACGCCTAAACCAAGAGCCAATAACCGTTCCGGTTTGATTGAAATAATTACCTGAGAAAAAATAAGTAGTTTTATCATGACTGCCTGAGAAAGAAAGTTGATGATTTTGAACATGCCCGGTTTGGAAAATAGCATCTTGCCAATCGGTGCCTTTGCCCAGTAATTCTGGATATTTAAATTCTCCTATAGAATCGAGTGTGCCTACCTGATTGGGGGCTACTTGATGCATATAATTAAAATCGGCAATTACAGAATTATAATATCGAGCATATTCCTGCAAGTTCATCAAAGGCAATTTCTTCGCTACATCATTCCAACCGGTATACACATCATAACTCAATTTGCCTGCTTGCCCTTGTAGACCATGCTTAGTAGTGATCAATATCACCCCATTCGCACCCAATGATCCATAAATAGCTTGAGCCGATGCATCTTTAAGAATATCAATAGAAGCAATATCATTGGGGTTTAAGGTGGCCAGTACGCTTTGTGCACTTTGCCCCGGTACTCCTCCTAACTGATCTTGACTCGTGCTCGAAGTATTGGTGAGAATAGGCACTCCATCAATAACATAAAGCGGATTACTACCATTTACAGAAGTAATGCCTCGTATACGCACGGATATACCACCTCCAGGCTGCCCTGTATTAGCAGATACCGTAACACCCGGAACTTTGCCTTGTAACATCTGATCTACACCAGCATCAGGAATACCTTGTATATCTGAAGCTTTTAACGAAGAAATAGAAGAACTTACATCGGCTCGCTTCTCAGTACCGTACCCAATTACCACTACATCCGACATCATATGGGTAGAAGGCTGCAAAGTAATGTCAAAATGTTGCCGTCCGCCAATAGGAATCCGCTGAGATTGCATGCCAATATACGTGACTACCAATGTTTTGGCAGTATCTGGAACTAGAAGCATAAAACTGCCCTGAGCATTTGTAATAGTAGCCAAATTGCTAATTTCTGCTACGCGCACAGTAGCTCCAGGCAAAGGCTGACCCGACTCGTTGTATACTGTACCAGAAATAGAACGGGTTTGCGCCACCGATACAAGCGGTTGCACAAAAAGATACAGGACGATGACGATAATAAGGAGTATGCATCTATACATGAGTAAAAAAATTTTCCCATTTCTACAATCTCGTGCTGAGATACACTCCCAACACACAGAGTTGGTACAACAAAACTAAATCTTTATTGGACTGTATTATGATACTTTTTTATCAATTTTTTATATTATTTTTTCCAAAATACTGATAAAATAAGCAAATTCATATGATTTATCTTTTACCAAGATTATATCCTTTTATGATCATTCTATTAGAAATCCAAAATTTATTTCCTTTGCAATATGCTGGGATTACAATTGCCAACAGATCCACGCTGGGCCAATTTGGCGGCTATTTCGCTGGAAGAAATCCTCACCGATCATGCTTATTGTGAACAAAAAGCAGCTACACAGTGCATTTCCCTGATTCAACGATATCCTCATTATCCTGCTCTTGTAGATGCCCTATCGCCCATAGTCACGGAAGAATGGGGACATTTTCGAATGGTTTTAGCCGAAATGCGTAAGCGAAATATCCCATTGGGACGTCAACGTCCAGACCTTTATGTAAATGCGCTGATGCAACTCCAACAAAAAGGTGGAGATGAGGCTGGCCGATTGCTCGATCAATTGCTTACCTGTGCATTAATCGAAGCGAGAAGTTGTGAACGGTTCCGACTGTTAAGCGAAGGGCTTACCGATTCTTATTGGCAAAATTTCTATCGTCGCTTTATGGAATCGGAAGCGGGGCATTATACCTTATTCATTCAACTCGCCAAACGATTCCTACCTGAAGATCGAGTGAATCAACGCTGGCAACAATGGTTGCGATGGGAAGCTCAAATCATTTCGACGTTGCCTGTTAGAGGCGATCGTATGCATTAAAAAATAATTTGCGGGTCTGCTAGCAATTCTTTATTTTCGCATATATGAATAAATGGGGGGCATTATTGTTATGGTTTCTTTATTTTAATGCATATTTAGATGGCTATCAATGGCTGCGTGTGCCCCTACTCGTACAACATTATATACAGCATAAGCATGAAAACCCATCCATGAATTTGTTAGACTTCCTGCACCTGCATTATAGCGGATTCATGATATACGATGCCGATTGGCATCAAGATGTTCAACTTCCCTTCAAATCTATACCTCCCGATAATCCTTCTCTCGGTGCATTAAATCATATCATCAACCCTTATTGGAAGGAGCAATATTTTTGTCCTGTTCTGGATATTCATCTGCACAATGCTCTTTTACCAACCATTGTCTTCGACTTCTACAAAAGTATATTCATTAGCTCCATATTCAAGCCCCCAAGATTTCTTGCATAGATTCTCCAATCCAAAGTAACGACGAAGTAGTATTTGCTGCTTTGTTATGGCTCATTCTTTCGTTAGCTACAACATTGTTTTTAGTCTGATGTAAAAACAAAATCAGATGTTATCTGCTATTATTCGTTTTTCGGTACGCAATAAGTTAATTATTGGGTTGCTTTTGATAGCCTGGATTGTCTGGGGCACCGTAAACCTCATGAAATTACCCATTGATGCGGTACCCGATATTACCAACAACCAGGTAATGGTGATCACAACTTCTCCCAGCCTAAGTGCACCCGATGTAGAACGTTTCATCACGGTTCCTATCGAGCAGGCCACCCGTAATATTCCAGGTATTGTGGAGCAGCGTAGCTTCTCTCGATCGGGCTTAAGCTTGGTGACGATTGTCTTCTCTGACCATACAGATATCTATTGGGCGCGACAACAGGTTTCAGAACGACTAGCGCAAGTACGCACCCAGATTCCGCCAGGAATGGGCTCTCCTGAATTAGGGCCCGTTACAACGGGATTAGGAGAAATTTATCAATATGTAGTGCGCCCATTACCTGGCTACGAAGGCAAATATAGCCTCACTGATCTTCGAGATATACAAGATTGGATCGTGAGAAGACAATTATTGGGAACACCCGGCGTAGCCGATGTAAGCAGTTTTGGAGGCTATCTCAAGCAATATGAAGTGGCCATTAATCCCCAACGTTTGAAGGTATACGGTCTTACCATTACAGATGTATTTGACGCCTTAACTAAAAACAACCAAAACGCTGGCGGTGCTTATATCGCAAGAGGACCGAATGCATGGTTTATTCGTGCAGAAGGGCTTACTAGAAATTTATCGGATATCCGACAAATTGAGATAAAACGTGTAAATGGTGTTCCCGTTTTGGTGGGTGATGTTGCTGATGTGCATATTGGTCATGCTATTCGGTATGGAGCAATGGTGTATACCAATCGCCATACCCAACAAGAAGTAGCAGGCGCCGTACTGATGATGATTAAAGGTGGAAATAGCAATCAAGTGATTAAAGCCGTCAAACAAAGAATCGAAGAGATTAAAAAAACTTTGCCTGAGGGTGTAACCATTGAGCCTTTTTTAGATCGCACCAAAATGGTAAACAACGCCATTCATACGGTTGAAAAAAACCTTACGGAAGGTGCATTGATCGTGATATTTATCCTGGTACTATTCCTGGCCAACTTACGTGCTGGATTGATTGTAGCGTCGGTAATCCCTCTCAGCATGTTGTTTGCCATCATCATGATGAACTTGTTTGGTGTGAGTGGCAACCTCATGAGTCTAGGTGCATTAGATTTTGGATTACTAGTAGATGGAGGCGTTATCATTATAGAAGCAATTATGCATAAGCTTAGGCATGCTGAAAGCTTTCCTGGAAAAACGGTATTAGATCAATTGGAGATGGATCATGTGGTTACTGAATCGGCCGAGAAAATGATGAATGCAGCTGCGTTCGGACAGTTTATCATACTCATCGTGTATTTACCCATACTAAGTTTGCAAGGTATTGAAGGAAAAATGTTTCGCCCTATGGCAGAAACTGTAGCATTTGCTGTTCTAGGAGCATTTATCTTATCGATTACCTATGTGCCCATGATCTCTTCTTTGCTGTTAGAGAAAAAAATTTCTGGTCGAATCAACTATGCCGATAAAGCTTTATATGCCCTACAAAAGCATTACAAAAAAGCCCTGGTATGGACGCTGCGTCGTTGGAAAATAGTGCTGACCACCGCATTGATTTTGTTTGCTATTTGTATCTGGATATTCTCTCGTTTAGGAGGTGTATTTATTCCCCAACTCGAAGAAGGAGATTTTGCAGTGAATACGCGCTTGCTCACAGGCGCCTCCTTAACCAATACTATACAAACCACTTCTCAAGCGGCAAAGTTGCTCGTAGACAGCTTTCCCGAAGTGCAAAAGGTGGTTGTAAAAATTGGTTCTGGTGAAATACCCACCGATCCCATGCCAATAGAAGCATCAGACATGATGGTTATCCTGAAAGATAAATCGCAATGGAGTAGTGCACATAGTTTTCCAGAGCTAGCCGATAAAATGAGTAAAGCATTGCAAGTTATACCCGGCATTGCTACTGGATTTCAATTTCCTGTGCAAATGCGATTCAACGAACTGATGACTGGTGCACGCCAAGACGTGGTGTGCAAAATATTTGGCGACGACCTCGATACACTTACCCGATATGCACATCAACTGGGTAATATTATCCAAACCATTTCAGGTGCAAGAGATCTATATGTAGAAACCGTTACAGGTATCCCACAAATTGTGGTGCAATACAACAGAAATGCACTTGCTCAATATGGATTAAATGTTCAAGACGTTAATCAAATTATACAATCGGGTTATGCTGGAGCAGTGGCCGGTTCGGTATACGAAGAAGATAGAAGATATGACCTTGTGGTACGATTATCACAGACCGAACGCAACGACCTGGCTACATTAGCACAATTACCTGTGTCTTTACCTGGAGGCCAACAAATTCCCTTGAAACTGCTAGCCCATATCCAAATGATCGATGGGCCTTATCAAATTCAGCGAGAAGACGGACATCGCAGAATTATCGTTGGCTTCAATGTGCGTGGAAGAGATGTGGAAAGCATCGTCAATGAGTTACAACAAAAAGTAGCTCGCGAGTTACATTTACCCGCTGGATACTACATTACTTATGGAGGTGAATACGAAAACCTAAAACGTGCTACCAGCAGGCTATCCATAGCTGTTCCCATTGCACTGTTGTTAATCTTGCTATTGCTCTATTTTGCTTTTCACCAAATTAAATATGGAATCATGATTTTCTCAGCTATTCCTCTCTCAGCAATTGGAGGCATTTTATCTCTTTGGTTAAGAGGCATGCCTTTCAGTATTTCTGCTGGTGTAGGATTCATTGCTTTATTTGGCGTTGCCGTACTTAATGGTATCGTATTAATCAGTGAAATGAATCGGGTGAAACAAGCACATTCATGGTCAATACCTAGAATCATTCTATATGCTACACGGGTACGGCTTCGACCTGTATTAATGACCGCTTCTGTAGCCTCTTTGGGCTTTTTACCTATGGCATTGAGCCAATCTGCTGGTGCCGAAGTACAACGACCATTGGCTACAGTAGTCATTGGTGGCCTTATCAGCGCTACTTTCCTCACCTTGTTTATCTTACCTTGCCTGTATATGCTTATCGAAAGCAGGCCGATTCGCAAGCATGGCGCTAAGAAAACCCTTCTGCTTGCTTTACTGGTGATTGCTGGAATCCATGCAAAAGGTCAATCATCTCCCTACCAATTATCCCTCTCTTGGCAAGAAGTAAAAACCAGATTGGCATCAACAGATCCACGCTGGCAACAAGCACAACTAGAAATAGCTTGGGCTAAAGCCATGCAAAAAACTGCTTTCGACCTGCCTAAAACAAGTATAGCTGGTGAATATGGACAAATAAACAGTCCAACTAATGATACTCGCTTCACTATTCAGCAAAACTTTTCCTTACCTGGTTATTACTTACGGGTAAAAGAATGGTATAAGCAGCAAGTCGAAGTAGCAAATATACAAGCACAACTTAAACGTGCATCCATCTTGAATATGGCTCATGCATTGTATATCGAACTTCAATACCAACAAGAAAAATTGAAACTGCTAAGCACACTCGATAGCATGTATGCAAAAGCCAGTCAAATTGCCAATCTTAGATTACAAAAGGGTGAAACCAATGTGCTAGAAAAAAATGCTATTGTGCAGGAAGCTATTCATGTACAAACACTCTATGCCGCAGCAATGGCCGATCTTCATTCTGCACAACAACAAATGATGCAATGGCTACAAACCGATTCTCTCATCTGGGCTAAAGATAGCTTGTCGTACATCAACCTTCAAATAGATACTTCACAACTAAACGAAACACCTTTCTTGCAATACCAAGCGCAGCAATATGCTATCTCTGAAAAAGCTGTGCGAGTTGAAAAAGCACGGCTATGGCCTGAATTCAGCATAGGATATAGTAATCAATCTATCGTAGGCTGGCAAACAGACAAAAACAGAAATGAACAATATTTTGGGCCATCTAGCCGCTTCTCTTCCCTCATGGCAAGTGTTTATTTCCCTTTATTTCTGCAACCCTTTCGTGCCAGAATCCATGCTGCAGAGGTGCAAGCTGAAATTCAACAAAAATCATTAATCTGGGCAAATCAATATTTCCACATGCAATTATCTAAACTCACGCACGATTTGAAAAAATACATTACCCAAATCCAAACCTACCAGCAAAACTTGCTGCCTTTATCACATAAAAGTCTAGAAGCCGCAAACGCCCAATATACACAAGGCGAAATTGGATATGTAGAATGGTTACTTACCATGAGACAAGCTAGCGAAACAGAGTTGCAATACCTACAATTATTACATGATCAACAACTTACTATTAATGAAATTCATCTATTACTTACCAACATAAATTAATGAACTATGAGAAACGTATTTTATTTGATCATAACGATGATGTTGCTTAACGCATGTAAGCATGCAGGAAATCAACAAACCAAAACGACACAAGAAGCTTCTCAAACAAATTCAGATAGCACTGTCTATCTCTCAGATGCCGAGATACGCTATGCAGGAATTGATCTGGTACATCCTCAGATAAAAGAAATGGCAGAACAATTGCAAATTAACGGACAAGTAGATGTGCCACCACAAAATCTTATTTCAATTTCCTGCCCATTGGGTGGATTTTTAAAATATACCCACTTACTCCCAGGTGATCATGTAAAGAAAGGAGAAGTGATTGCCAGCATGGAAGACCCACAATATATTCAATTACAACAAGATTATCTCACTGCAAAAACAAATGTTCAATATCTAAAGCAAGAAATGGAACGACAAAGAGCTTTGGCTGAATCACAAGCTACTAGCATGAAAAATTATCAGCAAGCAATTAGAGATTATGAAACGGAAAATATTCGCATGCAAGCTTTAGCCGCAAAGCTTCGCCTGATCAATATTAATCCAGATAACCTCACAGAAAGCAACATTCGTTCAACCATACAACTGTATGCACCTATTGACGGTTTTGTTGCCCAAGTAAATGCAAATGTGGGAAAATACTTCATGCCTACCGACGTTTTGCTGGAACTCGTAGATCCACGTGATATATATGCAGCTATGATAGTATTTCAAGAAGATATTCCTAAATTCCAAATAGGAACCCGCGGAGTAGTGTATGACCCAACTAAACCCGATCAAAAATATCCAGTAGAAGTTATCTTGATCACGCGTAATGTAGATAGCAATAGAACAGGAATCTTACATTGCCATTTTTTAAAAGCACCTGACCGACTCATACCTGGCATGTATCTTACAGGTATATTTACTTTATCTAAGCAACGTGTGATAGCCGTTCCAGAAGATGCAGTGGTGCATTATCAAGGAAATGACTATGTATTCGTACAGCAAGATGCACATCATTTCCAACTTACACCAGTGCATGTTGGCCAATCAGATAGTGGCTGGGTATCTCTTCTCGGTGTGAACACTCAGGTATGGAATGGCTATCAAGTTGCTACTCATAATGCATTTGCTATTCTAGGAAAGATGAAAAACAAAATTGAAGACTGAGTAATGTAATATGTTCTCAAAACAAGAAATATAATCTATCTTGTTTATAGAGGAAAATAAAGATTAATTATTTTTCTAAAAAGCAACAAACAACACGCAGTCATAATAAAACTACCATTAAATTTGGTGAATATAAATTTCATATGCAAAATAGCTCTTAAAAAAATCATTTGATGTTTAAAAACCTATAAATATTATATTTACCAGAAAAAATCATATGATCCTTGTAGCTAATTTAAGTAGATTAAATATTGAATTTGATGGATAGAAAAAAGTTAAGTTCTTCCTCATTGCATAGCTGTATTTATTGTCAACGATCATGAAAAATTGTGATAAGAAAATATTATTTACGTCATTATCTTTACATGTAATAGATAGGGCGTTTTTAATTACAAAAATTAGATGCTCTAGATATAAGTATGTTTAAACAAAATGAATATATATGAATATACCGATTAATGAAGATGCACCTGTAAAAACAAGAAATCAAATAGAAATAAATGCTCCAATAGATACCGTATGGGAAATCCTTACGGATATCCATAACTGGCCAACATGGCAAAAGGCAGTTACAAAAACAGAGGTCTTTGGAGAAATTAAGGTGGGAACAAAATTTAATTGGAAAGCTAATGGACTTTCTTTCAAATCAAAGATTCATACCGTAAATCTACGGGCCATGTTTGGTTGGACAGGTAAAACGCTTGGCGCAAGCGCTATCCACAACTGGATACTCAAGGAAAAAGGCAATCAAACAATTGTTATAGTAGAAGAAAGTCTTCAAGGAGTACTACCAAGATTATTCCGAAATTATTTCCAAAAAAGTCTTAATTCGGGAGTGATGATAAATTTAAGAGAATTAAAAACCGCATCAGAAAGTCGATAACTATTACCTGTACATCATGTAGTGTGTAAAAATAGAAGATTAGTTAATGCATGTAGCATAATAATCAGTCGCTATAACTAGTAAGAAATATCATTTTAATAATATCACAAAACTAAATAATTAAAAAATACTAAATTATTTAAATTTTTTATTTGGCGGATTACCCTAAAATCATAAATTCATTCTAAGAGACTATAAAGTGGTTGGCATAGATAAGATGAATAGTATATTTTTTACTATATCGAGCTTAAATAACCACTCAACTTATTACAATTTATGCATACGATATGGGCACATAACCAACTGATGTTTATTTCCATAAAACAATTGAAGGTTATTCGGTTATCCAACCCCATTTTTTAAAAATTGGCTTTGCTTCCCTACTTTTCAGGAAGTTAAAGAAATCAATTGCTATTTTATTCTTTTCACCTTTTGTTGTAAGGGCAACAGCGCAATCTCGGTATATTGTAAATTTTTCTTCGACAGGTACAAAATCTGCTAAATGAGGATTAGAAATTTGCCAAATATTCCAAGTTATCCAAACATCAATTTTTTTATTATTAATCCATTCATTCTTTGCTATACCACTATTAGCAGCATAAAATACTATATTTCTCTTAAGCATCTTCAGGCTGTCTATACTTTTTGTTTTTCCAACCATGTCTTCCCAAACTCCAATTAATCCGGATCCTGTAACTACCATGACACGAATGTTAGGTTTTAGAATATCTGAAAATGATTGAATATTTTTTGGATTACCTGGCCTTACAAGTAACCCTGATTTTCTTAAATATAGTGGTGTTATCGTTTCATTTTCTATATTAAATCTTCTAGTAAAATCTGTCATCATAAATTCATCACCACTATAAATTATATCTGCATTTTCTTTTGCATCTTTTTCCCATTTTGAAACCGGCCCTGCTATAACTTGAACTGTTACTTTATTTTCTTTGCTAAACACAAATGCAGCCTCTTTTATTGCAGGATAAGGACCGCCAGGACCATATACAAATACAGTGTCTTGCTGCGCATATGAAATATTCTGCAGAAATACAATTACGAAAATTATAATTATTCCCCTTATCATAGTTAATCTAGCTATTTTAAACAATTTTTGAATAACTAAATATTATATCATCAAGTAAATTTATTTGAGTTCCATTTACTAAAGATTATTAAACCTAATGTACAACTATTATACGATATGTTTATTCTCGTTTTAAATTATTACTATCATTTCATAATAATGACATGCATAATTGCATGTATTAAGCAAAGTAAAATTTTAGATGTAGAATTACTGTAATAATCATCACATAGACTAGATGTTTTATTAGATTCTCATTATTTCTAGAGATGTTTGTCTTAGATGCCTGTGAACTTGACTGATTCTTCAAAAAGGCTTACTATTTGCCAGATATGCCGATCCAAACATCAATATCTTTTCTTTCATCCATGATGGCCTTCCCATATAGCTAGCAAAAGAAATATATCGTACATTTGTTATAACAAAATTTGCATGTATGGAAATTGGGGTATATTCCTTTGGGGAGCGGACAATTGATTCGGAAACAAACCAATTGATCTCGCCACAGGAGCGGATGCGTAGATTAATCGAGGAAATAGAGTTTGCCGATCAGGTAGGGTTGGATGTATTTGCCGTGGGGGAACATCATCGGCCAGATTTCGTGGTCTCTGCGCCTGCAGTGGTATTGGGTGCGGCAGCCGCACGCACGCATCGAATTAGGTTAAGCAGTGCAGTGGTGGTATTGAGTTCCGATGATCCCGTACGGGTATTCGAACAATTTGCTACAGTAGATCTGCTCTCACAAGGAAGAGCCGAAATCATGGTGGGAAGGGGTTCTTTCATCGAATCATTTCCGCTATTCGGATATGACTTGCAAGACTATGATGCCTTATTTGAGGAGAAACTCCAATTACTCTTGCAAATACGAGCAAATGAATATATTACTTGGTCGGGGCATTTTCGACCGCCATTGCGTCATCAAGGTGTGTATCCTCGCCCCGTGCAAAATCCTTTACCCGTGTGGGTGGCGGTAGGTGGTACACCGGAATCGGCTATACGTGCGGGTAGCTTAGGATTGCCCATGGCTATTGCGATCATTGGCGGCATACCCGAACGTTTTCGGTATCTAAAAGATTTACATGCAGAAGCCGCATTCAAAGCGGGTTATGCTCAGGTCCCTCCGATTAGTATCAACTCACACGGGGTTATTGCCGACCACTCACAAGATGCATTTGACCAGGCCTTTCCTGCATTTAAACATATGATGGATCGTATCGGCAGAGAAAGAGGCTGGCCTCCCATGACAAGAGAGCAATTTGCTTTTTCTGTATCGCTACGCGGAGCAAATTTTGTGGGAAGTCCACAACAGGTGATTGAAAAAATCTTGTATCAATATGAAATCTTTCATCACGATCGCTTCTTGTTGCAAATTTCGGTGGGTACATTGCCTCATCGCACAGTGTTGAGATCGATTGAATTATTGGGGACTATAGTAGCACCCGCGGTGAAAAAAGCGATTGGTGGAGAAGCTGGCCCACAGGTAGCGAGTGCTGCAGCACAACAAAAAAGTCTCGATTAATATCATCTTCACCCGCAAATCAACATACAGTCATCGCTTTTCGGCTATTGAAGTGTAAAGCTAGCCGACTGTACATCTCTACTATTGCCGCCCACATACACATCAAATACTCCTGGCTCAGCACCTAAATGCATATGCCGATCGTATATCTGCAAGTCTTTGGCTGTTAAACTAAATTCAACAGTTCTCGTCTCACCTTTTTTCAGATAAATTCGCTGAAAGGCTTTTAATTGTTTCACCGGCTGCGTCACATCTGCTACACGATCGTGAATATAGAGCTGTACGATTTCAATACCATCGCGATCTCCATCATTTGTTACATCTACACGGACATGAAGCACATCACCTGGCATGATTTCCTGGCGATCTAAGCGAATGGAACTATACCGAAAATGGGTATAGCTCAAGCCATAACCAAATGGATACAATGGATCATTGGGAATATCGAGATATTTGGAAGTCCACTTTACTCCAGGCATTGCAGGGCGGCCGGTATTTTTGTGATTGTAATACACGGGTATTTGCCCAACAGCATAGGGAAAAGACATCGTGAGCTTACCAGAAGGATTATAATCGCCAAACAACACATCGGCTATGGCGTGCCCAGCTTCAGTACCCAAAAACCAGGTTTCGAGAATAGCGGGTATATGTGCATTTTCCCAGGTGAGTACTAATGGTCGGCCGTTAGAGAGCACCAATACAATAGGTTTGCCCGTAGCATACAAAGCTTTCATTAGCTCGCGTTGATTTTCAGGGATATGAATATCGGCACGTGAAGCAGCTTCTCCACTCATAGCTTCCGACTCACCCAAGCAGAGTACCACTACATCGGCTTTTCGAGCAGTAGCTACAGCTTCCTGGATTAATTGTTGGGGTGTTTGAGAAGAGGGGTGAATATCGGCACCATAGGCATTCAATCGGCGAAGCATAGCGGTGTCATCGGTAATATTGGCGCCGAGGGCATAGAGAATCTTTGCCCTATTGCCTACTGCTTCGCGAATACCCTCTAAAATACTCACGGCTTTATGCCAATCGCCTGCACCCGACCAACATCCAATCATATCGCGCTGATCATTGGCCAATGGCCCAATTACTGCGATGGTTCCTGTTTTCTTAAGAGGTAATAAATAGTTTTCATTTTTCAATAAAACAATCGATTCTCTAGCCATTTCTCGAGCAAAGCGGAGTTTATCTGGGCTCATGATTTCGCGTTGTGCACGATCTTCATTGATGCGGTTATAAGGATCTTCAAACAAGCCCAGGCGATATTTAGCTATTAATACATCACGTACAGCCCGGTCGAGTGCGTCCATAGAAATTTGCCCTTGCTCTACCAATTGTTTTAAAGTATGAATATAAGCTAGCCCTTGCATGTCCATTTCGGCGCCAGCTTGAAAAGCGAGTTTACTGGCCTGGAAAGTATCTGCAGCAATACCGTGATTAATCAGCTCGGGTATTGCATTGTAATCGGTCACCACAAAACCTTTGAAATGCCATTTGTGGCGAAGCAAGTTGGTCAATAGCCAATGATTAGCTGTAGCGGGAATGCCGTTAATTTCGTTGAATGCACTCATGACCGAGCCTGCGCCTGCTTCAATAGCTGCATGATAGGGAGGGAGATAATCTTCAAACATGCGTCTGCGGCTCATATCCACAATATTGTATTCCCGCCCAGCTTCTACAGCACCATATAAAGCAAAATGTTTCACGCAAGCCATCACCGTTTGGCTATCGGCCAGGTTATTGCTTTGATAGCCCCGCACAAAAGCTCGAGCGATGAGCGAACCCAGATAAGGATCTTCACCTGCACCCTCGGCTACGCGCCCCCAGCGCGGGTCTCGAGCAATATCGACCATAGGAGAAAATACCCAATTCAAGCCATCGGCCGAGGCTTCAGTAGCCGCAATCCGAGCAGCGTGAGCGATAGCACTGGTATCCCAGCTACAAGCCATGGCCAAGGGAATGGGGAAAATGGTCTTATGCCCATGAATCACGTCAAAACCAAACAAAAGCGGAATATGTAAACGAGTACTATCAACAGCTAATGATTGTAAGTGACGTACGTATGCTGGACCGTAAGCATTGAAAATGCCTCCACAACGACCTGCTTTGATATCTTCAATATATTGTTTGCGCATCGACGGCCCGGTCACAGCCATATCGCTAGTGAGTAAGTTGAGCTGACCAATCTTTTCATCGATCGTCATTTGGCTAATCAGGTGGTTAACAAACGCATACATAGCCGAGTCGGAGCTGCGCTGAGCATCAGCTGTATTCGTGTTCAACAACATACAACATATTCCTAAGAGCAACCAGGTTGAGATAATTGAATATCGATATCGCATCATGGTAGTAGATTTACGCGTAAAGCTAGTGAGAATAAGGAATTTTTATAGAAGCAAAAAATAAGTATCAAACTAATGAGAAATGGCTTATACGATGAGGTTAAAGAGGGTATCGTTTTTATTGAGTTCGGTAAAAGAAATATGACGTTTTTTCATCCGCTCGATGAGGGCATCATAGTCTTGTGGATCTTTCAGCTCGATACCCACGAGTGCAGGGCCTGTTTCCTTTTGATGTTTTTGCATGTATTCAAAGCGCACGATATCATCGGTTGGGCCCAGAATTTCATTGACAAATTCTTTAAGTGCACCTGGGCGTTGAGCAAAACGAATGATGAAATAATGTTTGAGTCCTTCGTATAGCAAAGAACGTTCTTTGATTTCTTGCATACGGTCGATATCGTTGTTGCTTCCGCTAACGATACACACCACATTTTTGCCTTTGAGTTGATCCCGCAATTCCGGCAAAGCGGCTATGGCCAATGCACCCGCTGGTTCTACGACCATTGCCTCTTCGTTGTACAAGCGCAGAATTGTAGAACACACGCGGCCTTCGGGTATCAAGAGCATATCGTCGAGCACTTGTCGGCAAATCCGATATGTAAGCTCCCCCACTTGCTTTACGGCTGCGCCATCGACAAATGGGTCAATATGGTCTAATTTTACAGGCCTACCAGCCTTAAATGCCTCTACCATTGAAGGGGCACCTTCAGGCTCAACTCCAATCAGCCGAACCTGAGGACGGCGAGCCTTAAGATACATGCCCACACCAGCTGCCAATCCACCACCCCCCACAGGGATCAATACAACATCAACCTCAGGAAGGTCTTGTAATATTTCCAATCCCACAGTGCCCTGTCCTTCTATGATTTTAGGATGATCAAAAGGGGGAATAAAGGTCATGGCATTTGATTCGGCAAAGGCCAAAGCCGTTGCTTGACAATCATCAAACGTATCGCCAGTAAGTTGAATATCCACCCAAGCATCGCCAAACATGCGAACCTGATGAATCTTTTGTTTGGGTGTAGGAGCGGGCATAAAGACCACCCCTTTCACCTGCAGCCGGGCGCAGGAATAAGCAAAGCCTTGCGCATGATTTCCAGCACTGGCGCATACCACTCCATTGGTCAATGCTGATGGTGGCAAGGTGCTCATCATGTTAAAAGCACCACGAATCTTGTATGAGCGTACCACTTGAAGGTCTTCCCGCTTCAAAAAAATATTCGCCTGATAGCGGCGAGAAAGGTTTGGGTTAAAAACAAGCGGAGTGTGTGATGCTACACTATTCAGCCGCTTGCTCGCAGCTGCAAAGTCCAATACAGGCAATGATTTTTCAATTTGTGTTTCAGCCACAGCGTATCATATTTTGATGAGCAGATCTGGCAAAGCCTGCTTGTAAAGCAATCTTTGCCAGATAAGAGATGAAAAGTTCCCTCAGCTTAGGGTTTATCCTTTCGGGCGCAGTTTACGCACGGCGGCACCAGCTTGCCACATCTCACTTTCCCGAAGTTCCTTCAATTCTTCATTGAGCTTCTCGCGATAATCGGGTTGGCTATTCGCAGAGATAGCTCGTGCTGCTTCTTTTCCACTAGCCACACTTTGATAGAGCTCATCGAAAACGGGTTGCGTAGCCTCTTTAAATCGTTTCCACCAGTCGAGTGCACCACGTTGAGCAGTAGTGGAGCAGTTGGCATACATCCAGTCCATACCATTTTCAGCCACAAGCGGCATCAACGATTGGGTGAGTTCTTCCACTGTTTCGTTGAAAGCTTCAGACGGCGAATGGCCATTACGCCGCAGCGTTTCGTATTGAGCAGCAAATATGCCCTGTATTGCTCCCATCAAGGTGCCCCGTTCGCCCGTGAGATCGGAATAGACCTCTTTTTTGAAATCGGTTGGGAATAAGTATCCAGAGCCAATGCCAATTCCCATAGCGATAGCACGCTCACGTGCCCGGCCAGTAGCATCTTGATGTATGGCAAAGCTCGAGTTAATACCCTGCCATGCTAAAAACAAGCGGCGTAAAGAAGTTCCAGAGCCCTTTGGAGCCACCAGGATCACGTCAATATCTTTTGGCGGCACAATGCCTGTTTGATCACTGAAGGTAATGCCAAAGCCATGAGAAAAATACAAAGCTTTCCCAGGCGTAAGGTGTTTTTTAAGCGTGGGCCATAAAGCAATTTGCCCAGCATCTGAGAGCAAAAAAGCAATGATAGTTCCTTTCTTTGCGGCCTCTTCGATGTCGAATAAGGTTTGCCCGGGTACCCACCCATCGGCCACGGCTTTATCCCAGGTTTTACCCTTACGCTGGCCCACTATCACGCGGAAGCCATTATCGCGTAAGTTCAATGCTTGCCCAGGGCCTTGCACCCCATAACCAATGATGGCAATGGTTTCTTCTTGCAAAACCTGTCGTGCTTTTTCCATGGGAAATTCTTCCCGAGTAACTACTTCTTCTGGAATACCTCCAAAATAAATGGTTGCCATGTGCTTGTCGTTTGTTTAAAATCCGTAAATAAAAATTTTATTTTTCAACAGGTAATTGTTGGATATAAGCATAAAAAGCCGTAGTGCCTTCACTCACTTGTGTATGGTCGACTTCGATAAATTTTTCGATCTGCGGCTTTACTTTGCGCATCATTTCTTCGGTAGTATACAAAATGAATGCTGCCGACCCAGTATGTGGATTATGCTCGTCTTCACTGGCCATGAGGGTACGAATCCGAATACGACGACGATTAAAAGCATTGATCATTCGGTTGAGAATACCAAAGCTATTGTCGGCATATACAATAAATGAAAAATCTTTTTTCATACAATGTAATCATTAAGCTTTCACTTCCAAGATCATGTCTGAGACTGACGCACCGGCTGGCACCATGGGAAATACGTTTTCTTCTTTTTCTACTTTTACTTCCAAAAAGCGGGGACCGGGCTGTTCTAAGAATGCATCCAGAGCGCTGGCAAGCGATTCCCGCTCAGTAACGCGATGAGCAGGGATACCATATGCTTTGACCAGTTGCACAAAATCGGGATTGGTCATTTCGGTAAAAGAATACCGGCTTTCATGGAAGAGTTGTTGCCACTGGCGTACCATGCCCAAGAAAGAATTGTTTAACACCAATATTTTCACGGGGATATGGAATTGAGCAATGGTACCCAATTCTTGGAGGGTCATTTGAAAACCCCCATCACCGATGATGGCAATCACTGGTTGGTCGGGTGCACCCAGAGCTGCTCCCATAGCTGCTGGTAGAGCAAAGCCCATAGTACCTAACCCACCTGAGGTAATATGGGTACGAGGGCGTGTAAAAGCGTAATAACGAGAAGTAACCATTTGATGTTGGCCTACATCGGTAACAATCAATGCGTTACCACGCGTACGTTCGGAAAGTTGGTGAATCACTTCACCCATTTTGATGAGTCCTGAAGCGGGAAACCAATCGCGCGACATGATTTTTTCATATTCTTCTTGCTGATATTGGCGGAAACTCTCGAGCCATTCTGGATGTTGGTTAGGTTTAACCAGGGGTAGCAAGGCTTCTAGTGCTTCGCGTGCATCAGCATGAATAGCCACATCTGCATGGACGTTCTTATTGATTTCCGCTGCATCGAGTTCAATATGGATGATCTTAGCTTGACGGGCATATTTGCTCACATCGCCCGTGACCCGATCGTCGAAACGCATGCCTACGGCGATCAACAAATCACATTCGTTGGTATTGCGATTTGTACTGTAGTTGCCATGCATACCCAGAAAGCCAACATATAATGGGTGATTAGCTGGGAATGAAGAGAGCCCCAACAACGTATTGGCTACGGGAATGCCCGCTTTTTCGGCCAATCTTCGTAATGCCTCCATGGCCCCAGAAAGCAAAACGCCTTGCCCTGCGAGAATATAGGGGCGTTGGGAACTATTGATCAGTTGAGCAGCTGCCTGCACGGCCTGCATATTTAATACAGGACGTGGTCGATATGTTTTGATGCCCTGGCAGGGCACATAAGAAAAAGGTGCTTTTTGTAATTGTGCATCTTTAGTGATATCGATCAGCACTGGACCTGGGCGGCCTGTACGGGCAATATAAAATGCTTTTGCGATAGCCGATGGAATATCGTCGGGACGGGTGACCTGAACGCTCCACTTGGTAACAGGTATGGTGATATTCATGACATCGGTTTCTTGAAAAGCATCCGTACCCAATAAATGAGAAGCCACCTGCCCAGTAATACAAACTACAGGAGTAGAGTCGATCATGGCATCGGCCAGTCCGGTGACCAGGTTGGTGGCTCCTGGGCCCGAGGTCACAAATACCACTCCCACACGGCCACTAGCGCGTGCGTAACCTTGAGCCGCATGTATGGCTCCTTGTTCGTGGCGGGTGAGGATATGGTTGAGCCGGTCTCCATAATGATACAAGGCGTCATAGACCGGCATGATAGCGCCTCCAGGGTAACCAAAAATCGTAGTGACCGACTCAGCTAATAGACTCCGAATCACGGCTTCAGCGCCGGTGATCGGAATCTCGGTATGGAGCCGATCAGTCTTCGTCGGTAACACAGCCTTCTGTTGCATTTTTAACCAATTTTGCGTATTTAAACAATACTCCTCGACGAGCCCGTAGCGGTGGCCTACGCCATGCTGCTCGCCGTTGTTGAAGTTCGGCCTCACTCAGTTTCAGGGTCAAAGTATGTTTAGTCACATCAATCTCGATGATATCTCCATCTTTCACCAGGGCTATATTTCCACCTTCATAAGCTTCGGGAGCAATATGCCCTACCACAAACCCATGTGTGCCTCCTGAAAAACGGCCATCGGTGATGAGGGCCACTTTATCGCCCAGCCCGGCACCAATAATAGCTGCCGTAGGCTTGAGCATTTCGGGCATACCTGGTGCTCCTTTAGGCCCTGCATATCGGATTACCACCACATCGCCGGGTTGAATGCGGCCGGCTTCTAGTGCAGCAATCATCTCGGCCTCATGATCAAATACCCGAGCAGGTCCTTCAAAACGTTCACCTTCTTTCCCCGTAATTTTAGCCACAGCTCCATATTCGGCCAGATTACCTTTTAGGATCTGCAAATGACCCGTTTTTTTCAGGGGTTGACTTAAGGGATGAACGATTTGTTGTGAATGAAAATCCAAATCCACAGCCGATTCCACGTTTTCACCTAAAGTTTTACCGGTAACCGTTAAACAATTGCCATCTAGAATACCTTCGCGGATCAAGTATTTATGAATGGCAGGTAACCCGCCAATACGATGCACGTCTTCCATGAGATAACGACCACTGGGCTTAAAATCGCTCAATACAGGTACTCGATCGCTGATTCGTTGAAAATCATCGAGGGTAAGCGGAATATCAGCGGCTTTGGCAATAGCAATTAAATGCAGCACCGCATTGGTAGACCCGCCTAATACCATGACGATGGCCAATGCATTTTCAAACGATTGCTTGGTGAGAATATCTTTAGGCTTTAAATCTTTCTCCAATAACAAACGAATAGCTTTCCCGGCCTGTAAACATTCATTGCGTTTTTCCTCACTCGTTGCGGGATAAGATGAACTATAAGGCAACGATAAGCCCAATGTTTCAATAGCCGTGGCCATAGTGTTGGCAGTATACATGCCTCCGCAGGCGCCGGCTCCCGGACAGGCATGCTGAATGATGCCTTTGAAGTCTTCCTCACTGAGCTTACCGGCAATTTTTTCGCCCAAAGCTTCAAAAGCCGAAACGATATTGAGCTCTCGGCCTTTGTAATGCCCAGCAGCAATAGTGCCTCCATAAATCATGATCGAAGGCCTATTGAGTCGAATCATGGCAATCACCGATCCGGGCATGTTTTTATCACAACCTGGAATAGTGATTAACGCATCGTAATATTGGGCTCCACAAACCGCTTCAATGGAATCTGCAATAATTTCTCGGGAAACGAGTGAATAACGCATGCCATCGGTGCCCATACTCATTCCATCGCTCACCCCGATAGTGTGAAAAATCAATCCCACTAAATCTTGCTCCCATACACCTTTTTTCACGAGTTGCGCTAAATCGTTCAAATGCATGTTGCAGGTATTGCCATCATATCCCATGCTTGCAATACCTACCTGCGGTTTTTTTAAATCTTTTTCGGTGAGCCCAATACCATACAGCATGGCTTGTGCTGCAGGCTGCGTGGGGTCTTGCGTAAGTATGCGACTGTATTTATTTAAAACTGCCATTCCAAATTGTTTTTCCAAAAACTTATTCAAACCTACGCGAATATGCCCTTCCACCTAAAACCCGTTTTCTTGGAAGTTACGATGTGAAAAATGGAGTAGCAGTTAATAAATTATTAGTAATCAATACGTTAGTAAACATTTATCTACGTCAAATAATAATTTACCTGTTCCGATGAGTTCTCCAAGCGCCCTACTATTTTAGATTTTATTGTACTTTGCTTACATTAAACACTATTTACTTTACCCTAAACTCCCCATTAAACCATGCGTGTAAAGTTTTCCCTTCTATTGCTTGTTTTTGCACTATATCGGATGGTATTTTCCACCGTTGCACAAGGCCAGGATAACTTATTGCCCCATAGCCTAGGAGCAGTTGTGAAGGCTGAAAAAACGGCTCTAGGCATGCTATTCACTACCGATGATCATCATCTGGTATGGATCAACTCCTATTCGCCAACTATCATCAGGGTACGTATCACCGACGAGTTAGCTCAGCACGATCACTCCTATGCCGTTATCTTAAAGCCAGAAGCGGCGTTTTCTCATATCCAAGAAACGCCCAACGAATGGATCCTCGAAACAGATTCTTTACGAGTCATCGTGCACAAAGCGCCCTTGCGCATAGATTTCTATCGTAAAAATGGAGATTGGCTTGATGGCGACGATCCCCAACTAGGTGTTACTTGGCAAGGAACACAAGTGTATAGTTACCGAAAACTACATCCCGAAGAAAAATTCATTGGCCTAGGTGAAAAAACTGGACCGCTCAACCGACGCGGGCTTTCATACGTCAATTGGAACACCGACGCGGGTTATCATACCTATAGCGACCCGCTTTATGCGACCTATCCATTTTACATAGGCATACTCGCCGATCGCGTGTTTGGATTGTTTTTCGACAATACCTATAAATCTTTTTTCAATTTTGGCGGATCGACCAACGATCGCATGTATTTCTTTGGTGCTGAAGCCGGAGAAATGAATTATTATTTCTTTGGTGCATCTACGGTAACGGGTATTTTACAAGATTACACCGCACTCACGGGGCGAATGCCCATGCCTCCGTTGTGGAGCCTGGGCTATCAGCAATGCCGCTATAGCTATATGAGCCAGCAACAATTACTCGATGTAGCCCGTCGATTCCGTCAAGACAGCCTTCCTTGTGATGTTATCTATTGCGATATCGATTATATGCGAGGTTATCGCGTTTTTACTTGGAACCCACAAACTTATCCCCACCCCAAGGCCATGACCGATACGCTTAAAGCCCTGGGCATGCACCTGGTAACGATCATCGACCCAGGCATTAAAATCGACTCAAGCAATGAAGCGGGTGGTTATGAACCTTATCGTACCGGCATGGCACATGGTTATTTTGCTCATTATCCTGACGGAGAGCCTTATACTGGAAGTGTATGGGCTGGGCCGAGTCATTTCCCAGATTTTACTCGTGATGATGTCCGCCAATGGTGGGGCGATCAGTTTAAAATATTGGTCAACAGCGGAGTTACGGGTTTTTGGAACGACATGAATGAACCTGCGGTTTGGGGGCAAAACATTCCGCCAGTGGTGGAATTCGACCAAGGCAATCAAGTGGCCACTATTCAACAAGTGCATAACATTTATGGTATGCAAATGGCTCGTGCCACGTATGAGGGCACACGACGTCTGCTCAATGGATATAGGCCTTTTGTGCTAACCCGCGCAGCTTATTCGGGAATACAACGGTATTCTGCACAATGGACGGGCGACAATTTCGCCAACGACAACAACATGATCATGGGTTTTCGAACGCTTAACAGCATGGGACTGAGTGGGGAAGCGTTTGTGGGTATGGATATTGGCGGTTTTAATGGTAATCCTACGCCTGAACTGTATGTACGCTGGATGTCGCTGGGTGTGTATACGCCGCTCTTTCGTAACCACACCGCCAAAGGCAATACTTCGCATGAACCTTGGACATGGGGAGAGTTTAATGAAATTACGGTTCGCCGTTTCTTGCAAACACGTTATCGGCTTTTGCCCTACTTGTATAGTTGCTTTTATATAGCCCACACTAGCGGAATGCCCGTCAATCGCAGCTTAGCCATAGATTATACTTACGACGAGCATATTTATGATCCACGCTATGATGCAGAATTTCTTTTTGGACCTTTTATGTTGGTAGCTCCCGTAAGTTCTACCCAAATGGCTGCAGATGTGTATTTGCCTCGAGGCACCTGGTACCGCTTCAGTAGCGATCAAACCTATTCGGGTGATACTAGCTGGTGGGTGCCAGCACCATTAGATGATCTGCCCGTATTTGTAAAAGCTGGAGCTATTATTCCTATGCAAAATGTTGTAGAAAGTACAGCAGAGCCAGGAGATGGTATTTTGCGGATTCATGTTTGGTATGGAACCGATAGTACTTCATTTACTTATTATGAAGATGATGGGCAAACCTACCAATATGAACAAGGTGAGTATTTGATTCGTCAAATGCATTTCAACCCCAATACGCATCAGTTTGTCATCGATCCAGCAAAAGGGCAATATACTTCACGTTTTCGGCAAATTGAATGGATTGGACATCATTTCCCATCTCATATAAATTTTATGGTCAATGGTAAATCTGTACCAGTCTCTTATCATTCATCTACCTATTCCTTTACCATTCCTAATGATAGAGAAAAAATCGTGATTCAATGGTAAAATATTGATCATACCTAAACATAGCTCATTATCCGTATATTGATTTTTCCTGTGGGTCATACCCATTGCTAAAGCTTATTCATATCATGGATGCACATATGTTTGGATACACATTTCGCATAAGATTGTATGCTGAATCGATAAACTCGTTTTGATAAAATCAGCACATAGACTAATTTTGAACAAATTCTTTCTTTTAGGTAAACATTTTATTATATGCTTCCCACAAAAGGTTACGCAGCTCATAACGATCATGATCCATTGGTTCCGTTTAACTTCTCGCGTCGTGATCCCGGGCCTCATGATGTATTAATTGAAATTTTGTATTGTGGCGTTTGTCATTCCGATTTACACCAAGTACGCAACGAATGGCATGAAACCATTTACCCAATTGTGCCTGGACATGAAATTGTAGGTCGTGTGGTGCGTACAGGCAATGCCGTCACTCGCTTCAAGCCAGGCGATTTAGCTGGTGTAGGTGTGTTTATAGACTCTTGTAGAACATGTGATAATTGTAAAAATGGCTTAGAACAATATTGTGAACAAGGCATGATAGCTACTTATAATAGTTGGGAAAAAGATGGCAAACATTATACTTATGGAGGCTATTCCAATCAAATTGTAGTAGACGAACACTATACCTTACATGTTCCTGCGTCTCTTGATCTCAGAGGCGTTGCACCATTATTGTGTGCGGGCATTACCACCTATTCGCCTCTTCGATATTTAGAAGTGGGTAAAGGCACGCGAGTAGCCATTGCAGGACTTGGAGGATTAGGTCATATGGGGGTGAAATGGGCTGCCGCTATGGGAGCAGAAGTTACGCTGTTGAGTTCCTCTCCTTCTAAAAAAGCTGATGCTCATAGACTAGGAGCACATGAATTTATATGGGTAAATGATGAAGAAGCCCTGAAAAAAAGAAAGGCTTATTTCGATGTTATTTTGAATACGATATCTGCCCCACACGACTATAATCGCTATTTACAACTTTTGCGATTAAATGGTACTATGGCGGTAGTAGGTTTACCTCCAGCACCTCAACAAATACAAGTTTTTCATTTAACCAATTTCCGAAGAAGTATTATGGGTTCTATGATTGGTGGCATTCGCGAAACGCAAGAAATGCTCGACTTTGCAGCACAACATCAGATTACTTCTGATGTGGAAGTAATTGCCATGCAAGATATCAATACGGCTTTCGATAGGCTGGCAAAAAATGATGTAAAATACCGCTTCGTAATAGATATGTCGACCTTGCAGTAGGGGAACAATTCAATGATATGACAAAGCTGTGGTCTAACAAAACCACGGCTTTTTTTATGAGTATTTGTATAGCAAACTTTTATTACAAAAGCTTCTTGCAAGCTTAGTGAAGAATGAGCGTTTTTCTGGCATTCTTGAATTTGACAAAGAAAGAAGCACAAAAATTAAAGATATGTGACCACACTCATCCTTTTTGCAAGGGGAAACGACCTATAGAAAAAAGATGCATTTGCTTGAAGGGGATAGCTCGCGAAAATATCTATTATCGATTAAACGTATAGCGAACCGATAAGCCAAATTCCCCACCAAAGAAACCTGCAAAAGGCGAAAGATTAATGGCTGGCTTCCAGTCGAGACTAAGGTTTAATGGGGCACTGGGAATGGTGTAATCAATTCCCAAAATACCATCAACACCTAATATGAAGGCACCGCTGTTATAATGTTTATTGTTATAATCATATCCACCATTTAGTCCACCAATATGCGCACCACCACCCACATACCAGCCCAAGCCATTGGGGTCACTAAATGGTTGATGAAGTTCATACAACCCAGTAAGCGTAAACCAATTAGGTCCTATGCCTAAAATGCCCTCCAATGCTGAATTCCCACCGATGTAATGTTGTAAAGTCACTCCGCTGGGATCTCCTAGCCTCACCCCAAGAGCCGTTTGATAGCTTTGTGCTGATGCACGAAAACTCCAAATGGCAATGATAAGTATAGACAGATAACTTATTTTCTTCAACATAAACTATACATTTAATCATTTACAAAAATAGATGAATTTAAAACTAATTAGAAAATATTTTTATGAAGCTTTGCATTGACTTAAAAAGCAAATCGGAATGCAAATTGGAAACGACCCGCTATCGAGCCCGTTCCATGTGTAAATTGAATATATGGTCGCCAATCAAATGACATATTCAGTGGAGCAGCAGGAATCTTTAGATCGATGCCCAACATTGGCCTTACTCCAAAATCTGTTTCCTGCTGATCAAAAAACAGTTGTGGTCCCATGCCCAAATACCAAGTTAGCCCCGAAGCGCCAGAAAAATATCCATGATAGGCATATAGTACATTTAGTCCAGTTAAGTCTCCTGGGAAAAACAACAAGTTAGCTTCTCCTGCATCGTGTGGGGTAAAAAAATGTTTAGCAGAAATACCTACTCCTGTAGCCCCATCCCCAAAATCTACGCCCAAGCCTATAGATGTGCGATAAAACGTACCACTACGATACGATCGTTGAGCTTGTGCAGTAAGCACAACAGCAGATCCCAAGAAAAAGAAAAAACAAATAACAAATGCACGCCTGTAATGAATATATATGTTTCCCATAGCAATAACAGATTAGGTGAGAAATTTCACCCACCTTACATGCAGCTATTGTGCCAAAATCAATTTTTCGTCAAGAAGCCTTGCTAGCAAACCATTTGAGGTATGCAAAACCCAATACTCCTGATATAAGTGAGCCCAATAAAACAGCTAACTTAGCTGTAAGTTGCCATTCATCTACATCAAACGCCAACGTAGTAATAAAGATCGACATCGTAAATCCAATACCTGCAAGCATTCCTATTCCGAGAATATGCTTCCATCTTACCGCAGCAGGTAAATGTGCTACGCCTGTTTTCACCAATAGATAACTACTCAACAAAATGCCTGCTGGCTTACCCAGGATTAATCCTAACATAACGCCCCATCCTAATGTAGAAAATATTGCAGTTCCCACATTGGCTGGAATAAATAAGTCGGTATTAGCAAGAGCAAATAAAGGTAATACGATAAAATTTACTGGTAAGTGTAAAACATGTTCTAATTTCTCAATAGAAGATAAAGGCAAGCAAAAAGCAGCTAGTACACCGGCAACAGTAGCATGTACACCCGAGTTAAACATACTTATCCATAAGATCAACATGGGTAATATGTATATCATTACACGCCTTACTCGAAGTAAGTTCATCACTATCATGATCAAGATCATCAACAAAGCGAGAACAAGATATAGCAGATGTATCTGGGATGAATAAAAAATAGCAATGACCAGAATTGCACCTAAATCATCTATGATAGCTAGCGCACTTAAGAATATTTTCAACGAATTCGGAACTCTATCTCCTAATAAAAAAAGTATACCCAATGAGAATGCGATGTCTGTAGCCATAGGAATTCCCCAACCATGCCGATAAGGTGCATGCACATTAAATAGCAAGTAAATTCCAGCCGGAACAAGCATTCCACCAATAGCTGCACCTATAGGCAGTATGGATCTACGAAAAGAAGCCAATTCACCTTCCCAGAGTTCTCGTTTGATTTCAATTCCCACGAGCAAAAAGAATATTACCATAAATCCATCATTTATCCAATGCATGATGCTATGTGGAAGTTTAAACATGGGAATGTTGATCGAAATATGATAATGCCAAATCTGGTGATATACGTCTGACCATGAAGAATTAGCTATAATCAGCGAAACAATTGTACATATCAACAATACTATTCCTACTGATTTGGAGCTTTTGATAAAATCTTGAAAAATACGGGTTAGATAATTGCTTATCCGATTTGCTGAATTACTAAAAAGAAAATTCCACATCATATAATCTAATCATTTAAAAACTTAATCACAAATTAAAGATATCTTAAATTTCCGCGTTGATACACTTCTTTTTACATAAATTGGCATAATTCTTTATGGTATCTAATATAGATAAAATCATTTTTTCATTTTAAAATCTACATAATTATGGACAAGAAAAATGCTTACCTCATTGGATTAATTGCTGCTGCTACTGCTGGACTAGTAGCTGGATTACTCTTGGCCCCTAAGAAAGGCGCAGAGTTGAGAAAAGATATTAAAGAAAAAGCCGATGAACTCTCTGAACAGCTGAAACGTGTGGTGAAGAAAGGAAAAGAAAAAGCCGGTGAAGTGCAAGATGAATTTGAAAGAGCCATAAGCTAAACCATGAAAGCCTCTCATGAGAGGCTTTTTTATGCTATTCTGGCACAATTTTATTTTGTTGTCATGAAAAATATTCATTTCACCACATATCGTTGAAACTCTGGAAGCAGAGAAACTCCAGTACCTGGTGCATCGGCAAATAAAATTTTACCCTGTTTATAACGAATACCTGTAGCAATAGAAGCTTGCAAAAGCAATGGACCATCTAAATCGGCTTCATCAACCAATGGCAGCAAATGCGCTGCTGCCGATGTTCCCACTATGCTCTCGTTCATCGAGCCCAACATGATTTTTAATCGCATAGCACGTGCCTGTTTGATCATTCGCAACGCAGGCGTGATGCCTCCACATTTGGTGAGTTTAATGTTAATACCTTGATATAGATGAGCGCAATGCTGCACATCATTTTCTTGCACACAACTTTCATCGGCAAACAAAGGCAGTTCGGGCATCTTTGGAAATGAGGCTAATTGCCAATCATCGGTTACTGGCAAAGGTTGTTCAATTAATTCGATGCGCAGTTGCCGACAAATGGGATAATATTGTTGCAGTTGAGTAATATCCCAGCCTGCATTGGCATCGATGCGAAGCCTGGAATGGGTATGTTGGCGAATGGTTTGTAATATGCGCATATCATTGGCCGTACCCACTTTGATTTTGTATATGGGCCAGGGATGTGCTTGCATCTTTTCCAACATGACCTCGGGTTGGTCGATACCAATCGTATAATCAGTAAGTGGGCGTGGTTCTGCTCGATCGGTCCAGCATCGATAAAGTGGCTGCTGCAGTTTACGCCCATACCAATCCCACGCCGCCATATCGAGTGCACATAAGGTAAAATGAATGAGATGTGGATGGACAGATTTGTGTTGCAGTAGTGCTTTCAAACGTCTCCAAAAAACTTCGGGATGATCGATTGTTTCTTGTTCAATGTTTTCTCGAACCGATTCAATCAATTGAATGAAATCATCCAAACGAGTACGGTAGTATGCATTTTCGGCCGTTTCGCCATACCCCACAATACCATCCTGTTCAATAGATACGATCAACAAAGGTTGTTCGCGCTTGGAATGTCGGGAAATGGTAAAATCGTATTCAAAAGGTAAAACAACTGGATAAACATGAATCTGAGCCATACATATTTTCCTGCCCGAAGCTACAACAAATTGGTTATCATACCATCAACACTGAGCGGCGTAGAAAAAATCTTGCACGAAAAAAATAACAGGAAAAACCTTACCTTTGTTGATTATTGTTTTATTTTAATTTTTGATTTGATCATGAAAACAGGAACCGTTAAGTTCTTTAATGAAACCAGAGGATTCGGTTTTATTAAAGAAGATGACACCCAGCAAGAAATCTTTGTGCATGTGAGCGGCATCAAGCAGCCCTTGCGCGAAGGCGACAAAGTGACATTTGAGGTGTCACAAGGCAAAAAAGGCCTGAATGCAATTAATGTAAGAAAAATATAATTTTCATTATATTAATTACATCTTGCCTAATCCCGTCTTGGTTTTCCCAGACGGGATTTTTTATTCTTCAACTTATCTCTGCGTATGCTGAAACCAGCAAATCAAATCCGATCCACATTGCTGTTCTGTAACCCAAGTTGCATGGGTAAGTAATGGAGCTGGAATGCCCGATCCAATAAGCTTTTTCGTATAAATTATCCTGGCTTCATCCCAGCAATCTGCGTCTATAAAATGCTGCAAAGTAATCTCTCCTCCTTCTACGATAATCGATTGTATCCCATTTTGAAACGCCTGCTCTAATACTTGCTCCACCACTGAGCGATGGCGATCAATTGCTATCCAATAAGTAGAGCCTTGTTGCGCAGTTTTGTGATAATTAAATATCCAAGTGGTCATGCTTTGGTCGAAGAGATGAACATGTTGTGGCACACGTAAATGTGGGTCTATGACCATACGCACGGGAGTGAGGCGTGGAAATGGAGCATCTAAAGCTTGCGTAGAGGGCCACCAATATCGATTATTGAGCATGGGATTGTCGGATATAGCCGTTTGAGCCCCCACCAAGATAGCCGCCTCTTCGGCCCTCCAACGATGCACCCAATAGGCAGTGTACAGATCGGAAAGAGTTAAACGCGTGCGATTGGCTGGAGCTAAATACCCATCTTTACTTTGTGCCCATTTCAAGATCACATATGGGCGTCGATATTGATGAAAAGTTAAGAATCGACGGTTTACCCAACGACAGCTTTTTTCGAGCACATTGGTGTGCACTTCTATTCCAGCCTGTTTGAGATGTGATATGCCTTTCCCTGCTACTTGTGGATTGGGATCTGAAATCCCGATCACCACTCGCGGAATACGCTTCGAAATAATCAAATCGGTACAAGGTGGAGTTTTACCTACATGAGCACAAGGTTCAAGATTCACATAGAGCGTGCTTTCTGGGAGCAAATGTTGGAAATGTTTGGGTACAGCATGAACCGCATTTACTTCAGCATGCGGTCCACCAAAAACGGCGTGATATCCTTCTCCAATAATTTTTTCTCGATAAACCAGAACGGCGCCCACCATGGGATTGGGTGCTACATTTCCAGCAGCCTGAACAGCCAATTGCAAGGCCCGTAGCATCCACCGCTCATCGGCCGTTAGCTCATGTTTTTCTATCCAAATATCCATTGCTGTTCTTGTAACTTCGCCATAAAAATACATCAACCCTTATTCAAATGACTGTTGCCCAAACGCTTGCTGCAGGAAAAACCCAACTGATAGGCCAAGGTTATGAACCGCGTGAAGCCCAAACGATATGTTCTTGGCTAATGGAAGAAATTACTGGTTTATCCTATACCCAACAGCACTTGCAAGGCGAGCAACAGCTTTTGCCAATCCAATGGCAACAATGGCAACAATGGCTAGCACGTGCTGCTGCTGGTGAGCCCGTGCAATATATCTTAGGAAAAGCTTGGTTTTGTGGAATGGAATGGAAAGTTTCACCTGATGTGCTCATTCCACGTCCAGAAACTGAGCAACTGGTGCATTGGATAGCCGAAGATTATCGCCACCAGCCCGTTTCCATTTTAGATATTGGAACAGGTAGCGGTTGTATTGCCATTAGCTTACAGCAGCTTTTGCCCCAGGCTCAAGTGTTTGCCTTAGATAGCGATGAAAAAGCCTTGCAAATAGCGCGTGAAAATGCTGCAATGCATGCTTCACGGGTGAGATGGATTCATGCGAATATTTTAACTGCATCAAGCTGGTCGGCTATTCCTGCCACCGATGTAGTCGTGAGTAATCCGCCTTATGTGCTGGAAAATGAGCGAGATACCATGCCCCGCAACGTGGTGCTTTATGAACCAGCACATGCCCTGTTTGTTCCCAGCACAGATCCTCTACTTTTTTATCGTGCAATAGCTCAATTCATGCACAGCAAGCCATTTGCGCAACAATTGTATGTAGAAGTGCATGAAGCATATGCTGAAAAAGTAGCCGAATATCTCCAGCAGCAAGGGTTTACCCACATTGAAATTCGAACGGATTGGTTTGGGAAAAACCGTATGATCCGCGCCTCTTTGCATGCATCTACGTCGTAAACAAGCGATACGTATCTTTACAAGTGGAAGCTCAGCGAAACAATAGCATCTTACATATGCAGATATACCACTCTCCAGAAGAAGTAGAAGCAAAAGGTTTGAAACAAACGGTAATCACTATTGGAACTTTCGATGGTGTTCACAAAGGCCATCAAATCATCCTTCAACAATTAAAAACAATTTCTCATCAAATGCATTTACCCGGTGTGGTCATTACTTTTGAGCCACATCCGCGTGAAGTCTTGTATCCTGAAAAACCTATTCGCCTGCTCAATAGCCTTGAGGAAAAAATCGCACTTTTTCATCAATACCAAATAGAACATGTAGCAGTAATACCTTTCACCCGATCTTTTTCCTTACTTTCAGCCGAAGCATATGTAGAACAATTTCTGATTCGTTATTTTCATCCATCTGCCATTATTATTGGGTATGACCATCGTTTCGGCCATGATCGGCAAGGAAACATTCAATTGTTGGAAGCCTTGCAACAACAATATGGCTATCGACTCGAAGAAATCTCTCCACAAGTGGTTCATGAAGTAACGGTGAGCTCTACGCGCATTCGACAATATTTAGCCGAAGGCAAAATTGAATTGGCCAATGAGCTTTTAGGATATGCCTATCATTTTTCAGGCACAGTCGTTTCAGGCGACCGTATTGGCCGAACGTTGGGATATCCCACGGCCAATGTGCAACTCAATGATCCGCGCAAACTTATCCCTGCACAAGGAGTGTATGCAGCTACGGTGCAAATTGGAAAGGAAAAAACAACGAGAAAAGGCATGCTAAATATTGGCTACAGACCTACATTTCAAGGGAAAGATCTGCGTATTGAGATCCATATATTCGATTTTAATAAAGATATTTATGGAGAAACGATACGCATATTTCTGCATGCTTTCTTGCGGCCAGATCAATACTTTGAAAGTGTAGAGGCATTACGACAGCAAATGGACAAGGATAAACTTCAAGCCTTAGCAAAATTGTGAACTTTTCAAAGCCCTGTCCATTGTAAATCTCCTATTCGCAACAAGCCATACAACAAGGTAGTGATATGCAGGGCTTGCCAGATTTCGTTTTGCTCAATGAGATGGCGCAATTCGGCTTTTTCAACCAAGACTACTTCTATTTCTTCGTTTGGGTCGAGTGATTGTGCATGCGTTTTTACACCTCCAGTTGCGAGAAAACAAAAACAAAGATTTGACTGCGTAGAAGGATTAGGCGAGATGCGACACAACAGTTCTACGTGCTCAAAGCTATATCCTGTTTCTTCTCGCAACTCACGCCTAATGGCCGATTCAGGCGAAACATCGCTGTTGTCTATCACTCCACCAGGCAACTCTAAGATAGTTTTACCAAGAGCATGTCGATATTGACGAATCAAAACGACCTGTCCTTCTGCAGTAAAGGCAAGTGCATTAGCCCAGTTGGGATATTCAAGTACATAATAGGGATCAACGATTTTACCCGATGGGGTTTGGCATCTGTCGCGACGTGCAGTAAACCAGTTATCGCGATATATGTAAGTAGAGGAAAGTAATTTCCAGCTTAAGTTCTTTTCCATACATGCTACAATTTATTTTCCACCGTTGGCCTGTAAATCTGATACACAGTTATTATCGAGCGAAGGTATGGGACTACCAATTAAGAAACCAAATAAATCTGTAGTTTCCGTTTGGTAATACATCAAGCAATTTTGGTTGTTGCAATGATGTGGATGCGCACTATCTTCATGCGGTGTTTGCATAGGGCTTCCATCGTTAACCAACCCTAGCATATGCCCAAATTCATGCTCTAACACAGTACTCTCTACAGCAGTGCGACTAGCTTGCCCTACTCCTCCACTGTTTTGATGAATGGTTTTCCCGAAAATACATACCGATGTGTTGCGATACGTGATGCCTAATACTTGTGCATTAGTATACTGGCCATCAACATATAAAATAAACACACTGATTTGTTGTTGCGAATTGAAAGACTTGCGATAAGTGGTTTCTAGATGTTCAATATCTTGCAGAGAATAAGTACTTTGATTGCCCGATGGAATGGATTGAAGAACGATTTGTATGCCAGCAGGCTTGTTTAGATGTTGTTGTAAAAATTGTTGCAAATTTTGTAAAGCTTGTTGGTCGGGAGCAAATTGCGGCATATATGCAATAGTAACAAGTAGAGAATCATAGTGTTGTGCGCTTAGTAAATCATGAGCAGAAGCACCAACTGGTTGATTGTTGCTCGCAGGCAACTGATCTGATGAAGGGGATGATGAGTTTTGCTTGTTGCAAGATGAACATACGATGATCGTCAAACAACAAACAACCCATTGCCGTAAGGAAATAGAGAAAAACATTTTTATGGTTTTAATCAACTACATGTACTCCATCAACAATCTGGCCAACATAAATTTCTGGCTTTCGATGAAATCTTTTTGTATAATGATGCGTAATGAACTCCATAAAATCTTTCAATCCATCTCGATGTACGATATTAATTGTACAACCACCAAATCCTCCGCCCATCATGCGAGCGCCTATCACTTCAGGTCTATCGATGGTGAGCTCTACCAAATAATCCAATTCCTCGCAGCTCACTTGATACTGTTTTTGCAATCCAATATGCGAGGCATACATGAGTTCGCCGAAATGATCTAATTGCCCATCTTGCAAGTACTCGCCTGCCTGCAACACCCGATCATTTTCTTCTACCACATACATACAACGCATATACACCACTGGCGGTATTTCTTGAATATATTCATGCAACATGGCAGCACTCGCATCACGCAGGCTTTTCACCTCTGGATGATGCTTTTGTAAAATAGACACTCCTTCTTCACATTGTTGACGACGAATATTGTATTCTGAAGAAGCCAGGGAATGATGCACCAAAGTATTGCAAAGTACAATGTAATAATCTGGAAAAGAAAATGGATAATACACATGTTGCAAACTCCTACAATCGAGACGAATCACTTGATTGCGATGCCCAAAAATATTGGCATATTGATCCATGATGCCACAACGAACGCCAACATACTCATGCTCGGCTTGTTGTCCAATACGAGCCAGAAGAAGGGGTGGCACAGACAATTGAAATAATTGGCTAAGTCCAAAGCTGAAAGCCCCTTCCAATGCTGCCGAAGACGACAAGCCCGAGCCAATAGGAATGTCCCCATCTATCATTGCATAAAACCCCTGTATGGCATAGCCATTTTGTTTTAAAAAATGTACAACTCCCCGTACATAGTTTTGCCAACCTTCACCTTTCTGAATAGCTGAAATGGAAAAATGATCGGCTTGCCCAAGTTTTAGCGCTTCTATCTCACATCTATCCGAGCCCGATGGTGCCAAGGCTACAATAATCACTTTATCGATAGCGGCGGGCAACACAAACCCTTCGTTATAATCGGTATGCTCCCCAATAAGATTTACACGACCAGGAGAAACAACCAATAGGGGTTCGGTATGAAAACGGCGGAGAAAAGCACTCCGCAAAGATTCTAATTGCATAAGATATCGTTAAGCACTAGAGATACTCAAAACAAGATACGATAACAAAGCTAAAAAAGATTTTTAGTTTCAGCAGTCATTGGCGTTTACTCTCCTACACGCTGACGAAATTTTCATTCAGTTTTTTTCAAAATATTTTACTTTAGTCGGCCATTTACCCATAAAACATAAATTTTCAAAAAATGGTTGAAAGCAATTCTCACTCAAAAGGACTACATCCTGCGTTCTTTGTTTTAATTACGGTATTTTTCTTCTGGGGATTTTTAGCCGCCTCAAATGGTGTATTTATCCCTTTCTGTAAATCTCATTTTAACCTTACTCAGCTGCAATCGCAGCTCATCGATTTTGCTTTTTACAGTGCATATTTCATTGGCTCGCTCATCTTATATCTTCTCTCGGCCGCCCGACGTACTGATATCCTCAACAAAATTGGCTACCGCAAGGGCATTATTTATGGCTTGCTTATCTCGGTGGTGGGTGCGTTGGTTATGATCCCCTCTGTGGATAAAGAACAAATTGTGCCCCTCACTCACACACAACAGCGCATTGAAAATCTGGTGGCGGATCAAGATATCCAAACATCCGATCATCTTTTTCGCTTTCATCGAAGTGCCGACGGTTATCATTTGTTCATTCAGCAATCGGCCACTGGCGATTCTGTCGTCCAACATCCCCAATGGGCTTCTCTGCTCCAGCAAGGCAGATTTAAGCTAAATGAGAAAGAACAAGCTTATGAAGCCCGTTTCGATTTGGCACAACTGCCTACTATCTTGCAATTTGTTGAGCAACAATATCATGAAACCGTCACCTTCGGATATTTTGGGCTCATCCTGATGGCCTTATTTGTCGTGGCATTGGGCTTTGCCCTCCAACAAACGGCTGCCCAGCCCTTTGCTGTTGCTTTAGGCGACCCCGCCACTGGAGCGCATCGGCTAAACTTGGCAGGTGGGCTCAATTCTTTCGGCACCACCATTGGCCCACTAATCATTAGCCGACTTCTCTTTGGTCCAGGAAAAGGATCTGCCGCAAATGCCGATATTCATGCCGTAAATGAAATGTATATCCTTATTGCAGGATTGTTTTTAGCAGTGGCTCTATTATTTACTTTCGCCCGCATGCCCGAAGTAACCAGCCATGAAGAGTTTGAAACCACTCGCAAGGCTACTGGTGCCATGAATGTGATCACGGCGTTTTTTCTACTCATTGTATTGGGTATTGTGCTCAACTTTCGCTTGCCTGTTTTTATTTTGGGCATTATTGGTATTCTCTACGTGCTCATACGTGCCAACCAATCTGCACAGCAAAACCATGAAGGCTGGGGTGCTATGCGCTATCCGCAATTGGTATTGGGCATGATTGGCATCTTCGTATATGTGGGAGTGGAAGTAACTATCCAAAGCAACTTAGGCGCTCTGCTAGAGAAACCCGGCTTTTTAACGCCCGATGGATTGGATGCTTCCAAAATCGATCCCTACATATCGCTATACTGGGGTAGCCTGATGATTGGCCGGTGGACAGGTGCTATAACGGCTTTTAACCTCTCTCGTGGCACACGCAAAGTACTTACGGTATTTGTGCCGTTCATCGCCTACGGCGTGATCTTGCTGGTCAACCACATCAAGCAAAACAACATTGGCGAACTACTTCCTTATATCCCTTGCATCGTCATCCAAATCATAGGCTTTTTCTGGGGTCAGGAAAAACCCGCCAAAACCTTAATGATCTTTGGAGGATTAGGTATGCTAGCCATGTTGATCGGCCTTTCTACACATGGTTATGTAGGCACTTTTGCCTTCATTAGCGGCGGCCTTTTCTGCTCGGTGATGTGGCCCAGCATCTTTGCACTAGCCATTAGCGGACTGGGTAAATACACCAGCCAAGGATCGGCATTTCTAATCATGATGATCTTGGGTGGAGCACTCATCCCGCCCGTGCAAGGCGGACTAGCCGATATTCCAGCCATTGGCATTCATTATTCCTACATCATCCCCATCTTATGTTTTGCCTACATCACCTTCTTTGGTTATCGGGTAAGAAGTATTTTAAAATCACAAGGACTGGATTATGAAGCAGCCATTAGCAGTGGGCATTGATATTGGCGGTACAAATACCAATTTTGGCATCGTTGATCGGCGAGGCAACTTATTATTCAGCGGTCGTATTCCTACTCGCCAACATACAGAAATCAGCTTTTTTATTCAAGAATTACATGCCCAACTCTACCCCCTCATTCAGCAAGCAGTTGCCGACGGAGCTGAGGTGAAAGGCATTGGCGTAGGCGTACCTAATGGCAACTATTTTCGTGGAACCATCGAATTCGCACCCAACTTACCCTGGCGAGGCGTAGTGCCCCTGGCTAGTCTTATCCAAGAAGCCTTTATCTTACCTACCGTACTCACCAACGATGCAAATGCTGCTGCCATTGGAGAAATGACCTATGGTGCTGCTCGCGGAATGAAAGATTTTATTGTGATCACCCTGGGAACAGGCTTGGGTAGCGGCATTGTGGTGAATGGCCAACTCGTGTATGGGCACGATGGATTTGCTGGCGAGCTAGGACACGTAATCGTATTTCCTCAAGGACGTCTTTGCGGCTGCGGGCGAAGGGGATGTTTAGAAACTTATGTCTCTGCTACAGGCATCGTGCGCACCATGCGTGAATTGCTTCATAGCCAACACACCTACAGCTCATTGCGCGAGGTGGATCCAGCCGCAATCACCGCAAAGATGATTGCTGATGCCGTTCTCCAAGGAGATGAGCTGGCTAAACAAGCTTTTGAATTTACGGGCAAAATATTGGGCCAACAACTGGCCAACTTCGTGGCTTTCTCCAGCCCAGAGGCTATCATTTTGTTTGGCGGACTCACTCAGGCAGGAGATCTCATCTTCCGACCTACCATTCACTACATGGAAAACAATCTCCTGGAAATATATCGGAATAAAATTAAGGTGTTGCCATCTGAGCTCAAAGAAAGCGACGCAGCTATCCTGGGAGCCAGTGCATTGGTTTGGGAAATCAAAAATTAATCTTCTACTCGAGTATTTTCTTTAGTTTGCAACATCTTTTTACCCCAAATCATGTTGTATCATGAACCTCGCCGATGCATATCTCAATAGCATTCGCTCGCGATTCCAGATGTATCGCGAACTAGCCGAAAAAACTTTTGAACAACTTAACGATGAAGATTTTTATTATCGACCCGATCCAGAGTCGAATAATATTGCTATCCTCATTCAACACATGGCTGGCAATCTGCGCTCGCGTTTTACTGACTTTCTCCACAGCGATGGTGAAAAGCCCTGGCGCAATCGAGATAAAGAATTTGAAGACCAACATCTCGACAGAAATCAACTTATGCATCTTTGGCAACAAGGATGGAGTTGCTTGTACGATGCACTTGAAGTGTTGAGTGAACAAGACCTCACCCGCCATGTAACCATTCGCCATGAACCGATTAGCGTAATCGATGCGCTCAACCGACAACTCGCTCATCACGCCTATCATGTTGGACAAATTGTATATCTCGGTAAAATGATTCGTAAAAACCGCTGGAAATCGTTATCTATACCGAAAAAAAATTAGCCTTTTATATGAAAAGGCTTGCTACAAGACTAGCCTGGATGCTCGGTGCATGGCTGCTTATATGTACATGGAGCAGCTGCGGCCGAACACATACCCAACAACTGTTGCTTCATAAAACCTGGCATGTAGTGGATGTGACACCACCCGACAACGGAAACTTCGACATCGAAGCCGTCCGCGCCGCTGAACAAATGAAAAATGGCTTTTACCGGGATGCCAATTTTACTTTCTTGAAGAATGGCTTATTTGTCTCAGACTTTAATGGAAAACGTGATACAGGACGATATACCATTAGCCCAGGTGGAAAAATCATTTCGCTGTATCCTTTACAAGGAAATCGCATATATGAGCAAATTCATATTCTCGAGCTCAGCGATTCAGTACTGAGCTTTTCTACTGTAATGGCCAATTTTCACATGGTCTTACATCTTAAAGCTAAACCCATAAACCCTTAGAAAATGCCCAACTGGGGAGTGATATTCGACATGGATGGCACAATGATCGACAATAATCCATTTCATTTTCAAGCATGGCAAGCCTTTTGTAAAAAGCGAGGACGCTCGCTCACCCAAGAAGAATACCTCCAACAGATCAGTGGAAAAAACAATGAAGCAACTTTAACTTATTTATTTCCTCATGAAAATTGGAACGCAGAAACACTGGCTGCAGCAAAAGCAGAAAAAGAAAGCTTATACCGTCAATTATATGCTCCACACATTAAGCCTATAGAAGGATTGCCAACGCTTATGCAAGATTTGCATCAACAACATGTCCCTATTGCAGTGGCCACATCAGCCATGCCAGAAAATATTGCTTTCGCACTCGAACGCTTACCCATCTCAGCTTACATCAGCGTAGTAGTCGATAGTTCACAAGTTGCACATGGCAAACCAGCACCAGACATATATTTACTGGCTGCAAGTAAAATTCAAGTGCCTCCACAACAGTGCATTGTATTTGAAGATTCATTAAATGGTGTGCAAGGAGCTAAAAATGCAGGCATGTTCGTAATAGCCATTACCACTTCACTCCATGCTGATGCCTTTCAACAGGCCGATCGGGTTATTGATCATTATACTGGACTTTCTGCACATTTGTTGTACGCATGGCTAACAAACAGATATCCACACAAATAGCTCATTCGGGAGCAGGGCGTTGGATCTGGATAAACAATCAAGCTTATTTGTTTTTTTCCGGATTCGCCTATTTAGGATTGTCTACCGATCCAGGCTACCTCGATTTGATGCGAGAAGGAATGAGAAAATATGGAAATATTTTCCCCTCATCCAGACTAGGGAATGTACAACCCGATATTTACGAGCAGGCAGAAAACTTGTTGGCCAATATCACCCATACAGAAGATGCTGCAGTGTTTTCTTCAGGCTTTCTGGCGGCGCAAGCTGCTTTGCAATATGCATACACCCATGGTAAACTATTGCCTGCACCTCATTTGCATCCATCTTGGCAGTTGCCCAATGTAGAGATCCCTTCTATAGATGAATCTCATTGGCAACAAGATTGTGTGAAACAAATCCACAGTAGCCACAACGAATTATGCTTTGTATTGTGTGAATCTGTAGATCCCCTTCGTGGGCGCATTAGAGATTTTTCTTGGTTGAATCAAATTCAGCAACCCGCCGTGATCATGATCGATGATTCACACGGAATAGGCGTATTAGGGATAGCCGGACAGGGAATCCGATCTCTCTTGCCCCATCATCCTTTATTACAATATGTAATCGTTTTTTCGATGGCCAAAGCCTACAGCATTCCTTGTGGAGCTATATGCGGACCGAAAGATATTGTATATGAAATTCGTACTCAACCGCAGTTTACCGCTTCTACTCCACCATCTCCAGCTGGATTGTATGCTTTTCTGCATTACCAACCTGAAATCGCTCAATTACACGATCTGTTGATGCTCAATATCCAACAATGTGAAACAGCGCTGTCAACGATGAGCTTTTTACATCATCAGGCAGGATTGCCTATTTTCTATTGCGATCAGCCTCATCTATATACTTTTTGCCTTCAACACCAATTAATGCTTTCGGCTTTCCCCTACCCTCATCCAAGCGATCCCCTCTTCGTGCGTATCATCTTAAATGCCCAACATACATCAGCCGATATTCAGCAATTAATTGATGTGCTGCAAGCTTATTCCCTATCTAGCTAATTATTTTCAGATGAAAATATTTTATTGTTTTAATTAAAGTTAAAGATCAGAGGAAATTTACCCTGGCTAAATTTTCATTCTCTGCGTGATGATCATTAAAATTCAGGCTTGGATGTTTCCTGAAATATAGCCAGGTAAATCTTTCCCGAACGGGTGATATATCCCCGATACATCCCCGATGTATTGAAAGGCATAGCGTATTCACCTTTGTTGTTTAAAGCAATAAGTCCGCCATCGCCACCCATACGTTGAATAATATCGAAAATAACCATATGAGCTGCTTCAGATAAACTTTTGTGACGAAAGGCTATCAAGTCGCTTAAAGTTTTAGCCGCCAGCGAACGCATGAAATATTCTCCCGTTCCAGTACACGATACCGCACAGGTGCTATCGTTGGCATAAGTTCCTGCTCCAATGATGGGGGAATCGCCCACCCTACCTGGCAATTTACCCATGATTCCTCCCGTGGAGGTGCCAGCAGCCAGATGTCCTTGCTCATCTAAGGCTACAGCTCCAACCGTTCCCCACTCATGATGCGTGTAATATGCATGCCAAGCGCTAGAGCCATTTTGAGAATGTGCTCTCTTATAGCGCTCCCATTGCTGCTTGCGTTGGGGCGTATCGAAATAATTAGCCGGGACCAGTTTTACGCTATTAGCCGCAGCGAAATCTTCTGCTCCCTTACCCACCAGCAACACATGTGGCGAGTGATTCATCACCGCTATAGCCGCATCAATGGGATTTCGAATATGGCTCACGGCTGCTACCGCCCCGGCTTTTAGGGTAGTCCCATCCATAATAGCTGCATCCATTTCGTGTGTTCCCGCCTTGGTGTATACGGATCCCTTGCCAGCATTGAAAAGGGGTGAATCTTCCATAACGTGTATGGCCGCTTGTACAGCGTCGACCGCGGGCCGATGTGCTTGAATCATCGCATAACCAGCTCGCAAAGCACGAGTAAGCGCCGCTTCTATGCTATCACGCACAGCAGGTGTAAGCTGCTGAGGCGTAATAGTGCCCGCACCACCATGAATCACCATCACCACAGGATCGGCTGGTGTAGATGTAGGCGATTGTGCATGCGCCGAAAAACAACCCAATAGCCAAATAATACTGAGGAAAATATTTGGGTAACGCATGGGAAAAATTTGTTTGACGATCGTTAAATTTACAAGTATTTTATATTTTTTATCCCTTCATGTAAAATCATATACACCATGTTTAAGCCTGCATTGCCATACAGATGGCTTATGATTACACTATTGATGTGCATAACCATTCAAGCTTTAGGACAACAAAAAGATTCGATTGACGTATCTACTATTCAAACAGCCGCTACTTTGATCGACATGTCGTTTTCCCCTGCAGAAGCCGATTCCATGATAGACGGTCTCAAGGATTATCGAAATGATTATGGCATCTTTCATCAACATAATTTACCCAATAATTCTCCATTGCCTCTCTGGTTTGACCCTCTCTTACCTGGCATGCAGGTCGACCAAAAGCAAGAGCCCATTCACTGGATCATCCCCAAAAATGTACCTATGCCAGCCCATAGAGCTGATCTGGCTTATTATTCAATCTTACAACTGGCTGGTTTGCTACGGGAGAAAAAAATAAGTTCCGTGGAGCTCACGCAATTTTTTATAGGCCGACTCAAAAAATATGGCCCCATATTGCATTGTGTGGTTTCTATTCCAGAAGACATTGCTATGGCACAAGCCCGGCAGGCAGATGCCGATTTTGCTCGGGGTATTGATCGTGGGCCATTGCAGGGCATTCCTTTTGGGGTGAAAGATTTATTTGCGGTAAAAGGCACCTACACCACCTGGGGCACGCCTCCCTATCGGAATCAACGTATTGATGAAACAGCATTTGTAGTAAAGCAATTGGAGAAAGCGGGAGCCGTGTTGGTAGCCAAACTCTCGCTGGGCGAGCTGGCTATGGATGATGTGTGGTTTGGAGGGCTTACTCGCAATCCCTGGGATACGGCTCAAGGTTCTAGTGGCTCTTCGGCTGGCTCGGCATCGGCTACGGTTGCTGGGCTTGTGCCATTTGCCTTGGGCACGGAAACCTGGGGTTCCATTGTTTCTCCCAGTACTGTATGTGGCGCGTTGGGGCTGCGTCCTACCTTTGGCAGCGTGAGCCGCACGGGAGCCATGACCCTCGCCTGGAGCTCCGACAAGATTGGGCCAATCTGCCGTACAGCCGAAGATGCAGCAATTGTATTTGCCGCCATTCATGGCACCGACGGGCAAGACGCCGCAGCTCGCTTCGCAGCTTTTAACTACCATCCCCAAGCCGATATCCGCAAATTGAAAGTTGCTTATGCGAGCAATTTTATCGATACCCTGCCCACAAATCACCACATCAAGCAAGCTATGCAGGTATTTCAGGAGTTGGGAGTAAAGTTGATTCCCATCGTGTTTCCCGATACCTTCCCTGCAAATGCCATACTCAGCGTGATTGTGGGGGCTGAATCGGCAGCGGCTTTCGATCCACTCACCCGAAGTCATCGCGACAGCCTCATGGTACAACAACGCAAGTACTCCTGGCCTAACCAGTTTCGCACTTCACGCTTTATCCCTGCTGTAGAATACCTCAACGCCCAACGTCTACGTTATCAGATCATGGAAAAAGTGGATCCCTTCCTAGAGCAATACGATGCCATACTCGTTCCCACCTTTGCTGGTCAACAACTGGCACTTACCAATCTCACGGGCCATCCTGTAGTGTCTGTTCCCGATGGATTTCGAAAAAATGGCACCCCTACCAGCTTTACGCTTATTGGTAGGCTTTTTGGTGAAGCAGCTATTCTCGAATTGGCTCAGCAATACCAACTCAAAAGCAAATGGTATTTGCAACATCCACCTATATTTAATCGATAATTCTCTAATACTTGAATGTGGTATTTTTGTTGAGGGAATATTTACGCGATAGTATTTTTTCATGTCGAGATATCGAAAAGTTTTTAATATACTGGCTTGGATTGTACTGAGCCTGGTGGCCTTGACGTTGATTTTAAACCTCATCGTCAGCATTCCTGCTGTACAAAATTTTTTGGTAAAAAAAGTTACCGAACGTTTATCTAATCAACTCCATACACGCGTAAGCATAGCACATGTGCAGCTCAACTTATTTAATCGCCTGCTGATCAATGATGCATACATAGAAGATCAACATCAAGATACCCTCTTATTTGCCGGCAAACTGCAGCTACGGATAACCGATTTCTTTTTTCTTAGCAAGCATCCTGTTATTCACTTCATTGGATTGGAAGATGTGCATATGCAACTGATACGCGCTCCAGGCGATAGTGTTTGGAATTATCAATTTTTGTTGGATGCTTTTTCATCAGGCCAAGGATCTGGCTCATCATCCAATACTTCTATTCCTGATATCCGACGTTTACAACTAGAACGTATTCGTATTGATCAGCGTGATGGATGGGCTGGGCAAGATTTGCATTTGGATTTGGCTTCCCTGGATCTACGCGCTCCCAAAACAGATTTCCGCCACCGAAAACTCACGATCTATCATGTAGAAATAAATACGCCACACTTTCGCTGGTATCAATATCCTGGCACAGCTCCAGTAGATACAAGCAATACTCCTCATGTCAGCTCTACTCCTGATGTGTGGAATCCAAACCATTGGCAAATCTTAGTGAAATCACTTCGCATTCATGATGGATATTTTGCCATCGATGATACCAGTGCTCTTGTTGATGCACCTTATTTTGATCCTGGCCATATTCATATTAGCCACATCCAGCTGGAATTAGATAGTCTTCAACTGCTACAAGATACGCTTACAGCTCACATGAAATTCGCTGCTCGAGAGCGGAGTGGGTTTGAAGTGCAATCGTTGACTTGCCTGTTGAAACTCTCGCCAGTAGTCATGGAATTTAGTGATCTCAATCTGCACACTCCTAGTAGTCATGTAGAGCATTACTATGCTATGCATTTCCAACATTTTGCAGACATGGGCGATTATATCCATCGAGTGACTATGGTAGCCCACTTGCAGAAATCGGAAGTTTCTACAAATGATATTGCCTACTTTGCTCCAGCTCTCCAATCTTGGCATACCCGTGTAGCGTTGAGTGGTGATGCTCGAGGTACGGTCAACGACTTACACATTCGTCGTATTAGCTTGCAAGCCGGAAGTCGTAGCCTGCTGGAAGGTAGCTTGCAAATGATTGGCTTGCCCAATATCGATGAAACGTTTATAGATGCCCAAGTATCGCGATTACAAACCACTAGTATCGATTTAAAACGTTGGTTCCCTTTGCTCAAGGATTCTTTGCCTGTTGACCTATCAGCTTTAGGTGTCATCCATTTTAATGGGAGCTTCACGGGATTTTTACACGATTTTGTAGCTTATGGCAACTTTCAAACGGCTGCTGGATTTGTGCATTCCGACCTGAATATGAAATTGAGCCGTCATCGCATTCCCATATATTCTGGTACATTATCTGCTCGAAACTTTAACCTGGGTAAATTTTTACAGACCAATGCCTTAGGACCTACCAGTTTTCAAGCAAAAATTAATGGGCAAGGGCTGAGCTTGAATACGTTAAACGCTCAACTCAAAGGTAATTTCACCCAACTTACCATAGAAAATTATCCGTATCAAAATTTGCATATTCAGGGTATCTTTCAAAAAAAACTATTTGATGGTCAGCTAGCATTACGTGATACCAATGCTCATCTTGATTTTTCGGGCACCATAGATCTCAATGGTACTGTTCCTCATTTCGATTTCCAATCGACCATCCGCCATGCCGATCTCAGAAACCTATTGCTCACTCGCGATTCGATTATCTTCAGTGGACAACTTGATTTACACATGCAAGGTAGCGAGATAGATAATTTCTTGGGAAATATACGGTTGCATGATGTGAACCTAATGAAAAATGGGCAACGTATTGCATTCGATTCATTACACATTGAATCGCGTATCACCCAACAACAAGAAAAATTTTTATCTATTGAAGGCAACGAAATCAAAGGATATTTACAAGGCCATTTCAACCTGCAGGAATTACCGATAGCTTTTCAACTGTTTTTAAGTCAATATTTTCCTGGATACGTGCAAAAACCCCATCGTTGGCTGCCTGATGAAAATTTTCGTTTCACCTTACAAACCCAGCATGTTGATCCCTTCTTGAGAGCCTTTACTTCAAACTGGAGCGGATTAGACAACTTAAATATCACAGGAACGGTAAATATGCTTACCAACGTCTTACATATTCAGGCCGATATTCCTTATCTGGGTTATCAACAATTACAATGGCATAATATCCATCTTCTCGCCGAAGGGAATTTACAACAACTTTCTTTGCGCACCGATATTCAAGAAATGCGATACGGCGATAGCCTACTGACGCCGCAAACGAGTATTGTTGCTACCGCTTCGCACGATACTTCTTTGGTTTCGCTACAAACCAGTTCGCCTCGCTATCAAATGCATGCCGAACTTTATGCTCGGTTGGTTACCCAGCCGGCCGATATCTACGTTCAATTGCTAAATGCAGCTATCTTACTGAGCGACAAAGAATGGCATGTAAACGAAGACAACCACATCCATATCCGTAACCAACATCTTACAGTTGATAATCTTGTATTTTCTCAAAACAACCAACAAATACGCCTGCAGAGCGACACAGCTGGGCAAGCCTTTCAGGTGAGCCTACATGATTTAATCGTGAGTGATTTTTCTAACTTATTCCTTCAACAAACACGACTCGAAGGATTAGCATCTGGCGAAATCATGATTGATCATCCTTTTCAAAACATGAAGGTACAAGCAACTCTTCATAATGCTCAAACACGATTAAACAACCAATCATTAGGAGATGTGCAATTACAAGCACAATATCAACAATCTTCTCAACTGCTTAGCTTTCATATTCAATCCCCACAACTTACAGGAAATGGAACTCTCGATCTAGGCAAGCAAGACCTGCCTACGGAAGGGCATCTCACACTCAGTCAGGCTAATTTGAGCACCTTAAATCCTTATCTCAGCGATTATGTTAGCCAAATACAAGGTTTTGTATCTGGCAACCTAAACTGGAATGGACCAGTCCACAACTTAAGTGTAAACAGTAACCTGCAATTAGATAGCCTGGCCATGAAAGTAAATTACCTGGGTACTACGTATACGTTTGCTCCTACAACTTTACAAATCACTCCAAACTTAATTAGCCTTGCCCCAACCACTTTATACGACGATAATCGACAACAAGCACAGCTTAGTGGACAAATTCTCCACGATCATTTTCATCAATTGCGTTTTAATCTACAATTAGAAACACAACGATTTCATTTTCTACATACCACTTATTTTGATAATCAATCGTATTATGGCGATGCTTATGCTGCAGGGAATATTCACTTTACAGGTCCATTAAACAATATGCAAATGACCATCAGGGCTACACCTATGCCCGGAACGCATCTTTATTTGCCCATTTCCGATAGCAAGGATATTGGTAAACACGACTTTATTATTTTTAAGACTTATGGCAACGAAGTGGTACAGCCTGTTCGCCCATCCAAAGACATAGATCTCACCATTCATTTGCTGGCCGAGATGAATACAAATGCACGTATCGATGTCATCTTAGATGCCACTACTGGCGATGCCATCTCCGCTATTGGTAATGGTACACTCAATATGAACATCTCGCTGAATGGAGACATGAACATGTATGGTACCTATACGATTGAAGAAGGTACTTATACGTTTACTTTTCAACGACTCATCCCCAAAAAATTTCAGATCGATCCTGGTAGCACCATCACGTGGAATGGTAGCCCATATGAAGCTTATCTCAACGTAACTGCTGTGTATCATGTGCCTGGCGGAGCTAGCCTATACAACCTGCTGGCAGCCGAAGCTGCCAACAACCCAGGATTGTATGGAGCCGATTTAATGCGTACACAACGAGTGGATGTAAACCTAAAGCTCACAGGCCGCCTGACTAAGCCAGATATCCAATTTAGCATTAACCTGCCTGATGAAGAAGTAGGCGGTAGCTATGCCATCACCAGATTAAAACAAATTACCCAAGACCCCAATCAACTACTCAACCAAGTCGTTGGCCTATTGATCTTTGGCCAGTTCTTACCAGAAGCCAATAATGCCACTACTTCCAATACCAACTTGCTGCGTTCGGGAAGCCTTAGCAGCGTGGGAGCTATTCTATCCGCTCAAGGCACTACTCAACTGAATAATCTCTTGAATCGTGTGTTGAAAGATAAAAACTTAGGCGTACAATTGAATTACAACCCTTACTCTGCTTCTCTTTCAGAAGGCAATACCTTACAACGCAATGCTCTTTCTGTGGGCATCACCAAATCATTTCTCAATAATCGCATACGTGTAGAAATTGGCCCTCAGTGGGATTGGGGAAGAAGCTATGGACCTTACAATTATACCAGCTATTTCGATCCCATTGGTGATTTTCAATTTGAATATTTCGTGACTCCCGATGGCCGTATTCGACTCACTGCTTTTCGAAGAAGTAGCTACAACGTGCTGCTCGAAAACGACCGAACGATATACGGCATAGGTATTTCTTACAAACGACAGTTTGATTACCTATATGATCATTACTTTGGCAAAAAGCCAACCGATAGCCAACAACTGCCCCAGCCTATTTTAAAACATGATTCCGCAACATATACAGCTCCAGATACCAATCGTTTGATAAAATCTATTTCCCATGAACACAATCCCTGATTTTAAAACCTATTCATTTAGCGTGGCTAAACGATTCATGCAATATGTGCAAATCAATACTCAATCTAATCCTTTCTCCCAAACCATACCTTCTTCAGCCGGGCAAAAAACGCTTGGCCAACTATTGGTAAAAGAATTACAAACATTGGGGCTCCAAGCCGAAATGGACGCCTATGGATACGTATATGCTACGCTTCCTTCCAACCAATCTCATGCTGTACCTGTAATCTGTTTCTGTGCGCACATGGATACTTCACCCGATTGTAGTGGAGAAAATGTAAAGCCCATCGTACATGCCAACTACCAGGGTCAAGACATCATCTTGCCCGACGATCCCACGCAAGTGATCCGAATGACCGACTTTCCCGAGCTTCAACAACAAATCGGCAACGATATTATCACTGCATCGGGTACAACTCTTTTAGGTGCCGATGATAAATCGGGTATAGCTATCATCATGGATGCCCTTCAATATTGGATGAGCCATCCCGATCAACCTCACGGAGAAATTCGTATTTTGTTTACTGTTGATGAAGAAATTGGCCGCGGAGTGGATCATGTAGATTTACAAAAACTGGCTGCTCACGCCGCATATACCCTCGACGGAGAAACTGTCGGGCATATTGAAATCGAAAACTTTTGTGCCGATAGTATTGTGGTGCATCTTCATGGTAGATCTGCACATACGGGTTATGCTAAAGATAAAATGATTAACGCTGTCAAACTAGCAGCAAACCTCATCTCAAGTTTGCCTGCCAACATGGCTCCAGAAACAACAACGGGCAAGCAAGGATTCATCCACCCCTTACATATCCAGGGCCAGGCAGAAACGACAAGCTTACAGTTTTTGATCCGACATTTCGAGGAAAATGGATTGATAGAATTGGAAAATTTGTTGGAAACATTGGTTAAAAATATTGTACAAGCATATCCTGGGGCCAGCTATATCTGGGAGCGCCATATCCAATATCGAAATATGAAATACATCTTGGATCAACATCCGCAAGTAGTGCAATATGCCGAGGAAGCTATTCATCGGGCAGGTCTTACTCCTGTTTATCACCCCATTCGGGGTGGTACAGATGGAGCGCGATTGTCGTACATGGGTCTACCCTGCCCCAATTTGTTTACCGGGCAACACGCTTTTCATTCTAAACGAGAATGGATTAGCATACAAGACATGCAAAAAGCCGTGGAAACCATCATTCATCTTGCTCAAATCTGGACAGAACGTACTCAGAAATCTGCTGATGACGCTTAAACATCAAATTTGCACGAAATTTGTAAGGATATGTTAAAATGCGTACCTTTGCGCGAAACAGGATAAACCCACTGCGATGAAAAAATGGTTGTTTATCGGAATTTGTTTGCTGGTTGTCGGCTCCGTGCTGCTCAGTCAGCATCTTTTCTGTAAAAATCACCAATTTGCTTTTCATCGCAGTCAGCCAGCTAAGAAAAGCATAAGCGATCCCACGAAAGACAGCTTGCAGATTTTCTCCCCACATTCTCCACTGCTGATCTGGGGGCGTTACGATTCTTTTAAAACTTTTAAGTTTAGTGGAAATTATTGGGAAAGCATACTTAGCCGAAATAACACTTTATGGATGCGTGGCATCACGACTTATCAAAATGGGAATGTAATTTATATTGTGCCCGAGCAGTTTACGCTTTCCACTTCCCCTTCACCTACTTTAAGCCCTGAAAAATCAGGTGCTACCTTACGCTCGAATAAGTAAAATCAAGGCAATAGACGCATCATTCATGTCAATTGATTTTATTCCATCATTGCATGCAGTATACGGCTATTGCATGTAATAAGCAGTTAGTAGAATCTAATTTCTGTTTTCACCTATTTCCTGGAAGCAATTATGGGTGCATCAATTCATCTGGATTTATTTCTCGATATCCTGAAGCGGGAATATCAAATGCACTCATAGGCACAGGACTAAGATCAACCTTTTCGGCAGTGATGGTCATGTTGATATGATTGATCGTACGCTGAAATTCTAAGGGGAATCCCTTCAACTGCGAAATCTTCAAATCGGTAGAATAATCTCCATCGGGAATCAACTGTGGAGTATAATACACAGGAAAAGTGGAACCATCTGCTGTATGGGCAATTGCTAATTTACACGTATATCCAGCTATCACCTTAGTGCCGGGCGCATCGGTATATTGCACAACACGATATGGATCTTGTTGGGTTCTTAATTGTGCAGCAGTGAGTTTCATCATGTACTTATTACCCATCGTCTCAATCAAAAATGTGTAAGTACTGTCTTGTGTGTTGATGTAAATCTGTTGCTTCATCATCTTCAAATCCATATCTATGCGACGATATTTTCCTTTTACATACAAGGTGTAAGTACTCCCTTTAAGCGAATTTGACAATTCCTGATTACCATTACCAGCATCTACTTGGATCTTATAATAAATTTTCCCATCGGTAAAAGTGGTTTGTGAAACAACAGGAAAAGCAAATAGCATCAAGACAATAGTCGATATCAATATTCTACAAGCTTTCATGTGGATACGTGTTTTAATTGAAATATATGCATGATGTAAACAATACAAGGTACGAAAATTAAGCCAAGAATTACCAACGGATAGGTTGTTTGTGTAAGAAAGCATCAATTCCTCGTTGGCAGTCTGGATGGCTTCGAGCATGAGCATTGGCTAGCATCGCCATTTCCAGTGCTTCCGACATGCTCATATCTTGAATATGCGACAACAATTGCTTGGTTTGTTGTAAAGAAAAAGTAGACGCCTGATACAATAAATTTTCCACACGTTGCAATGCGACTTGGGTAAATTGCGTAGCTGGAATCACTTCATGCACGAGACCGATGTGCTGCGCCTGCTCTGCAGATATTAATTCTCCGCTTAATAGCAATGCTCTGGCTCGGGCTTCTCCAACTTTTCGAGTAATAAATATACTCACCAATGCGGGTACAAATCCTATTCTCACTTCAGTGAAGCCAAACTTAGCTTCTGGTACACTAAAGCAAAAATCACATACCGCAGCAAGCCCACATCCCCCAGCAATAGCATGGCCTTGCACCCAAGCCACTACTACTTTTTCATGAAAATAAATCTGCTCGTATAATTCCTTCAACAATCGGGAATCTTGAATATGCTCTTCCTCACTGAATTGGCGCATGTGTTGCAAATGCTCTAAATCGGCTCCTGCACTAAATACAGAACCATTGGCTTTTAACACAATGAGTTTAACCTGTATATCACGTTGAGCTTCTTGTAATGCTTGCTTTAACTCACTAATTAATTGGGGATTTAATGCATTGCGCTTATCTGGCCTGTTTAAAGTAAGATAAGCTACTCGATTTTTTACCTCATAGAGTACGGTGGTGAATGGCATTTTTACAAGTAAAATACACAAAAATCTCCAAGTAACCAAGCAACAGGCAAAATAAAAATTATCTACCCGAACGATTTCTCTGCTGTGCAGCCTGAGCTTTTTGGATTTCTTCGAGTCGTTGTTGCCAGCGAGATGCTTTTATAGGCTTCTTTTTATTTTCTTGAATTTGTAAATGAATCTTTTCTTCATCAATGATATAATGCTGAATCACTAATTGAATCAGAATAGTAATGATGTTTGAAGCTAAATAATATAAAGTAAGCCCTGCTGCTAAGCTATTAAAAAAGCCTAAGAAAAAGATTGGTAAAATAAATGGCATATATTTCATAAACGCCATTTCTTGGCCGCCAGTACTGCCTGCTGCAGCCATATTGTTTTTATTATAAATTGCCATGATCAAACTTGTAATGGTCATGAGCAGGGTAAGTAAGCTTACATGATCGCCATATAGCGGAATCTTAAATGGCAAATTCAAAATGGAATCATATGTGCTCAAATCTTTTACCCATAGAAAATGTTGTTGCCTCAATTGTATGGCCGACATAAACAAGCTATACAAAGCAAAGAAAATAGGTATCTGCAGCAATGCAGGCACACAACCTCCTAACGGGCTCACCCCCGCAGTGCGGAATAGCTTCATTTGCTCCATCGCAAATTTCTGCTGATCGTCTTTATATTTTCTGCGTAATTCATCGAGCTCGGGTTTCAACACCTTCATCTTGGCCTGAGAAAGATAACTCTTATAGGTGAGTGGCGAAATCAAGATTCGAATCACAATTGTGAGCAAAATGATCACAATACCCCAATTACCAATCCATTTACCCAACAACAAAAACACTGGCAGGATAATCCATTTATTGATATATTTTACAAATGCATAAATACCATAGCCAAGTGGAATAATATTTTCGATGCCTATATGATAGCTTTTGAGCAAAGCATAATCATTTGGGCCATATAACAACTGCAAATCATAAGTCACAATAGGTTGATGTGGATAAGCGAGCTGAAGAGAAGATTGTGTTTGCCCAACAATATCAGGTTGCTTCGATAATTCCCCTTGAATCTTTCCCCTAACAAAGGTTCCAGATCGATTGATGATGCTTACATTAAAAAATTCTTCCCGGAGGCTAATCCATTGCAATGGTCGATCAAATTGTTTTTGTTGAGTTTTGATTAAACTAAAATAATCGATGTTGGAATGATCTCCTGTAGATTCCTTGAAATAAACCTGTAAATCGCGTCGTTCTATCTCTACATCTCGTTCTTGATGATTGGCTTGAGCTTGCCAAAGTAAATCAATGTGTTGATCAGATGCCGGAATAAACTGATTGAGCCCCACTAATTTCACCTGCCAATCGATGCGATAATCTTGTGGGCGAATAAAGTAATGGTACTCAAGGTACTGATTGGGTGAAGACAAAGGCAACCGATAACTTATTTGATAACTGTGATCGGGAAGTTGTTGGAGCGAATCCAATTGAAAATAATACGCATCGGTTTGCAGAGGTAAGGCATTAATGGCAGGAATATTAAATGCGAGTTTATCATATGGATTACCTTTTAACAAAAGAGGTTTCCCTGTATAGGTTTGGTAATGCTTGAGTATCACTTGCTGGGGAATACCGCCTTTATTGGTAAAGACGATTTGCAACACACCGTTGTCGATAGTATCTAATTGTTCAACTCCTTGTGATGCTTGAGTGGGTAAAATACCCGCTAAACTATCGCTTGCATGAGAAAGACTTTCTGGATGATGCAATGAGCTATCGGGCACAACTGCTGTAGCTGCTCTTGTCAAAGAATCTTGCTCTGCCTTGAAACGGGCATATTTTTCTTGTGCCTGTTGGTTGTAATATAAATAGCCTACAACGAGTAGGCTCAGCAAAATAAAACCAATAACTGAGTTTCTGTCCATCATGTATCAAACATATATACTATCTAGCCATACCCTTCGGATGGCATGGCCTAAATGGAGTTGCAAAGGTAAGAAAAAGCCTGCTGGCTCAATCTTCAATTGTTCAAGCCGCATGTACCGAGCTTTCAGTATGAAGTGGATTAAGCGTTTTTCGATGTTCGGCATAGATTTTTGCAGCATGGATAAACGCAACAAAGGCAGGATGTGGATTTTCTACGGTGCTCTTCAATTCAGGATGATATTGACAACCAAAGAAAAATGGATGAGCAGGAAGTTCAATGATTTCAACCAGGCCAGTTTCCGGATTGATGCCAGAGGCAATCATGCCAGCATTTTCCATAGCCTCAAGGTAACGGTTGTTAAACTCATATCGGTGACGATGCCGTTCACTGATCATTCGAGTGCCATAAATTCTCTCGGCTAAGGTTCCTGGCTTAATTTCACATGGATAAGCACCCAATCGCATGGTACCGCCTTTTGCCGTAATCTTCTTCTGCTCTTCCATTAAATCGATCACCGGGTCGGGAGTATATGGATCCATTTCGGTGGAATGTGCTCGCGGCAAGCCCATCACATGACGTGCAAATTCGATCACTGCACATTGCATGCCCAGGCAAATACCAAAAAATGGTATCTGATGCTCGCGGGCATAGCGGATGGCCGTTATCTTCCCCTCTATACCGCGATTGCCAAATCCTGGAGCTACCAACACCCCATCTAATCCGGCTAACTTTTCTTCCACATTATCGGGTGTAATGAATTCAGAATGAATGTATTGTACAACTACTTTAGATTCATTGACTGCTCCAGCATGAACAAACGACTCTAAAATCGATTTATACGCATCTTGCAATTCAACATACTTACCCACCAGCCCCACCGTTACCTTCGACTTGGGATATTTTAATTTATCAAGAAACTCCCGCCATCTCGATAATTCGGGCTCTTGACGAATAGGAATATGCAGCTTCTGCATGCAAATCACATCGAGCTTCTCACGCATCATTTCTAGTGGCACTTCGTAAATAGTGGGTACATCATTGGCTTCGATGACTGCATCTACATTCACATTGCAGAAAAGAGCAATTTTTTTCTTTAAATCATAATTCATGGGTTCTTCTGTACGACAGACAATAATATCTGGATGTACGCCATTTTCACTAAGCATGCGCACAGAATGTTGAGTGGGTTTGGTTTTTAACTCTTTTGCTGCACGTAAATAAGGGATGAGTGTTAAGTGTACGACCAAACAGTTTTCATTGCCCAATTCCCATTGCAGCTGACGGACGGCCTCGATATAAGGCAACGACTCAATATCGCCCACAGTGCCGCCCACCTCAGTGATCACAATATCATATTGGCCTTCGTTGCCTAGCAATAGCACCCTGCGCTTGATTTCATCGGTTATATGGGGAATAACTTGCACGGTTTTACCCAGATAAGCGCCCTCTCGTTCTTTGTTGATCACGGTTTGATAAATGCGCCCTGTGGTTACATTATTGGCTTGCGAGGTGGGCCTATTTAAAAAACGTTCATAATGCCCCAAGTCTAAATCTGTCTCTGCTCCATCTTCGGTGACATAACATTCACCGTGTTCATAAGGATTTAAGGTGCCAGGATCTACATTGATATAGGGATCAAATTTTTGGATGGTTACCCGAAGGCCTCTTGCCTGGAGCAACTTAGCCAATGAAGCTGCGATAATTCCTTTCCCCAATGATGAAGTGACTCCTCCAGTCACAAAAATATATTTAGCCATAAGCAGAATGATTTCACATTCAAGCAAGTGACCTCAGGGAAAATCAAACTGAATATCGATGGGATGCATTTTCCACGTGGTCAAACAAAGTTACGATATTTTCTCCCCCTGCCAAATCTTCGCTTTTTTATTATTTATTATAATGACGGGAAATGTGCAAATGTGTAAAACTTCGTGTAGGTTTGCGGCAGATTTTAAAACATGGAAAGCACACTTACACCCAAAGCACCCAAAGAATCACTAGTAGTGATGACCGAACTCGTTTTGCCCAACGATACGAACACTTTTGGTAATCTCATGGGAGGTAGGCTCATGTATTGGATGGATATTGCTGCAGCATTGGCCTCCATGAAGCATTGCGGCAGTCCGGTGGTAACGGCTTCAGTGGATAATATTTCGTTTGAAAACCCCATCCGCCTGGGCAATGTGGTGCATATCGAAGCCAAGGTCTCTCGTGCATTTCATACTTCTATGGAAGTGCATATTTCGGTATGGAGCGAAGATGCGCTGCAACATTTCCGTTATCGCTCCAACGAGGCTTACTATACTTTTGTGGCCATCGATCCCAACGGTAAACCTAAACCCGTGCCTCCCATTCAGCCAGAAACTGAGGAAGAAAAGCATTTATATGATGGGGCCTTACGGCGCAGGCAACTTCGCTTGATCTTGAGTGGTAAAATGAAACCCGAAGATGCTGAGGAGCTAAAAGCCCTCTTTCAAGTGAATTATTAAGAAGCTGCATCGAAGTATTCATCTATGAGTTGCTGCAGAATAGGATTAATTTCCTCTGCATGATCCAATACCATGAGATGTGTGCCTCCTGGGATCACATGATCTACTTTTTTGATAAAACACAGTGGTAACATATGATCGCGATTCCCATGAATATGAATCAATCGCTCGGGCAGATAACTAGTTTTCCAACTTATCACCCGCTGCCATGCCCAGCGAAAAAAAGTTTCATCGGTGTGCCGAATCACCTCATTTAATATGTGGTGAGTGCTTGGACATTGGGGGCCAAACAACCATTTGCCCCATCTTATACCCAGTGCTTGCAACCAAGAATAGGGCAACCAACGATGCACGGGAAAGACATGCAACAATTGAAAATAAGGAGGCAATTCTGCACGTGTTTTTACACTGGAAATTAAAATCACACCTTTTACTTGTAGAATACGACTGATTTCTATGGCCATCATCCCGCCAAACGACATGCCAATGAGCAAAGGTTGCGTGGTATGAATTTGTGCGCTCAGCCTCCGGGCATAGGCTTGCATAGATTCGTGCCGATGAGGAGTAATCCAATGCAGGGCATGCTGGCGACAACGTTGCAATTGAATATGTTGAAAAATGCGTTGATCAGCTCCCAAACCGCTAATGAAGTATACATCTAACATGATCGAGAAAATTACACAAAATTCATTAGCTCTCTCGATGCAAGCTAGCGATTGAATACAAAAAAAGCCCTGAATTCTTAGCGAATCCAGGGCTTAACTTGTAGAGCGTTGATCGAAACAAGCTTCAGCTTCAGGATGATGATTTCTCGCCTTCTTCAGGCTTTTGTTGCTTGTTTTCCTGTTCGGCTTGTTTCATTTTTTCTTTGATCTCAGCCAGTACACCTAAATCGCCCAGCGTAGCCTTTTCCACCTTCGATTGTACATTCTTCACGGCTTTGCGGGTTCTTTCGGCTTCGGCTTTCTTTTCTTTGTGTGCGGCTTCTTTTTCTTGATGTTTCCGCTGTTCCCATACTTTCGTGTGTGAAACAACAATGCGCTTTTCCCCTCGGTCAAACTCCATAATCATGACCTCAATCACATCATCTACTTGAATAGGATGATCATCTTCTGTTTTGAGCTGACGAGCGGGCGCAAAGGCTTCGACACCGTATTGTAACAAAATAACGGCTCCTTTATCATCTTTCTTTACCACAGTGCCCTCATGTATAGAGCCAACGGGGAAGATGGTTTCAAAAGTATTCCAGGGATCTTCCTCGAGTTGCTTATGACCCAGAGAAAGTTTACGATTTTGCTTATCGATGCCTAAAATGATCACTTCAATCTCCTCGCCGGGCTTGGTATATTCGCTTGGATGGTTAAAGCGCTTTGTCCAACTCAAGTCTGAAATATGAATCATTCCGCCAATTCCAGGCTCTAGCTCTACAAATACCCCGTATGGAGTGAGGTTCTTCACAATACCCTTATGGCGGCTATCGATAGGATATCTTTCTTCAATATTTTCCCAGGGATCGGGAGTAAGCTGCTTAATAGAAAGGCTCATCTTCCGCTCTTCGCGGTTCAACGTCACGATAACGGCTTCATGCTCATCGCCCAGCTTAAAGAATTCTTTTGCATTGACTGGGGTAGAAGCCCAACTTACTTCAGAAACGTGTACGAGGCCTTCCACACCGGGTAATATCTCCAGAAATGCACCATAGTCTTCGATATTCACTACTTTTCCTTTCACTCGGGCACCTTCTTTGATGTTATCGGGAAGGGTATCCCAGGGATGGGGCATCAACTGCTTGTAGCCAAGACTAATACGCTTTTTCTCATCGTCGAAATCCAGAACAACTACATTGATCTTTTGATCGAGCTTGAGTACTTCACTGGGATGTGAGATGCGCCCCCAGCTAATATCGGTAATATAAAGTAAACCGTCTACACCGCCCAGATCAATGAATGCCCCAAAATCGGTGATATTTTTGATGGTTCCTTCCAGCACCTGACCTTTTTCGAGCTTGGAAATGATTTCCATGCGCTGCTGTTCAATATCGCTTTCGATGAGTGCTTTGTGGGAAACCACTGCATTTTTGATCGCCTCATTGATCTTCACCACTTTAAATTCCATGGTTTTACCCACAAATTGGTCGTAATCGGTAATGGGTTTCACATCGATTTGCGAGCCAGGTAAGAAGGTTTCCATACCATGGATGTCTACAATCAAGCCACCCTTGGTTTTGCTGGTCACGGTACCCGTAACCACCTCACCAGTCTTATAGGCTTCCACGATATGCTCCCATGCCCTGAGCAAACGTGCTTGTTTGCGGCTCAACACCAGCTGACCATTACGGTCTTCTTTTTCCACGACAAGCACCTCTATCTCGTCGCCTACCTTTAAATTGGGCATATCTCGAAATTCATTGAGGGAGACCAGCCCATCCGACTTATAGCCGATGTGGATGATGGCATCTGAGTCGGTCAACCCCACTACAGTGCCTTTCACAATTTCGTTTTCCTCGATGTTTTTCAGCGTTTTTTCGTAGGTCTTTTCATAGCGTTCCCACTCTTGCGGATCGTAGGTGGAAACATGACGTTTGTCGATGCTCCAGTCAAAATCATCGTGAGAGGAGCTCATCGGTTCGGAAGCCTGCTGAGTGGCTTCATGTTGTGGTTGAAATGAAGTGTTTTGAAGTTCTTGATCTGCCAAGTTTAAGTCCTCCTTTTTGTGAAATTTTTTTGTCAGAAATGGACTGCAAAGATAGGGCAAATTTCGAATGCAGAAAATTTGTCCGTTATTTTGTATAACGATAATTCAGGGATATATGAAGCAGTTTGAAGTGCCTCCAGCTTATCGCAGTGGTTTGATTTCCCAAATCAAGCAAATGCGACGGCAAGCCGATCGGATGAAAAAAGATTTTAGCCCTACTCGCTTGCAGATTGGGCGAATGACGATTTTGCTGGCGAGGCATTTTGGCTTTTGCTATGGTGTGGAAAATGCGATTGAAATTTCGTTTCGTGCGATTGATACTTATCCCAACAAACGGATTTTCCTTTTGAGTGAAATGATTCACAATCCCTTGGTCAATGCCGATCTGGCTCGCCGTGGCGTACGCTTTATCATGGATACTCATGGCCGCCAGCTGATTCCATGGTCTGAGCTTCGCCCTGATGATATTGTCATTGTTCCAGCGTTTGGCACAACCCGGGAAATAGCCGACCGGCTTGCCCAGATAGGCATTTCCCCAATGGCTTACAACACCACCTGCCCATTTGTAGAGCGGGTGTGGAACAAAGCAGCCGCTATTGGTGAAAAACAGTATACCATTGTCATCCACGGTAAGCCCCAGCATGAAGAAACCCGAGCTACTTTTTCGCATAGCGCTCATGTTGCCCCAACTGTAATTGTGCGCGATATGCAACAAGCAAAGCTCTTGGCCGATTTTATCACCCGAAAACGCCCAAAAGAAAGTTTCTTTGAACTTTTTGCCCACCAATATTCTACAGGGTTTGATCCTGAACTTGATTTACAACGAATTGGCGTGGTCAACCAAACTACCATGCTGGCCAGCGAAACCCAAGCAATTGCCGATTACTTGAAACAAGTGATGAAAACTTATTACCACCTTACCGACGACAATATCGAAAGCCATTTTGCCGATACTCGCGACACCCTCTGTTATGCGACCAATGACAACCAAACGGCCGTGATTCGCATGTTGGAAGAAGAGGCCGATCTAGCTATCGTGGTGGGCGGCTATAACAGTTCGAATACCTCGCATCTGGTTGAGCTTTGCGAACAAAAATTGCCCACTTATTTTATTTGTGGACCAGAAGAAATCGATGAGCATGGCCACATTCATCACTGGGATTTACACCGAAAAACCAAGTTGACCACGCCTGATTTCCTTCCGAAAAGCGAAACATTTACCTTCATGCTCACCAGCGGCGCCTCCTGTCCAGATGCTCTGGTAGAAGGAGTAATTCACCGGTTAGCACAAGTGGCAGGAATTTCTGAAGACCAGTGGGAAGCATTTATTGAGCAGTCGTTATTGGCATAAAAATCCGGTATGGTATCGGCAGCAAGAATTATATACCATACCGGAAAGCATCAGGGGGAACAAACAAAGGAAAAACAATGTCAATTCTTATTCAAAATTATCCGAATAGCACAAATGAAAACAAGTAAATTTCTAAACGGTGAGGATAATTGAGGAAGTGGCAGGAATTCTTTCATCAACGGAATAAACCACCCAGCACTCGATCTATAAAATCTTGTAAACGACGGCGCGCAACCTCAATTTCCACACCATCGCTCATCACCACTACAGGATGTACACTTTTCACAAACTGATGGATATGGTGGCAGTTGATCAGATGAGATTGATGAATACGGAAAAATTGATAGTCTTCGAGTAAAAATTCAAATTCTTTCAATGTTCGACAAACAACCAAGGGTTGTTGATGAGTGAAATACAACCGGGTATAACTTCCCATGGCTTCGCAACGAATAATTTGTTTCACCTCAACAAATTGAAAACCTCGAGCTATAGGCAAAGCAATCTTTTGCGCTTGATGCTGTTGTTGAAGGTTATGAACAAATGTTTGCAAATGATTTTCTGTTGGGTGAGCGGCTTGGTGCTTATGCAAAAATCGTTGAATAGCATTTTTTAATTCAGCAGGCGAATATGGTTTAAGTATATAATCTAAGGCATTGAATTTAATAGCTTTGAGTGCATAGCTCTCATATGCTGTTACAAAGATGACATCAAAATTTGGCTGCTGAAAATATTGAAACAATCCAAAACCATTCACATACGGCATTTCTATATCCAGCATGACCAACATAGGTGAATATCGACAAATGGCTTCCACCGCTTCTTGCACATTCCTAGTCTCGGCTACTACATCGACTTCTGGCACATGAAGCTGCATCATGGCCTTCAAGATGTCGATAGATTCCTGTTCGTCATCTACAATCAATGTTTTGATACGGTTAATCATATAGTATCATGAATATGCAAACTCTACAGGGAGTTCAAGAATAATTTTTGTGCCACAAGGTTGCTGATCAGCATCAAACAAATCTACAACTTGAATACCGTGAAAATTCATATCTCCTGTATGTATAGAATACTGCAGCAGCTTTAATCTTTCTTCAGTAAGCCTAAGCCCCATCGATACATGATTAGGATTTTTTTGAAAACTTATCTCGCTCGCCTTCCTACGCCCAATACCATTGTCTTCAACTTCTACAACTAATCTTTGATCATCTTGTAAATGCATGGCAATTCGCAATATGCCACCTTCTTTTCGTGGCGCAAGTCCATGCCATATTGCATTTTCCACAAAAGGTTGAATCATGAGTGGAGCTATCAACACATCGTCTGCATCAATAGATTCATCGAGCTCAAGCCGGTAATGAAAAACATGGTTACAACGAAGGTTTTCTAGTTCAATGTAAATTGAGAGAAATTCAATTTCTCGAGATAAAGGAATAAATTCTTTCTCAGTATTCTCCAGAATCATGCGAATTAGTCGAGCAAACTTAGTCAAGTAATCAGAAGCTAATTCGGGTTGATTGGTCCAAATGTATTTGTGTATAGAGTTTAAGCTATTGAAAATAAAATGCGGATTCATTCTGGCACGAAGCGATTGCAATTCTAATTGTAATGCTTTTTGACGAATTTTTAATTCTTGATGTCGCATATATACATACCCACCTATAATTAATACAATGAGTAAGCCTGTTAATGATAACCCTAATATAAGATTACGACTCGATTCTAATTGTTTTAAATGTACCTGTTCTCTTAACAATTCAATGGTTGCATTTTTTTTGTTTAATTGATACATGGTTTCCAGCTCTGCCATACGATTGTTTAATTGCTCATTAAGCATGCTGTCTTTATAATTCAAAGATGCTTCCAGCATTTCCATAGATGTTTTATATTGATTCAAATGGGCATAGTATTTTTGCAAGGCACGATATGCTTTTATGATTAAATATTTGGAGCCGATTTTTTTTGCAATTGATAATCCTTCCTGAATGTGTGTATATGCTTGAGGATAAGACTTCAACAACAAATAAGTATTCCCTATGCTGATATGACTATCGGCCAAATCAATGACATCTCCAATCTTATTGCTGATGTCGAGTGCTCGTTGAAAATAGTAAAGTGATTCTTGATAGTCACCTAGCTGCTGATAAGCTTGCCCAAGATTATTGTATGAAATCAATTTACCTTGCTGGCTATTGATTTGCTCGTTATAACGAAGAGAAATTTGAAAATATTGTATGGCCTTACGGTATTCTCCCTTTCCTTGCAAAGCAAGGCCAATGTTGGCATAATTGATAGCCAGCCCTAATAGGTTTTGATGTTCTTCTTCAATGGATAGAGATTGTTTAAAGGAAGATATAGCATTATCATATTGTTGCAATGCCAAATAAATGTTGCCTATGCTATTGGTAGCAATAGCTTCATTTCGCCAGTGATGAATTTTTTGGGCTAATTGCAATGCCTTTAGGTGATAATCAAATGCTTGGTTGTTCTCATCGAGCCGGCGATATGCTACACCGATATTATTGTAAATGGTTGCCAATAATATGGTATCTTTTATATCTTGTGCATATAGTAATGCTTCCTTACCATAATTTACGGCCAACAAATATCGAGCACAATTGCGCTGATCAACACAAAGTGCGTTGTATACCCTCGCTAATTGCAATGTATCATGCAATTGATTGGCTAACGATAAAGCTTTTGCTAAGAATGGATTCTCTGGCTCTAATGGATTTGTCTGGCGATAATTAACTGCATCCGACAGCAATTGTTGGATAGAAGAAGTATCGAGATGCCGTTGACCCAGACTATCTACATCTTTCGCATGAGACACATGAAATACGATTAACCAAGCAAATAATATGGCTACATATTTCCATCTTGTACTCGTTGACAAATACCCAATAAACATATATTGAAATGATGAGAAGCGTTCTTAGGCTAGGTCTTTCAGGCAGGAAGGTTTTGTGCAACGGCTTTCACATGATCGAGTGCCACCTGCAATTGCTGAGCCTCATCTAGATAAGTATTGTCGATCACAAAGGCATCATCTGCCTTTTTCAATGGGCCAACTGTTCTTTGGGTATCGATCAAATCCCGTTCTCTGAGATTTCTTTCTACTTCTTCTACGCTAATTTCTGGATGCTTTTCTCGTAATTCTTTCCACCGCCTAAGCGCTCTGGTGTGCAAATCGGCTGTCATAAAAATCTTTACCTCAGCATCTGGAAACACTACTGTACCGATATCTCGACCATCCATAACAAGGCCGCGCTGGCGACCCATGGCTTGCTGCTGCGTTACTGCAAATGCTCTAATTTCTGGAATAGCTGCTACCCGACTTACGGCTTCAGATACTTCCCAGCTTCGAATTTCTTCTTCTACTGGTTGCCCATTGAGCCATACCACCGAACGTTGTTGAATGGGATCATATTTCACATCCAAACAAATGTCTTGTAAAGCCTGCTGTATGGCTTCTATATCGTCTAAGTCTACTTGCTTACGCAATAGGGCATAGGTAATAGCCCTATACATAGCTCCACTGTCAATATACCGATAGTTCAATATCTCAGCCAGTTGGCGAGCTAATGTGCTTTTCCCACAAGAAGAATATCCATCAATGGCAATGATCATTGGACGCATGTCTAGCAAAACTACTATTCTTTTGGAGCAAATCCATAAAAATAAAAAAGGATAGCCTAGTAGGCTATCCTTTTCAAAAGCAATTATTTCAACTCAATCGTTCATTGTCAAGATTTCTTTTCAGTGGCAGGAGAAGCGCTAGCCACTTCAGAACCTGTATCTTTTAGGCGAAAAAGGATTGCTTGGTTTTTCTCATCGTAGTCTGCAATTAAGGTATCGCCTGGCTTCACTTTCTGGATAAGGATTTCCTCGGCCAAAGGATCTTCTAGATATTTCTGAATGGCACGATGCAAAGGTCTTGCGCCAAACTGGGTGTCGTATCCTTTGTCGGCCAAAAATTCTTTAGCTGCTTGTGTGAGTTCAAGCTTCACACCCATGCCCTCGAGACGCTTATGTACATCGTTCATGATGATATCGATAATAGAGAAGATATGCTCTTTGCTGAGTGGATTAAAGATCACCACATCGTCGATACGGTTCAGGAACTCAGGCGAAAAGGTTCGTTTCAATGCTTTTTCGATCACTGCACGGGTATTTTCTTCCTCATTAGATCGAGCTGCAGTTACAAAACCCACGCCAGCACCAAAGTCTTTTAGCTGCCGTACGCCAATGTTCGATGTCATAATGATCAAGGTATTTTTGAAATCTACCCTTCTACCCAAGCCATCGGTAAGGTGGCCATCATCGAGTACCTGTAGCAAGATGTTGTAAATATCGGGATGAGCTTTTTCAATTTCATCGAGCAACACCACGGAATAAGGCTTGCGACGTACCTTTTCAGTAAGCTGGCCACCTTCTTCGTATCCCACATAACCAGGAGGTGCACCAATAAGCCTACTCACCGAGAACTTTTCCATGTATTCACTCATGTCGATTCGAATGAGGGCATCATCCGAATCAAATAAGTACCGGGCAAGGGCCTTTGCTAATTCGGTTTTCCCCACACCTGTTGGGCCTAAGAAAATGAAGGAGCCAATGGGCTTGCGTGGATCTTTCAACCCCACCCGATTGCGCTGAATAGCCCGAGTAACCTTAGCAATAGCTTCATCCTGGCCCACAACGGCTTTGCGCAGGTCGTCGGCCATATGTAGTAATTTTTCTGATTCGGCCTGCACCATCCGCCGAACGGGAATTCCGGTCATCATACTCACTACTTCAGCTACATCTTCTTCGGTAATTGGATAACGGCGATGCCGGATTTCTTCTTCCCATTCTGCTTTAGCCTTTTCCAACTCTTCGCCCAATTTTTTCTCGGTATCACGCAAAGCTGCGGCTTCTTCGAAGCGCTGACTCTTCACTACCCTATTCTTCTCTTGCTTGATTTCTTCGATTTTCTTTTCCAGATCTAAAATGTGTTGAGGTACGTTGATGTTTTTCAAATGCACACGTGCCCCCACTTCGTCCATGACATCAATAGCTTTATCGGGCAAAAAGCGATCGGTAATATAGCGGTCGCTCAGCCGCACACAAGCCTTGATGGCTTCTTCAGAATAATCTACATTATGAAATTCTTCATATCGTGATTTAATATTCATCAAGATTTGAATTGTTTCTTCCACAGTAGGTGGATCAACCATAACCTTTTGGAAGCGCCTGTCGAGTGCACCATCTTTTTCGATATACATGCGATATTCATCGAGCGTAGATGCGCCAATGCACTGTAGTTCCCCTCTAGCCAATGCGGGTTTGAAAATATTCGACGCATCGAGAGATCCTGAGGCGCCTCCTGCACCAATGATGGTGTGGATTTCATCGATAAACAGAATGACGTCTCGGTTTTTCTCCAATTCATTCATGATGGCTTTCATGCGTTCCTCAAACTGGCCCCGATACTTGGTTCCAGCTACCAACGCAGCCAGATCGAGGCTCACTACGCGCTTGTCGAATAACACACGAGATACTTTGCGCTGTACGATACGCAATGCCAAACCTTCTACGATGGCTGTTTTCCCTACGCCAGGTTCACCTATTAAGATGGGATTGTTTTTCTTGCGACGTGATAAAATCTGAGAAACTCGCTCGATTTCCTTTTCCCTACCTACGATAGGATCGAGTTGACCCATTTCGGCCAAACGTGTAATGTCTCGCCCAAAATTGTCGAGGACTGGAGTCTTAGACTTGGCAGTTGATTGCTTGGTAGCACGGGAAGAATAGCTGCTTTTTCTTTCTTCATCAAAATCTTCTTCACCTGTTTCATCGGAATATTCTGCTTTGGGATCAGCCGATTTTACAAAACCCAATTCGCTCTTAAAGCTTTCATAATCCACATCAAACTGTTTCAGAATCTGGGTGCAGATATTTTCTTTATTTCTCAAAATAGAGAGCATCAAGTGCTCAGTCTCTACCGTGGGGCTTTTCATGGATTTGGCCTCCAATACAGTTACCCGTATTACCTTCTCAGCTTGCTTGGTGAGTGGTAGGCTATTGATATTGGCAATAGATTTCCCCGTTTTGTCTCTAACGGCCATCTCCACTTCCTTCCTCAGCTCCTGTACATCAACATTCATGGCCTTTAGAATCTGGATAGCCGTATTGTCGCCTTCTCGTATAAGCCCCAGGAGCAAGTGCTCTGTGCCAATGAAATCATTCCCCAATCTCAATGCCTCTTCCCTGCTAAAGGATATGATTTCTTTTACCTGAGGCGAAAAGTTTTGATCCATTTTTATAGAAAATTTGAAATGTTTGCCAATGACTGATCAATACAATATTAGTAAATAATTTCGAATTATCAGATTCCCACGTTTTCAAGCAAATCTAGAATCATGCTATCTTTAACAAAAATTTGTTCTTCATGTTCAAAATTGATACCAGCGAGAAAATTCGGACAATACGCGTGGAAAAAGACCATTTTGATGCTAATTTGACAGCCGAAATTACTTCTGCATTACAAAACACTGACGGTTCTTTATCTGGCAACCTGATCTGGGATCTGAGCAAGGTGCAACGCATCGATGAAGATAGCCTGTCGATCCTGGAAATCATTTACGATAGTTGTTACGCGCAAGGGTATTCTTGCTGCATTGTCTGTGGGAAGTCGCCCATATGTAAAATTTTGAAGAACAGGAATACCGAATGGAATTTAGTACCTACCGTGCAAGAAGCCATTGACCTGATTGGTTTGGAGGAATTGGAAAGAGATTTATTACAATCTTCTTCAACAGAAGATGAATTTGATTGATTTGAGAAACCCTTATCAACATGCATTTCAGTGTGACTATCTTGGGGAATAATTCCGCTATCCCTTCACCAGATCGTTTCCCGACTTCTCAGGTAGTGAATTATGAAAATCAGGCTTTCTTGGTTGATTGCGGGGAGGGTACGCAAATACAAATGTCTAAGTTTAGAATTCGCAAAAGCCGAATTGATCATATTTTCATCAGCCACTTGCATGGAGATCATTATTTTGGGTTAATCGGACTAATTAATAGCTTTAATCTTTCACAACGCACAGAAGCTTTGCATATCTATGCTCCTGCTGAATTAGAGTCTATTTTACAACTCCAGCTACAATGTGCTGCTACTACCTTACAGTTTCCTTTGCATTTTCATGCGCTTCGATACCCACAACATCAAGTAATTGCCGATCTGCCCAATTTAACAATTAGTTGCTTTCCAACTCGGCACCGAATCTTATGCTTTGGATTCATATTCGAAGAGAAACCTAGGAAAAGGCATGTAATTGCTGAAAAAGCGCAACAGGCAGGTGTTCCTGTGAGCTTTTATAAAAACCTGCAAAATGGAGAAGATTACATTTCCCCTACTGGCAACGTCATACCCAATGCCTCGCTAACCTTGCCTCCTCCTAAGCCCAGAAAATACTGCTATTGTGCCGACACGCTATACGACGAAAGCCTCATCACCTATATCTCGGGTAGTGATCTTGTTTATCACGAAACCACTTATTTGCAGCAAGACCTGAACCGGGCTGTGGAACGCTATCATTCAACAACGATTCAAGCGGCTACCCTTGCTCGTAAAGCATTAGGCAATAGCGGTAAATTATTAATCGGCCATTTTTCTTCGCGGTACGAACACTTGGAAGTATTTGAAGCCGAATGCCGTACCGTATTTCCGGAAACTTATCTGGCCATTCAGGGTGCTACTTATTTCATTGGAACACCCTGGAAGGAACGCATATAATCGCGAATCTGCTGCAATATTGGTTCAGCAACTGGAACCAATGGCAAACGAAGAATATTTTTACAAAGCCCTACTTCAGCTAAAAATGCCTTGATACCAGCAGGATTATTTTCGATAAACATCAAGTGAAAGGCATTCAACAACCGATAATGAATTTCCCGCGCTTCTGAAAAACGTTCGGCCAGAGCGAAGCGGACGAGTTCACTCATTTCTCGAGGAAAGCAATTAGCCGCTACTGAAATCACTCCTTCAAATCCACATGCTATTTGCGCCAATGCCAATGCGTCGTCGCCAGAAAGCAACAGGAAATCATGTCGCCTGTGTTTCACTAATTCCATACATTGTTGCAGGTCGCCCGAAGCTTCTTTCACACCAATGATATTATCGAGTTCAGATAAACGTAAAATGGTTTGAGCGCTTACGTTTCGGCCAGTACGTCCCGGCACATTGTAAATGATCACAGGCTTAGGGGAAGCCTCGGCAATTGCCTTGTAATGTTGATACAGCCCTTCTTGTGATGGCTTGTTGTAATAAGGCGAAACGCTCAACACGGCTACGGCTTGGTCGAGCGGGCAGGTTTGCAGTCGTTTCACCACATCGGCGGTATGATAATCTCCTAAGCCCACCACTACCGGCACTCTACCGGCAACTTTTTCAAACGTAAACAAAATGATTTCCGTTTTTTCTTCGGCAGAAAGTGTGGGCGTTTCGCCCGTCGTTCCTAAACTCACAATATAGTTTACCCCACCCTTAATTACATGTTCAATGATACGCTCCAGGGCTGGATAATCTACTTCAAGCTTATCATTGAATGGAGTGATGATAGCTACTCCTGTACCCCTGAGCATTTCTTGGATATCTGCCATATAGTGAAAAATTATATCATTTAGACCTCTTTATACACCCCCATTCGAGAAAACTTCTGAATTCTTTGTTGGATGCGTTCTTCAGGTGAAAACATTTCCAATTCTTCGATCGCCTTTAAAATCCAGCCCCTTAAGGTTTCTGCCATTTCGTCGGGATTTACATGTGCCCCACCTAAAGGCTCTGGAATAATATCGTCGATTAATTGAAATGCTTTCATGTGAGCAGCAGTGAGTTTGAGTTGTTCGGCTGCTTGCTCTTTATAATCCCAGCTACGCCAAAGAATAGAAGAACAAGATTCAGGAGAGATCACGCTATACCAGGTGTTTTCGAGCATGTAAATTCGATCGCCCACCCCAATACCCAATGCTCCTCCCGATGCTCCTTCGCCAATCACAATACAAACCACTGGCACCCGCAGTAAAACCATTTCATATAAATTTCGGGCAATAGCCTCGGCTTGCCCACGCTCTTCCGCTTCTAACCCGGGAAATGCGCCAGGCGTATCGATCAAAGTAACAATGGGTTTGTTAAACTTTTCGGCAAGCTTCATTAACCGAAGGGCTTTACGATATCCTTCGGGATTAGCCATTCCAAAATTGCGCAATTGGCGCATGCGTGTATTTACCCCCTTTTGATGACCAATAAACATAATGGTGCGGTTGCCTATATCACCCAAACCGCCTACCATAGCCTTATCGTCTTTCACTTTACGATCACCATGTAGCTCAATAAAATGGCGGCACAATTTTTCAATGTAAGCTAAGGTATACGGCCTATTGGGATGCCTGCTGAGCTGTACACGTTGCCAGCTGGTAAGATTCTGGGTGATCTCCAGCCGTTTCTGTCGGATCTTTTCCTCAATCTCCCGTACCGTAGCCGAGACGTCGACATTGCTTTTTTCCCCCGCTTGCTTTACCTTCTCCAACTGCTCATATAACTCGGCTACAGGCTGTTCAAAATCTAAAAATTGCATGATCAAATAAGCTTAGACGATGTAAAGATACAGCCAAAATATTTTTTATGTGTCTGTGTGAATTTTTCACAAAACTGCCTAACTTTGCGGCTCCAAGCTATAGCTAAGCATTTGAGAGAGTTATCGGGTAAATTTGCTTCCGAAAAGAATTTGCCTGAGAAGAGAATGGGTTGAGATTCAAGAGTTCTTTTATATCATCTTCCGGACCAGTAGTTCAGTTGGTTAGAATGCCGCCCTGTCACGGCGGAGGTCGCGGGTTCGAGTCCCGTCTGGTCCGCTTTCCTTATCGCATCGGCTCAATAGCCTCTTTTCCATCAGCTCTTCATGGCACCATTTGATTTCATCGTATTGCAGGTGAACATTGTTGAAATCTCTACCTAGTTGAATGCTCTCTGAATGAAATATGGTTATTAATGGATGAAACATTCCCGATACTTTATATCCTCTGACTACTCAAATCAAGATCTTCATTTCAAACAAATATCTCACACCAAAAAAATGATTCACGAGTTGGTGGTTATTATACGAGAAGTAGCATCGACACAAAGACATCAAAGCTCATGATATTTTATGTATGGGTTAACTTAAGCGGAACAGAAAAAACAATTCACCTCAAGTGTAGTATGAAGTGTAAAAAATTAAGGATGATAAAAATTTCTTACCGCTTTGATTCAACTATATCCGATGTATGGGGTTTACCAGAATTGTATAAACGATTTACACCACTAAAAACGCTAAAATCGTAATTAATACTCTTTAATGCCACAGCAAGTACTCATAAAAAACAACACGTACACAGGCTTATGATCATCTCTTCATGAATAAATCAGCTCTTTATTATTGCAAATCACTTTCTCCTCGAATGGATTATGGCGCAATAGGAATCAAGAAGAAGGAGTATTGGTAATCTCCATATTCTAATCTGTATTGAGGAAGTGGCCAGGCTCCCCATGAATTGACGCCACCAACGCCAGTTTGTTGCAGATCAATACTAAGAACCGTCATATTTCTAGGTTTAAGTTCACCAGCATGCGTATTGTGTTTTTCCAATCCTTCGTCTAAATCTTCATCGAGAAAATGTCGGGCTTCGATGTTTAATACCGTATCTGAAGTAATCATCAATCCATTTCCTGTATGGTCTATGAATTTCACCCAACGTACATCCGATTTATTTCCCGTTTCCTGAGGGCGCACGTAGGGATGAAATTGTTCACTCACCGTAGAGTTATATAATCCCACAAAGGCAGCATCTTTCCGATCCCAGTAATTTTCCGATGGTCCTCTTCCATACCACTGCATTTGGTAATAAGATGCAGGCAGCACCATTTGCATACCATATTTAAACATCATAGGTAATTTCTTTGACGTATCGACATGCATAATTTGTTGTACATGAATAACACCATCGCCATTAATAAGATAGTTTAATGTTAAAGTGGCATACACATCTGGCAAAGAATATTTCATATGCAGTTGTACAAGATGAAGATTGGAACTATCTATTTCCATATCCAGTAATACTTGATTGTGAGAAGCTCTTTTCCAATCGATGAGCTGTACTTGAAGATTGGCTCCCATATCATTATCGGTAGGCGGGCGCCAAAAATTAGGATGTAATGAATAGCCCTTGAGCAACAAACTGTGCCCATTCACCAGATATTCATGCAAGAATCCGTCTTTACGATGAAATACTAATTTTACACGATCATTTTTCAAGATAATATCTTGAGGAGTAAGCTGCACATGCAATTCACGCTCAGGTTGAATATACCTATCGTTGATCCAGTGACCTTGAATGTGTAATTGATCTTTTGCTATCTCCCAATTTGCAGGAATTAATCCATTGGCATGTTTAGTCTTATAAAAACAGTTTAAAAAATATTCATGTTTATTATTTGCAGGAAGATGAAAGGGAATGTGAACATGAGCTGTGTCTTGTGGACCTGCATGTATTTCATTAATCAGTCCGCTATCAATAATTTGTCCATCTTCTATTAATTGCCAATTTAAATAAACATTTGAAAGATCAGTAAAAAAGTTCTCATTAAATACCAGGATATCTCCATGTTGAATATCAGAAGGGAAAGTGTGAATATTTTGATACTGTTTTTTCACCTCGATCATTTGTGGATGTAAGCTCCTGTCGGGGGCTACCAATCCATTACAATTAAAATTAAAATCACTAGGCATATTCACACCATAATCTCCACCGTAAGCCCAAATGGTATCTCCTCGATCAGTAATTTTAAAAAATCCCTGATCTACAAAATCCCAAATATAACCACCTTGCATACGAGGATAATATTTTCGAATGGTATCCCAATAGTCTTTAAAATTACCATCTGTATTTCCCATAGCATGGGCATACTCAACCAATATAAATGGTTTATGATTGCTCGTGGAATCAAATAGCACATGATGCACCATCTGTTGAGGTGTAGGATACATCGGGCAATAAATATCTGAATAAGGTGTGGCACTAGCAGGCTCATACTCCACAGGTCTTGAAGGATCACGTTGTTTCATCCATTGATAACATTTTTCAAAATTTACTCCCATGCCTGCTTCATTACCCATAGACCATATAATTACTGAAGGATGATTGATATCTCGCTCAATCAGTCGTGAGTCGCGTTGAAAATGTTGTAAAAACCAATTGGGATTTTTAGATAATGAGTGAGCGCCAAATCCCATACCGTGACTTTCTAGATTGGCTTCATCCACTACATACAATCCATATTGATCGCAGAGATGATACCAATATGGGTCGTTTGGATAATGAGAGGTGCGCACTGCATTGATATTATTTTGCTTCATAATTTGTATATCTTGCAACATACGTTCATGAGAAATGTATTGACCCGTAAACGGATCCATCTCATGTCGATTAACGCCCTTAATGAGTATAGCCTTTCCATTTACATACAATACCCCATCTTTTATTTCCACTTTTCGAAAACCAGTTTCTTGGGGAATGACTTCTACCACTCTTCCATTTGAATCAATAAGAGTAGTCATCACACGATATAAGTAAGGTGTTTCAGCACTCCAAAGATGTGGACGTTTTAGGTGAAAAACGATTTGCTGAAATCGTGTAGAATCATGAAGCGAAACTGTTTTTTTGACTAAAGTTTTCTGTGAGCTATCTATTAACTCCACTATTGCTCGATAATGTTTTAATCGAGGATCGGCATTGTTTAAAAAATCTAATTTCACATGCAATGCGCCATCTTGATCATGGTGAATGAGATCAGGAATGATTTCAATATTACGGATATGTACAGGATTACGTGCAAAAAGATATACATCTCGATTGACGCCCGCCAATCTCCACATATCTTGATCTTCCACATAAGTACCATCACTCCATCTATATACTTGAAAAGCAATCAAGTTGTTCTTACCCGGTTGTACATACTGAGTAATATCAAATTCAGCAGGGAGTTTGCTATCCTCACTATATCCTACCCATTCACCATTTACCCATACGTAAAATGCCGATCGTACGGCTCCAAAATGAATATAGATCTCTTTTCCACTCCATGAAGCTGGTATCTCCACCCATCGCCTATATGAACCCACCGGATTATATGCATGAGGCACATGTGGGGGATCGGGCTTCATGAGATAATCAAAATCATATCGAATATTGGTATAAATAGGAATACCATACCCATTCACTTCCCAAGTAGCAGGCACTGGAAAATCGTCCCAGAGATGATCATCATAATTCGTTTTCCAAAAGCCCAATGGCCGGTTGGCAGGTTTATCCACCCATTTAAATTTCCAAACCCCATTTAAAGAAAGATAGTTAGCCGATTGAGCAGGATTATCCTGAAGTGCCAGCGCACGATTCTCATAAGCAAAATAAGATACATGCATGGGTTCTCGGTGGAATGCATTTATTTGTTCATTTTCCCAGAATGCTGGAGGTTCCTCTTGCTGCGCATAAGCAAATAAAAAAGGCATACCCATCAGCAAAGTGGCGAGTACAAGCCTGATACCTAAAAAGTATTGATAACAAATATTCTTCATACAATACTTATGTTTGTAGATAAGACAATAAAATAAGTTTCAACAATTAGTAGTGATAAAAATTTATTACCTTCATTCATACAAAAATGCATGTTTCATGCGTAAGCTCCTATCTCAGGTATGCATTTATTTCTGCTGCATATCCTTTTTCAGCATACAAGCTCATGCACAACAATTGCGCTTGCCTGATTATTTTTCCAACAATATGGTTTTGCAGCAGCTCGATACGGTTACGCTTTGGGGATGGGCCGATGCTACACAAAAAATTTGGGTGAAAGCCGATTGGTTAGCAGATACGATATACACCACATCTGCTTCTAACGCACGTTGGCAAATACATTTAGCCACTCCAAAAGCAGGTGGGCCTCATGAGCTTACGGTTTCTAATGGACAACAAAGCATCACTATTCAAAATATCCTTATCGGAGAACTATGGCTTTGTAGTGGTCAATCGAATATGGAAATGAGTGCTGCCTGGCATTATGATCATTGGCAAGAAGAAGTAGCAAATGCTAATTTTCCAGAAATCCGTCTGTTTCATGTATATAAAACTGTAGCTTCTTGCCCAGCAGATGAATTGCGAGGAAGATGGGAGATATGTACCCCAGCAACGATTATGAACTTTAGTGCTGTAGGATATTTTTTTGGTAGACAATTGTATAAACAGCTTCGCATACCTATTGGCCTCATCGAATCTTGCTGGGGAGGAACGCCTATCGAAACCTGGATGCCCGATAGCATATTCGCCCAGCATCCTCATTTGGCTGCATCTGCACAAGTTTTCCAGCCCGTGCCTTGGTGCCCAATAACTCCTTCTGTAACTTTTAATGCCATGATTGCGCCTTTACATTGCTTGCCCCTTGCAGGAGTCATTTGGTATCAAGGAGAAACCAATACGGCTAATCCACAAACATACACAGAAGATTTCAGTCGAATGATCGCAAGCTGGCGACATCTTTGGAAAAAGGATTTTCCCTTTTACTTTGTTCAAATAGCTCCTTATCAATACCAGCAACCCTATAGTGCCGCTTTGCTTCGAGAAGCTCAATTGCGTACATATCAGCAAGTACCACATACGGGTATGGTAGTGATTACAGATATTACAGGCGATACCACAGATATTCATCCTAAAGATAAAAAAGATGTAGGAGAAAGACTTGCTCGTTGGGCGCTGGCACTAAATTATCATCACCCAGAAATCATGTATTCAGGACCAATTTATGATTCTATGAAAATTGAAAATCACCAAATTCGCATTTATTTTGATTTTGCGAAAGACGGGCTCGTTATTCGTGGAAATAAGCTCACAGATATCTACATTGCTGGTGTAGATCGGCATTTTTTGCCAGCCGAATCGAAAATAGAAGGTTCTACCCTGATCGTATGGAATCGACAGATACCTAATCCCGTAGCCGTACGTTTTGGTTTTGCAAACACAGCAATGCCCAACTTGTTTAAACGCGCAGGGTTACCGGCATCTCCTTTCCGAACAGATGATTGGCCTGTGCCTTAATTTAGAATTAATTCAGCGATTATCAACTCAGATATTTTTGAATAATTTTTTTTAAATCGTGTTCTCGTTGTATCAATTGTTGTAAGAGCACAAATTGATTTTTAGCTCGATAAAAATTATGCTCCGGATATTGTATGGGGTAATACACATCACCATTCAAGAAATCAGTCAGAAAGCGAATTCCTTGCATATATGTCATGAATAAACCTGCATAGTAAAGCGATGCTTTTTCTGCAGGAGTAAGCCATTCACGTAGTTCTTCTAAATAACCTTGAATAAGTGCCTCATAAAAAATATCCCTGATCTCAACTTTACTGAAATCACGTTCTTCCTCCGATGCTGGGCTAACGTAGGTTCGCACCATATCTCCTAAGTCTGAAATAATTTTTCCTGGCATCAGAGTATCTAGATCAATGACACAAACGCCTTTATAAGTATTTTCGTCTAACAACACATTGTTGATTTTGGTGTCGTGATGCATGAGTCGATCTGGAAAATTCTTTTGGGTCTTAATCTCTTCAAAGTGGATCGCAATAAAAGAATAATCCAGAAATCCTTCAATCAACTCTTCAGCATATTCTCTTCGTTCTTCTCTTGCATTACGAATGGCTTCTTGAAGCTGACTATAGCGTAGTGTAAGATTATGAAAATTAGGAATTACTACTTTAAACTGATGCAATGGAGCCCGATGCAAATAACGAGTGAGCCTACCAAATTGCCGAGCCGCTTCATAGGCTTGTTCGGGTGTAGTGGCTGCATCTAAGGCCACCGTATGAGGAATATAAGGCAAGAGTCGCCAATATTCATTATTCCATATGCAATACTCTTGCTGATCAACCGTGAGTAGAGGAGCAACAAATAGATAATCGGGATAATGTTGTTTCAAAAAATTTGCTGCCAACCTATAATTACTGGCAATGGCTTCTGGAGAAGTAAACACCTGCGTGTTGATTCTTTGCAAAATATAAGCTTCATTGTTGTTGGATTGCAACAAAAAAGTGCGATTGATATATCCATGGCCAAAACGTCTGGTAATAAAGCGTGTTTTATCCAGTCCAAATGATTGATAAATTTCTGAAGCCAGACTTATGCTTTCCATAGATATGATGGATACACACCTTCTGTAACAAGTTGTTGAAATCCTTTGATGACCATGGGCGCATCTTCTTTATACGTAACACCAAACCAAGGCGAAGCTGTGCGAATAACTTTTACTGTGCCCATGCCCTGCCGAATATAATGATCTACAACAGCAGGAATCAAGAATTCAGCCTTTGGATCTGTAGCATGATCCTGTACAAATTGATGAAACAATTTTTCACATAATGAAAAAATTGAGGGATCAAAACCCCAAAAATTCATAGATACCGGCGTATCTTCAGCCAGAGCATGTAGCCGACCATCTTCTTCATATACAATTTGTCCATCTTTTCGATACACTTTAGTACGTTCTTGAATGCTTACCAAATTGCCTTGTGCATCTACCTGGCAAACGCCTCTAGAAACAGATCCATGTTCAGATAAAGTATTGCTCAATTGATAGCCCAGAACTGCATAACGTTGTGGCGAGCATTCTTGTTGTAGAAAATCAGCCATCTTTTCAAATGCTTCGCGACCATAATAATCATCGGCATTGATCACGGCAAAAGGTTCATGAATGGCTTCCCGAGCACATAATACTGCATGTGCTGTACCCCATGGTTTGGCTCGTTGTACTTGTGGTTGAAAGCCTGCAGGCAAATAAGCATCCATTTCTTGATACACATATGCGGTGGGTATGCGATCTTTTAATTTAGGGTCAAAAATGTTTCGAAATGCTTGCTCAAAATCTTTCCGAATGATGAAGACAACCCTTCCAAATCCCGCCCGAATGGCATCATATATCGAATATTCCATGATAGTTTCTCCACCGGGTCCAAACTCTTGAATTTGCTTCATACTTCCATAGCGGCTAGCTATACCGGCTGCTAAAATCAATAATGTGGGCTTTTGCATAGCTAATGTTTTTTACAAAAATAATTACTGCAGAGTTTTTTACACAGAATTGAACATTTTTTATGAATTTTACTTCATTAATATTCATTTTATTTTACCCATAAAAGTACACAGACATGCTAAAACGCTTGCCCCTGCTATTTTTCATTGCACTTTGGCAATTTTCGTTTGCACAATCTATTTCTAGCTTTCAGCCAGCTAATGTTCAAATTATTCCCAAGCCTGTTTCGATGCAAATAAAAAATGAGCAATTGCTCTTGCACGCTACAGATCGCATCTTTGCCAGCGGTGATGAAGCTCGGCATGTAGCCGAATTGTTTAACCAAACGCTGAAACAACGCTATGGCTTTACCCTGGCTTTTGCTACTTCGCCAGTGCAAGCTAAAATCATCATGCGCAGCGGGCTCCATGCCTTGCCACATGAAGGCTATCAAATCCACATGTCAAATCAGAAAATTGAGCTGCAAGGTGCCGACGGTGCCGGTTTGTTTTATGCCACCCAAACTTTATTGCAACTGCTTCCCCCATCACCTGCAAAACAGCTTCTAGTGCCAGAAGTAGAAATCGTAGATAGCCCACGCTTTCATTATCGGGGTATGCATCTCGACTGTGGCCGTCATTTTTTCCCTGTGTCGTTTATTAAAGAATATCTCGATTGGATGTCGCGGTATAAAATCAACACTTTTCATTGGCATCTCACCGAAGATCAAGGCTGGCGTATCCAAATCCCTCAATACCCTCGCCTCACGCAAGTAGGCGCATATCGAAAGGAAACGGTTATTGGCCATAATTCCGGCATATTCGATGGGCAACCTTATGGGGGTTATTATACCGATGCAGAAATCCAGGAAATCGTACAATATGCTGCCGATCGGTATATCACCGTAATTCCTGAAATTGAGATGCCTGGCCATTCTCAAGCTGCGTTGGCCGCCTACCCCTGGCTGGGCTGCAAAGGATTTGGGCCCAATTACGAAGTGTGGACACAATGGGGCGTCTCGCCAAATGTATACTGTGCTGGAAATGATAGCACATTCATGTTTTTGGAAAACGTACTCACACGCGTGATGCAACTTTTTCCCAGCCATTATATCCACATTGGCGGTGATGAATGCCCTAAAGATCATTGGAAAAAATGCCCCCTGTGTCAACAACGAATAAAAACACTGGGATTAAAAAATGAAGAAGAACTGCAGAGTTATTTTATACAAAGAATCGAAAAATTTCTCAATGCCCATGGTCGAGATATTATTGGCTGGGATGAAATCTTAGAAGGTGGATTGGCTCCAAATGCCACGGTAATGAGCTGGCGTGGCGAACAAGGAGGTATAGCCGCAGCGAAACAACACCACCGGGTGATTATGACGCCAGGGGAATGGTTGTACTTCGATCATGGGCAAGGTAATCCAGCTTATGAGCCGCTGAATATTGGGGGGTACTTGCCTTTATGGAAAGTATATGGCTACAATCCTGTTCCAGCAAGCCTCTCACCCGATGAACAGAAGTACATCATCGGCATGCAGGCCAATGTGTGGACTGAATATATTCCCAACGGGCACGAAGCAGAATACATGGTGTTTCCCCGGATGCTTGCCTTAGCAGAAGCTGCCTGGACGCCTTTATCCGAAAAAAATTATACCGATTTTCTAAACCGATTACCCAACCAGCTGGTATGGATGGACAGGGCTGGATTGCGTTTTCGTATTCCAGAACCCATTGGTTTACAAGATAGCACACTGCAGTCGGATAGTTTAACCATAGACCTCAAGCCTATCTTACCGGGTACAAAAATTTATTACACGCTCGACGGCAGCAATCCTACCATTACTACACAACTATTCACAAAACCCTTTACCCTATACTTGCCTGCAGGAAAATCACTTACTATACGCTGCATTGAGGTTACTCCTTCAGGCAATATCAGCGTGCCTTATAGCGCCGTTTATCAACATATCGCTACTGGAACGACTCATTCGGCAAGGCCTGAGCCCGACCCAACTGTTGCGCTTGAGGCAACGCGTTGACGAAGAAATGATCGAATAAAATTTGGTTTAATCTTTAATGGGTAACCGTGCTTGTTTGTTGTTGCATTCGGGCAGCATGTTCACGCGCAGCCAAATAACGTTCGGCATCTAGCGCAGCCATGCATCCACTGCCAGCCGCAGTAACAGCCTGACGATAGATTTTATCTTGCACATCTCCACAGGCAAATACGCCTTCTACACTGGTACGTGTGCTTCCTGGCTGGGTACGGATATAACCCGTTTCATCCATATCGAGTTGCCCAACAAACAATTGGGAATTGGGCTGATGCCCTATGGCTACAAAAAATCCTTCCACAGCAATCACTTGCTCTTTTCCTGTTTGACGATTTTTTATCCGAACACCTTCTACCCGATCTTGCCCTAGAACTTCTTCTACGATTGTATTCCAGTAAATCTGAATATTTGGAGTATGCTTTACTCGCTCCTGCATGATTTGTGAAGCCCGCATTTGATCTCTACGCACCAGCATATGCACCTTGGTACATAGCTTAGACAAGTAAAGCGCTTCTTCACAAGCCGTATCGCCACCACCCACTATCGCCACTTCCTTACCCCTGAAGAAAAACCCATCGCATACAGCACAAGCCGAAACACCTCTACCATTTAACCTTTGCTCAGACTCTAACCCAAGCCATTTGGCAGAGGCGCCCGTAGCAATAATCAATGCATCGGCAGTAAGTTGCTTGTCGTCATCCACCGTTACCTGAAACGGCCGTTGTGCCAGGTTAACCTGAGTAACTATACCAAAGCGAATATCTGCACCCATGCGCTTGGCCTGTTTCTCAAAATCTTGCATCATATCTGGCCCCTGTACGCCATCGGGGTAACCTGGATAATTTTCTACTTCGGTAGTAATGGTAAGCTGTCCTCCTGGCTGTAAGCCTTGATAGAGAACGGGTTTCAGATTAGCTCGCGCAGCATAAATAGCTGCTGTATACCCCGCTGGTCCTGAGCCAATGATCAATACATGAACGTGTTCTGGTGTTGACATAAGCTTGCTGTTTTAACTGTTTATTTAGGAATGTAAATCGTTTTATACATAGATCGATAGCCGCCCCAATAGCCCAATGCCCCGGGTATATTTCCCAGCACATCTATGGGCACAGAAAAGGGATTCCCGTTATTGGCAAATGCATATTCCCAAGTGTGCCAAAAATCATAAGTAGCTTTATCAATATCACAAAACTTCACCGTGATCGTATCTCCAAAACGAAATGTCCCGTAATTTTTTTGGTCAATAGGCAAAGCCTTATTTACTCCCCTCTCGAGCTGAAAATCGAAAACTGTTCCATTAACTAGTTCATCACTTGCCACCGAAAAGTAGCCTGGATAAAAGGGTTCGGTATTCACTTTAGTAAAATAACGCGAATAATCTCCCCGTTCGGGAGGATCGTAAAATCGCCCATAAAGTACCACTCTATCGGTATCGGGATGTTCTGGAGTAGGCTTCACCAATAGGTAATACAAAGAATCCAACTCCATACCCGAGGCTGGAATGGTTGTTTCTGCCTGGTAATCTTGACCATTTACCCGAATCCATAACCTGTAGCTATGCCCTGGTAGCCCTATAAAATGAGTACTTTGCGGTGGTCGATAACTATAAAAATGTATGCCGCCAAGGGTATCTTGCTCCTGTTCTTCTAACCAAATGCTATCGTTGAGCTGCACATCTTTGACCATTACTTGCGCACCATGAACAAATAATTGATCGATGAACTCGCTATCCAATCCAGCAAAATAACTAAAGCTTCGGGTAAGAATCACTATGGGATGACGGTAGCTTTCTATGTATCCTTCAACCACCAATTGCTCCGATGGAGTAGGTAGTTGAATATGGATATTTTTTTCGCATCCGCTCATGACCCAGGCTAAAGACCAGACAATTACTCGTGAAAAAATACGCATACGAATATGCTAAATTAACCAATTCTATACCAGGCTTCGGTAATATATGTTGCATATGTGTAAAAAAGAAGCCAGGGTAAAGAACCCTGGCTTGCTGTTCACCAACTACCTATGAAAATTAACCCAGGTAGGTCTTTAACGCGTTGCTGTAACGAGCTTTCTGCAAACGCTTGATGGCTCTTTCTTTGATCTGGCGAATGCGTTCTTTGGTGAGATCATATTTTTGACCAATTTGCTCGATATTCACTCCATTTTCTCCATCTAAACCAAAATATGCCGTCACGATCTCTGCTTCACGGGGCGATAATGATTTGAGCACTCGGCGAATTTCTTCCCTCAGCGATTCGCGCATCACTTCTTCATCGGTTTGCGCACCACTTTCGAGCAAATCGCCCATTGCTACATCCTCTGCTTCATGTACTGGGGCATCCAAGCTCGTATGACGCGTATTGCTGCTGATGATGTTGTTGATCTCGGTTTCCGACATTTGGAGGATGTCTGCCAATTCTTCTGGAGAAGGCTCGCGTTCATTTTCTTGTTCAAATGCCGTAAAAGCCTTAGTAGCCTTGTTGTAAGTGCCAATCTTATTTTGTGGCAAGCGCACTAGCCTTCCTTGTTCAGCCAACGCTTGAAGAATTGACTGACGAATCCACCACACGGCATAAGATATGAATTTGAAACCTTTGGTTTCGTCGAAACGTTGAGCCGCTTTGATCAATCCCAGATTGCCTTCATTGATCAGGTCGCTCAGGCTCAACCCCTGATGTTGATATTGCTTGGCAACCGAAACCACAAAACGCAAGTTGCCAGTTACCAGCCGTTCCAACGCTTTCTGATCGCCCATTTTAATGCGTTGGGCCAAAACGGTTTCTTCTTCCGGGGTGAGTAGAGGAATCTTAGAGATCTCTTGCAAGTACTTTTCTACAGCTTGAGAATCCCTGTTGGTGATTTGTGTGGCAATTTTAAGCTGCCTCATATCGAAGAAAGGTTTTACGTATCATGAAATAACAAATCCAACAATAAGATGGTTTAACCAGTTGATTTCCATAATCTTCATTTCATCTAAACGTCATCTTTTATCTTTGAATCGGAGAATCTGGTTTTGGAGTTGGGTATTTCAAAAAATTGAGCGCAAAGTTACGACAAACTATAACGCTTTTGCAAGTAAAAATTGTAATCTGTTTTTCATTTTTATGATTTCACTAACAATAACCACCATGATCGATTATCGAAGCGACACCGTTACAAGGCCTACACCGGCGATGTTAGAAGCAATGATGCACGCCGAAGTAGGTGATGATGTGTGGGGAGAAGACCCCACTGTACAAGCATTAGAAGAACGTATGGCCCACCTTTTTGGAAAAGAGGCCGGATTATTTTGTCCTTCGGGCACCATGACCAACCAAATTGCCGTAAAGATTCATACCCAACCAGGCGATGAACTGATTTGCAGCGAGCTTGCACATGTGTACCAATACGAGGCTGGAGGCATGGCTTTTCACTCGGGTGTGCAGGCGCATACTTTACCGGGCAATCGCGGATTGATTACTGCAGAACAAATCGTAGAGGCCATCAACCCCGATGATATTCATAAAGCACCTACCCGATTGGTTTGGATCGAAAACACCGTTAACCGCGGAGGAGGGTGTTGCTATGATTTAAGTGAGCTGAAACGCATACACTATCTATGCCGAGAGCGCGGACTAGCCTTACATCTCGACGGTGCTCGCCTATTTAATGCCCTGGTGGCTCGTGGGGAAAACCCTCAGCAATATGGTGAATTGTTCGACACGATCTCGATTTGCTTGAGCAAAGGACTAGGCTGCCCGGTAGGGTCGGTGCTGATTGGTAGCAAAAAGCTAATCCATCAAGCACGTCGAATACGCAAGCTCATGGGAGGTGGTATGCGACAGGCTGGGTTCTTGGCGGCTGCTGGTATCTATGCTCTGGATCATCATATTCAACGGCTGGCCGAAGATCATGCTCATGCACAACGCCTGGCCAACGTGCTGAGCGAATTGCCTTATGTAACAGATATACTGCCCGTAGAGACCAATATCCTCATTTTTAATCTCAAGCAACCCATGAACGCTCAACTATTCACCGAATACATGAAAAAATACCAGATTTTGGTACACCCCATTAGCCATACCTCAATCCGTATGGTTACCCATCTCGATATCCATCCAGAAATGGTTGACCGAACTATTGAAGTGATTAAAAATCTCGCTATTTAAATTAAAAAAGTATTGCTTAAACAGTTTCAGCCTCAAGCGGTATTTTTGCAAGCATGGAATTAGCCAAAACTTATCAGCACAAGCTTGTAGAATCTAAATGGTATGCCACTTGGGAAGAAAAAGGATATTTTCACTCTTCTCCTGATTCGCGAGAGCCTTTTACCATTGTGATTCCTCCGCCCAATGTGACGGGGGTTTTACACATGGGGCATGCATTGAACGAAACGGTACAAGATATTTTGATCAGGCGAGCACGGATGAAAGGATATAATGCCTGCTGGGTGCCAGGAGCCGATCACGCATCTATAGCCACCGAAGCGCGTGTGGTCAACCAGCTTAAGGAAAAAGGAATCCGCAAGCACGACATAGGCAGAGAGGCCTTCTTGCAACATGCCTGGGCCTGGAAAGAAAAATATGGCGGCATCATCTACGACCAACTCAGAAAACTGGGATGTAGCTGCGATTGGAGCAGAGCCACCTTTACACTCGACCCACATTATTCTCAGGCAGTGATTCGGGTGTTTGTACAGCTTTATCGCGAAGGCCTCATTTATCGAGGCCAGCGGATGATCAACTGGGATCCAGTGGCCCTTACCGCATTGAGCGACGAAGAGGTGGAATACCGTGAAGTACATTCGGTATTGTACTATGTGCGTTATCCTCTGGAAGGAAATACAGATTTCATTACCATTGCCACTACCCGACCCGAAACCATTCTTGGCGACGTGGCAATAGCCGTGCATCCCGAAGATACGCGTTATCAACATCTCATTGGTCGTTATGCCCTCGTACCCTTGATTGATAGACGAATTCCAATAATTGCCGATGAATATGTAGATCAAAGTTTTGGCACAGGCTGTCTAAAAATCACTCCAGCCCACGATCCGAACGACTACCTGCTGGGTATTAAACATCAATTGCCGAGCATCGATATCTTCAATCCCGATGGCACCTTAAGTGCAGCCGCACAGCTCTATGTAGGGGAAGATCGATTTACCGTTAGAAAAAAAATTGCCGATGAGCTACGCAAGCAAGGATACCTGGTGAAAGAAGAGACAATCATCAACAAAAATGGTTTTTCTCAGCGCAGTCGCGCTGTTGTAGAACCACGCATTTCCACTCAATGGTTTCTGAAGATGAAAGAACTTGCTGCACCTGCATTATCTGCGGTCATCAATCGGCAGGTGCACATTCATCCTGAAGAGCGATTTCTCAATACCTACCGCCATTGGATGGAAAATGTGCAAGACTGGTGCATCTCTCGCCAGCTTTGGTGGGGCCACCGCATACCGGCCTGGTATGATGATGCAGGAAATATTTATGTAGCCGAAACCGCCGAAGAAGCCCTATCTCAGGCCCAGCAGGTTTCTGGCAGATCGGATATCGAGCTTCGCCAAGACGATGATGTGCTCGATACTTGGTTTTCTTCATGGCTATGGCCTATAGAGGTATTTCACGGTATTACCCAGCCACACAATCCCGAATGGCGATATTACTATCCTACTTCTGTATTGGTGACCGGGCAAGATATTATCTTCTTCTGGGTGGCCCGCATGATCATGGCCGGGCTGCATTTTACCGGAGAAATTCCTTTCCATCGGGTGTATTTCACCGGCATGGTACGCGATAAGCTGGGCCGAAAAATGAGTAAGTCGCTCGGCAATTCTCCCGATCTTCTGCAACTCATCGAGCAGTATGGGGCCGATGCAGTACGTTTTGGTATCATGATAGCTTCCCCAGCAGGCAATGATCTATTGTTCGATGAAAAAAGCTGTGAACAGGGGTTGCATTTCTGCAATAAACTCTGGAATGCACTTCGGCTCGTGAAAAGCTGGACGCAGAAACCATCTGCCCAACCGGCTCCTCATGTGTCGTTTCCCGTAAAATGGTTTCAACATCGGCTGGCCAGTTTCCTGCAGCAAACAGAAATAGATTTCGATCAATTTCGTTTGAGTGAGCACCTAAAAAGCTTATATACCTTGATCTGGGAAGATTTCTGCAGCACTTATCTGGAATGGATCAAACCACAACCCGATGTGCACACCTTGCAGATCACCCAAAGTTATTTCGAGCAACTGCTACAACTTTTGCACCCCTTTATGCCTTTTATCACCGAAGAAATTTATCAACAACTCCAAACCCGAGCAGCAGATGATTTTCTAATAATTAAACCACTTCCTACCCCACCAGAAGCCGATAAACATATCGTTGAACAAGGGTTTCTGCTCAAAGAAATACTTGCCAGTATCCGACAAACCATGCAACAACATCAGCTGAAGCGTACCGATATCTCTGCAATCTGGATACATACTCGCCACTTACCTACTTATCAAGAATTCATGCCCGTGCTCAAACAACAATTACCTGTTGAGCAGATCGATTTTACCAACCAACCTCGTTCAAATTGTATACAAATAGTTGTTCATAAAGATATCATCTACATCGAAACCTCAAAAGCTTCTACACAGCATGCTCATCAAAAAGAAGAGTTATTAAAAGATTTGCAACATTTGAAACAATTTCTACAACAAATTGAAGCCAAGCTACAAAATGAACGTTTTCTTCAACATGCTAAGCCAGAAATCGTAGAACGTGAAAAAAAGAAAAAACAAGATACGGAAGAAAAAATCCGGATCATAGAAGAAAGTTTACGCAATATGTCATGATTCTTCAATGAAGAACACAAATACTTATATTGCCTTGTTCTGGAAAATATGCCAGTGCATATGCCTGACCTGCTTATTTCATGCCGGCTATGCACAACATCTATTTGCTCCCTCGGCTAAAATATTGGATACATTACAACAAAAAGGACCTATATTGTATACCCTGCTGGGGAACGACTCTTCTCGATATATTCCCGCACCTAAAATGCTTCAACTCATCGATTCACCACTTGTAGTAAAAGATACCAAAGGAAATACTTATCGAGTAACTAGTTTTGATTTTGGTTATCGTCATTTCGACACTACTTTCAACGATTCTACCGAACAATTCGAAATCGTACCGGAATATTTTGGATTCACCTTTTTCCAAAATCGAATAGACTCGCTTTGGAGAAGTAGTGTTAAGCAACTCCTACATGCAGGAGAGATGATTTATTTCGACAATATCATTGCTGAAGACTCCTCAGGCATTAAATATGGTGCACCGCCTTTACATATCCATGTGAGCGATACAATGATCCAACATTAATTGATTTGTAAGGGAATGATCAACTCCCATCGATTATGCATGGCAGGTGAAACAGGATCTGTATCGAGCAAATGACTAAATCGTAATGTAATACTCAACGGATATTCATTCCACCAACGCGTATCAGCATTAAGCTCTAATCCAAGAGAGCGAAAATATTGATGATAATTTTGTTGCTGAAAAAAATATGTTGTTTGGCTGTAATCATAAAAACCATTCAAACGAAGCCGAAGTAAATACATGATACCCGCAAACCCCCAGTCGGGATAAGCAATAGGCAATTGATAATTGATGCTAAAACGATATACTTGTTTATTATAATAAGGGAGGTTATATCCTCTAGCATAAATAAAATGATCGGCAAAATTGTATTGATTAGATGTATCTTTTTGCTGAAGAGCTCCTTGCAATAGCAAGCTATGTGTAGGCCATATGCCTGGGAAATAAAGATCTGCACGCAAATATAGCTGGCGGGCAAACCTTTTCCCCAAAGAATGGCTCCAATTAAGCTGAATGTATTGTGCAATATGCGGTGCTACTTGCTTCTGAGCCTGAATACGCTGTTGTAAAAATTGAAATCCCAAAGTGAAATATTGAAAACTATATGATGGCATACTTATATGTGCATAAGCAGGATATTGTACGCGCGTATAATGAAATGTAGAAAGGGGTAATAACATTCGATAAAACATACGACCAGAGAAATTTAACGGTATTTCTCCCGTAAGCGATGCGGTGGACTCATTCCAATAAACACGTTGCAAGTTTGCATTCACTGCACTTCTTTGAGCAATATATTGCCCTTGCAACTGCCATATTGAATACCATCCGCCATAAGTGAGTGCGCTACCAATAGTATGTGAATATTCATTTCGATTATACACATAATACAAAGAGGAACTGCAAGTGTTTAAAATATTATCCGACAATATCTGAAAACCGATATCCGGATCATTGAAAAGAGGCTCCCAACTGTGTACATGAATGAGTTGAAATGCTTTTGGATAACGATTAATGGAATATTTCTCCACATGAACTTCTTGCAATACATTGGCTTGTTCTTCCTGAATAGCTTTTGGGGCGTAAGCATTTCCTATCTCATCAATCTTTTGCGCATTCAAAGGTGTCCACTGAGTACTATCGAGTGGAAGCTTCATCAATCGTCTTCCTTTTAAGGTAAACTGGCTATATATTAACCAATGCTGATCGGGAGAAATAGCTGGTGAATAACATCCTGTATTCCCTGAAGTCACCCGATAAATTACTCCGCTAGACAATGATAGGGCATAAATTTGTTGAATAGATTCGTATGATCCACTAAAAAATAGCCAATCTCGAGTGATGCAATATTTTTGAAGAGGATGATAACTAAAAGGTAACACCACCTGAACTTGTTCATCTATTAAATTTTGTCGCACAACACCTGATTTTCCAGTACTGTCGGCAGCAATATAATATATTGATTTGCCATCTACAGAAAATTGTGGATAAGCTATCATCGAGTAACTCGAATGAGTAAAGGTATCGATGAGGCTTCCATTACTTGTTTGAAATATACACAATTGTGCTTTTTGTTGAGGCGAGATAGAAACCGCTACTATGGAATCGCCACTCGAAGAAAGAGCAGGAGAAAAAAGTTTGGTACGATGGGTTATTTTTTTTATACGATGATGATGTATGTTGTATACCATTAGCACACCATAATCTTTCCAACCCCATCTTGGATCATTTCGATAACCCACCCACACGATATATCCATTTCTCGCAGTAAAGTGTAGATCAGGTACTATGCCAGGGCGTATCAATCGATGTACATGGCCAGCAGTATCGCGCATCGAAATAGTGGCTACTCGTTTAAAACTATTTTGTACAAACAATAAACTATCGTGTACAAATACTGGATAATCTTGATTTAAATAACGAGAAATTGTATCCGGAAAAACAGCTAATGCTTGATCTAATGTTGCCGGACGATCTTGCTTCCATAATGTTGAATAATATTGCATTGCATCATGGTAAAAAGGAATCACTCGCTTACCCGTATAATCGTGCAATGCATGCGAAAACGGATAAAACAAATGCTTATATGCTGCTGCATCATGTGTAACTTTTGCCCACAAGCTATCTCCATATTTTTCTCGACCATAAGCACAGAGTAAATAACCAAGTGGATAATGATTGGGAACATCATCGCGATAAGATCCATTACGTAGTTTCATCCAGGAATAAGGAAAATGAGCAGCTGCTAATGCCCGATAAGCATCAAAAAATGAAGGAAGCCGACCTCTACCTTGAGGAGTAAATGCAGTTTCAGTAAATACCGCATCGCCTTCCCAAAACCAGTTTGGAATAGCCACGTCGGTTGCAAAGGCTTGCCCAGCTTCACCAAATGCTATTCGCATCAAATGAGAAATACCCACATTAAAATACATGTTTTGCAAAGCGTGTCGATATTCATGTACAGTCAAATAATCGAGCCAAGGCAAACTACCTAATTGATTCATCTGCTGAGGAGGTGTAGTTTGAAATTCTGCCCTAAAAGGTGCTAACATCACGTAACCATTGCTTAATATGGTTTGGTTTTGCAAAACGATATTCAACTTTTTTAACTTGCTGCTCATCGACTGGCGATGATATGCATCAATATTTGTCACTAATGCTGTAATGCGCTGGGCTTGATCTTCCATGCCTTCGGGGAAAATCACCCGAACTGTGCTGGTGTTGACTTGTTGCCATCGTAAACGAGCAGGATCTCCACCAAATATTTGGGCTTGTGCAGAAAATTCCCACAATAGGCCAAACATGATGGCCCAACATATTTTTTTCATACATGAAAGCATCACCTCAAATTTATGATACGATTTGCGCAGATAGTTTTTTTCGGGCCCATTCTCGTGAATATACGCCTGAATAGGTTATGCGACCATTTTCTAAATATAAAAAATGGGTCATATGAGTAGGAATTTCTTCAAAACGGTGGGTAACATACAGTAAAGTAAAAGCAGGCGATTGGGGAAGATGATCAATGAGTTGCATAAACAATTTTCGATGATGTACATCTAATCCTTGGCAAGGTTCATCGAGTATCCATATAGGTGCACGTTGCAACAAAATGCTGATGAGCAAAACCAATCTTTGCTGCCCGCTTGAGAGTTGTGAAAAAGGTTGATCAGCAAAATCCTCTAATCCGAAATACCGCAAGTATGCCATAGCCGTATCGCGCAAATGAGATGCCATATGGCTAGAAGAGTTTGATGCGGCATGAAGTATGAGCGATAAGCAAGTTTGCGTAGTTCGGAAATAACTATGCATTTCTGGGGATATATAAGCTATTTGTTTGCGAATATCCCATATCGATTCGCCAGTACCTCTTCGTTTACCCATCCAATAAATAACATTTGCATAAGCTTGAGGATGATCGGTAGTCAATAAGCTGAGCAAAGTAGATTTGCCTGCTCCGTTTTGTCCACCAATTAACCATCGTTCTCCAGCATTGACTCGCCAGTTGATGTCTTGTAATACCGGCTTATGTGCATATTTCACTTCCACATGCTGCATATCGATGATCGGTGTTGTGGGTTGAACAGTAAGCACTGGTATGTATGGCAATTGTACGGGTTTAGGTGGGTAAGGGGGAGATAATTGCAAGCATTGATCGTATTTCTCATCATGCTCTATCTCCAATGCTTCTATGATCACCGTGGTATCTATTTGCTGAATTCGATGAAGCAGCCATCGCAATTGACTTCTAGACGGAGCATCGAGCCCTACAAAAGGAGCATTTAGCAACAACAAAGATGGTTTAACCAGTAAAGCGCGTAAAATCATGCATTTCTTCAATTCCCCATTCGATAACTGTTGCAGCGAACGTTGAAGAAGATAAGAGGGAAACAATTGCTGCACTTCAACCAGCTCAGTTAATCGGATATTTAATGCTTCATCTGTCATACCCAATTGCATCGTGGCATATTCCTGAAGCATATCAATTACGCGTTGCCAACCATGAGTTTGCGATGCATGATAACGTTGTTGATAAAAGGTATCTGGATGACGCCACAACAGATCTCCTGCGTGAAAATCTACCCAACCTACCTGATGAGCTGATAAACCCCATGTGGAATGAGAATGATCGGTATCTGAGTGATAAACTATTTTTCCTTGTTGAATAGGCAATTTACCGGCAATCGCTTTTAGTATAGTGGTTTTTCCGGAACCATTAGGCCCGGTAATCAGCACCAATTCCCCACGATGCACTTGCCAATCCAGATCTCTTACAATGCATTGTTGACCACGATAAATGGTTACTTGTTTAAATCGAAACAATACGTTACTCATTGTTTTACGAGATCAAGATACCTGCAATAGTAGCGGAGAGATAAGAAGCTAGCGTGCCACAAATCAATGCCCGAAAGCCAAGCCGTGCTAAATCGGTTCGGCGCGAGGGTTCTAGCTCGCCAATGCCACCCACTTGAATGGCGATAGAGCTAAAATTAGCAAATCCGCACAAGGCAAAGCTCACAATGACCATGGTTTTCGGATCGAGGGTATCTTTAATCTTCGATAAATCGAGATAAGCTACAAATTCATTGACCACCATTTTAGTACCCATAAGTGCTCCAGCCGTCTGCGCTTCATGTGCTGGCACTCCCATTGCCCGTGCAAATACGGAGAATAAGCTACCTAAAATTTGGTTCAGATTGAGTGTATTCACATCGATACCGATGAAACTCAACGAAATGCCAGCTACTGCCATCCAATGCCCTAGCCAACCCAAAAACCAATCGGCCAAAGCAATTAATGCGATAAAACCAATTAACATGGCCGTGACATTGAGCCCCACGCGTAAGCCATCGCTAGCTCCATGCGAAATAGCATCTAGCAAATTGTAGGTATTGCGTTTCACCTCAAGCGTTACCTTGCCTTTGGTTTCCGATGCTTCTGTTTCTGGCCATACGATCTTGGAAATAACCAGTGCTCCTGGTGCTGCCATTAAACTGGCTGCTATCAAATATTGCGCAGGCACACCTAAGGAAATATATACCGCCATTACTCCCCCCGCAATGGTCGCCATACTACCCGACATAGAAGCCAGCAATTCACTCATCGTCATTCCCTTAATATATGGTTTAATCATGATCTGCGCCTCTACTTGACCCACAAAAGCACTAGCCACATTCGACAAGGCTTCGCTTCCGCTCACCCCCATAATCTTATACACCACAAAGGCAATGGCTTTAACGATTCGCTGCATGATGCCCAGATGATACGCCATGCTCACCAACACAGCTACAAAAATGATAGTAGGTATGATCTTGAAAAAAAAGATCAAGTTGTTTTCTGGACCAAATACCTTCGTGAGTAATTCCGAGTTTACCAACGGACCAAAAACAAATGCAGCACCTTTGTCGGCCATATTAAGTAACTTGGTAACATGATCGCCGATCCATGCAAAGATGGCTTTACCGATGGGCACTTTTAAAATAAATATGGCTAATGCTACCTGCAAAGCCAGCCCACTCAATACCACACGAAGATTAATACGTCTTTTATTGTTCGACATGAGAAATGCAATTCCCAGGATCAAACCGACTCCTATTAGTCCAGTGAAACGACCAGTCATGGGTTACAGAATTAAGCTGGTAAAATAGCATATAATTTTTTATTTCCCATCAATCAGCAATCTAACTCGCCCTTTTAGGCAACATAATTGGAGATTTTCTCGATTAAAAGAAAGAAAAAATTAATTTTGTTTATAACGAATATGCGTTTACCCCCTTTACTGTCTTGGCTTCAATTGTCTAGCACTCTCTTCGTGTTGGTTTACGGAAGTATGCATAGCTCCATTGCCTGGTCTCAACGTAAATGTGGCTTTGATTTAGCCATACGGCAAGCCTTGCAAAAAAATCCACAACTCATCAAAAAGGCTCAGGCTATTGAAGCTGCTATGCAAGCTTATATGCAACGACCTCATTTGCTACGCACCGATTCGAGCGCTTACCCCGATACGACTGTCGTTATTCCTGTGGTAGTGCACATCGTTTTACCAGATCCCACGCAGGTTACAGATACACAAGTGTTTTCACAAATCAATGTACTCAATCAAGATTATCATGCCACAAATCCCGATACAGCCAAGGTTCCAGCCGTATGGAAACCTATTTTGGGTCATGTTAAATTTGAATATGTCTTAGCCAAACGTACACCCACAGGACTTCCTACAAACGGCATTGACCGTGTGCAGACATCAGTGACGACATTTTCTATCAATAATGCTTGCTCGCAAGTAAAGCACGCTAGCTCTGGAGGCGCCAATGCATGGGATACCAAGAGTTATCTCAACATTTGGGTTTGCAACCTTCCGCAAGGATATTTAGGAGTAACTACCCCGCCAGGTTTATATCCAGCTGATGAAGATGGGGTTGTCATTACCACTAAGGCTTTTGGAGCAGTGGGCAATCTCGATCCTGAATTCAATCTTGGCCGCACTGCCACACATGAAGTGGGGCACTACTGGAATCTGCTACATCCCTGGGGAGTTTATAGCAGCAATCCCAACTGCTCGTATGATGATAGTGTTGCCGATACTCCACCTCAGTCGGGCCCTATTTACGGATGTACGACTTTCCCTGCAACCGATAATTGTTCGCCCAACCCGCCGGGCGTGATGTTTATGAATTATATGGAATATGTTGACGATAGCTGCATGTATATGTTTACTCAAGGTCAAGTGCAACGCATGTTGGCCTTGCTTTACACTTTTCGTTCTTCGCTGCTGAATTCCCAGGGAGCAACTCCTGTACAATTGGAAAAACTTAAGCCGCAACTGTTGCGCATCATTCAACCAATTGGAAAAATCTGCGACCCTATGGTATCTCCTCAAGTGACGTTACGAAACTATGGATACGATTCACTGTTTACAGCCGATATTGTTTACTATACAGAGGATTCTATTCCATACAGTTATCATTGGACAGGAAAATTAGGAACCTTCGATTCCATACAAGTGAACTTACCAGCATTTTCTATCGGCATCGGCACACATATCCTCACGGCTTATGTGCTTCACCCAAATGATAGCCTCAATGGCCAATACAATAGCGATACCATTCGCCAGAGCTTTCATCTCGACCCCATCATTACATCAGATTTTACCGAAGGATTTGAAGAAGATACTTTCCCACCACCCTACTGGGAAGTTGTGAATCCCGACAACAGCTACACCTGGGAACATACCAGTGTAGCCAGCCATAGTGGCCAATATTCTGCAGTCATGCGTAATTTGGATTATATGCAAAATGGGCCCATAGATGATCTCATAAGCCCTGTAATCAATGTGAGCCAGGCCGATTCAGCATTTCTATTTTTCTATGTGGCCGCAGCCGTACAATCCAATCCTTATGGAAATAATGCATATTGGGACACACTAGAAGTGGTGATTAGTACAAATTGTGGGCAAACGGGTACTATAGTATACAAAAAATGGGGACGTAATTTGATAACCGATTCTATTCCCACGAGTCAAGAGTTTATACCCACCCCATCACAATGGCGCCGAGATTCTATTAACCTCACTCCGTTTATCAAACAAGGTAATTTCCAAATCATCTTCCGCAACATCACCAATTTTGAAAACAATATTTATCTCGACGATATTCAGTTGGTGACCCGCCCTACCAATCCCAACCTGAAGCGAGATAAGGTGTTGATCGTTCCTAATCCCACCACTGGCGATGTACTGGTGGAATTCCTCACGCTTTCTCCCGACCTGCTGGGTGTGGAATTGTTTAACAGCGTAGGTCAATTGTTAGCCCGTTATGCACCCTCATCGGTCATCAATAATCAAATTGCTGTACATTTGTTGGGCAAACCTGCTGGAGTATATTTTGTGAAGGTGGTATACCGAGATTATAGCATAGTTAAACGCATTATTAAATTGCCCTAAACACTCTTGCATGAAATCATTGAATTATGGAAACAGATATATTGGCTTTGCTCAAAACCTATCATTTACCTGCATCTATAGAACGAATTGCATATAAAGTAATTGCTGGTGAACGGCTTACCCCTCAAGAAGGCATTACCTTATTTGAACAAGGAAAAATTAGCTGGCTTGGTGCATTAGCCAACTATGTACGTGAGCGCATGCATGGCAACGATACTTTCTTTAATCGCAATGTACATATCGAACCCACCAATGTATGTGTATACAGCTGTAAATTTTGCTCATATTCTCGATTATATAAGCATCGCGAAGAAGGTTGGGAGCTAAGCTTAGATGAGATGATGGATATCGTGAAACGATACGATGGACAACCCATCACCGAGGTACATATTGTAGGAGGCGTGCATCCTAAATTGGATTTTTATTTCTTTCGAGAATTGTTGCAACGTATCAAGGCTCATCGGCCAGAAATTCACATCAAAGCATTTACCGCTGTTGAGCTTTATTATATGTTTAAAAAAGCTCGGCTATCGATTGAAGAGGGACTCTCCCAATTGAAAGAAGCAGGGCTCAATTCCCTTCCAGGTGGTGGAGCTGAAATTTTTGCACCTGAGATCAGAAACCAAATCTGCGCAGATAAAGTGGATGCCGAAAACTGGCTTAAGATTCATGAGACTGCCCATCGCCTGGGCATTCCCAGCAACGCCACCATGTTGTATGGACATATAGAATCTTATGCTCATCGTATTGATCATATGGAGCGCTTGCGGCAGTTGCAGGATCAAACTGGCGGATTCAATTGTTTTATCCCCCTCAAATTCCGTAACCAAAACAACGATATGAGCCATGTGCCCGAATGCAGTGTGGTGGAAGATGTAAAGATGTATGCCGTTGCCCGTTTGTATCTGGATAATTTTCCCCACCTAAAAGCCTACTGGCCTATGCTGGGGCGCGATATGGCACAAATGATGCTTTCTTTTGGTGTGGACGATCTGGATGGTACTATCGATGATTCTACCCGAATTTATTCGATGGCTGGAGCAGAAGAGCAACACCCCGCTATGACTACCGAAGAGATTACCTCATTGATTCGAAAGGCTCATCGTATTCCCGTAGAACGTAATAGCTTGTATGAAGTGATTAGTCGTTTCGATGAGCCTGTTGAAACAAGTTAACCTTCGTGAAAAACTCATCTGCTAAGTACACCCGTAGAGGAAGTAAAAAAGCATTCACACATGTATGAAGCTTATTGCCATTTTTTGGCATCTTCCAGAAACTTAGCTAAGCCAATATCGGTGAGGGGATGTTTGAATAAGCCAATCAAAGTATCATATGGACAAGTACAAACATCGGCTCCAGCAGCGGCACATTTTACGATATGCAAAGAACTGCGAATAGATGCAGCCAGCACCTGCGTTTCAAAACCTTGAACCGTATAAATCTCCACAATCTGGTCAATCAATTCCAACCCATCCCAATTGATATCATCAATCCGACCGATAAATGGCGACACATAACGTGCACCCGCCTTGGCTGCTAAAATGGCCTGCGCCGGCGAAAATACTAGCGTACAATTGGTGGGAATATCATGCTCAGTAAGCCAATGAATAGCCTTCACCCCATCTTTAATCATGGGGATCTTCACAACAATATTTGGATGAATCTTAGCCAGTTCCTGCGCTTCGGCAATCATGCCCTGAAAATCGGTAGAAACCACTTCTGCACTCACATCGCCTTTCACCATCTCACATATTTTGCGATAATGCTCAAACACGGCTTGCTTGCCTTTCACCCCTTCCTTTGCCATCAGCGATGGATTGGTAGTGACGCCATCTAATATACCTAATTCATTGATTTCTCTGATTTGATCCAGATTTGCTGTATCGATAAAAAATTTCATGAACAAGAGATTTAATGTAAAACAACAAAGGAAAAAAATGGCAAGTTGCTTACATCGCACCGCTGCGACCGCCTACCCTTGCTGCATTCCTGCCCTGGGGGAGTTCAGCAGGAGCTGGTCGTGTAAGTCTTGCCATATGCAAAGTTAAGCAATTCTTTCCAGGTTTATCAGAAAATGATACAGGGCATATGTTGCATGTAACTTTTTCATTGAAATTGATCTATCATACTGGCTAAAAACAGCTTTCATGAAGCATGCCAATGCATATCTATGCCAGGAATAACAGCTAAACATGCCCCAATGAATGGTATGAGATACTCATTGCCTACTTAAACTGAGTTTCAAACGTAAAAAATAAAATAAATGTTTATTTTTGCGAGCAGAAAACTAAACGTATGAAACGGCATGTACATCATCACGTGGCTAACTTCTCTCCGGGGACGCCAAGATGAGGTACATGCATGTTTGCTAAAAATGTACAAAGGCTTACCCGGTGTGGTAAGCCTTTTTTGTTATAGATACAAATGATAAAACGATGTCTGTTAAACTCAAGATTGCCATCCAAAAATCGGGGCGCCTCCATGAAGATTCCGTTAAACTGCTGCGCGAATGCGGCATAGATTTGCACAATGGATGGAATAAACTCAAAACAGAGGCCAGCAATTTCCCAATGGAAATTTATTTTTTACGTGATGATGACATCCCACAATATGTTGAAGACCGCGTGGCCGACATAGGAATTGTGGGGAAAAATTTAATCTTGGAAAAAGAAAAACACGTGCAAATTGTCGAACAATTAGAATTTGGGAAATGCCGGCTATCTTTAGCCATCCCTAAAGATCAAAATTATACCAGCATTCAAGATTTCCAACACAAACGCATTGCTACCAGCTATCCACATATCCTCTCTACTTACCTTCAACAACATCAAGTCCAAGCTGAGATCCACGAAATCAGCGGTTCTGTGGAAATAGCTCCCAGCATTGGCCTTGCCGATGCCATCTGTGATCTGGTAGACAGTGGTTCTACCTTGTTTATGAATGGCCTGCGTGAGGTGGAAACCATCTTACATTCAAACGCAGTATTGATCAGTAGCATGCAACTCAACAGCGAAGTACAAGACTTATTGGAGCAATTACGTTTTCGCATTCAAGCCGTAAAAAAAGCCCAGCACAATAAATACATTTTGCTCAATGCGCCCAACGATAAACTGCCAGAAATCATCAAGCTACTTCCCGGCATGAAAAGCCCTACTATCTTGCCCCTGGCCGAGTCGGGCTGGAGCTCGGTGCATGCTGTAATCAATGAAAACGATTTCTGGCATATTATCGAAAGCTTAAAAAAACATGGTGCACAAGGCATTTTGGTGGTGCCTATCGAAAAAATGATCGTTTAACGGAATGATATGTAAAAACATGTGGACATTTATTCGACATCCCGACCCTTCGCAATGGCATCAATGGTTGCAACGACCTCATGCCGATGAAACAGTAATTCGCCAGCGAGTAGCAGATATCGTTGAACAGGTGCGCGAGCACGGCGATAAAGCGTTGTGTGACCTTACCGAGGCCATTGACGGCATCCGCCTGGCTCAATTGGCTTATCCTGTACCCAACACAGATGTTGCTGCCCAAGCATTGCCTAGCGATTTGCGGGAAGCAATCGACTTAGCCATGGCCAATATTCGCCGTTTTCACCAGGCTCAACTATGTACAGAGCCCCACGTAGAAACCATGCCCGGTGTACGATGCTGGCAGAGAGCCCTACCTATTGAACGTGTGGGTTTATACATTCCCGGCGGTTCTGCACCTTTGTTTTCCACCTTGATGATGCTCGCCGTGCCCGCCCGTATTGCTGGATGTCGGGAGCTAGTAGTATGTTCTCCACCTATGAAAAACGGCGAGCTGCACCCCGCACTTCTATATGTAGCCTCTTTATGCGATATTTCCAACATTTATCGGGTAGGTGGGGCTCAAGCCATTGCTGCCATGGCTTTTGGCACTGCTTCTATCCCCCGAGTAGATAAAATCTTCGGGCCAGGCAATCGCTACGTTACCCTCGCCAAGCAACTTTTGCAACGAGAAGGAGTAGCCATCGATATGCCAGCAGGACCTTCGGAAGTGGCCTTGGTAGGCGATCGTAGCTGTCCGCCTGCTTTTGCCGCAGCCGACTTACTCTCACAAGCTGAGCACGGGCCCGATAGCCAAGTCATACTGGTAAGTACCGATGAAACCTGGATGACCGAGGTGGAAGCCTGCCTTCAAAAACAACTCGCAGCGCTTCCCCGACAAGAAATAGCTAGGCAGGCCCTTAGCCATAGCAAGGCTTTTTTGGTGCAAGATACCTCTCAAGCCATGGCCCTTATCAACGCTTATGCCCCAGAACACTTAATCTTGGCCTGCAGCCATGCCCGTATGCTAGCCGAGCAAGTACAACATGCCGGTTCGGTATTTATAGGTTGTTATACCCCCGAAAGTGTGGGCGACTACGCTTCTGGTACCAACCATACCTTGCCTACCTCAGGCTATGCACGAGCCTGGAGTGGTGTGCATGTAGATAGCTTCTTGAAAAAAATTTCCTTTCAAGAGCTTAGCCCTCAAGGCCTACAAGCCATTGGCCCTGCAGTGGAGATACTAGCCACTGCTGAGGGTCTTTGGGCACACAAGCAGGCAGTCTCTATCAGACTACATCATTTGCAAACGCAACAAAACCCATAAAACGTGTTTGATCTGCAACGACTAGTAAGGCCTAATATCTGGAAATTAATCCCTTACTCCTCCGCCCGCGATGAATTTTCTGGCGAGGCAAAAATTTTCCTCGATGCCAATGAAAACAGCTGGGGATCTCCACTCGGCAAACAGTATCACCGCTATCCCGACCCATTGCAACACAAGCTAAAAGACAAGATAGCTAGATTAAAACATATACCTGCCGAACAAATTTTTCTAGGCAACGGCAGCGATGAATGCATTGATCTATGTTTGCGCATCTTTTGTGAACCTCAGCAAGATGAAATCATCATCTGCGAGCCTACCTATGGTATGTATGAAGTGAGTGCCTCTATTCAAGATGTTGTGGTGCGTCGAATACCACTATTGCCTAGTTTTCAGTTAGATGTGCCGAGCATACTCCAAGCCGTTGGGCCACATACAAAACTCATCATCTTATGTTCGCCCAACAACCCAACTGGCAACTGTTTCCTTTCACCAGATATAGAAACTTTATTGACCCATTTTTCTGGAATCGTAGCCATTGATGAAGCCTATATCGATTTTGCTCATCAGCCAGGATTTTTACAACGACTCCATGAGTTTCCTAATCTCATCATTTGGCAAACTTTTTCCAAAGCTTGGGGCTTAGCTGGATTGCGGCTGGGCATGGCTTTCGCTTCTGTTGAAATCATACAGCTGTATAACAAGGTCAAATATCCATACAACATTAGCCAACTCACTCAGGATGCCGTTTGGCAAGCATTAGATCAACACGAGCTTGTACAATCGAGAATTCAACAAATCATTCATCAACGCGAGCAATTGTCTAAGGCATTACAACAGTTAACTATTGTGGAAAAAGTTTATCCTAGTGAAGCCAACTTCGTATTGGTAAAAATGCAACAAGCACAGCAGGTGTTTGCCTACTTATTGCAAAAAGGTATTGTGGTTCGCGATCGCAGTCGGGTGATTCTTTGTGAAGACAGCTTACGAATCACGGTAGGCCGACCAGAAGAAAATGAAGCCTTGCTGGCAGAATTGCACGCTTATGCACAACAAATAGTTTCTTCATCCAATTAAATCATTTTTATAGATATGCTACCCAAAGTATTGTTTATTGATCGCGACGGCACCCTTATTCAAGAACCTCCTGACCATCAGGTTGACGATTTTTCTAAGCTCAGCTTTGTACCAGGCATGCTTCAATACCTGCCCCGCATTGCTCGAGAACTCGATTACGTACTGGTCATGGTTACCAACCAAGATGGGCTGGGTACACCTGTTTTCCCAGAAGAGCATTTTTGGCCCATACAAGAGTTTTTAATACGCACCCTTCAAAATGAAGGTGTGCATTTTAGTGATGTATATATCGACCGTTCCCTTCCTGATCAACATCAACCCACGCGTAAGCCAGGAACGGGCATGATGGGAAAATACCTCGAGCCGGGAAAATATGATCTAAAGCATTCTTTTGTTATTGGCGACCGAATTACCGATGTTAAATTTGCGCAAAACATGGGTTGCAGAGCCATCTGGCTTAATGACGGCAATCAGCTAGGCTTTAGAGAAATTTCACCCGAAGAACAAAAAAGTCTATTGAAAGTCGTGGCGCTAGAAACAACAGATTGGAAGCAGATTTACGCATGGTTAAAAATGGGTGAACGCCGAGTAGAACGACATCGGGTTACTGCTGAAACCGATATCCGAGTGAGCTTGAACCTGGATGGAACGGGCAAAGCCGATATTCAAACGGGCATAGGCTTTTTCGATCACCTCTTACACCAAATAGCCCGCCACGGGCAAATAGATTTAACCATACTTGCCCAAGGCGATTTGCATGTGGATGAACACCATACGATTGAAGATACAGCGATAACCCTGGGAGAGGCCCTACATGAAGCTTTAGGCAATAAAATGGGCATTGAACGTTACGGATTTTGCTTACCCATGGACGATGCACAAGCACAAGTATTGCTGGATTTTGGAGGAAGAAGTTGGCTGGTATGGCAAGCCGAATTTCACCGAGAAAAAATTGGAGAAATGCCTACCGAAATGTTTTCACATTTTTTCAAATCACTTGCCGATGCCGCTCATTGCAACATCCACGTGCAAGCCAGTGGCGAAAATGAACACCATAAAATTGAAGCGATCTTCAAAGCTTTTGCTAAAGCACTAAAAATGGCCATCAGGCGTGATCCTGAACGCCAGCTATTGCCTTCTACTAAAGAATTGCTATAAAAAAATTTGCATTTTCCTAAATTGTTGCGCATATTTGCAACGTGATGAACAACATGCACATACATATCGGATGGTGGTGGCACAGAAAGAATCAACCTACGCTGTGTCTCAGCCCCGGCATGTAATTGCATGCAGCAAAGATCTAGAAGAAGGCTCGCTGGACACAGCGGGCCTTCTTCGTTTAAAGCCTGTGAGATAAAATGCATTTAAACCACATATTATGAAACCTGTTCGTATCCACACACGTGCAAAACGCTTGCTGGCCGATATTTTCACGCCAGTAGGTATTTATCTGCGTATCCGCGATCGCTATCCAGGAAGCATCTTGCTGGAGAGCACCGATTATCATGCGGCCGATAATAGTTTTTCTTTCATCTGTATCAATCCTATTGCGGGCATTGAATTCAGCTCTACCCACACGTTTGAATTCAAGTATCCGTTGGAATCGCCCGAACGACATCAGGTGAAAGACCCCCAGGAAATGATGAATCGTTTCCAAGAATTTCTCCAACGTTTTCAGTTTAGCGGACAATCGCCCGTGCCCGTCACCGAAGGCATGTTTGGTTACACGGCTTACGATGCTGTACAATTTTTCGAAAACATTCACCTGCATGCTCCTGCCGACGAATCTATGATCCCGTTAATGCGTTATCGATTTTATCAGTATGTGATAGCCATCAATCATTTTAAAGACGAATTATTTCTCTGCGAAAACCAGATCGATGGATTATCTTCCGAATTCGAACAAATTGAAACACTCATTCGGCGCAAGGATGTACCCCTATTTCCATTTAAGCGAAATGGAGCAGAACAAGCCGATATGCAAGATGAAGATTACATACACATGGTAGAAAAGGGTATAGCACATTGTCATCGAGGAGATGTGTTTCAAATTGTATTGTCGAGAAGCTTTGCCCAACCTTTTTTAGGCGATGAATTTAATGTATATCGGCATCTACGATCCATTAACCCTTCTCCATACTTATTTTATTTCGACTATGGAAATTATCGCTTGATGGGCTCTTCACCAGAATCACAACTCATCATACGCAATGGAAAAGCTACCATTCATCCCATAGCAGGAACCTTCCGCCGAACGGGTGACGACCAGGTCGATGAAGCACTCGCACGCAAATTGGAAAATGATCCCAAAGAAAACGCAGAACACGTGATGCTGGTAGACTTGGCTAGAAACGACTTAAGCCGCTATGCCCAACATGTAGAAGTAACTTCTTATCGAAAGGTGCAATACTATTCACATGTCATTCATTTGGTAAGTGAAGTCACAGGTCAACTCAATGGCCAAACTAATCCATTTGCATTGTTGGCCGCTACTTTTCCTGCGGGCACTTTATCGGGTGCACCTAAATACAAGGCTATGCAATTGATCGATGAGATCGAAAAAACGGCCAGAAGTTATTATGGCGGTTGCATTGGCTTTGTAGGATTCAATGGCGATTTTAACCATGCCATTATGATTCGCACCTTGCTCAGCAAAAACAATGTATTGTATTACCGCGGCGGAGCTGGCATCGTTGCTCGATCCATACCCACTTCAGAAGTGCAAGAAGTGAACAACAAACTCAATGCCTTGCGAGTAGCTATTGAAAGTGCCGAACAAATACATTGATTGATTTCAATAATTCTATGCTATATGCGTATTCTGGTATTTGATAATTACGATTCGTTTACCTACAACCTGGTTCATCTGGTTAGAAAATTAACCACTGATCGAGTAGATGTATTCCGCAATGATGAGCTTCCCTTAGAAAAAGTAGCGGTTTATGATAAGATCATTCTTTCCCCCGGCCCGGGTATCCCCAAGGAAGCCGGATTATTGCTTCCACTCATTCGTGAATATGCATCTTCAAAATCTATATTGGGTGTGTGTTTGGGGCATCAGGCTATTGGAGAGGCCTTTGGCGCCAACTTGCTCAACCTTTCGCAGGTATATCATGGAGTAGCCACCCCCGTGTACATCTTGCGACAAGATTTGCCCATCTTCCAGGGATTGCCCGAGAGCATCCAGGCGGGCCGTTATCATTCATGGGTGGTAGATGAAAACGGACTTCCTGATTGTTTACAAATCACTGCACGCGACGACCAGCAATACATCATGGGCCTGCATCATACCCAGTACGATGTTACTGGAGTGCAATTTCATCCAGAAAGCGTGCTCACGCCCCATGGAGAACGAATGATGGCCAACTGGCTGAAAGCTTAAACCAATATTATCCTTTTAAACTGCATACTCATGAAACAGATTTTGCAATATCTATTTGACCACAAAACTTTAGACAGAAACACGGCCAAAGACATCCTGCTCAACATTTCAAAAGGTGCATACAACGAAAGTGAGCTGGCCGCCTTTATGACCGTTTTCCTGATGCGTAGCATCACAGTAGAAGAGCTTAGCGGATTCCGCGAAGCCCTACTGGAGCTCTGCTTACCTGTAGACCTCAACGGCATTCCGGTGCTCGATATTGTGGGAACGGGTGGTGATGGTAAAAACACGTTCAATATTTCTACAATTGCATGCTTCTTAGTAGCTGGGGCGGGGCAAAAAGTAGCCAAACACGGTAACTATGGCGTATCGTCGATCACGGGTGCATCCAACGTCATGGAAGCCTTAGGATATAAGCTAAAAAACAATGTTGACCAACTCAAACGTGAACTCGAACGAGCCAATATTTGTTTTCTCCATGCTCCTTTGTTTCACCCAGCTTTAAAAAATGTTGCCAACGTGCGTAAACAATTGGGCGTGCGTACCTTTTTCAATCTGTTGGGCCCATTGGTCAACCCTGCATTCCCCGCCTACCAATTTATTGGTGTATACAACTTAGAACTAGCCCGTACCTATCAATACCTATATCAGCAAACCGATAAACGATATGCCATTGTTCATAGCCTGGATGGATACGACGAGATCTCTTTAACAGGCGATACAATGGTAATTACGCATGAAGGCCAGCAGCTGCAAACACCAGAACAACTGGGTAAAAGATCTGTACACCCAACAGACTTATATGGCGGAGGTTCGGTTGAAGAATCTGTGAAATTGTTTGTAAAAATTCTCAAAGGAGAAGGAAGCTGGGCTCAACATGCTGTGGTACTGGCCAATGCGGCCATGGGCTTGTATTGTTGCGGTGCCTATCCAAGCTATGAAGATTGCTATCAGGCAGCGGTAGAATCGCTCGAAAGCGGAGCAGGCTATCGATCCCTGCAAACATTACTCGAAATGCAGAAAAACTAATTCCTGCTTAACTTGCAACATCATGGCTTCCATCTTACCACGCATCGTCGCACAGAAACGCATAGAAATTGCCCGTAAAAAATTGGCACTACCTCTTGAGGTCATCCAACGTATGCCTTTCATGAGCAGGCAAGGATTATCTCTACGCAAAGCGCTACTCAGCCCCGGCGCCAGTGGTATTATTGCCGAACACAAACGCAAATCGCCTTCAAAAGGCTTTTTTGCCTCTACCCTTAGCTTAGAAGAAATTGTTGCTGGCTATGCTCATGAAGGTGCAACGGGGTTAAGCATTCTCACCGATGTACATTTCTTCGGCGGCACGCTAGAAGACCTGCTAGCAGCACGCAACTGTGCATCATTGCCCATCTTGAGAAAGGATTTTATCGTTGACCCCTATCAACTATACGAAGCCAAAGCCTTCGGTGCCGATGTGGTATTGCTCATTGCTGAATGCTTACAAGCAGAAGAAGTGAAAAAATTATCGCAGCTCGCTCATAAGCTGGGCATGGAAGTACTCATGGAAATACATCACCGCGAGCAACTCGATAAGCTTTGCGATGAAATAGATATGGTAGGCATCAACAACAGAGATTTGAACACATTTCAAGTAGATGTCAATCGCTCATTCGAGCTAGTTTCACTTGTTCCCCCAGAAAAGCCAGTCATTGCCGAAAGCGGTATTCATGATCCTCAGCTGATCACTGCACTTCGGGAAGCGGGCTGCAAAGGTTTTTTAATAGGAGAAAGATTTATGCACCAACCCAATCCCGTACAAGCTTTTCAACATTTTACTACTCAACTCAAAAATCTTTCTACACATGCTTCCTAAACGGCTGCACATCAAGGTATGTGGGTTCACCCAGCTCCACGAGCTACCCATGCTGGAAGCCATGGGCGTGGATTTTTTCGGAATGATCTTCTACCCTCGCTCACCTCGTTATATTCGCAACTTTTCTCAGCAGCAAGCAGCCAGGGCCTATACAGGATCGATGAAGAAAGTAGGTGTATTTGTAGATGCACCATTGTCTGAAATCTGGCGGGCAGCAGATGAATATGGGTTACAGGTCATCCAATTGCATGGAGAAGAGCCCCCCGAATGGGGTGAGAAGCTGCGTGAACAAGGCTTTCAAGTAATCAAAACCTTTCATTTGCCTGTTCAATCTCCATCTTCGCCTATAAGCTTTCCCGATATACGAGTTTATGAAACGGCTTGTGATTATGTGCTATTCGATACGGCTTCGATGAAAAAAGGCGGTAGTGGACAACGCTTCGCTTGGCAAGCGCTACAAGCTTATGCCGGCAATAAGCCTTTTTTCTTGAGCGGGGGCATTTCACCCAACCATGTAACCGATATCTGGGCAATCGATCATCCGCAATTGTTTGCAGTAGATATCAATAGTCGGTTTGAAATAGCCCCAGGAATCAAAAATTTAGAACTCATCAAACAATTCATATGTCAATTGAATATCGTGTCGGAGGCATAGCCCCTTCTATATTACGGCTGGCCAAGCCTGGACAATATCAGGTTGATGAAAAAGGCTACTACGGCCAGTTTGGCGGAGCATTCATCCCAGAAATGCTGTATCGCAATGTAGCAGAGCTTCGGGAAAAATATCTCACCATCATGCAAGAGCCCGAGTTCCAACGAGAATTTACCCAGCTGCTTCGCGATTACGTAGGTCGCCCTTCTCCATTATATCTGGCTCGCAGACTTTCCGAAAAGTATGGTGCGCAGATTTTTCTCAAACGAGAAGATCTCAACCATACTGGCGCGCATAAAATCAACAACACCATTGGGCAAATCTTATTGGCTCAACGCTTAGGCAAGAAGCGCATTATTGCTGAAACGGGTGCCGGGCAACATGGGGTAGCCACGGCAACGGTATGCGCCCTCATGGGGATGGAATGCGTGGTGTATATGGGAGAGCTTGATATGCAACGTCAAGCGCCTAACGTAGCACGTATGCGCATGTTGGGAGCACAAGTGATCCCGGCCATGAGCGGTAGCCGCACCTTAAAAGATGCCACCAACGAGGCCATACGCGATTGGGTGAATCATCCAGAAGATACTCATTACATCATTGGCTCTGTAGTGGGGCCACATCCCTACCCCGACATGGTAGCCCGCTTCCAATCGGTCATCAGTGCGGAAATCCGACAACAACTGCTCGAGAAAACCGGATCGGAACTGCCCACTCATGTGCTGGCCTGTGTGGGCGGAGGCAGCAATGCGGCTGGAGCATTTTATCATTTCTTAGACCATATATCGGTACAGCTCATTGCCGTAGAAGCCGCGGGAGAAGGCATCAACAGCGGGCGATCGGCTGCAACTACCGTGCTCGGGCGGCCTGGCGTGATCCATGGGAGCAAAACATTGCTCATGCAAACCGACGACGGACAAATCATTGAGCCTTATTCCCTTTCGGCCGGATTAGATTACCCAGGCATAGGTCCACTCCATGCACACCTGCACCAAACAGGCAGAGCTACTTATCTACAGGCCACCGACCAGGAAGCGCTCGACGCCGCATTTGAGCTAACTCAGCTGGAAGGCATTATCCCCGCACTGGAAAGCGCTCATGCCTTAGCTAAGCTGAAAGACTTAGAGCTAAAGCCCGAACATGTCGTGGTGGTTTGCCTCAGCGGGCGCGGCGATAAAGATATGGACACTTATTTACGTTATTTGCCTAAAGAATTCCGTACCGAAATCTAAACCTGTTGAATGTGAAACCATGAATCGCATAGATGAATTATTTGCACGGAAACAAAAAAATGTTCTGACCATTTATTTCACTGCTGGATTCCCGCAGTTGCATGATACTCGACGCATCCTGAAAGCCTTACAAGATGCGGAGGTAGATATGGTAGAAATTGGGATTCCTTTTTCAGATCCCCTGGCCGATGGGCCCGTGATTCAGCAGAGCAGCAAGCAGGCCTTAGACAATGGCATGTCGCTCCGCTTGTTGTTCAATCAGCTTCGCGATGTGCGCAGAGAAATCCATATTCCACTTATCTTGTTTGGATATGTGAATGTGGTCATGCAGTTTGGCATAGAACGCTTTCTGGATACTTGTGCCGAAATAGGAATCGATGGTCTTATCTTACCCGATCTTCCTCTCGATGAATTTACACATGAGATGGCTTCGCTTTGCGCAGATCGCCAAGTGCATTTTAGTTTCTTGATTACCCCGGAGACCTCAGAGCCGCGAATACGGGCGCTCGACGAGGCCAGCAGCGGATTTCTTTATGTAGTATCGTCGTCGTCAACCACCGGGAAGCGAAAAGATCTTTCGGCTATGCAACCATATTTTCAGCGCATCCAACAGATGCAGTTGAAAAATCCATTCCTTGTGGGTTTTGGCATTCACGATTCCATGAGCTTTCAGCAAGCATGTCAATATAGCAATGGAGCCGTTGTTGGCAGCGCTTATATCCGCGCCCTGCAAGAAGTTCATGACAGGAATGTAGAACGGGTCACACGAGATTTTGTGGCATATATTCTTCAGCCGATCCGTTCAACCTTTTAAAACGATTGCTATGGATATCGTGATCATTCGTTATCATGCGGGAAACATCCAATCCGTACTCTTTGCGCTGGAGCGTATGGGATATCAGGCCGTGGTAACCGACGATGTGGGCCGCATTCGCTCGGCCGACAGGGTGATTTTTCCCGGCGTGGGTGAAGCAAGTTCGGCTATGCAATACTTGCAAGCAAAAGGCCTTCATACCCTCATCCCTTCGCTTAGCCAGCCAGTTCTGGGCATTTGCCTGGGGATGCAGCTGATGGGCAGCTATTCTGAAGAAAACCAAACCCCTTGCTTACACATATTTCCCGAACAAGTGAAACGATTCCCTCAAGAGTCTGGATTAAAAGTACCCCAAATAGGTTGGAATCAAATCCATGAACTGCATTCACCCTTGTTTGAAGGAGTTAAAGAAGGGGCATTCGTATACTTCGTACACAGCTACTACATGCCTCTTAATGAAGCTACTATAGCCAAGGCTTGCTACGGCATTCCTTATAGCGCAGCCGTACAACAAAATAATTTTTATGCCGTGCAGTTTCATCCCGAAAAATCGGCACAAGTAGGGGAACAGATATTGAGAAACTTTATTCATTTGCCTGTATGAACAACTCATTTGTTTTCGATATCATCCCCGCTATAGATCTTATCGATGGGCATTGTGTGAGGCTGCACCAGGGCAACTATGAGCAACAAACCCGATACGATGCCGATCCCTTAAGTATAGCTCAAGCATTTGAAGATGCGGGTATACGTCGACTCCATTTGGTGGATCTCGATGGTGCCCGGCTCAGAAAAGTGCAAAACTGGGCAGTCTTAGAACGTATTGCCCAACATACTCGGCTAATCATCGATTTTGGCGGGGGTATTACACAAGCATCTGATATTAGACGAGCACTCGACAGTGGTGCCTCGCTGATTACTGTGGGCAGTATAGCCGTGAAACAACCCAGCTTGTTTCAGCAATGGCTCGAGCAGTTTGGCCCGGAAAAATTTCTCTTGGGAGCCGATGTGAAAAACGATTATATCGCTATCCATGGCTGGCAAGAAACCAGTTCTGTTTCGATTATCGATTTTTTACATGTACAATTACAAATGGGAGTGCGTCAAGTGTTTTGTACAGATATAAGCCGCGATGGCACGTTGCGAGGGCCAGCATTCGATCTATATGAAACACTGCTACAAGCCTTCCCCAGCATCCACCTGATTGCGAGTGGTGGTGTGCGTGATATGCACGATATTACTCAGCTCAGTCGGCTAGGCTTGCGAGGTGTAATCATAGGAAAAGCCTTATTCGAAGGGCGAATTCAGCTTTCCGAGATCCAAGCATGGATGGCCAATGCCACAAAAACCGCTTCTACGGGCCATTCTTCAACTGAGTTTCAACCATAAACTATGCTTACACGAAGAATTATTCCTTGCCTAGATATCAAAGAGGGTCGTACCGTAAAAGGAGTATATTTCGAAAATATTCGCGACGCGGGCGATCCCGTAGAATTGGGTGCCCGTTATGCAGCAGAAGGCGCCGATGAACTGGTATTTCTCGACATCACAGCTACGAATGAACAGAGAAAAACTTTTGCTGAATTAGTGCGGCGCATTGCACACCATATCGCTATTCCATTTACAGTAGGTGGAGGAATTAGCTCTGCAGCAGATGTGCACACCCTACTCCATGCTGGTGCCGACAAGATTTCTGTCAATACGGCTGCCTACCGCCATCCAGAACTGATTGATGAGCTAGCTCGGCTCTTTGGTAGCCAATGTGTAGTGGTAGCTATCGATACCCGATATGAGGAAGGCGAATGGTGGGTATATATCAATGGGGGCCGCATCCGCACTTTTACCCGCACAGTAGATTGGGCACGTGAAGTAGTAGATCGTGGCGCTGGGGAAATCTTGCTCACCTCTATGAGCCACGATGGAGCAAAACAAGGATTTGCACTCGACATTACACGTCAACTGGCTACAACGCTACCCGTACCCGTTATCGCCTCGGGTGGTGCAGGCACTATGCAGCATTTTCTCGACGTATTTCAACAAGCCCATGCCGATGCCGCATTAGCCGCTAGTATTTTCCATTTTGGAGAAATCAGCATTCCTCAACTAAAAGCTTTCCTAAAACAACACCAGGTTCCGATACGAGACTAGGTTTTTGCTTACCTTTATGCCAAGAATATGGAACAAGAACCATCATCCTTTCCAATGAATGCCTTTGAGAACACGAATATACAGGTGAATTTCGATAAATTCCCAGACGGACTGGTGCCGGCCATCATCCAAGATGTGCATACCCACCGTGTGCTGATGCTGGGTTATATGAATCGAGAAGCCCTCGAACATACCATCCGCGATAAACGCGTTACTTTTTTTAGCCGATCAAAAAAACGTTTGTGGATGAAGGGTGAAGAGAGTGGACACTTGTTGATGGTAGAAGAAATCCGTACCGATTGCGACCAAGATGCCCTCTTAATCAAAGTCAGACCGCTCGGAGCGGTATGCCATACGGGTGCCGATACCTGCTTCGACGAAGAAAATACTTCAGATAATTTTCTGGAACATCTCGAAAATGTGATCTTAGATCGAAAAAAACGCAAGCCAGAAAATTCTTATACCGCCAAGCTGTTTGCTCAGGGCATTAATCGAATTGCCCAAAAGCTTGGAGAAGAAGCCGTGGAACTGGTCATCGAAGCTAAAGACGACAATGAAGAACTTTTCTTAAATGAAGCCGCAGATTTACTTTACCATTATTTGGTATTGCTCAACGCCAAAGGATATGTTTTACGTGACGTGATTGAGGTATTGAAAAAACGCCATCATTGATATATTTAGCCAGTAACATCATCATGTAATCTACTTCTTTCAAATCATTTACCATGAAAAAATATATCTCTCACTTGCCCATGAACACCTTTGCAGTGTTGAGTATGAGCTCCATCTTATGGCTTGCCGCTTGCCAGCATCGTTCAGGTAGCGGTTTTGAAATTGAAGGCAATATCCAGGGAGCCCCTTCCGGCTGGGTATTTCTTATGCATCAACAGGGTGATTCTACGATTACCGATTCAGTGCAAATCAAAAATGGCCATTTTAAGTTCACGGGTAAAGTAGATCAACCTACTTTATTTATGCTGTCATTACCCAATAGTATGCAAGAACTCGATTTTTTTGTGGAAAACAGCCATATTCAGATTAATGGGCAGATTGATTCTTTAAACAAGGCTCGGGTGAATGGCTCTCAATCGCAACTAGATTATGAAGCCTTTCAGCAACAAATGCAACCCTTTAGCCAACAATACATGCAGCTTTATCAAGTGTATGAAGATGCTGTACGGCAAGGAAGATTGACTCAAATACAAGATAGCATCAATGCCGCAGCAGACCGCATCGATAGCCTGCAATCGCAAGCCATGCTTAGCTTTGTGAGGCAACACCCGAAATCCATTGTAAGTGCCTGGGTAGTAGCACATAGCAACTTAATCTTTGAGCCCGATGTCGCATTGTTGTCTCAGATTTACGAAGCGTTAGATACGACCATTAAGGCCAGTACCTATGGCCAGCAGATTGCTCATGCACTCAATACTGCTCGCCGCGTGGCTATTGGACAAGTCGCTCCCGATTTTACCTTACCCGATACCAGCGGTAACCCTTTTAGCCTCTCTTCTTTACGGGGGAAATATGTATTGGTCGATTTTTGGGCAAGCTGGTGCGGACCTTGTCGTATGGAAAATCCACATGTCGTACAAGCTTATCAAAGGTATAAAAACAAAAACTTTACGATCTTGGGCGTATCGCTCGACAAAGACCGTCAGAGCTGGTTGCAAGCTATTCATGAAGATCACCTGTATTGGCACCAGGTCTCAGATCTAAAATATTGGCACAGCGCTGCGGCCGAATTGTATGGCGTGCAAGCTATCCCAGCTAATTTCTTACTCGACCCTCAAGGGAAAATCATTGCCCGTAATCTACGAGGAGATGCACTCGATGAAAAACTGGCTGCTATTTTTGAACATGCAAATCAAAGACAATGAAAAGGATCTCACTCTTTGCAATCGTGCTCACTTTTGGCCTTACACCTGCACTGGCACAAACCAGTAATTCACGTTTATCACCCAACTGCATTGTTACCGGCAACATTACCGGTGCTGAGGGCAAAGCCGTGTATGTATTTACAGATACCTCCAATAGTCCGGTCGACTCATCCCATATCGTGCAATCACATTTTCGCTTTCAGCTACCTGTTGATTCCACCCGACTATTTGGGTTTTTCCTCGAAGGGCAGCGTACCCCATTGATTACCCTGCTTTCTCCAGGAGCAAAGATTCAAATTGATGGGGCTGCAAGCGACTTTGCAAATGCTCGCGTAAAAGGGGCTCCAGAAGCAGAAGCCATGCAAGCTTATGTTGACGCCTTTCGGCCCCTAGGGAAACGTGCAGAAGCATTAAACCAGGCTATTCAACAGATGCAGGCCAATTCCGATACCAGTAAAATACAGCCATTGCGAGATCAAGTCAATCAATTCAACGCCGATGTGGTACGCACGGGGCTCGATTTTATTCACCAACATCCCAATAGCGTGGCTAGCGTGTTGATCTTGATGAATGAATTACGCGAACGTATACCACCGCATGAGCTACAACAAGCTTTTGAAACCCTAACCCCCACCATCCAAGCTTCTCATTATGGCCGTGCCGCACAAGCCTATATTCAATCGGCCCTACTCACTGCTGAAGGCTCTATAGCCCCCGATTTCACCCTGCCCGACACCAATGGCGTTCCCGTAAAATTATCTTCATTTCGCGGCAAATATGTATTGATCGATTTTTGGGCGAGCTGGTGTGGACCTTGTCGCATAGAAAGCCCATACGTAGTAGAAGCCTATCAAAAGTTTAAGGATAAAAACTTCACCATTCTAGGCGTTTCACTCGACTACGACCGCGATCGTTGGTTGAAAGCCATTCACGACGATCACCTCGAATGGACACAAGTGAGTGATCTAAAATATTGGCAAAATGCTGCTGCCGTACAATATCAGGTAGAAAGCATCCCAGCAAATTTCCTGCTCGACCCAGAAGGAAGAATCATTGCCAAAAATCTGCGGGGTGAAGAACTTACAGCTACGCTTGCTCAAATCCTGAAATAAATCTTTATTCAGGTATGAAGGGATGGATGTGTGGGCTGATGGATGAGTTCTTCTAATACATCGACCACCCTATCGATTTCCGCCAATGTATTGTAACGAGAAAAAGAAAATCGTACAGGAATTTCTGCTGTTCCCGGGTGGAGCGCTTCAATGACATGCGAAACATGCTCAACACCCGAGCTGCATGCACTTCCCCCAGACACACATATACCCGCCATATCCAGGTTAAACAGCAATAATTCTGTATGCTCATTATGAGGAAAGGATACGTTTAAAATGGTATACAGGCTTTGTCCATTCCAATCACCATTAATCTTTAACTCAGGAAAATGTTCGAGCAAGCGATGAGCAAGGGTTTGCTTCAACGAAAGTATATGTGCTCGATCTTCCTCCATACGATTTACTGCTATTTCCAAAGCCTTAGCCAGCCCCACAATACCATACACGTTTTCCGTACCCGCACGCATGTTCCGCTCTTGACTGCCTCCCATCAGCAAAGGACGAATCTTTACTTGATCGTTGACATACAAAAAGCCCACACCCTTCGGACCATGAAACTTATGTGCTGAGGCTTGTATAAAATGCACGGGAATATGATGTACATCGATAGGCAAGTGCCCCACCGTTTGCACGGTATCACAATGAAAAATAGCGTTATATTGTTGACATAATTCGCCAACTCGTTGAATATCCAATAAGTTGCCGATTTCGTTGTTGGCATGCATGAGCGAAACCAAACATTTTTCCCGACTTTGTCGCAACAATTCTTCCAAACTATTCAGGTCTACATGCCCGTTTGGTAAAATACGCACTTGAGATAGCCGAATGCCCAAATGCTCATGATAAAATGCTGTGGTATGTAGAGTAGCATGATGCTCGATGGGAGAAGTGATGATATGTCGACAACCTAAATCACGAATGGCAGCCGTGATGGCCGTATTGGTACTTTCGGTACCACCTGAGGTAAAAAACACTTCACCAGGATGTGCCCCAATCAAGCGGGCTACCGTACGACGTGCGTTTTCCACGGCCAGCCGGGTCTCACGGCCGTAAGAATAAATGGAAGAAGGGTTGCCAAAATGTTCTTTTAAGTAAGGCAACATTGCTTCGAGCACATCTGGATCGAGCGGTGTAGTAGCCGCATTGTCGAGATAAATGCGTGTCATAAGCAGGACTATTCTTTGCAAATGTACACCATTCATTGGGCAAAACTTAGTGCTCCCTGTGTAACCATGGTTACCCTTAAGCACACCTCTACACCGTAATTTTGTTCTCAACGAAAACAATAAATGATTTGCCTATGAAGATTCAACAATTTGAAGACATTAACTTATCACACTACAGCTACGCCTTGCTGAGTGATGGAGAAATGGTGGTGATTGATCCTTCGCGTGATCCGCATCCATACTATGCATTTGCAGAAGCGCATCAAGCAAAGATTACTGCCATCATAGAAACCCATCCACATGCCGATTTTGTGAGTAGCCATCTGGAAATACATCAATCCACTAAAGCTCCTATCTATGTACATTCATCATTGGGAGCTCGTTATCCCCATCATGCCATCGATGAAGGTGATACCATCCAGGTGGGGCAAGCGAAGTTGAAAATTTTGCATACACCTGGTCACTCACCCGACAGCATCAGCATTGTTGCACATGATGGTGCATCTACGCCTGTGGCTGTGTTTACCGGAGATACTTTGTTTATTGGCGATTGCGGAAGACCCGATCTACGTGAAAAAGCGGGCAATATTCAAATGAACCGTGAGAAACTTGCCCGACAAATGTTTCATTCGTTGCGAGAAAAATTAATGCCTTTGCCCAACGATGTGCTGGTATACCCTGCTCATGGGGCAGGAAGCCTTTGTGGAAGAGGGTTGAGTAAGGCAGCTCATAGCACCATTGGTGCAGAAAAAATGAGCAATTGGAGCTTGCAACCCATGAGCGAAGATCAATTTGTTGAACGTCTGCTCGAAAATCAGCCTTTTGTGCCAGCTTATTTCCCATTCGACGTGGAAATCAACCGAAAAGGAGCAAAACCCCTGCAAGAAAGCCTTTCACAAATTACCCGTATCAAGCAACAGCCCAATGAAAATAGCTTAGATCAAGATGTCATCATTATCGACACCCGATCTGAAAATCTTTTTAAACAAGGGCATCTACCTCATTCTATCAATTTAATGGAAGACACCCGATTTGAAACCTGGTTAGGTACATTGGTAGAACCCAATCAACCGTTTTACTTAGGTGTTGGTTCGCTTGATGAAGCAGATAAGTTTTTATATCGCATCGCTAAAATTGGATATGAAAACCAAATAAAGGCTGTATTCCCCATCACTCATGGACGCTTGCGCATACCCAAGCTGGATATTCAAACATTTAAAGCCAACTTAAAAAACTATACTATCGTTGATGTACGCGATGCAACAGAAGTAAGCGAAAGAAAAATATTTCCACAAGCCATACATATTCCATTAAACGAATTATACCAGCGACGTAATGAGTTGCCAACCGATAAACCTATTGCAGTACATTGCGCTGGTGGATTTCGTAGTGCTGCAGCTACAAGTATTCTCGCACCTTATTTTCAAGACAAAACAACTGTTTACGACATTGGAATTGCAATTAAAGATTTCTAAATGAAAAGTTTTGCTTGGTTATTAGGAATAGGAATATTGCTTGGTGGAATTGCAGGATATGCCTATTATCATTATGTGGGCTGCAACAGTGGCCACTGTATGATCACCTCGCACCCTATCAACAGCACCTTATATGGAGCATTACTTGGTGGAATAGTTTCACAATTATTTCGAAAAGAAAATAAAAAATAAATCACAAATGACTATGGAAAAGATTACCATTATTGATGTACGCACGCCGCAAGAATTCTCAGCTGGACATGTAGATGGAAGCATCAACATTCCATTACAGGAAATTACTCAACGTATCGATGAAATCAAGAGATTGCCACAGCCTATCGTGTTATGTTGCGCAAGTGGCAATCGCAGTGCAAGAGCCCAAATGATCTTGCAAAACTTCGGGATTGCTTGTGAAAATGGTGGAAGCTGGATAGATTTATTGTAAAATGAAATTAAACATATCATATGGGACTATTTGGAAAATTATTTGGCCATAAAGAAAAAAAAGATTTAGGCTTGCTTATTCAGCAAGGAGCTATTATTCTCGATGTGCGCACACCACAGGAGTTTAAATCGGGTCATATTCCTGGAGCCATTAATATACCCGTGCAACAACTTCAGCAACAATTACATCGCTTGAAAAAAAATCAAGTTATCATTACTTGTTGTGCTTCAGGGGCAAGAAGTGCACTGGCAAAAAATATTCTCAAACAAGCTGGATTTGCAGAAGTGCACAATGGGGGCAGCTGGATTAATTTACAGCGTTATAAAAACTCATGACATGAAACAACTCTTATTTACTAATTGGCATACGATGCGCTGGATTCGCTTGATATCTGGTTTATTTTTAGCAGTTGGGGCCTTTCAAATGCACGACATCTGGTTAGGATTGGCTGCTGGATTATTGCTTTTTCAAGCAGCAACCAATACTGGATGTTGTGCATCCGGTGCTTGTCAAATACCCATTCAACAACAACCTAAACAAGAAGATAATAAAGTGCAAGAGCCTGTGAATTCCTAATATGCAGGTACATTAATTAATGCTGATAGTTGATACATTCGCGAATATCTTCCATGATTTTGCGAGCAATATTTTGAGCAGTGGTCTCAAATCTGCTTTCTGCATAGATGCGTATGATAGGCTCTGTATTGGAAGCACGTAGATGTACCCAGTCATTGTTTTCAAATATGATACGTAATCCATCTTCGGTATTTTGAGGATACTGTTTGTACTTTTCTTGCATCTTCTGCAAGATTTGTTGAATATCTATTCCATCTTGTAAAGCAATTTTATTTTTCGAGATAAAATAATCGGGATACATTCGCCTGAGTGCAGAGATTTTTTTTCCAGAATTGGCCAGATGTGTTAAAAACAATGCAATACCTATTAAGGCATCTCTGCCGTAGTGCAGATCAGGAACAATTACGCCTCCATTGCCTTCCCCGCCTATTACGGCATTTACCTGTTTCATTTTCTTCACTACGTTTATCTCACCTACTGGTGCAGGAAAATATTGTCCACCATGCTTTTCGGTAATATCTTTTAATGCTTGTGTTGATAAAAAATTTGAAACAGTATTACCTGGTCGATGAGTAAGTACATAGTCGGCCACTGCAACCAATGTATATTCTTCACCAAACATACTGCCATCTTCACATACAAAACACAAGCGATCTACATCTGGATCAACTGCAATACCTAAATCGGCATTTTGTTTTTTCACCTCTGCTTTCAATGCCGCCAAATGCTCTGGCAGAGGCTCTGGATGATGTGCAAAGCGCCCATTGATCTCACCATGTAGCAGATGCACTTTAGCTACACCTAATACTTTCAACAATGCAGGTACATAAATTGCGCCTGAAGAATTGATGGCATCGACTACAACCGTATATTGCCTTGCTGCGATTGCATCAGCATGCACTAAGGGATGTTGCACAATGAGATCAATATGTTTTTGTAAATAACTTTCTGATGTGCTATACCTACCGAGATGATATACATCTGCAAAGCTTGTAGTATCTACATCTTGTGCCCATTTGATCACTTCCGAAGCCTCATCGGCATCGAGAAATTCTCCTTTGCGATTTAGCAATTTCAATGCATTCCACTCTTCGGGATTATGGCTGGCGGTAATGATGATGCCTCCTGCAGCACGTTCTTGCTCTACAGCAATCTCCACTGTAGGCGTTGTGGTCAATCCCAAATCTACTACTTCAGCGCCCATGGCTTGTATGGTTGCAGTCACCAGCTGGCTGATCATGTTACCAGAGGCTCTACCATCTCTACCTATAATGATTTTGCGGTTGTCGCCCTGATCAATAATCCAGCGAACATAGGCCGTCGTAAAACGCAATATATCCACTGGAGTGAGTGCAGTTCCAGGCTTTCCACCAATAGTTCCTCGTATTCCTGAGATAGATGTTATCAATGACACGTGTAAAGGGTTTTGTTGGGCAAAGATAAGTAAATGAATTTTGCAGATTCTTAATGTGCACATTCAAAAATAAATGAGAATTTTAAGGCTTCAATATATTTTCACATGCATCAGCTCATCTATCATTTGATTGTATTCGACAGAAAACTATTTCATTATATCAACGGCACCTGGCATACACCCTTGTTAGATGTGCTGATGCCATTTATTCGCAATCCATTTACTTGGGCTCCTTTATACTTATTTTTATTACTTTTCGTATGCATCAATTTCAAGTGGCGAGGCTTAGTATGGATATTATTTTTTTTAATCAGCTTTGCTATTGCCGATCAGTTGAGTGTAGAAGTGTTTAAGATGTTTGTACAACGCTTGCGTCCTTGTCATGATCCTGTGGTAGCCCCAACCGATAGGTTACTCATTTCTTGTGGAGGACAATATGGTTTTCCTTCGGCACATGCTACTAATCATTTTGCCTTGGCCATGTTTATGTTTCTAAGCTTTCGACGATTTACTGGAAAATGGTTATGGATCGTGTTTTTTTGGGCATTCCTCATTTCATATGCACAGGTTTATGTAGGCGTTCATTTCCCCGGAGATATTTTTGCTGGTATATTACTGGGATTACTCATTGGCACAGTCACCGGTACTATCTTTGTAAAATTTTTTCCTTTAAGATCAACATGTCAATTGTTTTCTACTTAATATTTATTTTTTTACTCACCTTATTGGGCGGTAATTTGCCATTGTTGTCTCGTGATATCCAGCAAAGAGGCACAGTTGGCTTACTGGCATTTACAGGTTCTTTTCTGCTGGGTATTACGCTGGTAGACCTTATTCCCACAGTATTTCATAGCTTGGGAATGCGAGCAGGAATAGCTATTCTTGTGGGTTATGTATTACAACTCTTGTTGCAACTTTTTTCTCATGGCATGGAACACAGCCACACGCCTACCCTTGAGATCCATCATGGAGTGTTGGGATCTTTGCTGTTTGGCCTTAGCTTACATGCGTTTTTGGAAGGTATACCGCTAGGATATGCTGATGCTCGGCCTGGTGTACTCATCGCATGGGTAGCGGGTATTTCGGTGCACAAGATTCCAGAAGCCATGACGCTGATGAGTATCTTGCTGTTAAAACCTTTGAGCAGGTCTACTAAATGGTTCATATTGATAGGCTTTGCCTTGGTAACACCTATCGCAGCTTTGCTGAGTGCCGCAACAGAACAGGATTGGACTAGTTTTCAGCCAATTATGCCTTGGTTGGTAGCCATCGTGGCGGGGTCATTTCTGCATATTGCTTCTACGATTTTGTTTGAAAGCAGCACACAGCAACATACCTTTCCTCGCTGGAAATGGTTAGCTTTGCTTGCTGGATTCGTATTAGCAATAGCCACCTACTGGTTGGAATAAACAATGATGAAAAATCACATAAATTCAAGATATTTGTGTGTGGTATGGATACCGATTCTAGTCGATTATGCCCCTTTTTTGCACCTACCCATGTGATATACAGGATCAGCCGTAGCCCTTTTTATTTTTTGCACACCTTTTTCTGGCTCCTTCTTCAAACAACAGGTGCATGGCCACACCCACGCAAAAGTAAGCTGGCCGCATCTCGTGTTTAATCATCTGTTATGAAAGAGCTTATAATCATTGGCATATTGATTTTTTTGAACGGCTTACTCGCCATGGCCGAGATTGCGCTGGTATCTGTAAAAAAGATTCGCCTCAAACATAAAGCAGAAAAAGGAGACCAGGCTGCTCGTTCAGCCCTCGACCTAGCTACACAGCCCGATCGTTTTTTTTCTACCATTCAAATTGGTATCACGCTCATCGGCATCTTAACGGGATTATTTACCGGAGAGGCTATCAAAGAAGGATTAGCGCAATGGTTTGCGCACTGGCCTGTAATAGCTGACTACAGCCATTCCATAGCCACTATTGCGGTGGTTTTTATTATTACCTATTTCTCACTCGTCTTAGGAGAGTTGGTACCCAAGCAGCTGGGGTTAGCGCACCCTGAAACCATTGCCAAGTTCATGGCTCGCCCCATGAAATGGCTTTCTACAATTACCTTTCCTTTCATATGGCTGTTAAGCATTTCGTCGAAAGCTGTCGTTAAGTTATTTCGTATAAAAACTTCTGAAGATGTAGAGGTAACCGAAGAAGAGATCATAGCCATGATCAACCAGGGGACTATCTCGGGTGCCGTGGAAGAGGCTGAACAAGATATTATTGAACGGGTGTTTCTGCTAGGAGATCGCAACATTACTTCACTCATGACGCATCGCTCGGAAATGGCCTGGCTCGATATCGACGATCCTCCTGAAGTGTTTAAACAGAAAGTACGAGAATCACCTCATTCTATCTATCCCGTTTGTGAAGGTCAGATCGACAATATGGTAGGAGTTGTACATGTGAAAGATTTATATTTAGCTGAAGAAGGCCAGTCGCTCAAAGATATCATGCGCAAACCATTGTTTGTGCCCGATAGCAACACAGCTTATCAGGTGATTCAAAAATTCAAACAATTTAAAACTCACGCTGCTTTTATTGTTGATGAATATGGCAGCATGGTGGGCATGATCACCGTCAATGATATCTTGGAGGGACTTGTGGGCGATATGCCCGACCAAGATGAAAGCGAATCAGAAATTGTAAAACGCGATGATGGCACCTATCTAATCGATGCCCATACCGCTTTTTATGACTTTTTAGAATATTTTGACCGAGTAGAATTGATGGAGGAAATCGAAGAAGGTTTTGATACGCTAGCCGGCTTTCTATTGAATCAACTGGGGCATATTCCGCATACTGGTGAAAAAGTTGCTTGGAAAGACTTTTGTTTTGAAGTGGTCGACATGGATGGGCATCGTATCGATAAAGTGCTAGTAAGCCTGCAACCCGCTGCAAATCAAAAGGCTAATGACGATTTATAGCCAAAGGAAATACCGTTATTCGCAAACGGGCAGCACCCATAGGAATGAGTTCGAGCGTATCGATGGGCGTGTTTAACCGAAGAGGACTTGGGGGTAATGGGCCACACAATCCATTGGCATCTGCTTCCCAGGTAGGTACCTGTTGGCCCAGCACCCATAAACGAATAGGGCAGCTGGCTGCGGTAAACGGGTTGTTATCGCTTGGCCAACGACTTTTTACCAAACGTAAGGTATGAATTTCTCCCTGTGCATTGGCCAACAGAGCAACATTCCAGGGGCTGACGGGTTCAATATTGTAAGCACGCCAATGTTGGGTATCTGCATCGGACCTCCAGCGCGCATCGGGCACCACATGCAAAGTGGGGTTTTCTGGCTTTATCTGTTCTTTTATCTGCAACGAAAAGCTAAGTGGGCCATAATTTAGGCTCACTCCTGAAGTAGTATCCTTACCCTTATACGTCCAATGTTGTACCCAGAGCTCCATGGGCAAGGATAAGCTCAGGCGATCGCCCTCTTCCCAACGACGTTCGAGGCGCACATATTTGCCCGACGCAGCACTCTTTAGCACAATAGGCTGGCCATTGAGCTCGATTTGAGGCGAATGACACCAAGCGGGTATGCGTAAATAAAGAGGGAACCGTTGTGAACGACGCAAATGTACCACAAATTGCACCCGATCAGAAAATGGATAATGGGTGTCTTCAACGATCTGAACGGTATCGCCTTCTCCCACTCTAGCATCTACGCTACAAGCATTGTACAACAATGCTGCCAAGCCATCATCGGGCGTGGCCATCCATAAGCTAGCCGCATAATAGGGCCAGCCCATGCCATGATTGTGCTGGCAACAACGATGGCTGAAAGGATTCATTTGGAAAAAAGGCCCTTCATTTTCTACACCAGGTGCATGGTTATGCCAATCGCTGTTAATCATGTTTGGTGCTGTGAGATAACGCAATGCACGCATGTTGGGCATGAGGGCTGCTGGATAGCTGTTAAAAGCTACATTTTCTGCATGGTCGGCCCAAAATGGATCACCTGTCATCGCAAGCAATTGTTCATCAGAATACATCTGCTCTACCATACCACAAGTTTCTACCGCCTGCTCTGGCCCAATACGGCCTGGCCTGGCATCTTCATCTGCCCCAAACATACCCCCAGGGACCTGCCCATATAGCCGCCGTATCAGTTGAAAATCGGCATAGGTAAAATGCAAATCACTACTATCATGACTCACTAAAAAATAGGTGGCAGGCTCACGAAAACATTGGGCTATATTCACATTATGCCAGTTGGGTAAAGTTCCTGGCTGCTCCCAGTTGGCCGTGTGCCGATGAATCTTTTCAGCTAAGTGAAGCAAGCTGCTATCGGCCGTGAGGTTATACAACCACAAGACACTGTAGAGATTATCCCCAGCCCGACTTTTTTCCCAATAATGCGTGAGAAATACGCTATCGGGTAATGCTAATTCCCATTGGAAATAGCGTTGCATCAGGTCCAACACTCGAGGGTCGTGAGAAAAACTGTAATAAGATTGCAAGCAATCGAGCATCACCATATTGGGCCAAAGATCGGGCTTGCCATTGCTGGCATGCAGGTTGGCTTCTGGGCCAAAATAGCCATCTGGTCGCTGGCTTTGAATAACGGCTTCCAACCAAAACTTTGCCTCTCGAATCATTGCCGTATCGTGCAGCTCATAAGCCAGTGCACTATAACCCCTAAGCCAATAAGGCACCTCTTCCCAACCATGATCGCCTTTTCCGTCACGGCTCAACCAAGCATTATTTTTTTTAACCAGCCAAGCGCTGATTTCCGATAAACGCCCATTCAATCCATCGCGCTGCAATTGAAGCATTTTGCGAATCCAGCCTTGTGGTACAATACTACCTATGGGCAGGAAAATAAAAGATTGTGGCTCGAGGGGCGATCTATTGGAAGGATAAAAATGATTTCGCATATGCAACGGAGGCCTTTCTACAACCGATACTTCAACCGGCGGCCGATCGACGGCCAATTGCAACCCTAGTGCAGCTAATAAACAGCTTATGGCCAAAAACCATTTTTTCATATGCATAACTGATGAGTGATATAAATCTAAAGAATTTATCCAGTCAATTGGCTAAGCTCACAAAATTTGCTTGTTCCCCACATCCCTGGCATTCACTAAGCGCTGGCCGGCTTTTTCACAGCCTGCCACAGTACAGTGGCCGGATGCAATGCCATGCGACCCGTACCATCTAAGATCTGATGCCGACAACTAGTACCTGGAGCAGCTATCACCGTTTGCTTGGGCACAGCTCTCACAGAAGGGAATAAGACCAATTCGCCAATTTTCATAGAAAGCTCATAATGTTCTTTTTCGTAACCAAAAGAGCCCGCCATGCCACAACATCCGCTGGGAATCACCGTTACCCGATAGTTGCGTGGAATTGATAATACTTGTTTTAATGTCTGTATGCCTACCAAGGCTTTTTGTTGGCAATGGCCATGTAAAAGAATGCTCTGAGCTTCATCGGTAAAATCATCGGCTGTGATATGCCCTGCCTGATACTCGCGATACAAAAATTCTTCTAACAATAATGCATGCTGCACAAGCACACGTGCTTGTTGTTGTATTTCTCCCCTGGTTAAATCGGGATATTCATCGCGAAAGCTAAGAATAGCAGATGGTTCTACGCCAATCAGTGGATGGCTTTCATTGACCAGTGGATGCAACAAGCGAATATTTTTTTCCGCTATCTCTTTAGCTTTTTTCAAAAACCCTTTCGACATCAATGCTCTACCGCTTTGCACATGCTGAGGAATCTCCACTTCATATCCTAAGGCTTCTAGCAGCATTACCGTATGCATCCCGGCTTCCACATCTTGATAGTTGGTAAACTCGTCATTAAATAAATACACTTTACCTTTTCGTTGGTTGAGAGCTAAAGTACTTGGCTTACGGTTTGTAAACCACTGCGTTAAGCTAAATGGATGCAATCGAGGCAAGCTTCGCTGCAGGGCAAAACCCGCAAAACGCTTAAACATGTTGGCCGTGAGCGGTTGAGTAATTAAAAAGTTGTATATCCTTGGTGCATGCGCTGCAGTAGCGGTAAGCGTGGCAAAATGTGCAATGAGCCTGCTACGAAAAGGTATACCATTGGCATCATGATATTGTTGTAAAAACTCCATCTTGAGCTTGGCCACATCTACATTCGACGGACATTCTGATTTACAGCCCTTACAAAGCAAACACAAATCCATGACCTCATAAATCTCTCGATGGTTGAAGCGATTGGGTTGAGTAGAATGTGTGAGAAACTCACGCAAGATGTTGGCACGGGCACGAGTGGTATCTTTCTCATGCCGGGTGGCCATATAGCTGGGGCACATCGTGCCTCCACTTAGATGCGTTTTGCGACATTCTCCAGTGCCATTGCATTGCTCGGCATGCTGCAAGATGGAAACGGGCCCAAAATCAAAATAAGTGTTGATCTGAGGATCGCGCTGGTCGGGTGCATAACGCAACATGGTATCCATAGGCGGGGTATCGATGATTTTACCTGGATTAAACACGTTTTGTGGATCCCAGGTGTATTTGAGTTGACGCATGAGTGCATAGTTTTTTTCCCCCACCATACGTCGAATAAATTCACCCCTAAGACGTCCATCACCATGCTCACCACTCAGCGAACCCTGATATTTTTTTACCAACGCAGCGATTTCTTCGGCAATAATTCGAAACATTCGTTGCCCATCGCTCGACTTAAGGTTTAAAATTGGCCGCAGATGAAGCTCCCCAGAGCCTGCATGGGCATAATGCACGGAGTACAACCGATATTTTTGCAGAATCTGGTTAAACTCTCGAATGTATGCAGGTAGGTCTTCAACAGATACTGCTGTATCTTCAACCACGGGAACGGGCTTCTCATCGCCTTGGATGTTGCCCAACAAACCCAATCCCGCTTTACGCAAAGCCCATACCTTTGCCGCATCACTACCCGTCACCAACGGATAAGCATAGCCCAAACCCGCTTGCTGCCATGCCACCATCAACGCTTCAGCAGCAGATTTTACTTCTTCTATCGTTTCTTTTCTAAACTCCACAATGAGAATGGCCTCTGGCTTACCTTGTACAAAAAAGCTATACTTGCGGTATTCTAAGTTTTGTTCGGTACACGACAAAATGTAATGGTCGATGAGCTCACTGGCACTGGGCTTATGTTTCATGGCAATCACGTTGGCCCGAAGCGATTCATCGATAGTGTGAAAATGCCCACACAACAACCCAATTTCCTTAGGAGGTAATGGCACCAAGTTGAGCTTTATTTCGGTGAGCAGGGCCAATGTGCCTTCAGAACCAGCAATGAGTTTACAAAAATTAAATGCTTCACCATCTGGTTTAAAAGGCACCATATCGAGCAGCCGATCTAGTGCATATCCAGTATTGCGGCGAGTAACTTCTTTTTTGGGGAATTCACGGATGATTTCTTGTTGTACCATCGGATCGCTTAAGGCGTCCCGAATCTGACTGTATATCGCTGCTTCGAGGGGATGGGCAGAGCGGCAACGTGCATGAAAACCTTCTTTGTCGAGCGGACCGAATCGCATCTCCGTACCATCGCTCATGATAGCTTTTACTTCTAGCAGATGATCGCGTGTAGTGCCATAAACCACCGAATTACTCCCACATGAATTATTACCCACCATTCCTCCAATCATAGCGCGATTGGCCGTGGAGGTCTCTGGAGCAAACATAAGCCCATAGGGCTTCAAATACATATTGAGTTCATCTCGAATCACCCCTGGCTGTACCCGCACCCAACGCTCTTCAGGATTCACCTCCAGAATTTGGGTAAAATATCTCGACATATCTACCACGATGCCATGACCCACTACCTGCCCTGCTAACGAAGTACCAGCCGTACGTGGAATCAGCGAAGCGTTTTCAGCACGAGCAAATACGACCAGCTTCTTTAAATCTTCTATGGTTTTGGGGAAAGCTACTGCTAGCGGTAGTTCTCGATAAGCCGATGCATCAGTAGCATATAAACTTCGCATGGTGAGATCAGTATGCAACTCACCTTCCAGGCGTTGTGCCAATGCTTGTAATTTTTCAACCTGCATATACGTTTAGCGATTTATTTTCAACCGAGTAAAATTACAAGTAAATTTGAGTTAGCCATTGTTCAGCAGAAATGGCAAGCTCTTTGCCGACAAACTTTTACCATCAGGCTAAGGCGCATGATGCATCAAGTGCTACGAAGCCCTTGAATAAAATTTCAAATGGGTATACCTGCTTCTGCTTTTTTTTGATGAATCATTCAATAGCTGCACGAAGACGATTTCCTCAAGGTATCTCTACATACTTGTGCAGTTGTAAAGACAGCTCCCATTGCGGATGATCTTGAATATAAGAGATGATTTGCGGCGTGATCAACGTTCGTCGGCTCCACTCGGGTTGCAAAAATAATCGGCATTGGGCATTCACTTGTGCAGCATATCGTTCAGCCCAAGCAAAATCAGATCGATGATAAATAACTACTTTGAGTTCATCTGCTTGTTGACACACTTGTGGCAGAGGGGGTTTAAATTTTTTGGGGGAAAGACAAATCCAGTCAAATGCTCCGATGATGGCATGTGCACCAGAAGTTTCTAAATGCACGCGAAAGCCCTGCTGGTGAAGGGCTTCACATAGTGCAGAAAGATCATAAAGCGTAGGCTCGCCACCCGTGACTATGGCTAAGCGTGCAGGATGTTGCGAGGCTTCTTGAGCCAGTTCCTCAGCTGTTTTGACGGGATAAGATGTCAATTGCCAGCTTTCCTTCACATCACACCATACACAACCCACATCACAACCCGCTAATCGAATAAAATAAGCAGCTTTGCCCTGGTGATGACCCTCACCTTGTAAGCTGTAAAAAGTTTCCATCACAGGATAATGGTCGGGCTGATCCGCATTGATCGGAAGATATGGTTCTGAAACTTGTATGGGATGAACCCGCAACATAAAACAAAGTTAGGACGAAAACCTATGTTGGGCATGGAGACGAGCAGCTTCATACGTGTTTTTCAACAAAGCCGCAATGGTCATAGGCCCTACGCCGCCTGGCACAGGCGTGATGTAGCTGCATTTGGGAGCAACTTCTTCAAAATCTACATCGCCTACCAACCGAAAACCCAATTTTTTAGAACTATCAACAACTCGGTTGATGCCTACATCTACCACCACAGCCCCTTCCTTCACCATATGGGCCTTTAGAAAAGCCGGCTTACCCAACGCAGCCACAATCAAATCGGCTTGTCGGGTAAACAACTCCAGGTGGCGAGTTTGTGAATGGCAAAGCGTAACCGTGCAATTGCCCGGCTCTCGATTGCGACTCAACAACAAACTCACTGGTGTGCCCACAATATGGCTTCGGCCAATCACTACCGCATGTAACCCCCGCGTATGTACCCGATAGTGCTCTAAAAGCAACAAAATACCCAGGGGCGTAGCGGGTATGAAGCCTTGAAGCCCATTAGCCAACCGACCCATGTTTATGGGATGAAAACCATCTACATCTTTGTCGGGATCAATGGCCTGAATGACAGTTTGCTCGTCGATATGCCTGGGTAAAGGCAATTGCACCAGAATGCCATCTACAGCTGTATCTGCATTGAGTTGACGAATTTTCTCCAATAATTCATCTTCCTGAATGGTATCCGGAAATCGGATGAGGCTGCTTTGAAAACCAATATTTGCACAAGCTTTGATTTTCGAAGCTACATAAGTTTCGCTCGGAGGATGATGACCTACTAAAATACAAGCCAGATGAGGTGGGCGCCCGAGAAACTCTTGCTGTGACCGCCAATCTTCGGCTAACTGTTGTTGAATGATTTGTGAAGCGATACGACCGTCTAATAATTGCATGCGCAAAGATACAAAAGCACCCACGCAATGCTCATAAACAATTCACCAGCAGGAAATCTTTAACACGAAGCCTAGATGATGTATACATCGGTCCATATTACACAGCAGGACCGGCTTGTAAAATACGCTGGTCTACGCGATCGGCAAAACGTTTAAAATTTTCTGCAAAAGCCATAGCCAGTTGATGAGCAGCCTGTTGATAAGCTTGCTGATCTGGCCAGCCAGTACCAGGTCTCAACCATTCAGTTGGTACATGAGGAATATTTTCAGGCACATCAAATCCAAACAAAGCATCTCTGCGATAGGGCTGATGATGAAGATATCCACTAAAGATCGACGACAAAATAGCTCGTGTAACAGGCAATGGGATGCGATGACCCACTCCATAAGGCCCGCCCATCCAACCCGTATTGATGAGCCAGCACGATACCCGATGAGCTTTAATTTTCATACCCAACATTTGGGCATACCGCACAGGATGAAGCGGAATAAACGGTGCACCAAAACAAGCGCTAAACGTGGCTTTGGGAGCCAACACGCCGGCTTCCGTGCCCGCCACCTTGGCAGTATAACCCGATAGAAAATAATACAACGCTTGCTCCACCGAAAGCTTAGCTACAGGCGGCAATACCCCATGCGCATCACAGGTGAGCAAAAAAATATGCCGAGGAGGCAACCCTCTACCCTCCGACACACGGCGTTGTACATGGGCTAAAGGGAAAGCTGCACGCGTATTTTCGGTGATTTCACTGCTGTCGAAATCCACAGTATGTGTGCCTGGTCGAAAAACCACATTTTCCAACAATGCCCCCCGACGAATGGCTTCCGCAATCAAGGGCTCATGATCCGGATTCAAGTGAATACATTTGGCATAACATCCACCTTCTAAGTTGAAAATCTCTTGATTGTCCCACGCATGTTCATCATCTCCAATCAACCACCTACCGCCACCCATGCTGAGTGTAGTTTTCCCAGTACCACTCAATCCAAAATATAACGCCGTTTCGCCCGTTTCATCGGCATTGGCTGCACAATGCATCGTGAGTACACCTTCTTGTGGCCATTCGTAATTCATAGCGGTAAACACGCCTTTCTTGATTTCACCCGTATAAGCCGTGCCAGTAATTAAAATCATTCTTCGGGTGAAATGAATCATGATCAACGGCTCATTAGGCTGCATAAATGGAACATGCAACACCAGCCAATCAAACGGCTCTTCCACAGCCGATTCTCGTGCAATAAACAAATGATGACAAAACAAATCGGCCCATGGCAATTCGGTGATGATGCGTAAACGCTTACGCCAACGCATGCTGGCACCTATCCAAGCATCGCGCATCCAGAGTTCTTTACCTTGAAAATATTGAATGATACGAGATAAAAATGTATCAAAATCGGCTTCTTCTACGGGTTTGTTGATCGCATTCCAATCGATCTGGTCATTGGTGATGGCATTTCGCACCAAATAGCGATGTTGTGGGCAACGCCCAGTGAACCGACCTGTACGTACAACGAGCGCACCACAATCATCCAACTCACCCATACCTCGCTCTACAGTTTGCCGAATCAATTCCTCAGGAGAAAGCTGAAAATGCAATGCAGCAGCATGCTTCCATGGACGATCGTGCTGCGAATGAGATAACAACTCAGCTGTTTGGGGAAACATGAGGCTAGATTTTGTAGTGACTAGGGTTGCCAATATCGCAGTAATTTTTGATTTCTTCAAATATGCCCCTAAATTTGGATATTGAATTTTGAAGATGTTTAATTTTTTGTTGTCTCACTAAACATCATTAAAAATATTCACCTCATGCCCAGTAGAATACTTATGGCTCTTGAAAAATATTTCGAAAATATGTAGTACCAACAGAGATCATATAGTTTTGTCGATGGATGAAAACCTCTTTACTTTGATGAATAACCTTTAAAATAACACCCAATGAAATATTTACCTATTGATCCGCAGCTGTTTATCACCAATCGCAAACGATTTATGGCCCGCATGCTGCCTATGTCGATTGCTATTTTTCATTCCAACGATGAAATGCCAAGCAATGGTGATGCATTATATCCATTTCGCCAGAATTCAGACCTATTCTGGCTTTGCGGCATTGAACAAGAAGATACAATGTTGATTTTATTTCCCGATCATCCAGATCCTCGATATCGAGAAGTGCTTGTGCTCACACGTCCTGAACCACTTAAAGAAAAATGGGATGGCCATCGCCTGCGAGCCGATGAAGCCCGACAGATATCGGGTATACAAACGATAGTGTGGCTCGATAGCTTAGAAAGTTTACTTCCTGGATGGATTCATTTAGCTGATCACATTTATATCAACACCAATGAAAACGATCGCAAACGCAGCTGGTTGCCCACACGCGACTATCGCTATGCAGAAGAATTGCGCCGCAAATTTCCGGCACACGATTTTCAACGATCTGCGAAAATCTTGGCCCGACTTCGTGCCGTAAAAACATCATATGAAATAAACCTCATGCGTAAGGCTATTGATATTACACATCAAGCTTTTTTACGCATCTTAAAGTTTATTCATCCAGGGGTTATGGAATATGAAATTGAAGCCGAGATCTTGCACGAATTTCTTCGCAACCGAGCCACAGGACCAGCTTATAGCTCTATCATTGCCAGTGGAGATCGCGCTCGTGTGTTGCATTATGTGTTTAACAACCAAGAATGTAAAGACGGAGAACTGGTATTGATGGATTTTGGCGCTGAATATGCCCGATATTGTGCCGATCTTACGCGTACGGTTCCTGTAAATGGCCGCTTTACTCCCCGCCAAAAAGAGCTCTATAATGCATGTCTACATCTGCAACGTTTTGCCATGAGCTTGCTTAAACCAGGTATTACTATTCAGCAATATCACCAACGCATGGGTGATGAAGCTACTCAAACATTTTTAAAATTAGGATTATTGACAGAATCTGATGTCAAAAACGAAGATCCCGAAAATCGTGCCTATCAAAAATATTTGTATCATGGCATCTCGCATTTCTTAGGCATTGATGTACATGATCTGGGTAGCAAAACAGAACCCTTGATACCCGGCATGGTGCTCACCGTAGAGCCAGGCATCTATGTAGAAGAAGAACAAATGGGTATTCGCATTGAAAACAACGTGTTGATTACAGAAAATGGCCATATTGATCTCATGGAAAAGATCCCTGTAGAGGCCGATGAGATTGAACGCTTGATGCGTATATCATAAAACAGATATTTGTAGATCCTGCGGAGAACCGCTATCTTGCTGCAGCTATGAAACAATTACCCAACTTGCTCACTTTGGGCAATCTGCTGTGCGGTACTTTATCGCTCGTATTCATCTTGCAATCGCCTTGTTATATTTCGAGTTACAATGGGCAAGATTATTTGATTACAGCTCCTGAACCTTTGTTTTGGGGATCGGTGCTCATTGGCATTGCTGCCATATTAGATTTTGCCGATGGCTTTATTGCTCGCCTGTTAAAAGCCAACTCTGAAATGGGCAAACAACTGGATGCATTAGCCGATTTAGTAACATTTGGTGTGGCTCCTGCTATGATTTTGTTTCAGCTGTTGAAAAATGCATACATGCAATTGCCCGATGCCATCAACGTGAGTTTGATAAATCTATCGTTTACCCTGCTTCTTCCCTGCTTTGGAGCATTAAGGCTTGCTCGTTATAATGTGTTTCACCATCAAGCACGTCATTTCACGGGCTTGCCTATACCCGCTGCTGGGTTGCTCATTGCTTCTTTCCCTTTAATCTTATTAAAAGATCGTTTTCATTTCTCTGCGTATTTGCAAAATATCTGGATCTTATATGCTGTTCTCATCATGCTGTGTTATTTAATGGTGAGTCGTTGGCCCATGTTCTCATTAAAGTTTAATGATTTCCGTTGGCGCCATAATTGGTATCGATACGTGTGGATAGTATTATTTATAGGGAGTATCTTTTGGTTGCACAGTGTAGCCATACCATTCGGCTTTGTGCTGTATATTCTGTTATCTTTGTTGGCCAAAAAACAACTTCTTTCTGATGAAATTCATCGCACACATTGATGTCATGCCGCTCAAAGAATTACTCGATCCACAAGGCAAAGCCGTACAAGCTGCATTGCAACATCTTGGCTTTTCCCAAGCAACAGATGTGCGCATCGGCAAGCATATTGAGCTTACTATTGAGTCGGCCGATGCAGAGCAGGCTCGTGCACTAGCCCAACAAGCTTGCGATCAATTGTTGGCTAATCCTGTGATGGAATATGCACATATTCATATTGTTCCCGCATCTTCTGGCCAAGAGCCTTAGCCATGCCGCTGTACATCGTGCCTACACCCATCGGTAATTTGGAAGACATCACCTTGCGCGCTATTCGCATATTGCAAGCCGTAGATCTCATCCTGGCCGAAGACACCCGCACATCTACAATCTTGCTTCAGCATTATCAGATTCATAAACCGCTTCGGGCCTATCATCAACATAATGAACATGCCATTGTCGATCAGCTCGTTCAGCAGCTACAATCGGGTATGAGCATGGCCTTGCTGAGCGATGCGGGCACACCGGGTATATCCGATCCCGGATATTTGCTCGTCCGTCAAGCCATTACCGCCGGAATAGTTGTTGAGTGTTTACCGGGCCCCACGGCTTTTATTCCGGCTTTGGTATGTAGCGGATTGCCCATGCACAGATTTTGTTTTGAAGGATTTCTGCCATTAAAAAAAGGACGCAAAACCCGCTTACAAGAGCTTAGCTTAGAATCTCGCACGATTGTGTTGTATGAATCTCCACACCGACTGCTAAAAACCTTGCAAGAGCTCATCACTTATTTTGGTGCACAACGCTTATGCTCTGCTAGTCGCGAAATCTCAAAAAAATTTGAACAACATATTCGAGGCACCTTGCAAGAAGTATATACACAACTTAGTGCTACACAAATTCGTGGCGAGTGGGTGCTCGTTATCGCTGGCAAAGAAAAAGATGAATCCACAACCTAAGAAAACTTTTTTCATCGTAACTTTAGCCACAAATTGGTTGATGATTGTTCATCATTAACTGCACAATTGTGTATGAATAAAATTTAGCAGTATGCAAAAACAGAATGTGTATCTCATGCTATCATTTTTTTTATGCATGTGCCTGAATCTCCTCGCTTCGCCAAGCCATGCTCAACTGGCCAAAGTTCCAGATGCCGTTATCCAAGCATTTGAAAAAAAATATCCAGATGCCGATGAAGCTACATTTGTCAATAAGCTTATTGAAACAGATATTGATTTTAAAATGCAGGGCGTAAACTATAAGGCTCGCTTTAGCAATAAGGGCGAATGGCAGGCCACACTCCAAGAATCGAGCTTTGCCTCTTTGCCTGAAGCCGTACAAGATGGTTTTCATAAAAGTAAATATGCCGATTGGAACATTGAAACGGTATACATCTTGTATCAACCCAATAAACCCATTGAATATCGGATCGGGGTATCTAAAAATTCCATTCAGAAAAAAAACCTATACTTTAATTCTCGTGGCAGATTGCTGCACGATAAGATCACTCTATAGCATTTACTTTAATCTTTACAGCACATGAAATCTTTAGTTAGAGGGCTCATCATGAGCTATTGTATCATTGCTCAAATGCCTGTGCAAGCCCAAGATGGTTATTGGCAACAACGTGTAAAGTATACTATCCATGCGCATCTCGACGTACATACCAACCGCCTCAAGGGACATGAACGTGTGGTATATGAAAATCATTCGCCCGACACACTGCATGAGGTGTTTTTCCATCTTTATTGGAATGCTTTTCAGCCTGAAAGTATGATGGATGTTCATAGTCGAGAAGCAGGTAAATTCATTTTAGGCATTACACCTGGTGGCGATACGATACGAGACTGGGACAGTCGAGTGCGCGATCGCATTGTACATTTAAAGCCCAATGAAATTGGCTACGATAGCGTATCGCGTATTACCATGAATGGTATTCCCCAACCATTCAAAATACATGAAACTATTTTACAAGTGCAATTAACCCAACCTATCTTACCCAAACAAAGCGTGGTGTTTAATCTTGATTTTCATGCTCAAGTAAACATTCAGATTCGTCGTAGCGGGCGCGATAATGCCGAAGGTGTACGCTATTCCATGAGTCAATGGTATCCCAAAATATGTGAATATGACCGACAGGGCTGGCATCCTACACCCTACGTGGGTCGTGAATTTTATGGCGTTTGGGGAGATTATGACGTTACCCTCACCCTCGATAAACATTATGTAGTGGCTGCTACAGGCTATCTGCAAAATGCAGATGAAATTGGCTACGGTTACACAGCTCCTAACAAACACGTAAAACAACCGCGTGGCGATGAACTCACCTGGCATTTTTTTGCACCAAATGTGCACGATTTTGTATGGGCTGCTGATCCCGATTATGTACATCTGGTAGATACCGCAAACAATGCAGCACATACCGTGATACATGTGTTTTATAAAAATAATCCTTCACAAGCCGAAGCCTGGCAAAACCTGTTGAAGGCCGCTTTGCGCGTATTGCCCTATATGGAAAAACATTTTGGTCCATATCCTTATCGCCAATATAGTTTTATTCAAGGTGGTGATGGAGGCATGGAATACCCTATGGCTACGCTCATTAAAGGGCCTAGCCTGGGCACTGCTTTTCATGAGTGGATGCACAGCTGGTATCAAATGATGTTGGGCACCAACGAATCGCTCTACCCCTGGATGGATGAGGGCTTCACCACTTATGCAGAAGGTAAGGTGAGCAATTATTATTACCACCAATTTGCCGATAGTATTTTCTCGAATGAAGAAGAGAAAAAAGCTTTTCTGCTCCGCCTCGATAGCAGCCTCCCTCATGGTGAATACTCGGCTTATCGAGGATATTATTCTTTGATAAAAAGCGGATTGGCAGAGCCCATGACCACACATGCCGATCATTATGAAACCAATTTTGCTTATAGCCAAAATGCGTATTCAAAAGGAGCTGTCTTTCTTGAGCAACTAGGCTATATCATTGGCGATAGTTTGCGCGATCGCACATTGCTCAATTATTACTGGACATGGCGGTTTAAACATCCTACACCAGAAGATTTTATTCACGTTGCTGAAAAAACAAGTGGCATTAAGCTCGATTGGTATCTAGAATATTGGATTTATACCACTAAAACCATCGATTATGCTATTCAACAAGTGCGACCTGCAGGCGATCATACAGAAATAGTACTCGCAAGAATCGGCGCGATGCCCATGCCTATTGATCTACTTATTACCACAACCAATGGGAAACAAGAGATGATATATATTCCACTCGACTTGATGTTTGGCACCAAACCTGCAGAACAACATGCACTACATCGAACAATCTTGCCTGCATGGAGATGGACAGATCCGATATATACATGCACAATACCCATCTCATCTGATCATATTCAATCCATTATCATCGACCCATCTAAACGTATGGCCGATATTAATCAGACAAACAACAGTGTTACATTATCAATTAAATGATGTCGATCGAAATCAACAGTCCAGATAAGCCTGTTTGGGCAATGCATATTCATCATTCACTGACAACCTGGATTTGAAATAAAACTGACCTTTAAAAAAACGTGCAAGACTCGATAATTGAAAATATGTAGAGGTGAAGTTAATTTCGCTTCCCGCTCACTTCAATACGCTTCACTACTCAGTTATCACGCAGTTACCCCAATCCAACCTTCAGAAAATGGCGTTGATTTTAGCCATTTTTCTGGCAGTCTTGAATTTTCTTTACTTCTTTCTTTGTTTCCAGACAAAGAAAGAAAATTACAACGTTCTCCATCAAATCAAACTTCCAGCAATCTTTTTCATATCTTCTCCCCACATCGACCTTCAGAAAAATGGCGTAAAGAAATGGGCGAACATGAGCGTGAAACGGAAAATGAGGTGGGATGTAGATAAAGTTGAAGTATCAAAAAGGTGAATCAACATTACATAAGTCCATAAGGGTATTTCATTTTCCGTAGCGAAATGGAGCCCATTTTAGCCATTTTTCTGGCAGTCTTGAATTTCCTTTGCTTCTTTCTTTGTTTCAAGACAAAGAAAGAAGATTACATCATCCTCCATCAAATCAAACATCATCAATCTTTTTCCCACATTGACCTTCAGAAAAATGGCGTAAAGAAATGGGCGAACATGAGCGTGAAACGGAAAATGAGGTGGGATATAGATAAAGTTGAAGTATCAAAAAGGTGAATCAACATGCATGAGTTCATAGAAGTGTTTCATTTTCCGTAGCGAAATGGAGCCCATTTTAGCCATTTTTCTGGCAGTCTTGAACTTTCTTTGCTTCTTTCTTTGTGTCAAGACAAAGAAAGAAGGAACATCTCTCAACCATTTTTCTGGCAGTCATGAACTTTCTTTGCTTCTTTCTTTGTTTCAAGACAAAGAAAGAAGGGGCAAGCCTTGGCTATTTTTCTAGTAGTCTTGAATTTTCTTGGGTTTCCAGACAAAGAAAGAAGGCTCCAACTTTCTCAAATATGCATTTGCACGGAAGGATACTTTGCGTCGAGTGCGATTGAATTTTGGTATATTTGGTTGTATGGAAAATCGTTTTCCTATGACACCTGCAAGTGGTCGTTTGTTGATTGCGGATCCTTTTTTGAAAGATCCCAATTTTGCGCGCACGGTTGTATTATTGTGTGAGCATCAGGCCGAGGGTAGCTTTGGATTTGTGCTTAACCGACCTTTTGAGCAGTCGCTCAATGAGCTGTTGCCCAGCCTGGGAGATCAAGTTGTTGTGCCTTTATTTTTTGGCGGGCCTGTGCAACTCGATACAGTACATTTTATTCATCAATATCCCGATCTCATTGAAAATTGTTATGAAGTAGGAGAGGGAATTTACTGGGGTGGCGATTTTGAGCAGGCGATCGATATGTTGCAAATGGGGGTTATAGATTTGCATAAGATTAAGTTTTTTATTGGCTATTCGGGCTGGAGTGGTGGGCAGTTAGAGGCTGAGTTAGAAGAAAATGCTTGGATTGTATCTGATGCGCATCCAGAGTTGGTTTTTGGATTACAGGAGCAGCACGTATGGAAGGAATCGCTACGGCAGCTAGGTAGCGAATATGCCATGATGGCCAATTTCCCGATAGATCCTTCTCTGAATTAGCCTTGATGCTCTTTTTCGGGTATTTCGGCTATGGCCGATTCGGCCAGAATAGTAGTTTTGTTGTGCAATATTTCTACAAATCCGCCATTGATTTGATAGAAGCTGGTTTCGTGTTTATCTTTTTTTTGAATCACTTTCACCCGGCCACTTGCAAGAGCAGCGATCATGGGTGCATGTCCATTGAGCACTTCAAATAACCCGTCGAGTCCGGGCATTTGCACACCATAAACTTCTCCTTCAAATACTTTTCGTTCGGGAGTATAGATTTCGAGTAACATGCTATTTAGCTTTTAGCAGCTTCTTCGAGCAAGCGTTTACCTTTTTCGATAGCGTCATCGATGGTTCCTACCAGGTTAAAGGCGGCTTCTGGATATTCGTCGACTTCTCCATCCATAATCATGTTGAAGCCGCGAATAGTTTCTTCGATGGGCACCAGCACACCTTTAAGGCCAGTAAATTGTTCGGCCACATGGAAGGGTTGTGAAAGAAAGCGCTGCACTTTGCGGGCACGGGCTACAATGAGCTTATCTTCATCGCTCAGCTCATCCATGCCTAAGATGGCAATGATATCTTGCAATTCTTTATAGCGCTGCAAAATAGCTTTTACGCGGTTAGCACATTGATAGTGGGCTTCCCCTACAATGTCGGGTGTTAGGATACGAGAAGAAGATGCGAGTGGATCTACGGCTGGATAAATACCTTGGTCGGCAATCTTACGGTCGAGCACGGTAGTGGCATCGAGGTGAGAGAAGGTGGTAGCTGGTGCTGGATCGGTAAGGTCGTCGGCAGGGACATAGACGGCTTGTACGGATGTGATCGATCCGTTTTTGGTAGAGGTGATTCGCTCTTGCATTAACCCCATTTCTGTGGCCAATGTGGGTTGATAGCCCACTGCCGAAGGCATGCGGCCTAACAAGGCCGAGACTTCAGATCCTGCCTGGGTGAAACGGAAGATGTTGTCTACAAAAAACAAGATATCGCGTCCTCCAGTAGCCGTACCATCGCCATCGCGGAAATATTCGGCAATGGTGAGTCCGCTCAAGGCTACGCGAGCACGTGCACCAGGGGGCTCATTCATCTGTCCAAATACAAAAGTTGCTTTCGATTCCATCAACTCGTTGAGGTCCACCACAGACAGATCCCAACCACCTTTTTCCATGCTGTGACGGAATTTTTCGCCATAGCGCATGATGCCGGCTTCAATCATTTCGCGCAATAGGTCATTACCTTCACGTGTGCGTTCGCCCACACCAGCGAATACCGATAATCCACCATAACCTTTTGCAATGTTATTGATGAGCTCCTGGATCAGCACTGTTTTTCCTACACCCGCTCCTCCAAAAAGGCCAATCTTTCCCCCTTTAGCATATGGTTCAATCAAGTCAATCACTTTGATGCCGGTGTAAAGCACTTCGGTAGTGGTGCTTAGCTGCTCAAAGGCGGGAGGCTTGGCGTGAATAGGTCTGCCATTGTCTTTGGGTAAAGGAGGAAGTCCATCTATAGGATCGCCAGTGACATTAAACAAACGTCCTTTGATGCGTTCTCCAATGGGCATTTTGATTGGTGAACCGGTGTCGCGAACAGGCATGCCTCGCATAAGGCCGTCGGTCGAGTCCATGGCAATGCACCGCACGCTGTCTTCTCCTAAGTGTTGCTGGGCTTCCAACACGAGGATTTGACCATTCTCACGCTCAATTTCTAGCGCATTGTAGATTTCAGGGAGCTGATTTTCATGATCAAATTGTACGTCCACTACGGGACCAATGATTTGTTTGATTTTTCCTACACCTGGCATATAAGAGATCAAAATTAGATATGAATGAAAAGCAAAATATGATGGTCAAAAATTTGTGCAAAGGTAGGGTGAAAGCTGCGAAAAACAAAAAGTTGTATGGCACACATGAGGTTTACAGCAGGCAGATCAGGTAGAATAAAAAAAACCATTATGTGGAACCAGCTGATTTCAAAACTATGCTTTCCACTGGAAAAGAGAGATCACGATCAATGGGTTTTGTCGCTGATCGAAAGGTATATATTTCGAGCCGATTCAACAGCTTGTTTAGCCAAGGTTTGTGATGATCTTGTTTAAATATGTATGTGTCAGGCATGGCATCATCAAGCATTCAATTCACGGATTACGCGCTTTATTTCCTGTTTTCATTCACCCAGTTAACTGGCATCCAGGATGAATGTGATGATGTACACATGTGATAGACTCATTATTTCAGCGTTTGAGCATCTGGTTATCCGGCATAGCGATACGGTTTATTTGCTATGGCTTTTGCGTTATAGGTTGATGCAAAATGGCATTTGGCTAGCTTACAGGAGTTTTTCTACATCCAGTTGGTGACGTATTATTTCCTGCTTATTTAATCATCTTCATCGCTACTATTAGCGAGATGTGGTACCACAAAGGCACTATGTCGTGGTGCTGGCATTTCGCTGTGAATGCCTTTTACGGCCTTCCAAATGACCTGGTTGAAAGGAATATCGGGTGCTGCATCTTCTCTAGATAAGTCGAATTTTGCCGATTCCTTGGCCAGGGCATTGTTGGCTGTGTTTCGCGCGTTGATGTCCACATTTGCAGGCTTAGTCACATAGGGGGTGAAATCGGGTGTGGAGGTAAAGGCGCGCCACATGGGCGTAGCGGCTGCATCATATTGGCTCATGGGAGGCAAGCCCAGGATCAACTCAATGGTGCGGAGCATGCTCGATGTAGAATAGAGGGTATGATCTACAAAATGCCTTTTCACATAAGGGCCAATAACAAAGGCTATAGATCGATGTGCATCTACATGATCTGGTCCATTCTGAGCATCGTCTTCTAACACAAAAACTACGCTTTCTTTCCAAACTGGGCTATGTGAAAGGTGTTCGATGAAGCGTCCCAAAGCTAGATCATTATCGCCCAAAGCAGCAAAGAGGGTATAAGCTCCAAGCCGCATGCCGCTGGTATGATCGTTGGGGAAACGTAAGGTACAAAACCGAGGTAAAGCATTGATCGCCACCAGCGAGTCAAAATCATGCTCCCACACTTTTTCGCGATACACATCTTGGATACTCAAATCGAAATCTGGGAAAGCAGCACAATAATGCCCGCGCACGGCTGGTAAGATAGTCCCCTTTCCGTTGTGTACAAACTCGCCATAGTTGCGGTAGCCGATATTAGCGCGCTGGCAATAATCCCAGATATAACCTTTAGCAGGGTACGCGATTTTGCGGGTACCTTCATAATCGTAAGTGCCGCCGCGACCACTATAATTGGTGGGCCAGGTTTTTTCTACATAATCTGTAGCATATGCAGCCGTGCTCCAATTATGCCCATCGGCGCTCACTTCAGCATCTACATAAAAGTTGTCGAACAACACAAATTCGCGTGCCAAAGCATGGTGATTGGGAGTCACACTGTCGGGAAACAAGCATAGCGATGGGTCTCCGTTGCCCTCGGGCATATCCCCAAAGACTTGATCGTAGGTACGGTTTTCCTTGATGATATAGAACACATATTTGATGGGCGAAGTATCACCCACCTTCATGGGTATGGGATTGCCAGGCACACCCGAAGCCACTGTTTCTTTGTATGGATTAAAAGGCGTATTGGCATACACTTCTTGGGAATACTGTGCTAATTGTTGGCTGTTGGGAATAGGGATTACCGATAGGCTGCCCTTGAATAAACTTCCAATGTATTGTACGGGTTGACTACTGGTCACATTTTTTTGATAAGGACTTTGTACACGTCGACCGGTGGGTTGTGGTCCATACGGGTTAGCCATTGAAGTAAATCCTTTTCCGTTTACTACCCAGATATGATCTCCTACTACTCGTACACAGGTAGGATACCAACCCGTGGGTATAAAGCCTAAGGAGCGGGAAGCTCCAGGTTGCGATACATCAAATGCAGCCAGGCAGTTGTTATCGGCATTGGCAGCATATAGGGTATGCCCATCGGGTGAGAGAGCTACTGCATTGGTAGTAGAGCCTGTGAGGGAATCACCTGGGTAGAGGTTACATGGCAAGGTTTCTATTACTCGATGGGTGGCCGTTTGAATAATGGATACACTATTGCTGTTTGCATTGGCCACAAATAGATAACGCCCATCAGGGCTAAGCGTCATGTCGTTGGGATGGCTTTCTACGGGGATTTGCACTTCTATACGATTGGTTTGAGCGTTATACACGGCTATTGCATCGCCGCCCCAAAGAGATATGAAGAGCTCATGACGTTGTGGATAATACACGCAGGTATATGCTTCGGCAGGTAGCTGAATGCGCTGCTCTACTTTACGATGCTGTAAATCACAAACATAAAGCGAATTGTTTTCTTTGGTTACCGCAAAAAGCCGATGATGCGCTTCATCGAGTGCTATGCCTGTGATGCCTATTCGGTTGGGCCAAGGCTTGCCCAGCACCAAAGAATCTACTACTTGCAAATGCCCATCTTGCAAGTGCATGACGAGAATTCTGTTGTCATCTCCACCAGATACGTATAGCGTTTTTCCATCGCTACTAAAGGTCAATCCCAGCCAGGCAGCATGCAAAGGTGTAAAGGAGAGTACTTTTTGCTGGCGTAAGTCTACTAATTCAATACCTTGTTGGCCATCGCCGTTTTCGGTGATAGCTGCATAATGCCCATCGGGCGTGATGGCCATATTGAGCGGCAAATCGCTATTCAAAGGAATTCCTTTGCCGGCCGGACTCAGTTGCCAGCCATTGGGCAACATGACTTTTTGCTGAGCTACGACTATAGAAACACCATAAAGCAGGCACCAAACAAGCCATATCGCGTGTCGATAGATAGATTTCATAGTACAAACATTTGTTCATGCCAAAGATAAAAGGCTTTGATTAACCCCGTGTATGAAGAAATCATAAACCGTGCAGATTAAACTTAAGGAGCTCATCCAAGTCATAATAGACAACAAGCTCAACAGCAAATGAACGACACACTTGTGCATGAGCCATCATGGAAATACCAGCATTTGGCCTGGCGTGCTGGTTTTGGCGTCAATCGGCAAACGCTTGATACTTGGCAATCTACTTCGCTCAAACATGTGGTGAAAACATTGATTCGCCAGCATCAACAACAGCCTAATGCTTTACAAACACCTGAAGGACAGCAACTGCGTGAGCAGATGCCTTCGCTGCAAAAACGTTTTCTACAGCTCAGTACCGAAGAACGTAAGCAATTATTGAAGTTGCAAGCCAGGGGTACTAAAAACTTGAATTTGGCTTGGTTGCAGGAAATGAGCACCACTCCTTATTTTCTTCGAGAAAAAATGGCCTTATTCTGGCATGGCCATTTTGCCTGCCGTGTGCCCAATGTGTTGCACAATGAACAAATGTTACAAGTGATTCGAGAAAATGCGCTGGGCAATTTTGGACAACTGTTGGTGGCTGTTTCGAAAAGCCCAGCTATGCTTCAATTTTTAAACAACCAGCAAAATCGCAAGCAACATCCCAACGAAAACTTTGCTCGCGAAGTGATGGAATTATTTACCATGGGGCGAGGCCATTATACTGAACAAGACGTGAAAGAAGGAGCACGAGCTTTTACGGGATGGGGGTTTAACCCAGCTGGTGAGTTTGTATTTCGTCAAGCTGTGCACGATGATGGGATTAAACATTTTTTAGGTAAAACAGGTCGATTTAATGGCGATGATATTTTGCAAATCTTGCTCAAACAGCGGGCTACCGCTTATCATGTTTCAGAAAAACTATATCGGTTTTTGGTAAATGATACTCCCCAACCAGAACACGTGCAACAAATGGCCAATTGGTTTTATGACTCAGGATACCATATAGCCACTCTTCTAGAAAAGGTATTTACCTCCGATTGGTTTTATGATAAACAACAGATAGGCGCCCACATCAAGTCGCCCGTCGAATTATTGGTGGGCATGCAACGCTGTATTCCAGTGAGTTTTCGTAATGAAAATATTTGGATTTTATTCCAACGAGCATTAGGCCAAATGTTGTTTTATCCGCCAAATGTGGGCGGATGGCCAGGTGGCAAAAGCTGGATCGATAGCAGTAGCCTCATGATTAGGTTGCGTTTACCACAAATCATTTACTATGGCGGAGAGTGGAATGTACACTTCAAGTCTATGCCCGATGAAATTATGGATGAAGAACTATTGCTGACCGATGAGCAACAACGCATCCGTAACTATATCCAAAAAAGCTTTGCTAGTCGAATACAAGCCGAAGTAAATTGGCAAGATTATTTGCAACAATTCAACGGCATTCCTGATAACGAGCTACCACAAGCTATTGCAGATATGTTGCTCGTGAATACACCCACAACTATCGATTTCCCACGTTTAAAACCATTTCTCAATACACATGATCGGGAAAGTTTGTTGAAAAGTTGTACGATTCAATTCATGTCTACCCCAGAATACCAGGTTTGCTAATCATAAAATCAAGAGTTATGTGGAATATTCATCGGCGTGAATTTTTGAAACTGGGCTCACTAGCCACTGCAGCCATGTTGGTACCTCGTTTCTTAAAAGCTTTTGAGCAGCCTACATTAGCCGAAGGCCAAAAAGTGCTGGTTATCATTCAGCTATCTGGTGGAAACGACGGATTGAATACGGTAATCCCTTATCGAAATGATATCTACTATGCCAATCGGCCTCAGCTGGCCATTCCTCAACATCAAGTTGTTCGGCTAAACGATGATCAAGGCTTACACCCAGCCTTGCAAGGCCTTCAGGAGCTGTACGACAATGGTGAGCTGGCTATTTTGAATAGCGTAGGTTATCCAAATCCCGACCGTTCTCATTTTCGATCGATGGATATTTGGCAAACAGCTAGCGACAGCAATCAGGTACTCACTACTGGCTGGGTAGGCCGCTATCTCGATGCCCAATGCAGTGGCTACCCGCATCCGGCCATGCAAGCCATTGAAGTAGACGATACGCTAAGCACGGCCCTGAAAGGTGCTCAATACACGGGTTTGGCCGTGCACGACCCTAATCAACTCCATTTAGCCTGCGATGATCCTTTTTTCCGAGAAATTTTGAAAAAACCCATCGTGCCCAATGATCACCTGGAGGTAGATTATCTGTATAAAGTTATGGCAGAAACCGTTTCATCGGCCGATTATATTTATGATCAGGCTCGCCTTTATCACGACGATGGTACATATCCCGATACACAAATTGGCAAAGACCTGAAAATAGTGGCTTCTTTAATCCTGGCCGGCCTGCCTACTCGAGTATATTATCTTTCGTTGGGCAGTTTCGATACACATGTAAATCAACATCCTCAACAGCAACGCCTTTTCCAGCAGTTAAATGATGCCATTTTAGCTTTTCGCAACGATCTCAAAAAGCACGGCCGCTTTCAAGATGTCATGATGATGACGTTTTCAGAGTTTGGTCGACGGGTGAGCCAAAATGCTAGCGCAGGTACCGATCATGGCACGGCCAACTGTATGTTTCTCATCTCAGGTGGGTTGAAGCGACAAGGTATCTTGAATGACCCGCCTAATTTGCAAGATCTCGACCAAGGCGATTTGCGTTATCAGATCGATTTCAAACAAGTATATGCCACCCTTTTGCACCGCTGGCTAGAAACCGATGAAAGCGCCGTATTAGGGAAGCGTTATACTTACCTCGATTTTATTTGATTTTACACTGGCTTTATGATCTCCTAACAAGTTTTCCGTAAGTTAGCGGCCAGAACCCTTTGTATGGCATGTATATTCAGGAAGTAACTCATCGACAGGCAGAGAAAGATTTTCTGCGGCTGCCGCGATATATTTATCGAAACGATCCGAATTGGGTAAGTCCTTTGGAAAATGATATTCGGGATATTTTTGATCCCCAGCGAAACAGTTATTTTTCTCATGGAGTATGTACCCGATGGGTGCTGTATGGAGATGGGGAAAAGCCTATAGGGCGCATCGCTGCTTTTATTGATGAACATCGGGCATATAAGTTCCCTCGTCCAACGGGTGGTGTAGGTTTTTTTGAGTGTATCAACGACCAGGAAGCTGCTCATTTATTGTTTGATACAGCTAAGAATTGGTTGCAACAACGGGGCATGCAGGCCATGGAGGGTCCTATTAATTTCGGTGAAAACGATCGCTACTGGGGCTTGCTGGTGGAGGGGTTTAAACCACCTAGCTTTGGGATGAATTATAATCCGCCTTACTACCGGGAGTTGTTCGAACGTTATGGATTCGAAAAGGCTTACGATCAATACACCAATTTTTTAGATGCAACTGTGCCCATGCCCGAGCGCTTTACTAAAATAGCCGATTGGGTGATGCGCAAGCCGGGTTATCATTTTGAGCATTTTCAACTGAAAAATCAAGAAAAATTCTTCCGTGACTTTCAAGAAATCTATAATGATGCCTGGAGCGATTTTCCTAATTTCACGCCCATAAGCCTCGATACTATTCGCGACGTATTTCGGCAAATGCGCCCCATTCTCGATGAAAAAATCATATGGTTTGCTTATTACCAGCAAGAACCTGTTTCGTTTATCGTTTGCCTGCCCGACGCCAATCAAATATTAAAACACGTCAATGGCAAGCTTAACCTTTGGGGCAAACTTAAGTTTTTATGGTATCGATACACCCATAACATCGACCGTTTGCGGATTATCGTAATGGGTTGTAAAAAGCGTTTTCAAAATCATGGTTTGGAATCGGCTCTCATTCGGTGTTTACAAGAAGAAGTACTTCCCCGTCAAACAGTGAAAGGTGTGGAACTGGCTTGGGTAGGCGATTTCAATGAGAAAATGATGGCATTACATCGGGCTACCGGAGCAAAAACAGATAAAATACATCGTACCTATCGATATGAGTTTTCTTGATATTGATTAAGCACTGCGATCATGCACATGCTCTGCATGGAATCAAATGCTTACATCGTTTCTTCAAAAATATTTTCCGGCATCCGGTTTTGTTTCAGCAACTCATAATGCTTCTTCAACGAATACCAAAGGGGATAGCTTCGGTAAGGTAAGCCATGCTTTTGAGCTTCTTCTCGCAAAATAGCCGTGACTTCTGGATAATATACATGATTGATGTTGGGAAATAAATGATGCGCCACATGATAATTGAAACATCCCATGAAGAAGCGGGTAAACCAATTATCGTGAGTCACATCATTGGTGTTTTTCAACTGATGCATAAACCAGGGGTGTGGAATTTGGTTATGCTCGTCGGGCAAGGGGAATTCATTTTCTGTATTGGCATGAGGCGATAGCAGCACAATGAGTGAGAAAATACTGGCAGTGAAGATAAAGATGAGAAAAGCAGCAATGGCTTGCCCCCAGCTAATGGGCAATACCCACTTCGGAATTACAATCGTATAAAACAAAAAGAAGGCCTTGAAGAAAAACAACTTGTAATATTCTTTTCGCGGAATTTGCGTGACTTTCCAAACGGGTTTTTTCTTGTTAAAAAAGTCTTTAAAATCACGTACCAGCAACCAATTGAGCAAATAAAATGGATAAATCATGGGTAAATAAATATGCTGGTATTTATGAATCTTGCTATAGGGGCCATAAGGAAATACTCGCGCCAAATCACTCTGCTCAATATCGCTATCCCACCCCATGATATTGGGATAATTATGATGCAATCGGGTATGCCGAATACGCCAGACATAACTATTAGCGCCCATGATATCAAAAAAATGAATGTATAATTCATTTAGCCATTTCTTTTTCCAGAGCACACCATGTACTGCATCGTGAATTTGATTGAGGAAAATGATCACCAGCAGTAGACCCATAACAAAATAGGCTCCATAAAGCACATAAATATGACTACCCCAGATCAATGCCGTAGCATATGCAGCAAAAAATAAGGCAGGAAACAAAATTGCTTTAACACGAATTTGCCAGCTGCGTATAGGTTCTAACTCTTTTACCACTGCATGGGCCTTACGTTTGATTTCCCTAAAGAGTTCTTCGTCGGGCGATTTGTGGAAAACAGGTTTCACAGCTTCCATAGCTTCCGATTTTGTACATTCAAAATTAGAAAATTTTCAGGCCACAATATGGCCTCTCAGTCATGCTTTTGTCACGACCATCATATACATTTTTGATTGGATGATTGATGATGTAAAATGGAGGCAATGAGTTTAGATGGATCCAGTTGTTTAATAAGATCCTGTTTTTTCATATACCACGCGGGCTACCCATTTGCTCAATAGGAGCATGATAAAACCCGCAATGGCTGCGGCGATCACCAGGATCAGAAAATAATATTTCTTATCGATGAAGCTATCCCAGAAACTAGCCATTAATCCCGCCAATTTACCCGCAATGGAATTGACCAGAAACCAACCACCCATCATGAGAGCGGTAAGTCGAGTGGGAGAGAGTTTGGATACCATTGATAAACCTATTGGGCTTACGAGTAATTCACCAATCGTAAACACTGCATAAGTAGCAATGACCCATAACATGCTGGCTTTATCGACATACACGTCGCGCGTCATGATGGCAATCACCATCAGTAACGATGAAAGACCAGCTACCCAGATTCCTAGAGTGACCTTGATGGGTGTAGTAGGTTCTTTGCCTTTACGACGCAGGCGGCTGAAAAGGCCTACCAGTAATGGGGTAAATACGATGATGAAAAACGGATTGACCGATTGAAAGATTTCTGTAGACAATAAATGCAATTTTCCACTTGCAGGCCATTGGCTATGGGGTAGATTTTGAAAATAAGGATCGATGCCTTTGACCATAACGGTGGTTCCCTGTGCATTGGTTTGGGCTCGGAAATAACGATCAACCTTCACTACCATTTGTGAATCGGTTGTTACCATTTGGAGCATGCCAAAAGGCTTGGCAATTTTTTCCAATGCTGGAGGCATCTGTCGGTTGGTATATTGATCGGCCCATATTGTGAGGCCAGTGCTGTTTTGGTTGTATATGACCCAGAAAACGGTGGAAACCAAGAAAAAGGCAAACAAGGCACCAAGCCCGCGCTTGTCTTCTGAATTGGCGCGGAAGTATAGGCTACCATAAAAAATGATGATGGGGATGCAAGCAAACATGAATGCATCGTTGGATCGGGTGCCAAAAATCGTGTGGCCAGTGAAACTGCTGAAGAAATAACCTATGAGTGCGGCAATTAAAGCTGGTAAAAACACATATCCCAGAATTTGGCTAATGGGCATGTCTTCTTTTTGTATGGGTTTTTTTACATCACCTTCTTTTATATAACGCATCCCAGAAAGAAACCAAATCAATCCAATCGTCATGCCCACACCAGCAGCAGCAAATGCATATCCCCAGCCAAAATGGTTGCGCATATACGCAGCTACAAAATTGCATACGAAGGCACCGAGGTTAATGCCCATGTAAAAAATGTTGTAGGCCACATCTTTTTTAGGCCGTAAGTCTTCTCGGTTATACAGGTTCCCCAGAATTGTACTGATATTGGGTTTGAAAAAGCCGTTGCCCAGAATAATCAGCAAGAGCGAGATATACATAGCCGTATTACCAGGCAAAGCAAGTCCATAGTAGCCAGCAGCCAATAAGATTCCGCCCAGGATCACGGCCCTACGATATCCCAGATAACGATCGGCCAAAAGCCCGCCAATAAACGGTGTGAGGTACACGAGTGCAATGTAAGATCCAACGAGGTCGGCAGCCCTTCTGGTATCAAAGCCTTTGCCTCCATGACTAATGGGATCAATTAAGTAAAGCAAAAAAATGCCTACCATCAGGTAATAACCAAAACGTTCCCACATCTCAGTGAAAAACAACACATACAATCCAGGATGGTGCCCCTTTCGGGTAGTGGGTTTGCCCTCCATAAGCTTGTAGATTTTGTGATCTGTGTGAATTAAAGGCGTAAAATACAATAAAATTTATTTTGGGTGAGAACAGAACAGTTTGAAAATCTTTTCTTTGCAGAAAAAAAGTGCGCATTCTTATTTTAGGTTCCGGGGCACGTGAACATGCGTTGGCATGGAAACTCAGCCAGAGCGCTCGTTGCGATCGGATCTACGTGGCTCCAGGTAATGCAGGTACTGCCGCATTGGCCGAAAATGTAGATCTCTCCCCTATTGATCTGCCCGCTATTGCTGCATTTTGCCGTGCAGAGCAAATAGATTATGTGGTGCCAGGCTCAGAAGACTCTCTAGTAGCTGGTATTGTCGATGCCATGGCTGATACGCCAGGCCTCAATCGAGTGCAGGTGATTGGTCCATCAAAAGCTGCAGCCCAGCTGGAAGGCAGTAAGGCATTTGCTAAGGCGTTTATGCAACGCCATGGGATTCCTACAGCTTCATATCGCGTATTTCAGCAGGCAGAATTAGAAGCCGCTAAGGCTTATGTTGCCTCGCATCCCTTACCCATAGTATTGAAGGCCGATGGTTTGGCCGCAGGCAAAGGTGTGTTGATTTGCGAGCAGGCAGAACAAGCGGTGGCTGCCCTGGAAGAGATATTTATCCATGAAAGATTTGGTCGGGCGGGAAAACAAGTAGTCATTGAGCAATATCTACGCGGAATCGAATTATCGGTATTCATTTTCACAGATGGTGAACATTATGTATTGTTGCCCGAAGCAAAAGATTATAAGCGCATCGGCGAAGGCGATACAGGCTTGAATACAGGAGGCATGGGAGCCGTGTCGCCCGTGCCAGTGGCCGATAAGGCTTTTATGAAAAAAGTTGAACAACGTATCATTCAACCCACTTTGCAAGGAATGCGTGAAGAAGGAATGCCTTATCGTGGATTTTTGTTTTTCGGATTGATGCAGGTGGCAGCAGATCCGTACGTGATTGAATACAATTGTAGGCTGGGTGATCCAGAAACGGAGGCGATTTTGCCGCGTCTACAAACCGATTTAACCGATATGTTTTTCCAATTCCAGACGGGCAGCCTAGCACGACTATCAATGACTATTTCTCCTCTGCATGCGTTCACCGTGGTGCTGGCATCTGCAGGCTATCCAGGACCTTATCGCAAAGGCATTCCCATTCGGCTGCCCAACAGTTGGCCTGCCAATAGTCTGGTATTTCATGCAGGCACTCGTTGGGAAAACGGTCGATTAGTTACTGCTGGAGGTAGAGTAATAAGTATCACCTCTCTGGGGAATCAATTGTCTGAAGCCAGAGAATTTTCCCTACAACTAGCAAATCAAATCGATTTTGAAGGAAAATATTTTCGAAAGGATATTGGTTGGGAGTTTTTGCCTACAAAAACAGAATAAAATCAACTGTACACACGTTTATGAAAATTATATCAACTTTGCAAACACATTTTTTATCTCTTTATCTGATACTACGTTGTTTTTCCTATGGGATTTCTCAATTTCATGACGCAAGACCTGGCTATTGATTTAGGTACAGCCAACACGCTAATCATCCATAACGATCAGGTAGTGGTAGATGAGCCTTCTATTGTCGCTGTGGAACGTGCCACAGGCAAAATCATTGCTGTGGGAAAGAAGGCTATGATGATGCATGAAAAAACACATGAATATATCCGCACCATTAGGCCGTTGAAAGATGGGGTGATTGCCGATTTCAATGCCGCTGAGGGTATGCTTCGGGAGATGATTAAAATGGTGTATCCGAAAAAACCATTCTTCACTCCCAGCTGGCGTATGGTCATCTGTATCCCTTCGAGCATTACGGAAGTGGAGAAGCGCGCCGTACGTGATTCGGCAGAGCAGGCTGGAGCCAAAGAGGTCTATCTCATCCACGAGCCCATGGCAGCTGCCTTAGGTATTGGTATTGATGTGGAAGAGCCAGTGGGCAACATGATCATTGATATTGGTGGAGGCACCACAGGTATTTCGGTTATTGCCCTGGCTGGTATTGTATGCGACCAATCGATTCGCATCGCCGGCGACGAGTTTACTGCTGATATCATGGAAGCCTTGCGGCGTTACCATAGCTTGCTTATTGGAGAGCGTACTGCCGAACAGATTAAAGTACAAGTAGGCTCTGCATTAAAAGAACTGGATAATCCTCCCGATGATATTCCTGTGAATGGTCGAGATCTGGTGACAGGGATACCTAAGCAGATCATGGTTTCTTATCAGGAAATTGCAGAGGCGCTCGATAAGTCGATATTTAAAATTGAAGAGGCTATTCTCAAGGCTTTAGAAACCACACCGCCCGAATTAGCTGCCGATATTTATCGCAGGGGGTTATACTTAACTGGTGGAGGGGCTTTGTTGCGAGGCCTAGATAAGCGTTTGGCGCAAAAGATTAAATTGCCAGTGCATGTAGCCGACGATCCATTGCGTGCAGTGGTGAGAGGCACGGGTATCGCCTTAAAGCATATTGGGAAATATCCATTCCTGATGCAATAGATAGATCATCCCTTATTTTGCATAAAATAAGCTTGTGCGCAACCTGATTCTATTCATCCGGCGTTATTTCAATTTGCTGCTATTTATTACTATTGAATTGGTTTGCTTAAACCAGGTGTTTACCCAAAACCCGTTTCAGCAAACGGTGTTTTTGCAGTTTTCTGAAGAATGGATGGGCAACTTGTACCAACGTTATCATCGGATAATGAGTTATTTTCATCTCAAAGAAGTGAACGACAGCTTATTGGCAGAAAATGCCCGCCTACGCAATGCACTTCGCAACAATTTCACTCGCCCCGATACTTCCCAGATTGTGGTGCGCGATACGGCACAACATCGGCAGTATCTGTATTTACCTGCCGAGGTGGTCAACAACAGCATTATACATGCCAGCAATTATTTTACCATTCATCGGGGTAGATTGGAGGGGGTGGAACCCCATATGGGAGTGATAAGCCCTAATGGTGTTGCCGGTGTGGTTGTTCAGGTAAGCAACCATTATGCACTGGTGATGTCGTTGTTGCATAAAGAATCGCGCATTAGTGTACGACTCAAGCGCACAGGTGATATTGGCTATGTGTATTGGGATGGGCATAACTCCTATACGGCTATCTTGGCCGATATTCCGCGCAGTGTGAACCTGTATCGCAATGATACCGTTGTTACCAGTGGGTTTTCGATCATGTTTCCTCCCGGATTACCAGTAGGGTTTGTGGAGAAAATTGCACATCAACCAGCTAGTAATTTTCAAATAGCTCGTATCAGGTTGGCGACCAATTTCAGTAGGTTACGGTATGTGTATGTCATCAAAAACTTTGATGCCGCCGAGCAAACACAGATAGAGTCGAATATTCCCAAGCCATGAGTGAATTGCTGAAAAATATTGTTCGTTTTGTGTTGCTGATGTTTGTTCAGTTATTCATTTTGAACAATATCATGCTCAATGGGTTTGTGCAACCCTATTTGTATATGTTATTCATCTTATTGTTGCCATTTCAAACGCCTCGATGGTTCTTGCTCATTCTGGGAGCTGCTACAGGTTGGGTAATGGATAATTTTATGCATACGCCCGGATTGCATGCTGCAGCATGTACGGTAGTTGCTTATTTGCGACCTTTTCTCATTGGAGTGCTCTCTCCCCAAGGTGGCTTTGAAGACCTACATCGTTCGCCCTCACCAGCTACGATGGGGTTTGGCAAATTTTTCTTTTATGCGGGTATGCTGGTTTTGATCCATCATCTGGTGTATTTTTCGTTAGAGATTTTAAGTTTTCAAGATTTGGCATATTTGGCAACGAAAATTTTGGTATCTACCTTGGTTACCTTGTTGTTGATTTTTGTGTATGGATTGTTGTTTTTTGAGTGGAAAGCAGTGCGGAGATGAATGTTATAAATTTTTCAATTCGTTTACGTATGCGCCTCTAGCTTTTAGTAGGTTTGCGTGTCATCTCGTATATCCAAGGTGGCGGTGTTGTAGCTTTATGGAATATGGCCGAATTTCATCAATCGAGGAAGCGTATTATCCAGCTTATTTTTGTGGGTGCTTTTGTCGTAATTGCGGCGAGGTTGTTTTATTTACAAGTTGTGGACATCCGATATCGGCAGATAGCCAATGCCCAAGCGATTGTCCGCAAATTGGTTTATCCTACCCGCGGCATCATTTATGATCGGCATGGGCGTGTAGTGGTCAACAATACGGCTTTATACGATCTGGTAGTTACGCCATCAGAGGTCAAACATTTAGATACTACATTTTTATGTAGGTTGTTGGGTATAGACATGGCCAGTTTTCGGGAGCGCATGGAAAAGATTATCCGACGCAATTCACGTTATCGCCAATCTGTATTTGCAGAGTTGCTTCCGCCTGATGTATACGGGCGTATTGCCGAAAACTTGTATCAGTTTCCTGGGTTTGAGCTGGTTGAGCGACCTGTTCGCAATTATCCCTATCCTGTAGCGGCACATATTTTTGGGTACATTGGCGAGGTAGATTCCGCTACTATCAAGCGCTCGCATGGTTTTTATCAGGCAGGCGATTTTGTAGGCAAGACGGGATTAGAAAAGGCGTATGAAGAGGTTTTACGCGGCCAGCGTGGGGTGGCATATCTGGTGCGTGATTCACGCAATCGTATACAAGGATCTTATGCTGGTGGCATATACGATACGCCAGCTGTGGCGGGTAAAAACCTGTATCTTTCCTTAGACATAGAGTTGCAACAATTAGGAGAGCAGTTGTTGCAAAATAAAATTGGGAGCATTGTAGCCATTGATCCTCAAACAGGTGGTATACTCGCCATGGTGAGTAGTCCGAGTTATGATCCCAATGAATTAAGTGGGGCAGAAAGAAGTAAAAAATTTTCTAGGCTTTTTAACGATCCGGAGTTACCGTTGTTTAATCGTCCCATCCAGGCTACATATCCACCTGGTTCTACTTTTAAGCCGGTAGATGCCTTGATAGCCTTACATGAAGGTGTGATCACGCCTTCTTATGGTTATGATTGTAGAGGGGTGTATTTAGCTTGTGGTAGGCCTATCAAGTGTACCGAGAGTTTTCCAGGCCATGCATCCAATTTGTATAATGCATTGGCATATTCTTGTAATTCTTATTTTTCTCAGGTGTTTCGGTTTATTGTGGATAAAGATCACCACCCTACACAAGGGCTTGCTGAATGGGATCGTTATGTAAATGATTTTGGACTGGGAAAAAAATTGGGTATTGATTTACCTGGGGAGAATAGTGGGTACATTCCAGATAGTACTCATTATAACAAAATTTTTGGACGTCATCATTGGAATTCTTGCACGATTGTTTCCCTGGGTATTGGCCAAGGAGAGATTACAGAAACTCCTTTGCAGTTGGCCAATGTGATGTGCATCATTGCCAATCATGGATATTACTATACCCCACATGTAGTAGATAGTATCGAAGGAGATCCAGGTTTTTATTTTCGTCATTTGATTAAGCATCGTATTGCTGCAAATGTTTCGGATACTGATTATGATATTGTTACCCGAGCGATGGCTGCGGTTGTAGAACGCGGGACAGCTACGATAGCCTCTATTCCGGGTATTACTATTTGCGGAAAAACGGGCACTGCACAAAATTTTGCCATTATCAATGGCAAACGTGTGGAATTAAAAGATCATTCATTGTTTGCAGCTTTTGCACCACGTGAACATCCCAAGATTGCCATAGCGGTAGTAGTAGAAAATGCTGGATTTGGAGCCAGTTGGGCTGCACCTATTGCTAGCCTGATGATTGAAAAATATTTGCGAGACAGTATTTCAACAAGTCGCTTGCCTCTGTTACATCGCATCATGGAAGCCAATTTAATACCCGAATACATGTTGGAGAGAAAGCGCAGATTAGATTCGCTCAATCGGATACATGATCAACTGGAAGCTATGAAAGCCGTGAAGCCTAAAGATACCCTTATACCATAAAAATGCTTTCTTGCCGTGGAGTCATATAGGCATACATCAACAGAGCTCATCAAACCTGGAGTAGATAAACTCTTGATTGCACTTTATCTGCTGCTGGTAATAGTGGGTTGGCTTTCCATTTTTGCGGTTGAACACCGTGCCGGTGAAGATGTTTTGTACCATATGATGCACCTTAGCAGAAACTATAGCCGGCAGCTGATGTGGGTTGGTATTTCTATGTTATTAGCGTTGGTGGTATTGTTGGTCGATAGCAGAATTTTTCCTGCATTGGCCAACTTAATGTATGCATTTGGTATCATGCTGCTTTTAGTGGTATTGGTAGCGGGTAAAGATATTAAAGGTTCTCATTCATGGTTGGTGATTGGCGGCTTTCAATTTCAACCTGCAGAATTTACCAAGCTCACGACCAATTTGGCATTAGCTAAATATTTATCGCGATTGGATGTAGATTTTTCTACGTTGCGATCTCGACTCATTGCGATTGGATTAATAGCTTTACCAGCAGCAATTATCATCTTGCAATCTGAGACAGGCCTGGCATTGGTATACCTAAGCTTTTTTTTGGCCTTGTACCGCGAAGGGCTTCCCGGCATTATTCTTATCATTGGCTTTTCTGCTATTGTATTGGTACTTTCTTCTTTGTTGGTAGAAAAACACCTTTTGCTAATTATATTTAGCATAGCAGCTGCAATTGTTATTTATCTCATGCGGCGTAGCTTTCGTAGGCATCCCGAACGGCTGTTGTTAATATTGTTGATTTGGGGATTTTGCAGCGTGTTTGTCATGCAAATAGTGCCCTACATATTTACACATGTGCTCAAGCCTTATCAAGTAACCCGCATCAATGTTATGCTGGGTAAAGCATCTAATCCACAATCGAGTTACAATGTGCTGCAATCTAAAATTGCCATTGGTTCTGGAGGGTTTTGGGGAAAAGGATATCTAAAAGGTACACAAACTCGTTATGAATTTGTTCCCGAGCAAAGCACTGATTTTATTTTCTGTACTGTAGGTGAAGATTTTGGTTTTGTGGGAAGTATGATGTTGTTAGGCATTTACTTGATCATGTTATTTCGCATCATCCAGATAGCTGAGCGGCAGCGCTCTACTTTTAGTAGGGTATATGCCTATGGAGTAGCCGGTGTAGTGTTTTTTCATGTGGTGATAAATATCGGTATGACGGTTGGCTTAGCCCCTGTAATTGGCATACCTTTGCCCTGGATGAGTTATGGAGGTTCATCGATGATCACTTTTACCTTATTGCTTTTCGTTTTGATACGTTTGGATGCTGATAGGCAAAAGATTTTGCGATAATTCGAATAATATAACGGGCTATGGCACAGATCATTCCTCTGGCTGAGGGCACATTTACAGTTGATAAAACGAAGATTTTTAAGCCCTTTCATCCTGAAAGCGATCGCCTGCAAGATCGCCCAAAAGGATCTTTGTTGATTGAAATACAACCATTTCTGATCAAAATAGATCAGGCTTATATCTTACTGGATACTGGATTACATCTCGAACAGGATGGTGAACCTCTACTTTATCAAGTATTGCGAAAGCATCATATTGAACCAGAACAAATCACGCATGTATTGTTGAGTCATTTACACAAAGACCATGCAGGCGGTATCAGTAAACGTCTTGCAGATGGTACCTCTGTATTGAGCTTTCCTCAGGCTACTTATTTCGTTCATCAAGATGAGCTGAAATATGCACTTTCTCATGCCAGTGAACCTGATGCAGAAACGACTCATTACACGGGTTCATCTTATGAAGAAGAAGAATTTGAATTGTTGTTTCACAACAACCAAGTGGTGTTGCTTGATGATGCGGGGTATATTGAACCACAAATTCGTTATGCATTGAGCGGAGGGCATTGCCCATACCATGTGGTGTTTTGGATTTATGACCAGGAAGAAACGATTTTTTATGGAGGCGACGTGGCTCCTCAATATTTACAATTGAAAACACGCTACATCGCCAAATATGATTACGATGGCAAGCGAAGCATGGAATTGCGGCAACAATATGTGGAACAAGGCAAGCGTGAAGGATGGACGTTTTTATTTTATCATGATGTGCAACGACCGGTGATGAAGCTCATTTGAGTGAGGCCGATGTATCAATCACTTCAATTTGCTCGGGTCGGCTAATGATCATTTCTGGCTGATCATGGAATAAGGTAATTTTTCCCGTAATACACACTTGTTTATTTTTGAGATAAGTTTCTGGTGCGTAGGTAAAATTTTTTCGATCATCACCCCAAATGATAGCCGTAAAGGTTTCATCGGGATGTGGGTATCTGAAATTGAGAAAAGTAGGCTTTCGTAGGGAAGTGGAATCAAAATAGGTACTGGCTATCTTTCCACAAACCGTTGCTTGCTGATTAACGTATTTGATAGCTTGTTGATCAGAAATTTTTACTTGTGCATGGGCTATAGTTATTGCCAAACAACCTGCTAATATGAACCAAATATGTTTCATGGATGTGAATGCATGAATAGTGATGACACAAAGTTAAAATTTTAACTTCCAGGGTAATGGTTTATTGTAGATTTAAAATAAACTTAACTGTTGGCCAGGTCTGCGAAATTGTGAGCTATCGAGTGTCCAGCGATCTGCATTGAACCCATAGCGTTTGTTTCCTTGAATGAATTGTTGATGTACTAATTCTGCGATAGGTCCTTCTCCACGCATGCGCACGCCCCATCGGCTATCATTGACCTTGCCTGCGTGTGATTGTTCGATAAGATGCCAAACTTTATCGGCTCGTTCGGGAAAATTTTTATACAACCAATCGTGGAAAATATGCTTAATGGCTCCATTGAGGCGGATAAACGTATATGCCGAGAAGCTAGCGCCTGCATCTGCAGCGGCTTTCATGATCGCTGGCATTTCGTGCTCATTTAATCCTGGAATCATGGGCCCGAGCATAACACCTGTACGTACACCTAATTTGCTCAATTCGCGAATCACACGAAGGCGTTGTGTTGCAGTTGTTGTACGTGGCTCCATTGCCCGACGCAGTTCTTCTTGTAGAGAGGTGATCGATACGAGTACACTCACCAACTGATGGCTTGCCATGGCTTGCAATACATCGCGATCGTGCAGGATATATGCATTTTTGGTAATAATGCTTACTGGCTGGCGAAAGGCATAGCAGATTTCGAGTAATCTTCGGGTAATGCGATATCGCTGCTCGGCTGGTTGATAGCAATCTGTGTTGCCACTTAGCGAAATGGGCCAGCCTTGCCAGGATGGATGCATCAGAAATTGCTCGAGAAGTTGTGGGGCATTAGTCTTGACGATAATGTTACGCTCAAAGTCGAGCCCAGCACTAAAACCCCAATATTCATGGCTATTTCGTGCATAGCAATAAATACAACCATGCTCACATCCCTGATAGGGATTCATACTATACAACATGCCCACATCTGGGCTTTCTACCCGGTGCACAAGCGTTTTGGCATGTTGCTCTATATAACGTGTTGGCAGCGATGATTCTTCCCATGCATCAATAGCTTCTGGCTCATCGCGTGTAACACGCATTTTCTCAAATCGGTTGTGTGGATTAAATTGTGCGCCTCTTCCTTTTAAATATTCCATCATTCACATTATTTAACCAAATAAAGTAGGTTGCTTTACTACGTTATTGCCTAACATAGGGAAGCTAGCTATAGGTGTAAATGAATTTTGTGTTGAAGTTTTACTCCATAATGAGAGTTGATTGACCATGCATCGACCCGTTAATGATTGTTGCTGATACACGGGGAAGCTTTGCTCATATTGCCAAGGCTTGAGCCGCGATGCAAATAAAAAATAAGGTTCGGTAATCAAATGTGGTTTTGCCCAGCTACTCTTCAGCTGTGCCTGAATAGGTCGGAAGGCTTTTACTATTTCAGCAATATTCGATTGGTTCACAATTTTTATGTAGATGCTATGAGTAGGCATAAAACCAAATCCATTCACTTCTAAGAGCACGGGATGCAAGCTGGCTACTACTTGGCGAATTTGAGGTATCAATTTTTTCTCCTCTGTTTTCCATTGCCAAAAATGAATAAGCCAAACAAGTATTTCTGAGGTGGTAGTTAATTGGCCAAACTGTTGCGAAAAAGCAACTCTTTCCGCTTGAATGCACTCCAGTAGCCTCCCATGGATTGGTGCAGCTAGTAAGTATTCTATCAACCCTCTGGGCAATGGCTCTCGATTTTTGGATGATAGGTGCTGGTGTGTGGAATTTTTCATGAATCAAATTTACTAAATTTTTTAGCAAATTAAGGTAAAATTTTTAGAAATCCGAACACTTAAAACATCGTTAACACAAAAGATATCATGGCGTAACATGTAGTGAAGAGTTTTGTGAAAGAATGTTCACTAAAATCTTAAAAACATGAAAAAAATTTATACCAGGTTGTCTGTCTTGATGTATTGTATTTGGTTTATTACAAATGGATTATATGCGCAGAGTTTAAAAGAGATATCGGGAAAAGTGGTTGATGGCCAAGGTGGCAATCCGATGCCTGGAGTAACTATACGGGTAGAAGGCTCTAATATAGGAGTTGTTACCGATGATCAAGGTACATTTCATATTCAGGCTCCAACCGGGTCTATTTTAGTGGCTAGTTATATTGGATTTATCCCCAAACGCATTCCTATAGCCGGGGATGCATCGTTTTATACGATACCATTACAGCGTAATCAACAGGTATTAAATGAGTTGGTGGTTACGGCATTGGGCATCACTAAGCAGGAGAAACAAGTAGGTTATGCCGTACAAGCCATTTCTGAGCGGGTACTTACCAATGCTCCAGATCCCAACTTGATCAATGATTTAGATGGGAAAGTGGCAGGAGTGTATATTACCAATGGAGGCGCAGGAGTAGGATCTACAGCTAGAATTGTAATTCGTGGAGAAAATTCGTTTTCTGGAACTAATCAACCTTTGTTTGTAGTAGATGGTGTACCTATTAATAATGAAACTTATTTTAATGATGCTATTGAGAATTCTTCTAATCAAGGAGTATGGGCTGAGGTAGATTGGGGAAATGGTGCAGCCGAACTAAATCCTTTTGATATAGCTAAGATTACGGTATTAAAAGTAGGATCGGCTGCTGCGCTTTATGGGTCGCGTGCGGCCAATGGTGCTGTTGTCATTACCACAAAAACTGGAGAAAAGAGTAAAAATAGATTGGGGGTAGATGTATATTCTAATACTACTTGGGAAACACCTCTTAAACTTCCACGACTTCAAAATGAATATGGGGCAGGTAATGGCAAAACACCTTATCGTTTTGTAGATGGTGCTCAAAGCTTTGAAAACAATATTCCCAATTTTGGAGCAAAATTTGATCCTAATTTACTCGTTGATCAATTCGATAGTCCAGCAGGTCCTTATCAAGCAGGCGATCTATACGAAAGGAGTTTGCATCCTGAAGACACCGTTACTCCTACACCGTGGATTGGACATGCAGATCATTTCAAAAAATTCTTACAAACTGGCATGACTATTAATAATGGTGTGTCTTTTTCGAATGCATCCGATCATGGAAGCTTTCGTTTTTCTTATGGAAACTTATACAACACAGGTATATTACCCAATACCGATCTTCGACGGCAGACAGTGGCTATTCGAGTAAATCATCAATTCAATGAGCATCTATCTACTGAAACATTTTTCAACTTTATCAATAGTAATAGCGACAACCGTCCTAATATTGGATATGGCTCTGAAAGCGTGATGTATACCTTTTTTGGTGTGTATGGGATGCCTATTAATATTGATATTAATTCGTTGAAAAACAAGCTTTGGCAAGTAGGTCAAACCAATATTCAACAATTTCGATATTGGAAAAATCACGATAACCCATACGTAACGCTGTATGACAATGTAAACTCATTCAATAAAAATCGGCTCATCGGATATGCTATGGTGAAATATGCATTTAACCCTCATTTTTCAGTGTTTGTTAGAACTGGATCAGATATTTATTCAGATCATCGTGAAGGCCATCGTGCATTCAGTACAGTGCGCTTTCCTAGTGGAGGATTTCGGGTAGACAACGTGAATTACTTAGAAAACAATACCGATTTTCTGGCAAATTATCTTTGGGATGATAAATTTTCTGTTTTTTCTGTAAATGTATCGGCAGGTGGAAACAGGTTCTTGCAAGATTTATCTTATACACGAGATATTGCAAATGCACTCATTACACCTGGACTATATAACTTTTCAAATGCACAGAATCAACTGCCTACTGAATATTTGAAATTTGAAAAAGTAATTTACAGCTTGTATGGATTTGCGGATTTGTCTTATCGGAATAAAATCTTCCTTAACTTAGCTGCTCGCAACGATTGGTCTAGTACCTTGCCCATACATCACAACAGTTATTTTTACCCTTCGGCTTCATTGAGTGTTATTCTATCTGAGATGATCCAATTACCTAGATGGGTGAGCTATTTGAAACTTCGGATGTCATCAGCACAAGTTGGTCGTGATGCCGATCCATATTCCATTAACAATACCTTCCTCACCAATACGCCATTTAACAATTATCCATTAACTACCGCTAATAATGTTTTGGCTAATAAAAATTTAATACCTTCTACAACCAATTCTTTTGAAGGAGGTTTAGAAACAAAATTATTAGATAATCGAATTGGATTAGATATCACTATTTACAATGAAAACACACACAATGAAGTCGTAAAGTTACCAGTTCCTGTTTCATCAGGATATACGAATGCTTTTATAAATGGCGCGTCAATTAATAATAAAGGTGTAGAATTTATATTTTCTGCAGCACCTTTTAAAGCACATACCAATCAGCAATTTTCATGGAACATGTATGTCAATTTCAGCCATAATGTAAGTACAGTCACTTCTCTTCCTTCAGGAATCAATTCTTACACTTATGCGCAGGTAACTCAATATGATCGATATTATCGAGCTATTCAATATACAGCCAAAGTGGGAGAACGTTTAGGTAATATGTATGGCAATGGTTTTGTGCGAGATCCTCAGGGAAATATAGTTTACCAAAATGGCGTGCCTTTGGTTACTTCAACTCAGGATAAGCTTTTAGGTAACTATAACCCCGATTTTGTGCTTGGTTGGCTAAACATTCTTCAGTATCGTAGATTCACTTTCAATTTTGTTTGGGATTGGCATCAGGGTGGCAAGTTTTATTCATATACTGAATTGGGTGTACTTAATGGTGGAATGTCTGTCAAAACCCTTCCTGGACGTGAGACGGGTATAACTGGGCAGGGCGTCATGTATGATCCAACATCGGGTAAATATGTACCCAACAATGTACACGTAGACGCGGCTACATATTATTTAGGATACTACAATGCAAACAACAATGAGGTATTTATGTATAATGCATCATATCTGAAACTTAGAGAGTTACGCCTGAGCTATACATTCCCACATATATTTGGTAGTAAACATGGATCTTCATTAGATATTGCTTTGGTGGGTAGAAACATTATTGAATTCACACAAAACAAAGATGTTGATCCCGAAACCCTTACATTACGTGGTCAGCAAATATTACCTGGTATAGAGTTTTTAAGCCTCCCATCAACGAGAAGTTATGGAGTATCCTTGCATCTAAGCTTATAATAACAACAAACGCATTATTCATTCTTAAAATGAAAAATAATTTACGTGATATGAAAAATATATGCATACAACTGTTCATCATAGTTGTCTTAGTAATAGGATTAAGTTCATGTCAAAAAGAATTTCAGCGAGTAAATACCAATCCTAATAATTTAGAACATGCTGATCCTACAACTTTATTGTCTAATATTTTGGTACAGGAGTTTTATAATAATGCTTACATAGGTTGGACTTTAGGGAATGGCATAGGGCAATATATGACTTTTAGCCAGGATTATTATAATACAGCCACACGATATCAACCAGTTACCAATGAACCTTATTGGGATCCGATGTATGAAGCTGCTCGAGATGCGAATATTCTTTATCAACAAGGGCAGCAGCTCAATAATCCTTTTATACAGGCCGTTGGTCTTACTCTCCGATCCTATGCATTTGCACAACTTACTGAATGCTGGGGTGATATTCCTTTAAAGCAGGCACTTCAAGGAGAATCAGGCTTATTTACTCCTGCCTATGATTCGCAACAAGTGGTGTATACTGATCCTACAATGGGTATATTGCCTTCTTTGCAACGTGCCGATAGCTTACTAATCATAGCCAAAAAGGGAAGCATAAGTGGAGATATCCTGTATCAAGCTGATCCGGTGAAATGGAGAAAATTTGTTAATGCATTGCGGCTACGTTATTTGATTCGAATTTCATCGAAAATGAATGTTGCTCCCTCAATTCAGTCAATCGTACAAGCAGGTGTGTTGATGGCAGATCCTACAGAAAGTGCTTCATTATCTTTACCCAACACATTACCTTACAATTTCCCAAGTTTAACCGAACGCTCGGGCGACTACCAGGTTAAGTTTATGAACAGCACATTATATCGTGTTTATGCCCAAACTCAAGATTCTTTTCGTATGCGTATATATTTTTCTCCGAATGCACTTCATGCGCAAGAAACCAATTTTAGTTTTGATCATTACGGTGGAATGCCGCTAGTTGTTAACGCTACCACTGATCAAATCAATCAAGCATCATTGTTTAGTGCAGCAAATTTTAGATCTATTGGCAATCCAAATGTATTAAAAGCACGTATCATTACATATGCTGAGCAGCAATTTGCTTTAGCTGAAGCGGCTTTGAAAGGATATATTTCTGCTAATGCACAGTCGTATTATACATCGGGTGTGATAGGTGCCTTTCAGGAGTTGGGTTTAACCGTAGCTCAGGCTAATAGCTATCTACAGAATTCGAGTGTGATTTGGAATACTAATCCTGATTCGGCATTGGCACAAATTATAACGCAAAAATGGATACTCAACATCAACAATGGTTTTGAAGGCTGGATTGAATATAGGCGAACAGGTTATCCGGCTTTTGATCCCGGAGGAAGTGCAAACTTGAATGGTGGTCTTATTCCTTCGAGGTTTTTATATCCGATTTCTGAATCTACGATCAATGCCAAAAATTATCAAGCAGAAATTCAAAAGATGGGCGGGAAAGACAACACTAATTATAAGGCATGGTGGGAAAGATGAGATAATTTTCTTTAGGCTGCTTTACATACATATATAGCAGTTATGGTGCATGATATCGCTCCACTTCGTTGGGGCGATATCTTTTTTATTCCGAAAACAATTCTAGTGTAAAGCCAAAGGTGGAGCCTATATCGGGCTTGCTACGCACGTGAATAGATTGTCCATGATTTTCGATGATGTGCTTAACAATGGCTAGCCCCAACCCCGTGCCTCCTGCATCCCGGCTGCGAGCTTTATCAGTACGATAAAAACGTTCGAACACGCGAGGAAGATGTTCTTCAGCGATCCCAATACCATTATCCGAAATCTCTATTAATACATGTTTTTCATCGGTATTATACACGCTAGCCAGGGTATAGCCCCCTTGTTTACCATATTTAATAGAGTTATCGATGAGGTTAATCAATACTTCGCGAATTCTTTCTTTATCAGCATACACCATGATAGGTGTTTCGCAGCCCTTCTTAAAGTCGAACCCAATATTTTTTTGAGCAGCCTTTAAGGATAGTAGATCAAAAACATCTTTAATCAAATCTTGTATCACAAAAGCTTCTTTGTTGAATTGTATTTCGCCGCTTTCTAGGCGCGATATTTCATCTACATCATCAATCAGTCGGCACAGCCGGTCTACATTTTTAGCCGCATTTTTTAAGAATTCACGATTCACCTGCTGGTCTTCAATAGCGCCGTCGAGCAAGGTATGAATGTATCCTTGTATAGCAAAGATGGGCGTTTTAAGTTCATGCGAAAGATTCATTAAAAATTCTTTTCTAAACTTTTCGTTTCTGCGTAATATTTCCAATTGATCACTTTGTTGAGAAGCCCATTGTTCCACATCGACTTGCACTTGTTCGAGCGTAGGCTTAGGGAGAATATGGGTATGAAAAAACTCTTCCTGCGGAGAAGCCTTGGTTTGATAGATCAACTTATAGATCAATTTAATTTTACGATACAAAAATTTTTCCGTGAGATAACGCGTCAATATATATGTTGCGGGCGTAGTGATCAAGAGGAGCCAGGCGAGTTGAATGGTTTTTAAGCCCATAATCAGGCCCATTAGCAAGAGAATCAGGCCGGTGCTGCTCGCACATAATAGCGATAATTTGCCCGGTGTAGGATTTTTATCGATAAACATAGGATAAATACATTCATCCAAAGTTAACAAAAGATATGGCTTGGATGAAAGGGAAGAGAAAGAAATGGAGATAGGAACGTTTATCCTTCAAATTTATAGCCCACACCTTTTACAGTGGCGATGAGATCGGCTCCTAATTTTTGTCGGATTTTACGAATATGCACATCAATTGTGCGATCGCCCACAATCACATCGGCACCCCACACCTGGTCGAGAATTTCATGGCGCATAAATACCCTACCTGGCCTGGAAGCCAACAGTTTCAGCAATTCAAATTCCTTTTTAGCCAGGATAATAGGTTTACCTTGATAAACGACTTGAAATTTTTCACTATCAATGAGCAAATCACCTATTTGTAAAATGGGCTCATCGAGTTTTTTCATGCGGCGAAACAAGGCATGTACACGGCTAATGAGCAGATTAGGTTTGATGGGTTTCACCACATAATCATCGGCTCCCAGGTTGAGCCCTTCAATTTCGTGAGCATCATCGTTGAGCGCCGTGAGAAACAGAATCATGGTGTCTTGAAAAGCAGGCTGAGCTTTCAGCTCGCGGCATACTTCCATGCCGTTTTTTCCAGGCATCATGATGTCTAAAATGATGAGGTGTGGATGATATATTCTGGCTTTTTCGATAGCTTCATCGCCATTCGAAGCCACAAAAGTTTCATAGCCAGCATTTCTCAAATTATAGCTAATGATTGCCAGAATATCGGGTTCATCATCTACAATCAAAATTTTTCCTGTATTTATGGCTTTCATAGCAGAGGGAACCGCCATTTGTCTACAAATTTAGCCGTGTTCATATTTTTTTTACTTAAAGTTAACATTATGAAATTGTTAATTTCAAGCAGTCTTCTGTTATTGAGAAGCGGTTAATAGGATCAGTGCTGTGAAAAATGGCGGTAAATTTGCAGACCAGATTTGAAAAACCATGATGCAATTTTTATGGATTTGTATGTTGGGCTGGAATATGAGCGTTGTTTCTGGGCCCGATACCATTGGAATTTCGGTGCCCATTAGTCGGCAATGGATACATGAGCAGATCAATCAAGCCCAGGGTGAAGCCCTACATGCGCTTTATTCCACCCTCGATACTTCAGCAAGACCTGAGAATCAACAGCAAATACAAGCCCAGCAAGCATTGACAAAAGAAGTGAATCGGATGCAGCTTTTTGTTGAAAGCAGTGCGTATGAGCACCGAATTAAATATTACTACTTGTATGCTATTTATCATGTATTGAGTTTGTATGCTTATCAGGTAGAGCATGGGCAGCTAAATGCATTGCTCGCACCTGTTTTGATTAACAATTTGCATCAGATGATGCAAGCCGATATGCAAGGCAAAAGTATTGCCACTTGCTTAGAAGGCATACCTTATCAGGTGGGTTTTATCACCATTGAAGGCTTTCCCAATAATTTTGGGTATAGGGTTGCACGCATGCGGTTGTTTAGAGAATATGCAGCTGCACATCCCGAACGAGTGCTCAGTGAGCTACAGGGGCGGTTTGCTGAATTTTTGAATGAACCTTTCACAGATACCATTATTGCGCAAATAGCCCGTTTGTACCCACAGCGCGTATATGATTATGCTACATCTTTTACTCTGGTAGGTAATGCCATACGTCGTAATCCCGATACATTGGTAAAAACAATCGTTCGCATAGGGCGTTCGCCACATGCCATACAGATTCTGCCATTTTTGGATTATTTGGTGCATGGGCAATATACGATTGCGCAACTTGAAAAAATTATTCCTGATCGAGATGCTTACTATAGGCTATGTGTGAATACGGTGATAGATATGCGAAAGCGATGGCTTAATGATACGCCGGTGCTTAATTTGCTAGGCATGGAACAAAATGTAAAACGCTTAGCCTTGCATTATATACGTACCGTCAATGATCTGCACGACACATTAGATGCCGTGCGTTTTGCTTGCGTAGATCATTTCACTCCACAAGAAATTTATTATTTAATCATCAATGGAGAAGAAGAAATTTATACGTCAAGCTATGTGGGTTTATTTAAACGCATGATGCAACGCATGCAACCGCAGCGTGGCGATTTGCTGCTGATGTCAGTATACTTCGATCGGTTTAAGAAGTTTATCACCATGTCGGCAGCCTATAATACCTTGAACGATTTTTTAAGATCAATGCCTGAGGCCAACTCTACAGCGCTGATGCAACAATTTGTGAGTGGATTAGAAAAAACCGAAACGCTTGAAGATGCAGTGGATGTAGCCGATGCATTTGGCAGCATTAAAGATCCCAAGTTGCTTGATTTTTTGCGTCGAGAAGTAGATAAGAATTTTTTACAGATGCAACAAAAACGGGATACCCGTGGGCAGGTCATTTATGCTTTATTGGCTAGCTTATTTTCTAGCCGATTGAAAGATCAACAAGATTCTGTATGGTCTAAAGATATTAGCCAAAAATTTCATCTGCCACCTATTGATCGTGTACCTTTTTCTAGCTTGGTATGCGACAGTGGCAGGATATATGAAGAGGTCTTTTTTTATGGAGATAAAGATGGTTTTCAATCGTTCAATAGCTTCATGAGTAGTTTTAAAGGCAATGAATGGAAGATTACGCGCAATACTTATTGGCTAACTATTGAATCGCAGCGAGGGAAACCGGTGACCATATTTGTGAAATTACCTTTTTCTGATCCTAATCAAGATGAGCTTGCTATGAGCAAACTCTCCGAGTACTTGAATGCTCATCATATTCAGCCAACGGTATATATTCATCGGGGGCACAGCTATCATGTTGATGCCACCATTGCTCAGTTGCAAAGCTCTGCTCGTATTGTAATTCTGGGTTCGTGCGGAGGATACAATAGCTTGGCTTCTGTATTGCAAGTTTCTCCTCAAGCACAAATTATTTCTTCCAAACAAACCGGAACCCTATATGTGAATGAGCCCATTATTCGGGCGATAGAAGAAAATATTTTGCTGGGTAAGGATATTGTTTGGGAAAAGCTTTGGAATCAGCTTTCAACGGAATTTCGCAAAACGCCTCACTACGATCAGTTTGAGGATTATATCCCCCCGCATAAAAACTTGGGTGCTATTTTTATCAAAGCCTATCACCAGCTGATGCAAGAACGTGCCAATGGCTCAGCAGAGGTAAATGATCCCTAGAATAGATTGCCGAGAGATTATGTAATTTTGCTAGCTTAATTGATTGGTGTTGCCACAAAAAAAACTCTTCGATTTCTTCTTGATGCGGCGGCTATTGCATTATGCCAGGCCATATAAGTTTTTGTTTTATGTGAGTGTGGCTTTGGCTATTTTGCTAGCTGCCATAGCTCCGGTTAGGCCCTATCTTATTCAAATAACGGTAGATCGCTATATCGCGCAGAATTTGCTGCAGATGGTGATCTGGATCACGGTTATTCAGGTGGGTATTTTGCTGGTGGAAACCCTGATGCGTTTTGCCTTTTCTTATTTAACGAGCGTGCTTGGGCAATCGGTAATTCGCGATATGCGAATGGATGTTTATCGCAAAATCATTGGTTTAAATCTGCGATTTTTTGATCGCACCCCGGTAGGCACGCTCACCACTCGTACCATCAATGATATTGAAGCCATTAATGAAATCTTTTCAGAAGGTTTGATCTCCATTGTGGCCGATTTGCTGACGATTATTTCCATCATAGCTATCATGTTGGCCACCGATTGGCGGCTTACACTGATTACGCTTTCTGCATTTCCCATCTTACTGATAGCTACTTACTTGTTTAAAGAAAGTGTCAACAAATCTTTTTTTCGCGTGCGTAATGCCGTAGCAGCATTAAATGCTTTTGTGCAAGAACATCTTTCGGGCATGGTGGTGGTGCAATCTTTTGCCGCAGAAGAAAAAGAGTTGCACCGATTCAGGCAAATCAACCGAGAGTATAGGAAAGCCAATATCGATGCTATTTTCGCTTATTCTGTTTTTTTTCCCGTAGTCGAAATTATTTCTGCACTCTGCATTGGTTTATTGGTGTGGTATGGGGCTTATGAAGAAATACATCAGATTAGCTCTCCGGGTATTATCATCAGTTTTGTGTTGTATATCAATTTGCTGTTTCGCCCTTTACGAACACTTGCCGATAAGTTTAATACTCTACAAATGGGTATGGTGGCCAGTGAACGCGTATTCAAGATTTTAGATAATGATGAATATGTGCGTAACGCAGGAACTTATGCACCTGCACGAGTAAAAGGAGAGATTGAGTTTCGCCATGTGTGGTTTGCCTATAACGATGCCGAGTATGTGCTGAAAGATATTAGTTTTCATGTAGCTCCGGGGCAAACTTTAGCCATTGTGGGGCATACGGGATCGGGAAAAACCAGTTTAATCAGTGTCCTAAATCGGTTGTATGAGATACAGCGAGGAGAAATTTTGATAGATGGAGTAGATATTCGAAATTACGAGCTTAGTGCACTGAGAAGTCGGATTGGTGTGGTGTTACAGGATGTTTTTCTATTTTCTGGATCCATTTATGATAATATTACTTTACATAATCGTGATATTCCTTTAGAGCGGGTAGAGCATGCAGCTCGCCTCATTGGTATGCACGATTTTATCATGCGATTACCAGGTGGGTATCATTACCCAGTGATGGAACGGGGAACCACCCTTTCGCTCGGGCAACGCCAGCTCATTGCTTTCATTCGCGCCATATTGTTTGATCCCTCTATTTTGGTATTAGACGAAGCCACCTCGTCGGTCGATACAGAATCGGAGATCCTCATCCAACGGGCTATAGATACGCTTATTCGGGGGCGCACCTCTGTGGTCATTGCTCATCGGCTTTCTACGATTCGAAAAGCGCATCAGATCATCGTCATGGATAAAGGCGAAATCCGTGAAATGGGTACACATGAAGAGCTCTTGCATCAAAAAGGATATTATTACCGTTTACATAGCATGCAATTTCAACAGACCCCGGCGGAGAGCTAAAAATATTTTTTCAGCCATGCTTAAGTTGCTCGATTAATCTGTACCTTTGCGCAAATTTTTGAGCCAAATGGCAGGGTGTTTAACAAAATTCAAGTCTGTAGCCTTTTTCCTCGTTCTTGGCTCTTTTCTGCTAATGGACAGTTATGCTGTACGGGCTGCAGAGCCCACAAGTGGCTTTCGGCCCGATAAGGTGATCATGGAGCACATTAGTGATGCGCACGACTGGCATTTTTTCACGATTAATCACCATCCAGTTGTCTGGCATTTGCCTGTGATTCTATACGTACCTAAAGAGGGGTTTCATATTTTTTCTTCCGCCCGGTTTGAAGAGGGGCATGTGCCCTACCAAGGTTTTCAGTTGTTGACCGAAGAATATATTGAACATTACCATCTTGATCCGCAGAAATTTCTTGAGGGGCATATCATTGCCGTACATGCTGATGGATCGCCTAATCTCGATAAGCCCGTCTATGATTTATCTCTGACGCGTAATGTGGTGCAGATGATGCTTGCAGCTGCCCTGATGATATTTTTGTTTACTCGTGTAGCCAAGCGTTACCAAGAAGCACCTCATCGAGCGCCTCATGGTTGGCAGAATGCCATAGAGCCTTTCGTGCTGTTTATTCGAGATGATGTGGCCAAAGCATTTCTAGGTGATAAGGCCGATAAATATTTGCCGTATTTGCTCACTCTTTTTTTCTTTATTTGGATAAATGCCCTACTGGGTTTGATTCCTGGCTCTGCCAATGTGCCTGGTAATATTGCGTTTACGGGAGTGCTGGCTTTGATTACCCTGTTTTTCATCGTGATAAGTTCCACAAAAACTTATTGGGGGCATATGCTTTGGCCACCAGACGTACCCATTTTTGTAAAATTTATCTTGATCCCTGTAGAAATTTTGAGTTTTTTTACCAAGCCATTTGCCTTGATGATTCGTTTGTTTGCCAACATGCTGGCTGGTCACTTGATCATCATCAGTATCCTTTCCTTGATTTTTATTTTTGGCGGATTGGCTGTAGTGGCAGGATGGGGTTTCTCGGTGATCTCTGTAGCTTTCACCGTGTTTATGTATTTTGTGGAGTTGTTGGTAGGGCTGATTCAGGCCTATATTTTCGTTAGTCTTTCTGCGCTGTTTATTTCGCAGGCTTTTGAGACGGGTCATCATCAGCAACACGGCGCGGCAGAAGAAGAAATGGTCATATAGTTTTTTATTCACCAATAAAAGTTGATAGTTGTTATGGTTTCTTTAGGGATTTTACTAGCAGCCGACGGACTCGCTAAGATGGGAGCAGCCATTGGTGCGGGTTTTGCCGCTATTGGCGCTGGCATTGGCATTGGTCAAATTGGCCGTAATGCGATGGACGCTATTGCTCGTCAGCCAGAAGTAGTAGGCGAGATTCGTTCCAACATGATCATCATGGCAGCATTGGTAGAAGGGGTTGCCCTCTTTGCCGTGGTGGTAGCAGTGTTGGCCTTGTTCGTTGGCTAAAAAATGTATTACTGCATCTGGAGCAAAGGGCAAAGGATGCAGTAATTTTGTTTAAGCATGGTTTGACCACATCATATCTGTTGTTTTATGAGCTTACTTCATCCAGATTTTGGTTTGATATTTTGGACGCTGGTGGTGTTTTTGATCACCCTGTTTATCTTGCGTAAATATGCTTGGCGCCCCATCTTGCAAATGTTAGACCAGCGGGAAAAAATGATTGCAGAGTCGATAGCAGCGGCAGAAAAAGTAAAAGCCGAGATGTCGCAAATGAAGCTAGAACATGAGCAAGTATTGGCCGAAGCCAAGGCTGAACGTAGTCGCATTTTAAAAGAAGCTAAAGAAATCAAAGAACAAATCATTGAGCAGGCTAAAGAACAAGCGCGTGAGGAAGCTCGTAAAATTATCGAAGAAGCTCGGCAAGCAATCGAACGAGAAAAAAGGGCTACCCTGGTGGATATTAAAAATCAGGTGGGCCTGATGGCTGTGGAATTGTCGGAGCGCATTTTACGCAGTGCTTTATCCGACCAACAGAAACAGGAAGCTTATATTCGTCGGTTGGTCGAAGAAGTTAAACTCAATTAAATTCAAAACAGGTGAAAAATTCGCTCGTTGCTTCTCGATATGCAAAATCGCTCGTAGAACTGGCCCAAAGCATGGGCCTGCTAGAAGCCGTGTATCAAGATGCTCGGCTGCTCGACCAAATGTGTCGTGAAAGTCGGCAATGGTCAGTTTTTTTAAGAAGCCCAATTATCAAACCCGATAAAAAAGAAAAAATCGTTTCCCTATTACTCAAAGATAGAATCCACACGCTGAGCTTTCAATTTATTCGTTTATTGATCAAAAAAGGTCGAGAATCGTATTTACCCGAGATTGTTCATTCCATTATTGATCAATATTTCACTATTCAAGATATTCATCGGGTGAGCATTACTACCGCCATACCGGTAAGTGAGGAAATCTATGAGACAATCGTTCGGAAACTTCGAGAGGTAATGGGTTTTAAGCAAGTAGAGTTGAAGACGCAAGTAGATCCGCGACTCATTGGTGGATTTGTTTTACAAACTGGCGATCGGCTGTTGGATGCTAGCGTGTATCGCCAACTGCAGGAAGCTAAAAAACAATTTTTAGATACCAGTTATGTGTACAATATTCGCTAACGAATAAATTTCAAGTAAGTTATATGGCAGAGATTAAACCAGATGAAATATCCGCTATTCTCCGCGAACAGCTAGCTCATTTAGACACGGAAGTCTCCCTTGAAGAGGTCGGTACTGTATTAGAAGTGGGTGATGGTATTGCCCGTATCTACGGCCTGGAAAATGTGCGTTCTGGTGAACTTGTCGAATTTGAGAATGGTGTAAAAGCTATTGCACTTAACTTAGAGGAAGACAACGTGGGTGTGGTGTTGATGGGAGATTATACCGAGATTCGAGAAGGTGACCATGTTCGACGCACTGGAAAAATCGCTTCTATTAAGGTAGGAGAGGCCTTGGTGGGGCGCGTGATCAATACTTTGGGTGAGCCTATCGATGGTAAGGGCCCCATCACTGGAGAGTTATATGAAATGCCATTGGAAAGAAAGGCTCCGGGTGTGATCTATCGCGAGCCCGTAAAACAACCCTTGCAGACGGGTATCAAGGCCATCGATGCCATGATTCCCATTGGGCGTGGCCAGCGTGAGCTTATCATTGGTGACCGCCAAACCGGGAAAACAGCTATTGCCATTGATACCATCATCAACCAGCGAGAATTTTATGAAGCCGGCGAGCCTGTATATTGTATCTATGTAGCTATTGGGCAGAAAGCATCTACGGTGGCTGGTGTGATGAAAACGCTTACCGATCATGGTGCGATGGATTATACCGTAATCGTCTCGGCCACGGCTGCCGATCCGGCGCCACTACAATTTTACGCCCCCTTTGCTGGTGCTGCTATTGGAGAATATTTTCGAGACACGGGTCGACCTGCACTGATTGTATATGACGACCTCAGTAAGCAAGCAGTAGCTTATCGCGAAGTATCGTTGCTGTTGCGTCGTCCACCCGGCCGCGAAGCTTATCCTGGGGATGTGTTTTACTTACATTCTCGACTGCTCGAGAGAGCCGCTAAAATCATCGATAGCGATGAAGTAGCTCGGCAAATGAATGACTTACCCGACAGTATTCGTCATTTGGTGAAGGGTGGTGGCTCGCTCACTGCACTTCCCATTATTGAAACCCAAGCCGGAGATGTTTCTGCCTATATCCCCACCAATGTGATTTCTATTACGGATGGACAAATCTTTTTGGAATCTAATTTGTTCAACGCTGGTATCCGCCCTGCCATCAATGTGGGTATTTCTGTGAGTCGTGTGGGCGGTAATGCACAGATCAAATCGATGAAAAAAGTAGCGGGTACTTTAAAACTTGATCAGGCGTTATATCGCGACATGGAGGCTTTTGCTAAGTTTGGTGGCGATCTGGATGCGGCTACCCGTGCCGTACTCGACAAAGGTGCCCGAAATGTGGAAATTCTAAAGCAACCTCAATATTCTCCGTATCCAGTGGAAAAGCAAATTGCCATCATCTATCTAGGTACACATGATCTGCTGAGGGAAATTCCAGTGCCGAAAGTTAAAGAGTTTGAAAAAGCCTTTTTGCAAGAAATGGAATTAAGGTTGCCAGAAGTATTGGCCGAGTTCAAAAAAGGAAATCTTCCAGAAGAAGGTATACAAAAAATGGTGGAGCTCGCTAAAGAACTTACACCACGTTTTAAGTGAACTTCAAAAATATTACCCTTCTCTATCCCAGGTCTTTGGCCTGGGATTTTTTATTCGGGCATCAATTCTGATTTTTTAAGGGGGTTTTGGGTGTAATTATCAAAACTCATTCGGTTGCGTAAGATATCCAGACAGGTAAAGATGGCCTGACGAAATGAGCTTGGATCGGCCTGATTTTTACCGGCGATGTCGAAAGCCGTGCCATGATCGGGTGAGGTGCGCACCACAGGCAGGCCTGCGGTGAAATTTACACCCATTTCAGCGGTGAGAGATTTAAAGGGAATCAAGCCCTGGTCGTGATACATTGCCAATACCGCATCGAAATGCTGGTAAAGCCCGCGCGCAAAAAAAGCATCTGCGCTATAAGGCCCAAAACACATCATACCCTGTTCGCGCAACGACTGCACTAGTGGTGCAATAATTTCTTTTTCTTCCATACCAATAGTGCCTTCATCGCCAGCATGCGGATTTAGCCCTAATACGGCTATACGTGGCCTTTCTACTGCAAAATCGCGAACTAAGCTTTGGTGCATGAGTTCTAACTTTTGTTGAACCACCGATGCTTGTATAGACCCCGCCACGGCTGCAATGGGAATGTGTTCGGTAACTACTCCGAGCTTCAGCGAGTCGGATACCATAAACATAAGCACATCTGGTACACCAAAATAATCGCGCAGGAAACCCGTGTGACCAGCATAAGGGAACTCTATGGAATGCGTATTGGCTTTATGAATGGGAGCAGTTACTAAACCTTGTATCAGGCCTTTCTGGGCATGCTCTACTGCCGTTTTTAATGATTGCAAAGCATATTTACCCCCTTCCTCTGTAAGATGTCCTGGAGTAATGTTGACCTCTTCTTCCCAACAGTTGTATACATACACATGTTTAGATTGTATCCGTTGAAAGTCTCGTAAAATCTGGAAATTCAGGGGATATTCGGTGAGTTGTTTTCGATAAAAATTAATGGTGCGCGAAGAAGCGTAGATCACGGGTGTACACATTTCGAGCATTCGGGTATCGCTAAATGTTTTGATGATGAGTTCAATACCGATACCATTTAAATCGCCGCAGCTAATACCAATCACGGGCTTGGAAGATGTATGGCTCATAATGGGCAAAGATAGTATTTCCCGCTGTTTGGCTATATCGGTGCTAAGCTTGTTCGAGAAGCTTTATTTTTGTGAAATCGCATGTTCCAGATTCATAAATCGTTGGGTCAACATTTTTTACGAGATGAAAATATTGCTCGAAAGATTATTCAGGCATTAGATTTTCATCGTGGAGAAGCCGTGCTAGAAGTAGGGCCGGGCTTGGGCGCTTTAACCAAATATTTAACCCAGCTTCCTGAAATTGATTATCGAGGAATAGAAATTGACCAAGAGAAAATAGATTGGTTACTGCGGCATGATCCCAGTTTACAAGGTCATCTCATTCATGGAGATATCTTGCGGGCCGATTATCCGTTTTCCGGGCCAGCGAAGCTTATTGGCAATTTTCCTTATCAGGTTACTTCGGGAATATTTTTTAAGATAATTGATTGGAAAGCTCATCTACAGCTGGTTGTGGGCATGGTGCAGCAAGAAGTAGCCAAACGTTTATGTAGCCCACCCGGCAGCAAGACTTATGGTTTGCTGAGTGTGTTGTTACAAACCTGGTTTAAACTAGAGTATGCATTTGAAGTATCACCACATTGTTTTTTTCCACCTCCTCGAGTATATTCGGCGGTGATTCGCTTACAACCCAAATCTCATGCCCCACATCTTGCCGATGAGCAGCTATACATTCGACTGGTAAAGACAGCTTTTCAACAACGTCGGAAAACCCTACGCAATGCATTAAAAAGTATATTTCCATCCTCATTGCTTGGCGATAAGTTATTTGATCAGCGTGCAGAACAGCTCAGCTGGGAAGATTATGTGCAGTTGTATGAATTTTTTATCCATGCCCAACAATAAAGAGAAACAATATATCTTAGCGGCCATGACTAAAGTATTGATTACAGCAAAGGTGCACCCATACCTCATCGATTATCTTCGCGAAAAACATTATGAAGTATTGTATCATCCTGCTATTAGCTATGAAGAAACTTATCAATTGATACACGATTGTGTAGGACTAGTGGTGACTACCCGAATTCCCGTAGATCAAAGGCTTATCGACAGAGGTGTTCATTTGCAATGGATAGCCCGGCTGGGATCGGGAATGGAATTGATTGACGTAGCATATGCCACTTCCAAAGGTATACGTTGCGTAAGCAGTCCGGAAGGGAATGCTGATGCTGTTGGTGAGCACGCAGCAGGCATGTTAATTGCCTTATTGCGTAATTTCTTGGTGAGTCATGATCAGTTGAAAAATGGCATTTGGGAAAGAGAAAAAAATCGAGGTAATGAAATTGGTGGTAAGGTAATTGGCATCATTGGATATGGACATACAGGCTCGGCTTTTGCCCGTAAACTCAGAGGTTTCGATGTGCGTATTCTGGCCTATGATAAATACAAAACTGGATTTGGTGACAACTATGTTCAGGAAGTGAGCCTGGAAACGCTTTTCCGGCAAGCCGATATAGTGAGTTTGCATGTGCCCTTAACTGAAGAAACACGTCATATGGTCAATAAGCGATTCATTGAATCGTTTACAGTTCCGTTTTATCTCATCAATACTTCGCGAGGTGCCGTAGTCAATACACGCGACTTGGTTGAGGCTTTACGAGAAGAGAAGATAGCTGGTGCTTGCCTAGATGTACTGGAAAATGAACACATTCACCAGCTTAATCCAGTTGAAAAACAAGATTTTGAATATTTACTCCATCATCCACGTGTGGTAATCACTCCGCATATTGCCGGGTACTCTCACGAAGCCAGCTTTCGGATGGCTCAGGTGGTTTTGCATAAACTGGGCATCTGAGTTTTTTATTTTTTAGGAAAAATGTATATTTGCAAAACAACGTCTCTGTTCGTCGGGCAGAGGCGTTGATTTTTTTACGCACTTAAAAATACCCAAAATTTTATTGTATAATTTAAATTCATTCGCTATGGGTAGCGTGCATTATGTGACTAGAGAAACGTTGGAGCAGATGAAGGAAGAATTGAATTACCTGCGTACCAAAGGGCGGGCTGAGATTGCTAAGGCCATTGCTGAGGCGAGAGAAAAAGGAGATTTACGAGAAAATGCCGAATACGATGCAGCCAAAGAGGCGCAAGGCCATCATGAGGCTCGCATTGCACAATTAGAAGAGGCCATAGCCAATGCTCGTGTATTGGATGAAAAAGATATTGATACCTCGAAAGTATCGGTCCTTTCGGTGGTGAAAATTACCAATCTCACCACAAAAAAAACGATGGTATATCGCTTGGTTTCGGAACAAGAAGCCGATTTAAAAGCGGGTAAAATTTCTGTGGCATCGCCTATTGGCAAAGGATTGTTGGGCAAAAAGGTAGGTGAAATTGCCGAAGTACAGGTGCCATCGGGTATCATGAAACTGCGGATAGATGAAATTTCTATTTGATTTTCTTTGGCCATCAAACCAGGTTGTTTAGATGGCCCCAGTTAAATTTCTTTTGTAGATGACTATATTTTCCAAAATTATCAAAGGGGAGATACCCTGTTATAAGATAGCAGAAAATGAATTATTTTTTGCTTTTTTAGACATTCATCCATTAGTAAAAGGCCATACCCTGGTGATTCCTAAGCGCGAGGTAGATTATTTTTTAGACATGAATGATGAAGAGCTTAGCCAGGTATTGTTGTTTGCACGGCCAATTGCGCAGGCCATTCGTCGGGTGGTGCCGTGTGCTCGTATTGGCATGAGTGTGGTGGGCTTAGAAGTTCCGCATGCGCATCTGCATTTGGTGCCTATCAACAGTATAGATGACTTGAATTTTACTCGCCCTAAGTTGCATTTGAGTGATGAAGAGATGAAGCAGGTTCAACAGCAAATCGTTGCGCATCTTTCTATTTAGATATGTTTTTTCGGGTCGTTGAGCGATAGGTATCGTTTTCGGGAGGAATAAATTTAAATCCCACTCCATGAATGGTTTCCAGCCTAATGCGTGGATCTTGCCGAAAATGTTTGCGGAGCTTAGTAATAAAAACATCCATACTTCTGCCCAAGAAATAATCATCTTTTCCCCACACATGTAAGAGAATTTCTTCGCGTTTTAAGGTTTTGTGTGGGTTTTCACAGAGAAATTTCAATAGATCGGCTTCTTTCTGGGTCAGTGTTTGCGAGTAATTGTTCGGTCCTGTAATGCACAGCTCTGGATAATTAAACCACAGAAGACCAATTTGGTATTGCTTATTTTTATCGGCATTTAGGGCCTGGGTACGGCGAAGGAAAACTTTGATGCGCAGCAATAATTCTTGCATACTAAAAGGCTTGGTGATGTAATCGTCGGCCCCAATTTTAAAACCGGAGATTTTGTCTTCTTCCAAAGTACGAGCAGTTAAGAAAAGCAGGGGCACCTTTTCGTTTTTGCTCCGAATCTGGCGGGCGAGTGAAAACCCATCTTTTTTGGGCATCATGATATCGAGCAGCACCAGATCGAAATTTTTTTTCTGGAAATATTGCCATCCGCTTTCTCCATCCGGGCAGTGGATGACATCGTAACCTGCTTCGATGAGGTTGTCTTTGATCACGAAGCCAAGGTTGATATCGTCTTCAACGAGTAAGATACGGGCTTTGTTTTCCATATGCAGTTTAGGAAATTTTACATGTTGGGAAAGATAAGGTAAAATTACTGCCTTTTCCAGGTTCACTTTCCACATGCACTTTTCCTTTGAAGGCACGGGTGTATAATTTAACATAATTTAAGCCTAATCCGAAACCTTTAACTTCATGAAGGTTACCGGTGGGCACCCGGAAAAATTGGGAAAACAACAGTTTATGGTATTGCTTTGGAATGCCAATGCCATTGTCTTGCACGGATATATACACCCGTTGGTGTTCATTCCAGGTGCGTAGGGTAATGATAGGCTGCTGTGAATATTTGATGGCATTATCGATGAGGTTAAACAAGATATTGGTGAAATGAACAGCATCGGCTTCTACACAGGTTTCCTTAGCTTGTAATTCCAGTATAAATTGACCCGATTTTTGTTGCAATCGGTGTTCAAAATCCAGTACGCAATGTTGGATCACCGTATGTACGTCAACTTTCTCTATATGCATTTGAGGCACTCCTTTTTCAATTTGTGCAATTTGCAATACCCTTTCTACCTGCCTTTCCAAATGTGATGTCTCGTTTTCAATGATTCGGGTATAATTGAGCAGTCGGTTATTTTGCTGAATACAAGCCGATTTTTTTAAGACTTCAGTCGCAAGTTGAATGGTGGAAATGGGTGTGCGAAATTCATGTGTCATGTTGTTAATGAAATCTTTTTGAATTTCTGAAAGCAGTTTTTGGCGCAACAATACCAGCAATGTGAGCGCAAATGCAATGATCATGATGATGAGCATGAGGGTAGAAAAAATCCAGAAGTTCATCTCGCCAATGATGTATTTTTGTCGGTTGGTAAACAGTACAGCGAGATAATCATAATCCTTTTGCAGTGGTGGAAAAGGTCGAATATGGTTGTTTTCTTCTGGGTTAAATGATACGGTTTCTATATGTTCAAATTTGCCTTTAGCAGCATTGTAAATTCCAAATTGATAACTCGTAAACAAATCGTTTTCTTCAAGAGCACTTTTTAAGTAATTCTCAATACTATCGCCGTTAATTCGATATTTAATATTGGCGATATAGTAATTGATTGTGGGTCGTTCCACGGCTTCAATAAATGGTGCAGAGTCGTGTTGCGACAACCTTACGCGTTGTACAACTTCGTTCAATGCACTATGGACTTTTACATTAAATTCTTTTTCTTCTAAGGCATAAGTTTTTTTTAACCAATATATTTGGGCTGCAAGGATGCATACGGAGAGAATGGCAGCCACAACTACTAGCTTGCGTAGTGTAGAAGATTTCATTTTTGCAATACTACTTGTTATATCATCAAAAATAGAAGTGAATGATATAGGCATAGCCGAGAGTATATGCTTATCAAAAGGTTTGTTGGTTGGGCTTTTCAGGTGGTTTTCCTGATTTTAAGAAACGATGCGGTCGGGATGCTCTGCCAAAAACGCTTTCCAGGCTTTTTTTCCAGACTTTTTTTTAGATGTATGTCGCGAAGCCACAGCATTTTCAGGGTTACGGGTAAGGTAATGGCAAAAAGCTACGGCCAAGGCATCGGTAGCATCATAATATTCGGGTTTGGCGGGTAGCTGGAGCAAGCGTTCCAGCATAAGCCACACGAGCTGCTTGCTCGCGTTTCCATTGCCCGTTACCGATTGTTTCACTTTTTTGGGAGAATATTCCATTACCTGCATACCAGCTTGCATGGCACATACAATCGCTGCTCCTTGTGCTCGACCCAACTTAAGCATGCTTTGGATGTTCTTACCTTGAAAGGGCGCTTCAATAGCGAGCTCTGTGGGCGTATACTGCTGAATAAGGCTACTCACTTGCTTTTGGATAAGCAACAATCGCTCATAATGATTTTGTTGGCGAGCAAGCTTGAGTACACCCATGTCGAGAATCTGCACTTGTGATCCACTACAGCTAATCACACTATATCCCATGATCACTGTGCCTGGATCAATGCCCAATATGGTAAGTTGTTGTGGCATGTTTGGAAATAAGTCGGCAGAAAAAACTATGTTCGTTGTTTGGAAATACAGCCGATGAACAAAAGTACCAAAATAATTTTCAATACGCTGATAAGTGTTGTACTGAGTGTGGGTTTGTTTTATTTGATTTATCGGCAGCTCCAGCACCAGGAAAATCTAGGGCTTGCATGGCAACAGATGCGTGCTCTTGCTAGTGGTAGAGGTTTTGTGGGCTTGCTCATCGTTTTACTGCTGGTGATTCCCAACTGGCTTTTGGAAGCGCGTAAATGGCAATTACTGGTAGGCTTATTTGAGCCCATAAGCTTATGGAAAGCACTCCAGTCGGTACTCACAGGGCTCTCACTGGGTGTCAACACTCCCAATCGTATTGGTGAATATGCCGGTCGAATACTTACTATCAAAGATCCATACCGATTAGAAGCTGCTACGGTGATGTGGGTGGGAAGCTTGAGCCAATTGATCATTACACTTGGCTTTGGTTGGCTAGGGCTGGTTTATACAGTGGTAACTGGCGTGATAGATCCAACAATCAACAGTTGGTGGTGGAAAAGTTTGGGTGTATTGTTGATAGGTATGAGTGTGGGGTTGGCTATTTTGTATTTTCGAAAAGATTTACTTGTAGCTTTCTTTCTGTATTTTAAAAGATTTCGATTTTTGATTCGTGCAGGGAAAGCCATAAAAGCCATACCCAAAGCGATTTTAGTACGATTGTTGGGGTTGTCGGCCTTGCGATATCTAATATTTACTGGGCAGTATTTGCTGTTGTTGCAGCTATTGGGCACGGCAGTTCCCTGGGTAGGTGGGTTTTTTGCCTTAAGCTTAATATACCTCATCATGGCCTTTCTGCCTACTATGGCCATTGCCGAGATTGGCATTAGGGGTGAGCTCAATATTTATTTTTTGCAAACGTATACCACCAATACACTTGCTGTGCTAACTGCAGCAGTGATCATTTGGCTGATTAATTTGATATTCCCAGCAATAGTAGGTAGTATTTTGTGGTTAAAAGTAAAAGCTATTCATAAAAAAGCAGTGAATGTCGTTAAGAGAACGTGAAATTTCGGTAAAAAGAGTTATGAATTTCTGAAAACAAATAATTGTGCATTTAAATTGTGTTTATGTGAAGTAAAATGAATATCATTTTATGATGTTTTGTCAATCATAACCTATGCATAAAATACTTGTACGCTCATGGATCTACATGATGGTTGTTGGTAATGGGTGCCTATGTATGCCACTCTCTGCGCTTGCCCAACAGGGCTTTTGTCATGCCGACAATACTAGCTTTATGGCAGGAGAAAAGATTACTTACGAGGTATTTTATACGCTTGCTGGTATTTATGTGGGAGCAGGAGAAGTATCGTTTACCGTGTCGTTAGAGAAGTTTAGAGGAGTTCCAGTATATCATGTGGTGGGTGAGGGCAAAACATATAAGTCGTATGATTGGTTTTATAAAGTGAGAGATCGATATGAAAGTTATATCGACACGGCCAACATGTTGCCGCTCAAATTTATTCGAAATGTGCATGAGGGTGGATACAAAAAATATGAATTAGTCAATTTTGATCAACAAAACCATACAGCCACTACCTTGAAAGGTAGTTATGATGTACCCGCATGTGTACAAGATGTATTGAGTGCAGTATACTATGCTCGAAACTTGAATTATGATCAATATCGTCCTGGTGATAAGATTTATTTTGATATGTTTTTAGATAATAAAGTTTATAATATTTACATTCGGTATCTGGGCAAGGAAAAAGTACAAACCCGTTTTGGGGAGTTTAATGCCATTAAAATTAAGCCATTGCTCATTGAGGGTACTATATTTAAAGGAGGTGAAGGTATGGTGGTATGGGTGAGCGATGATTCCAATCATATTCCTGTACGGATTGAGAGCCCAATCATCGTAGGAAGCATTAAAGCCGATATGATCGCGTATCGGGGAATTCGGTATCCATTTACTTCATTGATCAAAGCATATCATCCCGAATAATTGATAAAATTTTTTTACATTAGTGATAAACCTAAAAACATACAGATATGGAAGAGCGTAAACCTAAAATTTTACTTGCCGAAGACGATTCCAATCTGGGTATGGTGTTGAAGAATTATCTCGAACTGAATGATTTTGAGGTAGAGCTGGCACGCGATGGCATTTTAGCCTTGGCAGCTTTTCGTAGAGAAAAATTTGATTTGTGCTTGATCGATATCATGATGCCCAACATGGACGGATTCACCCTGGCCGAGGAAATTCGTGATGTAGATCCCGACATTCCTTTATTTTTCATTTCGGCTAAAAACATGAAAGAAGACATTGTCAAGGGCTATAAATTGGGTGCCGATGATTACATTACCAAGCCATTTGACAGTGAGGTGCTGTTATTGAAAATTAGGGCTATTTTAAAACGCAATCAAGAGTTGAACAATAAAGAAAGTGAACCCGTTGAGTTTGATATTGGCAGTTTTCATTTTAATGCTCGCTTGCGTACGTTGGAACGGGGTGAACAGTCGCATACACTTTCGCCTAAAGAAAATGAGTTATTGAAAATGCTTTGTGAGCATATGAATGATTTGTTGCCGCGAGAAATTGCGTTAAAGAAGATTTGGGGAAGCGATACTTATTTCAATGGCCGCAGCATGGATGTATATATTGCCAAGCTTCGTAAGTATTTACGAGAAGATCCGAATGTGGAGATTGTTAATATCCATGGAAATGGATTTAGGCTGGTGGTAAAAACGCCTAAAAATGTGTCTTAATCGGGGTCGTCGAGAGGAATGCTGAGCTGGTAAGTTTTTCCCTCGTCGCGCTTACGTCCAAGATGGCGGTAGGCTTTGTCGGTGGCTTCTCGGCCACGTGGGGTGCGATGAATAAATCCCTCCTGAATTAAAAAAGGCTCATACACTTCTTCGATGGTGCCGGGCTCCTCGCCAACAGCAGTAGCGATGGTATTGATGCCTACGGGTCCGCCTTTAAATTTATCGATGATGGTAATGAGAATTCGGTTGTCCATTTCATCGAGGCCATATTCATCCACTTGAAGGGCGTCGAGACCTTTACGTACAATCGTTTCATCTACGCAACCATTTCCAATGACTTGTGCAAAGTCGCGCATGCGGCGGAGCAAAGCGTTGGCGATACGCGGAGTACCTCGGCTACGGCGGGCCAGTTCCATAGCAGCTTGTGGAGTAATCGGTACTTGTAATAAGCTTGCCGAGCGTATGATGATTTGTTGCAGCACTTCGGTGGTGTAATACGACAAGCGGAAGCGCATGCCAAAGCGCGACAATAGCGGAGCCGTGAGTAATCCAGAACGGGTGGTGGCACCAATAAGGGTAAAGGGCTGCAAATTGAGTTGGATGGAGCGGGTATGCGGGCCTGAATCGATTAAGATATCGATACGATAATCTTCCATCGCCGAATACAAGTATTCTTCCACTACATTGCTTAGCCGGTGGATTTCATCGATAAACAAAATATCTCCGGCTTCTAAACTCGTGAGCAAGCCGGCCAAGTCGGCAGGTTTCTCGATTACTGGGCCTGAGGTTTCACGAATATTGACGCCCATTTCTCGGGCTACGATGCGGGAAAGCGTTGTTTTACCCAGCCCGGGTGGGCCATGAAAGAGGATGTGATCTAGGGCTTCCCCCCTCATGCGGGCAGCTTGAATAAAGATGCGTAGGTTATCGGCAACGCTTGGCTGTCCCAGAAACTCGTCGATCAATTGCGGGCGCACGTTGTTTTCAAATTCACGATCGGCAGTGTTCAACGAGTGAAAATCGGCACGGGAGTGCAAGCTATCCATACAACAAAAATACACATTATCTATTCCTGTGCCGAGAAAAAGCCGTTAAGCCACTACATTCACCATTCGCCCTTTGACCACGATCACTTTTTTCACCGATTTTCCCTCAATCCATTTTTTAATCGTTGGATGTTGCAAAACTTGTTCCCGAATAAGCTCATCTGGAGCATCGGCTGGAAATTGCATTTGGGCGCGGGTTTTTCCGTTAACAGCTATTGGATAGTTGAACAGTGATTCTTCGAGAAATTTTTCTTCTACTTTAGGCAATGCAGCTTTTGTGACCGATGTATCATGCCCCAAACGATGCCAGAGTTCTTCACAGATATGGGGAGCATATGGGCAAAGCGAGATAAGGAATGGTTCCAGGATAGCCCGTTTGTGGCAATGCAAATCGGTAAGGGTGTTTACGCAGATCATAAACTGGCTTACGGCAGTATTGAAAGAAAACCGCTCTGTATCCTCGATAACTTTTTTGAGGGTCTTGTGTAAAATTCGCCATTCATCGGGTGTGGGCTCTGTGTCCTGGATAAGCCATTGACCTTTTTCGTCGAAAAACAAGCGCCAAAGCTTTTTCAGAAACCGATGAACGCCTTCAATGCCTTGTGTGTCCCAGGGTTTACTTTGCTCAATAGGGCCGAGAAACATTTCATACATGCGGAAGGTATCGGCTCCGTACTGAGCCACCACATCGTCGGGGTTAACGGTATTGTATTTAGATTTAGACATTTTTTCTACTTCTACCCCACACACGTATTTTTTAGCCTGAAAATATTTTGAGTCTGGCACATTGAGCCCGTCTTCGCAGAGCAGGATAGCTTGTGCAAATTCGGGTTTCCATTTTCGAAAAGTTTCGATTTGCAATTCGGTGCCGTTGACGATATTGACATCTACATGTAAGGGCGATAGGTGAAAGTTGGGGTCAATGTGAAGATGAGGTAAGATAGGTTGCAGAAGTTGTTGCAGGGTCTCGGCGCTCAATGATCCTTGTTGCCATTTTTCGAGATAACTATAAGAAAGGAGTATGGGATGGGGAAGGGGTTGATGGGTATCCAGTCGGTACACGAAGCGAGAGCTTCCCTGAATCATTCCCTGGTTGATCAGTTTTTTATAGGGTTCATCGAAGGGGATATATCCACGATCGTAAAGAAATTTGGTCCACATGCGGGAATAGAGCAGGTGGCCGACGGCATGCTCGGTACCGCCAACATACACATCTACTTGTCCCCAATATTCACTGGCTTCACGGCTACAGAATTCGTGGTCGTTATGGGGGTCCATATAGCGGAGGAAATACCAAGAAGAGCCTGCATATCCCGGCATGGTGTTGGTTTCCAGTTTGCGGGCTGTCCATTCTGGGAGGTTGGCCAGTGGGCCTTGTCCTTCTGGGCCTGGGCGGTAGCTTTCTACATAGGGCAATTCGAGTGGGAGAGACGATTCGGGCAGTGGTCGGGCGATGCCATTGTCCCACACGATAGGGAAAGGCTCGCCCCAGTAACGTTGCCTGCTGAAAGCTGCATCGCGCATCTTGTAGTTTACTTTGCGCTTACCGAGGCCTTTTTCTTCGAGTTTGCGAATCACCACTTCGATGGCGTCGCGCATCACCAAGCCATTCAGGAAATCACTGTTTTCCAGTATAGCCTCTTTTGTAGGGTTGGCATGTTGGCCATCATAATCCTTACCGATGATATTGGTGATGGGTAATTGAAAATGACGGGCAAAGCGGTGATCGCGTTCATCGCCACAGGGTACGGCCATGATAGCACCGGTGCCGTAGCCCACTAATACATATTCAGAGATCCAGATAGGTAGTGGCTTGTTATTAAACGGATGGAGGGCATAGCTACCCGTAAAGCAACCTGTAACACGCTTTTCAGCCATTCGTTCACGCTCGGTGCGGCTACGGGTGTATTCCAAATAGGCTTGTACTGCTTGTTGTTGATCGGGCGTGGTTAGGGTTTCTACCAGTGTGTGTTCGGGGGCCAATACCAGAAAATCTACACCAAATATGGTGTCGGGTCGGGTAGTAAATACTTCGATCTGGATGTCTTTTCCTTGTACGGGGAAGAAGATATTAGCGCCGTAACTTTTGCCGATCCAGTTGGTTTGCATTTCTTTCATGGCTTCGCTGAAGCCGATACGTTGAAGGCCTTCCAAGAGCCGATCGGCATACTCGGTGATCCGCAAATACCATTGGCGTAATCTTTTTTTGACTACTGGATAACCTCCACGCTCACTTACGCCATTGACAACTTCATCGTTGGCGAGTACTGTGCCTAGGGCTTCACACCAATTCACTTCACCCCAGCTGCAATAAGCCAGCCGGTAATGCATGAGGATATCTTCTTTTTCTTTTTCAGAAAATTTCTTCCACTCTTCGGCATTGAATCGAATATGCGGATCCCCTGGGCATTCGTGGTGTATGTTGCCTTCCCGTTCAAAAATAGCCACCAAGTTTTCGATGGGCTCTGCTTTTTGTGTATGTCGGTTAAACCAGCTTTTAAACAGTTGCAGAAAGATCCATTGCGTCCATCGGTAATATTTCGGATCTGAAGTATTGATTTCACGGTTCCAATCGTAGCAAAAACCAATTTGTTTCAGTTGCCGCTTAAAAGTTTCGATGTTTCGTTGGGTGGTAATGGCCGGGTGCTGGCCAGTTTCGAGGGCATATTGTTCGGCAGGCAGGCCAAATGCATCCCAGCCCATAGGATGTAATACCTGATATCCTTGCAGTTTTTTAAATCGGGCATAAATATCCGAAGCAATATATCCGAGCGGATGACCCACGTGCAGCCCTGCACCACTCGGGTAGGGAAACATATCGAGTACGTAGTATTTGGGGCGCGAGAAATCGTTTTCTACTTGATAGGTCTGATGTTCATCCCAATATTGTTGCCATTTTTTTTCAATCTCTCTAAATGTGTATTCCATAAGCGTCTTGGGTGTAAAAATGCAAAAATTATGTTTTTTACATTGAAATATGACTCATGCATGGTGGGAATCACTTGCTCATGAAGGCTTCAGTATTGAAGCTTGATATGAGCAAAGATAAGCCAAACCCTGAATTTTTGTTATTTTCGCTCGCAAACGTTAAGCATGCTTTTGGCTAAAGGGAGTACTCGCAAGGCAAGGCCTTCATATGTGATGTCGATCATTGGTGTGGCATTGGTGCTTTTTTTTCTGGGCATAGTGGGATTGTTGTTTATCAATACCAGACAGCTTACCAGTTATTTCAAAGAAAATATTGAAGTTCAGGTTATCCTGCGTGATCAGGTAGATGATGCCACGGGTCGGGCATTGAAAGATAGTTTAGCGCAAATGCCTTTTGTAAAAGCCATTGAATATGTGAGTAAGGATGAGGCCTATCGTCGTTATGTTCAGCAAACTCACGACTCTGCACAGAATCTGTTGGGTTATAATCCGTTGTATGCCAGTATCAATTTCAAGGCACATGCGGCTTATGTGAATAGCGACAGCCTGAAGCGCATCAGTGCTATGCTTGAGCAGATGCCTCAAGTGAGGGAAGTATTTTATCAACAGGGTTTAGTAGATCAGCTCGATCAGAATATGCGTCGCATTGGGCTTGTGTTTTTGTCGTTGAGCATTTTATTGACACTGGTGGTGATTATTTTAATTGATAATACCATTAGGTTGGCCATGTTTAGCAATAGATTTCTCATCAAGACCATGCAAATGGTGGGAGCCACACGTTGGTTTATAGCTCGACCGTTTGATAGACGCAGCATTTGGAATGGCTTGCTGAGTGCAGTTTTGGCGATCCTGGGAATTGTATTGGTGATTTATGCTGCTGAGCAAGTATTACCCGAATTGCGGGTTTTGCAAAACAATGTACAATTGGCCATCCTATTTGCATGCCTGATTGCAGCGGGCATCTTCATTTCGTTGATTAGCACACATCGTGCGGTAATGAAATACTTACGCACTCGGGTAGATGATTTGTATTAACCAAATCTCTTCTTATCTTGCACGCAAAGCATAGCTCATGGCAAAGCAATTGTCGCGCATTCCCGCTCAAAAAAAGTTACCGCGCACACAGCGCCCATTTTTATTTGATCGCACCAATTATATGATCATGTTGATAGGGCTTGTTGTGTTTATCATTGGGTTGTTGCTCATGGTAGGGGGTAAAAGCCCTGATCCCAATCAATTTTATCCGCAAGAGATATATAGTTTTCGGCGCATCACGTTGGCACCCATCGTGATTATTCTCGGGCTGGTGATCGAGGTGTTTGCTATTATGAAGAAGCCTTCAGGATCTCAATCGGAAAAAGTTTAACCTTATCCCCCGGGTTTTATGAATTTTTGGCAAGCGGTTATTTTAGGCATCATTGAGGGGATTACCGAGTTTTTGCCCATTTCTTCGACGGGGCATATGATTATTGCCAGTTCATGGATGGGTATTGATCGGCTGGCATTCACCAAAATGTTTGAAGTGGCTATTCAATTAGGGGCTATTCTCTCGGTGGTAATACTTTACTGGCGAAAGTTTTTTGATCGGGGGCGATTGGCTTTTTATCGGAAAATCATATTGGGCACCGTTCCTGCTTTGATCATTGGTTTTTTATTTGCCCCGGTGATTGATCGATTGCTAGATAGCCCGCTTACAGTGGGAATCATGTTACTTGTGGGAGGTATAGTGTTGATTTGGGTAGATGAGTGGTTTGGAGAACCCAAGGTTTATCAGGAAGAGCAGATGAGCGTATGGCAAGCCATACGCATTGGTTTTTGGCAATGCTTAGCGATGATTCCTGGCGTAAGTAGAAGTGCGGCTGCTATTATTGGGGGGCTCCAGCAAAGACTTTCTCGCGAATTAGCGGCCGAGTTTTCATTTTTCCTGGCAGTGCCTACTATGGCGGCTGCTACCGGATATAAATTGTTGCAAGCCTACCTTCATCAGCCACAACTCATTAGCGAAGGGCATTATCTTTATTTGTTGCTGGTGGGCTCAGCGGTAGCTTTTGTTGTTGCATTGATGGCTATTCGGTTTTTCATTCAATACTTACAACACCATACCTTTCGGATATTTGGTTATTATCGGATTTTGGTAGGTATAATTGTATTGATTCTGGTTTGGAAAGGAGTTTTGACTTAAATTGTATCTACAGCTCATCCCTTCACAGCCAGTAAAAGTTCCAGATCGGTATATTTCAACTTGAAACGTTCGCTGAGGTGAAAATTGGTAAGTGCTCCTTTGTAGATATAGATACCGTTTCGCACGCCTCTTTTGATCCAGACCAAGTTATCAAATCCTCCTTCATCACCAGCACTAAGGAGCAAGGGCATGATTACGTTGCTGATGGCTTGAGAAGCCGTTCGTGAAAAAGCCGAGGGGATGTTGGGCACACAGTAATGGATGACATCATATTTTTTGAACACTGGATTTTCTAAAGAAGTAACTTCTGAAGTTTCGAAGCAACCGCCACGGTCTATACTCACATCCACGATCACGGAGCCTGCTTTCATGTTTTTCACCATTTCTTCGGTGACGACGATGGGTGTGCGGCCGCTTTGTGAAGAAAGTGCGCCCACAGCCACATCGGCCATTTTGAGTTGTTCGGAAAGCGTTTTAGGTTCAATGACCGAGGTATATACTCTTACGCCAATATTGGTTTGCAAGCGTTTGAGTTTATAAATATTGTTGTCAAACACTTTTACTGAAGCGCCCAAGGCCAGGGCTGTGCGGGCAGCATATTCTGCCACCACGCCAGCACCAATGATCACTACTTCGGTAGAAGGAACACCCGATATGCCTCCCAACAATACACCTTTTCCTTTTTGTGGGTTGCCCAGGTAATGAGCGGCTATTAGCATCACGGCGCTTCCGGCTATTTCACTCATTGAACGCACTATGGGGAATGTACCGGCATCGTCTTTCAGGTTTTCGAAGCTCAGCGCGGTGATGCGTTTTTGCATCATTCGTATCAGGTGTTCGGCTTTCAAAATAGGCAGATGGATGGGCGAAATCACAATTTGCCCTGGGTGTAGCAGTTCTAATTCTTCGCTGCTCACGGGCGCAGATTTGACAATGATATCGGCCTGGAAAACATCTTTTTTGTTAAATAAAATTTCTGCTCCAGCTTCGGCATAATCGGCATCATAAAAATGGGAACGTTCACCAGCTGCATGTTCAATAACCACTCGATGGCCATTATTGACCAAAACCGCTACGGCTCCTGGCACCAAGCCAATTCGGTTTTCATGAAAAGCATCTTCCCTGGGTATCCCAATATGAAGTTGTGCAGAATTATTTTTAACCGCAAGCACTTCTTCTTGCGGGGTGAGACCAGGAAAGGCATGCCCGCCATGTGAAACGGTGCGTGATTCCATATGTTGTGGGTATCAAAAAATAAATAAAGCACTTTCCGCAAGGGGAAGTGTCATGGGTCATTGCTCAAAGATAATAAAACCTCGTGGGTAGGCATCGCCTTAAGCATTCTTTTTTGTGAATCGAGCATGTACATGTATAGATGCACGGTGTCATGAGGTAGCAAGAGCTGGATGAGTGCTGGCCATTCGATTAAACATATTCCCGGACGGTATAGGCAATCTTCTACTCCTGCTTGGATAGCTTCATCGATAGTTTTTAGCCTGTATAAATCGATATGATAAATCAATTGTCGCTGACCTTGATCGTTTATATAGCTGTATTCGTTGATGAGAGAAAAGGTGGGGCTACTTACGACTTCTTGAACTCTTTTTTGTGAGCACATGGCCTGAATAAGGGTGGTTTTCCCTGCACCCATTTCCCCATAGAAAGCCATTACGTGAGCTTGTTGAAGCTGGTTCCAGCAAAACCGGGCTGCGCGATCAATCTCTGCAAGATCATACACGAATCGTTCCATATACAAATTTTACAAGCTTATGTACAAAGATGATAATTATTGTGCTTCTGGAGGAGGCTAATTTTGCACAATCTTAATGTGGGTTAAAATTTTTATTCGCTATGGAAACGGTTAGTTGTAAGGTGGAAGGCATGTCGTGCAGCAGTTGCGTGAACAATATTACCCATTATCTAGAAAAAGCTGGAATGGAAGATGTGATGGTGAGTTTAGCTACTGGCGATGTACAATTTCGTGCTCCACATGCGGTTGAACTAGACCGTATTTGGAAGGGGATTGAGCAAATGGGCTATCGAGTAGTTGAGGAAGATCGAGCTGCTGTGCGGCAAAAGAAGATTTTAGATGATCCGTTAGCAGTAAAATGGTTAGTTAGCCTGGTTTTTACTATTCCTTTGCTATTGCACATGTGGGTTTCTTGGAGTTGGCTGCATCTTGCCTGGGTACAGGCATTGTTGTGTACGCCCGTAATGGTGATGGGGCTTTCGCATTTTGGCAAAGGGGCCTGGCATGGGCTACGCAATGGTACGGCAAACATGGATGTGTTGATTACCTTGAGCGCCATAACGGGTTATGTGTATAGCCTTGTCGTTTGGCTCTGGCTTGGATCGCATCAACCTTTGTATTTTGAAGCACCAGCTTCCATCTTCAGTTTTGTGTTATTGGGAAGCTGGTTAGAACAGAAGGCCGTAAAGCGCACGGCTTCTGCCGTTGAAGATCTCTTACGCCTACAAGTCGCCCGTGCTTATCGTATCGATCCTTTGAGTGGTGAGGTAGAAGAAGTAGATAACCGCAAGTTGCAGGTAGGTGATCAGATATGGATTCGGGAAGGAGATCAGGTACCCGCCGATAGTGAGGTGTTGATGGGTGAGGCCTGGGTAAATGAATCGCTAGTTACGGGTGAAAGTCGGCCCGTGTGGAGGCAGGTAAGCGATGCATTGATTGGGGGTACTATCTTAGAGAGAGGTTCGGTACGAGCTCGGGTAAAAGCAGTAGGCCAGCAAAGTGTTTTAGGTAAAATGATCGCCTTGGTAAAACAGGCCCAGTCGCGCAAGCCAGCAGTTCAACGTGTGGCCGACCGTATCAGCGCAGTTTTTGTACCCGTAGTAGTTGGGGTCGCTTTATTGACCGCAGTGCTGAGCCTGGCTGTTTTTCATGTTTCGCTTTTTACTGCATTATTAAGGGCCATGGCGGTATTGGTAATTGCCTGTCCGTGTGCCATGGGGTTGGCTACTCCAGCTGCGATCATGGTGGGTCTCGGCAGAGCTAGTAAAAAAGGCATCCTGATCAAAGATCCGGATGTGTTCGAAAAAAGTCGCCGATTAAATACCCTGGTCTTCGACAAAACAGGTACGCTTACGCAAGGCGAAATTGTCATTACCGATTGGAAATGTTGGGATATTTCTGAACAGACCTTTCAATCTATAGTAGCATCACTCGAGCGGCACTCGTCGCATCCAATTGCAAAAGCCATTGAAACTGCCTGGGGGAAGCAATCTGCATTTACTTTCAGTAAGGTGCAAGAACATAAAGGTTGGGGAATGGAAGGAATAGGCGAAGATCAGCAAATTTATCGCCTCGGCCAGGCTCGATGGTTTAAAGATGAGGTTATTTTACCACCCAATCATGATTTGTATTTGGTGAAAAATAATGTTTGTATAGGTTGGATAGATCTGCATGATCGGGTAAGAGAAGAGGCCAAGCAAGTGTTGCCCTTGCTGAAAAAACAAGGATATCGTTTGGTGCTGCTGAGTGGAGATAGGCGCGACAATTGTGAAGTAGTAGCCAAAGAATTGGGAATAGATGAGATATATGCCGAGCAAACGCCTGAAGGCAAGCAACAAGTGTTGCGAAAGCTAATGGATTCTGGTGCCACAGTAGCCATGATAGGTGATGGTATTAACGATGCCCCGGCATTGGCAGTTGCTGATATGAGTATTGCTGTAGCCCAGGCTTCATCGATAGCTATGCAAGCGGCCAGTATCGTATTGCTAGGTGGCGATTTGCATCAGCTGCCGTGGGCTTTATCTTTGGCACGGCATACTTATCAGACAATTCGCGAGAATTTACTTTGGGCATTGGCCTACAATGTTATCGCCATTCCAGCGGCAGCAATAGGCGCTTTGGGCCCCATCATTGCTGCTTTTTCGATGGGATTCAGCGATCTGGTATTAGCATTCAACTCATTACGCTTATATACCAAAAAAATTCTCCCATCCTGATGGCGAAACTTATTCCCAAAACTCTTTTCTTTGGGGCATGGACCCAGTGGCCGATTTTCGTCTTAAGGCTACCCAAATCTTGAGATCCTACTGGGGTTATTCTTCTTTTCGCCCCCATCAGCTTACTCTCATGGATGCCATTGTGCAGGGGCGAGATGCATTTGCCATATTGCCTACAGGTGCGGGTAAATCTCTTTGTTATCAATTGCCTGCAGTATACTTACCTGGGGGAGCATTGGTGATTTCTCCTTTGATTGCATTGATGAACGATCAGGTAAGCCAAGCATTACAAAAAAAGATTCCTGCGGTAGCTATTCATTCAGGGCTTTCCTTACACGCATTACATCGAGCGTTCGACCAAATGGCTAGTGGAGTCTATAAGCTAGTATATATTTCTCCCGAACGTTTACGGAGCAAAAACTTCCGGGAAGCACTCTCTGCATGGGCTTTCGATTTTGTAGCCGTCGATGAAGCACATTGTATTTCTCAATGGGGGCATGATTTTCGGCCAGCCTATCTGGAAATATCTCATCTACGGCACGAATTCCCTAACATTCCTTTCATGGCCCTAACGGCAACAGCCACTCCACAAGTACGCGATGATATTCTTCGGCAATTGGCCCTTCGAAACCCAGTGGAAGTGATGGCCGACTTTTTTCGAGAAAACATTCACTATGCTGTATGGGAAACAGAAAACAAACCACAGGCTGTTTTTGCAGCCTTATCTAGTCAGCCTGGCAGTAAGTTGGTCTATTGTCGGGATCGCAAAACGACAATAGAACTGATGCGTTGGCTCACTGCGAAAGGGCTTTCGGTGGCTGCATACCATGCTGGATTACCTCGTGAAGAGCGCGACGCTGCTCAAGAGGCCTGGCTAAGAGGTGAGATAGAGACGATGGTATGTACCAATGCTTTTGGGATGGGTATCCATAGAGACGATGTGCGCCTGGTGCTTCATGTGCATATGCCCGAAAGTTTGGAAGCGTATTTTCAGGAATCGGGTCGAGCAGGTAGAGATGGTCAGCCCGCGCGAGCAATAGCCTTAGTTGGAAAAAATGATGTGGAGCAAACCCGCAAGTGGATCTTGAGTCGATATCCCGATGCAGAAACGGTGAGGCAAGTATTTGCGGCTTTGATGAATTATTTGCAACTACCTTTGGGTACGGGTGAAGGGAAGAGCTTTGATTTTGATATTCATGATTTCTGCCATCGTTTCAGGGTAAAGCTTTCTACCACGTTAGCCGTTTTACGTGCATTGGAAATAGAAGGTTGGTTATATTGCACAGATGCAGTGGTACGGCCTGCCCAAGTTATGCTAAGGGCTTCGCGAGAAGAGTGGTTTCAATTGAGAAGTGCTCATCAGTTGGGATGGGAGCTAGCCGAAATCCTGATGCGAAACTACCCAGGAATCACCGAAGTGCCCGTGGTGGTGAATGAACAAGAACTAGCTCGTAAGCTGCATGCCGGTGTAGAACAAGTGATAAACGAGCTTCAGCAATTGCACAGACAGGGATGGTTGATGTATATGCCTGCACACGAGAGCCCCCAGCTCGTGTTGCTTGCCGATCGACCAGCGGCCGATCAGCTGTATTTTCAATATTCTCCCGTGCAATTTTTGAAAAAAAGAGCCCTAGATAGGCTTCAAGTGGTTAGTCAATACCTTTCCACCGAAACCTGTAGAATGAGTGTTGCTGCAAACTATTTTGGAGTGAATGCCACTGAAGCTTGCCGCCATTGCGACCGATGTGATCAGTCGAGCCATTTAGCTCCTTTGTCTACTCAAGAATTAATCTCCCAAATTTTACGCAAGCTCGAGCATCCTCAAATGCCACAAGAGTTGTATGGAGCATTTCCCGAGAGCATGAAAACGCGTGTACAGCAAACACTCGATTATCTTTTGGCAGAAGGGTATCTACAGATGGATGCATGGGGCAGGCTCTGGCATTAGAGCTCTTCTTCTCGCTCCAGCATAAGAATGGCCGACTGCGGAACTATAAAATATTTTTCTCCTTCATACATGACTTCTGTAGAAGCACTGGCCAGAAAAATAGCCAGATCTCCTTCGCGAGCCTGCAAGGGAATATATTTTACACGTTCTTCATCGGGCTTCCATTCTTCATCTTCCACCGGAATAGGAATGGCATAACCAGGTCCTGTTTTAATCACATATCCTTGCTGTACTTTTTCTTTTTCCTGTACGCCTGGTGGCAGGTATAGGCCGCTAGCCGTCATCTCGCTTGGCTTTAGAGGTTTAATCAACACCCGGTCGCCAACTACAATTAGCTTTTTCAATTTGTTATCTGCGGTTAAATGGATGGACATAATCGGTTAGCCTTTGAAATACCTCAAACAGTTGTCAAATTTCGTGCAACTTCAGAAAATGATCGGCACGTATACCCTTTTCTGTCATTTTTACAGTGCAACATTCCACTTGTGGGTCGTGTTCAAAAAACAGGATATATTCTTTGTCGAGTGCTTCCTGCAAAAAGGATTTTTTTTCTTGTAAAGTAGTGAGGGGAAACATGTCGTAGGCCATGATGTAAGGCAAAGGAATATGGGCAACTGAGGGCAGCAGGTCGGCACAAAACACAATGGTTTTATGGTGGTATTCGATGAAGGGCAACATCATGGCGCGGGTGTGGCCATGTGCAAAGCGAATACGCATGTGCGATGAAAAAGCATAATTTTCTTCTTCAGGCACCATACGTAGCTGCCCAGATTCTTGAATGGGTAAAATGTTTTCCTTCAGAAAAGAAGCTTTTTCCCGATCATTGGGATGCGTGGCCCAATCCCAATGTGCGGCATTGCTCCAATAGGTAGCATTGGGAAAAGCTGGTACCAAGCGGTCGCCCTCTCGAACGATGCTCCCACCGCAATGGTCAAAATGCAAATGGGTAAGCAATACATCGGTAATATCGGTTTTGTCGAATCCGTGCTGCCGCAGCGAGCTTTCTAGAGTATGTTGACCGTGCAAATCATAATGGCTAAAAAACTTTGCGTCTTGCTTGTTGCCAATACCATTATCGATCAAGATTAAGCGGTTATCATCTTCTACCAACAGGCAACGCATTGCCCAGGTACAGCGGTTGTTTTCATCTGCAGGATTGAGCTGGTTCCACAATACTTTGGGCACCACGCCAAACATGGCCCCACCATCGAGTTTAAAGTTACCGGTATGAATCGTATACACTTGCATGAGCAGGCTTTTTAGCAAATATCTAAAAACGCTGGCAGATAGCTATTCAACTAGTAGATTTTTAGGGCTTAAAATCTTGTACCGACAGGATTTGTGTGCAAAACTCATATTCTTCTTGGTGGTTCGAAGCTATGATCACTGTTCGATGGGTGGCAAAATGTTGAATGAGTCGGTGATACATATCCACGCCTTCTCGGTCGAGGTTGGTACAGGGCTCATCTAGCAACAGTACGGGTGATTGCAGGAAAAAGGCATGAGCAAGTTTTACACGCTGTTTCATGCCGGAGGAAAGATGTCGAATGGGCATTTGGAAAGCTGAGAGTGGTAGGCCCACCCAATAAGCCATTTCGGAAATAGACAGATCTTGAAGTAAGGGGCGAAATTGCCCAAGCAACTTTAACGATTCGGTGGCGGAAAAATCTTCGATCAGCTCCAGGTAGGGGGCCGTGAAGCTGATATGTCGGAAAATTTGATCGGCAGGCAGACTTTGACCATTGGCTGGCAGGTAATGCAATTGGCCTTCAGTGGGCAACATGCTTCCAGCAATAATTTGTAGCAGTGTTGATTTTCCGGAGCCGTTGGGCCCAATAATAGCTGTGGGCTTATGGGGTTCAAACCGGTAGGAAAGGTGCCGGAATACCCAGTCGTAATTATATCTTTTGCCGATATGATCAACTAATATCGTCATGCGTAGGGCGAACGCGAGAATAACCTTTCATAATACCCCGATTGGATTCTCGTACGAAGGTTACGATTTCGTCACGTTCATCGCTGGCGGGAAGCTCTGTTTCAATGATATGCAAAGCTTTCGAGACGTTGTACCCTCTCACAAAGAGAATCCGATAAATATCGAGAATATGGTTGATCTTTTCTAAAGAATAACCTCTACGCTTCAGGCCAATGGAGTTAACGCCTACGTAGGAAAGTGGATAGCGAGCGGCTTTCACATAAGGCGGAACGTCTTTACCTACGAGCGACCCACCGGCGATAAAAGCATGAGCCCCAATATTGCAAAACTGATGAATGGCCGTCATCCCTCCAATCCGGGCATAGTCGCCAATAGTAATATGGCCTCCCAGGGTGGTATTATTGGCCAGCACGCAATAGTTGCCTACAATACAATCGTGCGCTATATGGCAATAAGCCATGATGAGGCAGTCGTGGCCAATAACGGTTTTCCAACGATCGCGAGTGCCCCGGTGTACGGTTACGCATTCTCGGATAGTGGTGTTATCGCCAATTTCTACGGTAGTTTCTTCTCCTGCAAATTTCAGATCTTGCGGAATAGCCGAGATCACTGCTCCTGGGAAGATGCGACAATTTTTTCCAATGCGCGCACCTTCCATGATGGTGACATTAGAGGCGATCCAAGTTCCTTCGCCAATTTCCACATTTTTGTGAATGACGGTGAAAGGTTCAATTTTTACATTGGGACCGATCTTAGCTTCAGGATGGATATAAGTTAAAGGGTGGATCATGGTTTTGCCGTATCTTTTCTCACGATTTGTGCCATTAAATCGGCTTCCGTAGCAATTTTATTGCCAACAAATACAGTTCCTCGCATTTCGCAAATACCCCTGCGAATAGGTCTAAGCAATTCGAGCTTGAGGATCATGGTATCGCCCGGCAAGACTTTATGTTTAAACTTACAATTGTCGATTTTTAAGAAATAGGTATCATAGTTTTCTGGGTCTTGGTAGGTATTGAGTGCCAGAATGCCACCAGCTTGTGCCAATGCCTCGATTTGCAATACGCCAGGCATGACGGGATTGCCTGGGAAATGACCTTGAAAGAAATATTCGTTAAAAGTAACGTTTTTAACTCCTACCACATGGGTATCGGTGAGTTCAATGATTTTATCGACCAGCAAAAAAGGATACCGATGTGGTAAAGTTTTTTCGATGTGTCGGATATCTAATACAGCAGGTTGATTGGGGTCGTAAATCGGGACGCCGGCTGTATGGCGGTTTTTTTTGATGTATTCTTTGATTTTTTTAGCAAAAGCGACATTAGAAGAATGCCCGGGTCGGCTCGCAATGATATGCGCCTTTATCGAATAGCCAATCAAGGCTAAATCGCCCACCACGTCGAGTAGCTTATGGCGGGCAGCCTCGTTCGGGAAACGAAGTTGAATATTGTTGAGAATCCCTTCGCTTTTGACAGAAATTTTTTCTCTTTTGAAGGCAACGGCAAGTTTAGCCAGTTCTTCTTCGCTCACTACTTTGTCGACTACTACAATGGCATTGTTTAGGTCGCCGCCCTTGATTAAGTTGTTTTCCAGCAAAAATTCCAGTTCATGCAGGAAGCAAAAGGTGCGGCAGGGAGCTATTTCATCTTTGAACTCACTGATATGCTTCATGGCGGCATGTTGCGTGCCTAGTACGGGTGAGTTAAAGTCGATCAGTGTGGTGATTTTGTATTCCAGTGAAGGCAAAGCCAGTAGCTCAACCTTTTTTTCTTCATTGACATATTGAATATTGGTATCGATCGAGTAGTAAACTTTTTTAGCATCTTGCTCCAGCAATCCGCCTTTTTCGATAGCTTCTACAAAAGGCTGGGCACTGCCATCCATGATAGGTACTTCGGGTGCATCGAGCTCAATATGAGCATTATCTACACCCATGCCCACCAGGGCTGCCATAAGATGCTCTACAGTACTGATTCGTACGCCATCGAGCCCCAGGGTAGTACCTCTGGAGGTATCTACCACATAATCTACATCGGCTTTGATGATGGGTTTATCGGGCAGGTCTACACGCTGAAATTTAATGCCATAACCAGGAGTAGCTGGTTTGATGGTCATGTTTACCTGTAACCCTGTATGGAGCCCAACACCAGAAATAGAAATGGCTTCTTTGAGGGTATGCTGGTTTTGTGCGTTAAACGACTTCATCTACGATACGGCTATTTTTTCGCTTAGTTGTTAGCAAATCAATCAAACACGTTCTTTTTCGGCGAGAAGCTGGCGAACCATTTCTTCCAGCTCTCGAACACGCTTTTCTAAATCTGGCAAATTTCGAAAAATTGCCTGACTTTTCAGTGCGCTCTTATAGTCGAAGGCAGGAGTACCGGTAAGGGCGGCTCCAGGAGTATGTACCGATTTGGAGACTCCGCTTTGGGCATTGATGCGGGTTTGATCGGCAATTTGGATATGGCCTACCAGGCCAGCTTGTCCGCCAATTACACAATGCCGACCTATCTTGGTGCTACCCGAAATGCCAGCCTGAGCTGCGATAGCCGTGTGGGCGCCAATCTCAACGTTGTGCGCAATTTGAATGAGGTTGTCGAGTTTAACTCCTTTCCTGATAATGGTGGCTCCTATGGTAGCTCGATCGATCGTTGTATTGGCTCCTATTTCTACTTCGTCTTCGATAATTACCCTACCCATCTGCGGGATTTTTTTGTATTGGCCATTTTCTTGTGGGGCAAAGCCAAATCCATCGCTGCCAATGACCGTACCCGAATGAATAATTACCCGCTCTCCGATTTCACAGTCGTGATATACAATTACTCCGGCGTATAAGGTAGAAGAGGCTCCTATGCGCGAAGAGTCGCCCACGTAGCATAGGGGATAAATTTGTGCGTTGCGACCAATATATGCATGGGCACCAATATAACTGAATGCCCCGATATAAGCTCCTTCTTCTACGATGGCTTCTGGGTGAATGAAGCAGGGCTGCTCCACGCCACTGCGTGGTTGGGCCAATTGTGCAGCATAAAGCTCCATCAAGTATGCAAATGCCGAATAGGCATCTTTTACTCGGATCAACGTAGGCTTGACAGGCTTTTGGAGAGCGAGTGATTCATTTACGATCAAGATAGAAGCTTGCGAAGTATACAGATAATCGGCATATTTCGGATTGGCAACAAAGCTCACACAGCCTTCCACGGCCTCTTCGATTTTAGCTATACGGTAGGCTACCACATTTGGATCGCCTTCTATATATCCGTTTAGCAGTTGAGCTAATTGGTTTGCAGTGATGGGAGCCATATGCGTTTCCTTGAAACAAAATAATTGTTCACAAATCTTGTACTAAACGTTTAGATTACCTACCGAATTCTCTCCAACAAGAGCTTTGGATAACAAATGTAGAATTTTTTTATTGGTATCGACACGGTATGATTGATTAAACTGTTTTCTACTTCCGAGATATCACGTACCTGATGGTTTTTAAACAATACCCGAATGTTTTCATCTGCTGGATTGTAGGCATAGCTGGTTGCCGTATCGGAATACACAAAATAATCGACCGTTTCTTCATCGAGAAAAGGAAAGGCTTGCAAACATTTCTCTTTGAATGTGGTTATGCGTTCGGCAGCTATGGGATGGTCACTTAGTTCTAAGCGAAATAACCGTCGATAAATCAATGCCCGGCTAAGTGTAGCCAGGATGGGATCTTCATGTTGCGTCCAAACCTTGATGCAAGCCAATACATCTTCATCATCGAGTGCGCAGAAATAATGAAGGAAATCAGGATGTTCAATATCCGCATTTGCAGGGGTTTGTAGAAAAAACTGGAGAGCGGGTGTAGCAAATACGGGTACACCCTTGCGGCATAAGTCTTTTGCTCGTTGCACAATTTTAACCAACATGGTCTCTGCACTCAATACGGTTTTATGAAGATACACTTGCCAATACATCAATCTTCGGGCTATGATAAATTTTTCGATGGAATAAATGGCTTTTTCTTCTACCATGAGTTCATCTCCGAGCACGGTAAGCATTTTCAAGATACGATCGTAGCCAATCACGCCTTCTGCCACACCCGTGTAAAAACTATCTCGCATCAAGTAATCCATACGATCTACATCCAATTGGCTAGAAACCAATTGGTGCAGAAAACGTCGGGGGTATTGGTTATCAAAGATAGCCAAGGCCATTTCCATCTGAGAACCCATAGTTGGGATCAGTTGCCGGATGATCATTCGAGAAATGGTTTCATGCCCTATTCCTTCCACGAGCTTACCTTCCAGGGCATGAGAAAATGGACCATGGCCAGCATCATGAAGCAGCACAGCAAGTTTTACGGCAGTTTCTTCTTCTCGATCAATAGCAATGCCCTTATTTTTCAGCTCTTGCAAGGCAAGCATGAGCAAGTGATAAGCTCCCAGCGAATGTTGGAAGCGCGTATGTACTGCACCGGGAAAAACGAGCTGAGCTAAGGCCATTTGATGTATACGTCTTAACCGTTGATACCAGGGATGTTCGATCAACTGAAACACCAATGGATGATCGATGCTGATGAATCCGTAAACAGGATCATTGATGATTTTTTTCTTAAAAGCTGGGATATCTGTCATGTGCTATTTAACAAAAAGTTAAAAACCAAATTTGCTCGATAACAAAGCTACAATGCCTGCGAAGAAAAATTATTTTTGATAAGAAAGTTTAACCCCAGGTATTATGGCTCAAGCAAGCATCTTATGGATCGACGATGAAATCGACTCTTTGCGTTCCCAAATTTTGTTTCTCGAAAATAAAGGATACGCTGTTCAATCGGTTGCCAATGGTTTTGATGCTTTAGAATACCTTAAAGATCATCCAGTGGATGTGATTTTGCTCGACGAAACCATGCCAGGGATGACTGGTTTGGAAACGCTTTCCCGACTGAAAGAAACATACCAGCATATACCCGTGGTGATGGTAACCAAAAATGAGGCTGAGCACTTGATGGATGAGGCGATTGGGGCGCAAATTGCAGATTATCTCATTAAACCTGTGAATCCCCACCAAGTGTTGCTTGCCTTAAAAAAAATCATCGACAACAAAAGACTGGTGGCCGAAAAGACCACTTTTGCCTACCAGCAAGCCTTTCGTGAGTTGTTTTTGGCTTTAAGCAATCAACCCAATCATCAGGAGTGGATGGAGATTTATAAAAAATTGGTGTATTGGGAGATGGAGATGGATAAGGCAGATAGCCTGGAAATGCAAGATGTATTTGCCACGCAAAAAGCCGAAGCCAATACAGAATTTGCTAAGTTTATTGCTCGACATTATATCCAATGGGTAAATCCTCGAGAGCAAGATGCTCCTATCATGTCGCACACGGTATTTCAAAAGAAAATATTTCCTGCATTGTCTTCAACCGTTTCTAATTTTTGGGTGTTGATTGATAATCTTCGATACGATCAATGGAAGGCCATCCAGCCCATTTTTGCAGAAACTTTTCATATTCTTGAGGAAGATACGTTTTATAGCATATTACCTACTTCCACACAATATAGCCGCAATGCTATTTTTGCAGGGTTGTTACCAGCAGATATTGAAAAATATTTTCCTGAAGAATGGAAGAATGATGATGAACAAGGAGGGAAAAACCTATATGAAGAAATGTTTTTTTCCCATCAGCTCAAGCGCATGCGAGCAGATCTAAGGTTTACCTACACTAAAATCACGAGCCATCATGATGGTCAGCAATTAGTGAGTCATATTCATAACCTGCTTCAATATCCGCTCAACATCATCGTGTACAACTTTGTAGATATGCTTTCGCATGCGCGCACGGAAATGGAAGTGTTGAAAGAATTAGCCAGCGATGAAATTTCTTATCGCAGTATCACACAAAGTTGGTTTTTGCATTCCCCTTTACATCAAGCATTAAAAAAAATTGCTGAAAAGCCTGTACGCATTATCTTGAGCACCGATCATGGCAGTGTGCGGGTAAAAACGCCGTGTAAGGTTATTGGCGATCGACAAACGACAACTAATTTACGTTACAAACATGGTCGCAATCTCAACTTTGATCCTCGTGAAGTAATTGCTTTTCGTGATCCGCAAGAAGCTGGCCTTCCCAGGCCCAATGTGAATTCTTCATACATATTTGCTAAGGAAGATGGATTTCTGTGCTATCCAAACAACTACAATTATTTTGCAAATTATTATAAAAACACTTTTCAGCATGGAGGTGTTTCTCTTGAAGAGATGATCGTTCCGGTGGTGATCATGGAGCCCAAATGAATTTGTTTAGTTTTAGTTATTGTGGAAGGCTGCTAAAAAGATTTCATTAACTTAGCTTCATGAGTTTTAAATATACGGCACATACTCTATCGGCTATTGAAAAAATCTTGCAAGAAAGTGGTTATATCTTGCGTTACGAAAAGGGTAATTTTAATTCGGGTTATTGTGTGATTGAAGAAAAAAAAGTAGTAGTAGTCAATAAATTTTTGAATACGGAATCCCGAATCAATACGTTGATCGATATTATTCAAGGTTTGCCGGTTGTGGAGTCTGACTTGAGTCAGGCATCCAGGAAATATTACCAGCTCATTCAGGCCAGCGTTGCCTCACAACCAGCTACAGATCAGTCTTCTGAAACCAATGCTACATCGTGAAAGTTACATTTTTAGGTACGGGTACTTCTCAGGGTGTGCCCATGATTGCGTGTACATGCGAGGTATGTACTTCTTCTGATCCGCATGATAAGCGGTTGAGGAGCAGTGTGCTGATTGAAGTTGCGGGTAAAAATCTGGTCATCGATACCACACCCGATTTTCGTATGCAAATGTTGCAAGCCAAGGTTAAGCATTTAGATGCCGTGTTGATTACCCATTCGCATAAGGATCATATTGCTGGGATGGACGATGTACGGGCGTTTAATTATTTTCAACAATCGCCTATCGATATTTATGCTACAAATGCTGCTCAGGAAGTAATCACACGCGAATTTGCGTATGCCTTTACCGATATAAAATATCCAGGCATACCCGACATTCGATTAAATACGATCGACGAGCAGCCATTTGAAGTGAAGGGTATTCGCGTAATACCCATTCAGGTGTGGCATTACAAGATGCCTGTATTGGGCTATCGGATTGGCAATTTTACCTATATCACCGATGCCAATCGCATTCCAGAAAAAGAAAAAGCCAAGATCAGGGGTTCAGCCGTATTGGTGATGAATGCTTTGCGCAGGCAGCCCCATATCTCTCATTTTAGCCTTGATGAAGCTTTAGCATTGGCCGATGAATTGGCAGTACCACAAGTATATTTTACCCATATTAGTCACCAAATGGGCTTACATGCAGAAGTTAGCCGCGAGTTAAAACCTGGCAGGTCATTGGCTTATGACGGATTGGTGTTAGAATTAGCCGATGAATTGCCCGATGACCGATTTTTAACTTGATTGAGGAAACTGTCTGTAGAATTTCGAAAATACAAGTAGGTAGGTGCATCGATTTTCTCCACATGAAATTGAGCCGAGGCTCTTTCTAGCAAATCTGCATCGGGGAAGAGAACCTGTCGATATCCACCCAATGCTTTCCAAACATGGCGTTTGAAGAAAAAGGTAGCTCCAATGGCGCAATCGCGTAGGTGAATCTTTTGGGCAGGATTTTGCCTATCGGGCACCCAGAAATCGGCTTCTTCTCCAATCAAGACGGCTGTGCTGTGGAGTAGGTCTACTTCCGGATGTTGATGTACATAATCGACCCGAAGCGATAGATGATGGGGTAGATAAGCATCATCAGAATCCAGAAAAGTTATCCATTTGCCTTGTGCAGCTTGGATGCCCATGTTCCAAGTGTCTGCGATACCTGTATGCGATTTTTCTATAAGCTGCATACGGGCAAAGCGACTAGCAAATTGGCGAACAATATTGCGTGAATCATCACTGCTTCCATCGTCGACAGCAATCCATTCAAAATCTTGAAACTGTTGGCCGAGTAATGACAGAATAGCACGTGGTAACGTATGTGCACGATTGTAAATAGCGGTAATGATACTCACCAATGGGGTGGTTGCAAGCATATGTTTTTATTAAATTTAGCACGTTTTCTCTTATGTGTTGATCAGCATGTCGTGGAAACAATCTCTCAGGCAATGGTTTACCTTTAGTCGACAACAGCGTTTAGGCTTGTTGCTGCTTGTGGGTTTGATTGGCTTGTGTCAACTCGGGCTGTTATACTTACCTCGATTATTTCCTCCCAGGCCGGTCTCGCTCGAAGTATTACAGATCTCTGAGCTAGATACGGCCATTCGAAATTCTCAATGGGTTGATTCTACGCGTATTCATTTATTTCCATTTGATCCCAATATCCTTAGCTTCGATCAATGGGTGCGCTTGGGTATTCCCTCACATACAGCACGTGTGATCATACATTATCGCCAGCGAGGGGGGCGATTTAGAAAAAAACAAGACCTGTTAAAAATCTACGGATTCCGATATGCAGATTATCAACGGTTATTACCTTATATCCACATCCAAGATACGCAGGCATCTGCTATTGGGCTTTACAAAAACAAGTCGTCGGACACTTCTTTGCCCAACAAACATAATGTAAGGATAGGAAAAATCGAATTAAACAGTGCGGATACACTCTTGCTCATGCAACTGCCGGGCATCGGTTCAACATATGCTCGTCGGATTGTAAGGTATCGCGACCGGCTGGGTGGGTTTTATGCCGTTGATCAACTCAAAGAAATTCCTTATCTGCCAGATAGTGTGGTGGTGCGGCTGCTGGAGAAAGTAGTGATCGATACCGCACTAATTCAGCCCATCGATATCAACCAGGCCGATTTGGGTACACTGGCCGCCCACCCATACGTAGGCTATGCCCTTGCTCGCTTGATAGTGGCTTACCGCCAGCAGCACGGCCCGTACCAACAAATAGCCGATCTCAAAAAGCTAGTTTTGGTTAACGAACAGATTTATCGTAAACTTGTTCATTACTTAGTGGTCAACTCTATACAACATGCATCTCGATCTGAATGAATGGCAATTGCAAATTGCTGAAACCTTTCGTGATTTTTCCCGAACGCATATCCAGCCCTATGTATCGGAATGGGATGAAACCCAGCATTTCCCGCGTGAATTGTTTCGAGAAATTGGCAAGCTAGGCGGGATGGGCGTTTTGGTTCCTGAAGCCTATGGTGGTAGTGGGTTGGGGTATGTGGAATATGCCCTGATCATTCGAGAAATATCTCGTGTTTGTGGAGCTATTGGTCTCAGTGTGGCTGCGCATAATTCCTTATGCACGGGTCATATTCTTCAATTTGGCAATGAAGCTCAAAAACGCAAATACTTGCCCAAGCTGGCTAGTGGCGAATGGTTGGGTGCTTGGGGACTTACTGAGCCACAAACGGGTTCAGATGCTTTGCAAATGCGTACCACCGCTCAATTAGATGGGGATCATTGGGTATTGAATGGTACAAAGTCGTGGATCACGCATGGTCGTTCGGCCGATGTGGCTGTAGTAATGGCGCGCACGGGAGAAGTGGGCAATAGCCATGGAGTGAGTGCTTTTATTGTGGAGCGAGGAACTCCTGGATTTGAAGGGGGCAAAAAGGAAAATAAATTAGGCATGCGGGCGTCGGAAACGGCCGAAATGATTTTTACCGAATGTCGCATCCCAAAAGAAAATTTGATCGGAGAAGCCAATGAAGGTTTTATCCAAGCCTTGCAAGTTCTCGATGGGGGGCGCATTTCTATAGCTGCTCTCTCTTTGGGGATTGCTGAAGGCGCATACCAGGCCGCCCGTGATTATGCCTTAGTTCGCCAACAATTTAACCAGCCAATTGCTCATTTTCAGGGCATAGCCTTCAAATTAGCCGATATGGCTACGCAGCTACAGGCCGCAGAATTACTGGTCATGGAAGCGGCGGCTCGCAAAGATGCAGGAGAGAAGGTGACTCGTATTGCTTCTATGGCCAAATATTATGCCTCTGAATTGGCTGTTCGTGTAGCTACTGATGCCGTACAAATCTTTGGTGCTTATGGATATACGCATGATTATCCAGTAGAAAAATATTACCGCGATGCCAAGCTGTGCACCATAGGGGAGGGCACTTCTGAAATTCAGAAGATCGTCATTGCCCGAGAAGAGCTCAAGACAGTGATTTCCACATGATTAATCCACGTCATCTATTGTCTGCTGGGAGCCTAAATTTTCCTTATTCTGCATGATGCCCATCATTTTTTTCACTTGTCCTTGCAAGAATGGAGGCACGCGATCGCTCACATAGTTCCAAAGTACTTCCAGGGTTTTACGGGCTTGTTCTTCGGTAAGTCCGGCTTCCTGCTTGAGTTTTTCGATGAGTTCTTCCACTGTGGTATTTTTTATGCCTCGCCTCGAGGCGGGTTAAGAAATAAGTTACAAACATACGTGTTCTTAATGGGTAAAAAAATGCCTGGCACGAGGCCAGGCATTTGTAGCATTTGCAAAAAGTGTTGAGTTTATTTGGTTCTCCTCAAATTGGGATGAGGCGGAGGAGTCATGTTAGGACCATTATCGGCAGGAGTAGCAGCTCTTAGATCCACAGCATTCAAGTCGCCAGGAACACCGCTATACTGGAAGATGAAGCGGTCGGGGCTAATACCCAGTTTCTGGGTCATGTAGGTGATTACGGCATTTACACGATCCCAGGCCAGCTGTTCGCTACTCTTAGAAGCCTGAGCATGACCAGTTACCACCACTTTGCAATCAGGGTTTTGACGCATTTGATTAGCCACATTGTCGAGCAGATATTGTTGATCCCGGCTAATGGTTACAGAATTGCCCCTGAATACAATGCTTGGCAATGAAGTCATGTTACAAGCTTGTTTGGTATACCCAGCGAAGCAAGTTGAATCGGGGCATGGACACTTACCTACGCCATCAGCATCCACGGGCTGGCAATAGGTAGGCGTGATCAGCTGTTTGTCTTTATAGTCGGGTACGCCATCACCATCAGTATCCAGTGGACAACCATGTACGTCAACAGGAACTCCTGCAGGTGTATTCGGGCATTTATCGAATTGATCGGTTACACCATCGCCATCAGCATCGGGCAACACGGGTGTGGGAATCTTCATGTGACGAGGCGAGTTGAGCTCGCTGTAAGCATAGTTCAATGGATTCATCCACCAGAGCGGTTCTACACGGCGAGAAGCGTTGCCCAAAGCAATGCTAAGGTTTACTGACGTATAGGAAACAACATCTTTATCGGGTGTGAGCACACCTCCGACACCAAGGAATTTGCCATCAATATAATCGTCGAAAGGAAAGGTGAATTTTTGTTCTAATGCGAGGGAAACGCGCTTACTCAGTTTAAAATCTACACCAGCGCCTGCATCTATGCTATGCCGCCATTGACGATGACCAGGTGTATTGTTATTGAAATTTTGCTGGCGCGACTGGGTAACGGCGTCGGTTTCATAACTACCGTCTAGATAATTCTTCAAGGCTTTACGAATATCTTTCCGGCTAGCAGAAAAATTGATGCTAGCATAATTGTATGGATTACCACTAGCATCCAAAGCATCAACCTTGGTTTGATAAGAAAAAATCGAATACCCTACTAGTGCGTAGAAATCAACTTTGTTTTGTGGCTTATGAAATGCAATATTGTTTAAAGAAGCAATCAAGTCTAATGACCCTTGATAGGCGGTCGACTTAAAATTGGCTACATAAGTAGTCAAACCAGCAGCTGCATATTTGGCTTGCACGGGACCAGGAAGGTTTTGGATAGGTGTGCCATTACGATAATCTAAGCCTTTTGCTTGGCCATAATTCAAACCAGCGCGCAGCGAAAAGACATAACCAAGGGATTTACGTAACGAAGCCCCAAACCCATACCCGAGTTGGAAAGGCACATCGCTGATGTAGTTAAACTCTCCTGCATTGATGCCTAGCACCCACATGTCGCGTGGTTTGGCTGGATAAATAGATTCATTGTTCAAAAAGCTGCGCTGTTGCGCTTGCCTGGATGGAGGAATAAAAGCAGTATCCAGATAATTGTAACCTCCTGCCATGGTGCTGGAGGCGGTAGCCGGAGCATTTTGTGCCCAAGCCCCTGTAGCGCCTAACAGACCGAGTAAGCCGGTTAGTACGAGGTACTTTTTGCTTGCCATAGGTAAGTGTTTTAATGAACAGATTATAAAAAAAAAGTTTATTTAATATGCTAGTTTCAGCAAAGATAGATATATGCACATGAAAGTACAAAATTTTCTCTTGTTAGATAATAATATTTTTCATTCAGACTTATAGATCTCTCAAATTGAACTTGCATACATGTACAAGCATTAACAAAAATAGTTCCAATTTTGTAAATATTTTTGTTATCACAGCTATGAATGGCTTTACTCATGGAGCAAATGCAGGCTATTCGAAAGATAATTGATGTAGAATTGCAGGAATTCGAAGCCCAATTTACGGAGGCCCTTCGCAGTCGGGTCCCTTTATTGGATCGCATTATGCAGTATATTGTTAAGCATAAGGGCAAACAAATTCGCCCCATGTTTGTGATTTTTTCTGCAAGACTTGCAGGGCCAGTTAACTCTACAACTTATCGTGCAGCAGCATTGGTAGAATTGCTACACACAGCCACTTTGGTGCATGATGATGTGGTAGACGATGCCTATGAGAGAAGGGGCTTTTTTTCTATTAATGCCTTGTGGAAAAATAAAATTGCCGTACTTGTAGGCGATTATTTGTTATCAAAAGGTTTATTGCTTTCACTAGATCATGGCGATTATACCATATTGCAAATCCTTTCTGATGCTGTCAAACGTATGAGTGAAAGTGAATTGCTGCAAATTGAAAAGACTCGTTATCTCAACATGGAAGAAACAGTATACTTCGAAATTATTCGCGGAAAAACAGCTTCTTTACTAGCCGCTGCTTGTAGTGCTGGGATCTATTCGGTGAGTCAGGATCCAGAGCTTACCCAAAAAATGAAACAATTTGGTGAAAAAGTAGGTATAGCTTTTCAAATAAAAGATGATTTATTTGACTATGGGCATGCTGCCATAGGCAAGCCAATAGCACATGATATTCAAGAAAAAAAAATCACCTTGCCTTTGATATATGCTCTTCATCAAGCTTCATCTGCACAAAGGCGTCGGATGATTCAACTTATCAAACATAATCATCAAAATAAAAACAAAGTACAAGAAATCATTCAATTTGTGATAGACGCAGGAGGCATTGAATATGCTCATCAACAAATGCTTAACTATCGTAACGAAGCTTTTCAAATTTTAAATACTTTTCCAGACAACCCTATTAGGCGTGGACTAGAAGCACTCGTTCGATTTACTACTGATCGGGAATATTGAAAATATAAGCTGTAGAAAGCGGAGATATGGTACATCAACTTTTACCCAAGCGATGGGTATTTAAACCTAAGCTTTCCCCTCATGCATCATTGGCCGATTTATTTCGGTTGCAACAATCTTTGCAAATTCGCATGCTTTGGTGCAGGCTACTAGCCCAACGGGGCATTACCACCTATGAAGAAGTATATCGTTTTTTTCGTCCTTCCTTTGCCCATTTACACGATCCATTTCTCATGCCCAACATGCAATGGGTATCGCAGCGCATTTGGCAAGCCATAGATCAGCGAGAGATCATTTGGATTTTTGGAGATTATGATGTAGATGGCACTACGGCTGTAGCTATTTTATATGATTTCTTGCAACGATTAGATGCTAAAGTGTTTTTTGATATACCCGATAGACTGAGCGAAGGATACGGGCTTTCATTGCTTGCTGTTGAACGTGCAAAAGCGCATCATGCTCAAGTGTTGATTACCCTTGATTGTGGAATGAAAGATTTTGAAGCCATACAAGCTGCACGTGCTGCAGGCATGGACGTGATCATTGTAGATCATCACTTGCCTGGAGAAAACTTACCCAATGCTAATGGCATTTTAAATCCTTTGCTCGACGATGCTTCTGGATTGTCGTATCCATATCGAGATCTATCGGCTTGCGCAATTACCTTCAAGCTTATCCAAGCTTTGCACAATAGTAGACCATCGAATATCTGTATTCAAGCTTATTTAGATCGTGTAGCTTTAAGCATTGCTGCAGACATTGTTCCGCTTACGGGAGAAAATCGTACACTGCTCTGTTTAGGGCTAGAACAGATCAATCAACAACCTTCTCCTGGGCTACAAGCTTTGATTGAAGTGAGTGGCTTGGCGGCAAAAGGGAAGCCATTGATAGGTATGCGCGAGTTGGGTTTTATTTTAGCTCCCAGAGTTAATGCTGCAGGACGCATCAGCGATGCACACACAGCTGTGCATTTATTTACCGCCCATGATTCGCAACTAGCCCTTACTCTTGCTCAGGAATTGCATATGCGTAATGCACAACGCATAGAAAATGATCGCAGCATTAGCCAAGAAGCGAAGGAATGGCTGGATACCCATCCCGAAGAAAAGCAACGGCATACGATTGTTGTTTATCAACCACACTGGCACAAGGGCGTAATTGGTATTGTAGCTTCTCGATTGGTGGAGTGGTATTACAAACCTACTATTGTGCTCACAGCTGCCGAGGATAAAATTGCTGGTTCAGCGCGTTCTGTGCCTGGCTTTAATCTTTATCGAGCCATAGAGGCCTGTGGATCTTTGTTAGAACGATATGGGGGGCATGATTATGCTGCGGGATTGCTTCTGCATCCGAGCCGGCTGGAAGCTTTTCGGCAAAAATTTGAAAGCGTAGTAGCTTCTACCATCACTCCAGATGCGCTTAAACCTACTATTTATATCGATGAAGAGCTTGTGCCCAACGATATCACTCCAGCTTTTATACGTATGCTTAAGCAATTTGAGCCTTTTGGCATGGGCAATGAAGCTCCCATATTTTGCATGCGCCACATCGATACAATTAGTTGCGTTCAGGTCATGAGTGATCAACACCTGAAATTTCAAATCATACGCCCTTCCCTTCCTCCACTCGAAGTGGTAGGGTTTCAAATGGCCGATTGTTTTGAATTATTTCGATCCTCAAAGCCAAAGGATATATGTTTTGTGGTTGAGGAAAATTCTTGGAATGGCCAAACTCAATTGCAACTTCGTTTACTCGACATACGAATTAGTCATGACTAACTGGCTGTGTAGGAGTGGAAACATGTTTTGGGGTAGCTTTTGGGTCGTAGTGGACAAAAATACTGAGGTAAATAATCCGTGAAAGCCTCATTAAGTAAGGCATAGTGAGGATGAGAATGATCCCATTGACAATGAGCCAATGAATAATGCTATTATCTTTCCAGCTAATTCCGAAAAATATCCAATACCATATTAAGTTAAACACTGAAAGAGCAACCGTTAACGCATAACTCACATAACCAGTTCCATACCAGAAGCCTGTTTCTAATTCTGTTTTTTGCCCGCATACAGGGCATTTATCATACATATCGAGGGTATGAGAAAGCTTGTAGGGGTTGGAAGTGCGGAACAGGAAGCCTTTTCTACAGTGGGGACATTTCAGTCGCAAGGTAGATTTCAAATAAGCGGCAATTGTTTGAATCGACATGGATGGGGAATTTCCTGAAAAAACAAGGCAAAGTTACAACGAAAAATATGCATATCGAGGCAAAATTTACATCTCAAGATCCCCAGTTTTCACGGTCGAGGCTTCTGTATTGGATGGCCTCGGCCAGATGCTGTATCTGGATATCGGCCGAATTATCTAAATCGGCTATGGTACGGGCTACCTTTAAGATACGGTCGTATGCTCGAGCCGAAAGATGTAGCCGTTCCATTGCAGTTTTGAGCAGCTGGGCTCCTGCTTGGGGGATTGCACAATATTGCCTGAGCAGCTGACTATGAATTTGGGCATTGCAATAGATCCCTGGATGTGCCTGGTAGCGTTGTTGCTGAATTTGCCGTGCCCGAATTACCCTTTCTCGAATCGATGTGCTTTTTTCTGCGGGCTGTTGGGAAGAAAGTTGCAAAAAAGAAACCGGGGTTACTTCTACGTGAAGATCAATGCGGTCGAGCAATGGCCCAGAAATGCGGCTCAAGTATTTCTGCACGGCTCCTGGCGGACAAGTACATTCTTTTTCTGGATGGTTGAAATATCCGCAAGGACAGGGATTCATCGACGCCACAAGCATGAAACTGGCCGGGAATTCAATGGCTATTTTGGCTCGCGAAATCGTTACTTTTCTTTCTTCTAAAGGTTGACGCAACACCTCTAGCACGGAACGCTTAAATTCAGGCAACTCGTCGAGAAATAATACCCCATTGTGGGCCAATGAGATTTCCCCAGGCTGGGGAATACTGCCCCCGCCAACTAATGCGGTGTCGCTAATGGTGTGGTGAGGTGCACGAAAAGGGCGGTGGGCAATTAAAGTAGCATGAGCTGGGAGCTTGCCGGCTACCGAATGGATTTTTGTGGTTTCCAGGGCTTCCTGCAGGCTTAGTGGAGGAAGTATAGTGGGCAAACGTTTTGCCAGCATAGTTTTCCCTGCGCCGGGAGGACCAATCAAAATCACATTATGCCCACCTGCAGCCGCAATCTCCATGGCCCGTTTAATATGTTCTTGGCCTTTTACGTCGCTAAAATCTTCGGTGAAGCTTTGTTGTGCTTCAAAAAATTCTTCCCGTGTGTCTACAGATAATGGTTGGAGAGCAATCGTGCCTCGAAAAAAATCAACTACTTCTCGAATATGTTCCACGCCATACACCTCTAAATGGTTGACCATGGCCGCTTCTCGAGCATTTTGTTTGGGTAAAATAAAACCTTTGAATTGTTCTGCACGAGCCTGAATAGCAATGGGTAAGGCCCCACGAATAGGTTGCAGAGAGCCATCTAACGAGAGTTCGCCCATGATGATGTACTGCGATAAGGCTTCGGCAGGCATCTGCCCGGAGGCGGCGAGAATGCCAATGGCTATGGGTAAGTCGTAGGCGGAGCCTGCTTTTTTGATATCGGCAGGCGCCATATTGACCACCACACGCATGCGTGGCATTTTGTATCCGCTGTTTTTTAAAGCTGCTTCTATGCGTTGCTGACTCTCTTTTACGGAATTATCAGGCAATCCTACCATGAAGTATTTCATGCCTTGTGAGACATCTACTTCGATGGTGATAGTAATGGCATCAATGCCATGTACTGCACTTCCAAATGTTTTCACCAGCATCTGATAGGGTTTGAATGGGTTGAAATTAAAGATTCAATAACATTTCTACAAGCATGTACCAGCAAATGAATATTTCATAGTTGGTCGTTTTCCAAAGTGCGTAACATGTCTATCACATGTTCTTGTTGTAGGATCGCATATCCCAGTCGATCGTTAGAAATACCTTCTCTCAAGCGATAATTGAAATGAAATTTTCCATGTTGCATCTCTACCTCGAAATAGCGAAACTGAATGTTAGGTAATGATTTCAATTGTTCGGCAATTTCATATAAGTGAGTCGATAAGATAAACAGGCTGTCGCGTACGGCAGCAAGCCCGCGAATGACACTTACCGAACAATTGCGTGCATCATCTACATTAGTGCCTTTAAACAATTCATCGATAAGGATTAGCCAATGTTTCTTTTCTCGAATTTTTTCAATGGTATTTTTGATACGATGTACTTCGTTGTAGAAATAGCTTTTGCCATGAATTACATCATCTTCTACGTGAATATTGGTGAGCATTCCATCAAACAAAGTAAGCTGCATGGCTTCGGCTGGCACTCCCATTCCCATGTGCGCAAGAAATACGGCTATGCCTATCGCCTTAATCAATGTGCTCTTTCCAGCCATGTTGGCTCCTGTGAGAAACAAGAAGTTTTGATTACGATGAAGAGTGAGATTGTTTTTTACGGGTTGTTGAAGCAATGGATGAAAAATGCCAGTTACCTGCAAATAAGGTGCGGGTAGATCAACAAATTCTGGGATTACGAACTGATACTGTTTTAATGCAGTGGCCATTGCATACCATGCATCGAGATGTGCATACAAACGAATGAGTTCATGTAACCTGTTTCGAAAACGGCGACGTGCTACATCGTGTGCATGCAATACAATACGAACGGGGGTTTGTTTATGAAATGCATAATCAAATACTCGAGCTTCTGGTAGTTGGATAATTTGTTGCATGGCTTGTAAAATGCTAGCCAGGCCATGCGGTGTATGCGGGTGTAATAATAACTCTGTTAGTTGTCGACAGCCTTGAATGAGATCAGATACGTGTGAAAGGGCAAAACTTAAATACGAATAATCGCTTTTGCGCAGCGTACGAAACCAGAGTTTTTGAAACGCACCGTAAAATAGATTCGCAGCGGGTTTATCGGTTTCGATACGTGCATTCAGGTATTCTTCTACCATTACAATTGTACCATTCGTAATGCGTTGATCCCATTGGGGAAGATAAGCATATATGAATTGAATAATTTGTTGTACAGCTTGTATATCTTCTTTGCGGTGAAGAGGATGTAAAAAGATACGTTTCAATTCTGCTTTTCCAATGCTTGTTCGCGTAAAATCGAGATGATGAAATAAAGATAAATCTTCTTCTGGATGAAATATAGATAGGTCTTGATATGTAGTTTTATCTGTTTCCATAGTATATGAAATAATAGTCAACGGCGAAAACTAAGTCGCATACCCATTTGACGTTCATCAAAACTTCCTTCATGATAAGCTAAATGTCCACTCACAAAAGTATGGGTGATTTGAGTAGAAAATGTTTTCCCCTCAAAGGGGCTCCACTTACACTTGTATAGTATATGAGCTTCATCTACTGGAGTTTTGCCTTGTGGGTCTATGATCACTGCATCGGCAAAATATCCCTCGCGAATGAATCCTCTGTTTTGTATTTGAAAGCATATGGCTGGGTGATGGCACATTTTTTCAACGATTTGCTCTAATGAAATTTTTTGTTGCTGGTAATATTCGAGCATGAGTAGCAGCCCATGTTGAACCAACGGTAATCCAGCTGGCGCTTGTAGATAAGGTTGAAGTTTTTCTGCTCGAGTATGCGGGGCATGATCTGTAGCCACAACGTCTATTTGCCCATCCAGCAAGGCTTGCCACAAAGCTTCACGATGCTGTGGGGCTTTGATAGCTGGATTACATTTGATGAAATTACCCAGTTGAACATAATCATTGGAGGTGAAATGCAAGTGATGTACGCATACTTCGGCAGTGATATTTTTAGCGGCAAGAGGAATGTCGTTTCGAAACAATTTTAATTCATCGGCTGTAGTGATGTGCAATACATGCAATCTGCTACCAAAGCGTTGCGCAAGTGATATGGCCAATGAAGATGAACGATAGCAGACTTCTTCATTACGGATGATCGGATGATCTGCAGCCGATAATTGATCGCCCTTTTGTGCTTTAATCATTTGTAGCCGTTGGCGAATCAATTGCTCATCTTCACAATGTGTGGCAATAGGAAGCTCGCATCTAGAAAAGATGTACTCAAGGGTAGCCAGATCATCGACGAGCAGGTTGCCTGTTGAAGAACCCATAAAAATTTTTACCCCACATATATCTTGCTTGCGGTCATTGGCTTTATTGATTTCTCCTGTTTGATAATTGCTTGTTCCCAGGTAAAACGAATAATTCGCCAGTGAATGTTTACTCGCAATGGCATATTTTTCTTCCAGCAATTCCATCGTTGTAGCAGGGGGGTAAGTATTGGGCATTTCCATATAACTCGTTACGCCCCCAGCTACGCCAGCACGCGATTCCGTGTAGATAGTGGCTTTATGTGTATATCCAGGCTCTCGAAAATGCACCTGATCGTCGATAACTCCTGGCAACAGATATTTGTTTGTTCCATCAATTTCTTGCACCCTTCCCTCAATTTGTATTTGCGGAGCAATTTTTTCAAATCGACTGTTCTCGATCAACACGTCAGCAGGGGCAATTTTCCCTTCATTAACAACTAAAATGTTTTTGATCAAATATCTTTGCATGCGATAAAAATACACAATCATTCTATATTCCTCAACTGATGCCTTTCATCATGCTTCGCCGCACATTCTTCTTCTCCAAACATTATGTATGCTTATTGGTTATAGGATGTATCACATTACAGGCTATTGCTCAATCAACCTATTTACCAATGCATTCGGCTGCAGAAGAAGAAATAAATCGTTTGGAGATTCTTTCCGGAAAATTGCCTTCCAGCTTCTCCAGTTTTGTGAAACCTTATTCGGCTGCTGCGGTGGTGCCTTTTGTGCAACAAATAGACTCACAAATGGGTGGCTCGCTTTCGGAGGTAGATCGCTATTTAATCAGCCAACTTTACACAGATTACCCAGAATGGGTGAGCGATTCCACGTTGAGCAGAGTGAGCAGGCATCCATTGTGGAAACATTTTTATACCTCGCCTAGTTATTTGTTTCAATACAAAAGTCCAGATTTTTATTTCACCATTAATCCTGTGTTGCTATTACAAGCTGGAAAAGAAGCTCATGATGGAGATTTGCTTTTTGTGAATACACGAGGGTTGGAGATGAAGGGCCGCCTGGCTGGTAAGATAGGATTTTATACGTTTTTGTCGGACAATCAAGAACGGCCACCATTGTATGTTCAGCAATGGATTCAACAGTATCATGCAGTGCCGGGAATGGGCTATTACAAGATTTATCAACAAAATGGAGTGGATTATCTGCATGCTACGGGGTATATCAGCTTTCCAGTTACCAAATATATTGAGGTAAACTTTGGATATGGAAAAACTTTTCTGGGAGAGGGTTTCAGGAGTATGTTTTTGAGTGATTTTTCAAACGATTATCCTTACTTAAAGCTGAACACAAATGTTTGGCGGTTGCATTATGTAAACTTATTTGCCGAGCTCACTTCTCAATTTCTTCCCGATAGTGATTATTTGCGTCCAAAAAAGTATATGGCCTTGCATGATTTAAGCATGGACATTACCAAATGGCTCAATGTTGGGGTGTTTGAAAGTGTAATATTTAGCAGAGCTGATCATTTTGATTTCGCTTATTTGAATCCAGTTATTTTTTATCGTTCGGTTGAACAACAATTGGGTAGCCCTGATAAGGCCCATGTAGGTTTTCATGCTACAGCCAATGTAGCACATCGCTGGCAATTTTATGGCCAGTTTTTGTTTGATGAATTAAAAGTGAAACATTTTTTTAGCCACGATGGCTGGTGGGGAAATAAATGGGCGGCGCAAATAGGTGGTAAATATGTGAATGCTTTTGGTATATCTCATTTAGATTTACAAGGTGAAATAAACATTGTTAGGCCTTATACCTATACGCATAGAGATACCATCACCAATTATACGCATTACAATCAACCTCTGGCCGACCCGTTGGGGGCCAATTTTAGAGAATGGATAGGCATTGCACGTTACCATCCCATTCCTCGTCTATCGTTTTATGGACAACTCATGTATGTAGAACAAGGTCGCGATACGGCAGGAGTGAATTGGGGAAGCAATATTTTTAAAACGTACACCACTCGTGAGCAAGAATATGGAAATCGGATTGGTCAAGGATTGCTCGCCAAGATCGCCAGTTTGCAATTCAGGGTTTCTTATGAAATCAAAGATCATTTCTTTGTAGATTTCAGTTATTTATACCGCAAAACGGGTGGAACTTATTTCAACTATTCGCCGCAACCTTCTACTCGGATGTGGAGCATAGCTTTGCGCTGGAACATTGCTCCGCGTACTTACGATTTTTAAACAAAAAAGCTGCAACTGATAACAGATGCAGCGTGGAGCAGAATAATCTTGGATAACTTACTCGGCAACAACTTCAAATTGCACATTTATTTCATTACCCTTTCCAAAGTCGATGCGGGCAGTATACACTCCCAATTCTTTTACTTCTTCTAACAAATGAATGTGCCTGCGATCTACTTCATAGCCCTTTTGTGCCTTGATGGCTTGAGCAATCTGCACGGGAGTAACCGAACCAAATATTTTTCCGCTGGTACCTACCTTTGCGCCAATGCGCAGCGGAGAGGCTTGCAAGGCTTCTTTCACCTGGGCTATAGTAGCCAGTAGAGCTTCTTCTTTACGCCGTTCAATTTTTTTACGGTGTTCCAGCCAACGCAGATTTGCAGGACTGGCTTCAACAGCAAGCTTGCGAGGGATCAGGTAATTTCTGCCATAGCCATCTTTTACGTTGACTAGGTCGTGTTGGTGCCCAAGGTTTTCTACATCTTGCAGCAGAATGACTTGCATAGGTTTGCGAATTTTCGGGTTACTTCAACAGGTCGGTTACATATGGCAATAGAGCCATCTGGCGAGCCCTTTTCACAGCCTGAGCCAGTTTGCGCTGATATTTTAATGAATTACCTGTGATGCGACGAGGTAAAATCTTGCCTTGTTCGTTCAAAAATTTTTTCAAAAACTCGGCATCCTTGTAATCAATGTATTTAATGCCAAGCTTTTTGAAACGGCAATATTTTTTCTGACGCTTTTCAATGCGTGTAGCCGTTAGATATTTGATTTCAGGTTGTTTCGTAGCCATATCGTGTAAATCAATTAGGCGTTGAGATCATCAAATTCTTTTTCAATAGCGGTTTGTTGCATGCCAGCTCTCCGCTTGGCATTGTATTCAATAGCATATTTATCGAGATGGGTGATCATGTGGCGCATCACCTGTTCATCCCGATTGAGTTGCAGGGAGAGTTTGGCATTGAGATCGGAAGGCGCCTGATATTCAAGCACCCAGTACAATCCAGTGGTTTTTTTCTGAATGGGATAAGCCAACGATCTCAACCCCCAAGGTTCCTGGTGAACAATCTCCCCACCGTTTTCAAGAATGAAATCGACATATTTCTTTTGTGCCGCCGCATATTCCTCATCGGAGAGGATGGGGGTAAAGATCACCATCAATTCATATTGATTCATCATATTCGATGTTTAGAATGAATTTGGGAGTGCAAAGATAGGAGAATTTATTGGAACACAAGCGCAGAATTTGAAAGACAATCTGTCAGCTTCCTGGAGTGGCATAAGGTTTGGAAAAACATGTGGTACATTTGCCTGCCGTTGTTAAACCTACAGAGCTATGCAAAAGGGTCAGATTCGTGTACACACCGAGAATATTTTTCCCATCATCAAAAAATTTTTGTATTCTGAACATGAAATTTTTTTGCGAGAGCTGATTAGCAATGCCGTAGATGCCACTCAAAAATTACGGGTATTGGCCAATAGCGGTGTGGTAACGGGCGAATTGGGTTCGCTCGATATCGAAGTAAAGCTGGATCCCGAACATCGTACCCTAACTATTTCTGATAGAGGTATAGGCATGACGGCCGAGGAGGTCGACCAATATATCAATCAAGTAGCTTTCTCGAGTGCAGAAGAATTTTTGAGTAAATACAAGGGCAATGAGGCTTCGATTATTGGGCATTTTGGACTGGGATTTTATTCTGCCTTCATGGTGAGTGAGCAGGTAGAAATTATTACTCGCTCGTATCGAGAAGATGCCCAAGCCGTGCATTGGATATGTGATGGCAGCCCAGAATATGTGTTGGAGCCTGCCGAACGTTCTTATCGGGGAACGGATGTGGTCTTGCATATCCATGAAGATAACCGTGAATTTCTCGAACCGGAGCGTATTCGACAAATTTTATTAAAATACTGCCGTTTCTTACCGGTGCCTATTTATTTTGAAGGTAAGCAAATCAATGATACGCAACCTATCTGGGTGAAAAAGCCCACAGAATTGACCTCACAAGACTACCAGCAGTTTTATCGGGAATTATATCCCCATCAAGAGCCTCCTTTGTTTTGGATCCATTTGCACGTGGATTTTCCATTTCATTTAAATGGAGTGTTGTATTTCCCAAAAATCACCAATGGTTTTGACCTTCAACGCAATAAAATTAGCCTCTATTGCAATCAAGTGTTTGTAACCGATGAAGTGAAAGATATTGTTCCAGAATTTCTCATGTTGCTCCACGGGGTAATAGACTCTCCCGATATTCCTTTAAATGTTAGCCGAAGCTATTTGCAGGGCGATCCTAATGTGAGAAAAATCAACAGCCATATTACCAAAAAAGTAGCTGATAAGCTAGAAGAAATATTTAAGCAAGACCGCAAAGAGCTAGAAGAAAAATGGGAGTACATTGGTGTGTTTGTGAAATATGGGATGATGACCGATGAGAGGTTTCGCGAACGCGCACAAGCATTTCTGCTCATGCAAGATGCATTTGCTGCTTCAACCTGGTATACCCTTGCTGAATATCGGGAAAAAGCAGCGGCGCTACAGACAAATCCCGACAACAAGCTGGTGATACTCTATACAACCGATGTAGATCATCAATACAGCTATTTACAAGCTGCTCGCGAACGTGGTTATATCGTCGTCAAGCTCCATTCATTGATTGATGCGGCTTTCATCCAGGCCATGGAAGATAAATGGGAAGATATTATATTTACTCGTGTTGATGCCGATATTCCCGAACGGCTGATTCATCGGGATGAGGCTTCACACAGTGTACTTACCGCTCAGCAAGAAGCCTTGTTAAAAGAGTTATTGGCTAAAGAAGTGCCCAATCCAGCGTATCGAGTAGAACTCAAAGGATTATCGCCCGAGACACAGCCCATCATTGCCACACGCCCAGAAATGAATCGACGGCTGAAAGAGATGGCGGCTATGAGCGGACAAGCCGCGAATTGGTATGGGCATGTTCCCGATGAAGTGGTGTTAACCGTTAATACCAATCATCCCATCTTTCAGCGTATTTTAGAAGAGCCAAATGAAGCCTCTCAACGCAAGATGATTCGCAACTTGGCCGATTTGGCTCTACTTTCCCAACAAATGCTCGCAGGTGAGGCTTTGAATGATTTTATACGCCGAAGTATTGAGCTCATGGGTGGCGAGCGAAAGCCTTCACTTATAGTGCAACCCTAAACAAAACTTTTATTCGTAGCGCAACGCCACAATGGGATCGAGCTTGGCTGCTTTGATGGCAGGATATACTCCTGCGAGAATGCCCACCGCAGCACAAAGTAAAATGGCTACGCCAATCCAGGGCCAGGGTACAATAAAACCCGTATGTACAAGAAGGGAGATCAAGTTCCCAATGGAGATACCGAGAACAATACCTAAAGCACCTCCTATCAAGCTGATGAGAATAGATTCGTAGAGGAATTGGTTGCGAATGGTTTCTGCCGTTGCACCAAGAGCTTTATTCACTCCAATTTCTCGAGTACGTTCGGCAACAGCAACCAGCATGATGTTCATCAACCCAATAACCGATCCCAGTAAGGTGATGATGCCCACGCCAAAAGTGAGAAATCGTACTTTTTTTAAACTTCCAAATAACATATCGGCCAGGGTATCGCTTCGTGTGATATAGAAATTATCGGCTTCGTTGAGTGCTAGATGGCGAATGATACGAAAAGTGCCTGTAGCTTCTTCGATCGCTGTATTCAATAAAGCAATCTGGGGAACCATCACGCCAATTTGAAAAGAAGAGTTAGAGTTAATCGGATATATTCTTCTCACGTTGTTAAGCGGGAGGATCACCAGATTATCGGCACTAAAAATTCCCGTATTGCCAACCGATTTAAGAACGCCTACAACCTTATATTTTACGGTACCTATGCGAATCTCTTTGCCTATAGCAGCATTTGGCACTGATCCAAATAATTTTGTAAGTATCTCATGTCCAATGACGGCTACATTGGCTCCGCTTTGGAGTTCGTCGTTATTTAGGTTTCGGCCAGCGTCGAAATCAAAACCATTGATGATAGCGTAATTATCATCGGCTCCCATTACGGTTACATTCGGATTTGTTTTTTTATCTTCGAAATAAGCAGTAGCCGTGCTCGATGCACGATAGGAAATGCTCACATAGGCAGGAAATTGGAATCGTTGTTTAAAGGCAATGGCTTGTTCGTAGGTAATGGGTTGATTGCGATTTGAGGTCTTCACCTTTTCTCGTTTAGAGCCTTTTTGAGCTTGTGACCCGCCTCCTCCAATGAAGATGCGCATTTCCCAACTACGGATAACAAAGCCATTGGCACCCATTCGCGCGAAATTATCGTATATCGATGTGCGGATACTATCGATCGCCGTGATGATTCCCACCAAAGCCGTGATACCTAGCGCAATAATGGCTATTGTGAGGCCTGTTCGCAGCTTATTGCCTTTTATCGAGCGAAAAGACAAGAAAAGGCTGTCGGTAAAATACATCTTCAATGTGTTTTCTATTGAATAAAGTTAGAGAAAATCAATAGCATGAGAAATGAGAACGGGATAAAAGGCTCGATAAACGGATAGGCGGGATGGGTCTCAAAAAGTGCAGGTGTGTAAAATGGGTCTTAGTTAAATTTAAAAATTGCCAGGTATGAATTGCAAGAGGTCATGAAAAAAGGCTTGGAGGCATTCATAAAAGTCGAATGTGATGAACACAATGATTCTCATGGGGAGATGAGTAATGACTATAAGGCTGTAATAGCATTAAGGAAAAAATACTTAAATTAAGCATACCTCAAATCGGATGAAGAATTTTTATCTGGTCATACTCAGGATGTTACACAATCAGAAAGAAGAGAGTTAACGCTTGGCATTTAACCTTTATGTAGCATTATTAACGATCCGAGTTGCTTTTAAGATATGCCGCCATGCCTGGAAGCGTTATCAATGGATAATACCTCAAAGAAATTACGAACGCATAAAAATAAGCTGGTAGAATCAAACATGAAAATGATTAACTTTAATTTTATATATAAAAAACATCACACATTAATTATGATAATTATGATACACCCATTAATGAATAAATAATAAAAACTTATGGGGTGCGATTGCAGTAAAGTAAATAAGTTAGAAAACAATTACTTAAAATCCCATTGGGATGATGTTTACACTAAGCCCAAGGAACAATTGGGGTGGTATGAAAAAGAAGCAACTCCTACCATTCAGTTATTCGCTGCCTTAAATCTACCTAAACATGCCAATATCTTCATGGCCGGAGCTGGAACAACCACTTTTGTGGATTACCTGGTTGAGCAAGATTACACTTCTATTTTTGTAAATGATATCAGCTCCAATGCCATACAACAATTAAAAGAGCGGCTTACGGAACATAACAGTAAAATAAATTATATCATTGACGACCTTACACACCCCAGCAAATTAAATGATTTGCCACCCATAAATTTTTGGTATGATAGGGCGGTACTTCATTTTTTTAACGACGAAGAAGAAATTATCACTTATTTTCATTTATTGAAAGATAAGGTTATAAGCAACGGCTATGTGCTTTTGGCTGAGTTTAATCCCAATAGTGCCGATAAGTGTAGCGGCTTGCTTGTACATAAATACACTGCAGAAGAAATGCAGCATCGTTTAGGTAGTAATTTTAAGTTGCAACAAGCATTTAATTACGAGTATACTATGCCAAACGGGAATATCCGGCATTATATCTATGCACTATTTCGCAGGGAGAAATAACTTACTATAAACTGAAAGTATTAAATTTTATGTACCCTTTTTCTAAAAGCATGTGTTAGCAATAAAAATTAAAAGATCTCATCAAAAGAAGAATCTTCAGATAATGACATCTATTGGACTATATTGGCTATACTAGAATTTTTTGTTTCAATTTTTGGGTTGATGTCATTTATTAAACTTTCCAAGCATAGTTTGATTTAAAATTATCCTATTCATGGCCTGTATAACTTTTGAAAACCGAGGCTTGTCATTAGATGGGAAAACCATAGAGTTTGTCCAAAATCTTAGGCAGCTTTTAAAGAGTTGAAAATAGAAGGCAGTTTAGCACGAGGATAGGAGCCTGGTAAACAAAAAACCCCTTTCAAGAGTAGAAAGGGGGTTTGAAGTAAACTTATATAAGGGAATAAGTAGTACTATCCTCCGCTCTCTTTTTTCCTTTTTTCATATTCTTTCAACCGGGCATTGTATTCATCTAGCTTTTTGTAGTAATCCAAGATCTGCTGTGATACCGAATCATTTGGATTGAGTTTCAGGGCTTTTTGAGCGTAGGTAGTAGCTCCTTCGCGGTTTTTAGCATGCAGGTAATTCACAGCGATCTGGGAATAAATCTGCGAAGCCATCTGAGGATTGTAAGCAGCTAGTTTATCGGCGTAGCTTGTAGCTTTATCGTAGTTGTTTTGATCGAGGTAAGAAGCAGCTAAATAATAATATACTCGAGTCACCTGGTTCTGGTTTTCTGCGTTGATGGTATCTACAAGGCTTAAATATTTTTCCAATGGCTGGATGGCCAATCCTACGGGCCCTGTAGAAGCCGTATCTTTCAACATTAAAGCTTGTCCCCAATAGAAATAAGCGGTACGTTGGTTGGGTTTTTCCGGGAATTTTTGAGCCATTTCTTTGAAAACGGCTACAGCACTGTCGGGCTCACTGCCATATATGAGGCTGAAGCCATACCAGAAATAGTCGGCCACAGAGGCTTGCCCGTCGGCAATATCCAGGATTTTTTTGTAATACAAAGAAGCGCCGCGGAAATTATCTTGTTTTCTCAGTTCTTCTGCAATACTGCGTAGGGCGTTGAGATCTTTGGTAGTATCGGCCTCGATAGCTTTCGCGAAGTATACATTGGCCAATGAATCTTGATTTAGCTTCATTAAAATTTGGGCATAAGTTTGGTAATCGAATTTAGCATAGCGAGGATCTGGATTACGGGAAAAATAGGTATCCATGTATTTTTTAGCTTGATCTGCATGTCCTAAAGCTAATTCACTCACGGCGATCAACTTGTATAAACGAGTTTGGGTAACATCATTTACCTGGTTCATGATTTCATTGGCTTTGTCGATAGCTTGCTGGTATTTGGTGCTGTCGTGTTGGAGCACGCCTTGTGTATAGAGCAAATCCACCAGGTTTACCTGTGCATTCACTTTATCATCGGCCAGTTGCATGTATGTGTTAATATATTTTTCGGCCGAGTCGAGATCGCGCAGGCGATAGTATTCATAGAGATGCAGATAAGCAGGAGGATAGTTGGGATTAGCTTCGATGGCCTTATGGAAAAATTCCAAAGCGTTATCGTATGCGTGTGCACTCAATAGCACATCGGCATATTTATCGTAGGCTTGAGCATCTTTGGGGTCGGCATAGAAAGCATTTTGATAATTAGTAGCTGCATCACCCGTACCTCCTGGCAATTGCATCTGGGCGTCGGCCAAAGCCACATAATCATCGGCTGTAAGGGTATATTTCCGATTTTTTCGGTCGTTTTTCATTTGCAAGAACAAGCTAATAGCATATTGGTTATCGGCTTTAGGTGAGAGGGCCGTGGCTTCGAGAATAGCGCGCATCACTTCAAAATCACGACCTTTAGATGCATCGAATGCCTGCTGAATTTTGGCTTTGGCCTCATCATATTTACCATTGAGGATATCTAAGCGGGCCATTCCTACGGTGTTTAAAGGCGAACCGGGAGCCACTTGTAGGCCCTGTTGGAAATCCTGGCGAGCCGAATCGACTAGGTCTAATCCGAGATCAGCCAATCCCAAATAATAATATGCTCGATCGTCTTTAGGGTGAGTGGCCAAGTATTGCTGCAACTCTGTTTTGGCCGTACGAAATTTTTGATACTTCAGGTTTTGAATGGCCTCATCTACACTTTGGGCACGAGTAGCCATTCCTACAGTCAGCAAAGCCAGCATTGTGGCAAACATCAATGGTAAGCGCATCTTCATGTGTGTCTGGTATTTTAGGTGTTTAAATGTTATTTATCATCATTCAATAGTAGCTTCTCGAAATACAATATTCATCAACGCTGGGAACAATCGATATTTAGCAATGATAAGTTGTCCTTTATCACTTGCCAAAAAATTAACAAATCCAGTGCCTAATCCATAATAGGGTTCTCGCAAAATAAAATAAAAAGCTCGAGTTAATGGATAACTTTTTAATGCGATATAGTATTGATATGGTTTAAAATACCGTGTTTCTTGGGCAGTTTTAAGACCTACTACTCTAATTTTTTTTAAAAACGACAAAGCCAGTGAATCATAAGGGTCTGATACCCAACTTACGCCGATAAATCCTATGGCATTGGGGGTAGCTGCTACGTAGTCGACTACTTGTTGTGGACCATGAGCAGCCATGGCATAGGCTGGAAGTGGTTTACCCTTGTTTATAGAATCTAAGATGTACCTAACGGTGCTCGAATTTTGCTGGTCGAATACCAATTGCACGGGCTTGCCGTGATAATCACCAGTGGTGAGCCGACGGAGTTCATCGACCGTCATATTGGTATCGGGATTAGCCGGGTTAACGATAACGGCAATAGCATCCCAAGCCAGAATCTTGCTCACGATAGGCTCTTTGATGCTTTGAAAATAGGCCTTTTCCTGTTCATTCAAATCACGTGTGACGATAATTAGCCGTGCACTGTCGTTCAACAAATCCTTAAAGCAATCGGCCTCAGGTTTATAGGAAGCAATGATATGCGCCTGCGGATGTTGGGTTTCAAACACCTTGATTTCTGAATCCATCAATGGCTGGTAAGATTCGTCTACACTAATATGAATTGTACCCGAGGTTAATGTATCTGTTGGGTGTTTAGCTTGTTGGTTACAAGAGCTCCATAGCAAACCCACCAGGCCAATACCCATCGAAAACCAAATCCATTTATGCCTCCATTTCATGATCAAATTTGATTTATTGATCTCTATATGAAAATATCATTTTCCAACTTTTCACTACCCGAAACAAGCCATAGACCAACACAATAGCACCAAACACATACACTACTGTATCATCGAGTGTAAACTGTACGTGTAATTGATGATGGAAAAACAAAAACAATCCTAAGGCAATATATACCACCCCCATGATGCCACTCACCATTGAACTTAGTTTCTTAGATTTTTGTCGGAATGACTGCATATGAAATGGGCAATTATACAAAAAGATTTTCACTCTGCATTCTGGCTTTCATTCATAAGATGAAGGCCATGTTTTTTTCCACAGTATCTATAAGCATGCCTTAGGGCAGAAAAACAACGTAACTTTGCCGCCAGAAGTGCATTTCCGAACCCATTAACAATTTAGTGGGGCGTATTTTTAACATTGTTTTATATGCATACATCTCCTATTCGGGTGCTTGTAGTTTGCCTGGGAAATATTTGTAGGTCGCCCATGGCAGAGGGAGTTCTGAGAAAACTAGCCCATGAGTATGGTTTACCGATGGAGGTAGACTCAGCTGGCACGAGTGGTTGGCATACTGGAGAACAACCAGATCGGAGGGCTATACGTACGGCCAGCAACCATGGTATCGATATCAGCCATCATCGTGCTCGGCCTTTTATTCAAGCCGATTTCGATCGATATGATCATATTTTGGTGATGGATCGTGAAAACTTGCACCAGGTGCTCAAAATGGCTAGGAATGAGGCCGATCGGAAAAAAGTATCGATGTTTACCGAAGCCCTTTCTCCTCAGCAACAGGTGTCGGTACCCGATCCTTGGTTTGATGATGCTTTGTTTGAGCCGGTATTTCAACAGATATATGCGGCTGGTGAAAGCTGGTTGAAAAAATGGATGCACCAACTAGTGAGAATAGATTCTAACCATTTGTCAAATGATTAAACCTGCTTTACCTAAAGGTACGCGCGATTTCGCTCCTGAGGCAGTGCGTAAAAGGAGATATTTGTTTCAAACCATTCAACAATGTTTTGAAGCATTCGGTTTTGAACCGATCGAAACGCCTGCTATGGAGAATTTGAGCACTTTGCTGGGGAAATATGGGGAAGAAGGCGATAAGTTGATTTTTCGGATTCTCAACAACGGAGATATTTTACCTCTTGCTCAACGGGCCAGGGATAGCCGTGAGTTAGCTAATTTATTAGCTGAAAAAGCCTTGCGGTATGATCTCACCATTCCCTTTGCTCGATTTGTAGTCATGAACCAGCATCAGCTGGTATTTCCATTCAGAAGGTATCAGATTCAGCCTGTGTGGCGGGCCGATAGGCCGCAAAAGGGGCGTTACCGTGAGTTTTATCAATGTGATGCCGATATTGTAGGCAGTCGTTCTTTGTTCAATGAAGTAGAGCTCATTGGGCTTTATCAAGAGGTATTTAGTCGCTTACAATTGCGCGTTCGTATTCGCATCAACCACCGCAAATGGTTGTTGGCATTGGCCGAAACCTGTGGTAATGCTGCCTGGCTGACGCCGATCACCACTGCTATTGACAAAATAGATAAAGTGGGCGTTGAACAAGTGGAATCTGAGTTACGAGAAAAAGGGTTTCCTACCGAAGCTATTACGTTGATTCGCGGCTATCTGGAATTGCCCAATACTCCTGCAGAAGCCTTCCCAGCCGTTTTACAATTGCTTCGCCACCATCCAGCAGCTACAGATGCGGTTCAAGACGTAGAATTTATCTTAAAACATCTCTCGCAAAACGAACCAGAGCGTGCTACGGTACAAATCGATTTTACCCTGGCACGCGGCCTCGATTATTACACCGGAACCATTCTAGAAGTAAACTCTGAAGAGGTGGCGATGGGGAGCTTGGGGGGTGGTGGAAGATATGATAACCTTACGGGATTATTTGGCTTGCCCGATGTGCCGGGTGTAGGCATTTCGTTTGGTGTAGATCGTATTTTCGACGTAATGGAATCACTCCATCGATTTCCGGCTACTACACATAGAAGCACACAAATGCTTTGGTTGCGGATAGACGATATGTTGATGCCACAAATATTAGAATATGTGAGGCAATTCAGAAACCAGGGTATTTCCACTGAAGTTTATCCAGATGCGGCCAAGATAGACAAGCAGTTGAAATATGCCGATAGAAAAGGTATTCCATTTGCTATTCTATTGGGTTCGAGAGAATATGCAGCACAAGTGATTGGGTTAAAAGATCTTCGCCATGGTACCCAGGAGCAAGTTCCTTTATCCCAAGTGATGCAGGTGATTCGGCAGAAGCTTCAAGAGCCAGAGCGCTGAAGAAAACGATTCCATACTTTTTGCAGGTAATTCAAAAAGTGGGCTGGGTCGGGATCGTACCCGTAGCCTTCTTCGGTCAATGGCTGGCCTTGAGGATCCAAAAACACGTAATATGGTTGTGCATTTCGGTTAAAGCGAGAAGCTTCAAAATCGGCATTTTTTTGGCCTAGCGTGCGAATACGAGTGCCGTCGACCGAAGAAGTATATTGCAGACTATCGGGCAAAGGCGTGCGATCGTCTACATATAGCGATAGCAAGATGAAATGCTCATTAATCATTTGTTTTACTTCTGGATTGGTCCAAACTGCATTTTCCATTTTCCGACAATTCACACACGACCATCCCGTGAAATCGACCATAATAGGCTTATGTTGCTGTTGGGCAGCTTGCAGGGCTTCATCGTAGTCGTAATAAGCTGTATAACCAGGTGGAGTGGATTTAGCGAAAATATCGGCATATTTTCTTGATCCTGTAATGGCCGATTGTACGGTATTTCCAGCCGTTTCTCGGGGAAAATAGATGCTTGAGTAATTCGGTAAAAAGCCACTCAAAATTCCCTTAGGCTCACCCCCAAAGAGTCCTGGAACCAGATAGAGGGTGATTACCCAAAAAAACATAGCAAAAAATAATCGGATGATGGACAGCCCTCGAGGGGGTTCATCATCGTGAGCCAGTCGCAATTTACCCAGCAAATACAAGCCCGTAAGTGCAAAAATGACGATCCAAATAGACAGAAATACCTCTTTACTCAAGATATTCCAATGATAAGCCATGTCTACATTTGAGAGGAACTTGAAGGCCAACGCCAGCTCTAAAAAGCCCAATGTTACTTTTACCGTATTCAACCAGCCTCCTGGGCGAGCCACCTTTTGCAACCATTGAGGAAATATGGCAAACAGTGAGAAAGGGATAGCTAATGCCAATGAAAACCCAAACATTCCTATCAGCGGCCCACTAACGCCACCCTGAACCGCTAGTACCAATAAGTTTCCAATAATGGGTGCTGTACAAGAAAACGAAACAATGGAAAGGGTAAGTGCCATGAAGAAAATACCTGCTACACTTCCAATACCAGCACGAGCATCTGTTTTATTAGCGAGTGCACCGGGTAACTGAATTTCGAAAACGCCTAAAAAAGAAAGTGCAAAAGCAACAAACAAGAAGAAAAAGACCAAATTTATCCAGATATTACTGGCTAAGGCATTTAGCGCACCTACGCCCATCAAGCGGGTAATGACAAATCCTAATCCGGTATAGATCACAATGATAGAAAGGGAATATAAAGCAGCGTTTTTGATACCTGCTCCACGAGTACTACTCCGTTTAATGAAAAAACTCACAGTAAGCGGAATCATCGAAAATACGCAGGGTGAGATTAAGGCCAAGAAACCTCCTGCAAAACTTGCCCAGAATAGCCACCACATTGATTTTTCAATTGTGTTGCCCTGTTGTGTGGGCGGTTGTGTAGGCACAGCGACGGTTGTTGCTGTTTGTATAGTATCTGGTTGGGTGGAGGAAATGGCTCTGCTTGCGGTTGTGGAGGCTTCTGGGTTTGCAGGAAGTTGAAAGCTAAAAGGCACTTCTTTCGGAGGTAAACAATTTTTATCGTTGCACACCATATATTCGAGATGGCCAGAAACTTCGCCAGCGGTGGGAGAGGTCCGACGCACACGTTGCACAAAATCCACTTCGTTTTCAAAATATTTCAATACAGTACCGAAAGCACCATCGTAATGAGAGATCTTCTTACCCTTTTCTTGTATGGTTCCTTCTAGCTTCCATCCTGTAGTTTTTTCAAAATGAAAACTTGTAGGAATAGGTCCTTCCCCTGCATCTAGTGCATAAATATGCCATCCCGGGTCAATATTAGCCTGAAAATGTAAGACATATACACTATCGTTTATCCGTTGAGTGGTAAATTGCCAACGTACTGGATTCAACAATTGTGCTCTTGCCTCGGCCATCACACTTATACTCAAGATAAGCCAAACGTAAGCTTTTCGCATGATGCCAAATTTAGTTATGTTCATATATACGAATTTTCACATGTATAAGGATGCAAATTTGTTTCATAAAATTTTTTTTCAGTGTAATTCAATAAACAAATCAAAATTTTAACATCCAATTAGTCTTTCACAGAAGATAGTAGATGGCTTTCAATGTATGCTCCTAGCAAAGACCAATATGGTGGGGGGTTAAGTAACGGGTTGGACTTGTCCTTGCAGGATAGACATAAAGATTTGTCGTCCATCGGTATTTCCCAGTTCCTTCAATACTGCGCGTTCGGGATGAGGCATCATGCCAAATACATTTTTTTCTCGGTTGCAAATCCCAGCAATTCCATATGCTGAGCCATTGGGATTGGCCTGATCAGAAACCACTCCCTGTGCATCGCAATATTGGAACACGACTTGCTCATGAGTAAACAGTTGTTCCAAAGTTTGCGGATTAGCGTAATAACGGCCTTCGGCATGGGCAATGGGAATAAGCAGTGGCTTGTCTGTAGCTTGATGGGTAAGCAAAGTATCGGGTCGTGTGGCTTTGATATAGGTGTTTCGGCAAATAAACTTTTGGCCAGCGTTGGGCAATAATACACCGGGCAACAAATGTGCTTCACACAAAATTTGAAAACCATTGCATACCCCCAGCACTTTTCCCCCTTTGTGAGCAAAGGCAATGATGGCTTGCATAATGGGACTGAAACGGGCCAACGCTCCACAACGCAGATAATCTCCGTAGGAAAACCCACCCGGAAGAATAATCATATCTTCTGTGCTAAAACCAGCAAGATCGGTTTGTTTATGCCAGAGCCTAACCACCTCTTGATCCAGCGCATGAAGTGCGTCGATCATATCTTGATCGCAATTCGATCCCGGGAAAGTCACTACACCAAACTTCATATTGAAGTGATTTTATACAAAAGTAGTATTCTTCAGGGAATGGGTTCAGAAATGAGGATTTACTCGGAAAAACTGAATATTGGGTTGATGTTGGGGCAAATAAATCATCGCCCATGCCAGCACCATTAACAGCAGGTGAAACATATTTACCGCCCAAGCCCATTTTCTCGCGGGTATATACCACCAAATATTGCTTGCAAAAGCGGCAATGAATAAAACCAGTGGAAGCCAAGACACGATTGAGAAACCAGTCCACATCACTTGGGCCATAGCTATTCCCATCGCCACCAAAAGCAAAATCCAGCTTTTTCTCACTTGAATCAACATGCTGGATAGATGATGCAATACCAACCCAAAACCTATAACAAACAGCAGTCCCATTACAACGATCGTCGTTATCATCCATTGATTTAGCCAGTGGAGATCGAAATAAAATTGCCAAAGCATTTTCCAATTGGGCCACGACAATTGGTCAACCCAAAAAAGTCCTACCATTAAAAAATATAAAGGCGTGAGCGAGCCAACTAGTACCAATAACCATTCGGCTAATCGGAAAGGACGGTTGACGAGCATCATCAGCCAAAGTAGGCATAAAAAAATGCCTATGGGTGGGTATAGTAAACTGCCAATGCCAAGCCAGAAGCCTGCTTGATAGAGTTGGGGTCGCTTAATAGCTTGGACATCAGGATGCAGGGTGGTCGACACCGCAGGAATTAAGAAACAACAAGCCACCATAGCTGCAGACAGTTGATTCCAGGCGGGTTGAAAAGTGCTCAGCAATAAAAAAGTCATGGCTGGATAATAATTTCTTCCTGGCAACAAACGATAACGAGTGAGCAATTGATTGAGTTGTAAAGCCAATATCATGAGAAGCAGAAAGGCTATCCATTGAAAATGACCTTTTCCCCAATGCAAATTTTGCTGGAGCAAACGAATGAGGAAGTTGTATACTATACCCGCATGTGTATCAGATGGTAGAGGCAAGGGTTGAATCAAAAAAAATATTTTCATGACCAGTGCATATAAGACTAGCCATACCAGTACTCCTGGATTACCCGATCGGAATACATGAGTCACTTTAGAATTGAATTTTTGCAAAGCAAATGAAATTCCGATAAATGCAGGGGATTACTGTTTCGTTGGCACTGATTTGTTTGCCGTAGCGCGGCATAAATACATAACCCCTGTCGAGACTGCGCATGGTGGGTTGCATGGTAAGTTTGCCATCGGGTGTAATGGTTACGTCGCGTAAGATATAAGAACGCCGATAAGGCTCATTGTATAGAAAGTGCAGAGCCAATCCTGTATTCATAAGTTGATACGAAAGAAAATCATCGGTTTGATCATCATATTGATCTTTTCTGATGAAATTGCTCCACTCCAGCTTTCCGCTTGGATCATAAGAAAGTACTGCAATATCGTTGTAATGGAAGCGGCGATATCCCATACTCCGGTAAAATGGGCTATAATACCAGGGGGAGAATGGAGTATAATAGAAATCGTAGTAGGGATATAAGGTATAAGGGCCATATAAATAATCCCAGCGATTCCAGGGGTTATATCCAGCAGAGGAGTAAAATTGTTCTGCGGTAATTAGGAATCCTCCATCGCTACGCAAAGTGAGCTGTCGCAGGAAGTAATCATCAAATGCATCGTCGCGTGGGTTGCCATTGCGTGCACCAGCCTTTAAGTTATTATCAAAAGCAATAAATCTAGTGATGTCTATGCTATCGTTGAGATATTGATACCGTACATAGCACAAGCCCGATACATTGTTGTGTCGGCCATCGTAAAAAAATGAAACTGCATAGCTTAGATGATGATCGTTATCGAGCTTCACTTTAAACTCATCGACGTATTTTCTATCTAAAGGAATAGTGGCCGTAAGAAAAGTATCTTCATACGCCGGTTTGCTCACCATCCAGGCTTCTCCCGCTAAGTCTTTGTTATTGGCTTTGCCCACTTTTACAAAAACAAAATTTCCTTCATTATCTACATTAAATCCTGTCAAGTAATCTTTTTTACTTTCCATGGGCAATGAAACGCGGCTGTTGTTGAGCAGCTGTAGTTGATCATTGAGCAAAAAAGTATAAAAAATATTGGTAAGCTCTTTATTTTGATTGATTTTATATACTAAAATGCGTTGTTTATTTTCGCTATAATTCACGGAATATATCTTGTGTCTGAGATTTCCAAAACCTACATCAGTAGAATCGATGAGTACGGGTTGCCCAATGATGTTAGCATTTTCATCCATCATCATGCCATAGCAATATACGTAGCGGCGATATTGATATTGATAGATCATGATAAACTTATCGGGATAATTGATAAAATCTACGTTTAACAAGTTATACCTAAACCTTAGTGGAACACGGTTTACCGGATTCATTTGATCGTCGTAAATCGATATGGCTTCATCACCATTGTTATCTTTATATACTAAAATATGTTGGCCTACTTTGCCAATGATTTCAAAAGCAGTATTTCTAGAATCATCGCGTTCGGGCTGTGTATAATAAATTTTTTGCGCATTCCCTGTAGCGTATAGCAGTAGGGCAGCACCTATTAAGCCTGCAGTACCCAACCATTTTCCGAACATATACATACAATTTTTGTGTGAGCAAAAAATACTAAAATGGGAGTAAACTTACGTCAAACTTTTGGTCGAATGCCAATGCAAAAATTAAGCTGAATTTTAGGATTGAAGAAATTTTTTTAAGAATTTATACCTCTATTAACGATAGGTAAAGCCTACTGGTTGCTTCAATAGTATTCAACACTGGTTTACAATCTTGGGGATAAGTATTAACTTGCTTGCATGTCAACTGTATTGCTCACAGGTGGTACTGGCTTGATTGGGCGGGCATTAATAAAAGTGCTGCAGCAAAGAGGTTATCACTTGAAGATTCTCACTCGGCAAGCTAATTTGTCTATAGGAGATGGAGTAGAATATCTGGCTTGGGATCCTTTGCAAGATAAGCTACCACTGGCTGCTTTAGACGATGTAGATTATTTGATACATCTGGCCGGGGCAAATGTAGCTGAGAAAAGGTGGACAGCTGCTCGGAAGAGAGAATTATTGGAAAGTCGTATTTACACAGTCGATTTACTGTGGAAGGCTTTTGCCGACCGGGGGCATCGGCTAAAAGCCGTGGTGAGCGCATCAGCTATTGGGTATTACGATGCTCGGCAAGATCGCTGGTTTCAAGAAACGGATCCACCGGGCGAAGATTTTCTTGCACAGACCTGCGTAGCGTGGGAGGCGCATGTGCAGCGATTTCAAGAATTGGCGTCGCGGGTGGTGATGTTGCGAACGGGGATAGTATTGAGCCAGGAGGGTGGTTTTATAGAGCCCTTTCTACAGGCCCTTCGTTGGGGAGTAGCTCCTATATTAGGCAGCGGTACACAATGGATTAGTTGGATTCATATCCATGATCTTTGTAGGTTGTATGCCAATAGCTTGATTACCGAGCACATGTTAGGCCCTTATAACGCCGTTGCCCCTCAGCCCGTACAACAGAAAGAGCTGATATTAACTCTGGCTCGAATGATCAAAAAGCAATTTTTTGTGCCCATCTATGTGCCCAGCTGGTCGCTGAAACTTATGCTTGGAGAAATGAGTGTGGAAGTATTGAAGAGTCTTCGCGTATCGGCCGAAAAGGTTCAAGCCATACCTTTTCAGTTTTCTTTTCCCGAAATTGGCGAGGCGTTGAACGACCTTTTTAAGCATTGACGCATAAACTGGTATTATGGAAATAGTGATTCGTAGAGCTACTCGAGCCGATTGCCCTCACATGTATGCCCTGGTTAAAGAATTGGCAACTTATGAGCGGGCCCCACAAGAGGTCACACAATCTTTGGACGAATTTACGGAAAGTGGTTTTGGAGATTACCCGGTGTGGTGGGCTTTCGTAGCAGAGACCGAATCAGGGCAGCTGGTAGGGATGGCTTTGTATTATATTCGTTTTTCTACCTGGAAAGGGAAAAGATTGTATCTTGAAGATATTGTGGTTACACAGTCTATGCGGGGTAAGGGCATTGGAACGAAATTATTTGAGCAATGCATAGCAGAGGCTAAGGAAAAGGGATTTAGTGGCATGACTTGGCAAGTGCTCGACTGGAATAAACCAGCCATTCGGTTTTATGAGAAATACGGTGCACAGATGAGTTCAGAGTGGATTACCTGTCAACTCGATTGGTAGGCAGTTTAGACCTGTATTTGGTGTACCTGTACAGAAGGATCAATTTTTTGAATAAGTCCCGATAATACTTTTCCGGGTCCTATTTCCGTGAAATCTGTGGCTCCATCGGCAATCATCATACGAATGGTTTGTGTCCATTTCACAGGGCTGGTGAGCTGGTCTATTAATTGTTGACGGATCACTTTGGCATCGGTAGTTGGGGAAGCGGTTACATTTTGGTAAATAGGGCAGGAAGGTGTATGAAAGGTTACTGTTGCAATAGCTTGCTGCAGCTTTTCACGGGCAGGTTCCATGAGGGGAGAGTGAAAGGCTCCGCTCACGGGCAAAGGAAGCGCTCTTTTGGCACCAGCAGCCTTTAGTTTTTCACAGGCGATTTCAATGCCCTTGCGCGTGCCAGATATCACCAGTTGCCCGGGGCAGTTGTAGTTAGCCGCTACCACAATTTCGTGATCGATTCCTGCGCAAATTTTTTCTACATCTTCATCTTTCATACCCAGCACGGCGGCCATGGCCGATGGATGCTGCATACAAGCCTCTTGCATGGCTTGAGCACGAGTAGCTACTAGTTGTAATCCATCTTCAAAGCTCAGTACGCCCGATGCTACCAGTGCGGTGAATTCACCCAGTGAATGACCTGCTACCATATCCATGGGTAATTCGGGATGCATGAAAAAAGCGATGATGGAATGTAAAAAAATAGCTGGCTGTGTAACCCGTGTTTGTTTAAGCTCTTCCTCACTGCCTTCAAACATGATATCTGAAATACGGAAACCCAATAGTTGATTGGCCTGCTCAAACAATTCACGTGCTGTACTATAGCGATCGTATAATTCTTTGCCCATACCTTTAAATTGCGATCCCTGGCCAGGAAATACAATGGCATGTTTCATAAAATACCTCATTCATTTTTGTTTCACATCTCAGAGAATATCTCTGCGTTGTTGAGGTCGCAAAAATCAGTGTTTTCTACGAATGAGCAAAGTGTTTGGATTATCGATGTATGAGATCGGCGCTGATAAGCCTGATGAATTCAGCGCGAGTACGTTCATCTTCAAATTGGCCGGAAAAAGCCGAGGTAGTTGTCACCGAGTTTTGTTTTTGTACGCCCCGCATCATCATACATAGGTGTTGGGCTTCAATGACCACAGCCACGCCAAGTGGGTGTAAAGTTTCTTGAATAACATCCAAGATTTGATGAGTTAGTCGTTCTTGTACTTGCAATCGCCTTGAAAAGCAATCTACCACTCGTGCAATTTTGCTGAGCCCAACGATGTATCCATTGGGAATATAGGCCACATGGGCTTTTCCGAAAAAGGGAAGCAAGTGATGCTCACAGAGAGAATACAACTCAATGTCTTTGACGAGCACCATTTCACTATACGACTCAGCAAAGCGAGCAGATTCTAAAATAGCCTTTGGATCCATGTGATAGCCCTGTGTTAAGTATTGCATGGCTTTGGCTACCCGATGTGGAGTTTTTTTCAGTCCTTCCCTATCGGGGTTTTCGCCCAGCAGGCTCAAGGTTTCCCGGTAATTTTCCACCAGGTGTGAGGTGATTTTTTCTTCGTACTGTTCAATTTTTTTGTAAGACATGTGTTGGAATTAAAATATGAACAAATCAAAGGTTATTCGCCATAATATTCTACGTATATATTTTCTGTTTCGTACAACTTTACGCAATGTAGCTGGCCTTGTTTGATTTCGGGAGCAAGCTGTTCCCATATAGCCTTGGCAAAGTTTTCAGTAGAACAAATTTTTCCTCGCATAAAAGGCACATCTAGATTGAGATTTCGGTGGTCTACCTGGTCGAGTATTTTCCGTTGAATCAATTCATATAGGGCTTTAGCATCGGTAACATAGCCTGTTTCAGGATCAATTTCTCCTTTGACGGTTACATACAATACGTAATTGTGCCCATGCCAGTTTTCGTTGGCACATTTGCCGAAAACTTGTTCATTTTTTTCTTTGCTCCATGCCGGATTGTATAACTTGTGAGCTGCATTAAAATGAACGCGTCGGGTAATGTAGATCATCTGATATCCGTTTGTTCAAAATTACCAAACTTGCACAAGGCGTTTGTATAAAATACATTTAACAAAATTTGTATCTATTTGTTTACTGCTTAAGAGTTTATTTATGCATTTATTGGTTACAGCTCCCACTTGGTTTGAAATACAACCGTTGACCAATTGGTTAAAACAAGTTGGGCAATCTAAAGGGAACCAAAACTATAGGTTTCAGGGTCATGATATTGTAATAAAAATCACCGGAGTAGGTGCTGTACTCACTACATTTACTCTTACCCGCATACTCCATGAAATGAAGCCCAATCTGGTTATTCAGGCGGGAGTAGCCGGCAGTTATGTGCGGGGATTTACTCCGGGTAGGGTTGTGGCGGTTGCACGTGATTACTTGGCCGATTGGGGTGCGGAAGATCATGATGATTTTTTAGATGTATTTCAATTGGGTTTAGTACAACCTCAAGCATTTCCTTTTCAAGCAGGTTGGCTGGTAAACCCTCATGTAGAGCGGTTAGCAATAAATCGCTTGTCTATAGTCAGTGCTATCACTGTGCAAACTACATCTGGTAGCGAATCTACCATTGCGTTTCGCAGAACAAGATTTCACGCCGATATTGAAACCATGGAGGGTGCTGCTTTTCATTATGTTTGCTTGATGTTGCAACTGCCTTTTTTGCAGATTCGCTCGATATCTAATTTCGTTGAGCCACGAGATAAGAGTAGATGGCACATGCAGGAAGCCATACAGCGGCTCAATGAAACATTGCAGGAATGGATACAACTTTATCTACCTCGGACGAAAGAAGAGTTATATTTGTAGAGATATAAATGGTAGTGAAATGAAGTTAAGTCTAGGTTTTTCTCCTTGTCCGAATGATACCTTTATTTTCGATGCCCTGGTCAACCAAAAAATAGATACAGAAGGTTTGTCGTTTGACGTGCATTTAGAAGATATAGAAACGCTCAATCAATGGGCACAAGGAGGTAAGCTGGATATCACCAAGTTAAGTTCATTGGCTTATTTACAAGTTGCAGATCAGTATCAAATTCTCGATGCGGGAAGTGCTATGGGTAAGGGGTGTGGGCCTTTGCTCATTGCTCGACGAGCTTGGCCGTTATCGGCCATACCCAGCTTGCGAATAGCTATTCCTGGTGAACGCACTACAGCCAATATGTTGTTGCATGTAGCTTTTCCTGAGGTGCAACAAATCGTGCCCATGTTGTTTTCCCAAATTGAAGACGCCGTATTGAGTGGAGAAGTAGATGCAGGCGTGATTATCCATGAAAATCGCTTTACCTATCAGCAAAAAGGGTTGATAAAAATCATGGATTTAGGCGAATTCTGGGAAACGCACACAGGTGCTCCTATACCGCTTGCTTACATCGCTATGAAACGGAACTATCCTATCCAGCTGATGATGCAAGTGAGCCAGCTCATTCGCGTGAGCGTGGAATATGCTTTTGCCCATTATCCGCAAATTTCTTCGTTTGTGCGCACCCATGCCCAAGCTATGGATGAACAGGTTATGCGCCAGCATATTGATTTATACGTAAATGATTTTAGCCTATCGTTGCGAGAAGAGGGCAAACGTGCACTTGAAGTATTTCAAAAAGAGGCCTTACGCTTGGGCTTGGCTACTCAGGCGAGCACACAGCCGATGTTTGTTTGCTAATCATTGGGCGGGCTTCATTTTGTCTTGTAGTGCTCGGCTGTATACTTCCAGACAGCGTTTTCGGGCTTGCTCGTGCGGTATGATGGGCCTGGGATAATCGGGTGTACCATATTCAGGAACCCATTTACGAATGAATGCGCCCTCGGGATCAAATTTCTGAGCTTGTGTGTTGGGATTAAATATTCGAAAATAAGGAGCCGCGTCACAGCCACAGCCAGCCGACCATTGCCAGCCACCATTGTTGGCAGCAAGGTCGTAGTCGAGTAATTTTTCGGCAAAGTATGCCTCTCCCCATCGCCAATCGATAAGTAAATCTTTGGTTAAATAGCTGGCCGCGAGCATGCGCAGCCTATTGTGCATATAACCAGTGGCATTGAGTTGACGCATACCGGCATCTACTAGCGGGTATCCTGTATGTCCAGTACACCATCGTTGAAAAGCCTCTTTATCGTTCAACCAAACGATTCGATCGTATTCGGGTTTGAAAGATTGGGCGACAACATGTGGAAAATGCCAGAGGATCATTTGGTAAAACTCACGCCAGATCAGTTCATTGAGAAATTGTTTGTTCCATGTTATTGCTTTTCGCACCCATTCCCGAATGCTAATGGTACCAAATCGCAGATGTACACTCAATCGAGAAGTACCTTCTTTAGCTGGGTAATCGCGCCACTTGTGGTAATTACGTATAATCTGCTCATCTGGTTCTGAAGAGGGGAAACAAACATTTACCCGGTGAAACCCAATGCTTTCTAAGGCAGGTAAGGAAAACGCCGGCATGGGAAATAAGGCATTTAGATATTGCTCTACAGGGTAAGACCGTAGATAAAACTCATTGAGTTTTTGTTTCCATTGCTTACTATAGGGTGTATATACTGTATACGGCTGCCCATTGGGTTTGAGGATTTCATCGGTATCGAAAATCACTTGATCTTTACTTAAATGAAAAGCAATTCCATTTTCTCGGAGAAAATCGGCAATTAGCCGGTCGCATTGCCTGGCATAGGGTTCATAATCGCGGTTGGCAAATACCGCACGAATGCGATATTGCGTAAGTAATTGCTGAAAAGCGGCAAGTGGAGTAGCGTGAATCGTAATCAATCCCGAACCGCGTGAAATAAGCTGTTGGTGTATATTTTCTAGTTGGGTATAAATAAATGTTAAACGCTTATCATATGGATCATGTAGCGAGTCGAGAATATTTCTATCGAAGATGAAAAGCACAATCACAGGTAAGCCACTGCGCAGTGCATGGTAAAGAGCAGCCTGATCGTGCAAGCGTAGATCACGTCGTAACCAACAAACATTTACTTCAGGTAACATGTTCATTCAACACTTCAGTAAGTAAAAAGGTTCATAACTCCTGCCTGTAGAGCCATTCCGCCAGCTTTTGACCGATAGGCCAGCTAGTCCAGCATTTATTTTCAATTTGGCGAAAATATCGAACACCCAAAATGGTATTGGTGGCCAGCACTTCATCGGCTTGAAACAGATCGGTGACACTGATAGGTGCTTCTGTGATGTTCCAGGGTAAGTGAGCCTCTAGTAATACCATACGGATGATACCTTGTATACAACCTTCGGTAAGGGGGGGAGTAAAGATTTGTTGATGTTTTACGATAAAAATATTGGCGATATGGGTTTCGGCTACATAGCCGTGATTGTTGAGTAAGATAGCTTGATCCCATCCTTTTTGTTGGGCTTCAATTCCAGCGAGCACATAAGGTAGGCATTGCAAAGATTTGAGGGAAGAGAGTGGAGATAAGGGTTTAAGCATGCTAGCTATTCCTCCACAAATAGTAGCTGGTTGGGTTTGAGGAGAATATTGTGGTAAAGGTATAGCTTCTATCAGGTAATTGGCTTTGTGGCTAATAGGTGCATACAAGCCACCATCATCCCGAAAGAAACTCATTCGAATGCGGGCAGCTTCCAGGCAGCGATTTGCTTCACAAAGCTGTAAGATTTGTGCAGGCAATTGCTCCCAATGCTGGGCATCAAGCATGTCAAAACGTAACTGTTCAAAACTGTTGAAGATACGTTTTTGGTGATAATCCCACCACAACAGCCGGCCATGTACACATTTAATGGTTTCAAAAAAACCATCTCCATATCGAAAAGCCCTGTTTAACCGAGAAAACACAGGGGCATCTTGGGGCAGCAATTGGTTGTTGAGAAGAATGTGCATCTGGATGTTATTCTACAGGATGAGCATGTTTTTTGATCATCAGCGAATCGTGTATGGCTTGTCTACGTTTCACTTCTGCATCCATGCTATCGTAGATCATTTTCATCACCACGGGATGCATGACATAATACTTATAACTTTCCATGAATTGTTGATGGTTAATGTGGTAAATTTCTAAGATTTGTTGATAATAATATTTTAGTTTTTCTTGTCGGGAATGCAAAGAATCGTAAGGCATATTATCCACATAAGCTTGAGCAGCTTGCATATCCAAAAGAATATTTTTCATTTCTGTTGGCTGAATATAATTTTTAGGTACATGAATTCGATGTTTACACGATACGAAGCTGAAGAAGATAAGGCTCAATATCGTGCTTATGTATAATCCATGTGAGCGTATCTTCATGATCATTGCAATTTTTGGATATACAATGTAGCATGCTCAGGATCGAGCTGGGTGAGGATTTGCAAAGCTCGTTGTTTATCATTAATGGGAGCATCAGAAAAGATTTCAGCCAGTTCATCGGCTTTAGCCAACATAAACAGTTGAAGAATCATGGTATTCGGATTGTCTTGATTCATGCTATATAATAAACCAAGGCTGCTGAGTATGCTCATTCTGGCATTTACAGGATCATCGTACATTTTATCTAAGCCGAGACGATAATATTGATACATCACGCTATGAAAAACTTGTAAACGAGTATTGAATAAATTATCTACTAGCCAATAACGATTCCGATTGCTTTCAAAAGGTTTCCAGCCGCTAATGTTGCGGCTATCTTCTGGTGCGTTATTGACAATATATTGAGCCTTTTGGAAATAAGGTATACCTCCTCTCGGTGAGAAAGAATCTCCGTCTAGTCCGAGAATGATATATATATAATAAGCCAACACAGCCGTTAAATTGGCTTGGAGTGGGTCATTCCCAGAGATCCGATTTTCATTGAATTCCAATGGTTGATTGATGATATATCGAAAACTTACATTAGGATCGAGGTAATTGAAAACAGGGGATTGATAATCGGAATGATAAACAGGGCGTGAAGATTGCACGGTGAGCTGTACGGAAAAAATGTTATCTCCAGCATATTGGGTAAAGTTAAATACGAAATTACAGTGAATACGTTCGTAGGGGAGATAAGTATCATTTGTCCATTTTCGTGCGTTTAAGAAATTAGTAACATCGGCTTGAAAACGTTGAAAAGTAGCATTGTCAATGCCTTTAATACGATCGTGAATCACTGTTACCCGGGCTTGCAATTCTTGTGCAGCAGTTGGTATGTGGGCATACAACAGGCAGAGGCATATGGGGAAGAGAATAAGCTTAAGCTTGCATAAGCCGAAGCAAGGCCATCGCAATATCATGAGCTACTGCCGATTTGTGTTTGACGGGGAAATGCATTTCGTTGCCGAAACGATCAAAAATACTGATTTTATTGGTGTCGTGGTGGAAAGCAGATGCTGGCTCATCCAGGCTATTTAAAATGATCATGTCGAGCCGTTTGTGTTGCATTTTTTCCATTGCCAATGTGGCATCGTGGTGAGTTTCTAAGGCAAAGCCAATCAACCATTGTTGAGGTTGTTTTTGTTGCCCTAAGGCTAGCAAGATATCTTCATTTTTTTCCAGGGTTAGCTGAAGGGTGTTTTCGTGTTTTTTAATTTTTTCTGTAGCTATTTGTTGAGGTCGATAATCGGCTACTGCAGCAGCCATGATGGTAATATCGGATTCTGGGAAAAAATGTTGGCAAGCTTGTTTCATTTGCGAGGCCGTTTCAACACGTGTCAAGTGGATACGAGGGTGGTGAGGGGGCATGATAGAAGTAGGCCCTGCAACCAGTTGCACTTCAGCCCCCATCCAGGCAAAGGTTTTGGCCAGGGCAAATCCCATTTTACCCGATGAATAGTTGCTTATGTATCGTACGGGGTCGAAAGGTTCGCGTGTAGGACCAGCGGTGATGAGCACTTTTTTGCCTTGGAATTGATGCGTGGGTGTTATCCAGCGTTCTTGTAAGGTGGCTATGATGTCGGCGGGTTCCATCATTCGCCCCCAGCCAAGCAGTCCGCTCGCCAATTCTCCTTGGTTTACTTCGAGGATGTCTACTCCATGGGCAGCTAGTTTGTCCAATTGTGTTTGTGTGGCCGGGTGAAACCACATGTCTTCATCCATGGCAGGAGCTACCGTGACGGGGCAGGTTGCAGAGAGATAAACCGCCAGCAGCAAATTGTCGCACAAGCCAGAGGCCATTTTGGCTAAAGTATGTGCTGTAGCTGGGGCAATGAGTAGGATATCGGCCTCTCGGCCCAATTGCACATGGTTGTGCCAGGTGGCATCTGTAGATATTTCGGTAAGCACGGGATGTCGGGAAAGAGTAGACAAGGTAAGCGGAGTGATAAACTGATGTGCTTCAGGAGTCATCACCACCTGTACATCGGCTCCTTGTTTTACCAATAAGCGAACCAGCTCAGCCGATTTATAAGCAGCAATGCTACCCGTTACGCCCAATATCAGTTTTTTACCTTGCCACATAACCCGATCAGGATTAACTAAACAAGTCCTGATCTTCTTCTCGACGATAGTAGATTTTGTCTTCCAAAAATTCTTGCGTAGCCTGGAGTGCTGGGTTGGGAAGCTTCTCGTAATACCTAGAAATCTCGATTTGTTCCTTGTTTTCGTGGATTTCTTCTAAGCTATCGGTATGGCTTGCAAATTCTTCTAGTTTTTGGTGTAGTTCTTCTTTCAATGCAATGTTGATTTGATTGGCACGCTTGGCGATGATGGCAATCGATTCATATATGTTGCCAGTCTTCGCCTTAATATCGCTCACATTGCGCGTTTCAATAGAAGGATTGATGTGGTGTACTAGAGATGTTTTTGCTTTACTCATGGGAAAGAGATTTTATATGTTGTTGTGCTAAATGATAATATTGAGCAGCTTCTGGGGCATATTTGCTATTGGCATAATACTGCATGAAGTCTAAATAATCGGTAATGACTTGATTAAAACGTTCTTCCTGCTTAGAAGGAATACTATTTAGTGCGTACAAATACTCTGATTTGAGCACTAGAAATTTGTATTCATCACTCTTACTAGAAGTAGGATAATCGAGCAATACATTATTGAAGGTAATAGCGGCGGCTTGGTAGTATCCCATGTTGTAATACAGCATTGCTGCGAGGTATTCTTTTTCTTCTAATTTTGCCCTGCATGCATCGATAATTTTATTCGCTTCTGGTACTTTGTCTGACTCTGGATAGGTATCAATAAATTGTTGCATCAATCCAATAGCTTTTTCCGTATTGCTTTGGTCGAGTTCTACACGTGGGGAAAGTTTATAAAAACAATAGGCTTGCATGAAAGCCATTTCAGCGGCGTGCGCACTATTGGGGAAATAATCCACATAATTTTTAAAGTGAAAAGCTGCTTGCACGTAATCTTTCATGTAATAAGTGGAATATGCATAGCGATAATAAAGATTTTCAAACTGAGAAGTTCCTTTATACACCGTGAGCAACGATTCATACAGGTCGTGGGCCTGCACATATTTTTTTCGGGCAAATAATTGATTGGCGTAGGCCAACTTTTTCTGGTAGTCTCCACTTTTTTCAATTTTAGCCAATGGAGAACATCCTATCACGCTCATCAAGGCTATTAAGCCCAATGCAAGATATGCTATCCGTATTCGCATCATAAAGCATGCAAATATACATATTCCCGCTGATCTCCATTTCGTCGGTCATTTGCCCAGGTGAGAAGCAGTTTTTCACTGTCTATGCACATTAATTCACAGCTTTTACACCTGTAAAAAGAGGTTATTATGTGTAAAAGCCCTATGATATTCGTCTAGCAAGGCTTTTCATCGAGAGAAATATGTGGATAAAAAATCATTCATTAAATTTTGGAAAAAAAGTGGGAAAAAGTGTTATTTTGTGGGAGAATTTAAAAATCCGCCATGACAGGCTTTTTGGGGGAATATGAAGCCACGCTTGATGCCAAGGGGCGGTTTTTACTGCCAACGGGCATTCGAAAACAGCTACAGGAGGCCGATAGTCATCAGTTTGTGTTGAATAGAGGCTTCGAGAAATGCCTGTCGCTCTACCCCATGTCGGAATGGATGCCATTGTTTGAGCAGTTGAAGAAGTTAAACGATTTCGATCCGAAGGTACGGACCTTCAAGCGTTTTTTTCTGGCTGGAGCTACGGTAGTGGAGTTGGATACGGCTTCGCGCATTTTGTTGCCTAAAAACTTAATGGAGTATGCAGAGTTGAGCAGAGATATCGTATTAGCGGCCAATACCAATAAAATCGAAATCTGGGATAAGCAGAAATATCAAGCGCTCTTTGACAATTTTTCACCCGAAGCTTTCAGTCAGCTTGCTGGTCAGGTAATGGGAGGAAATCAACCATGAATGCGCCATTGCATCACGAGCCGGTGATGTTGTCGGAAGCCATAGAGGGGCTGCATATTCAGCCCGATGGCATTTATGTAGATGCCACTTATGGTGGGGGTGGTCATGCAAAGGCAATTTTAGCGCGTTTAAGCGAAAGGGGTAAGTTGTTGGCTTTTGATCAAGATGAGATGGTGCGCGTTCATGTGGTAGCAGATCCAAGGTTAACCTTTGTGCCTGAGAGTTTTGTTTATCTGAAGCGTTTTTTGCGGTATTACCAGGCCATTCCAGTCGATGGGATCCTGGCCGATTTAGGGGTTTCTTCGTTTCAGCTCGATAATCCCGAGCGGGGTTTTTCCTTGCGTTATGATGCTCCGCTAGACATGCGCATGGATCGGCGGCAAGAGCAAACAGCAGCCGATATCTTGCAAACCGCTTCTGTTGACGAGCTACATCGTTTGCTGGAAGCTTACGGGGAAGTACGCAATGCACGGACGGTGGCGCGCTTACTGGTAGCAGAACGTGAACGACATCCTATACGGACGACTGGCGATCTGGTCAGAATACTCAATTCTGTGGTGCGTGGCAATCGTCATCAGTATTTGGCACAGGTATTTCAAGCTTTGCGCATCGCGGTCAACGATGAGTTGCATGCGCTGGAAAGTTTTCTGAGTCAAGCTATTGAAGTACTTAAGCCTGGCGGTAGATTGGTAGTGATTAGCTTTCATTCATTGGAAGACCGAATCGTTAAGCAGTACATGAAAGGCCAGTTTAGTACCACATTTGCCGAGCAGTTGTTAGGAGTAGATCGCCCTTCGCCCCTGCGGATGCTCACAAAAAAACCTCTGCAGCCAAGTGCAGAAGAAGTAAAGCGCAATCCTAGGGCGTCAAGTGCACGACTCCGAATTGCAGAAAAATTACCCACCACAGCCATTTCATGATCAACATAAACGCTAGAAATTATTGATGCATATGCAAGCCAGGCAGCCGATATCAAGCATAGATGGCGCTGGAGCAGCGTCGACGAAAACATCAAAGAACAGGTCTATTCGTCGACTATTGTTTCGGCATGATTGGGTAGTACGGCATCTGCCGCTGGTATTGTATTTGTCGGTTCTCGCTTTAATCTACATTGCTAATGGGCATCGTGCTGAAAAAAAGATTCGCAAGTTGAATAAACTCGAGAAGGAAGTACAGGCTTTGCATTGGAAATATTTAGAAGCCAAGAGTGAAATGATGTTTCAAAGTAAATACAGTGAAGTGCAGCGGGCGGTAGCTCCCTGGGGTTGGCAGGCTTCGCAACATCCGCCATTTGTGCTGTTGGTGGATACAACACGTTGATCAATGGAGGTGAAACAAGACATATTATGGCGTGTGTATCTCAGTTTTATAGGCATGGTGGTGATGGGTATCATCATCTTAGGGAAGATTTTTGTTATCCAACATATTCAAGGATCATATTGGAGAAGTATGGCCGATAGCTTACAAGAACGTTATGTGACCATGAATGCTGAAAGAGGAACGATTTATTCCGATGACGGACAAATGTTGTCTACTTCAGTTCCTTTTTTTGACATTCATCTCGATATGATGGCCGATGGGCTCCGAGAAGATCAGGGCAAGCTGTTTCGCGATCATGTAGATTCATTGGCGATAGGCTTGTCGCAATTATTTCACGATCACCCTGCTTCGTGGTATCGCTCCTTTTTGTGGAAAGCCTATCGTAGCAGGGAACGATATATATTATTTAAAAAAAATCTGGATTTTCAAACCTATCAACGATTAAGCCAGTTGCCCTTATTCAGGCTGGGGCGCAATCGAAGCGGGATGATAGCCGAGATGCATGAACAACGAATCAATCCTTTCGGATTGTTGGCCAATCGCACCATTGGTCTTTGGCGCCCTCATGCTCCTAATGTGGGTCTGGAAGCAACTTATGATAGTGTTTTACGGGGAAAAGATGGTCGCCAACTGATGCGTAAAGTAGCAGCCGCAACTTATGCTCCCGTGGAAGGGTATACCCTGGAACCTGAAAATGGGAAAGACATCCAGACCACTATTGATGTGTATATCCAGGATATTGCAGAACAAGCTTTGTATGATATGCTCGATTCTGTACAGGCCAGATATGGGACTTGCATCGTGATGGATGTGAAGACAGGGCAAATCAAGGCCATTGCCAATCTAGGCCGGCAACCAGATGGAAGCTATTGGGAAGATTACAACTATGCTTTGTTGAATACCGAGCCTGGATCTATCTTCAAGTTGGCCACCTCGATTGCAGTGTTAGAAGATCATTTGGTTAGTCCACAAACCCAAATTAACCTGTATCAAGGAGCGCTGAAATTAGGAAATCGTACCGTATATGATGCAGAGCATCATCAAGAAACCTGGGTGAGTGTAGAGAAAGCCTTTGAATTGAGCTCCAATGTGGGATTTGCGCAGCTGGCTTTGTTGTATAAAAATCATCCGATGCAATTTATTGCACATTTGCGCAAGCTTCGACTCGATCGCCCTACTGGCATTGATCTACTAGGTGAGCAAGCTCCTTTAATTAAAACTCCCCAATCGCGTACTTGGAGTGCTACTACCCTTCCATGGATGGGTTTTGGATATGAAGTATTGGTAAGCCCATTGCAGATGTTGACTCTGTATAATGCCGTAGCCAATCAGGGTTGGATGATGAAGCCTTATCTGGTGAAGCAAATAGAGGATTTTGGGGAGCCTATAAAAACTTTTTCGCCAGTTCGGTTGGAAAAAATTTGTTCAGATACTGTTCTTCACCAGGTGCAAAACATGTTGCGGGCTGTAGTAACCGATGGTACGGCGAAAAAAGCTTTTCAAGGAGCGCCTTATGCGGTGGCGGGTAAAACAGGAACGGCATTAGTAGCCGATGGTAAAGCAGGTTATAGCAATAAAGTCTATCAATCGAGTTTTGTAGGGTACTTTCCTGCGGATGATCCTCAATACTCTTGTATAGTAGTGGTTCGTAGTCAGCCGCATCCTCGGGTGTATTACGGTGCCGATGTGGCGGCTCCTGTGTTTAGAAAAATAGCCGATCAGTTGTATGCTTTGCAGCTGTCGCCGAGCAACAAGCCCAATTTGCCGCCAGCGCAGCCACGAGTAGATAGCATTAGGTGGAGTGCCCTGCCTGTGCGAGTGCAGCGGATGGGCTTGAAATGGGGAGGAGTTGCCAAACAATATGTTGAATTAAAAAACAATAGTTCTGGTCAAGTGATGCCAGATCTAACGGGATTAGGTCTTCGAGATGCATTGGTCATCTTGCAACAAAAAGGGTTGCAAGTAAAATTCAGCGGAGTGGGAAAGGTGATCGCTCAGTCCTTACCTGCGGGTACATTTGTGCGTAAGGGACAACGTATTGAACTAACCTTAAATTGAGCATGCCTGAATTGCGCGACATATTATATCAAGTGCCCATTGTTTCGGTGAGTGGCAACATGGCTTTACCGGTCACCCATATCACGGCCGATTCAAGAGAGGTGATACCCGGTAGTGTATTTGTTGCTATACATGGTGTGCATGTTGATGGGCATCAATTTATTCCCCAGGCTATTGAAAAGGGTGCTTCTGTAGTAGTTTGTGAAGATTTACCCAAGCAAATTACTCCGCAGGTGAGCTACGTACAGGTAACCGACAGTGCGCTTGCTTGTGGCCTCATGGCTAGTCATTTTTTTGGTGATCCTTCTGAACACATGCAAGTAATCGGCGTCACCGGAACGAATGGGAAAACCACTGTAGTAACCTTGCTTTATCAACTATTTACGCGATTGGGATTCAAAACAGGTTTAATCTCCACCGTGCAAAATATCATTGTCGATACAGCTGAGCCAGCTACACATACGACTCCCGATGCTATCCAACTCCATCGATTGTTGGCGCGGATGTATGAACAAGGGTGTAGGTATGTGTTTATGGAGGCCAGCTCGCACGCTATTCATCAGAAACGTATAGCAGGCGTACGTTATGCAGGGGGAGTTTTTACCAATATCACCCATGATCATCTGGATTATCATCGAACATTTGAAAATTATTTGAAAGCCAAAAAAACTTTTTTTGATCAACTTCATTCAGATGCTTTTGCCTTAACGAATATTGATGATCGAAATGGTATGGTTATGGTGCAAAATACATCAGCACAAATTGCTACATATGCGTTGCGTAAGCAAGCCGATTTCAAGGCAAGAGTGATTGAAAATCATCTCACAGGTTTACAACTCGAAATAGATCATCAGTCAATTCATTGCAGACTCATTGGTAAGTTTAATGCTTATAACTTATTGGCTGCTTATGGAGTTGCTTGCTTGCTTAAGCAGCCCAGAGATGAAGCATTGCGTATCTTGAGCGATGTAAATGGTCCTGAGGGGCGATTTGATTATTTCATTTCTCCGGTTCAACATATTATGGCAATCGTGGATTATGCTCATACTCCAGATGCTTTGAAAAATGTGTTGCAAACGATTTTAGACTTAAAGCAAAGCCATCAGCAGCTGATTACAGTAGTAGGATGTGGAGGTGACCGCGATCGGACGAAGCGTCCAGAAATGGCTTTAGTGGCTGCTCGTTTTAGTGATCAGGCCATTTTTACATCAGATAATCCTAGGAGTGAAGATCCACAAGCCATCATTGATGAAATGAAAGCAGGGCTTACTGCGTCGATGTTGGCAAAGACTCTAACAATAGTAGATCGAAAAGAGGCTATACGCACAGCATGTACATTGGCCCGATCACACGACATTATCTTGATTGCTGGGAAAGGACATGAGAAATATCAAGAAATAAAAGGTGTAAAATATCCATTTGATGATAAACAAGTTGTTCGGGAAATATTGATTTCACTAGGTAAATAACGAATAGATGCTATATTATTTATTCACATATTTAAAAACGCATTTCGATTTTCCTGGAGCAGGTGTTTTTCAATACATCACGTTTAGAGCAACGATGGCTATTTTGTTGTCATTGATCATTTCATTGTTTGCTGGTAAGCGCATATTGTTGTATTTGCAACGAAAACAAATTGGTGAAACCGTTCGCCAATTGGGGCTTTCTGGGGAGAATCAAAAAGCTGGTACACCCACTATGGGTGGATTAATTATCTTATCAGCTATTATTATTCCCACAATATTGTTTGCACGATTGGAAAATGTGTATATCATCTTAATGTTGATATGCACATTATGGTTGGGCATTATAGGTTTTCTCGATGATTATATTAAGGTTTTCAAAAAAAATAAAGAAGGGCTTGCTGGAAAATTTAAGATTCTAGGTCAGATTGGTTTAGGATTGATTGTTGGTTGTACTCTATATTTTAATGATCATGTGGTAATCATGCGTGAAATTATTGAGAAGCCTACAGTAGAAAAATATGAACGAATAGTTGCCGATACGGTGGCCATGAAAGAAGGTAAGAGGCAGCGTTTTGTGGAGGTGAAAACACCCATTACAACTATACCATTTGTGAAGACGCACGAATTTAATTATGCACGCTTAATATCGTGGATAGGAAAAAATGCTGAAAAATACACGTATATCGTATACATTTTGATTGTGATATTTATCATTACTGCAGTGTCGAATGGTGCCAATATCACGGATGGGCTCGATGGCCTGGCAACAGGTGTATCGGCTATTATTGGAGCATGTTTGGGAATATTTGCTTATGTATCGGGCAATATCAATTTTGCATCTTACCTCAACATCATGTATATCCCTAATTTGGGAGAATTATCCATTTTTATTGGCACATTTGTCGGTGCTTGCATTGGCTTTCTCTGGTACAACGCTTATCCGGCACAAGTATTTATGGGTGATACAGGAAGTTTGGCATTAGGAGGCATCATTGCATCATTAGCTTTTATTGTGCGAAAAGAATTGTTGATTCCTATATTCTGCGGAATCTTTCTCGTGGAAAATCTTTCGGTAATGATTCAAGTAATTTATTTCAAATATACCAAGAGAAAGTATGGCGAAGGGAGGAGGGTGTTTTTAATGGCACCTTTGCATCATCATTATCAAAAATTAGGATATCATGAAAGTAAGATTGTCGTGCGCTTTTGGATAGTAGCTATTTTTTGTGTTGTGTTTTCGATTGCTACTTTAAAACTGAGATAACCGTTGTATGCAAGAAAAGGTAGTCATATTAGGTGCTGGTGAAAGTGGAGTGGGAGCGGCATTGCTCGCGTCTAAGCAAGGATTTGCAGTGTGGGTAACAGACGCGGGTAAGATTGCCGATGCATACAAACTGGAGTTGCAACAAGCAAACATCCCATTTGAAGAAGGCAAGCATACGATAGAAAAAATCCTGGATGCAGATTGGGTTGTTAAAAGTCCAGGCATTCCAGAAAAGACTGAGGTGATGCAAGTGTTACGATCGAGATCTAAAAAAATTATTAGTGAAATTGAGTGGGCTTACCGTTTCTGTGGAGATGCTACCATTATTGCGATAACAGGTACTAACGGTAAGACCACTACTACTGCATTGACCCATTATCTTTTGAAAAACTCCGGCATACAGGCAGCCTGCGTTGGCAACATTGGTAATAGTTTTGCCAGGCAGGTTGCTACTTCACCGGAACCTTGTTATGTGGTAGAGGTGAGCAGTTTTCAGCTCGACGACATCGAAATTTTTCGGCCACACATAGCTATATTGCTCAATATTACTGAAGATCATCTCGATCGTTATGGTACGATGGAAGCTTACGCAGCTTCTAAATTTCGCATTACCGAAAATCAAACACCAAGCGATTATTTCATTTATTGTTTAGATGATCCATATACCCAGAAATATTTTAAACCCAATATTCGTTCACAACTTTTACCTTTTAGCATTATGGAACAGATTAAACAAGGAGCTTATTTACACGACCACCAGATTCACATCCAAGTAAACGACGATGCATGCATTTTATCGGTCGATCAATTGTCTTTAAAAGGGAAGCACAACATTTACAACTCTATGGCAGCAGGTATCGTAGGTAAAACCATGAATATTCGCAACGAGAAAATCAGAGAAAGCCTTGCCACATTTAAAGGTATTGAACATCGGCTAGAATATGTAGGCACCGTAAGAGGCGTTGATTTCATTAACGATAGTAAGGCTACTAACCTTAATTCGGTATGGTATGCACTTGAGTGCATGGAAAAGCCTGTGATATTGATTATGGGAGGAATTGATAAAGGAAATGATTATAACATTATTCGTGATTTGGTAAAAGAAAAGGTGAAGGCTATTGTGTGTTTAGGAAAAGATAATCGGAAGATTCATGATGCCTTTCAAGACGATGTGCAACACATGGTTGATACAACATCGATGAAAGAAGCAGTAGATACAGCTTTTCATTTGGCACGTCCTGGAGATGTAGTATTGCTTTCTCCAGGTTGTGCCAGTTTTGATTTATTTAAAAATTATGAAGATCGTGGTCAACAATTTAAACAAGTAGTAAAATCATTGTAAATCATTTGCACCATATGCAGCAATTGATGCAACAAATAAAAGGCGATAAGGTTATCTGGGGTGTTGTGGTCATACTCTCTCTGGTGAGTATGTTGGCTGTATATAGTTCCACTGGCATGCTTGCTTATCGAATGCAACATGGGCACAATGAATATTATCTATTCAAACAGGTGTCGGTATTATTTTTAGGATTATTCATCATTTATGTATCGCATAGGCTGCATTATATGGTATACGCACGAGTAGCTAAGATTAGCCTTGTTTTAGCTGTTCCACTGCTTATTTATACGCTGTTTTTTGGTTCACATGTCAACGATGCCAGTAGGTGGATTCGATTACCGGTGATTAACCTTACTTTCCAAACATCCGATTTTGCTCGATTAGCTTTATTCATGTATATCTCCTTGCAACTTGCTCGGCATCAGGATGTGATTAAAGATTTTCATAAGGGCTTTAAGCCAGTTTTAATTCCTATGCTGGTGATTTGCATGCTGATCGCTCCAGCTAATCTTTCTACAGCTTTATTACTCGGTGCAAGTAGTTTCTTATTATGTTTTATTGGTCGTGTAGCTGTAAAGCATCTATTATTTACCTTCCTCATACTGTGCATACCCGTGTTGATATTAATGGGTATGGCAGCATTAACTTATCAGTCCAATGATGATGCGCAAGTAGCTCATGTACATCACCAAAAATGGTATACGCATGTCATCGAGCACATTGAAGGAAAAGGTCGTGTGTCTACTTGGGTGCATCGAATGCAAGATTTCATGTTTGCTTCACACGACGAATTGCCTTATCAAGTAGAGCAAGCTAAAATAGCCATTGCTCGTGGAGGATTATTCGGTAAGGGTCCAGGCAATAGCATACAACGTAATTTTTTGCCTTACCCATATTCAGATTTTATTTTTGCTATTATCGTAGAAGAATACGGGCTTGTAGGAGCAGCACTTTTAGTGGTATTGTATCTCATCTTACTATTTCGGTGTATTCGATTGTTCAGGCGATGCCCATATGCTTTTGGATCTTTCTTATGCATAGGATTGAGTTTTACCCTGGTGATTCAAGCATTTGTCAATATGGGTGTAGCGGTTAATATCTTACCCGTAACTGGCGTAACCCTACCGCTGGTAAGTATGGGTGGATCATCTATTTGGTTTACGAGCTTATCTATTGGAATCATTCTCAGTGTAGCTCGCTACATGCAGGAGCAGGAAGAATGGGAAAAGATGAATGCATTGGAAGTGTGGGCAGAAGAAAATAAATCGGTGGATGCTTTCATAGACAAACTTTCAATGGCTACAGATGAAGCAAAATAAACTCATAAGGAACATTGGCAATATGGTTCATAAACATACATATCGCATCATCATAGCTGGTGGAGGCACTGGAGGGCATGTCTTTCCTGCAATTGCTATCGCTCGAGCTTTGCAAACGAAGCAACCAAAAGTAGATTTATTGTTTGTTGGGGCAAAAGGGAAATTGGAGGCGGAAAAAATCCCTCAAGCAGGCTATCGGATTGAGTTGCTCGACATGAGAGGTGTAGATCGCGGCCATTGGTGGAAGAATTGGTCGTTGCCCTATTTTATGCTAAAGAGCTTTATACAAGCCAGAACGATTTTACGTGCTTTTCGGCCACATGCTGCAATAGGTGTGGGAGGGTATGCCAGCTTCCCTATCTTGTTTATGGCGCAACGAATGGGTATGGATACGTTTATTCAAGAACAAAATTCATTTGCCGGGAAGGCTAATCAATGGCTTGGAAAGAGGGCCGTAAAAGTTTTTGTGGCTTATGAAGGCATGGATCGATTTTTCCCTACAGAAAAAATCATATTTACAGGAAATCCTGTCAGGCAAGAACTATTGCAACGACAGTTGAGCAAATCCGATGCATGCGCCAGTTTTGGATTAGACCCTCAAAAACCTGTTGTTTTAGTTGTAGGTGGTAGCCAGGGCGCTCGTACGATCAATCAGGCAATCTTAGAACAAGCTCATCAACTCGTTGATCGCGATATACAGCTGTTGTGGCAAACGGGGAGATGGGATGCATCTACGATTGAACAACGTATGCGGAGTTATCCACAAATAAAAGTATTGCCCTTTATTGAAGATATGGCAAAGGCTTATGCAGCTGCCGATATCGTTGTATCTCGTGCTGGAGCTATGGCGATTGCAGAATTGTGTGTGATGAAAAAACCAGCCATACTCGTGCCATATCCTTTTGCAGCCGAAGATCATCAAACGCATAATGCGCAAAAATTGGTCGACAAACAAGCAGCCTGGATGATTGCCGATGCGCGAGTCAAAGAAGAGTTGGTGCTCCGTATCATTGAGTTAAGTATGCATCCAGAATGGCAACGAGAAATGAGCAATCATATCGCCGCTCTGGCTATTCCAGATGCCGATCAACGCATAGCGCAACATGTGTGGGAATATGTTGAACAAAAATGGAAATTACCTCAACCCGAATCGGTATGAAATTGGGCACACTCGATATTAATCGCATGTATTTCATTGGCATTGGTGGCATTGGCATGAGCGCCTTGGCGAGATATTTTCGGGAGCAAGGGGTTATGGTGAGTGGTTACGACCGTGTGGAAACGGCACTCACACGTCAACTAGAGCAAGAAGGGATATTTATTCATTACGAAGAAGATATAGGCCAGATCGATCGCCAAGCCGATTGCGTGGTATTCACCCCTGCTATACCCCCCGACCATGCCGAATTGCTGTATTATCGTCATCATGGATATCCAGTATTTAAGCGCAGTGAAATACTGGGCATGATCTGCCAGCCCATGACAACGATTGCTGTGGCTGGAACGCATGGTAAGACCACTACCACAACCCTGATTGCACATATACTCAGAAGCTGTGGGCGCAGCTCGTATACTTTTCTGGGAGGCATCTCTGTGAATTACCAAAGCAATTATTGGAAAGGCGAAGAACCATTGGTTGTAGTGGAAGCCGATGAATACGATAGATCTTTTTTACAGTTAGAGCCTTATATAGCCGTGATTACGGCCATGGATCCCGATCATTTGGATGTGTACGGTACAGGGGAAGCGATGCAAGATGCATATGTACAATTTGCTAAGCAGATCAAACCAGGTGGATGTTTGATATATCATAAAGGATTACCACGCACAGCCGAGTGGGTATCATTGCGATCATATAATTATCATCTATCAGATACAACTGCCGATGTGTATGCCAGCGATATTCGCATAGAAAAGGGTTGTTATCGTTTTCATGTACATGCACAAGGAGTGCTTATTGCAGATCTGGAATTACATACGGGTGGATCTTATAATATTGAAAACGCTTTAGCAGCAATTGCTGTGGCGAGAGAATTAGGTGTAGAAACTTCGCAAATCAAACAAGCGATAAATAGCTTTCTAGGCGTCAAAAGGCGGTTTGAATATATTCTGAGAAGAGATGATGTGGTGCTCATTGATGATTATGCCCATCACCCGGCAGAGTTGAAGGCTTTGCTATCCAGCGTTCGCGAATTATATCCTGATAGACGTTTGCATGTAGCCTTTCAACCTCATTTGTATTCACGCACGCGAGATCTGGCTAAAGATTTTGCCGAAAGCCTTGATTTAGCCGATGAAGTTTGGCTTTTACCGATTTATCCAGCCAGGGAATTACCTATAGTGGGAGTGAGCAGTGAATCTATCGCCAAGTATATGCAACGGGCTGAGGTTAGATGCATGGATAAACAAGCGCTTATTTCGATCATTCGACAGAAGCGTCCAACATTGCTAGTCATTGTGGGTGCAGGAGATATTGATCAGTTGATTCCAGCTATTGTGGAAATATATCAAACTACATCACATGCCGCATGAGCAGAAGACATATCGAGTGCCTATAGTTTCGCTAATTGCCGGTCTGATGCTGATGGCCTTACTCATTGGTTTGTTGGTAATGGCTGCACATCAAAGTCGGCAACAAGTGTGCGTGGATGTTGTAGTTGAGCCCATATCTTCAATCAAGCAAGGTAATTTCTTGTCGGCCGCAGAGATCGAGCATAGTGTTGAAGCGTTTCATCCCAAGGGGAAATATTTACAAGAAATAAATTTAAGCGGAATAGAACAAGATTTGTTGCAAAATCCTTGGCTAGCAAAAGTAGAGTTGTTTTTCGACACACGAGGCCGTTTGCATGTGCGTTATGCACAAAAAAGGCCAGTCCTGCAGGTCTTTACACGAACGGGCAATAGCTTTTACCTCGATGTAGAAGGCCATGCCATACCTTTATCTGATTGGTATCATCCCGATGTACCAGTGGTAACTGGCTGGCCAGATAAAAGCTTACAGCCGCGCGATTCGCTGTTGCTAACCCGGGTAATGAGCATAGGTCATTGGTTAATGAACAACAGCTTTTGGAATGCTCAAGTACAGCAGCTCCACATTCAAGACGATGGCAGCTTGTTGATGCTGCCTACCGTGGGGCCTGTTATTCAATTGGGTGATGGACAACGATTCGACTTACAATGTCGAGTATTAGAAGCATTTTATCAGCAGGTTTTGTTAAAAGGATATCTTACGATATATGATACTGTAGATGTTTCGGTGCCTACGCAAATCATGGCTATCCGTAAGCCTTCGGCTATACAGTTACAACCCGTAAGATGGGCTAATCAAGGGGGCAACGATACCCGATTATCCATTGCAAGCGATTTGAATGCTGAAAACATACATCATCAAAAACCGTTTATACCATGAGCAACTCATCACCTATCATTGTTGGGCTTGATATCGGTACTACAAAAATTGCTGTGATTGCCGGTAGGAAAAATGAATTTGGTAAACTCGAAATTCTGGGTTTTGGGAAGGCCGATTCTTTTGGCGTGCAACATGGCATGGTGCTCAATATAGAACAAACTATTCGAGCTATTCAAGAAGCATTACAGCGTTGCTATGCGTCTAATCCAGACCTGATTATCGAAGAAGTGTATGTGGGCATTGCAGGAAAGCATATCCAAAGCCTGCAAACACGTGGTGAAATGATTCGCACCGATATTGAATCTGAAATCTCTCGGCAAGAAGTAGAACAGCTCATTCAAGATCAATACAAGACATATATTCCCACTGGCGATCAGATCATTGATGTGATTCCGCAAGAGTTTTCTGTGGATCAATATCAAAACATTGCTAATCCAGTAGGCTATTCGGGAATCAAGATCGGTGCAAATTTTCACATCATCACGGGTAATAAATTGGCTATTCGAAACATTTATCGGAGCGTGGAAAAAGCTGGTTTGCATGTGAAAGATTTGGTATTACAGCCCCTGGCTTCGGCCGCAGCCGTGATGTGCGATCAAGACCTGGAAGCCGGTGTAGCCATCGTAGATATTGGCGGTGGCACTACTGATATGGCCGTTTTTTATGAGGGTATCCTGCGCCAGACGGTGGTGATTCCTTATGGGGGAGAAAATATTACCAACGATATCAAAAATGGCTTGGGCGTATTGCGCACACAGGCAGAGCAAATGAAAGTACAATTTGGTTGCGCCCTCGCCGATGAAGCCAAGAGCAATGCATATATCACCATCCCTGGTTTACGCGGGCAACAGCCACGAGAGATTTCGGTAAAAAATCTAGCACATATTATTCAAGCTCGTATGCAAGAAATCCTCGATTTTGTCATGTATCATCTTCGGCAAATTGGGCTAGATAGCAAATATCTAAACGGTGGTATCGTGCTCACTGGAGGTGGTTCTCAACTTAAGCACCTCATTCAACTTACGGAATACGTAACGGGCCTTAGTGCACGCATCGGTTATCCCAACGAGCACCTGGCCAGCAATCATCCCGAAGAGCTTGCCCGACCCATGTATGCTACCTGTATAGGATTGATTTTGAAAGGATTAAATGATTATGAAAATCATCCAGAAAATTTTGAAAAAGAATTTATTCATGTAAATGCATTAAAAACATCGGGTAATCCTGCAAAAGAAAAGCCGCAACAAACGGCTAGCGGCGAAACCAAAAAGGAATCTAACGTTCGAAATAAACGTTTGCGTGAGTTTTTGGATAACATTAAATCGGGTATTATTGAATTATTCCGTGATGAAGAAGACAAAACCATTTAATTATTTCACTAAGTGATGATTTCAAAAATGTAGAGCCATGATTCATTTTGATCTCCCTAAAGAGAAGTCCTCCATCATTAAAGTCATTGGTATTGGCGGAGGAGGCAGCAATGCTGTAAATTATATGTATAGTTTAGGCATCGAAGGCGTAGACTTTATTGTTTGCAATACCGATGCGCAGGCCCTAGCCAATAGTCCCGTACCCAACAAGATTCAGCTAGGACCCTCCCTCACGCAAGGGCTAGGCGCGGGTGCTAATCCAGAGGTGGGCAAGCAAGCCACAGAGGAATCTTTTGAAGAGATCCGACGGATCTTAGAAGTCAACACCAAAATGGTGTTTATCACCGCTGGAATGGGAGGAGGCACAGGTACAGGCGGCGCTCCAATTGTGGCTAAGATCTCTAAAGAGCTGGGTATCCTCACAGTAGGTATTGTGACTACGCCTTTTTACTGGGAAGGTAGAAAACGCTTGCAACAAGCAGAAGCTGGTATCCAAAATTTGAAAGAGTATGTAGATACTTTGTTGATTATTTCCAATGATAAACTGCGGCATCAGTTTGGCAACTTGCCTTACAAAGCCGCTTTTGCAAAGGCCGACAATATCCTGGCGGTGGCTGCAAAATGTATTACCGATATCATCAATCAGCACGGGCATATCAATGTAGATTTTGCAGATGTATGCACGGCTATGCGCAATGGTGGTGTAGCTATCCTGGGATCGGCCACAGCAGCCGGAGAAGACCGTGCACAGCATGCTATTGAAATGGCACTCAACTCTCCCTTGCTCAACGATAACGATATCTATGGAGCTAAGTGGGTATTGCTCAACATCACGTCTGCCGAAGGCGAGTATGAGCATACCATCGACGAAATGGATACCATTCAATCTTATCTCCAAGCCCAAGCAGGTAGCCAATGCGACATCATCTTAGGTGTTGGCTACGATAATACTTTAGGCGACCAGATTGGCGTAACCGTTATTGCCACAGGTTTTGAACAAAAGCCCATTCATCGCATGCAAGAACACGAACAAACCCGATTGGCCGAACAAAAGATTGTGATGGTATTGGGTAAAGAAAAAGAGGAAGAGAAAATGTGGAAATCTAAACCTGTAGAACCATCGCCCGACGATGCGCTCACTCCTCGGCTCATGGATCCAGAAGAGCAAACTTCTTCCCGTAAAACGCCACCTGCCGAAATGCGTAGCTTATTTGACGATACAGAAGAAATGGGAAAGCCTCGTTCAACGAGCTCAGCCAGTGGTGAATCACGCATCTTTGCTCAAGCTCCACCTGTAAAGCCACAATCTTTGAAATCAGAACCACCAGCCACCACCGAACAACCTTCAGAAATGAAGCTGATCTTTAAAGACAATGATGCACCAGCGAATAACAACGACCGCCAAAACGCACAACAAGCAGATCCCGAAGAGCAAAACCGCATTCAAGATTATGAACGTATTAAAAAACTCAAGCAATTGAGCAATTTACGGGATCCAGCTGCCGAAATAGAAGAAGTGCCAGCCTTTATTCGTCGCGGGTTGTCTATGGACTCGCAGCCTGCACCCGATCAGTCGCAGCTTTCTGGTTTTACGATTCAACCAGATCCACAGGATAATAGCAAGTCGTCTATTAGCACCCTGAATACTTTTTTAAGTGGGAGAAAACCCGATTAAAAACTGATTTTGAGAAGCTTTTCTGAAAATGGTGTAGGATATGCACACATCCCCTAACTTTGTAAGCTTTTTTTACTCATTATTCTGTAGACGAATTCTGTATTCGTGAGTAAATCTGTATCTCATTTACAAAAAGCCACATTAGGTGGCTTGCTCGTGGCTCTTGGCATTGTGTATGGAGATATAGGCACTTCGCCACTATACACGTTTTCTGCCATTGTGAGGGGGCAACCCATAGAGGATTTGCTGGTATTAGGTGGGGCATCCTGTGTGATCTGGACATTAACCTTGCAGACCACCATTAAATACGTAGTGCTCACCCTTCGGGCTGATAACAAGGGCGAAGGGGGAATCTTTTCGTTATATGCCCTTATTCGTCGACATGCTAAATGGGCGGTGCTTTTTGCAATGATTGGCGGAGCTGGCTTACTGGCCGATGGATTGATTACGCCCCCCATCACAGTGACCTCGGCCATTGAAGGGTTGGGTCTTCCGCAAGGAGATACGGTTAAAATCGTTTTATTTATTCTCACTTCGCTATTCGTAATTCAGCAGTTTGGCACTGAGTGGATAGGCCGCTTTTTTGGACCAGTGATGTTTGTCTGGTTTTTGATGATGGCTTTGGTGGGCTTGCCACATTTATTGGGAAATCTAAGTGTGTTGAAAGCATTTAACCCTTATTATGGCCTTAAGCTATTATATGTTTACCCCAAAGGATTTTTGATTTTAGGTGCTGTTTTTCTTTGTACTACAGGAGCAGAAGCATTGTATTCTGATCTGGGACATTGTGGACGTGCTAATATTCGCGTGAGCTGGATTTTTGTAAAAATATGTTTAATCTTCAGTTATTTAGGACAAGCAGCTTGGTTACTTACTCATCGTGGAGAAATCGTTTCAGAAAAATTAAATACCTTTTACTCCATCATGCCAGAGTGGTTTTTACCGATAGGTATTATTATAGCCACTATGGCTTCCATCATTGCCAGTCAGGCCTTGATTTCTGGATCTTATACATTGGTGAGCGAAGCCATGCGTTTGAATCTCTGGCCTAAGTTAAAGATTCATTATCCTACCGAAGAAAGAGGACAATTGTATGTTCCGGGAATCAATTTACTGTTGTTTATAGGTTGTGTGAGTGCAGTTTTGCTCTTTCAGCGCTCGGCCAATATGGAAGCGGCTTATGGCATTACGATCACGGTGTGTATGTTGATGACTTCGATATTATTTTCGGTGTATTTATATACACATCGAGTAAAACCCATCTGGATTGGCTTATATTTAGTGGTATATCTCACCATTGAATTTTCTTTTTTGTTTTCTAATCTGGTGAAGTTTGTGCATGGTGGGTATTTTTCCATATTTGTCGGAGGGGTGCTGTTTTTAGTGATGTTTGTATGGTATCAATCACGCAAGATTCGGAATCGCTATGTAGAGTTTGTGCATCTCGAAGATTATTTGCCTTTGTTACAAGAGCTTAGTAACGACCAAACGATACCCAAGTATGCTACTCATTTGGTATACATGACCAGTGCCAATAATCCTCGCGAAATTGAGCATAAGATTATCTATTCTATTTTCAACAAAAAACCTAAGCGGGCCGATATTTATTGGTTTGTACATGTAGATGTACTCGATGATCCATATACTTGCGAATATGTGGTCGACACGATTGTGCCCAACGAAGTCATTCGGATTGAGTTTCGCTTAGGGTTTCGGGTAGAACAGCGGATTAATCTCATGTTTCGTAAGGTAGTGGAAGAAATGGTGCAAAATCGAGAAGTGAATATCACCAGCCGATATGAGTCTCTAAGCAAAAATAATGTGGTGGGGGATTTTCGCTTTATTGTGATTGAAAAATTTCTTTCTCACGAAAACGATTTGCCCATATATGAGAGGCTTATCATGCGTGGGTATTTTTTACTGAAAAAAATGAGTTTATCGGAAGAAAAGGGATTTGGCTTAGATCCTAGCTACGTAACTGTAGAAAAATTCCCATTGATCATTGCACCAGTTACCAACTTTCATTTGAAAAGAGTGTATGAGTAATCCTGGCATTAAGCCAAAGTCAGTTGCAAATGTGAGCCAACTGGCGTGTTTTGAGCATGCATTCTTCCCATTCCTCTTTGGGATCGCTATAGTGGGTAATGCCTGAACCTATAGGGTAAATGAGTTGTTGTTGAATGCTGTTGTACAACAACGAACGAATCACCACATTTAGGTCGAGATCACCATTGGGTGTGATATAACCTATTGTTCCGGAATAGAGGCCTCTAGGCCAAGATTCGTAATGATCAATGAGCTCGAGTACCCGCTTCTTAGGTGCACCCGTCATTGATCCCATGGGGAAAGTAGTAGCCAGTACATCAGCAAAGGTAAATTTTGGATCGAGCTCACTACAAATAGTAGATACCATTTGATGAACAGTGGGATAGGTGTAAATGCCCAACCATTCGGTAACGCGCACGCTGCCAGGTATAGCTGTGTGGGCGAGATCGTTTCGGATAAGATCTACGACAATGGTATTCTCGGCTCGTTCTTTTGGAGATAGCATCAGAGCGTGTTTGTGTTGATCATCTTCAGCTGCATTTTGCCCGCGAGGCATAGTGCCTTTCATGGGTTGCATTGTGAGGCTCGATCCTTGCTTGCTGAGGTAACGTTCGGGGCTGGCACAAAGCAAATAGGCATCGTACCAGCGATAAAAAGCCGAAAAAGGAGCTATGGGGAGTTGTTGAAAAACAGATACGGGTGAAATTTTGACCGAGTGCTGCACAAAAGGAAAGCAGAAATTGAGTTCATAACAATCTCCGCGTTTAATATGTTGTTGTATGTCTTGCACATGTTGCAAGTAATGTTTTTTAGCGATTGTGGGTTTTAGTTGCAAGCCTTGCTGGCCATGAGGGCTTGTGGGATGGAGCTGGCAAATATCGCGAAACATATTTTCTGCTTCAGTAGCCGAGCCATATAGCCCTATTTCCACACGATCTTCATGGAGCTTGATTAGGACTTCGGGGACAAAGAAATAAACATCTGGGAATCCACTCCAACAAGGTCGATGACGAAGAGAGGGCCAAAGGATGGATACACAGCTATAGCTGATATGTCCTATAGCCCAATCGTTGTGGGTTTGATGCCAGTGATATAAATCCTGAAAACTTGTCGGGCCTTGGGGTAGGAATTGGTGCACCACACCTGCTCCTAGCAATGCTTGAGCACATTGCCAACCGTGGCTATATGGTCCTCTATAAAAAAATGCCATATTCCTGAACCGATTGCCCCAGATGAGCAATTGTTCAGCGAAGCGGGTAGCAGCAGTTGGACGACGAAAAGTATAAAATGAACGGTAAGGCAGTGGTTAAAGAATTAAAAATCTTCGTCATCTTCATCATCAAAGCCGGGCTCTGTGAAGAATCCCAGATCCTTAAAATCGTCTTCGTCAAACAAATCGTCGTCGTCTCTGCTTCCTCTCTTGCCCTTTAGCTTTGAACGAGGAGCTGGCGGATCAAATTCTTCGAAATCTGGATCATAACTTTCTTCCTCTTCTGGGTCTTCCCAAACATCTTTTTCCTCCATTTGTACATCGCCCCAATCTTCTTCCTCATCGGCCCGTACACGCGACTTGCCCGGCTTTTTGCTTTTGGTGCTTTCAGATTTTTTGCGTGTCGACTTCTTCGTACGCTTTGCAGTTTCTTCTTCACTTTCTTCCATTTCCTCCAATTCGTCGTCTGTCCGCTTGGATTTAGCAGAAGCGGTTTTTCGCGTTTTTTTAGCAGAAGCGGCTTTTCTACTGCTCGGCTTTTGTTTGTTTTCTTTTTCAGACCTGGCTTTCATGTGCATGAAATTTTAAGTTCAACACTAATGTATAACAGGCTGTTATTTGTGTTTTAAGATATATTTAGGCTTTCTGGTGGACTACTGTTTTTAGGTTGCTGATCACAAAACTCGACATGTCTATTTTATAATGATAAAATTATGGGAAATTTTATTACAGAAATATTTATTGAAAGTTAGTTACAATCAGCATCCTAGGCTTCGTGCTGTAAAGTTTTCACTAGTTTTTTAAACAGCCAAATTTTTTTCAAAATTTATTTCCATGCAAAAGCTTGTGGTTGTTTTAAGAGTAATTGGTTGCGATCGGGGCCATGTGATAGCCCTGTCAAAGATACTTGTAAATAGTTTTCGATAAACTGCAGGTAGTTTTTTAGCTGGGATGGGGCTTCATCAAAATGTTGCAGGTTGGCGATAGAAGTTTTCCAGCCAGGGAAACTTTCGTAAACAGGGCTAATGGTGTCATCGAGGTAGAAAGGCAATTCATGCAAATGTTGCTTGCCCACCTGATAGGCAACGGCTGCTCGAATAGTATCGAACTCGTCGAGCACATCTGTTTTCGTGATGACCAGCTGGGTGACGCCATTCAGCATACATGCGTATTTAAGCGCTACTAAGTCGATCCATCCGCAGCGGCGAGGGCGGCCGGTAGTGGCTCCAAATTCATGGCCGGCAGTGCGCAAGCGTTCGCCAATGGCATCGTGTAATTCAGTAGGGAAAGGGCCGCTTCCCACGCGAGTGCAATAAGCCTTACTCACACCAATGACTTCTCCAATTTGACGAGGAGAAAGCCCCAGTCCAGTACACACACCTGCAGCGAGGGTGGTAGAAGAGGTTACATATGGATAAGTACCAAAGTCAATGTCTAGCAGACTACCTTGAGCGCCTTCGGCCAGTATACGTTTCCCTTGATGATACCAGTCGTGCAACCGATATTCAGCCCGAATGATTTGCAGCTTACGCAAAAAATCTATGGCCTCAAAGAATTCTGTTTCCCAATCTTCGATATGCTCCTCAAATCCGTAATGGCTAAGCAATTGCAAATGTTTTTCTCGGAGTGCTTGATAAGCCTGTTCGAAGCGGGGCTGCTGTACATCACCCACTCGCAAGCCATTACGCCCCGTTTTATCCATGTATGCGGGGCCTATGCCGCGTAGAGTGGAGCCAATGCGCTCCTTACCTTTGGCTTGCTCGGATGCTTTGTCGAGTGCACGATGGGTGGGTAATATCAAATGGGCTTTTTGGGAGATGAACAAACGCGATCTCACCTCTACGCCTTGTGATTCCAATTTTTCGATTTCTTTTTTCAACACCACTGGATCAATGACCACACCATTTCCAATGAGGTTAAGGGTGTGTGGATGATAGATACCCGAAGGAATGGTATGTAATACAATTTTTTCTCCACGGATATAAAGGGTATGGCCGGCATTGGGGCCTCCTTGAAAGCGAGCCACTATATCGTAGTGTTGTGCAAAATAGTCTACAATCTTACCTTTACCTTCATCGCCCCATTGCAGGCCTAAGATAACATCTACCATATATGGGAATTTGTGATTAAAAACGGGAGCAAAAATACAGGAAGCCTTGTTGGCACGCAAAATAAAATCTGTCAAGCATTCTCGAGTCGGGTTATAGATTCAATACCATCGAGTTTGGTCAAGCGTTCCACCAGTTCATCCAGTTCTTCTTTGTCGTGTATGTACACTTTGATGATTCCTTCGAAAATGCCTCCTTGTGATTCGATGGAGAGGGCAGAGATATTGATTTTCATTTCCCCAGAGATGACATTGGTGATTTTATGAATAACACCTACATCGTCGATTCCCACGATGCGTAGGCCGGTGAGGAAAGAGATTTCTTTATTTTTAGCCCATTTGGTTTTTACAATGCGGTGTGCGTAGTTGGCTAGAAGTTGTGGTGCATTGGGGCAGTTGGTGCGATGTATTTTTAGTCCTTCATTAGCCGTGATAATACCAAACACGTCGTCACCGGGAATGGGTTTACAGCAATTAGCCAGTTTATATGCGATTTTATCGGAGCTTTCGCCGAAGATGATGAGCTCGGCTTCATTTTTTCGATGGGTATTTTTAGAAGTTTCGAGTGATATGTCTTTACCCGAGAGGTTGTTTGTTGGAGATGGATTAGTGCGAGGCAGTTCTAGCTTATCGCCATTGACCACAAAATGCTTGAGTTCTTTCAGGTCAATAGCTTTCACGGCGATTTGGTAATAAAAGTCGATTAATGAGGTTTGGTGGAAATATTGCATCAATTCGTTGAGATTGGCTGTAGAAGCGGGAACGCCCATGCTGTCGAGCTTTTTTTCCAGCATGGCCTTGCCTTCCATGGCCACCTGGCGTTTTTCTTCTTTCAAGGCGTCTTTGATGGCCGATTTGGCTTTGGCCGTGACCACATAGTTTAGCCAATCTTCGGTAGGTTTTTGTTTTTGTGAGGTAATAATTTCTACTTGGTCGCCGCTGTGCAGCTTATGGCTGATAGGCACCAGCTTATAGTTGACCTTTGCTCCAATACATCGAGCGCCGATATCGGTATGTATGGCAAAGGCGAAGTCGAGTGCTGTGGCGCCAGCAGGCAGTACTTTGACGTCTCCTTTTGGGGTATACACATAAATTTCTTCGGAAAAAAGATTGAGTTTAAAATCCTGCAGAAAATCGAGCGTATTGCTATCAGATCGGCTGAGGAGTTCTCGAATTTGTTGAAGCCATTGGTCGAAGCGATTTTCGGTAGAGGTTCCTTCTTTATACTTCCAATGCGCCGCCAAGCCCTTTTCGGCAATTTCGTTCATCCGTCGGGAGCGAATTTGTACTTCCACCCAGCGGCCTCCAGGTCCCATCACCGTAATATGTAGCGCTTCGTAGCCATTGGATTTGGGATTGCTAATCCAATCGCGCAGCCTTTCGGTATTGGGCATGTAAAAATCTGTGATGATGGAATATACACGCCAGCAGTCGGCTTTCTCGCGTTCGGGTGGAGAGTTGAAGATGATGCGGATGGCAAATAGATCGTATACTTCTTCAAATGACACACCCTTTTTTCGCATCTTTTGCCAGATGGAGTGGATGGTTTTGGGGCGCCCAAAGATTTCAAAATCGAATCCTTCTTGTTGAAGGCGCTCGCGAATGGGTTTGATAAATTCGTTGATGTAGCGGGTTCTTTCTCTGCGGGTTTCTTGGAGCTTGCGGGCGATAGTAAAATAAGCTTCTGGCTCGGTGTATTTCATGGCCAGGTCTTCCATTTCGAGCTTAATGTTGTACAAGCCTAAGCGATGAGCGAGGGGAGCATAGATAAACGTAGTTTCAGAAGCTATTTTCAGTTGTTTTTCTCGACTCATGGAGTCGAGTGTGCGCATGTTATGTAATCGGTCGGCCAGCTTGATGAGGATCACACGTGGGTCTTCGGCCAGGGTAAGCAAGATTTTGCGGAAATTCTCGGCTTGCTGGGAAGTGTTGCTCGATTCTTCTATGTTGCTCATCTTGGTAAGCCCATCGATGATACGGGCACATTGCGAGCCAAATTCGCGTTCAATATCCTCCAGGGTAATCTCGGTATCTTCGACAGTATCATGCAACAAAGCACAGATAGCCGAAGTAACTCCCAACCCAATTTCTTCTACGGTGATTAAGGCCACAGCAAGCGGATGCAAAATATAGGGCTCGCCCGATTTGCGTCGCATATCTCGGTGTGCTTCGGCAGCCATTTCAAAGGCCCGTCGCACGAGTTCTTTATCGCCTTTTTTTAGCTTAGTCTTTAAAGCCCTTAACAGTGCGCGGTACTGGCGAATGATTTCTTTTTTCTCCAACTCCTCATTTGGTACATAAGGCTTTTTGACCTGAGCAGTATCCATACTTTCAAATTTACGAATGTTTTTGCTCTTTAGCCGAGTCGTTCGGCCAGCTTTTCCATTCTCTGAAAATGCAATACCTTTGCCAGCTCTGAAGGCCTTTGGATAGAAGCGGACGTGGTGGAACTGGTAGACACACCAGACTTAGGATCTGGTGCCGAAAGGCGTGGGGGTTCGAGTCCCCCCGTCCGCACCTCGACCTCTAAATGCCCGACAGAATTGCAAAATTAGATGACGCAACGGCAGCCGAATGCATTCAGGAATTATTCTTGATAATTGATATCAACATTATCACAGCAGATTATGGCAACTATTCAACGTGAAACATTAGCTCCCCTGCACGAAAAGATAGTCGTGCAGATTGCGCAGGAAGATTACATGCCTGCTTTTGAAAAGACCCTGAAGGAATATCGAAAAAAAGCGCAGATTCCGGGTTTTAGAAAGGGGATGGTACCCGTGAGTCTGATTCGGAAAATGTATGGTCAGGCTATCTTTACGGAGGAAGTGATTCGCATGGCCGAGCAACAATTGAATCACTATTTGGAAGAGCAAAAATTAGATATTTTTTCACAACCCTTGTGGTTGGAAAAAGAGGCACCTATGCTTGATCTAGACGCTCCCGCAGAATATGTGTTTGCCTTTGAAATTGGCCTTAGGCCGCAGATTGAACTCAATTTGTTGCAACCTGGCACCATCCTCGAAAAATGGACGGTAGAGGTTACCGACCAGATGGTAGCCGATGAAATCGAATATCTTTTACGCCGCTATGCCAGTAAAGAAAATATTGAGCAAATCGAGCAGGACGATGATTATGCATTGGCTTTGTTTGAGCAGGTAGATGCCAATGGAGAACCTATTGCCAATGGGCTTTCTCGTGAACTTACCCTTTTGCTTCGCGAGATTCAAGAAGGTCATCGGCAAGATTGGATGGGCAAACGAGTAAACGATGTATTGGTGAAAACATTACCGGAAATTTTTTCTGGAGATAGCTTATCGTTTTATCAGGATAAATTGGGTATTCAAAAAGATGATACACAGGCAACGAGTTATCGCTTTCGAATTACCTTGAAAGAGCTTGGCCGACTAAAAAGGCCAGCTTTAGAACCCACATTTTTTCATCAAGTGTTTCCAGGAGAAGACGTGGAAACAGCTGAGGCTTTTCAGCAACGCGTGAGAGAAGAAGTGGAATATTACTATCACGAAATTGCACAAGAGCGCCTTCGTACAACCCTCATGGAAAAGCTTATCCATGAAACAGAAATTCCCCTGCCAGAAGAGTTTTTGCGCCATCTCCTTGCCCGAAATCAGTCGGCCAATGACACAACGGTAGATGATCAGGCTTTATCGGCATTTTTGCATGAGTTGAGGTGGACATTGATAGTGCGTAAGTTGGAAGAGCTATCGGGGGTAAAGGTTACCGAGGAAGATATTCTTCGCAAAGCGAATGCCGACTTTGCCCAGTATTTCAACGTGTATAGCCAGAAAAAAATGCCTGAATACCTCAATGGTATAGCCTTGCAATTGTTACAAAATGAAAAAACTTACGAAAAATATGCTTTAGCAGCCAGAAATGAAAAGCTATTAGATTGGGCATTGACACAAATTACTGTTCAAGAAGTACCCCTTAGCCTTGAAGATTTCAAGGCTCGCCTCGAACAAACGTTATCTCATCAACATCAACATAATCACGAACATGAGCACGAACATGCATAATGAATTTCGCAAATATGCCGTTTATCATCGCGGAATAAGTGGCCTCGCCATTGATCAATATACCCGCCACGCAGTGAAAGCGCTCACCCCTTATATCATTGAAGAACGGCCACTCAATGTGGCTTCTATGGATGTGTTTTCCCGCTTAATGATGGATCGAATCATTTTTCTGGGAGAGCCTATTGATGATTATGTAGCCAATATTGTTACAGCGCAGTTGTTGTTCCTGGAATCTACCGACCGCGCACGCGATATCCAAATGTATATCAATAGTCCAGGGGGCAGTGCATATGCGGGTTTAGGTATTTATGATACCATGCAAGTCATTCAGCCCGATGTGGCTACGATTTGCACGGGTATAGCAGCTTCTATGGCCGCCGTACTTATGTGTGCAGGAGTGAAGGGCAAGCGTACAGCATTGAAGCATTCCCGTATCCTGATTCACCAGCCCAGTGGAGGTATTTCTGGCCAAGCATCGGATGTAGAAATCACGGCTCGGGAAATCACTAAGGTGAAAAAAGAATTGTATGAAATCATTGCATATCACTCTGGCCAGCCAGTAGAGAAAATTGAGCGCGATGGTGATCGTGACTTCTGGATGTCGGCTGAAGAAGCTGTTGCATACGGACTCATTGATGAAGTTTTACAAACCCATCCACGTAAGCGGCCTGCCGAACAAGCCGCCCCTGCAAGTTCGAATTCCCGAAAATCATGAAGCAATATGCACAACTCAAGCTATATGAAATCATTTTATTTGCAAGAAGAACCAGAAACAGAAAATAGTCCGAGATTAGAAGAGATATTCAGCAGTCGGCAATTTGATAAAACTTTTCTGGAACAACGTCGTGTGTTTTTATGGGGGGTAGTCGACGACCATTCTGCTCGGGAAGTCGTTAATCGGCTGTTATACTTGGAAGCGAAAGCGCCAGGTAAAGAAATTACCTTGTTTATCAATAGTCCAGGCGGCATTGTGTCGTCGGGGATGGTCATTTACGATGCCATTCAACTCATCAGTTCGCCTGTATCTACCGTGTGCATGGGATTGGCAGCTTCGATGGGGTCGATCATTCTTTCGGCTGGGAAAAAGGGCAAACGGTATATCTTTCCACATGGTGAGGTGATGATTCATCAGCCCAGCATTGGCGGCTATCAAGGTACCTCTGCCGACCTGGAAATCCAAGCTCGACAAATTCGTAAAACCAAAGAGATAGGTGCACGTATCTTGGCAGAAAATTGTGGCCAGCCTATCGAAAAAATCTTGAAAGATTTTGATCGCGACTATTGGATGAGTGCTGAGGAGGCTGTGGAATACGGGATTGTAGATCGGGTAATCGACAAGCTCTAAGTAGCCTGTTTACCAGATATGGAGGATTTGTTATGAAAGAAAACGACAATCACCATACGCAAGGTCAGCGAAATCGCCCACGTTGTTCCTTTTGTGGGCGTTCGCAAGATGAGGTACGTATACTCATTTCATCAGAAAAGGCCAATATTTGTGATATCTGCGTAGCGCAAGCGCAAGAGCTTATTGCTGAAGAGTTTGGCCAAACTCCCAAGAAATCTTCTCATTTTTCCCTCAAAATCGCCAAACCCGTTGAGATCAAACGGTTTTTGGATGAATATGTCATTGGGCAAGATGAGGCAAAAAAAGTATTGGCCGTAGCTGTTTACAATCATTATAAGCGCCTGCAATCGCATTCCCGAGAAGATGATGTAGAGATCGAAAAGTCGAACATCATCATGGTAGGGGAAACAGGTACAGGTAAAACCCTGCTGGCTCGATCGATAGCCAAGCTGTTGCAAGTACCTTTTACGATAGTCGATGCTACCGTATTTACTGAAGCTGGGTATGTAGGCGAAGATGTGGAAAGCATACTTACGCGCTTGCTTCAGGTATGTGATTACGATGTGCGTGCAGCTGAAAGAGGCATTGTGTATATCGATGAAATTGATAAAATTGCCCGCAAAGGCGATAATCCATCCATCACACGAGATGTGAGTGGAGAGGGTGTGCAACAAGCATTATTAAAATTACTAGAGGGTACTGAGGTGCTTGTGCCGCCACAAGGTGGCCGCAAGCACCCAGAACAAAAAATGATTAAAGTCAATACCCAACATATTTTGTTTATCTGTGGAGGCGCGTTTGAAGGGATCGACAAAATCATTGCCCGACGGATTCAAACCCATACCATTGGATTTAAGTCTGAGCAAGATACTCGTGTGGAGCGCGATGAGATCTTGCGACATGTAAATGCACAAGACTTGCGTGCCTTTGGCTTGATTCCCGAACTAATTGGCCGCTTGCCAGTGATCACTTATTTGAATACACTCGATCGCCAGGCCTTGCGGGCTATTCTCATTCAACCCAAAAATGCACTCATCAAACAATATCAAAAACTATTTGCTCTCGAAGGTATTGAATTGCATATCGACGATGAAGTACTCGATTTTATTGTTGACAAAGCTTTGGAATTTCGCTTAGGCGCGAGAGGGTTGCGTTCTATTTGTGAGATTATCATGACCGATGCCATGTTTGAATTGCCTTCTACCAATCAGAAAGTTTTTCACCTTACACTGGAATATGCCCGTCAAAAATTAGATGCCAATGCGGTTTCTCGCTTGAAGGTGGCCTAAGCAATTCAGGGGAATTTGATGTTTAAAACAGGGAGGATGCAGGTCAACAATGTTGGAGGGCCTGTTCCAGATCTTCCAATAGGTCTTCTATATTTTCTATACCCACACTCATACGGATCAGTCCATCGGAGATACCACTTTTTTCGCGTTGCTCACGCGGTACGCCATAATGTGTCATCGAAGCAGGATGAGAAACTAAGGTGTCGCAGGTACCTAGAGAGACGGCTCTTACACACACCTGTAGTTGATTAATGAATGTGATGCCAGCTTGTAGGCCACCTTTTAGGGAAAAGCTCAACACGGCTCCTGCATGTTTCATTTGTTTTTGAGCAATAGCGTAGTCGGGATGTGAATCCAGCCCTGGGTAATTCACTTTTTCCACAGCAGAATGTTGAGCGAGGTATTCCGCAATTTGTTGGGCATTACTGCAATGCCTTTCCATGCGTAGTTCCAGCGTTTTCATGCCCAATGTCAACAAATAAGCATCGAATGGATTGCTATTACCTCCCAACAGGCGATATACTTTGGTAACTTGTTGTTCCATTTTTTCTATATCTCTACCTACTAAAACACCTCCTACGGCTGTGCCATGGCCGTTTAAGAATTTTGTGGTGGAATGAAATACGTAATCTGCACCAAAACGAAATGGTTGTTGCAAATAAGGTGTGGCAAAAGTATTGTCTACAGCAGTGACTAGATGATATCGATGAGCCAGATCGATACAAGCTTCTAGATCCACACAGCGAAGTGTGGGATTAGCAGGCGTTTCCAGATACATCATTCGAATACGCGAATCTTTTTTCAATATATCTTCTACTTGTTGCAAATCGTGCATATCGATAATAATGGCTTCAATGCCCAGGCCGGGCAAGATTTTCTGCAGTAGTTCATCTGTGCCTCCATAGAGCGAAAGATGGGTAATGACTTTATCGCCCGCGTGCAGTTCGCTGAGAAATAAAGTAGTCAATGCAGCCATTCCAGAAGCATGTAGCAGCGCTTTAGCCTGGAGTGCCTTACCTTCTTTATCTTGCAGTTGAAAGGTTTCTAAGGCCGCAATTTTTCTTTCGACCTCGCTAAAATTAGGATTGCCCCATCGGGTATAAATGTAGCCCTTCTCTTTTCCAGTAAAGCGGTTCATGCCTTGCTCGGCAGTATCGAAAACGAAAGTAGAACTTGCGTAAATGGGGGTGAGATGTGCATGTAAAGGATCGAGATCATGGCCACCATGTATACAAAGGGTTCCAAATCGGGAATTTGTTTTCATGTGTACAGTTTTTCAAATCAACAATACAGTAAGCAAATTTAGGCAAGCAGCATATACTCGTTGGTTTTTTGTAGATATTTTCATCTCTTATTGAGGATTTGACTGAATAACGACAATCTGAAATGAGGATTTCGAGAAAAGCGATAATGCTTTGGGAAAATAAACTATCTTTAATTGTCATTACGGGCTTTTATATCAATGATTTATGGTGCATGAAAGGGTATTTTATTTTTTTTCTTGCTGCATATGCGGCTTTGTTTTAATCATTTCACAGCCATTAGCTGCACAACAAGCTTTTGATCCAGCAGAATATCTCACCCTATTAGGTATTTATCACCAACAGGGTTTGGCAGCATATAGTGCTACTACCAGTAATAAACAACAGCAGGCCGATAGGCAGGCCATTCTGGCAGATAGCGTATCGCTAAGTAGTGGACTAAAGTTGTTGTATCGATCGCCCGATATGGGTTTGAGCAATAGTTGGGATCTTTGGTTGCAAGGCGATACACTAGCTATTGTGAGCGTGCGAGGTACGGTAAATAGAGTCGATTCTTGGTTAGAAAACTTTTGGGCGGCGATGGTACCTGCTGAAGGTAGCTTGCAATTGAATGATAGTACTGTATTTGCTTATAAATTGGCTATTGACAATCGTGCAGCTGTGCATGTAGGTTGGTTATTGGGGATGGCAGCTATGGCTCCAGATGTAGTGGCGCATTTGCAAAAGCTTTACCAGCAAGGTATCAGGCAAGTCATCGTTACGGGTCATAGTCAAGGTGGGGCAATTAGCTATTTGTTAGCAGCCTATCTGCATTATTTACCCAATGCTGTGATTGCCGATAGCCTGCATTATCGCGTATACGCCAGTGCTGCTCCTCGCCCCGGCAACCTGTATTTTGCATATGATTTCGACCATGCTTTTGCTGGAATAGCCTATCATATTGTCAATCCAGAAGATTGGGTACCTCAAACGCCACTTTCTGTGCAGACTTTGCATGATATGGTAGACGTTAACCCATTTCACGATGTGAATGTGCTTTTTCGTAACGGCAGCTGGCTCGTACGATGGTATTTACGTGCACAATTTCGTAAGTTGGAAAAACGCACCCGAAAAGCCAATCGGCAGATGACAAAGTTTTTTGGAAACAACATCCAAAAAGCTGTTCAACGTTATTTACCACAACTTCGAGTTCCCCCATATGCGAGCACTACAGAATATATGTCGGCAGGTGTGCCAGTAATGTTTAAGCCCGATAGTTTGTATTTTCAAAAATTCTCTTTTACCGGAAAAAATTATTTTGTACATCATGCATTAAGTGCGTATGCTTATTTAGTAAAGAGTAATTTTCATCTTTCTTCAACAACACCTTAGCATGCATATCACAGAGATCATTGGATTGATAGCTGCTGCTTGTACTACTATTTCATTTATTCCACAGGCCATCAAAACCATACGCACACGCAATACCGAGGGCATTTCTTTGGGTATGTATATCCTTTTTACTTCGGGTACTTTGCTTTGGTTGATTTATGGATTATTCATACATAGTTTACCTATAACGCTGGCCAATGCCATTACATTGGTCTTCGCAGGAATTGTATTGGTTTATAAGATCCGGTATCATTGAATCCTGAAATAGGCTTACATTTGCTTGCAATTATTTGAAAAAAATAATTGCTTTATGCCTGCTTCACCCTCTCGCATTTGGAAAGAAGGGCTCACCTTCGACGATGTTTTGCTGGTACCGGCTTATTCAACAGTTTTGCCTCGGGAAGTAGATATCACCACGCGCCTTACGCGTACCATTCCGTTGCATATTCCCATGGTTTCGGCCGCTATGGATACGGTTACCGAAGCTGAGTTGGCCATTGCTCTCGCTCGGCAAGGAGGAATTGGCATTTTGCACAAAAACATGAGCATTGAACGACAGGCCGAGCAGGTGCGTCGTGTGAAACGCAGTGAGAGTGGTATGATCATAGACCCCATCACCCTGCCAGAAACAGCTACCATAGCGGAAGCGCTGCGCATCATGAAAGAAAATAAGATTGGCGGCATTCCTATTATTGATCACCAAAAAAAGTTGGTGGGCATTTTGACCAACCGAGACTTGCGCTTTGAACGAGATGGCAAACGACCTGTGAGCGAGGTGATGACAAAAGATAATTTGATCACGGCTCCCGAAGGTACGGATTTGAAGAAAGCAGAGCGCATTTTGCAACAACATAAAATTGAAAAGCTGCCAGTAGTGAATAAGAAGGGTGAGCTGGTAGGCTTGATTACCTATCGCGATATTTTGCAATTGCAGAGTTATCCTTCAGCTGTCAAGGATGGTTTAGGGAGGTTACTGGTGGGGGCTGCTGTGGGTATCACTGCCGATATGCTCGACAGAGTGAAGGCCCTGATTCAAGTGGGGGTAGATGTGGTGACGCTCGACAGCGCACATGGGCATTCTAAAGGGGTGATCGATGCATTGAAAAAAATCAAGAAACATTTTCCTGATTTGCCCGTGATAGCGGGTAACGTTGCCACAGGAGAGGGAGCAAAAGCACTTGCTGAAGCAGGTGCCGATGCCGTGAAGGTGGGTGTTGGGCCGGGCTCGATTTGTACCACACGTGTAGTTACGGGGGTAGGTATGCCTCAGCTCACGGCTATCCTGGAAGCAGCAGCTGCCCTTCGCGATACCGATGTGCCTGTCATTGCCGATGGGGGCATTCGTTATACCGGCGACATGGTGAAAGCTATTGCAGCTGGGGCTTCCTGCATCATGGCGGGTTCTATTTTTGCAGGAACAGAAGAAAGCCCGGGTGAAACCATCATTTTCGAAGGTCGTAAATTCAAATCATATCGAGGCATGGGCTCACTCGAAGCCATGGCAGAGGGCAGTAAAGATCGATATTTTCAAGATGTGGAAGACGATATCAAAAAACTAGTGCCAGAAGGTATTGTGGGCCGTGTGCCTTATAAAGGTATGGTACATGAAGTGGTGCAACAATTTATAGGCGGCTTGCGGGCCGGTATGGGATACTGTGGCTGCCGAAATATTCGAGAACTTCAGCAGGCTAAGATGGTGAAAATAACGCCAGCTACCGTGGTAGAAAATCATCCACATGATGTAGTCATCACCAATGAGGCTCCTAATTACTGGCGTAGGTAATCAGGGCATAAGCTTTTCCCATGCAGGTTCAAAATTCTCTCAACAGGCTTTTCTATATCATCATCATCGGCTGTTGGTTCTTCACTACACGCATATGCGTGGCAAAAGCTTCTGCTCAAGTGCTTCCAACGCCAGGAGCGGGGATTCGGATCAGTGTACTTACTTGTGGTACGGGAGCAGAACTTTATACATTATTTGGACATAGTGCTATTCGCGTTGTCGATAGCACGCGAGGAATAGATTGGGTGTTCAATTACGGAACCTTTGATTTTAGTGATCCACATTTCTACTGGAAGTTTATGAGAGGTCAACTCCTCTATTTTCTTTCGGTAGAAGAATTTTCTGATTTTTATGCTGAATATGTTTCCGATCATCGCTCGATACGTGAACAAGTGCTTGCTTTACCTCCAACACTGAAACAGCAGCTCGAAGAGGCTTTATTTATTAATGCGCAACCCCAAAATCGTTTTTATCGATACGATTTTATCTTCGATAATTGTACTACACGAATTCGGGATTTGCTACAGCGAGTGCTGGGCGGCTCTCTTCAATGGCATTTGCGTAAGTCAGAAACCATCAGTTTTCGCCAATCTTTACATCCTTATCTTTCAGACTTGCCCTGGATAGAGTTGGGGATCAACCTGTTGCTGGGGGCTCGTGCCGATCAGCTGATTCGCGGGCGTGAGCTCATGTTCTTGCCCGATTCCCTGGAATGGGCGCTCTCGCGAGCTAGTTTTGCGGGTAAGCCGCTGGTGAGTGAAACGATTACCATTTACCAACCTCATGTGTTTTCGCCACCACCAGCACCTATCTCTCCCTGGTGGGCAATGAGTGTTCTGGGCTTATTGCTGATTTTATATTCTTGGCGGGCGAACCTTTTTGGGAAAAACTTCGTTTTATGGGTAGATCAAATTATTTTTTTTCTTTTGGGTCTGATAGGCATTTTTCTCGCATTTATGTGGTGGGGAACCGATCATAGCATGACCAAAAACAACGACCAGCTTATTTGGGCATCCCCATTGTATGTACCCTTTGCGATATGGTTGCGAAGTAAAAAAAAGTTCATTGGTTTATTTGCGGGTTTGATGGCTTTGTGTACGGCTGCTTTTCTCGTGGTTGGCTGGTGGCTTCCTCAAAAACCCATTCCTGTACTTATTCCATTCTTAATCGGTATCTTTATGAGGTTGATGGCTATTTATGCCCAACGAAAGCCGTATCGATTTCTGGCTAATTAATTAAAATAGTTTGCCATGCAAAAGCTGATGATGCATCCTCGTTTTGGTCAGATCAACTATGAAGATGCTGGCCAGGGAGCTGTGCTGGTGTTGCTGCATGGGTTTCCTTTTCACAGTGGCATTTTTCAAGAGCAGATATCTATACTGTCGCAACAATTTCGGGTAATAGCCATTGATTTTCCTGGCGCAGGAAGCTCTGCTTTGTTGTCGCATCCCGATATGAGCATGGAATTGTTGGCCGAATGGGTGAAAGCAGTATTGGATCAAGAACATATTGCTCAAGTAGTGTTGGTTGGGCATTCGATGGGGGGATATGTAGCCATGGCTTTTGCTGAGCAATATGCAGCAATGCTGAAAGGTTTGTTGTTGCTGCATTCCACGGCTTATGCAGATAGCGAAGAGAAAAAGCAAGCACGCATTCGCTCGATACAATTTATGGAAACGCATGGAGCAAAATTGTTTTTAAAACAAATGATTCCCGACTTATTTTCTTCTTCTTTCAAACGAGTTCATTCCGATCAAGTAGAGCGAGTTGTACGAGAGAGCCAGCAAATACCCGCCGATCAGCTTATTGCTTATTACAAAGCCATGCTCAAACGCCCCGACCGCAGTTATTTGTTACGTAACTTAAAAATTCCTATTGCATTCGTTTTTGGAAAAGAAGACACGAGCATACTACTTGAGCAAGCATTAACTCAAGTAAGTTTTCCTGCAGATAGTCATGTACATATTTTAGATCAGACAGGACATATGAGTATGCTCGAACAACCTAAAAAGCTTCACCTTATCTTATCTCATTTCATGCATTATTGCCGGGCCGAAACTTGAAGGCGATGATCAGAAAGTGGATGATAGGGATATGCTTAGCAGTGATGATGTGGGTTCGGCCGGCTTTCGCTCATCACATCATTGGAGGGGTAATGTTTTATGATAATATAGGTAGCGATGGGAAAGGAAATTGGCGTTATGCCATTCGTTTGCGGCTCTATCGGGGATGTGAGCCTATAGATAATAATCATGCTGATTTAGATCCGATAGCTCATTTCACCATTTTTGATAATGATCGCCCGGGAACAATTATTCAATTAGTTAGTGCCCCTTTGTCGAAGAGAGAATCTCGTCGCGACCAGCATGTAGATCCTTGCATCGTGAATCCGCCTACCCCTTGTTATCAGATAGGTTATTATGATTTTACGGTTACTCTTCCAGTCAACAACAATGGGTATACAGTGGTGTATCAACGGTGTTGCCGCAATGATCTGATCGTGAATGCCTTCTTACCCCGTGATGGGGCAACTTATTTCGTGCAATTGCCCGGTCGTGCGACGGGGGTATTGGGAGACAATAGTCCGCGTTTCGATCGAGAAGAAGCCATTTTAATCTGTGCCAATAGTAAATTTTCTTACGATTATTCGGCAGTTGATCCAGATAAAGATTCGTTGTCATATAGTTTTGCACCGGCTTACGACGGAGCCATCGATAACGATGTGGCACCCACCAAAGCCAGCGCACCTCCATACCAACCCTTACCCTATGTAGCTCCTTACAGTGCAGCATTTCCGTTGGGCGGCCAAGTAACTATTGATCCTACTACAGGAATTATTTCGGGTATTGCTCCACCTGCTGGAACTTACGTGATTTGCGTACGCGTTAATGAATACCGTAATGGGAAATTAATAGGTTTTATCTTTAAAGATTTTCATCTGGACGTTACCAATTGCCACCGTATCGTAACGGCCAGTATTCCTACAGCTTTTAATCGCTGTGAAAGCTTTACCATACCTTTTGTAAACAACAGCACCCCTGGACGCAGCTATCTGTGGGATTTTGGAGATGGGGATACTTCCACTGCATATTCGCCTACACATACTTATTCCGATACAGGTACTTATCTGGTGAAACTGAAGGTAGATCCTGGCTCGGCATGTGGCGACAGTGCTACCAGCGTGGCAAAGGTATATCCAGTATTGAAGCCCAAATTTAGTTTTAATGGGCAATGCACATCTGCGCCTACGTTGTTTACAGATCAATCTAGCTCTACCTCGGGTGCTATTGATTATTGGCGGTGGGATTTTGGCACGGGCGATACTTCTCGTCAACCAAATCCCCAGTACCAGTTTACTCAATCCCAAAATTATCGTGTGATTCTGACTGTGGGCAACAATAAAGGTTGTATTAACAGCGACACCCAACAACTCGTTATTTATCAAGCTCCCCCTATTAGCCTCACCCCTGACACGGATCTGTGTTACCGCGATACCATTGCACTACCCGCACAAACAATTACCTCTGGCAGTTTTAGCTGGACACCGTTGTATAACTTACTCTATCCCCAAAGTGCCTCTCCGCTTAGTTTTGCACGAAAGGATACCACCTATTTTGTGCGCTTTACCGATCAAAATGGTTGCTGGAGTATAGATTCGATTCGCGTGAGGGTGCGAGATAGCATACACCTTAAGGCTGCTGCAGATACAATAATTTGCACCGGCGATCCGGTAAGGCTTTCGGGAATAAGCGATGGTCGCTATGTGTATACCTGGAGGTTATCAAGCGGACAGATCATTGCGCACCAGCTGGATACGAATTATGTACCTGCTAGCTCTTCCACTTTTATCGTTCAGGCACAGTTGCAAAGCTGCATGGCCGCAGATAGTATGCGAGTAAAGCTGGTAGATCCTCCTGTTCATGCTCCTTTTCGAGAGTTTAGTATTTGCTATGGAGATGCGGCTACTCTCGAAGCCGCCAATGCAGTTTATTATGCATGGAGCCCCGCTACTACTGTTGACCAGCCTTCACAACCCCGTACCCTGGCTCATCCTGTGGATACGACATTATACATAGTCAGCAAAATCGATACAATGGGTTGTCCTAAGCCAACATTCGATAGTATTCAGGTAAATGTGATTCCACCGGTGAAAGTATTTGCAGGCAATGATACTTTGATCACGTTGGGTGAAAGCTTTATGCTACATGGCAGCAGCAATGTGTCTGGAAAATACACTTGGACACCTACAAATGGTCTCAGCGATATTCATATTCCTAACCCAATTGTTACCGGCACGCATGATATTACTTACACCCTTACCGTAGTTACGCCCGAAGGTTGTTATGGAGTAGATAGCATACATATTCGTTACTTGAAAGGCCCAGCTATCTATGTGCCCAATGCTTTTACCCCCAATGGCGATGGGCACAACGATGTGCTGCGCCCTTTCCCCGTAGGCATGGTAAAACTCGATTATTTTCGGGTGTACAATCGTTGGGGCGAATTAGTTTTTGAAACAAATCAATACCTCCAAGGATGGGATGGCACTTACCACGGTAAGCCCGCCGATCCAGGTGGATACGTATGGGTGGTACAAGCCCAGGATGAACGTGGCCGCACCATCTTGCAAAAAGGAGTGGCCGTGTTGATTCGCTGAACATCTCTTCTCTTCAGCACACCTGTAAAGAAAGAGAGCGAGTAATAAAAAGTAACTGAAGCCATTGTATGTTATTTTTGTGATGAGAATCCACTCAGCACATACCCATCAAGATGCACATGTGGGGAACATATCAAACATTATGTTGAACTAAATTGCACGTAAAAACTTATGTCTCGCATTGCATGTATCACCGGAGCCACATCGGGAATTGGCAAAGCTTGTGCAGAGCGTTATGCACAAGCGGGATATGATCTGATCATTACGGGTAGAAGAGTCGATCGATTGCAGCAGTTACAAACGGCTTTTCAAACACGTTACGGCATAAACGTGATGCCACTTCACCTGGATGTGCGTCATCGGCAAGAGGTAGAGCAGGCTTTTCAGCTATTGCCCACTCAGTGGCAACAGGTAGATATTCTCATCAACAATGCTGGGCTAGCACTGGGGCTAAGCCCGTTGCAGGATGGCGATCCAAGCGATTGGGACACCATGATCGATACCAATGTGAAAGGATTGCTCTATGTGACGCGTGTGATATCGCCGAGTATGATTGCCCGACGCCAGGGGCATATTGTGAATATTGGATCAACAGCGGCGAAAGATACTTATCCGAATGGCAATGTGTACTGTGCTACCAAGCGTGCAGTAGAGGCACTTTCAGAAGCCATGCGCATCGATTTTTTGCCTTATGGTATTAAAGTTACCGCTATCCATCCTGGCGCTGTGGAGACAGAGTTTTCAGTAGTGCGTTTCAAGGGCGATGAGCAACGTGCCGCTCAAGTATATCAAGGGTTTCAACCCCTTACACCAGCAGATGTAGCAGAGGTAATTTTTTACTGCACGAGTTTGCCAGCACATGTGTGTATCAACGATTTGGTGCTCACTCCCACGGCCCAAGCTAATGCCCATTTGATATACAAAACTCCTTAGGTCTATTGCAATACAAATCGCAGTGTAAGCCCGGCTTGCGTATTGGTGATCGGATAAGCCGTGGAGATGACAGGGATGGTTTGCTGTCGATCGTAAAAGAAATGCAGATTCAGCCGATTGTTGACAACATAGTCTATAGAAGGAGAAATGCGAATTACCTTTTGCCCACTAGTGGGAATCACCTGATTGGCATCGAGGAGGTTATTAGCCGTTTTATCGTTGCGAAAAGCTAAATCGATTCGAAAGTTTAAATCGTTTGTGATTTTTTGCCCATTTTTATCGACCAATCCCGGAATGGAAAATTTACGAATTCGAAAGCTGCTACTGAAGTCGATTTCGCTGGATCGCATCTCTGTAAGCTGATAATCGATTAAGCTCAAACTCAAGGTGCGGCTTTTTTTCCATTGAATATTGACATTATATCCGTTGGTAAACGTCATGTCTACACCAATAAGTGGCGCCAGCTGCTCTTGAATGGTGATGTTGGGTACAGCAAAATAAGGAATATAATTGCCCGAAACGGTATCGATAAAGCCAGGATAGCCTATATGCAAGGGATCTTCGTAAAACAAATTAGAAGTGAAGCTATTCATGCTCAACAGTCCCGAATAAGCATGCGTAATCACAACGTTTGAAAACACATTTTTCAAGAAAGGCAATCGACTTAAGCCTGTATAGCTCAGTTGCCAATTGGGTCGAGGAAAGTATCGACTAAATGGGTTTGATCGGATATTGGTGTTGCTCGTTTTCAACAACCCAATGCTATTGGGATCTTTCCCAGTATAAGCAGCCAGAAAGGCTGGAATGAGCACATCTTGTGCATATCGGCCATAGCCCAGGGTATAGGCTGGATCTTGAGGGTTGGGTTGCCCATGGGTATAAGGATTGAGCTTGCCCAAACGCTGAGAAATAATGGCTCGATAGCGTTCGAAATGGAGAAAAGTTTGGCTAATGCCCGTCACATTGTTGATGGGGGCAAACAAGGTTTTCAAGGCGATGAAGCTAATCTGAAATCCCCCAGCATCGTAAGGATTGAGGTGAACAAAGGGAGTATTTGAACTGGTGTCTTTAAACAATTCGGTATGGGTTTTCGAAAACGATTGGGTCATGAGCAGGTCTATGCGTAAGTCACGGTAAGGCTCCAGGGAAGCCTGAACATTGAGCTGTTGGGTAAAATTTTGTTGGTACTGAATATTGAAAGTGGTATCTCGACTAAGCAGACCCCGGGCAGCGAAGTGGTTAAGCCAGCTCGAGTCGGGTTGGTAGCCAAAGGCAAAAGGCAGTCCGGGTACCAGTGGATTGAGGTTTTGTCCCAGAATTTTGGTGCTGTCTAAATATCCAGGCAGGCTAGTAGCACCTGTTTCGTTGTAGTTGATCGAGATTCGTTTGACCGACAAGAGTGGTTTTAGTAAAGCCTTCAAAAACGGTGATGCAGCTAGGCTTTGGCTACTATCACTGTTTGGCAATGCGGGTTGATTGATGAGCCGCAAAAATTTCCATTTGTTGTATAATCGGTTAAAATCCATTTCCATGTTTAGTTGGCGCTGCATAGCATTGTTGAGGTTGTTGCCGTAGCTCATTGCCAGGCGAGAAGCGGCTATCCACTGGTAGGAAGCCGAATAAGCAGCCCGGGCATTTATCCAGTCGAGAATAGGAAATTTGTTAAGCGGAAGCGTATAGCTAAGTGTGGCAGTATGCGAGTACATGGTGGTTCTACCTAGACGGAGGAAATTTTGCCAAACGGTATCTTGCTTGGCTTTGGTATCGAGTGCTCCGGCAGGTTCGTCGATGCGTGCATTGTTAATCGCGCTGAAGTTCAGATTCAAGGAATGTGTTAAATCCCATTGCAAGTTGTAATAGCGGTCGAAGGTGAAATATTTGTTGTAAATCGGTGGGATGCCGTAAGGATCGCCTCCAATATTGCGGATACGAATCATTTCATATTGCCGATTAATATCGGCTCGGAAACCAATTAGCGCCGGGATAGGATTGAAGTTGAAATCACGTAGCCAGCTTAAGTAACGCGACTTGCCGTGTAGCCAATGTTGGAATGGGGTAAAAAATCGTTCTTGGCCGTTGTAAGTATATCCCAGTCCGAAGCGGTGACGGTTGAGCAAGTCTCCCTGGATGAGCGGGTTGTGATTGAGTGTTTGGTTAAATGAATAGCTGATGTCAAAGTTTTGAATATCCCATGGGAAGCGTACCTGATGGCCGGGTTGCATGATGCGTACGTTGGTGAAATTGATGGTTTTGATAGACGTAAAGGTTTGAGCTTGTGCCAGAATTGAATCACGAGCCGTTCGGGTGGGCGCAGTTTTGAGCTTATCTTTCAAACGAATGTCGAGATCATATGGATCGTATTCGGGGTTGCTCACTTCCTGGGAATAACCTGCATATACGGGCAATACCAGTCCCCAATGTTGCGGAAGCAGCTTGCCCAGCTGTAGTGAAGTAGCTGCATTAAACTGGTGGTAATTATCTAAAAATCGTTCGTTTACGCTTTGATCAACACTCCCGAAGCCAACGGTATGCATACTGCCCGATATCGATACTGTTCCCAGGTCGGCCAGTTGTAAGTCAACACGCCCCACCGCAGCATAGCCCCCATGTTCATCGAGATCGCTGAGCCGCATTTCATCGCACCATACCTCCACGCTCTTAGGCAATCCATCGTCGCGTGAGTTGAGCGAATCTTTTTTCGGATTTAAGATACCAATCATAGCTTCGGTTACTTGCCCCAGGTTGGGATTGCCCACCACAGCCATCACGCGGCCATAGCTATCTACCTGGGTGAAAGGAATGTTTACGGGAGCGCCAGATAAGTTGCGTTGTTGTTTAAGTTGGGTTAAAGCGGCTAAATCGAGTGCTACATCATTTGAGTCAGGCCAAATGGTTAGTGGCGATGTAGACCCCCATGGAGTGATTTGTAAGGGTATGCGGTATTCGTAATAATTGCTTACAAAATCGCTTCCGAGTCGAATAATGAGCTGCACATCGCCATTGTGGAGGCTATTGGGGTTGTCTGCGGCTTCTGCATGGACAAACATGCGCAGGGTTTTGTAGCGTCGCATATCCATGCCACCCAGGTCTTTGAAAACAGCTCGTGCGTCGCCATCTTGCAAGTTTATCACTTTTAAGGAAAGCGATTGTTCGTTGCTAAGCAAGTTAACATTGTTGGTACTGATGAGTTGCTGACGTTGTACGCCTGGAGGAGAAACATAAGGTATAGGATAGCGGCTGGCATTTTCTTCAATGTTTACGGCCGAGATGGTAAACTGTGTAGTGCCATTGAGGGTGTCGATAGGCACATTAGGGTATTGTAGGGAATAATTGTATTGTCGCCATTGGTCGCGTACCAGCTGCAGGGTAGCAAAACGCAAGATCACACTATCGGTAAATCCAGTTAAAAACATACGCATGAAGCGAATCGAACGGAAATCGCTAATATTTCCCACTTTATGATCATATTGCCGAATGGGGATACGAAACTCGTACCAGGTTTCGGTAGCTTGTTTGCCATTGTATAATTGAACGGTGGTGGTTTGCTTGTCTACAATGAAGTTTTGCCCGACTTGCATATTGGGCACCAGGTGAATGCGATATTGATAGTATTGTTCGGTTTCGTTTAACGTATTGTCGTGATTGAGGTCTTCGGTTTCTGGATAATTGGTTGCAGCGGTGCTATACAGGCTTTTGCCCTGGGAAACAGGCGAATTGCCATCAGGATTGTTGAAATCTTTGTAACGATCTACTACGCTAAGCTTTTCGGCATCATAATCGGCGCCTCGATAATAATGATAATCGTCGTTGGAAGGATCTCTCAGGGCATGTTGGTAGACAGCCGAGTTGGGGCCAAAATTTGCCAGCAGTTGATTCAAGTAGGCTTGGTAATACCTTTTTTCCTCATCGTCTGAGAGGCCATCGTAGCCTACATCTTGGTAAGGCCTAGCTGCTGGATCGTTATCAAACGCGTTGGTGATTTGCACGGGGTAGCGAGGCACATATCCCCAAACGGAGGAATCAACTTTGTTCAGATCGGGTGGATAGGGCAGGCCATTTTCAAAAAACAGTTTGCCATCTTTTTGAATATCTTCCGACACATCGCCCAGGTTAATGTACAGATACCCGCCTTTGCTATTGGGGTTGTTTAAGAAAGGATCTAATACCCAAAATTCGACATAGGCAATATTTGCGGCTTCGAAGTCGGTGATGTCGAGCGCACGCATGATGCCCCCCCATCGGCTGGCTGGGTTTAGCAGATGACCGTCGGGCGTGAGCTGTGAAGGGCTCGTGACATAGTTGTAGGGCCCGCGTTCGGTGGGGAAATAAGCCAAATCGAAGGTGTTGATATAGCTTTGTCCGAAGTCGGTTGTACGATTGGGAAAGACTTCTTTTTGAAACACGGGTCGAATGTATAGATCAGAGAGCAGGTCTTTGTTTTCCTTCAAATAACTCGGAGTGCCTGGGCCGCCATCGACGAGCGATTGTTCGATCGTGTACCAAGCGATCTTCGCCCGATTATATCCGTAAGGTAAGGAATCGGTGAGTGTAGCCTCTGGAAAGAGCACCCTGCCTGTAGAATCGGTAGCATCTACTGGAGTTGAAGCAAGCGCCCAGCTATTGTAAGGAAATTTTAAATCGTAGCCCGAGACAGCGCCTTCAAAATCATCTATGAATACTGTGCCTTGCCCGTTGTAGTTGATAAGCTTAGAATGCCCTGGGAATAGCCTAGCCACTTCGCCAGTGGCGTTGATATACGAAGGCGTGGTAGTAGCATAATGGGGGAGTCGGTCGAGCCAATGGGTAAGGCCGGGTAGTTCAGCACGATAATTGGCATCGAGGCCAACGATGGTATTGCTGATTGGGTCTTCGCCATAACTCACATTCGTGAAATAGGGTCGTTCGCCCATATGGACTACCGTAGCTCCCAGCGTGAGTTTGTCGTTGACTGTATAGTCAAATCGAATGCCTGCATAATTGCGCGATTGTTGGCCGTAGAGCGCATTATTTTCAAATTGTACATTGATGGGCACGCCCGAGTTGAGGATGGCCTGATTGATGATCTTCAATCGGCCAAGAGAGTAGTCGATCGTATAGTCGACGTTTTCCGTGAGGATTTGCCCACCAGCGGTTACGGTAACAGAGCCTGGGGGAATGTTGAAGGCTCCGAGGAAAATATCGGAAGAAGAACTACTTTGGTAGGTGCCCCTTATCACGTAGCGGTTGTATTGGGGAAATTGTTCGGCGATGGTTTTGGTAGAATCATAGAGTTGTTGATACAGATACTTAGAAGCTACCGAAGGATCATTCGGGAAGGCTTTAAGCAAGTCTTTCCCAAAGGGTTGGAGTTCGGGGAAGATGATCCATCCTTTTTGTGGGTTAATGGTATATCCAGGGAGAAAGTCAAATTGTCCGTCGGGCTGTGGATCATTTTGGTTGTTGAGTCGGTCTAAGTTTAAGATGCTGAGCAGGGGAGCGCCCTGATATGAGCCTTGTGCATCGGGCAGATAACGTTTTTCTCCCCCTCCGGGGTCCTGGTAATAAATATTGAGCACAAAATTGTCTCGATTGATTTGATAATCGCCAATTGCATAGATATTTTTCATCATCAGTTGCCAGATGGGCAGGCGGGGCTGTGCAGAAGTGGCTTTTAGCAGTTTTAAGAACAGGATTTTAGGGTTGGCTGTGTTGGGGTCAGGTGGAACGTCTTGAGAGAATTCTCCCACTTGATACACTTTGCCGTTGTAGGTATATTGGAAGGCCACGGCCAATACTTCGTCGGGTTGTAATGGGCGATTAAGGGAAATATAGCCCAGTTGGCGATTGACAGTATATTCTGTAGAATCGAGTTTACGAGCATAAGTTTTTTCGAAATCCTGCACTGGCTGCAGCCCCAGCGCCTGCAGGGCGGTTATTACTGTGGTCGAATTGCGCGCGGCTGGATTATTGACAATGTTTGCGTATTCATCATTCGCATCGTTTTGTGGAAGTGGTAAGTTGGTCAGGGAATGAATATTCGGGTTAAAAGGTTGATATTCCCCAAGGTCCATAAGTCCCACTACTTCTCGGGCATTGGTGGTAGCACCCGATTTATTGGTTACCCATACTTCAATACGGGTGATGTAGACTTGCGATTTCACTACAGGCAGATCAGACATAGCTTCTGCAAAATGATCATGGAAATATTGCGCCAGCAAAAAATGTTGATTTTCCATGTATTGATCGGCATGTATGCCGAAGGTGCGTGTTTGCGAGCCATTATGAATAGTAATCGTTTGTTTTTGAGAGCGTTGATTCGATAGAATGGTGGTAACAGAAAGTCGGCCAAATTGCAATTGGGTTTTGATGCCGAAAAGCGATTGTACTCCTGTGATCAGTGAGCTTCGCAGCGGGAAACTTACGTTGCCTGCTTCAATTTTGCGGATAATCTGGTCGTCATCGCCAGTATATTCGAGTCGAACTTGTTTTTCAAAATCGTATACCGATTGGGTGTTATAGTTGGTGGTGATTTTTAGTTTACTACCAATTTGCCCGAGCACATTCATGTTGATGTTCATGTTAAAATCAAATCCTCCCGTTTTACGAGCGCGTTCAGGCAGGGTAAGGTTTTGATAGTTTTGTCCCTGATAGCCAAAAGTGAGGTCGATATTGCCTTGTGGACGGATGTTGGCTTCAGTGCCGCCAAAGATGCGGTTAAACAATTTAGCTCCTCGGTAAAGGGTAGGCGTGCTATCGGTGCGGTTGAGCTGATCGAGTAGCAACGAATGCTGCATCCAGTAGCGGTTTTCTTGTTGACGACTTTCGAGTTCGTAAAACTGATCGAAGCTTAAGGTGGTAGGGAAACGATAGTATTGGTTACCAATTTTTTCCATTAGCACGTATTGGCGCGTGAGGGGGTCATATTCTACAACTTTCTGGATGTTTGTAGGGTCGTGGAGATCGAGTGTGGGAGAAGAGGAGTCGGGTAAAAGTGAAATATGGCTATCTTGTAACTTCGCCCAGGGGGGCAAGGAATCGACAGGGGTAGTATCGTTGACGAAATGAGTATAGGATTTATTGGGCAATAATACGCTTTCCGATGCATGATGGGCTAAGGCAAGCCTTGCTCTGCTGCCCAACGTTATCATCAACAGCATCCAGCAAATCGTTACGTATTTCGGTTGATGTTTGCTCATGATGCCAGCTACATAACATGATTTCAATAAGCTTTACTGGGTGTGGTCAACACGAGGCTATAGCCGAAATAAGCAAAGCAAAAAATGGGGTTACAGCAGTAAATGAAGTACAAAATTTTTTGAGGTAAACACATAGTCATTGGGTTTGGAATAGCAATGGGCTTTCTGGCAACAACAGGGTATTAGGCATATTTTAGAGAGCGTTTAATTAAATCTTCCAGGCTTTCTGGGGATTTTTCTTTTATGGCCTTGCTCACTGCTGCTTCCGCTACCTGTTTTGCAATGCCCAGTGCTATCAATGCATTTAACGCATCACGGGTAATAGTATTGTGTATAGGTTGTAAACGGGTTTCATTTTCTATGGTTTGAGGTTTCATCTGCAATATTTTATCCTTCAACTCCAAGATAATTCGTTTGGCTGTTTTTGGGCCTATACCTTTTACCGACGATAGTGCGTGTTCGTCTTCGGTGAGCAGCGCTTGTTGTATTTCTTCTGGGGTAAGTCGGGAAAGAATCATTCGCGCCGTAGCAGCTCCTATGCCCGAAACACTGATCAGCAAACGAAAGATTTCTTTTTCTTCCCATTGATAAAACCCAAATAGCAAATGTGCATCTTCCTGAATATGCAGGTATGTGTAGAGTTTACAGGTGTCGAGGTTAGCGATTTGCGAATAGGTGTTGAGGCTGATCTGTAATTCATAACCTACGCCATGCACGTCCAGGTGAATAAGTGCTGGAGAACGATAGGTGATCTTCCCCGTGAGGTAAGCAAACATGAAGTGGGTATTTAATTCTTTAGGCAAAATACATGCTTTTATGCATATCCAACCGAGCATTCGTCAAAGAAATCTGGCTAAAGGCGGTGTATTGACCATTTCCCAATTATTCGATTAACTTTGCCCGATTATTTTTATCCTATATTTTTCATGACACATGCATTCTGTTAAAGCTGCTATTACTGCCATAGGGGGTTATGTTCCCGATTATGTTCTCACCAATCAAGAGCTTGAGCAAATTGTAGATACTACCGATGAATGGATTACTACGCGAACGGGCATTAAAGAACGGCGCATTCTAAAAGAGCCAGGCAAGGCCACATCCGATATGGGAGTGGAAGCCGTGAAGCGCCTTTGTGCGAAAAGAGGTATAGATCCGGCTGAGATTGAATTGTTGATTTGCAGCACTACTACGCCCGATATGGTTTTTCCAGCCACGGCCAATTTGATTTGTCATAAGGTGGGAGCAAAAAACGCCTGGGGGTTTGACCTGGCAGCTGCGTGTTCGGGGTTTTTATATGGATTAGCCACAGGAGCGCAGTTTATCGAATCGGGTAGATTTCGTAAAGTAGTGGTGGTGGGTGCCGATAAGATGAGCAGCATTGTAGATTATCAAGACCGAACCACTTGTATTTTGTTTGGCGATGGTGCAGGAGCTGTTTTGTTAGAGCCCAATGAAGAAGGTTTGGGTGTACAAGATTTTTTGTTGAAATCTGATGGTATAGGATGCCAGCATCTGCATATGAAGGCCGGTGGTTCACTTCGGCCAGCAAGCATTGAAACCGTGATGAATCGCGAGCATTTTGTGTATCAAGAAGGTAAGGCCGTGTTTAAGTTTGCCGTAGTAGATATGGCCGAGGTGGCTTATGAGGTGATGCAACGCAACCAGCTTACTGCTGAGGATATTGCCTGGCTGGTTCCCCATCAGGCCAATAAGCGCATTATCGATGCCACCGCCCATCGTATGAACCTGCCCCCAGAGAAAGTGATGCTCAACATCCAGCGATATGGGAATACTACTGCAGCCACCATACCGCTATGCTTGTGGGATTATGAGCAACAGCTAAAGCGCGGAGATAAGCTTATTGTGGCCGCCTTTGGAGGAGGCTTTACCTGGGGTGCGTTGTATTTGATATGGGCTTATGATCCGCATTGAGGGATGATTGTACATTATCCCGTCCATTCATACATTTTACCAGGCAAGCTGCGTACATAACCCTCTAATTCTAATTGCAATAGCACAGCAGCGGCCTCCGTGGTGGGTAGCCCACACAATTGATAGATCTCTTCTACATGGCGAAGGTTTTTAGTGCCAAATAGGTCTACGATGGCTTGTTCGGCTGGATTCCATTCTCGGAACAAGCTTCGGGGCATTGTATTCATTTGCTGGCGTGGATCTTTCCAGCCCAACTCTAGGGCAATATCTTCGGCAGAGCTCACTAAAACAGCTATTTGATTGCGGATTAAGGCCAGGCATCCCCTGGAATGCACATCTATGGTGCGCCCTGGTAAGGCCATCACCGTGCGATGATAGCCAGCCGCCAAATGGGCCGTAATCATAGAGCCACCGCTGAGATCGGTTTCGATGATTAAAGTAGCTTCGCTGAGTCCGGCGATGATGCGGTTTCGGCGGGGAAAATGCTCTTTTTCTGGTTTAACGCCGGGTGCGAATTCGCTTAGCCAGCCTCCAGTAGCCAACATTTGTTTAGCTGTTTCGGTATGTTGAGGGGGGTAAATTTGGTCTAAGCCATGAGCCAGCACAGCCGTAGTGGGCAGATTGTACTTTAATGCAGCACGGTGCGCTGCAATATCGATTCCATAGGCGAGACCGCTCACAATCCACGGTTGATATTTTTGGAGTGCCTCAATAATTTGCTCGCACATCTCACGCCCGTACGCTGTAGGCTTACGAGTGCCTACGATGCTGAGGATACGTTGACCATTTTTGGGGAGATTGCCTTTGTAAAACAGCAAAATGGGTGCATCGGGGCATTCCTTTAGCCATTGGGGGTATTGCGGCTCCGTGATAAAACAAGTGCGGATATTTAACTTTTCCAGTAAACATATTTCTTTTTCCAGCTCAGTAAAATCCCGAAAGTCGCGAATAGCCTTAGCTCGGAAAGGTCCAATGCCAGGAATACGCTCAATCTTGGATTGGCTTGCGGTAAAAATGGCTTCTACATCGCCATGAAAATGCTGGATTAATTGACGGGCTAAAGTTGGGCCTATAAATGGGATGCGTGTAAGAGCTAGTTGATAAATGAGATGGTTCATAGGTGTCAAAAGATTTCCGAAAAATAGAAAAAAAGCGATTCGAACGCTAGTTGGCATTAGCGCTGAGTTTTTTAACTTTGCCGCTCACTAGTTTTCTCCATGCAACCCAATGTTAAAATTTTTTCCGGCACCCGTTCCCGCTATTTGGCCGAAAAAATCGCTGATCACTACGGTAATGGTTTAGGCAAAATCAAGATCGAACAGTTTAGTGATGGAGAAATTCAACCCATTTTTTTAGAAAGCATTCGGGGCGATTATGTGTTTTTGGTGCAGAGTACCTGTGCTCCTGCCGACAACCTGATGGAGCTCCTGCTCATGATCGACGCTGCTCGTAGGGCTTCTGCCGGGTATATCACAGCGGTAATTCCTTATTTTGGCTATGCACGTCAAGATCGAAAAGACAAGCCCCGGGTGGCTATTGGCTCTAAGCTGGTGGCTAATATGCTTGTAGCTGCCGGAGCCAATCGCATCATTACCATGGATTTGCATGCCCCACAAATTCAAGGTTTCTTTGATATTCCTGTAGATCATCTGGATAGCTCGGCTATTTTTATTCCTTACATCGAAAGCCTTAATCTGGAAAATCTTACCTTTGCGTCGCCCGACGTGGGGAGCACCAATAGGGTGCGTGAGGTAGCATCTTATTTTAATGCCGATATGGTCATTTGCGATAAGCATCGCAAGCGGGCCAATGAGATTGCGAGCATGGTGGTGATAGGCGATGTGAAGGATCGCGATATTGTGATCATCGATGATATTGTAGACACGGCGGGTACCTTATGTAAATCGGCTGCCTTGCTCAAAGAAAAAGGTGCTAGGTCGGTAAGAGCGTTTTGTACGCACCCGGTGTTGAGTGGCAATGCTTATGAAAACCTTGAAAATTCTGCGTTGGAGCAGCTGGTGGTTTGTGATACAATTCCGTTGAAAAAGCCATGTTCGAAGATCGAAGTGGTAAGTGTGTCGGAATTATTTGCGGTGGCTATTCGGAATGCTTATGAAAACAAATCCATCACCAGCCTATTTATTCACAGCCAGCGGAGAAACATGTGAGCACAAACATTTAATGGTTGATATATGAAGACAGTTATCATTGAAGCGCAGCTCAGGGAGCCGGAAACACTGGGAAGCAAAAGTGCATTGCATCGGTTACGTGCTGCTGGAGAAGTGCCTGGCGTGATTTATGGAAGTCAGGAAAATATTCATTTTCATGCGCCCAGAAGAGCATTTTTGCCTTTAATCCACACTTCAGCATTTCAGTTGGCCGAATTACGGATTAATGGTCAATCCTATCGATGTGTATTAAAGGAATATCAACTCGATCCATTGACTGACGAATTCATCCATGTTGATTTTCTGCAGCTCAATGAAGATCGAAAAGTAACAGTTACTCTGCCCATTCTATTTACTGGTGTACCCGAGGGGGTCAAGCAAGGAGGTAAGCTGGTAATAAAAATGAAAGCTTTGAAGGTGAAGACCTATCCACGTTATCTAAAAGAGCATATAGAAGTCAATTTAGATACACTGGGGTTAAACCAAAACATTCGGGTGGAGGATGTGAAGGTAGAGAATTATGAGATCTTACACGCACCTCGTATTCCCTTGGCGTCGGTAGTCACTACGCGGACACTTCGCCAGGAAGAAGCCTCTGCAGCTCAATAAACTTTTGTCAATAGGTATTCTGGTAGAGCTGATGAAGGGCCTTTTCATCAGCTTTTTTGTTTAATCTTGTTGCATGTCTGATTCTCATACATCCACCTCTTTGTGTGCCGATGCCAATTTACAAGCCAATGTTGAGCAAGGAGAATTAAAGCGAGTAGTGACTCTATGGCAAGCCACCAGCATAAACATGATAGAGATGGTGGGCATTGGGCCATTTATAGTTATTCCGCTCATCATGCAGCAGTTGGGTGTGGGTTGGTTTCTCATTCCCTGGTTGTGTGGGGCGGTGATTTCAGCATTGGATGGGTTGATCTGGGCTGAATTAGGGGCTGCTTTCCCTTTGGCTGGTGGCAGCTATCAGTTTCTTAAGGCCGCTTATGGTCATTTTCGCTGGGGGCGCATGATGCCGTTTTTGTTTGTCTGGCAAACGATGGTACAAGCCCCTTTAGTAGCCGCATCGGCAGCGATAGGTTTTGCCCAATATGCCAGTTATTTGATTCCATTGCCATTTTGGGCACAAAAATGCGTGTCGGGTGGAGTTATAGTGGTGATTACGGTGTTGCTGTATAGAAAAATTGAAACCATAGGCCGAATATCGATATGGCTGTGGATAGGCGTGATGCTTACTCTGGTTTGGATCATTGTTGGTGGGGTGTGGAGTGTGCATCTACATCATCGAGTGCAAGGTTTTCATTTTCATAAAGATTTTTGGCAAGCAGGTGCTATGGCCGTGTTGGGCCATGCCACAGTGCAGGCGATGTATTCTTATTTGGGTTATTACAATGTATGCCATTTAGGAGGAGAAATCAAAAATCCCTCCCGCAACATTCCACGTAGCATACAACTTTCTATTGCTGGCGTGGCTATGCTTTATTTGCTGATGAACATAAGTCTGGCACAAGGTATGGTCAGCGATGGGGGTAAAGGCCAGCTTATGGTAAGCGAATTTTTTGCCCGGCTGTTTGGACATACATGGGCCCAATTGGTCACCTTATTGATTTTGTGGATTGCGTTTTCTTCATTGTTTTCCTTGATGCTGGGGTATTCACGAGTACCCTATGCTGCAGCGAGAGATGGATATTTTTTCCCGATATTTGGTAAAACTCATTCCAGCCGCCATTTTCCGCATATCTCTTTGCTTACTCTTAGTGGGCTTGCTTTTGTATTTAGCTTATTGTTTCGCATTGAGCAGGTGATTAGTGCTATTTTGGCTATGCGCATTATGGTTCAGTTTATTGGGCAAGCGATAGGGTTATTGCTGTTGCATAAACGGTTGCCTGCTCATCGATTTCCTTATCGTATGAGGGGCTATCCTTTGCCTATTATTCTCTCTATTTTGGCTTGGACAATTGTATTTATTTCCACGGGTTGGCATTTTGCTCTATCGGGCTTGCTCATGATCGCAGCAGGCATAGGGGTTTTTTATGTGATTCGCCCTTGGCGAGAAAACTGGAAGCAGAAGAAAATACACGGAGTTGCTTGAGAAATGATGAACTTTCTATCTGCTTCATCGATGGGTTTGTGGCTGATATGAAGAGGTAAAACGATGAATGGATTTTTTATTTTTGTTGACGAAAGACATAGGAATGAAATATTTGATTGTGGGCATTGGCAATATCGGTGAGGAATATGTACATACTCGTCATAATATTGGTTTTGATGTGGTAGAAGCTTTTGCGGCCAAACATCAGGCCAGATTTACGCTGGTGAGGTATGCAGAAAAAGCAGAAGTTAAATGGAAAGGCAAGGAGCTGATATTGATCAAGCCCACTACTTATGTAAACTTGAGTGGTAAAGCCGTGAAATACTGGCTGGATAAAGAAAAAATTACCTTAACTGAATTGCTGGTGATCGTGGATGATGTTGCTCTGCCATTAGATACTGTTCGGCTAAGGCCTGGGGGGAGTGATGGAGGGCACAATGGGTTAAAACATATTCAGGAAATGCTAGGCACTCAACAGTTTGCAAGATTGCGATTTGGCATTGGGCAGGATTATCCAAGAGGCAAACAAGTAGATTATGTATTGGGTCAATGGAAACCGGCAGAATGGGAAATTGTGAGAAAAAAAATAGATCTCTGTGTAGAAATTCTGGAAAGCTTTGTGGCTAGAGGTATTGAAGCTACTATGAATGATTATAACAGTAGAAAAATTAAACTCGAGCATCTATCTTAGTATTCGGAACGCTTGTTATTATTGGATAACCCTAAATGTAACACATATGAAGATCATTTGCGTAGGTAGAAATTATGTAGATCATGCACAAGAATTAAAACACGAAGTGCCCACAGAGCCCATTATTTTTTTAAAGCCCAAGACAGCTTTGTTGCAAAATAATCAACCCTTTTATTATCCCGATTTTACCGATGAGTTGCATTATGAATGCGAATTGGTATTGAGGGTATCAAAAAATGGTAAGCATATTCAAGAGAAGTTTGCCAATCGATATTATGACAGAATCACTGTAGGCATTGATTTTACTGCTAGAGATTTGCAACGTAAGCTCATTGAAAAAGGCCTTCCCTGGGAGATTTCCAAAGCTTTTGATAATTCTACTGTCATTGGAGATTTTATTCCCATTAATCCAAACATGGATCTACAGAATATTTCTTTTAAGTTGTTAAAGAATGAACAAGTAGTACAGCAAGGCAATAGTAAAGACATGATCTTTTCTTTCGATAAAATCATTAGCTATGCTTCTCGGTATTTTACCCTCAATATTGGGGATTTAATTTTTACCGGTACCCCAGCTGGAGTGGGGCCCGTAGAGGTTGGTGATTATTTAGAAGCGTTTATAGGCGAGCAAAATTTACTTTCTTTTCAAGTGTTGTAGTTTTTGAGCTAAGGCAAAAACAAATTACCTTTGCAACGTTTCATGGCGAGGTAGCTCAGTTGGTAAGAGCGCAGGATTCATAACCCTGAGGTCATGGGTTCAACTCCCATCCTCGCTACTAGGTTTTCTGATTTTATATCCTCTTAGTCTATCTGCTGGGCTCGCTATTTCAAGCATGCATTTTTCAAATAAAATGTTATTTTCACACTAAAAAAATCACCCTTGCATGCTATCTTTTCCTTTTAAAAATTTAGCCATATTGATCTGCTTGATGGGAAGCTTCTCCAGGAGCAGTTTCTCACAGTCTCCACAAACGAAGCAGCTTTTTGATTTCGGTTGGCGTTTTCATCGAGGCGGGGCACAGGGAGCCGAGCAGCCAAATTTCCCAGATAGTACCTGGCACCTGGTCGATTTGCCGCATGATTGGAGTATAGAAGATCTCCCCCACACACATACGCCATTCGACTCTAATGCGAATACACAAGTGAGTGGTGGATTTACTACGGGTGGTACTGGCTGGTATCGAAAAACATTTATAGTGCCTGCAACCGATAGTGGAAGAAAAATATATATTCAATTTGAAGGAGTATATATGAATGCTGATGTATGGCTAAATGGGCATCATCTCGGCAATCATCCTTATGGTTATACAAGCTTTTGGTATGATCTTACGCCCAATATATTGTGGGGAGAAAAAAATGTACTGGCTGTAGAAGTGAAAAACGAGGGCCTGAATAGTCGATGGTATTCGGGATCAGGGATCTATAGACATGTGTGGTTGTATATTGAAAATAAGATACATATTGCACAATGGGGAGTAGCTATCCAAACGCTCTCTGCCGATCATCATTCCAGTCTTATTCACATACAAACTACGATCCACAATGAAACCTCAACTATTTCCGATGTTCGTGTTGTCAGTCATATTTTAGATACATCTCATCAAGAAATAGCCTACTCCATATCTCATCAGCAAATTCATTCACATACTCAGCAACAAGCCACACAGTATATTACCATTCTTCATCCGCATCTATGGTCATTAGATTCGCCTTATCTCTATACGGCAAAGGTGGAAGTTTATGCTCATGATCAATTAGTAGATCAAGAAGAAATTAAATTTGGCGTGCGCACCATTTCGTTTGATGCAATCAATGGCTTTCGGTTGAATGGGCAACCCATCAAATTAAGAGGTGGATGCGTACATCATGACAATGGCCCCTTAGGTGCACGTGCATATGATCGTGCTGAACAACGACGGGTGGCTCTTTTAAAAGCCAGCGGATTTAATGCCATTCGATGTGCACATAATCCACCTTCACCGGCATTTTTATCGGCTTGTGATAGTCTGGGGATGCTGGTGATTGATGAAGCTTTTGATATGTGGGAAGACGCTAAAACTCCATACGATTATCATTTATATTTTGATCAATGGTGGAAAAAAGATCTTCAAAGCATGATTCTTCGCGACAGAAATCATACTTGTATTATCATGTGGAGTATTGGCAATGAAATCCCCAATGCTACTCAATCACGGGTAGCAGATATAGCTCATCAATTAGCTGCGTATGTGCATAAATTAGATAGTACACGACCGGTTGTAGCTGCCATGAATGATGTGAGCGAGCAAAAGAATGTTTTTTTCTCTGCTTTAGACATTTGTGGATATAATTATGCTAAGGATCATTATTTGAGTGATCATCGCCTTCATCCCTATCGGATCATGTTGGCTACAGAATCATTTCCGTTAGACGCATTCGATTATTGGACAGAAGCGGAAGCTTATCCATGGGTAATTGGTGATTTTGTGTGGACGGCCTGGGATTATCTTGGAGAAGCCAGTATTGGCTGGAGAGGATATCCCCAAAAACAAAACTTTTATCCATGGCATTTGGCCTATTGCGGCGATATAGATATTTGCGGTTGGAGGCGTCCACAATCTTATTATAGAGAGGTGCTTTGGGAGAAAGATCGTGTAGCCTTGTTTGTAAAATCTCCCCAAGCTTCCTTTCCGTTGAATCCTGAGCGAATGTCATGGAGTCGCTGGGGTTGGGAAGATGTGGTAGCTAGCTGGAATTGGGATGGATACGAGGGGGAACCATTAGAGGTGCATGTGTATTCTTCATGCGACTCGGTGGAGCTGATTTTAAATGGCCAATCATTAGGGAAGAAGAAGACCGATCGTTTTACTCGATACATGGCTATATGGCGGATACCTTATGTAGCGGGTCGATTAGAAGCGGTGGGTTTTGATGGGGGAAAACGGGTAGATACGGCTTGGTTGCAAACAGCGGGTATGCCAGCTCAGATACGGCTAACCGCAGATCGGAAAATGATTCGAGCTGATGGAGAAGATTTAAGTTATGTTACGGTAGAGGTATGTGATCAAGAGGGGATACGTTGCCCAGAAGCCAACAACTTGATTAAGTTTAGCCTTGAAGGTCCAGGTGAGATAATAGCTGTAGGTAATGCCAATCCCATAAGCACAGAGAGCTATCAGATGCCTCAGCGCAGGGCATGGCGGGGTCGTTGTCTGGTCGTCGTCAAATCGACTCATCAAACAGGCACCATTATGCTTAAGGCTATTTCAGAAGGCCTTCCTGCTTCTAGTATAAACATACGAGCAGAATAATTTGAGGATGATATAGGTTCATTTCATTTTCTACGTGGTTGATTACCAATGTGAAATAGCGATTCTGTGCATAGATGAAGAATCAAAGAGAAATTTCTTCAAAAAATTTTTTTATAAGTGTTGTTTATACAATTTTTTTGTTTTACATTAGCATTAGAAAATTTCCATATAAGGTTCCATAATTGGTGGGATGCCAATATGTTGATTGGATCTTGAGCAGATAGCCTGGGTTGAGATGTCGCTCATGAAGCGACTTTTTATATGACTGATTTAATAAATGTATAATATACAATTAAAAATATCTCATGCATTATTGATCACCAAACAAAACACATAGGCCATGAAACAAAACTCCACCCATTACCAGAAATGGCGCATGAAGCCATTAGCTTTTCTTCTCTTCTTTTTACTTCCGAGCTTTTTACAGGCTCAGCAGCGTCAATCCATTCAAGGTCGGGTATTTGAATCAAATGGGCGCACGCCACTTGCAGGGGTTACTGTATTGGTGCAGGGTACTCAGGTAGGAACGGTTACAGACAATCAAGGCCAATACAGCATTGAGGCTTCGCCAGAAGATAGTTTGATATTTCGATATGTAGGATATCAGGAAAGACATGTCAGAGTGGGCGATCAACATGTGATCAATGTTTCGCTTTTACCAGCAACTAGCAGTTTAAATGAACTCGTTGTCATTGGGTATGGAACAGTACAGAAAAAAGACCTTACGGGTTCTGTCTCCGTAGTGAATATGAAAGATGCTGAAAAAAATCCCACTTATGATGTGGCTAGAATGTTGCAAGGCCAGGTAGCAGGAATTAGCGTGCATGGGTCTGGCGAACCAGGCGGATATGTACAAATAAAATTAAGAGGAATCACTACTTTTGGAAACAATAGCCCATTGTTTGTAGTAGATGGCGTTCCAGTAGATGCACCATTTGATTTTTCTACAGACGATATCGAAAGTATTCAGATATTAAAAGACGCGTCGGCTGCTGCTATTTATGGGGCGAGGGCCGCTACTGGAGTGATTATCATCACTACTAAAAAAGGCAAACCTGGTCCATTACGAGTAAATTATAGCGGATACTATGGATGGCAGCATATACCTAAATATATTCCTGTAACCAATAGAGAACAATATCAAAAAATAACTACTGCAGCCGAATTAAATGCTGGACTTACCATAGCTCCTGCAAATGATCCTTCAAATCCTAAATATATTTCTAATATCAACACAGATTGGCAGAAGGCAGCGCTTAAAACAGGAATTATTCAGGATCATCATCTAAATCTTTCGGGAGGGTCAGAGAGCATAAATTATGATTTAGGGTTGAGCTACTTTAATCAAACTGGTATTCAAGTAGGCCCTCAAAAATATGATAGATATACTATGAATGCCAATTTTGGCGGGCATAAAGGAAAATTTGAATATGGAGCTAAACTGGCATACACGCAATCTCATAAAGGTAATTATGCAGCCACTCAAGGACATGCAGTATTTGGTGGAACAGTAACGGCTATGCTTACGGCCATTCCTACAGTACCTGTTTATGATTCCACCAGATTGGGGGGATATGGAGGAAGTGATGCTGCTCTACAAAGAGCTATTTCTGCAAACGTAGTAGGCATTAATAATCTAGTAAAAGATTATAGTGATAGAAATAGAGCGCTGGGAAATATCTGGGCTGAGTTGGAACTAATTAAAAATTTGAAATATAAGCTCAACTTAAGTTATGATCGAACAGACTATAAAAATTATCATTTCGAGCCTAAATTCGACATGGGTTATTATTATATCAACAATACTTTTTATTTGAGTGAACAATTGGGAAATGCCAATACAGGATTAATCGAAAATACATTAACCTACCATCTTCAAGCCGGCAAGCATCAAATTGATTTTCTCGCAGGTATGACTTATCAAGAAGATCACAATCAATGGATGCAAGGCACCGCACAAGATACAACAAATCTGCAATTCCAAACATTTAGTGCGGTTTCTAATCCGGCTGCTAAAGGGCTATCTAGTTATTTGGAAGCCAGCACTCTTCTTTCCTATTTGGGAAGAATTAATTATAACTACGATGATCGTTATTTATTCACCGTGAATTTTAGGAGAGATGGTTCATCCAGATTTAGCCCGTTGAACCGATTTGGAAATTTTGCGGGCTTTGCAGCAGCTTGGAATATTACTAATGAAAAATTTATTAAGCTTCCTAAGTTTATTAGTAATCTGAAGATAAGAGGTAGCTATGGAGAACTTGGTAATCAGAATTTTGGAAATTATTTGTACCAATCCTACATAGACAATAGTGTAAACTACGACTTTAATGATCAACTAGCCATAGGTGCTACGACAGTTTCTGTAGCTGATCCTTCTTTAAAATGGGAATCTACTATCGTATCAGACGTGGGTTTGGATGCTTCATTGTTCAATGAAGCATTGTCTTTCACAATAGAATATTTTAATAGAGAATCAAAAGATATCATTACCAACATCCCTATCCCATATTCTGTAGGCTCATTTCCGCAAACTGTAACTACCAATGCTGCTTCTTTGAGAAATACTGGATTTGAACTCACAGCTACATATAGAAACTCATTCGGAAAACTTCATTATAGTATCACCTTTAATGGATCGACCTTACAAAACAAGGTGATTAAACTAGGAGGTGCAAATAATCCAATATATGGTTCAGCCAGTAAGTCTGAAGTTGGTCATCCTGTTGGAGAAATATTTGGTTATTTGACTGAAGGAATTTTTCAGGATGCAAATGATGTGGCCAAACATGCAACTCAAACTGGGGCAGCTCCGGGTGATATAAAATTTAAAGATGTAAATGGAGACGGAGTGATCACTGATCAAGATAGGGTATATCTAGGGAATGCAATACCTAAGTATTACTATGGATTGAATATCGATTTGTCGTATGCCAATTTTGATTTTTCAATGTTTTGGCAAGGGAATGCAGGAAATAAAGTATTTAATGCTGTGTATCAGGCTTTGATGGCTGAGCAATATGGTAATGATCACATAGATGCTTTAAACTATTGGACGCCAACAAATACCCACACAAATGTACCTAGGCCAATTATTGGAGATCCTAACGGAAATGATCGGGTGTCCAATAGGTTTGTCGAAGATGGTAGCTATGTGAGATTGCAAAATTTACAAATCGGATACACATTACCTGAGAGTATAGTTAAGCGTACACATTTGTTTGGCAGTTTTCACATATACCTCGCAGGTGAAAATTTGATTACAATATCTAGCTATAAAGGTTACGACCCAGACTTTATTAGTGATGGATTATTTAGCAGAGGATTTGATTATGGTTCTTTCCCCAATCCCAGAACAATTATGTTAGGTATTCAAGCAGGGTTTTAATTTTTTAAATAAAAAACTTAAAATCTTATTATTTAATATTAAATATATTTAGTCATGAAAAAGCTAATCTATCATACTTTACTGGCCATTGTTCTGATGGCCATTTTGGATAGCTGTACAAAAAACTTAAATCAAGTTAATCCTAATGCACAAACATCTGCTTCTTTTTGGAAAACTAGCACAGATGCACTCCAGGGTGTGAATGCCGCATATGCGCCTCTCTTGCTTGATGGCTTATTTATGCGTTTTACACCAGTTTTAACCGATGTTCGAGGCGATGATGTGAGAAGCAATAGTCCATGGACGGCTATTCGTAATGCAGCTATTTTTTCTTTGAATACCAGTGACCCAGCTGGTTATGGATGGACGTTCGATGAGTTGTATGAAGGAGTGTATAGATGTAATCAGGTATTAGATTTTGTGCCTAATATCCAAATGGATCAGGATTTGAAAAATCGCATCTTAGGTCAAGCTTATTTCTTAAGGGGTTTATACTTTTTTTATTTGGCAGATCTGTTTGGTAATGTTGCTATTCCACTTCATGCTCCGCAGTCTCCTAAGGATTTCTTTTCCCCTCAAATGCCAGTAGATTCAGTATGGGCACAGTCTATAGCCGATTTTAAAGCCGCTATTCCACTTTTGCCTGTATCATATGCCAATATTAATGGTCCTGATAATCAAGTGGGGAGAGCTACAAAGGGTGCTGCAATGGCGTTTTTGGGAAAAGCTTATTTATTTAATCATATGTACCAACAAGCTGCCGAGCAATTTAAAAATGTTATTGATTTAGGAGTGTATGCCCTAATGCCTAATTATGCCGACAATTTTGATGGTAGGCATAAAAACAACCAAGAATCCATATTTGAGGTTCAGTTTTCACTAACTGCCGGTGGCACAGATCTTGGATGGCAAGGAATACCTTCCTCAACTTGGGCAAAAACCAATGCTATTGCCATTACATATGGCCCGCCAAATTTTGGCTGGACTGATGTGCAACCTTCATTTTATTTGTTTAATGAGTTTCAGAAAGAGAAAACAGTTGATAGTACACTAGATCCAAGACTCGATGTAACCATTTTATATAATAAGCCTGGTGAAATGCTATATGGGCAATATTTTGATCAGGTCTATGCCAATACGCCTTATTTAAATGATATTTTTTGTAAAAAATATGAAAACTGGGATACTAAGCCAAACGAGTTTGACTGGAAATCCGGTAAAGATTATATCATCATGAGATATGCTGATGTGTTGTTGATGTATGCTGAGTGTCAAAATGAGTTAGGAAATATCCCAGCATGCGCCCACTATATTCAAATGGTTAGAAATCGCGTAGATCTTCCCAATCGAGAGGCTGAATTTTCTACTTATACGCAAGATCAGATGAGAGAACAGATTTCCCACGAGCGCTTGCTTGAATTCGCCCTTGAAGGTCATCGTTTTGATGATATCAAAAGATGGGGTTGGCTTAATGATCCGGCTAAACTCGCAGAGCTTAAACAACATGATCCAGAGTTCAATTACTATAAACCAGGAAGAGATCTACTGCCCATTCCACAAGGTGAAATCGATAATAACCCTGGGTTTAAACAGAATCCAAGTTATTAGTTTTTATCTTATACGGCGTATAAATAGTTTATATAAATATCTTAGTTGAGTATTATGCGCTTATCAATAATTTATATTATTCCTCTTTTTCTTATTTTCTCTTGTAAAAGAGTAGTCAAATATCTATTCCTAACACCAATCAACCAGATAGCACGTCGAGTAATCCTTCTTCGTTTGATATTAATAGCATATCAGATACTTATGCAGATATAGCTGATTTTCAATTTTATCCAAAGTGGACAGTATACAACGTACATGATCCTACTATTAAGAAATTTGGTAATTACTATTATTGTTATAGCACAGATGTGGCATATGGCACCTCTGTACGTCCGGGAATACAAATCCGTAAATCAAAAGATTTGATTCAATGGCAGTTTGTAGGTTGGGCATTTAATGGTATTCCTTCACTAGCAGCAAATTTTATTACACAGCATGGAGGAACACCCAATCAAGGTATATGGGCTCCATATGTAATAAAGGTCAATCAGGAGTATAGGCTATATTTTGCTTTATCTTCTTCAATACCTAGACTGAGCGTAATAGAGCTCGCCGTATCTTCCTCTCCAGAAGGTCCTTGGCAAGAGAGAGGTATTGTCGTAGGTTCTCTTAACGATAATACTATACAAACCAATGCTATAGACCCGAGTGTAGTGGTTACACCTGATGGTCAGCAATGGTTATATTATGGATCGGCTTGGGATGGAATTTATGTACTACAACTAGATCCTTCTAATGGGCTTCCATTAAATCCAGGAGATAAAGGGAAGCGAATAGCTCAAAGGGGTTTCACAAACGGTAAAATAAATGGAAATATAGAAGCTCCTGAAATCATATACAACCCTGAATTTAAAAAGTATTATCTATTTATTTCTTATGATTGGCTAGAAACCAAATATAATGTAAGAGTTGGAGTTTCTAGTAAGCCAGATGGCCCTTTTTATGATTATTTTGGTAATGATATGAACACCGAGCAAGATCATCTTCCCATGATATTGGCTCCTTATGAATTTATGAATCAAAGTGGTTGGCAGGGAACGGGAGGTTGTGCTGTATTTCAGGATGATAGCGGAAATTATTATATGGCTCATAATGCTCGTCCAGGTGTAAATAAATATTTTATGGATTTACATATCCGAAAAATATTTTGGACCAGCGATCAATGGCCGGTAGTCTCTCCTGAACGATTTGCAAATATTCCGCAGTCTCCTATTTCCTCAAGTGAACTTGTTGGCAAATGGGAGTGGATTGTATTTCATTATCGAGTTGTACCTGGATTCGCTGATGAACAAGTGTCTCCCGATTTTCAATCATCGCAAGTAATAGATATGCAAGCGAATGGATCCTTTGGCGATCAAGCAGGAAATTCCTGGACTCTTCAATATCCCTGGTTAAAATTATCTTGGGCAAATGGTTCACAAGCAACTGTAATATTAAGTAGAGAACGTGATTGGGAGAACCATGATACTACGATTGTTTTCACTGGCTTGAATAATGAGGGAATGCCTATTTGGGGTAAGAAAATCAATTAATAAATTATTTATTCTAAAAATTATTGCATATGACTAATATGGGTTTGCTGAAGAAAAGATTCTATGTGTTACTCGTTTTAGGCTTATTACAATCTAAAATTGGGATAACTCAAGTTTATAATATTCGAGCTCATGATCCCTCTATCATTAAAACCGATAGCATATATTATATCTTTGCTACAGGACCGGGCATATTCTTTTGGTCTTCTACAGATCGCCAGCATTGGCAGTTTAGAGGAAAAATATTCAACCGAACTCCCGATTGGGTATATCATATAGTGCCAGATTTTGGAGGAGATATGTGGGCTCCTGATATTTCCTATTATCGAGGTAAGTATTATTTGTTTTATGCTGTATCGAAATTTGAACGTAACACATCAGCCATTGGGTTAGCAACTAATGTAACTTTGAATCCAGAAGACAAAAATTACTACTGGGATGATCACGGAATTATCGTACAGTCTATACCCGGAAGAGATATGTGGAATGCAATTGATCCTAATCTGGCTGTTGACCGACAAGGTATTCCATGGCTAGTGTTCGGCTCATTTTGGGACGGAATTAAATTAGTGAAATTAGATACAAGTCGAACACGATTGGCTAAGCCAGAGGAATGGTATACTCTAGCGAGTAGATACCGAACATATGGAATTGCAGATACTTTACCAGGTGACGGAGCAATTGAGGCGCCTTATATTATTTATCGAAACGGTTATTACTATTTATTTGTTTCTTTTGATTATTGCTGTAGGGGGGTGAAAAGTAATTATAAAGTGGCTGTTGGTAGAGCAAAAAATATTATCGGCCCTTATATCGATAAGTCTGGAAAGTTGATGACTGATGGAGGTGGAACAGTAATTGTAGAAGGCAACGAAAATTTCCCGGGGCTAGGTCATAATTCAATTCTTCATGATCAAGGGAAAGATTATATTGTTACGCATGCCTATGATGCCAAGAAAAATGGGTTACCTCAATTAGTAATCCTTCCCATAAAATGGGAGAATGATTGGCCTATAGTGAATACAGATCTACTGAAGTAGAAGTACTATATATTACTGAGTTTTTTCTTTACTATAAATTGTTTTTGAAATTCTTTTGTGTATAAAATGCATATTATGTTTTAAAATAATTTTTTCCTAAATTTTTATATCTCTTTATCTGATAACCCCATCATATCAATGTTATATTTTTTATTAAAAACTGTTCTGACATGAGGCTAATATTTATTTTTGTGCTCGTTGTCATCTGGGTGACTACAGCCTATCAACCAGTTTCTCCTACGCAAACCGTTCATATTTTTTCTTTGTCTCAGGATTATCCCATTCATCCCGTATCGTTTACCCAAGTACACCTTGTAGATTCATTTTGGAAACCTCGAATCGATAAGATGTATACTGTAACCATACCCCATGAGTTGGATGAGCTATGGGTAACAGGGAGAGTAAGAAATTTTCAACTAGCTGCTTTGACCCTGGCTCATCAGGTGGATACTGCTCATTTTTGTACAGCATATCCATTTGATGATACTGATTTATATAAGGTAATAGAGGGCATTAGTTATTTATTGGCATTGAAATCAGATCCTATTTTAAAAAGAAGAATGGATAGTCTAATTCAGATTATACAAGCCGCTCAAGAGCCCGATGGATATTTATATACCGCTCGTACGGTAAATCCAAACAATCCACCAGCTTGGTCGGGTTTACAACGTTGGGTCAATGTAGAAAAGCTTAGCCATGAATTATATTGTTCTGGACATTTATTTCAGGCGGCAGCAGCCAATTTTACATATACAGGTGATAGTACTTTATTAAAAGTAGCCATCAAAAATGCAGATCTCTTGTATCGCACATTTGGATGGGGTAAATTAGAAAAATATCCTGGTCATCCTGAAGTGGAATTGGGATTAGTGAGCTTATATAGAGTAACAAAGGATCCGCGTTATTTAAATTTAGCAAAGTTTTTCTTAGATGTTCGTGGACCTGGAGGGAGTAGTTATGAACAAGCGCAGCAAAAGGTGATTGATCAACGTAAAGCCGTTGGACATGCTGTTCGTGCAGGATATTTATATTCTGCGATGGCTGATGTCTCCGCACTCACTGGAAATCGAGCTTATCTTCGAGCAGATAATTATATATGGAATGATATTGTTTCTACTCAGTTATATGTAACAGGAGGTATTGGTGCTACTAGCAATGGAGAAGCTTTTGGTAATCCGTATCAATTACCCAATCTTACTGCATATAACGAAACTTGTGCATCTATTGCAAATGTATATTTTAATCATCGAATGTTTTTAACTTATGGTGATGCTAAATATTACGATGTCTTAGAGAGGACATTGTATAATGCATTGCTTTCAGGGTTGTCTTTATCTGGTAATGAATTCTATTATCCTAATCCCCTGGAGTCTATCGGGCAATATCAAAGAAGTCTTTGGTTTAGCTGCTCTTGTTGCCCCACTAATTTAGCACGATTTATTCCTACAGTAGGCGAATATTTTTATGCTACACAGGCCAATCAAATATATGTTAATTTATATGGTGCCAATCATGCTGACATCCCATTAAACCATGATACAGTGCATATCATACAGCAAACCAATTATCCATGGTCAGGGAAAATAGCTATATATGTTCGTCCTACACAATCCACGCATTTTGTTTTAAAACTTCGTATTCCAGGATGGGCTAGGAATCAGCCTATCCCCAGCGATTTATACACTTTTCATCATTATCTCTCAACACCATATACCATTAAGCTAAATGGAATACTGATTCAACCAAAACTGCAAAATGGGTATGCAGTGATAGAAAGGACGTGGGATAAGGACGATCAAATAGAGTTAGACTTGCCAATGGAAGTTCGAGTAATTCATGCTAATCAGCAGGTAAAAGACGATCGAGGAAAGATAGCATTACAACTTGGCCCTCTGGTATATTGCCTTGAATGGCCAGACAATCCAGATCATCATGTATTGAACATGATCGTGAATCCCGATCAGCATTTTACTACCTCATATGAACCCAATTTGCTTAATGGTGTGCTGGTCATTAAAGGAGAAGCTTTAACAGCAAAAAAAACTCTGGATGGACATATTGATACTTTTCATCAAAGTTTCAAGGCTATACCATATTATGCATGGGCCAATAGAGGCCCTGGTGAAATGACTGTATGGATTCCTACTCGTATCGATACAGCTCATACCTTGTAAATGCCTAAAATTCCACATACAAGTAGCTTTAATGCTTCGCTTTCTTATTATTATATAATTTCGCTAAACGACTCAGTTTATCTCATCATTCCAATGATCATGCTGTATTGTATTTTTTATTGGTGACCTTAAAAATAATCCTACCTATTTTAGCTATTTGTACAATCTTAATTTATTGCCTATATTGAATCTCCTGAGAACGATTATGATCTAACCCATACATCAATCGTTATCTTATTTTTCATCATTTATTCTGCATATTTTTTATCAAATCACCTGAAGGCCAAAGGTAAATCTATCGTCTTCGTTTACCGTAATGATATTCTGCGCCTGGATCTTTACCCATTATTTAACAAAGAAAATGATTGCTGATTTATTGTTGACTTGTGTTTCTGCTTCCACTCTTCCAATAACTGTTAATCTGATGATTTTTTGAATTTTTAGTTTACTCTAAGAATACCATTGTTCTAAGCGAGCTGAGATGCCTATTCCGCATGGAAAATAATCGATAGCCTTATCTATACAAATACTGCATTGCGAGCGCTTGACGTGAGTCGTTTAAGCTTCACTTTTAGAATTAATGTATCTCTTTTTCAAAAACTGATATTCTCACAGCATTCCCATTATTAAATAATTATTAAAAATTAATTTATTGTTAACGACATATTAACAATCTAGAAGTAACTATGCAGGTTAAAAATGAAGAATATGGGTAAAATGGACTTTACAAAGTATTTATGGGGAGCACTAGCTTTTTTTCTCTCCACGAGCATTCATGCACAAAATCTAGGCAGTATTTCAGGAAAGGTTGTTGATCAAGAATCTCAGGAACCACTTGTAGGGGTCAGTATATTCTTGTCCGACTCATTACGCGGTGCAATATCAGATGTGCAGGGAAACTTTATCATTCAACATCTTCCTGAAGGAGAAAAAACGTTGATATTCAAATATATTGGATATCAAACTAAGACGATTAAAAACGTAGTGGTAAGAGCGAAACAAAATATTCCTCTGTATGTGACTATGCACAAATCTGCTGCACAACAGCTCAACGGAGTAATGATCACAGCTAGTTACAATAGAGGCTCTATTCATTCCTTATATGTACAAAGGAAAGAAAGCAATTTAATACTGGATGGGATTTCATCTGATTTAATTAAAAAATCACCCGATAAGCATGTGGGAGAGGTTTTGAAACGGATAAGTGGCGTTGCTGTGCAAGACAATAAATTTGTTGTCATACGTGGCTTAGCAGAACGTTATAATGTTACCATGATGAACGATGCAGTAATGCCTGCTACAGAGCCCGATAAGAATGCATTCTCATTCGATATTGTGCCATCCAACCTTATTGATAATATTTTGATATACAAAACGGCTTCACCTGATCATCCTGGAGATGCCGCAGGTGGTGCAATTCAAATCAATACCAAAGATTTTCCTTCACAAAAATTTATTTATTTGTCAATAGGTACAGGATATAATTCAGAAACCACTTTCAAAAGTTTTTATACGAGCCGAACAAATGGAAAATACGATTTTTTGAGCTTCATTGATCGATCAAACGGCTTGCCTGATGTTTTTAAGAAAGTGCAGAATATTTATCCTACATTAAATACAGACGAGAAACTAGTCATAACCAAACAATTTCCCAATACATTCGGTGGTAAAAAAGTCAATCCAAGCTATCCACCCATTAGCTTTCAATTTTCCACTGGAAATACAAAAATATATCACAATGGCAATAAATTAGGGTTTATAGGAGCGGTAAATTATAGTCACAGCAGGCAAAGAATAGAGGCTGAAAAGGCCGACTATTTGTTGAGTAAAGAGCAGCTTTATGGGTATCATGATGAGGAGTATATCAAAGATTATCATATCGGAGCTATGTTTAATGTAGGATATACTTTTAAGAAGAGTAAAATTTCTTTAAAAAATTTTTTTACTAATGAGTTAGAAGATTTATTTACTATACGAACGGGAAACGTATTTGAAAGCGGAAATAATAGTGTAAAAATTTTTAGCTTGAATAATCGAAATACCCAGAATGGACTTTTTAATTCCATATTAGAAGGTGACCATGCTCTAGGAAATAATAAAACACACATCAACTGGGGGATATCTTACAGTAGATCTTATAGATTGGATCCGGATCAACGAATTTTAAGCTTATATCAAATACCTTCAGATTCTTATTACACCCTTCATTTGTCTAATGAAAACAGTCCAGCTATAGAAGATGCTGGAAGAGTCTACCCCAATCTTCACGAAAATATTTATGATGGTCATTTAGATATCATAAAGACTTTCCGGGCATTCAATAATCCCCAAAAACTAAAATTTGGGCTTGTTAAGGTTTATCGAGATCGCTCTTTTTATGTACAAGCACTTGGTTATGCAAGTGAGCTTGACCCCTATGGTAGAGGGTCCACTATTGCATTTAACAAGGAAATCACCCCAGATAATATTTTTTCTACATCAAACCTAGATCAATACAAAATCATTCTTGCTAATATTCCACAAAACACTAAGGACTATACAGGTAGGGTAGATTTAAATGCCGGTTATTTTATGTTTAATCATCAGCTTTTCGAGAAATGGGAGTTAGTCTGGGGAATTCGTGTAGAAGATTATCATCAGAAGTTAATTTCTGTTAATCAGCCGATACAAGATTATCACAATACAGACATACTTCCTTCTGCAAACCTAAAGTGGTTGATCTCGAATAGTACCAACATTCACTTGGCTTATTCACGCACGTTAAACAGGCCTCAATTTCGTGAGTTGGCTGCCTTTCGATATTATGATTATCAAAATAATTTTATTGTTTCTGGAAATCCAAATCTGCTGAGAAGTATTAACGATAATGTAGATTTTAGGATAGAATATTATCCTAGTGCTGGGGAAATACTATCAGCCTCTCTTTTCTATAAATCTTTTCAGCATCCTATTGAACAAACCAATCTCGGAAATGAAGTGCTTAGCTATGACAATGCCAACCAGGCTTTAGATTATGGGATGGAATTAGAAATAAGAAAAAAATTAAATTTTATAAAAGGTTCTGATTTCTTTGATAATCTTATTTTCTATGCTAACGCCTCACTTGTTAGAGGAAGTGTTAAGTTTAATATGAAAAATATTAAACAACCCATGGAAGGGCAGTCTCCTTATATGATAAACGGTGGATTAAGTTATTCATCTCCTCAAAATCGGATATTCTTTTCTATTTTATATAACCGCATTGGCCCACGGCTTCGGTTTCGTGGAGTAAATGATGGTTTGGATACTTATGAAAAACCTAGAGACATATTAGATGTTCAGCTAGGTAAACGCTTCTTGCATGACAACATCGAATGTAAATTGACCATATCAGACATCCTTTCTCAGCCTTATGTATTGTATTATAAATATACAAACTCTAGTAATGCAAATTATCATGCAGATGCAGATAAAATTATTTCATCTCTTCATAAGGGCATAAGTATTTACTTGACTCTTAATTATAATTTCTAAAAATATTTTTCATCATTTGTTCATTATCTGTTCACAATTGATTAACAATTGTTATTAACCTTTGCAATACAAAATATTGCACTATGAAAAAACTACATCTCTGCTTAACCGTATTATCAGGTATTTTTTTACTCGTTGCTTGCTCGAAAAAAGATAATACTCCTGTAACTCCTCCCTCTAATCAAAGCGATACAATTAATGTTAGGGGTACTATTAGCAGTAGCACAACCTGGAAAAGTAACAAAGTATATCGCTTACGTGGATACGTATATGTTGATTCCCCAGCAGTATTAACCATTGAGGCTGGCACAAAAATTATCAGCAATAGAGATTCTGCTGGTGTATTAGTTATTTATAAAGGTGCAAAGATTATAGCTGAAGGCACAAAAGACAAGCCTATTGTATTTACATCAGGAGAAACTAATCCGAAACCAGGGGATGTTGGAGGTTTAGTGTTGGTAGGTAAGGCCACAGGCAACGGTAATCATGCTGTGTTGGAAGGTGGAGTAGATGCATCACATAAATCTTTTGGAGGTAATGACGACCACGATAACTCTGGTATTATCAAATATGTTCGCATAGAATATGCTGGTAAAGCCGTTAATCCAAACGATGAAATTAATGGGTTATCGCTATATGCAGTTGGTGATGGTACAACGATTGATTATGTTCAAGTGATTCGTGGTTTAGACGATGCGTTTGAATTCTTCGGAGGATCCGTAAATTGTAAGCACCTCATCGCTTATAATTGCTTTGATGATGATTTCGATATGGATGATGGTTATCATGGCAAGATTCAATTTGCTATTTCTATTAAAGATCCTTTAGTGACCGATAAAACGGCTCCTGGTGATTATTCTAATAATTTTGAGGTCGACAATACAGATGGTAAATCTAAACCCTACACCGCCACACCTATCACTCACCCTTTACTTTCTAATTTCACCGCTATTGGTCCAAACAATGCTCCTAATACCAATCCTTATCATGGTTATGGTATGAGATGGAGAAGGGGTGCACAGTTTGAACTGGTGAACTCTATTGTTATCGGTGGGCAAAAAGCAGGGATTGATCTTGATGATGATCCTACCGCCATTTATTATAGAGACGGCATCAGTGGATTTAAAAATAGTCTCCTGCATGCAGTCACCAATGTTTGTCAGGTAGATAAGTTAAATGACACTACTATACTGACTTCGAATCAGTTGAAACAATTGGTAATCGGAAGAGATAGTAGTGTAATATTTACTAACCCTGCAGATGTTATGCTCACAGATCCATTCAATAATCAACAACCCAACTTGATGCCCAAGCAAAATTCACCAGCACTAACAAAAGGAGCTAAATTTGAAGGAAATTTTAATAATAGTTTTTTCGAAAGAGTGAATTTTATAGGCGCTATTGGTACTGATGATTGGACGAGTGGGTGGACAGTGTGGAATAAATAATATAGCTTAATATATCTAGAAATAAACGCCTTGTAATTATGCAAGGCGTTTATTTTTTAGATATTATTATCTGAGTTAAACTCTAGATACAAATCAACCTTCAGATGCACTGTAAATCATTGTGTAGGCATTGAAAAGCAGAATTATTCTTTTCTACATATTTGAATGTTGGATAGTGTTTGCAAGTAATAATGAATACATGATTTTTTAATTACAATTTATAATGCTTGGGCATGGTATTCAGAAGATAACTGTAGGTTAAGCAAAATAATTTTTAACATTTCACCTTGTTTCTTATTTCAATTGATTGTTTACACGTTTCACTTAAAAAACACCGGGTGAATATGCTATGATGTTGAGGAAGAGATAACGATGATGATGGCTTAGCCGATGAGCTTGTCTGGATTAGGCACGAAGCGTAAGAAGGCTTGAAAATTCGCTCGATATTTTTTTCGATCTAATTTATAATAAAAAGCTCCTTTTTTCGAGTTAGACTTGTCTTTATCGGGTTGCTTAATGAGTAATCCTGTAGAAAGAACTTTACGGCTAAAGTTGCGTTTATCAAAAGTAGTGTCGTAGATGCCTTCATACAGGTTTTGTAGTTGAGGAATGGTAAATTTAGGGGGAAGCAATTCAAATAAGATGGGATGTAAGGAAGCTTTATAACGAAGTTGCCGCCGAGCTAGTTTTACCATATCCATATGATCGAAGATGAGTTCTGGTATATGATTGAGGGGAAACCATTCGGCGTGATATTCTTCACTAATTTGTTTTTGATATTTATGGATATCAATCAATGCAAAATATGCTACGCTAATGGTGCGTTCTACAGGATCTCGATTTGGGTCTCCAAAGGTATGGAGTTGTTCCAGATACACGCCTTCTAATCCTGTAAGTTTTTTGAGGATGCGATTAGCTGCTTCGTCGAGGCTTTCTTCGGGTTGTACGAATCCACCCATCAAGCTCCATTTCCCGCGCTCAGGTTCGAAGCCTCTTTTGATGAGCAAGATTTTCAGGGTTTCTCCATCAAACCCAAAGATGATGCAGTCTACGGCTACTAGGTAGTGCGTTTCGCCCTTATATCGATGAATCATAACCGCCATGGAATTTTTGGCGGGTAAAGTTAACAGGTTTGTGGTAGAAATTCATTTTTCTCAAGTAGCTGATTGTTCAAACAAGTTACTGGAAAGATATCGATCGCCTCGATCACAAGCAATGAATACGATAAGTCCTTGCTGTATTTCATGAGCCACGCGTAGGGCAGCTGCTGCAGCTCCGCCGGTACTCATTCCAGCGAAAATCCCTTCACGCCCAGCCAATAATCGCGCTGTGTGGATGGCTTCTTCTTCAGAGATCTCTATCAAACGATCTACCCGAGAGGGCTCGAAAATTTTAGGTAAATAGGCTTCTGGCCATTTGCGAATGCCCGGTATACACGATCCTTCTGCGGGCTGGCATCCAATAATTTGGATCTGAGGATTTTGCATTTTTAAGAATCGAGAACAGCCCATGATAGTGCCTGTGGTGCCCATGGCACTTACAAAATGAGTAATTCGATGCTCGGTATCGCGCCAAATTTCGGGGCCAGTTGTTTCGAAATGCGCCAGCACATTGTCGGGATTGGCAAACTGGTTTAATTGGAAGTATTGGCCAGTGGCGGCTTTTTCGGCTGCATAGTCTCTGGCGACTTCCATATTGTCGACCAATGTAACTTTTGCTCCGAAGGCTTGCATGGTCAATACCCGTTCACGAGTGGAACTAGCAGGCATGACTAGTTCGATTTGTAAGTCAAACAATCGGGCAATCATCGCCAGAGCAATGCCCGTATTGCCACTGGTGGCTTCGATGAGCGACATACCTGGCCGGATATCACCACGTGCAAGTGCATTTTTAATCATGTAGTAGGCTGGCCGATCTTTTACACTTCCACCCGGATTATGCCCTTCTAATTTGGCATATATTTTTACTTCGGGTTGAGGAGAAAGATGCCGAAGTTCTACTAAGGGCGTATTTCCAATGGTATCTAATAATGTTGCCATCTACGTTTGAGGTTCAAGAGGTTGATGAAGCCAGAAGATTTATAGTTGAATAGTGCCTTCTTCTACGGTAATCTCAGGCGTATGATACACGATAGAACCTGGAGGCACACTTCGCGTTAGCCAAACATTCCCACCAATGATGCTATGGTGGCCAATAACCGTGTCTCCGCCTAAAATGGTTGCTCCTGAATAAATAACCACATGATCTTCAACGGTGGGATGGCGTTTGGTGGAAGCCATGCTTTTATCTACACTAAGCGCGCCCAAGGTAGCCCCTTGATAGAGTTTCACATGTTTACCTATCTGAGCTGTTTCTCCGATGACAATGCCAGTACCGTGATCGATGAAGAAATATTCATCAATTTCAGCACCTGGGTGAATATCAATGCCGGTTTGCGAATGGGCATGTTCGGTGAGGATGCGTGGAATGAGCGGCACCTCTAGCTTGAGCAAAGCATGAGCAATACGATAAAATGCAATGGCTTGAAAACCTGGATATGCACGGATCACTTCGAAATGGCTTTTTGCCGCTGGGTCGCCCGAAACAATGGCATCAACATCGGTATTTAAGATTTCGTATAAAGCAGGAACCTGTTGGAAAAAAGCTTCGGCAATAGCCTGATGATTGGCTTGTTGACAGACTTTTGTAGCTTGTAAGATATGAATTAACCGATGCTTTAATTGGTAAAAATTATCTTCGATTTCTTTTAATGAGCGAAACAAGCAACGCGAGTGTTCGGGATACAGCAAGCAGATCAAATCATTAGCCCAGCCTGCAATTTCCTCATTAGGCGGCACAATGTCCATCCGTTGCTGTTTATCCCAAATTTTTTGAAAAAAAGTTTTATCCATGCAGCTATCCTTAAAAGATGTTTAACTGAGAAGAGCTTTCTTCAAATCATTTGCAATTTTACGGAAAAACATGCAGGCATGCTGTCATAAAAATGACATCTATAATGGAAAATCGAGAATGGGATGATTTAATATCCCCAGTTTTTCATCACATCAAAATCGGCAGCTACGCAATCGAGTGGCGGCTGCCCCTGATAAGATTCTTGTTCAACGATAAAATAGCGTGTTCCTCCAATTGTGCGGCCTTCTTCCACGATTTGATGCACAGGGATTATCCCTTTTCCTAAAATGCAGCTTTCATATTTTTCGCCCATTTCGCCTCCCTTTGCAACGGGAATCTCGTCTTTGACATGCATGAGCAAAAAGCGGCCGGGATATTCTTTTAAAATTTGTTGAGCTCGACCGCCAGCACCATACATGTTGCCAATGTCGATTTGTTGAGCCACCCATTGGGGATCGGTGTGATGGAGGATAATATCATACATCCGCTGACCATTCAATGTAGTGTTGAATTCAAAATCGTGATTATGATAGCCAAATTGCAGGCCATATTGCTTGGCCAATTGCCCACAGCGATTCATGATATCCAAAAAATGCAGCAGGCCATCGTAATTTTTGCGAAGGCTTTCATCCATCCAAGGACTGATTAAGAATTGTTGCCCTACTGTAGCTGCATCTTCAAGTGTATATTTCCACTCATCGGTAAAATCTTTTGCTTGCTCATCCCAATCCGATGGTTTCAACACCACATGCCCGCTAGGCATGCTCAAGCCCAGTTGCTGCAGTAGTTGTTTAAACTCTTTGGCGGAATAGCCATAAAACTTACGGTGTACATAGTTTGCGTGTTCTACATAACGATAACCAATCTGAGCCAGCTTTTCCAGGGTTGCAGAAGGGTTTTTTTGCATATCATCGCGTACGGAATACAGTTGAATGCCCAAAATGGTATCAGGAAATCTTTTCTCGGAGAAGGCTTTTGGCCATAAGGCCATACTCATGAGGCTAGCCGAACTGAGTTTAAGAAAATGACGTCGATGCATGAATACGAGTTTTAGGCAGGTAAGTTACGGATTTCTTATTTTGGATGCATGCAATTTGGAGGGCATATACGGGATAATCTAATTGGGCGCTTGGCTTATCTCTGTGTGCAAATGGCGTTTATGCTTGGCTTGATCCGACTACTTGGCCCCAAATACAACGGCGTATTTACCTTGTTGGTGACCAATGCAGCCCTATGTGTGTTACTCATTGGGCAAGGCATAGATGCGGCCATGATTTATGATGTCAGTCGCCAACTTCGCCCTTTTGCCGAACGCTTGCATATGTTGCTTGGAGTTGGGTTACTGCAGCTAGTGATATTGTGTGGAGTGAGTGTATTGTATGCATGGATTACTGGGATGTCGCTATTCGGCTTTTCCACATTTTGGGGATGTATATATGCCGCATCTTTGTTGGCCAATCAATACGGCATGGCATTTTTGTTTGCTGCCAAACGGTTTCGGGCGGTCTATTGGATATTGTGCATAGGGTATGGAATGGCATTGCTTTGCTTATATGTGTGGAACCATATTAGTCATCAGGTAACAGGATATTGGGGCATCGTTTATGCTATTTGGGTAAACCTGGCAACTGGGTTGAGTTTGATGGGGTATGCATTGTGGATACATCGTGCACAATGGCGGTGGAGAGGCATTCGTTTTCGTCTTCCAGCTCATTCCATTTGGCATTTTGGTCAACTTGCTTTCTGGGCAAACGTATTTCAATATCTTGCTTATCGGGTAGATATCTGGATGGTAGATCTATTTTTAGGCAAAACATCGTTGGGTATATATGCAGTATCTGCTAAGCTCATACAGATGTTGTGGGTGATCCCAACATCTATAGCCACGGTAGTGTTTGCATATGCAGATAGGGTTGAAGAGCAGCAATGGCAATCGGAGTATGATAGATGGTTGCGAGTCGTTGGCCTGGGTGTATGGATAGTAGATGTTTTTCTATTCTTTACGGCTTATTTTTGGATAAAATGGTTTTTGGGTTCGGCCTTTGTTGGGGCAACAAAGCCTTTTTTAATTTTATTGCCAGGTGCCAGCCTGTTTGTTTGGAATATTTTATTGGCAGCATATTTTTCAGCACAAAATAAAGTTTGGATGAACGTCATCAACTCTGCTTGTTGCTTCATGATTATTGCTTTGCTCGACTGGTGGTGGATTCCACGTTTCGGTATTGAAGGGGCAGCTTGGGCTTCTAGCATAGGTTATGCATATAGCGGATGTTGGGCCTGGTGGATGTTGTATAAAACAGATTCCTTTAGGGCTTTGCGACTGCTTCGCTGGCCCAAAAAAGAAGTGCAACAAATTGTTCACGCTCTCTTACGTTAGTGATGGCCCATCGGAAAAAAATTCTTTGGTTGGTGAGCTGGTATCCCGACAGGATGCAACCTACCAATGGAGATTTTATTGAAAGGCATGCACTGGCTGCTAGTCGCGTTGCCGATATTGTGGTCGTGCATTTGACAAAAGATCCCACATTGTCTGCTGCAAGGCTAGAAGTAGATGATAGTAGTGCCCCTAGTTTGGTGGTATACCGATGGTATGATGTGCCTTCGACGTTTCAACATCCGCTATTTCGAAAAATTCATCATGCTTGGAAATACGCGTGGGCGGCCTATCGAGTATTGACGATAGTGTTTAAGCAACAAGGAAAGCCAGACTTGGTACATGCACATGTTTCCTGGAAGGCAGGGCTGCTGGCCTTGTGCTTGAAATATCTGAAGGGCTATCACTATATATTGAGCGAACATGCCAGTTATTTTCAACCCGGTTCTTCTCAAGGATACGCTCATGATGATCAGTTAAGAAAATGGCTTATTCGGCAAATACTACGCCATGCCTCGCTATGGCTGCCCGTTTCAGTGGATCTTGGGAATCAATTACAGGCCATCGCTGGGACTAAGGATTTTCTAGTGGTACCCAATGCTGTAGATACTCATTTATTCTTTTATAGCCACAAGGCTCATCGGCAAGTAAGGCGGTTCATCCATGTGTCGAATATGCAGCCCCATAAATGTCCATCCATGATTTTGCAGGCTTTTGCAGCAGCCATAGATCAGCTGCACGACTGGCAAATGGTAATGGTGGGCCCTGTAGAGTCAAGATTAAAGGAACTAGTCGATCGAAATGGTTCATTAAAAGACAGGGTGATCTTTACGGGTTGGCTTTCACATGCACAGTTGGCCAATTACTTGCGTGAAGCCGACTGCCTGATTTTGTATAGCCTTTACGAAAATCAACCCTGTGCAATTTTAGAAGCGCTTTGCTGCGGCCTGCCTGTCATTGCGGCGGCTGTAGGAGGAGTTCCTGAAATCATTTCCAATGATAAAGGTATACTGGTTCCTCCAGCCGATGTAGAATCACTTCAGGAAGCCATGTGTCAGATGGCAATAAAAATCCGTGATTTTGATCGAGAAACGATTGCTAAGCAGGCTTGCCAAAAATATGCTTATGAAACGATAGCCATACGATTTCAAGAAGTATATGCGTTATGATTGTGTATTTAGGTGAAAATATTTACCTTTATCACATAATAAGTTAACCATTAAGCTTTATCCTATGCAACCACACAGGCCAAGGGTGGGAAGCTCCCATCCGTCAGACTTGATGAGTAAACGTGCCCTAATTGCTGAGCAGCAAAAACTCCGCACTGAGATTAATCGCTTAAAACTCGTTCTTCAGGCACATGCTCACGATCCTTTGCGTGATTATATTCTCACCGAGCTTTGTGTACTCGAAGAAGAGCTAGCGCAGATCAACATAGTGTTGGAGCAAATCAACGATGATCGCAACAAGCCCACTGATTAAGCTTAAGTCGATATTCGTATCTGATAGGGCTCGAATTGTTGCCTAAATGTTTCTGGCAAAGACAGTGTTTTCCTTAAGGCATAATTGTAGCATACCATACCGGTAATGGCCTCGGCAATGACCGGTTGTTCTTCAGTTGTAGTTTTTACAATATAACAAAATTCTACTGCAGCCTTTTCGCACTCAGATACGCCTATACCTATGCTTAAGGTATCGCCATAATGCGCTTCGTGAAGATATGCGATGGAAAGATAGGCCATGATAAAAGATGGCCCAGAAGCATCGAATTCGTGAAGTCCAATCTGTTGTAAAAAACGCACACGGGCTTCATGCAAGAGGCTAATAAGCGCATCATGCCCCAGATGACCGCCGTAATTAATATCCTGAATACGTATGGGTATTTCAGTAGTAAAGGGCAACGAATGCGGAACATGTAATTTTACTCGAGTCATTGTTTGGAATAGGTAAGTTGTTGCAAAAGGGCTATCCAGGCTTTTACCGCACGAGCCCGATGGCTATATTGATTTTTTTCTGCTAAGCTCATTTCAGCAAACGTGTATCTGCTGCCTTCTGGAATAAATATGGGATCATATCCAAATCCATTGTTTCCGCGAGGTGGCTCGATGATTTGGCCTGCACAACGGCCCTCTACCTGATAAAGCTTGCCTTTCCAGATCAGGGTAATCACTGTGCGAAATTGTGCACTGCGATCGGTAATTCCTTGCAATTTCGAAAGCAGCAGCATGATATTTTGTTCATCAGTAGCCTGATCACCAGCAAATCTTGCAGAGTGTGCTCCTGGAGCGCCTTGTAAAGCATTCACTTCCAATCCACTATCTTCTGCTAAACAATCTTGTTGTAGCGCTTCGTATACCGTCAAGGCTTTGATACGCGAGTTGTCTTCCAATGTGTCAAAGGGCTCCATAAGCTCACCAGTAAATCCCACCTCATCCAATCCAATCAACCGAATATCTGGGGGTAAGAGCGATTGAAATTCTTGAATTTTGTGTTTGTTGCGTGTGGCAAAAATATAGGTGAGCATATGCATTAATTAATTACAAACATACGTTTGAGCGCTTGCCAGAGCAATTTTTTCTTCGACTTATCGGCATGCAATATCGAAAGTGAATCTGCAAGAAGAAACTGTGTGTGATGAGCCGTAAAAGGTTGATAAGCGTTTAAGCCAGCAGTGGGCAAATCGGCTATGGGTATGCCAAACAGCAAAACCACTTGAGGCATTAGCAGGTGAATTGATGACCATGAAATGGATTGAATAGCATCATCAACATACCATATTCCTGCATCTTGTTCAGGAATCAGTTTGCACGAACGCAAAATATCGTTCAAGAGTTGCTGCAAAGTGGCCGTTTGCTCGCCAGCAGTGATCACGACTAATACTTTTTTTTCAAATTTACCCTGTAGCTCAACAACATTTTGCTGGGCTACAAAAATGGGAGAAGAAAAAAGCTGTGCAAGAAAATAAGCGTCCATGGCACGTTGGCAGTAAAACTCTGAACTGTTTAATTAGGTTCGCTGAAAAAATGCTAATTTGCAAAAGTCATAAAAATTTCGCTCATGGATACTTCATTTGTTTTACAAGAAATCAAAATCACACGGGTTGGTAAATCTCTAGTGAAAGAAGTAAACTTCGCTCAGCTGGGTTTTGGAAAAGTGTTTTCCGATCATATGCTAGTGGCCGATTATGCGAATGGGCAATGGCAACAGCCTGAGATTATACCTTTTCAACCCATATCTATCAGTCCGTCTAACTCCACCTTGCATTATGGGCAAGCCATTTTCGAAGGGCTAAAGGCCTACCGTACGCAACAAGGAGATGTAGTCATTTTCCGTCCTTATGATAATTTCAAACGTTTTAATCTTTCGGCAGATAGAATGGATATGCCAGCCGTGCCTGAAGAAATTTTCATTGAGGGCATGAAAAAACTTGTAGATTTAGACCGAGCTTGGGTTCCCGCACAACCCGATTGTTCACTATATATTCGTCCGTTTATGATTGCAATGGATGAATATATTGGAGTGCGCACGTCTTTAAGTTATCGTTTTATGATCATTACTTCGCCAGCTGGTGCTTACTACAACAAGCCAGTAAAGTTGTATGTGCAAGACAAATATGTACGTGCGTTTCCTGGGGGAACTGGATATGCCAAGGCCGCTGGCAATTATGCCGCTGCGCTAAAGCCCACGCGTGAGGTGCAAGAAATGGGCTACGACCAGATCCTTTGGACAGACGGCATTCATCATCGGTATTTGCAGGAATGTGGTACAATGAATGTATTTGTAGTAATCGGTGATAAGGCCATTACGCCCGATCTTTCAGAAGGCACTATTCTGGCAGGTGTTACCCGTAACAGTGTCATCACCCTCTTGCATGATGAAGGTATCGAAGTAGAAGAACGCCCCATTAGCATAGATGAGGTTATCCGCGCGCATGAAGAAGGGCAGCTCAGAGAAATCTTTGGTACCGGCACAGCGGCCAGTATCAGTTATGTGAGTGAGCTTACTTATCGAGAACATCAAATTACCTTCGATATTGCCCAATGGAAAATTGCTCCCACCATTTTGCGCAAGCTCAATGACATCAAGGAAGGTAGGCTTCCCGATCGTTATGGGTGGAACCTAAGGGTATAAATCTTTTTTGCTGCCAGAAGTGAGTGGGGTTGATGAACATGGCTGAAAAATTGAGCAAGTGAATAACCGATGGGTTTTCACTCTCGGTTTTTTGTTTATTTTAGGAGATAATCATACCTTTGCCATCCCAAAAAGCATTGCAGGTACAAAACCATAATTCAAGAACATGCCAACTATACAGCAACTCGTTAGGAAAGGCAGAGAAATAGTCAGGGCCAAGTCTAAGTCTAGGGCACTTGATGGATGTCCACAACGAAGAGGGGTATGTACACGTGTGTATACCACAACGCCCAAAAAGCCTAATTCGGCATTGCGCAAAGTAGCTAAGGTGAGGCTCACCAATAAGGTAGAAGTAATTGCCTATATTCCAGGCGAAGGCCATAACCTACAAGAGCACTCCATAGTGTTAGTAAGGGGTGGTCGTGTGAAGGATCTGCCAGGAGTGCGCTATCATATTGTGCGAGGAGCACTCGACACAGCTGGTGTGAAAGACCGAAAGAAGAGTCGTTCTAAATACGGGACTAAGAAGGAAAAAGCCAAAAAATAAAATTACATGAGAAAGCAAGCTGCCAAAAAATTACCCTTGCAGCCCGATCCGAGGTTTAATGACGAGATGGTTACTCGGTTTATCAATAATATTTTGCGTCGGGGGAAAAAAAGTTTGGCTTCTAAGATTTTTTATCAAGCTATAGACTTAGTAAGCCAGCAGACGGGTGAAGATGGCTATGAAGTATGGAAGCGGGCGTTGAGTAATGTGATGCCGGCTATTGAAGTGAGGAGCCGTCGTATAGGTGGAGCTACCTTTCAGATTCCTACTGAAGTAAGGCCCGACCGGAAAATATCGCTCAGCATGAAATGGTTAATCCAATATGCCAAAGAACGTCATGGCAAGAGCATGGTTGAAAAATTAGCTGCAGAAATCATAGCAGCCAGTAAGGGCGAGGGTGGCGCTTTCAAGAAAAAAGAAGATACTCACAGAATGGCTGAAGCCAATAAAGCTTTCTCCCATTTCCGAATCTAAGGTGGAGAAAGTTTTTGCATTCAATAACTTTTAGCAAGTTTAGCAAGATAAATTATGGCAGATTTAACTTATCAACGCAACTTTGGAATTGCTGCACATATTGATGCGGGGAAAACAACCACCACCGAGCGTATTCTTTATTATACAGGGATGACGCACAAGATTGGTGAAGTCCACGAGGGTGCAGCTACTACCGACTGGATGGAGCAAGAAAAAGAACGGGGTATTACCATTACTTCTGCTTCGGTGACCTGCTATTGGAAATTCCCTACTGTGCAAGGGCAAGCTATACCTTCTACCAAGCAATACAAGTTTAATATCATTGATACCCCCGGGCACGTAGATTTCACCGTAGAGGTAGAGCGTTCTATGCGTGTGCTGGATGGACTAGTAGCTCTTTTTTCGGCAGTAGATGGAGTAGAGCCACAGAGTGAAACTGTCTGGCGTCAGGCCAATCGTTACCATGTGCCCAGGATCGGATTTGTGAATAAAATGGACCGCGCAGGCGCAGATTTTCTCAACGTAGTGCGTCAAGTGCGCGAAATGTTGGGCGCAAAGTCGGTTCCCGTGCAATTACCTATCGGCGCGGAAGATCAATTTAAGGGAGTTGTTGATTTAATCGAAATGAAAGGGATCATCTGGGATGAAGCCACCCAAGGCATGACCTATCAGGAAATCCCTATTCCCGACGACATGAAGGAAGAAGTAGAAGAATGGCGTAATCACCTCATTGAAACCGTTGCCGAATATGATGAAAGGCTGATGGAAAAATATTTCGAAGATCCACATTCCATCACCAACGATGAAATTTATGCCGTGTTGCGAAAGGCTACCATCGACATGAGCATTGTGCCTATGTTGTGTGGGAGCGCTTTCAAAAACAAGGGTGTACAAGCCTTACTCGATGCTGTAATACGCTATCTGCCTAGCCCAATTGATATTCCCGCAGTGAAAGGGCTTGATCCTAAGACAGGTGAACAAATCACCCGCAAAACAGATCCTAAAGAGCCTTTTGCGGCGCTGGCTTTCAAAATCATGACCGATCCATTTGTGGGGCGATTGGCTTATTTCCGTTGTTATTCCGGGCATTTAGATGCTGGTTCTTATGTGTTGAACAACCGTACTGGTCGGAATGAACGAATAAGCCGTATTTTACAAATGTTTGCCAATAAGCAAAACCCTATCGACTTCATTGAGGCTGGCGATATTGGAGCGGCTGTAGGATTTAAAGATATCAAAACGGGTGATACTTTGAGCGATCCCAACCATCCCATTGTGCTCGAAAGCATGTTTATTCCTGAACCCGTTATTGCCGTTGCTATTGAACCTAAAACACAGGCCGACGTGGATAAGATGAGCATGGCTTTGGCTAAGCTCATGGAAGAAGATCCTACTTTGCGAGTGAAAACAGATGAAGAAACCGGGCAAACCATTCTACAGGGTATGGGTGAGTTGCACCTGGAAATCATTCTCGATCGAATGCGCAGAGAATTTAAAGTAGAAGTAAATCAAGGTGCACCTCAAGTGGCTTACAAGGAGGCATTTACCATTACTGTACAACATCGCGAGATATTGAAGAAACAAACAGGGGGTCGCGGTAAGTATGCTGATATCGTGTTTGAACTTGGGCCTGCAGATGAAGAATGGCTGAAAAATAATCCAGGTCAGCATTTTCAGTTTGTCAACGATATCTTTGGTGGAGCCATTCCTAAGGAATATGTCCCGGCTATTCAAAAAGGATTTGAATCGGCAATGGAAACGGGTGTGCTTGCAGGATATCCAGTAGAAAATATGAAGGTACGGATTTATGATGGAAGCTATCATGAAGTGGATTCCGATTCCATGTCGTTTGAGCTTTGCGCCCGTAGCGGATTTCGTGAAGCTGGTAAGAAAGCCAAACCCATCTTGCTGGAACCCATCATGAAAGTAGAAGTGATTACACCCGACCAATACATGGGTGATGTGACTGGAGATCTCAACCGTCGTCGGGGTATTTTGGAAGGCATGGATAGTCGAAACAATGCCCAAGTGATTAAGGCTAAAGTACCGTTGAGTGAAATGTTTGGCTACGTTACACAGTTGCGTTCGCTCACTTCAGGCCGTGCCACCTCTACTATGGAGTTTAGCCATTATGCTCCTGCTCCTTCAAATATTGCTGAAGAAGTCATCGCAAAGGCCAAAGGTAAAGTAAGCGTAGAATAAGCTTATTTGATACTTTCTTTCATGTTTTACCCGCTTGAGGTCTCAGGCGGGTTTTTTATTTCTCCAATAATGACCAAAATCATCTGCTCGGGGTGATGAAAATCATCTGTGCGAGTAATCACGTGCACTAGCTTTGAGTCGCATTCTTAAAATATTTATATCATGGAAAAAAGATTAAAAACTCTTCTATTCCTGCTTGTTAGCGGCTGGGTTGTAGGCTGTCACCCCCATTCTACAAACAACAATCATTCTATGATGAACAACAATGCTGCAACCAACAATGCTACCTCATCGTCGTCGGCTGCGGCAGTACCTGCAAATCCGATGGATGACAAGGGCATTGGTCCTGTAAAATCCGTTGAATTAGGTCCAATTCAACCAGAGTTGGTAAAAAAAGGTGAACAATTGTTTAATGAACAATGTACAGCCTGTCATCGTATCGATAGCCGATATATTGGCCCAGCGTTGAAAGGAGTTACTAAACGTCAATCACCCGAATGGATCATGAATATGATTTTAAACCCAGATGTCATGATTCAACAAGATCCTATTGCTAAACAGTTAGTCAGTGAAAGCAATGGTGCTGTTATGGCAAATCTGCATTTAAGCGAAGATCAAGCCAGGGCACTCTTAGAATATTTCCGCTCTATTGATGACACGATTTCTTCAAAATAAATTTTAAGGCCATGAAACCAAAACAATTTTTTTTGAGTCGGTTGCAGCTCCTTTGGGTATGGGGTTTTGCTGCACTTTTTGCCTGGCTATTACAGGCCTGTCATTCTTCACAATCGGGTGCTATACAACATTCAGATGCGGCTGAGGCAGTATATGTTCCGCCAGGCAAATACGATGAATTCTATGCCTTCCTTTCTGGTGGCTATAATGGGCAGGTAAGCGTGTATGGGCTTCCTTCTGGGCGTTTGTTTAAGATCATACCCGTGTTTTCCGTAAATCCAGAAAATGGTTATGGGTATAGTGAGGAAACTAAACCTCTGCTCATGACTTCGTATGGATTTATCCCCTGGGATGATGCACATCATTCAGAATTATCTCAAACTGAAGGTGTTCCCGATGGTCGTTGGCTTTTTATCAATGCCAATAATACCCCTCGAGTAGCCCGTATTGATTTAAAAACTTTTGAAACGGTAGAAACCATTGAAATACCCAATTCGGCGGGCAATCATAGTTCACCGTTTGTTACAGAAAATACAGAATATGTGGTGGCCGGAACTCGCTTCAGTGTACCCACGCCACAGGAAGATGTACCCATTGATTCGTATAAAAAGAATTTCAAAGGCGTACTTTCTTTCATCAAAGTACAACCATCGGGCAATATGGACCTCGCCTTTCAAGTGATGATGCCGGGATTTGATTATGATCTGGCTCATGCAGGAAAAAGTAAATCAAAAGACTGGGTATTTTTTACTTGTTATAATTCTGAAGAAGCACATACCTTACTTGAAGTCAATGCTTCACAAAAAGATAAAGATTTTGTGGCCGCTATTAACTGGAAAAAAGCCGAAGAATATGTGCAACAAGGAAAATATCATCAGATGCCTGGAATTTATTATGATAATCGCTTCGATACGAGCACGCAAACTGCTCATTCTATTGTTCATCAGGGAGTAAAAGTGTTGATACCATCTGAATGCCCTGGGTTAGTGTATTTCATTCCTGCTCCCAAATCGCCACATGGAGTAGATGTAGATCCTTCGGGAAATTATATTGTAGCCAATGGGAAACTCAATGCAGATCTATCTGTGTTTAGCTTTGATAAAATTCAACAGGCCATTGAGCAAAAACAATTTGATGGTAATGTAGATGGCATACCCGTATTAAAGTTTGATGCAGTACTGGCTGGTGTAGTAAAAAGCGGTGGTCTTGGCCCATTGCATACTGAATTTGATGATAAGGGAAATGCTTACACAACATTTTTTATCTCCTCTGAAGTGGTGAAATGGAAACTAGGTACTTGGCAAGTAGAAGACCGACAACCTACTTTTTATTCACCTGGTCACTTAATGATTCCTGGTGGAGACTCACATAAGCCTTGGGGTAAATATCTAGTAGCTTTAAATAAAATAACAAAAGATCGTTATTTACCCACAGGCCCTGAGCTGTGTCAGTCTGCACAACTATTCGATATTAGTGGTGATAAAATGAAATTGTTGCTCGATTTTCCCACTGTGGGCGAGCCCCATTACGCACAAGCTATTCCAGCTAGTATACTCATGCCTCGTTCAGACAAAATATATAGTTTGGCAAATAATAAAAACCCGTTTGTTACAAAAACGGAAAAAGATGCTAAGGTAGTGCGAACTGGCCGTAGGGTGGATGTGTATATGACGGAGATTCGGAGCCATTTTGTGCCTGATAATATTGAAGGTATTCGTTTGGGAGATACAGTATACTTTCATGTCACCAATATTGAACAAGATTGGGATGCTGCACATGGTTTTGCAGTTGAAGGAAATCAGAATAATGCAGAACTGCTGTTAATGCCAGGTCAAACAAAAACGTTGAAATGGATACCACAACGAGTGGGTGTTTTCCCATTTTATTGTACCGATTTCTGTTCTGCATTGCATCAAGAAATGCAAGGCTATGTTCGGGTATCTCCTGCCAATGAACAGATAGCACTTACCTGGTCTACAGGTAAAGAATAAATATGATTTGAGATTATGTAAAATATTTTGCCATGAAAAATCTATCATCCCGCACAGCTTCCTGGCTTATGCTAGGAGCTGTGCTTTCATCGGTACTGATCTATTTTTTCCCTTTATGGCAGATTACGCTTTATGCACCACAATACCCACAAGGCATTCGCATGTATATCTGGATCAATAAAATTACCGGCGATGATCCGTATACCTTGCAAAATATCAACATCCTCAACCACTATGTGGGTATGAAAGATATAGATCCGCATGCAGTTCCAGAGCTTTCTTATTTTCCATTTGTACTAGCAGGAATTATTTTTTTAGGACTAATTGCTTGGATCATAAAAAACCGTTGGTTTTATTTAACATGGGCTATTTTATATGCTATATTAGGTGCTATTGCTATTTATGATTTTTATCAATGGGAATACGATTATGGTCATCATCTTTCACCAACGGCTCCTATAAAAGTGCCCGGTATGGCTTACCAACCGCCACTTATTGGTATGAAACATTTGTTAAACTTCACGGCAATATCATTGCCCCATTGGGCAACCTTTTTTCTAGCACTTTCTATTTTGCTAGGAGTTATTGCATATTATTGTTGCAGATCATCATATAATAAGCGTAACACTGATCAGCAACCTGTTGTTCCAGATACGTTGAAGAGTAGCTTCGTTTTGTTCCATGAATAATCGAATAAATATGAATAATACAATAGTGTTCGGGATTTCAATAGTAGCTCTTCTGGTTGCTTGTACACCCAGACCAGAACCCATACAATATGGTGTGGATAACTGCGATTATTGCAGAATGACCATTATGGATAAGCGATTTGGAGGCGAATTGGTAACCACAAAAGGAAAGGTATATAAGTTTGATGCAATTGAATGTATGGATCAGTTTTATCATCAATCACATGAGAAGATGGCTATAGCATTATTTATTGATTATAGCAATCCTGGACATTTTATTGCGGCAAAACAAGCTTATCTGTTACAAAGCCCTCAGATTCATAGTCCTATGGGTGGAGAAAAAGGTATTGCAGCATTTAGTAGTAAGGATGTGGCAGATAGTATGCAAAAAATTTATGGTGGTGAAATCATCAATTGCCCAATACCTATACCTTAATACATATGATAAGGCTTTTCGTTATAGTTAGCATTTGTTTCATCTATGTAATTAACCAACCCGTTCATGCAAAGCAGATAGTAGTGTGTAATACTTGCCAGGCACATGATTTAGGGGAAGCATTACGACTTGCACATTCATTTGATACACTTTTACTAAAGGGTACATTTAAAATAGATAGTCCAATTATCATTAACAAACCCATATATATCATTGGCGAGCAAGCAGTATTAGATGCTCAGAACAAAACCGCAATATTCCTTATTGAAGCCAGCCATGTATATCTAAGTCATCTCACTTTGCAGAATACTGGCATGAGTTATACAGAAGATAGGTCTGCAATATCACTGATGAATGCACAAGATGTGCATATTTATCATATACATTTTATAAACGTTTATTTCGGTATTTATGCGAGAAGATCAACTGATATACATATTGCCTTCAATGAATTTTATACAAAAAGTCACAAAGAGAATAATGAGTTTAATACCGGGGATGGTATTCATTTGTGGTATTGCAAGCGTGTGGATGTCTATCAAAATAAGATCCAACACCAAAGAGATGGAATATATTTAGAGTTTACGACAAATAGTGTTATTAGGCAAAATGTTAGTGAAAATAATATTCGCTATGGTATGCATTTCATGTTTTCGAATCATGATCAGTATATTCAGAATACCTTTAGCCATAATGGAGCGGGAGTAGCTGTCATGTATTCATCATATATTGAGATGAAGGGAAATAATTTTATAGACAACAATGGCCCTAATGCTTATGGCTTGTTGCTTAAAGAGATACACGATTCAGAAATCTTGCAAAATAAAATTGCATACAGCTCTACTGGAGTTTTTATGGAAGAATGTACTCGAATAAACCTTGTGCACAATCAGTTTTTGTCGAATGGATGGGCTTTTAAACTAACTGGTAGTTCAACAAGCAATTATATCAGTAAAAATGATTTCATGCATAATGCATTTGATGTCGCTTTATTATCCGATCAAAATAATCAAAATGTTTTTATACAAAATTACTGGAGTGATTATCGAGGATATGATTTAAATAAAGATGGTATTGGAGATATTCCATTCCATCCCATGAATTTTTTTGCATATGTAGTGATGAAGTATGATATCTCAGTATTGTTACTTAGAAGTTTGCTTGAATCAGTGCTCAATCTTGCTGAATCTGTGATGCCTATGATTACTCCAGTAAGGCTGATAGATCCTCAACCCTTAATGAAACCATTAAACAAATGATAGAAGTAAAAAATTTATATAAATCATATCGACATAAACCAGTGCTAAATGGCATTGATATGTTTGTTCGGGAACCTGGTGTATATGCTATTTTGGGTCCCAATGGCACGGGAAAAACAACTTTATTGAAAATCTGGATGGGCTTGGTGAGGCCTGATCGCGGAGAAGTATCTATACAAGGAAAATCTGTGTTAAATGATAACGCTTATCGAAACCAGATTAGTTATCTGCCACAAATCGCCCGATTTCCAGATAACTTACGTGTGAAAGAACTCATACGCATGACGGAATACCTACGTGGTAACGCCACTCGAAAAAATGAGATGATAGAGCTTTTAGGATTAACGACATACTTATCTCTATCTTTTCGTAATTTATCGGGAGGCACGCAGCAAAAAGTGAATCTAGCTACTTGCTTCATGTATGATAGTCCGATTGTTTTATTAGATGAGCCCACGGCTGGATTAGATCCCGTTACACTCTTGCGTTTCAAACAATTCTTACAACAAGAAAAAGAGAGGGGGAAATACATCATCATTACCACACATGCCATGGGGCTTGTTGAACATCTGGCCGATCAAATATTTTTTCTTTTAGAAGGAAGAATTCATTTTCAAGGCACTGTTCAACAGTTGATTAATCAGAAGAATGTAAACGAGCTAGAAGAAGCAATTGCTTTATTGCTTATACACAATCAACAAACAACCGAGGTATGAAACAAATTTTGCAATACAGTTTACTAGATTTATTGCGAAGCAGATGGATGATTGGATATGGTATAATGCTCTTCTTGCTTACCACCTCTATGCTATATCTGACAGGTGATTATATGCAGGTCATCATTAGCCTAATGTATGTGATGTTGTATTTAATACCCTTGCTCACATTGGTTATAGGGATTATGTATGGATATCAAATTCGAGAATATATTTCTTGGATTTTAGCCCATCCTTTATCGAGAAAGCAAGTTTTTTCGGCTTATTATTTTAGTCTTTCTTTTTCATTGATGTTATATTTCCTTGTAGGGGTAGGTATCCCGTTTTTCATAGCGGGTATTTGGCAGTCGTCGGCTATTGGTGCTTTAGGTATGCTTCTCTTATGTGGAAGTTTACTCATTATAGTTTTTTCGGGCATCAGCTTATCGATTGTATTTGCTTTTGATAACAAACTTGCTGGCTTGGGCATTGCATTGCTTTTCTGGTTTACATGTACCATTCTCTACGATGCATTTTTTCTAATAGCGGTCATTGCATTTCAAGAATATCCACTCGATGTATGGGCCATCATAGCCACGATATTGAATCCGGTTGACATGAGCCGGATTCTCATGATTTTTCATGTAAACCTATCGGCTTTGCTGGGTTATACCGGTGCAGTTATTCGACAAGATCTGGGCGCCTGGAAAGGAACGCTAGGCATTATTCTGGGGTATACGATATGGATAATAATGCCTTTTTGGTTTTATCTGAAATTAACCACTCAAAAAGATTTTTGATTGAAATATCAACAATGAGGTATGAACAAAAGGGGGGATGCATGGCTTAAGCGCAACGAGGCATGGTTGCTTTGGCAACGGATTACAGCCATCTTTGCGATTTGTGGAACGCTTGTTGGTCTCATGTTGAGAGGCTATTTTGTATATCCATTTCGTATTCATTTTCATTATTGGTTACACGCACATTCGCATGTAATGCTACTTGGGTGGATATACAATGCTTTACTCTTATTGATTTATAGGAGATTTTTTCATTCCTTATCTCGTTTTACACTCTTACTGATAGGTTGTTTACAGGTGGGTGTATTAGGTATGCTCGTATTCTTTCCTATACAAGGATATGGACCAGTTGCTATTGTGTTTTCTTCCATGCATTTACTGTCGGCCGATATATTGGCTATTTATTTATATCGAAATGCAGCCACGCTTTCCCTTCCCATTCGACGCGCTATTAGGCTATCGAGCTTGTTTCAATTGATTGCTTCTTTAGGACCTTTTGCTTTGGCTTATATCATGACGCATGGAGGAGCCAACACTCCCCTGTACCAGATAAGTATTTATTTCTATTTACATTTTTTATACAACGGAGTATTTTTTTATTTGATGCTGGCCTTATGGATTCCAGAAAATTATGTAAATGCAAAAGAACAACGCCTTTACGGAGGCATGCTGTATGCGATGGGGGTAGGTACAGTATTCACTTTTGCTCATGTGATATTGGCTCAACGGGCAACAATTTATTGGTCAATACTGGCGGCATCCGGTTCAATGCTGCAACTGCTTGTATGGGTTATATGGCTTTATCTGTGGTCAAATCAGCTCCGGAAACGAGCAGGAAGCATTTTGATATGGGTATTCACCGCCAAATTTGTGTTGCAAATGATCGGTAGTTTTTCGCCCTTACGAGAAATTGTGGCCACTCAGCGATTCTGGCTGATGGCATATTTGCATTTTATTTTTCTAGGCATATTCACACCATTCTTGATACGCCTGTTGCAACCCCGTATTTGGAAATCCGTTGTGCCTGCTTATTGGACTTTTTGGATGCTTACAGAAATCTGTTTATTGCTGCCCTATCTACTCATAGATATCGGTATAAGTCAGCACGTATGGTATAGCTGCATTTTTGCGTTTTATATGGGCTTAGCCACGCTGTTGTTGATGGGCTTTAGTCAGATGTTATTTACCCGCCAGATCGCCTTAGAATAGCCTTATGAAGGGGAAGAAATTTCTTTTTCCTTTGTCATTTTCAAAAATTCCATTTACCTTTGCCCTCCCAAATTATGTGGGGAAAATTGCTTGAATATGGCACAGCGGATTCGCATCAAATTAAAATCTTACGACCATAACTTGGTTGATAAATCGGCTGAAAAAATTGTAAAGACAGTACGAAACACTGGGGCTGTGGTGACTGGGCCAATTCCTTTGCCCACGGAGAAAAAGATTTTTACGGTATTGCGTTCGCCGCATGTCAATAAAAAATCGCGTGAACAATTTCAGCTGTGCACACACAAGCGTTTGCTAGATATTTATACTTCCTCGTCCCGTACGGTAGACGCGCTTTCTAAACTCGATCTACCCTCTGGTGTGGATGTGGAAATCAAAGCTTAATGGTTAAATGAGCTCTCAACTCCGTGAGGGACGAGCTGTTTGCAGCAAATCCCTTCCCCTGATGCGGGGCGGAGCGCTGAAAAACTAAACACATGAAAGGTATTCTGGGTAGAAAATTAGGAATGACCAGCATCTTTGAAGCCGATGGGCGGCAAACGGCTTGCACCATCATCGAGGCTGGACCCTGTGTGGTTACTCAGGTAAAAACACCTGAAACCGACGGTTATTCCGCACTTCAAATTGCATTTGGCGACCGAAAAGAAAAAAATACGCCTCGCCCGCTTAGGCAGCATTTCGCCAAAGCCAGCACATCACCCAAGCGATATGTGAAGGAGATTCGTGATCCCGACATCCAGAAACAAGTTGGGGAGCTGATTACCTGCGATATTTTTCAAGAAGGAGAAGTGGTAAGCGTTATAGGCACTTCAAAAGGCAAGGGTTTTCAGGGGGTGGTGAAGCGGCATCATTTTCGGGGTGTTGGCGAGTCGACCCATGGCCAGCACGATCGTAGCCGGGCTCCGGGATCTATTGGAGCTTCATCATTTCCCTCACGTGTGTTGAAGGGATTGCGTATGGCCGGCCACATGGGGCATGAGCGTGTAAAGGTAAAAGGGCTTCGGATTCTCAAGATATTTCCAGAGCAAAACTATATTTTGGTAAGTGGCTCTGTTCCGGGCCATAATGGTTCCATAGTTTTAATTGAAAAATGATATGCAGCTCGAGGTTTTAAATATTCAGGGCGAAAAAACAGGCAGAATGGTGGAGCTTCCTGATGCTATTTTTGCTGCGAAGCCTCACCACCATGTGCTTTATTTAGCTGTTAAGCAATATTTAGCCGCACAACGGCAAGGTACACACAAAACCAAAACCCGGAACGAGGTAAAAGGATCGACCCGTAAGCTACATCGACAAAAAGGTACAGGTGGGTCGCGTAAAGGAAGTATTCGTAATCCGCTTTATAGAGGCGGAGGAACGGTATTTGGCCCCCAGCCCCGCGATTATACCCTTAAGCTCAATAAAAAAGAAAAAGATCTCGCACGCGTTTCTGCTTTTTCCATAAAAGCCTCAGAAGGAGCCATTCGCATTGTGGAGGATTTCCAAATTCAGCCACCCAGAACCAAGCAGTTTGTAAATGTTCTCGAGGCGCTTGGCATTGATGCAGAAATGAAAAAGGTGCTATTTGTTACACCCGATTACCAGGAATCACTGTTTCTATCGTTTCGCAATATTCCTACAGTCAATGGATCGGCATTTAAGGATGTCCATACGTACGATATTTTAAATGCTAACTACCTGGTTTTTACCGAACAAGCAGCGCGGCTATTCCAACAGGCCCAGGAGCCTGTGGAGGCCGAATAAAATATAATAGTCATGAAAGCAACCGATATTTTGATCAAACCTTTAGTAACCGAAAAGAGCAATCAGCTTTCTGAGAAGCTGAATCGCTATACTTTTCAGGTGAATCGCAAGGCTAATAAATTGCAGATCAAAAAGGCTGTAGAAGAATTTTACGGAGTGACGGTAAAAGAAGTCAATACTGCCGTTATCCCCGGCAAGCGCCGCAATCGATATACCATTTCAGGAGTCATTAACGGTAAAAAGCCGGCCTATAAAAAAGCTATCGTTACCCTTGCAGAAGGGGAATCGATTGACCTATATGCAAACGTGTAGCATTTTAAAACGGATTTTATTCCATGGCACTCAAAAAATACAAACCAGTTACGCCAGGTACCCGATGGAGAATTGGCAATGCATTTGCCGAAATTACCAGCGATGAGCCAGAAAAGAGTTTGCTCGAGCCTATAACCAAGACGGGAGGCCGCAATGTGCAAGGGCATAGAACCATGCGCTACATAGGCGGCGGACATAAAAAATTATATCGAATCATCGACTTTAAGCGCGATAAAAGAAATATTCCAGCTCGAGTAAAAAGCATTGAATACGATCCCAATCGCAGTGCTTTTATCGCCTTGCTGGTATATGCAGATGGCGAAAAACGCTATATCCTGGCACCACAAGGCCTTGAAGTAGGGATGACGGTGATGAGTGGTGAAGATGTGAGCCCCGACCTGGGCAATGCAATGCCGTTGAAAAATATGCCTTTGGGTACTATTGTACACAATATTGAATTGCATCCCGGCAAAGGAGGGGCAATTGCGCGTAGTGCAGGTACTTATGCACAGCTAACGGCTAAAGAGGAAAAATATGTAGTGCTCAAAATGCCCTCGGGTGAAATTCGTCGGGTATTAGGACAATGCTATGCCACAATAGGCAGCGTTTCTAATTCCGACCACGCACTCGAGCAAATGGGTAAGGCTGGTAGAAATCGCTGGCGCGGCATACGCCCCCGCACGCGTGGCGTGGCTATGAATCCCGTAGATCATCCTATGGGTGGTGGCGAAGGGAAAGCCTCCGGCGGACATCCACGTTCCCGTAAGGGCTTGTATGCCAAAGGTTTAAAAACCCGTTCGCGCAAGAAATCATCCAATAAACTGATCTTGCAGCGCAGAAATGGCCAAAAGCTGAGCAGTTAAAACTATCGATTCCAATCAAATACAATCAAATTGATTATACGCTATGGCTCGTTCAATTAAAAAAGGACCTTACGTAGACCATAAACTGGAAAAAAAGGTGCAACTGATGAACGAAGGGGTGCTTAAAAAATCGGTCATCAAAACCTGGAGCAGACGCTCTACCATTACCCCCGATTTTGTAGGGCACACCTTTGCCGTACACAATGGCAATAAGTTTATTCCCGTATACGTCACCGAGTTTATGGTAGGTCATAAGCTGGGAGAATTTGCTCCTACGCGCAATTTTAAGGGCCATGCCAATAAGAAATAAAAAAGAATTTTAACCATGGAAGCTGTAGCCCGTTTGCGAAATTATCCTAGTTCTCCACGTAAAATGCGTTTGCTGGCCGATTTAATTCGGGGTAAAGACGTGGAGCTAGCTTTAAATATTTTGAAGTTTCATCCGAAGCATCCCAGCAAACCACTGGAAAAATTGTTGCTGTCGGCCATTGCCAACTGGCGAGAAAAGAATCAAGGTCAACGCGTGGAAGACGCCAAGCTATACGTGAAAACCATATTTGTGGATGGGGGCCGCACTTTAAAACGGCTCAGGCCAGCACCTCAAGGACGTGCCTACCGCATCCGCAAACGGAGCAATCACGTGACCATCGTCGTGGATTCGGCAGTAGCACAGCCAACTGAAACGGCAACATCTTCAACCGAACAAGAAACCAATACTAACGAAGCATCAGCATCCTGAAACTAAACATAAAACTGAGTAACACGTGGGTCAAAAAACAAATCCAATAGGTAACCGCTTAGGTATCATCAGGGGATGGGACTCCAACTGGTATGGAAACAAACACGATTTTGCCTCCAAGCTCGTGGAGGATCATCAAATTCGTACCTACCTAGACGCCCGTATCAGCCGGGGTGGCATTTCCCGAGTGGTCATTGAGCGTACCCTTAATAAGCTCATCATTACCATACACACTTCTAAACCCGGCATCATCATCGGTAAAGGAGGTGGCGAAGTAGATCGTATCAAGGAAGAACTGAAAAAATTGACGGGAAAAGAAGATGTGCAGATCAACATATTAGAGATTCGCCGTCCAGAAACCGATGCCCATATCGTGGCCGAAACCATTGCTCGCCAAATCGAAAGCCGGGTCAATTATAAACGAGCCGTGAAAATGGCAATAGCCACCACCATGCGAATGGGTGCAGAAGGGATTAAGGTAAAGGTAAGCGGTAGACTCGGCGGAGCTGAAATCGCTCGATCTGAAGAAATCAAGCAAGGCCGCGTACCCTTACATACTTTTCGAATGGATATCGATTATGCTTGCTTGTATGCCCAAACAGTTTATGGAAAAATTGGGGTAAAAGTGTGGATCTGTAAGGGAGAAGTATTGGGTAAGCGTGACCTAGACCCCAACTTCACGGGAATGCGCGATCATGGCCGTGAACGTGGCAGAGGTGGAAGAGATCGCGATCGCCGAAGATAAATCATATTGTTTGCCATCAGAAACCGATAGCTATCATGTTACAGCCAAAACGTACGAAGCACAGAAAAATGCAGAAAGGCCGAATCAAAGGCGTCGCCCAGCGAGGCACTACGCTGGCCTTTGGTTCATACGGACTGAAAGCATTAGAGCCACATTGGATTACCGACCGACAAATCGAGGCTGCCCGCGTGGCCCTCACCCGACATATGAAAAGAGAAGGAAATATCTGGATCCGTATTTTCCCGGATAAACCCATCACCAAGAAACCTCTCGAGGTGAGAATGGGTAAAGGGAAGGGGTCGCCCGATCATTGGGCTGCCGTAGTGCAACCGGGTCGTATCTTATTTGAAGCAGATGGCGTGCCCTTGCCAGTGGCTAAAGAAGCCCTCCGACTGGCCGCCCAAAAGCTGCCCATCAAAACCAAATTTGTGGTGAGACCCGATATTGAAGCTCAATAAAATTTTTTAATATATGGCTAAACCGAAAACAGACTTGAAAGCTTTGAGCGATCAGGATCTGGTGCAGAAAATCGCAGAAGAGGAATTGCATTTGAAACGATTGAAATTCGGCCATGCTATTTCTCCGCTTGAAAATCCCATGCTTATCCGACAAACCCGCCGGGAAATAGCACGGCTGAAAACAGAACTCAGGCGTCGCGAACTCGAGGCCTTGAAAACATCATCTGTAAAGCCTGAACATAAATAAAAAAATCATGGCAGAACGACGTTTAAGAAAAACCAGAGTGGGCGTGGTAACCAGCAATAAGATGCAAAAAACGATTACCGTGAGTGTGGAACGGCGCGTTAAGCATCCTATCTATGGAAAATTTATTAAGAAAACCACCAAATTTCTGGCACACGATGAGCAAAACAGCTGCCAGATTGGCGATCTGGTACGCATCATGGAAACACGACCACTCAGCAAAAGAAAATGCTGGAGGCTTGTAGAAATCATTCAACGGGCTCAATAGTTCCACAACGAATGCAGTAGGACTATTGTGTAGATCATGATTCATGTTACGCATTAAAATCTTTTCACATGATACAACAGGAATCTAGACTGAAAGTGGCAGACAACAGTGGGGCAAAAGAGGTGCTCTGCATTCGGGTGCTTGGCAATTCTGGCCAAACTTATGCCGGTATTGGCGATAAAATAGTTGTCACTGTTAAAGATGCAATTCCTTCGGGAGGTATCAAGAAAGGTACGGTATCTAAAGCCGTCATCGTGCGCACCAAGAGCAAACTTCGTCGTAAAGACGGCTCTTATATTCGTTTCGATGATAATGCTGTTGTGTTGCTCAACAATATGGACGAGCCCAGAGGTACCCGTATTTTTGGCCCCGTAGCCCGCGAATTGCGCGATAAAGGATACATGAAAATCATTTCATTGGCTCCAGAAGTCCTATAAAATCGTATCTTTGCGCCCCCATGAGCAGAGAAAAGAATTTTGTTGACCAGCAAATGCAAATTCATGAAAAAGCGTTTCAAGCCTAAATTTAATATTAAAAAGGGCGATCAAGTAGTGGTCATCACCGGCGAAGATAAAGATCGCACACGTCCCCGCCGGGTGCTTGCCGTCTATCCCGATCAAGAAAGAGTACTGGTGGAAGGCGTGAACATCGTGACCAAACATACTAAGCCCAGTGCTAAAAATCCTAAAGGGGGAATCGTAAAAATGGAAGCCCCTATCCATATTTCGAATGTAATGCTGTGGGACAGCAAAGCAGGGGCTCCTACTCGTATCAATCGCTCCAGAGAAAATGGTAAACTCGTGAGGATATCGAAAAAGTCTGGTGAAATTATCAAATAAAGCACATGAGTACAACAAATTACATACCTCGTCTGCAAAAAGTCTACCGCGAAGAGGCGGTACCTGCTCTGATGGAAAAATTTCAGTATAAGAGTGTGATGCAGGTGCCGCGATTACTGAAGATTTGCTTGAATCAGGGAGTGAACGGTGCGGTAAACGATAAAAAGTTGGTTGATGTAGCCGTGGAAGAAATGACCCGCATTGCTGGACAGCGAGCCGTGCCTACGCTTGCGAAAAAAGATATTTCCAATTTCAAACTCCGTCGCAACATGCCCATTGGCGTACGCGTCACTCTACGCGGCGTGAGAATGTATGAATTTTTAGACCGCCTTATTTCCATTGCATTGCCTAGGGTGCGTGATTTTAGAGGAGTAAACGAAAAATCATTCGACGGCCGAGGAAATTATACACTTGGCATTACCGAGCAAATCATTTTTCCAGAAATCGATATCGATAAAGTGAGCAAGATCAATGGAATGGATATCACTTTTGTGACATCAGCAAAGACCGATGAGGAAGCCTATGAACTCTTGAAATTACTCGGAATGCCTTTCAAAAATATTAATCCAAAAGCTTGATGTTTTATGTCTAAACAATCTATCATAGCCAGGGAGAAAAAACGGGAGAGACTGGTAGCTAAATATGCCGAAAAGCGCGCAGCGCTAAAAGCCGCAGGCGATTATAAAGCACTCGATGCTCTTCCAAAAAATGCTTCACCAGTGCGCCTGCGCAACCGTTGCCAGCTCACCGGAAGGCCACGCGGGTATATTCGCTATTTTGGCATATCTCGTATCAAGTTTCGTGAAATGGCTCTAGAAGGGAAAATTCCTGGTGTAAGAAAAGCTTCATGGTAAAATATAAAAATCTTTGATTCGCATGGTTACCGATCCCATAGCAGATTATTTAACCCGTATTCGGAATGCTCAGCTGGCAGGCCACCGTATCGTGGAAATCCCGGCTTCAAACCTAAAAAAACGAATGACGGAAATTCTTTATGAAAAAGGATATATCCTGAAATATAAATTTGAAGACGACAACAAACAGGGGATCATTAAAATTGCGTTGAAATACGATCCCCAAACACGCCAACCTGCAATTCGCATGTTGGAAAGAGTGAGTCGCCCTGGCCTTAGGCGCTATGCTAAGCCTCAAGATTTACCCCGTGTGAAAAATGGATTGGGCATAGCTATTGTTTCTACTTCACGAGGAGTGATGACCGATAAAGAAGCTAGGGCACAACATATTGGAGGAGAAGTGTTGTGCGTGGTATATTGATTTATGGTTTTGATCATTTGAAGCAGATGACCTATGTCTCGTTTAGCTAACATACCGGTAAAAATCCCAGCTGGAGTAACTGTTCAGGTATCTCCGGCTAATGAAGTCGTGGTGAAAGGACCCAAGGGTGAGCTTTCGCTGAAGGTAGATCGGGATATTCAAGTACTGGTGCAATCGGGTGAAGTGGTGGTGAAAAGGCCTACCGATCAGATTCGCCATCGGGAACTCCATGGTACATATCGGGCATTGATTGCTAATATGGTAAAAGGAGTTACCGAAGGATTTCGTAAAGAACTTGAGCTTGTTGGTGTAGGCTATCGTGCTACTGCACAAGGGCAATTATTGGATATTTCGGTAGGATATTCACACAATATCTTGGTTGAGTTGCCTAAGGAGGTAAAAGTCAAAACCGAGACTGAAAAAGGGCAAAACCCTAAGATTGTGTTGGAAAGCATCGATAAGCAACTCATTGGTCAAGTAGCGGCCAAGATTCGTAGCCTGCGCAAGCCCGAACCATATAAGGGTAAAGGTATTCGTTATGCAGATGAAGTGGTTCGGCGAAAAGCAGGCAAGAGTGCAGGTAAATAAGTAAAATATATTGCCTGGCTAAATCCAGGCTAGTGTTTCCCGGCAGTATCGGGAAGATAAATTAAGGTGGATTATGAAACAAAAATTATCTAGAAGAGAGAAGATTCATTTGCGTATTCGCAAACGGATCATGGGAACCGCAACGAGGCCACGCCTATCGGTATTTCGAAGCAATACTTCGATTTATGCACAGCTCATTGACGATACTACTGGACACACCCTAGCAGCAGCTTGTTCCCGAGATAAAGATATTGCTGCTCAGAAAGGTACCAAGACAGAAAAATCGTATTTGGTAGGTGAAGCCTTAGCAAAAAAAGCCCTAGCATTAGGTATTACTAGCTGTGTGTTTGATAGAGGTGGCTATTTGTATCACGGTCGAGTAAAAGCGCTGGCAGAAGGAGCTCGAGCTGCAGGTTTGCAATTTTAAATGGAGTTTTATAGCAATATTATATGACTAAACATCATGTACAACGAGTGAAAGCAGGCGACCTAGAACTTAAAGAAAAAGTGGTTGCCATTAATCGGGTTACCAAAACAACCAAGGGGGGAAGAAATTTTAGCTTTTCTGCATTGGTAGTAGTAGGCAATGGCAAAGGAGTAGTTGGGCATGGGCTGGGCAAAGCAAAAGAAGTGCAGGAAGCCATCAATAAAGGCATTGATGATGCCAAGAAAAACCTTATTCGAGTGCCCATCATTCATGGAACTGTGCCACACGAGCAATTTGCTAAAGAAGGTGCGGCCAAGGTATTGATTAAGCCCGCTGCACATGGTACGGGTGTGATTGCCGGAGGAACCATGCGAGCCGTTTTAGAAAGTGCAGGTATCACCGATGTGCTCACCAAGTCGCTTGGTTCCACTAACCCACACAATGTTGTAAAGGCTACCTTCAAGGCATTGACCATGCTTAGAGAACCGATTCAGGTAGCTCGCGACAGAAATGTTTCACTCAAAAAAGTGTTCAACGGATAAAGATCATGGGCTCGAGCACATCGTTCGTTTGTCACTAGCATAATTTATTGCAGTATGGGAAAAATTAGAATTACACAAATACGAAGCGCCATCGATCGACCAGAGCGGCAGAAAAAAACGCTTCAGGCACTTGGGTTAAAAAAGCTACATGCTACTGTTGAACTGGAAGCTACTCCGCAAATTTTAGGTATGGTGCGTAAAGTACAACACCTGGTGAGCATACAACCCATACAGGAAGCGAAATAAATATTAACTTTGTTAAACTGCTTTTCGTATGCAATTACACGTTTTAAAGCCTGCCAGAGGATCGGTAAAAAAAGCTAAACGACTAGGTCGAGGTGAAGCTTCTGGTAAAGGAGGCACGTCTACTAGGGGTACAAAAGGCCATCAGTCGCGATCTGGTTACAAGATCAAAAAAGGTCATGAAGGTGGGCAAATGCCTCTACATCGTCGAGTGCCTAAAAGAGGCTTTAATCGTCCGGAGAAGCAGGAGTTTCGGATAGTCAATTTTGGCCAAATCGATTCCTGGGTGAAAAAATATGACCTGAAGGAAATTACTCCTGAGACATTGCAACAAGTAGGATTGATGAAACCTACGGAGAAGTTGAAGATCTTAGCTAAAGGTCAATTTTCTACTCCAGGGTTGCGCTTCGCTGCTCATGCTGCGAGTGCACATGCCAGAGAAGCTATTCAAGCAGCTGGTTGTGCGTTTCAGTTGATTTCGTGATAAAATCTGATGTCAGACGTGAAAAGGATGATCGAAACGATACGGAATATTTGGAGTATTGAGGATTTGCGTAAGCGCATCCTATATACGTTTGGACTCATTTTCGTGTATCGGATCGGTTCTTTCATCATACTACCGGGTATCAATCCCGCTTTACTCACTTTGCAAAACGCCCAGAAAGGCTTATTGGGTTTGTTCGACATGTTTGCCGGGGGCTCATTTAGCCGGGCATCCATATTTGCTTTGGGGATCATGCCCTATATTTCTGCATCTATTGCGATGCAGCTGCTGACGATTGCTGTGCCATCTTTTGCAAAGCTTCAAAAGGAAGGGGAGAGCGGTCAAAAACGTATCAATCAATATACCCGCTGGCTTACGGTGGTAGTAACGGCTTTTCAGGCATTAGCTTACGTGACGTACTTACGCCAGCAATCGGGCCCAGCCATTTTGCCCCAGTTCAGTCCTTTTTTCTTCGCCCTCTCTACCATAGTCGTGCTCACCGCTGGTACCTTGTTTGTCATGTGGCTAGGAGAAAAAATTACCGACAAAGGAATTGGTAATGGCGCTTCCATCATCATTGAAATAGGAATTTTGGCTCGTTTGCCACAAGCTCTCGTGGGCGAATTCAATGCCAAAAATACTTCTGGTGGAGGTGGGTTACTGATCTTTTTAATTGAAATAGCTTTTCTGGTACTGGTAGTCATGGGCTTGGTGGTGTTGGTACAAGGTACTCGTAAGGTGCCAGTCAATTATGCCAAGCGCATTGTGGGTACACGCCAGGTAGGAGGTGTGCGCCAGTTTTTACCTCTGAAAGTAAATGCAGCTGGCGTGATGCCAATCATTTTTGCCCAGGCGATCATGTTTATTCCTATGACGGTGGTGGGCTTTACCAATCCCGAATCCTCTACGAGTGGCTTTATGCGCGCATTGAGCGATTATACCTCTGGCTGGTACAACTTGATATATGGCATTATGGTGATTGTCTTCACCTATTTTTATACTGCACTGATTTTTAATCCCACCCAGATCGCCGACGAAATGAAGCGAAACAATGGGTTTATTCCAGGGGTAAAGCCTGGCAAGCCCACAGCTGAATTTATTGGTAGTATTATGGATCGAATTACTTTGCCTGGTGCCTTCTTCTTAGCTATTGTGGGTATTCTTCCAGGCTTTGCTTATGCACTGGGTGTCAATACAGTATTTGCTAGCTTTTTTGGAGGTACATCCTTGCTCATCATCGTAGGCGTTATCTTAGATACCCTACAGCAAATCGAAAGCCAGCTCTTGATGCGCCATTACGATGGGTTAATGAAATCGGGCAGAATTGCAGGACGTACAGCTAATGTGACTACTACTTGAGCGTACACAGATCATCCCTGTTATGATTATTTATAAATCAGAAAATGAAATTGATGCAATTAGAGAAAGTGCCAGGTTGGTATCTCTAACGCTTGCAGAAATAGCCTATCATCTCCGACCGGGAATAACTACCTTAGAAATCGATGCCATCGCAGAAGATTTCATCCTAAAACATAAAGCTATTCCTTCGTTTAAGCATTATCAAGGATATCCAGCCAGTACTTGTATATCGGTCAACGATCGGGTTGTGCATGGTATTCCCAACGATTATGTGTTGCAAGAAGGCGATATTGTTTCGGTAGATTGTGGGGTGCTCTTAAATGGCTTCCATGGAGATAGTGCATATACCTTTGCATTGGGGAAGGTAAGCGATGAAGTGCTGGCATTGATGGCTGCCACTAAAACGGCTTTGTATCTCGGAGTGGCTAAAGCCGTTGCTGGAAATCGTATTGGCGATATTTCGTATGCTATACAGCATTATACCGAAAAAGAAAGGGGTTATGGTGTGGTGCGTGAGCTGGTTGGCCATGGATTGGGGCGTGACTTACACGAGGAGCCACAGGTGCCTAACTATGGGAACCGAGGAACGGGCATGGTGTTGCGTGAAGGGCTCGTAATTGCTATTGAGCCCATGATTAATTTGGGAAGCCGAAAGATCAGGTATCTCGATGATGGCTGGACGGTGGTTACCCAAGACCATAAACCTTCGGCTCATTACGAGCATACCCTGGTGATACGAAAAAAGAGGCCTGAAATCTTGTCGGATTTTGCTGTTGTTGAACAAGCTGAGCAAAGTAATCCAGCATTAAACACTGCTTACTATCGCTGGGTAGAAATTCCCGAACTCATAGAACATTGATTTTGCCCGTTTTCAAATATTTGTACTATCTTTGCAGTCCTTAAAATTTATGGCTAAACAGGCACTCATCAAGCAAGACGGCGTTATTGTGGAAGCTTTATCCAATGCTATGTTTAGGGTGAGGCTGGAAAATGGGCATGAAATCATTGCCACGATCTCAGGCAAAATGCGCATGCATTACATTAAGATCTTGCCGGGTGATAAAGTGGGAGTGGAAATGAGTCCATACGATTTATCGAGGGGAAGAATCATATTCAGGTATAAATAATCAAATAGCCAATTGTTATGAAAGTAAAAGCTTCAGTAAAAAAAAGAAGTGCCGATTGCAAAATCGTGCGTCGGAAAGGGAGACTATATGTGATCAACAAGAAGAACCCCCGTTTCAAACAAAGACAAGGCTAATTGAAATTCATATTTAATATTATTTGAAGATATGGCACGTATAGCAGGTGTTGATTTACCTAAAACTAAAGCTGGAGAGATAGGCCTTACCTATATTTATGGCATAGGTCGTTCCACCGCTCGTTATATCTTGGATAAAGCAGGTATTGATCCTAGCAAAAAGGTAAAAGACTGGAACGATGAAGAGCTTACCCAAATTCGTAGCATCATCAACAACGAGATTAAAGTAGAAGGTGCTCTTCGTTCGGAAGTGCAGCTTAATATAAAGCGGTTGTTAGATATAGGCTGCTATCGGGGGTTGCGCCATCGAAAAGGATTGCCAGTAAGGGGGCAACGTACTCGTACCAATGCCAGAACGCGTAAAGGCCGGAGGAAAACAGTGGCAGGTAAGAAGAAAGCACCTAAGAAGTGATATTTGATCAGATAGAAATACTCTTTTTTAATATCCATTATCCCATCGAAATCTGGAATATTCGTATATGGCGAAGTCAACAACAAGCAGTGCAAAAGCAGCAGCTCGCAAACGAGTGGTGAAGGTAGATCCCTACGGGGATGTACACATTTTAGCCAGTTTCAACAACATCATTATCAGTATTACCAATAAGCAAGGTCAGGTAATCTCTTGGTCGTCTGCAGGGAAAATGGGTTTTAGGGGTTCAAAGAAAAACACCCCTTATGCGGCCCAACAAGCAGCACTCGATGCCGCTAAAGTAGCTGTTGAAGCTGGTTTGAAAAAAGCAGATGTATATGTCAAAGGTCCAGGTGCAGGGAGAGAAAGTGCTATCCGTTCGATTGCTAGTGCCGGCATCGAAATCAGTACCATTAAAGACGTAACGCCTTTACCACATAACGGATGCCGGCCTCCTAAGAAAAGAAGGGTATAACGATTACTCCTTTTTTATTTATAAAATCACGATATACTTTATGGCAAGATATACCGGTCCAAAAACCAGAATTTGTAGAATATTTGGCGAGCCCATCTTGGGGAATGGAAAATATTTAACCAAAAATAGTCTTCCTCCAGGCCAGCATGGAGCTACTCGTAAACGTAAGCAGCTAGGTGAATATGCTTTACAATTGCGAGAAAAACAAAAAGCTAAATATACTTATGGCATACTGGAAAGACAATTTAAAAAACTCTTCGTCGAAGCTAGTCGCCAGAAAGGGGTTACTGGTGAAAACTTAATGAGGCTTTTAGAGGCTCGGCTAGACAATACCGTATATCGACTGGGCTTAGCGCCATCTCGGCCAGCAGCCCGCCAACTTGTTTCGCACAAGCATATCACTGTAAATGGTGAAGTAGTAAATATTCCTTCATACCAACTTAAGCCTGGCGATATCATTGGCCTAAAACCTAAGTCGGCATCCAATTCTTCTATCACCAGCAATTTCAGAGGTAAAAATCCCAAGTTTACTTGGCTCGACTGGAACGAGAAAGAAATGAAAGGCACATTTCTGGCCTATCCGGAAAGGGACATGATTCCAGAAAACATCAAAGAACAATTGATCGTAGAATTATATTCCAAATAAAAAATCCATTTGGGTTATGGCAATCCTTAATTTTCAAAAACCAGATAAAATCGTGCTTCAGAAGTCGAGTGATTTTGAAGCACAATTTGAATTTCGGCCACTTGAACCTGGCTATGGCGTAACCATTGGTAATGCCCTGCGCCGCGTATTGCTGTCATCGTTAGAAGGTTATGCTATTGCGGGTGTAAAAATAGAAGGGGTAGATCATGAGTTTACCACCATTAAAGGCGTTACCGAAGACATCACAGAAATTATCTTAAACCTCAAACAAGTGAGGTTTAAAAAGATTGCGGAGGGCGATATTAGCTCCGAAAAAGTACATATTTCCCTAAAAAATCAAACAGAATTTAAAGCCGGCATTATTGGAAAGGCTACGAATACCTTTCAGATCATGAATCCGGATTTACTGATTTGCACCATGGACCCTACTGCTAAACTGGAAATGGAATTAACCATTGTGAAGGGTAGAGGTTATGTGCCAGCAGAAGAAAATAAACCTAAAGATGCGCCATTTGGCTATATCCCCATGGATGCTATTTTTACTCCCATCAAAAATGTTCGATATACCGTGGAAAACACACGTGTCGAACAGAAAACAGACTATGAAAAACTCATCATGGAAGTCGTTACCGATGGGACGATTCATCCAGAAGAAGCCGTCAAAGAGGCTTCACGCATCTTGATCCAGCATCTGATGATCATCACCGATGAAAACATTAGCTTTGATGTGAAAGATACAGAAAAAGAGCAAACGGTTGATGAAAAAACCCTACAGCTCAAGAAAATTTTGAAAACGCCCTTGGAAGACCTGGATCTTTCTGTGCGGGCCTTCAATTGCTTGAAGGCGGCTAAGATTAACTCACTCAGCGAACTCGTGCAGTATGAGCAAGAAGAGTTGATGAAATTTCGGAATTTTGGACAGAAATCGCTGAGCGAAATTGAGCAAGTATTGGCAGAAAGAGGGCTGCATTTTGGAATGGATCTTTCAAAATTAAATTTAGACGACGATTAAGGCATTATATTTTCCACCCCTCCCCGTTTGAATAGCGCGGTGAGTGTAAACAGTAACTTGTATGAGACACGGAGTGAAAATCAACCACCTGGGCAGAACCAAAGAGCATCGTCAAGCATTGCTCAGCAATTTAGCTTGCCAGCTTATTCAACACAAGCGAATCATCACTACACTAGCAAAAGCTCGTGCTCTTCGGCAATTTGTAGAGCCCCTGCTTACTAAGGCTAAGTCGGATACCATGCATAACCGTAGATTGGTATTCAGCTATCTTCATCATAAAGAAGCCACCAAAGAATTATTTGATGTCGTAGCCGAAAAGATTGCCCATAGACCAGGAGGGTATACCCGTATCATCAAATTGGGTACACGCCCTGGTGATGCTGCCGAACAAGCCTTGATTGAACTCGTTGATTTCAACGAATGGTACAACAAACCTCAGGCTTCACAAAAAACCACCACTACCAAGCGAACAAGAAGAGGTGGGCGGAAAAAATCATCTGCTGCCCAATCGGCTGAACCCGCCGCATCTCCTGCAGGAGAGGGAAATGAAAATACAAAACAACAAGCTACTGCTCAAGCATGACCAGCTTTAACAGCATACCTATATAATTGGCAAAAAGACAAAGCAAAACGCTTTGTCTTTTTTATTTTTATCATCATTAAACAATTTAATTTCATGCATCCTTCTATATCTCCTCGAGCCGTATTGATGCTAGAAGATGGAACCTGTTTTTATGGAAAAGCTTTTGGTAAAATAGGTACCACCTCAGGCGAGATTTGTTTTAATACAGGCATGACAGGTTATCAAGAAGTATTTACAGATCCCTCTTATGCAGGCCAGCTGCTTATCATGAACAATTGTTATATCGGAAATTATGGCGTAAAGCGAGATGAAGTAGAATCTTCTTCTATTCAAATCAAAGGATTGATAGCTAAAAACATTTCCTCGTTTTACTCTCGAGCACAAGCCAGTTCTTCACTCGAGCAATACTTGCTCGAGAATAATCTGGTGGCCATTCATCAGGTCGATACACGTGCGTTGGTTACCCACATCCGTCATCAAGGAGCAATGAATGCTATTATTTCATCGGAAACTGATGATCTAAACTATCTCAAACAACAACTCACCCAAACACCACGCATGGAGGGACTTGATTTATCGGAAGTGGCGTCTACAACTCATGTATATGACTTGGGTAATCCGGCGGCGGGAGTTCGAATTGCGGTAATTGATTACGGGGTAAAACAACATATTTTGCAATGTTTGGTGGAAAGAGGAGCCTACTTGCGGGTGTTTCCTGCACGAACTTCCATTGAAACATGCGAAGCTTTTGAACCTGATGGGTATTTCGTTTCCAATGGACCCGGTGATCCTGCTGCTATGCCGCATGCGATTCAATTGGTGAAGGCGATTCTGCAAACCCGTAAGCCCTTTTTTGGTATTTGCCTGGGGCATCAATTGTTGGCGCTGGCCAATGGTATCCCTACTTATAAAATGCATCATGGCCATCGAGGGCTGAATCATCCTGTCAAGAATTTACTGACCAATAGAAGTGAAATGACCACCCAAAACCATGGATTTGCTGTAGATTCAGAGGCATTAAAACAATCTAAGCACCTGGAAGTCACGCATATCAACCTTAACGATGGATCAATAGAAGGCATTCGGATGAAGCACCAACCTGCTTTTTCGGTTCAATATCACCCCGAATCCACTCCTGGCCCGCATGATTCCCGGTACTTATTTGACGATTTTATTCGGCTGATTAAGATGCATCAAGATCAGCCTGTGGAATAAAAATTTTGTTTTTTTTGGATTAAGACTTTGTTAAATTCAAAGAAATGTGTATACTTGCTCATTAAAAAAAACAATGCCCCCTAGACAGGGGGCATCTGATGCACAGTTAGGTAACTCCTTATTACCCACTACCATTTTCAAGCACCATATTTGCAAGTATGGTGCCAATTTTTTATAAGCTGACTCGTTTTCTTTATAAAGAGCTCAGATTCATTCTGTTCAAATCCTTCGCAAAGTTACTTCATTCTATTCATTCTTTTAGTCTGTTTATTGAAAGTTTTACATACAATTAATAAAACCAAAAAATCAGTGTTCACGAAGTAATTATATTAAATAAAACTATATTTATTATCTTCATAAGCAAATATACGATTATTAAATGAAGATAAAAAATTTTTTCTTGATTTTTTACAAAAATTAGCATAATTAGTATATTAATTGTTCGAAGAATATTACATTAAATTTTATTTAATGTATTTAATAATTTTACCAGTCTTTTAATTGCATCCGATTCTTGTATGATTTGTTGTTGGGCTTCTGGCCAATTGCCCTGTTCGATGGCTTCTCGGGCACCCGGTAAGGTTTTTACGCCGTATCCGGTATATAAGCCTGGTGCGTAGATCGTATGTTTATACCATGGCCTATGGGGTAATCCTGCTGGGTCGAGGAGTTGTTGTTCACTTTGGGGCAATAATTGATTGAGTTTGCGGAGCTGTTCGGGGCTTAGATGCGAGATGTCGTTTGTGCGAGAAGCGTAGAGATTTGCCAAGGTATCTAATTCGCTGAGGGCATTCAGCAATGGGGCGAAGTTGAGATAAGGAACAGCTTTTTTCGGGCTGGGTAGCGCCATTCGGAGTTGTGGGTCGGTAGCAAGGGCATAGATTTTTTGTTCGAGCCATTTGTTGACTGTTGTGGCAGTATCTCGTTCGTGCTTTTCGAGCTGCTGGAGTTGGGTAACATAATGTTTTACGGTTTGGGTGAAATGGGTGAAGTCGAATGGGAGAAGATCACAGTTAGCCAGTCGGAGTATGCATCTGCCCATAGTTTTGCTCAGGGTGATGCCATAGCTAAAGGAGGAGTCTTTAAATTGGATATAATCGAGGTAGGTATCGTAAAGTGTGTGATATTCGCCTCCTTCATTTTCGCCACCATAGCCCACATTCAGTGAAGCGATGCCCGCATGTTGCAGGAACGGAGAGTAATCGGATCCCGATCCCAGTGCGCTGATATGGATATATTGATCTCCATCGAGCGATGATGCTTGAGTGCCTTCTTGGCTAATGATGCGAGCTCGAAGCCTTGCCACCACATTGGTATCGGTTTCTGGATCGATTACGCTCAGTGCTACCTGGTTGAAAAACTTTTCTAGGGTATGTGATCCGCCCACGCCCAGGTAACCTCTACCATTACCATCGCTATTTAAGTACACAATGGCTTTTTGCTGGAGTTCTTTCAGGTGGTCTTCCACCCATTCAGTAGAGCCTAAAAGGCCTTGCTCTTCTCCGTCCCAAGCGCAGAATACAATGGTGCGTTGAGGTTGCCAGCCTTGTTGGTGAAGGGCTGCAAGGGCTTTTGCTTCGGCTAACAAAGCTACTTGTCCGCTTATCGGATCGGCGGCTCCATGTACCCAGGCATCATAATGATTACCTCGAATAATCCATTGATCGGGGTAAGCTTTTCCTGGTAGCATAGCTACAACATCGTAACAGGGAACGATATCCCAGGAAAAACTTAATTGCAGATGAATTGTGGCGGGGCCTGCGCCAAGATGATAGGTAATGGGCAGTGCTCCGCGCCAACTCGGCGGAGCAACAGGCCCTTTGAGGGCTTCTAGTAAAGGTTGAGCATCGTGATAGGAAATCGGCAAAACGGGTATTTGGGTGAAAATTTTTACTTCATTTAGGGATAAACGAGGTGCATTTTTCGTGGCTGCTACATTGGGCGTGAGTGGATCACCCGAGTAAATAGGCATATCTATTACAGAGCCTCTTTGTACGCCCCAAGGGTTTTTGAAAGGTCCAGTGGGGTATGTGTCGCCTTGAAAATATCCATCATCGGCAGGATCGGAATAAATGATACAGCCAATAGCCCCGTGTTCGGCAGCCACTTTAGGCTTGATGCCACGCCAGGAATGTCCATATCGAACAATAACGATTTTGCCTTTCACATCAATTCCATATCGAGCCAGCATTTCATAGTCATCGGGTAAGCCGTAATTGGCATAGACGAGTTGCCCGGTTACATCGCCATCGATAGAATAAGCGTTGTAAGGAGGGAGGGCTTCCTGGATTTGTTGGGTGTACGGGTCTTGCGGCAAAGATTTTTCTTCGAGAGTAGCCCTGAAATGAGTAGGTGCGGTCATTTCCAGGATACGACTCTTTGGCTTTGGGAAAAGTACATAATAGGTATCGATGCGGGTTTGGTAGCCCCAGGCACGAAATAGAGAATCCAAAAAGAGGGCATTTTGGTGATCGTAAGCAGAGCCTAAATGATGTGGGCGGGCAGCTAAGCGTTTCATCCAGCTATCGAGATCACTGGGTTGGAGCTGTTGGTCAAACTCATGCTCAAGCCGGAGTTCGGTAGCGGCATGAGCTTCGGTAAAGCCATATATTTTGTCTGGTGTGGAAGATTGAGCAATACCCTTGAGTGGGTTGTTCATGATGAATATGAACGTGAGCAAAAGCTCATACAGGTTCGAGAATCGAGGCATATGTGTATATTTTAAGATACGAAAATATCTTGTCAGCACGGGAAATGCAAGTACACTACCCTTTATCTGGATATACTTCGAGTGCTTTTTTCAAGCAAGTGATTGCGCTAATCAGGGCTTTTTCTTCCAGTACATAAGCGATGCGTACTTCTTGCTTTCCTTTGCCGGGGGTGGCATAAAATCCAGCGCCTGGGGCCAGCATAACGGTTTGCCCTTTATACGAAAATGATTCTAACAGCCATTGGCAAAAATCTTCTGCGTCTTTTACGGGCAATTTGGCCATTGCATAAAAAGCGCCTTTTGGCATGGGGCAAAATACGCCTGGGATTTCATTGAGCAGGCGTACAAGCGTTTGACGGCGACGATCATATTCCTTCCGAGTAGCTACAAAATATTCAGCGGGTAAATCGAGTGCGGCTGCAGCGCCAATTTGTTCGAGTGTAGGCGGGGAAAGACGTGCTTGAGCGTATTTTAATGCAGCAGCAATCAGTGGTTGATGATGCGAAATCAAAGCGCCTATTCGGGCACCGCAAGCACTATAGCGCTTCGAAATCGTATCGAGCAAAACCACTCGATCGCGAATCGATTCAAGTTGCAGTGCAGAATAATGTGTGTCTTCGTAGCAAAATTCTCGATATGCTTCGTCTGACAATAAAAACAATTGATGTTCCAAACAAATTTCTTCTAACACCTGAAGCTCTTTTCGGCTATATACATGTCCCGTAGGGTTATTGGGATTGCAAATCAGAACGGCTTTAGTGCGTGGCCCAATAGCTTGTACAAAAGCTTGTTTGTTGGGCAATGCAAATCCATTTTCGATAGCAGAGGTAACGGGTTTTATTTGTACACCTGCCATTTGGCTAAAGCCCAAATAATTTGCATAAAAAGGTTCGGGAATCAACACTTCATCACCTGGATCCAAACAAGCCATCAGCGCAAACCAAATCGCTTCAGAACCACCGGTCGTAACAATGATTTCATGAGGTTCTACTTCGATGCCTAGTTTGTGATAATATTTTGTAAGTTTCTCCCGATAATCCAGATTACCTGCACTATGGCTGTAAGCCAGAATATCGATTTTTGCTTGGCGAATAGCATCCAGAATGGGAGCTGGTGTGCGAATATCGGGTTGACCAATATTGAGATAATGGATATGTATGCCTTTCTGAGCAGCTTTTTCGGCAAACGGTACCAGTTTGCGAATAGGAGATGCAGGCATTTGTAGTGACCGCTGACTAATGGATAACATGTGGCAAACTTAATAAAAAAGCCGCTTACCAGCGGCTTTCCCAAAATTGCAAATAACAGGAAACGTTTACTGAACCACCTTGCCTGTGAAATGCAAGTCGAGTTCTTGGTCGATGCCTTTAAATTTTACCGATACCGTTTTGCTGGCTTCGCCAAGCACGGCTGCATTATATGTGGCTACGATTTTTCCTTCTTTGCCAGGCAAAACGGGTTCTTGGGTATAGCTAGGAGTGGTGCAACCGCAAGATGGGCGCACATTTTCAATGAGCAATGGCGTGTTACCCACATTCTTAAACACAAATGTTACAGAAACGGGATGGTTGAGTTTGGTGGTGCCAAAATCAATGGTTTCCTGATTAAACTTTACTTTTCCAGCAAAAGGATCGCTGGCTTGAGCCGTGGCGCTCGACTGTGCGAAAGCTGAAATACTAGCAGCCAGCAACAAAGAACAGCTCAGCAATAGTTTCTTCATGGGAATAAGTTTTGGTTAAAAAATTTTTTCTGTTCAAAGCTAATCAAATTTATGACCAAATCATCTAAGAATAGCGCAATGTCAATTTAAATTTTCATAAAAAATTTTCTTGTTCCGTCCAAAATCTTGAACAGCTTAAAGATTCATGCTCAGGAAAAACTGTTAAATTTGTTAACATCGCACCTGCAATGTAAAGCAAAACCAAAAGCCCATGATTCTTTCTCCAGAAACCCGTTCGCAGCAGCAGCTTTCTTTTGAAGAATTTCGCCAACAGGTATTGCGTGATTATCGCATTGCTTGTGAGAGTCGAGAAGCCAGTGTTTTAGGGCGAAAAGAAGTACTCACAGGAAGAGCCAAGTTTGGCATTTTTGGCGATGGTAAAGAAGTGCCACAGGTAGCTTTGGCGCGTTTCTTTCGGCCGGGTGATTTCCGTTCGGGATATTATCGAGATCAAACATTGGCTTTTGCCACAGGTATGGCTACTGTAGAACAATTTTTTGCGCAATTATATGCCGATATTGATCCGCAGCACGACCCATTTTCTTCTGGTAGACAGATGAATAGCCATTTTGCTACTCCATTTATCGATGAAAATGGCCATTGGCTTGATTTAGCCAATCGATACAACTCTGCAGCCGATTTGGCACCAACCTCTGCTCAGATGCCGCGTTCGTTAGGGCTGGCATTTGCTTCCAAGCTATTTCGACACTTACCTTCCTTGCAAGAGTTCACCCATCTTTCTCATCATGGCGATGAAGTGTGTTTTGTTACTATTGGAGATGCCAGTACATCTGAAGGTTTGTTTTGGGAAACCATTAATGCTGCTGGTGTATTGCAAGTGCCTATGGCCGTATTTGTGTGGGACGATGGCTATGGCATATCGGTGCCACGCAAATTGCAGACTACGAAAAATTCTATATCGACCGTGTTAGAAGGATTTCGACGTTCAGGTAAGTCGAACGGATGGGATATTTATCGTGTGAAAGGTTGGGATTACGCAGAAATGTGCGAAGTATTTGAAGCTGGAATTCAACGTGTGCGTGAACATCATATCCCTGCATTGTTTCATGTAGAAGAATTAACTCAACCCTTGGGGCATTCTACTTCGGGATCGCATGAGCGATATAAAACGCAGGAAAGATTAGCATGGGAAAAAGAATGGGATTGTAACCGAAAAATGCGAGAATGGATTTTAGATAATCATTTATCAACAGAAGAAGAACTGCAACAACTGGAGCAAGAGGCTCGGCAAGCTGTGCATCAAGCTCGGCAAGCCGCTTGGGAAAAATATATGCAACCCATTCGTGAACAAGTGAAATTGGTAATTGAATTGGGTAAAAAGGTAATGAGTCATCCACAAGCTCGTAAACAAGTCACAGCTCAATTGTTGCGCGAACTCGCAGCCGAAAAAGCCCCTTTTCATAAGGATGTATTGAAAACGGCTTCACGTATTGCACAGATTCATCGCCACTTAAACTATCCAGAGGTTGAAGCACTCAATCGATTTTGTGAAGAACGAAGAGCTTTTTATAAAAATGCTTACAATACTCATTTATATGCCGAAGGACCTCTATCTGCTTTAGAAGTGCCAGAGGTAAAACCTATATTCGATGAAAATGCTCCGCAAATCAATGGCTATGAAGTGTTGAATCGGTATTTCGATGATTTATTTTCTTATCATCCCACTGTATTTGCTTTTGGAGAAGATGTGGGCAAGATTGGTGATGTGAATCAAGCTTTTGCTGGATTGCAACAGAAATACGGTGTGGAACGAATTTTTGATACCGGCATTCGAGAAGCCACTATCATTGGTCAGGGTATTGGTATGGCGATGCGCGGATTGCGGCCTATTGCAGAAATTCAATATCTCGACTATCTCATTTTTGCCTTGCAAACGTTGAGCGATGATGTGGCTACTTTACATTATCGTACGAATGGTAAACAAATTTGTCCGCTTATTGTGCGCACGCGAGGGCATCGTTTAGAAGGTATTTGGCATTCGGGCTCACCCATGCAAATGCTGTTGGGGTCTTTGCGAGGTATGTATATTTGTGTACCACGCAACATGGTTAAGGCCGCAGGTATGTATAATACTCTTTTACGTGCTTCCGAGCCAGCTCTGGTTATTGAATGCTTAAATGGTTATCGTTTAAAAGAAAAAATGCCGGCGAATATTCGTGAATATACCGTACCTATGGGTGTTCCCGAAGTAATGCGTGAAGGCACCGATATCACCATCGTTTCATACGGGTCTATTCTGCGTATTGCCATGGAAGCTATTGAACGGCTACAGGAAGATTTTAATATTTCTTGCGAGCTCATTGATGTACAAACCTTGTTGCCATTCGACATTCATCATCGCATTGTAGAATCATTGAAAAAAACAAATCGTATTCTGTTTTTAGATGAAGATGTGCCCGGAGGAGCGAGTGCCTATATGTTGCAGGAAGTGATCGAAAAACAAGGAGGTTATCGTTGGTTGGATGCACAGCCTCGTACCTTAAGTGCTCAAGCACATCGCCCTGCCTATGGAACCGATGGTGATTATTTCTCTAAGCCCAATGCTGAAGATATCATCGAAACTGTGCTAGCAATCATGCAGGAATAATGCATGGATTATTTTCATCAATTATCAATCAGAAGTATCTACCCGGTAAATACATTTTCCCGTTCTGCTTATTTTGCCGCGTAGTGTTTTCTTTCTTTGTCTTGAAGTAAAGAAAGTTCAAGGCTGTCAGAAAAATGGTTGAGAGATGTTCCTTCTTTCTTTGTCTTGAAACAAAGAAAGAAGCAAAGAAAATTCAAGACTGCCAGAAAAATGGCTAAAATGGGCT
>JAIMAQ010000002.1 GCA_023511875.1 Thermoflavifilum sp.
GCGGGTCAGGTAAACACCTAACCCGGTTCATAGTCACTACAAAATCTAAGCCTGCTTATGAAAAAAGCCTCTTTTATCGAAATAAAAAACTTATTCGCAGAGTTCCAGCAACGAATGATCTTTTCTTTCCAACAAGGAATAGCCCATTAAATATTCATCGACTTTGCGGGCGCATTCTCTTCCTTCGGAAATCGCCCAGACCACGAGCGACTGTCCACGTCGCATATCTCCAGCTGCGAAAACTTTTTCTATTGATGTTTGGTAATCTTTTTCAGATGCCTTTACGTTTCCTCGGTCGTCTTTGTTCACGCCCAGTTGATCGAGCAAGCGATGTTCTGGATGTACAAAGCCCATGGCGAGTAACACCAGATCGGCTGGGATTTCCCGTTCGGAGCCAGGTATTTCTTCAAACCGAGTGGGGCGTTGCTCTTCGTTGAAGTTCCATTTTAGGTCTACCACTTTCAATGCACACACATGGCCATGGCCATCGTCCAGAAAGGCTTTGGTAGCGATAGCCCAATGGCGTTGACCACCCTCTTCGTGGGAGGTAGAAGTTTTCAGAATCATGGGATAGGTGGGCCAAGGCATAAAAGGAGTACGGCTTGCTGGCGGCTGGGGCAATAATTCAAACTGCGTTACCGAAGCAGCTTTCTGGCGATGAGCGGTGCCCACGCAGTCGGACCCTGTATCTCCCCCACCAATGATGATTACCTGTTTGCCGGTAGCCAGAATATCGGGAGCATCAATGGATTTACGACTCACTCGCTTGTTTTGTTGTTTCAAAAATTCCATGGCAAAGTGAATGCCTTTCAGTTCTCGACCAGGAATAGGGAGATCACGCGGCACGGTTGATCCTCCGGCAAGTACTACAGCGTCGTATTCATCCAGCAATTCTTTGGCGGAGATATTTACCCCTACATGGGCATTGCAAACAAAAATTACGCCTTCTTGTTGCATCAGGCGAATGCGGCGATCTACCACCCATTTTTCCAATTTAAAATCGGGTATACCATAGCGCAAGAGTCCGCCTGGTGCATCATCGCGTTCAAAAACCGTAACGAGATGACCAGCATAGTTGAGCTGAGCAGCAGCTGCGAGTCCGGCAGGCCCAGAACCAACCACTGCTACTTTTTTACCCGTACGCACACGAGGAATTCGAGGCTTTACCAATCCTTTCTCGTAGGCAATTTCGATGATATGTTTTTCAATTTCTTCAATGGTTACAGGTGGCTGATTAATGCCTAACACACAGGCAGATTCACAAGGAGCCGGGCAAATACGACCTGTAAACTCAGGAAAATTATTGGTACTACTTAAGATTTCATAAGCTTCTGCCCAATTTTTCTGATAAACGGCATCATTGAATTCGGGAATTACATTGCCTAAGGGGCAGCCATAACTACTGTGGCAAAAGGGTGTGCCACAATTCATACAACGAGCTGCTTGTTGATTCAATTTTTCTTCAGTGAAACGGGCAACAAACTCCCGAAAATGCATGATCCGTTCTTTCGGATCGGCTTTGGGAGGTAATTCCCGCTTAAATTCTAGAAACCCGGTAATCTTTCCCATCACACATAAGTTTTAAGACTGGCCAATGCCAGATCAATTTTTATTGGAGTGAACAGCAATTTGTTGTTGAGCCATTTTTTGTTTTTGGTCTAGTAAAACTTTTTTATAGTCTTTAGGAAATACTTTCACGAAGCTTTTCAATTGATTTTCCCAGTCGTTGAGCACAAATTCGGCCACTTTACTTTGGGTATATTGATAGTGGCGGCTGATGAGGCGGTGGAGCAAAGCTTCATCTTCCTCATCGAGCGGATCGAGATCTACCATTTCCGGGTTATAGCGTTGGGTTAGTTGATTGTTCACATCATACACATAGGCGATGCCTCCGCTCATGCCAGCAGCAAAGTTGCGGCCAGTTTTGCCCAGAATTACTACTCGACCGCCGGTCATATATTCACACCCGTGGTCACCGACGCCTTCCACCACGGCAAGAACTCCGGAGTTACGCACGCAGAAGCGTTCGCCTGCTTTACCGCGGATATAAGCTTCGCCGGAGGTGGCTCCATAGAAAGCCACATTGCCTACGATGATGTTTTCCTCGGGCACAAAACGGCTGCGGCGGTCAGGGTACAAGATGAGCTTAGCCCCGCTGAGTCCTTTTCCAAAGTAATCGTTGGCTTCTCCCTCTAATTCCATGGTAAGGCCTGGTGCGGCGAAAGCGCCAAAACTTTGGCCTGCAGAGCCAGTGAATTTCAGCCAGATCGTGTCTTCGGGCAATCCTTCACGTTTATACCGCTTGGTGATTTCGTTAGACAGCATGGTACCGGTTGTGCGGTCGGTATTGCGAATCGTTAGTTCAGCGCGTACGGGTTGTTGATGGTCTAGTGCTGGTTTAGCCATTTCTATCAACTTCCAGTCGAGCACACCACTTAGGCCATGGTCTTGGGATTCACAGCAGTAGAGTGGTGTATGTTCACTTGTTTCAGGTTTATATAATATGGGTGAAAGATCAAGCTTTTTGTATTTCCAATGTCGAATATCTTCTCTAACGGTGAGGCATTCGGTGTGGCCGATCATTTCATCTACGGTACGGAAACCTAGTTCGGCCATGATTTCTCGAAGCTCCTGGGTGATAAATTTAAACAGGTTAACCACGTATTCTGGTTTTCCCGTGAAGCGTTCGCGTAACACAGGGTTTTGGGTAGCTACACCAACTGGGCAAGTGTTGAGATGGCATTTCCGCATCATGATGCAGCCTTCTACTACTAAAGCTGCTGTAGCTATTCCCCATTCTTCGGCGCCTAGAAGGGCGGCAATAGCCACGTCGCGTCCGGTGCGTATTTGTCCGTCGGTTTGAACAATTACACGGTTTCGTAATTTATTTTTCACCAAAGTCTGGTGAGTCTCTGCCAGTCCCAGTTCCCAGGGTAGTCCAGCATGGCGGATGGAGCTGATCGGCGAAGCACCTGTACCTCCGTCGTGACCCGAGATCAATACCACATCGGCATGAGCCTTGGTCACGCCGGCTGCAATAGTACCTACTCCTGCTTTCGACACCAGTTTCACGCTAATGCGGGCGTTGCGGTTAGCATTTTTGAGGTCGAAGATCAGTTGAGCCAAATCTTCGATAGAATAAATATCGTGATGCGGAGGTGGAGAGATCAATCCTACGCCTGGTGTGGAATGCCGTACGCGAGCAATCCATTCATCTACCTTATGGCCAGGGAGTTGACCACCTTCGCCGGGTTTAGCGCCTTGAGCCATCTTAATTTGTAATTCGTCGGCATGAGTAAGGTAGTAGCTCGTTACGCCAAACCTTGCCGAGGCCACCTGTTTGATGGCTGAGCGGGCACTATCGCCGTTGGGCAGAGGCTCGTAGCGCGATTCGTCTTCACCTCCTTCGCCAGTATTGCTTTTTCCTCCCAGTCGGTTCATGGCTATAGCCAGCGTGGTATGGGCTTCATAAGAAATAGAGCCAAAGCTCATGGCGCCGGTAGCAAAGCGGCGATAGATATTTTCTGCAGGTTCTACTTCTTCAAGGGGAATAGAAGGTCTGGTCTTTTTAAAAGTCAACAAGCTACGCAACGTACAAGCCTTTTCACTTTGGTCATTAATCAGTCGGGCGTATTTTTTATATATCTCATAGCTTCCCGTACGTGTAGCATGCTGGAGCAAATGAATGGTTTGTGGATTAAACAGGTGGAATTCTCCTTTTCTTTTCCATTGATACACGCCACCGGTAAGCAATCGCTGAACGGGGATTTCTTTTCGAGAAAATCCCATCCAATGTTTAGCCAGGGTCTCCCGAGCGATGTCGTCGAGCCCCATACCCTGGATGCGCGAGATGGCTCCTGTAAAGTATTTATCTACCACCGAACGATTGATGCCTAGGATTTCAAAGATTTGAGCACCTTGATAAGATTGGAGGGTAGAAATTCCCATTTTAGAGAACACCTTCAACAGGCCTTCATTGATTGCGTGGATGTAATTTTGGATGAGTTGTTCTGTGCTAAGGGTGGTTTGAAGTTTGCCTGTTTCCTTCATGTCGCGAATAGTCGCAAATGCGAGATAAGGATTGATAGCGGTAGCGCCAAAACCCAGCAAGCAAGCAAAATGATGTACTTCCCAGACATCGCCGGCTTCAACCACCAGGCCCACTTGGCTCCGATATCCTTTACGGATGAGGTGGTGATGCACAGCCGAAACGGCCAGTAGCGAGGGAATAGCCGCATGCTCGGAATCAATAGCCCTGTCTGACAATACCAACACCTCGAATCCATCTTCTACGGCGTCTACTGCATAGCGGCAAAGACGTTGCAGTCCTTTCTCTAGGGAGTCGGGCTTACCATCGGCTCTGAAATAGGTTTGAAGTGTTTTGGCTTGAAACATGCCCGTATCGATGCTGCGCAATTTTTCTAATTCCAGATCGGTAAGCACGGGATGCTTTAGGGCCACCGTATGACAGTGCATGGGATCTTCTTCCAGCAGGTTACCGCTATTGCCCACATAGGTAGCCAGACTCATCACCAGCCGTTCTCGAATTGGGTCGATAGGGGGGTTGGTTACTTGGGCAAACAGCTGCTTGAAGTAGCTGCTGAGGTGTTGAGGTTGCTCGGAAAGCACGGCCAGTGGTACATCAGCACCCATCGAGCCAACAGGTTCTTTGCCTTCAGTGGCCATGGGTGCGATGACCTTTTCCAGATCTTCGCTGGTATATCCAAAAACCTGCTGGTATTTAAAGATGTCGTCGTGCTGCAATTCGGTAAAGACCACCCGCGGTTCGGGCAGTTCCTCCAGCCTAATTTTATATTTATTCAGCCATTCGCCGTAAGGTTGGCGCGAACAGATCTCTCGTTTGATTTCTTCATCACTAATGATTCTTCCCCGTTGTAGGTCTACGACAAACATTTTTCCAGGCTGGAGTCGGCCTTTTTCCACGATCAATTCGGGATCTATGGGGAGCACACCGGCTTCTGAAGCCATGATTACACGGTCGTCGCGGGTCACTACGTATCTTGAAGGCCGCAATCCATTTCTATCGAGCGTTGCCCCAATGATATGGCCGTCGGTAAATGAAATAGAAGCCGGTCCATCCCAAGGTTCCATGATCGAAGCATGGTATTCATAGAAAGCTTTTTTGAGGGGGTCCATTTCCTCGTTACCGTCCCAGGCTTCGGGGATGAGCATCATCATCACATGAGGCAAGGAGCGCCCACAGAGGGTGAGCAGTTCAATCATACTATCCAGGCAACCTGAGTCGGAAAGATCTTCTTCTACAATTGGCAACAACATTTCCATTTCTTCCCGGGTGAAGTATTTCGACTGCATATTGGCTTCATTGCTGCGCAGCCAGTTGAGGTTGCCCTTCAACGTATTAATTTCACCATTATGCGCTATGTAGCGAAAAGGCTGTGCGAGTTTCCAGGAAGGGAAGGTATTGGTAGCAAAGCGAGAATGGATGAGCCCAAAAGCTGAGATCATGCGCTGATCGCGCAAATCAGGAAAATACCACCGAAGCTGAGAGGAGGTGAGTTGCCCTTTGTAAACCAATGTTTTATAGGAAAAAGAAGCAAAATAAAACAGCCTTCCTTCTTCTCCCAAAGTATTGTGGATGGTATGTGAAATATAATTGCGGAGAACGAACAATTTTCGTTCAAAAGCTTCTGGTTCTCGTACAGATTCTGGCATTCCCACAAAAAGCTGTTCCATTACCGGTTCCACACTGCGTGCGGTATCACCAATTTGTGAGTGATCGGTTGGTACTGGCCGGTAACCTAAAATGGGAATTCCCAATCTTTCGGCACAACGCTGAATTATATCTTTACACTCCTCACGAATGCGGGCATCTCTTGGGAAAAAAGTCATTCCTACCCCATAGTGGCCATAAGCGGGTAGTGGGATATGCCATTTGGGGCATTCTTGTCTGAAAAATTCATCGGGTATCTGAATTAAAATTCCCGCTCCGTCGCCGGTATTATTTTCGCAGCCACAAGCGCCACGATGTTCCATATTTTCTAAAACAGTGAGCGCATCTGCAATCATTTGATGCGATTTCACCCCTTTAATATGCGCCACAAAGCCTATTCCGCAGGCGTCGTGTTCAAACTCCGGCGTATACAAACCTTCTTTTAACTGGTCATCCATCATAATCAACTATCGATTAACAAACCATCTCTGCGAAATCTCGAAAAAATTTGTTTGTTAAAATTATAACTTTTTGAAAAAAAATTTTTCATTTTCCATGATGTTATAAAAAAATTTAGATAACATCAAAAAATAAAGAAAATAAATTAAAAAATTCTAATTAAAGAATGGGCTAAAAACGTGTAGTTTAGTAACCTCGTTCGTTTTTGCCTTCCATGAAATTGAGGAAAGCTTGGTTGACGACCTTATTTCCACCAGGAGTGGGGTAATTGCCTGTAAAATACCAGTCGCCCAGGTTATTTGGGCAGGAGAGATGGAGGTTTTCGATCGATTGATAGATGACGCTTACTTCCGCCCGCGTTCCAGGGGGGGTAATGATGCGAGCGATTTGTTGAGAAATTTCCTCTACGGTAAAAGGTTTGTAGATATGCTTTACCACGTTTTGGGCATGCAAGCTATTGCTGCGCTGTAGTTGCTTGCACAGGCTATAGGTTTCTTCTAAGATGTAGGTTTTTTGTTTTTCCTTAAGGAGTTCAATGGCTGCTCTGAAAGCTACAAAATCGCCCAACTTACTCATATCGATGCCATAGCAATCGGGGTAACGAATTTGAGGCGCGGAAGATACGATAATGATGCGTCGTGGACCGAGGCGATCGAGCATTTTGATGATGCTTTCTCTAAGTGTGGTGCCGCGTACAATTGAATCATCGATGACCACGAGGGTATCGATTCCTTTTTGCACAGTACCATAAGTGATGTCGTACACGTGTTGCACCATTTCGGTGCGGCCTTGATCGGCTGCAATGAAGGTGCGGAGTTTGACGTCTTTAATGGCAATTTTTTCAATTCGTACTCTTCTGGAGATTAATTCTGCGAGTTTGTTAGGATCCATGTCGTTTCCCCACGACAAGATGCGTTGCACTTTAATCTGGTTCAAATAATCTTCCAATCCCTGGATAAGCCCGTAGAAAGCTACTTCAGCAGTGTTGGGGATAAACGAAAAGATGGTGTGTTTCAGGTCATAGTCGATCGCTTTCAAAATAATTTCAGAGAGCGTATAACCCAATTTTTTTCTTTCCTGATAAATCTTTTCGTCGTTTCCTCTAGAAAAATATATTCGTTCAAAGCTACAGGCACGCCGTTGCTGTGCGGGCAGGATTTGTTGCTCACTTATTTCACCTGCAGCATTCACCAATAAAGCTTTTCCAGGCATCAATTCTTTCACCATATCTTCTTCGAGGTTGAAGCAGGTGCGGATAGCGGCACGTTCTGAGGCAGCCACCACGATTTCCTCGTTGGCGTAATAATATGCCGGTCGAATTCCGTGCGGGTCGCGGATAACAAAACTATCTCCCGTACCGAGTAGCCCTGCAGCTGTATATCCGCCATCAAATAGCGAAAATGCCCCACAAAGAACGCGAGGAAGGTTGGGCGATTCGTGATTTTGCACATCCTCTTGCAGATAATGATACATCACTTCCATCATGGCAGCCAGGTCTGAGCGGCGATAGCGCTCATCGGGGGTTACCCCAACATGGGCAAATAGCTCATCGGTATTGATTAAGTTGAAATTGCCAGCCATGGCCAGGTTGAGTGCTGGCTTTTCGTGAATATGGATAAATGGGTGGCAAAGCTCAATATGATTTTTGCCTTGGGTACCATAACGGAGATGACCAAGCAGGAGTTCGCCCATAAAGCGCACATGACCTTTGAGCAAATCGGGGTTGTCCTGAATATGGGGCTGATAGCGGGCGGCGTCTTCTACTTCCTGAAAGATGGTGCGAAACAGCTCGGGTATGGGCTGTTGTGCATTGCTGCGGATACGGTGGAGCATGGGGTATCCTGGAGGTGTATGCAGTTTTACGACGGCAATACCAGCTCCATCCTGGCCTCGATTGTGTTGCTTTTCCATGAGGAGGTATAGCTTATTGAGGCCATAAAAAGCAGAGCCATATTGCTGTTGGTAATAGCTAAATGGTTTTAGTAACCGGATAAAAGCCAAACCGCATTCGTGATGGATATCTTCGCTCATAAGCTGATGCTTTTTATTCAGTAGGCTCGTAATGGTTAGCTTGTTGGCTTGCCTCGGCCCACTGCGCTACGTTTTTGCAGCGTTGATAATCTGGATCTACCCAAATGTAGAAAGTAGGCATTTTTTCTCGAAACCATTTGTCGAGTGCAGCATATTGCTTTTGTTGAAGGGCCTCTTGCTGGATTTTATTGTAGTCGTCTTGCAAGTTTTCTAGATGCGGTTGGGTTCTAGATTTCAGGTATATGATCCGTACGGCTTTTTTGCCGTAGGGATCGGTAAATACCGTTGGTTGGGAGATATCTCCGGGTTTCAAGGAATCGAGTGTAAGCACAATACCTGGGTCGAGCTGATCTAAGGTAAGGAAAGTAGAGCCATCGGGGGAGGTGATCATGCCAGCATAGAGTTTAGCCGATGGGTCATCGCTGTATTTGACGGCCGCTTCGCCGAAGCTCATTTTCCCTGCAATGATATCGGCCCTAACGGAGTCGAGCTTTTTCTGCGCTGCTCTCATGTCGGATGAAGTGACATCGGGAATCATCAACAGGTCGCGTACTTCTGCGTTATCACCTTGGCGATGAACCATTTGGATGAGGTGGTAGCCAAATTTAGATTTCACGGGATCGGATACTTCGCCGTCTTTCAGGCGGAAGGCTGCTGCCAGGAAATTCGGATCAATGTTTTTATCGGTGCGGGAGATGGTGAAAATACCATTGTTTTGTCGGCTACTAGGATCCTGGGAATAGAGGTTCATCAGGGTCACAAAATCTTGTTGACCCGAGCTAATTTGTTTCTTAAAATTTTCCAATTGTTGCAGGGTGTATTGCTCTACTTCTGGGCTGGGTTTGGGATAGATGACGATTTGGCCAACTTGTACTTCGGAAGGGAAAAATTTTAAGCTGTCTTTGGGAATATGTTTGAAATAATCTTCAACTTCGGTAGGCGTGATTTTAACGGCATCTACAATTTTTCTTCTTTCGGCGTCGGCCAGGAGGCGTTCGCGAATAGGCTCTCGGAATTTTTCTCGGATTTGATAAAGGCTCATTCCGGCTACTTCTTCAAGTTTTTTTTGAGAGCCATACATATTGATGAATCCGCGGATTTGGTTTTCCAATTGTCCTTCTACTTCATCGTCGCTAACGGGCAAACTATCACGTTGTGCCTGGATCACGAGGGCTTTTTGGGCAATCATTTGTTCCAAGATAGCACAATCGGCATCAGGAGGTAAAGGGCGAGAAGATTCTCTGTGCAATTGGTCGACTTGAGCTTGTAGATCGGATTGCAAGATGATGTTATCACCGATCACAGCCACGATTTTGTCGGCCACAGGAAGTTTACGCAGCTCAGCAGCATTCAGGCTTTGCTGAGCAAACCCTTTTGCAACGATAAGCATATAAGCTAGAGGAAGAAAGAAAAAAAACTTTCTCATGGAAAGAGCGTTCGTTTGGTGGAATAATAGCCTATGCAAAGGTAGTTAAGCTATATGGGATAGTGTTGTGCTTTCGGGGATTTTAACAAAATTCAGTTAGGGGGGTGAAAAAGCCATTCGAAATAGGAGTTTCTATTAGTTTTGAGGTTCGAATTAGCCACTTTATCCTTTGTAACCATGGCTATCTGGAAGGAAATACAAAGCTTAAGCACAGATCAACGGCACACCTTTATAGCAGGGTTGGGTGGTTGGGCGTTAGACGCTTTTGATTTTTTCCTTTACGTGTTTTCGCTCAGAGCCATCAGTCAGGATTTTCAAACAGATATTCAACATGTTTCGGAAGGGATATTTCTCACTTTAGCCTTTCGCCCATTGGGTGCGTTATTTTTTGGCTGGTTGGCCGAGCGTTATGGCCGGAGGTTGGTGTTGATGATCAATATTGTGAGCTATTCTGTTGTGGAATGTGCATGTGCATTTGCGCCTAGCTTGGTTGTATTGCTGGTGTTACGCGCATTGTTTGGCTTTGCTATGGGAGGAGAATGGGGTGTTGGTGCAGCACTCGTATTGGAATCGCTTCCTGAGAAAGGTCGTGGATTTTTCTCGGGCTTACTCCAGGAGGGATATGTGTTGGGGTATTTGTTTGCTTCTATCGTATTTGCCTATGCGTTTGATCAAATTGGGTGGAGGGGAATGTTTATCATAGGAGTTTTACCAGCCTTTTTGGTCATTTATATTCGTTCTCGGGTGCCTGAATCTCCTGCTTGGCTTAGGGGTTTGGCTCACAGGCGTCTAGGTATTCGGGAATGGAAAAATATCCTCGTGCGTCATGGAGGTAGGCTTTTGTTTTTGATCATTTTAATGAGTTTTTTCAATGCCTTTTCTCATGGTACGCAAGACTTGTATCCAACATTTTTGCAGGTTCAACAGCATTTCGACGCAACGCTCACGGGTAAGATTGCTATTTGGATGAATGTAGGCGCGTTGTTAGGTGGAATGTTTTTTGGGAGTTTATCGGAACGATTGGGTCGGAGAAAGGCCATCGTCATTGCAGCCTTATTAGCCTTACCCATGATTCCGTTGTGGATTAAAAGTCATACGATATATGGTTTTGTTATTGGGGCATTTCTGATGCAGTTTATGGTACAGGGTGCTTGGGGTATAGTGCCTGCACATTTGAATGAGCTTTCTCCAGCTTCTGTGAGGGCGGTGTTGCCAGGTTTTGCTTATCAGATTGGCAACCTGATTATGTCGAAAATGGCTCCTTTGCAAGCTGGTTTGGCGGAGCATCATGGAAATGACTATGCGGGAGTACTTGCGTGGACGGTAATTATTGTAGCAGTATGTCTCGCTGTGGTTACGGCCATGGGCAAAGAAGCCAAATCGATAGCCTTGAATGTATCGGTTGAAGAAGGGCAATAGAGGGCAATTAAAGGGTGCGTTTCACGCTCACTTCTTCAAATCCTTCCAGCATATCTCCTACCTTGATATCGTTATAGTTTTTGATGGTAAGGCCGCATTCCATACCAGCAGAAACTTCTTTTACATCATCTTTAAACCGTTTGAGTGAGCCAAGTTCGCCTGTATAAATCACAATCCCATCACGAATAAGATGTACTTTGGTATTTCGGGTAAGTTTTCCTTCTAAAACTTGGCAACCGGCTACGGTATTTTTTTCGAATTTGAAGGTTTGCTTGACTTCTACTCGGCAGGTGACTTTTTCTTCGATCTTAGGTTCGAGCATACCCTCCATTGCGCTCTTGATTTCGTCGATAGCGTCGTAGATGACTGAGTAGGTGCGGATTTCGATGTTTTCTTTTTCGGCCAGTCGGGCGGCTTGCATGGAGGGGCGTACCTGGAAGCCCACGATAATGGCGTCGGATGCGCTAGCCAGCAATACGTCGGACTCGGTAATTTGCCCAACAGCTTTATGGACAATATTGACCACGATTTCTTCGGTGGAGAGTTTTTGCAGGGCATCGCTCAGCGCTTCTATCGAGCCGTCTACATCACCTTTGATGATAAGGTTTAATTCTTTAAAAGTACCGAGGGCTAAGCGACGGCCGATTTCGTCGAGGGTAATGTGTTTGCGGGCGCGCATGCCTTGTTCGCGCAGGATTTGGGCTCGCTGGGTAGCAATTTCTTTGGCCTTGCTTTCATCGGCATATACTTTAAATTTTTCACCGGCTTGGGGTGCTCCGTCGAGGCCTAAGATTTGAACAGGAGTGGAAGGCCCTGCAGCGTTGATGCGTTGTCCACGCTCATTAAACATGGCTTTTACTTTGCCATAGTGAGCTCCCGCTACCACCACATCGCCTGGATGTAGGGTACCATTTTGCACCAAGAGGGTAGCCACATATCCCCTACCCTTATCGAGCGAGGCTTCGATAACCGAACCTACAGCAGGGCGGTTAGGGTTGGCTTTGAGCTCGAGTAATTCGGCTTCGAGCAAAATTTTTTCCAAGAGCAAGTCGACGTTCAATCCTTGCTTAGCCGATATTTCCTGGCTTTGGTATTTTCCTCCCCAATCTTCCACTAGAAGGTTCATTGCTGCGAGTTGTTCTTTAATCTTATCGGGGTTTGCACCTTCTTTATCGATTTTGTTGATGGCAAAAATCATGGGTAAGCCAGCGGCTTGGGCGTGTGAGATGGCTTCACGGGTTTGTGGCATCACCGCATCATCGGCAGCGATAACAATCACGGCTATATCACCTATCGTGGCGCCTCTGGCGCGCATGGCCGTGAAGGCTTCGTGGCCTGGGGTATCGAGAAAAGTAATTTTTTTACCGTTGGGTAAGCTCACTTCATAAGCACCGATGTGCTGGGTGATTCCACCGGCTTCGCCGGCAATAACATTGGTCTTGCGAATATAATCGAGCAAGGAGGTTTTACCATGATCTACATGCCCCATAACGGTAACAATAGGCGCACGGGGTACCAGGTCTTTTTCATCGTCGACAATTTCTTCCTCTTCGTCTTCGATTTCTTGTTCATCTAAGCCAATAAATTGTACTTCGTAACCAAATTCGTTGGCCACTAGTTCAATCACTTCAGCTGTTAGGCGTTGGTTGATCGACACCATCAGTCCTAAGCTCATACATTTGCTGATCACATCGGTGTAACTTACATCCATCAGATTGGCTAGCTCGCTAACCGATATAAATTCTGTAACCTGAAGTATTTTGCTTTCAGATGTTTCGGCTGCTTGTTGTTGTTCTTGTTCTCTACGGTCGCGTCGGTGCTTAGATCTGGCGCTTTTGCTATGGGTGGCTGTGAGCTTAGAAATGGTTTCTTTAATTTTTTCTTGAATTTCTTTTTCGTCGATAGCTTCTTTTTCTGGAGCGCGATGTTTACGGTCGCGATGGCGAAAATCTTTATGTTCTTTTTTGCTTTTATCTTCTTTTTCCCGGAATTTTTCATCCACTTTTTTCTCCAGGGGAATGCGTTTGCGTTTCCGCTTTTCCTTAGCGGAGGTGGGTTTGGTTTCTTTTTCTTTTCGCTCGGGCTCTACGGGGAGCTCGATTTTGCCTATTACTTTAGGTCCTGTAAGCCTTTGTGCTTCGATGTTTTCAATAACAGGCTCGGTTGGCTTTTCAGGTTCTGCAGGAGGGGCTGGAGCTGCAGCGACGGGCGTTTCTGGTGGAGCTGGGGGCTCGGGTGTTGGTTGAGAGGGTTTAGCGGCGGAAGGGGTTTTGACGCTCTTTTTCTTGCCTTTAGGGCTAGTTGTGAGCATTTCAGGATCGATTTTGCCCACAACTTTAGGGCCTTCTAGTTTAGGGCTTTCGGGTAAAATCGTTTCGGTTTCTGCGGGCTTGGGAGGTTCTGGGGATTCGGTGATTTTTTCAGCTACATCAGTTTCTGCTTCGGTGGTGGATGGTTCTTTTTTAGGCAAAATATCTGATGAAATTCCTCGGGGCAGATCTATTTGTTCGCTTTTTTTCTTGTTAACTTTATCTTGTTGAAATTCTTCTTGAAGGGCGAGATACATTTCTTCTGTGAGCCGGGAATTGGCAGACATATCCGACATATCGAATCCTTTCGAGGTCAGGAATTCGATTAAGGTTTCCCGGCCAATGTTAAATTCTTTGGCGGCTGCTAATAACCGAGGTGTTAGCGTTTTTTCTGGCATGCGTGGATCCTCTCAATTTATTCAACTGGTACTACAAGCTTACAAAGGTACTAAGCTTGTGGCGAACGACCGATTTTTTCCTCGAGTCGAGTAGCCACGGCATAGCCACCATGAGGTGTTTGTTTTACATACAATGGTTAAAAACTCATTGGTGCCGTGTTTTCAGCTTATTCGGTTTCGTCTTTTTTAAATTCTTCTTCGATGATGCGTCTCACTTCTTTAATGGTTTCTTCTTCCAGATCGGTACGGCGAACGAGTTCTTCCACAGAAAGTTCCAATACGCTTAGGGCTGTATCACAACCGATACGCTTGAGTTCATCGATAATCCATTCATCGATTTCATCTGCGAATTCGTCTAAGTCGATATCATATTCTTCGGTGCCATCGGTATCTCGATACACATCGATGTTGTAACCGGTGAGCTCACAGGCCAGCCGAATGTTTACGCCACGTTTGCCTATTGCCAGTGAAACCTGGTCAGGGCGCAAGTATACCGAAGCTCGCTTGTTTTCGGTATCAATTTCCATTCGAGAAATCTTGGCTGGAGTGAGTGCGCGTTGGATAAACAGTTGGATATTGTTGGTGTAGTTGATGATATCGATATTTTCATTGCGCAATTCGCGTACAATACCATGAATACGGCTTCCCTTCATGCCTACGCAGGCGCCTACGGGATCGATTCGATCGTCGTACGATTCTACGGCAACTTTGGCTCTTTCTCCTGGCTCACGCACAATTTTGCGAATCACGATGAGGCCATCAAAAATTTCGGGCACCTCAATTTCCAATAGTTTAGCCAAAAACGATGGGTGAGTGCGAGAAAGGATAATGACTGGGTTGTTGTTTTTCATTTCCACTTTTTTCACCACGGCTCGGATGGTTTCTCCTTTCTTGAAGTAGTCTGAAGGAATTTGCTCTGATTTAGGTAGAATCAATTCATTGCCCTCATCGTCGAGCAGGAGCACTTCTTTTTTCCAGACTTGATAAACTTCTACGGTAACAATTTCGCCAATGCGGTCGGCATATTTTTTCAACAATACATTTTTTTTGAGATCGCTGATGCGTGCTGCCAGCGTTTGTTTAGCCGCTAAGATGGCTCTTCTACCAAAGTCCTGGATATCGATTTCTTCATACAATTCTTCACCTACCTCATAATCGGGTTCAATCTTGATGGCGTCTGAATAAGCAATCTGGGTGTTTTCATCGGTTACTTGTCCGTCTTCAACGATTAGGCGACGGCGAATAATTTCCAGATCACCTTTTTCGGTATTGACAATGACATCAAAATTTTCGTCGGTGCCATATTTTTTTCGAAGCAATGTTTTGAATACATCTTCCAGCACCTTCATCAAGGTAGGGCGGTCTATATTTTCCGCTTCTTTGAACTCTGTAAAGGATTCAATTAAGTTAATACTTGCCATATATGTGAGCTCATTAAGGTTAAAAACGAATTTGTACTCGGGTATACCGGATTTCTGTAAATGGGATTTTGATAAATTGATGCTCGTTTTTGTTTTTTTTCACATCCAGCACAATGAAGTCGGGATTCACTTCTTGGAGTACGCCTTCACGCGATTGGTTATCGTGAAGGGTTACCACTACAGTTCGTCCAATGTTTTTAGGATATTGCCGATAAAATTTTAACGGGGTATCTACACCTGGTGAAGATACTTCGAGTGAAAAATCATCGTTTGGAAATATATGCTTATCGACCATCATTCGGCTTAATGCGCGATTAATTTGTGCCAGCCGATCGATTGAAATACCCGTATCACTATCGATAAAGATCCTCACGGCTTGATCTGGGTTTACTACCAGATCTACCAGAAAACAATCGGGATAGAGTTGGAGCTCTTGCTCCACCAATTCTTGAATCACTTGTCGAATATCTTCAGGTTGATGCATATTTTCGTTGTAAAAAACAAGGGGACAACCACTTGTCCCCTTGCTCAATACGCTTAATACCCATGCAAAATTAAGAATAATTCTTTTCTGAGAAAAGGAAAAACCAGGTTAACAAAAAGATAAATTCAATGTATACTGACTGGTGGCTTGAGTTTTTCCAGTATCTTTGAAACATGCTCAAGTTAATAGATTTAGCCATTGATCTTTTTGTGATCTGGCTGCTTTATAAGTTGGTTACAGAATTTGTGATCCCGCTGTTTCAGATCAGCCGGGAATGGCAAAAGCGCTTCAAATCGGCCCAAGAGCAGTCGTCGAGCAATACCTCTTTTCGTACGTCGTCATCATCTGCTCAGCATCGTGTGGAGGAAGGGGAGTATATTGAGTTTGAAGAAATCAAAAATGATGTTTCATCTCGCTCATAGATAAAAGAGCTCCCTGTTGTCAAACCATTCTTGAGCCTTTTGCGCGAAGCGGATTTCAAAAGTCTACTTCTTGCTCTCCTTGCCATTGTTCATCGATTTGTACACCAAAGTTGGTATTACTGCTCAAGAATGCTCGTCCTTTAAAAGTAAGCTGTACATTGTTTAAGATAGCTGCACGCACTTGGAAGGTGCGCAATAGTCCATCTTTGCCAAAGAGCGATACTGCGTATTGCAATGTTGCAGGCTGGGTAAGCCTTCCCAGAAATTGATTAAACCAGGCACTTCCCGTAGTTGGGTCAAATTCGATATTGAAACTACTGTCTGCGATAGAAAAAGCTGGCCGCTGCAATTGCGTATTAAATGGAGCATAAAAAGGCATTGGATGCAAGGGAGTGATTTGGATTTGGGTGATTTGATCTAATCCCTGAGTATCGGTAAATTGAAACCGAATTTGGCTATAATAGCGCTTCAATACGGCGTCTACCACTTGATCTGTTTGCACGTTTAACGAATCGGCATATCCATATATTCTTGCTTGAAGATTGTTGGGCTGGTTAGCCAAATAATGAAGAGATGCAGACGCAGTAGAATCGGCCCAAATTAAAGGTTGGTGTGAAAAGTTGGCCACGAGATGAACAAGGTATTTGCCGTTGGGCATATTGAGTTGAAAATCGGGTGCATGTGTAGATAAATCGATTATTCCGTGGGCATAAAGGCTACTATCGGATTGGCGGAAAAGGTAATAATGCAACTCTTGCACGGGAAAAGTATTTGTGGGGCTGTCGACTGTGCCTATTAGATAGAAATTATCGATCCGGGTAACCCCCATGCTGGCATTATAATCACTTATCCCCGAGCGATCGCCGGGTAGTGGCACAATTTTGATATAAAGTGTTTCCGATGGATGGATAGTTAAACCTTCCAGAGCAAACGAAAAACTGTTGCGTGCTTGATTGGATCTATTGGTAAAGGGGTTGCTCGCCGAAAGCGTATCGTAGGTATTTCCTCCGTCGGTGGAATACATCAGGTAAAAGTCTTTTGGGCCAGTGTTAGATGAACTGATGTCGAAGCCCAATTGAGAGAGTGTACTCACACCTTGCAAGGGCATTTGAAAAATAATTTCTTGAAGACCCCTGATGCTCAGGGCTAAGCCTGCAGGGAAGCTATCTGTGGCAAAACCTGTGGCAAAGCTAGTAGGCACCTGGTTATCATTGTAGCGAATAGAAGTGCCTGAATGTAAAAAAATATCGGGCAAAAGGCTGCTGTCGTTAAACGACCAATAGTAGAGATAGTGAGGTGCCAACCGCCAAGCATCAATGCTTTTTCTACCGGTTGATAATTCTGGTAATGGGGTGATTAGGCTTTCGAAACCCGAAACTTTGAATTGCACTTGATGTTGTGGAGAAAGATCGGTTCTAGAATCTTTTTCATTGTGCGAACAGGAAATCATCAAGCAAAGAATTGGGGCACTTAGGCCCAGGCACAAGGTTAGCAGAGAGGAGTAGTGTTTCATATAACAAAGGGTTTAAAAAGATGAAAAATATTCCGAAAACTAGACGAGAAGTTCATACTTGTCAACCCCCATTTTTGGGGGATTTGTATTGGATAAGAGGAATTCTGTAGCTTTGCCAGCCAGATAGCCTTCCGATGAGCTTGGAATGGCGGGTCCCATAGCTCAGTTGGTTAGAGCACCTGACTCATAATCAGGGTGTCGCAGGTTCAAGCCCTGCTGGGACCACAGAGATGGTTCTCATAACGTTGTATATTTTCTTGGAAATTGATAAAACCTAAAGCATGATCAACCGACTCTTGCTCATTGCACCGAACGAATCTCATTTTTACAAAGTCGGCAACGATATTGGTTATTATTTGACCATTATCCTCATAGTGCTGCTGTTTCTGGCCGTAATCATTTGTTTACGATATGTGGGCCAGGATAAATACCCGCCACAGCCCGTTGATGAAGAATAAGCCTGTGTATTTTCAGTAGGTGGAAAATGCTCTCCAAGAAAAGTTGGACATCTGGGAATTGGGAGCAAAAAAGTGATTTGTTTTTCACAGTTGCAGGTACACACTTATTCGTAGATAGGGCTGATATGTGTTTTTGCTTATTCTCTTTCAGATGGGTTAAGGTATTTGTTCAATGGTCGAAAGGTACAAATTAGCGCATAGGCTTGTGCAATAATTTCTATCTTTGTTTGTCCGCTACTCAAAAGCGGGAACTACCATTCATTTCACTCATACAAACCGGTACCGCATGAAGTTTATTGTTTCCGCCCATGCTTTATTGAAGTATTTGCAGATGATTTATGGGGTAGTAGGCACTAATGCCTCCTTGCCTATCTTAGAAGATTTTTTATTTCGCATTTCAGGTAATGGTCATCTTACAGCTTTGGCAACCGATTTGGAGACCTCATTAAAAATTACGATACCGGTAGAAGCGAAAGCATCGGGCGAAGTGTGTATTCCTGCCAAGGTGCTGATGGAAACGCTGAAAAACCTACCCGATCAGCCGCTAACTTTTCACATCAATCCCGATAGTGGCGTAGTGGAAATGATTTCCGACAATGGGCGGTATAAGCTCATGGGAGAAAAAGCCGAAAACTTTCCTCGTGAGCCTAAGCCTGATGGTGTTTCTGAAGAAGGTGGGTCTCCTCAACAGCAATTTTCATTGATAGGAGATGTGTTATTATCGGCTATTCAAAAAGGCATTTTTGCGATTAGCACCAATGATATGCGCCCTGCTATGACGGGGATGTTGTTTGAGATAAGCCCAGAAGAGGCCACTTTTGTGGCTACCGATTCGCATCGTTTGGTAAAATATGTGCGGAAGTCCATCGCAGGCGAAGGGGCTGAGCAACCGATAGCCGTTTCTCAACCGACAAGTTTCATTGTGCCGCGTAAGCCACTGAATTTGCTCAAGGGCTTAATATCGGATCAGGCTGTGGTGCAGGTTTCGCTGAGCAAGAGCCATATGTTTTTACAAACCCATGAACCAGCCCAATTAGAGATTGCTTGTAGGCTCATTGATGCTCGCTTCCCCGATTATCGGGTGGTGATTCCTACAGATAGCCCTTATCATTTGATTATTTCCCGTACCGATCTGCAGCAAGCTTTAAGAAGAATTAGTGTATTTGCCAATAAAACGAACAACCAGGTAATTTTCACTATTCAGGGCAGTACGCTTGAGCTTTCGGCACAGGATATTGATTATTCGTTTGAGGGGAATGAACGGTTGAATTGCCAATATGAGGGGGAAGACATGCGCATTGCATTTAATGCGCGGTTCTTACTAGAAATGTTGAATGTGATAGATACAGATGAAGTGCGTTTTGACTTATCGACGCCTTCTCGTGCGGGTATTATTCGGCCCGCAGAACAATCAGACACGGAAGACTTGCTGATGCTGATTATGCCCTTGATGATAGCCGAGCCCGTTTCATGAATTAAGCTTCTCAGAAAGGCGAAGTGCCCGCCATTCGTTTTTGCTGTTTTTTCCGTTGTTCGGCATCTAGAATCAACTTACGCATGCGGATATGTGTGGGAGTGACTTCGATGCATTCATCGGCTTGGATATATTCCATACATTCTTCGAGCGACATTTGGCGTTTGGGCACAATTTGTGCCGCCGCATCGCTACCGCTGGCACGCATGTTGGTGAGTTTTTTCCCTTCGTTCGTGTTTACTACTAAATCTCCTGGTTTATTGTTTTCACCCACAATCATACCCCCATATACTTCGTCGCCTGGTTCAACAAAAAATATTCCTCGGTCTTGCAATTTATCCAGAGCATAGGCGGTAACGGTGCCTGTTTCTTTAGCCACAAGCACACCGTTGATACGGGAGGGGATAAGGCCTTTCCAGGGCTTGTATTGGGTGAAGCGGTGGGCCATGATGGCTTCACCAGCAGTAGCAGTGAGGAGCTGGGTACGTAGGCCAATGAGTCCTCTCGAAGGAATCTCAAATTCTAAATGTTGCATGTGGCCACGGGTATCCATAACCAGCAGTTCTCCTTTTCTACGGGTAACTAAGTCAATTACCTTGCTGGCATAAGGGGTGGGGACATCTACCACAAGCACTTCGTAGGGTTCACAGGCTTGCCCGTTGATTTCCTGAATGTTTACTTGAGGCTGCCCAACGGTGAGTTCATAACCTTCCCGGCGCATCGTTTCGATAAGTACGCCCAAATGCATTACCCCTCTTCCATAAACCAAAAAGCTATCTGCATTTTCCGTTTCTTCAACACGCAGGGCTAAATTTTTCTCGGTTTCTTTTAACAAACGTTCACGTAAGTGACGAGAAGTGACGAATTTCCCTTCGCGTCCGAAAAAAGGAGAATTGTTGATAGAAAACAACATGTGCATAGTGGGCTGTTCCACTTCCAGCGGAGGCAGCGGCTCGGGACAAGAGATATCGGCTACAGTTTCTCCGATAGAAAAATCGTCTAAGCCCACAATAGCCGCAATATCGCCAGCTTGTACGGTATCTACTTTTTGTTTTCCCAATCCTTCAAACACATAAAGTTCCTTCACGCGTGATGCACGAATTTGGCCGTTGGCATCGATAAGGCATACCTGTTGGTTTACAGCAATTTGCCCGCGTTGTACTTTGCCAATGGCAATTCTTCCCAGAAATGAGGAATAGTCTAATGAAGTAATTTGAAGTTGGAGAGGGCCTTTATCCACACGAGGTGGAGGAATATGGGTGAGGATACCATCGAGAAGCGGAGTGATATTGGCCGATGGGGTCAACGAATCATTGAACCAGCCTTGTTTACCCGAACCATAGTAAGTGGGGAAGTTTAATTGAGCTTCGGTAGCATCTAATTGGAAGAATAGTTCAAACACGGCTTCGTGTACTTCTTCGGGTCGGCAGTTGGGTTTATCTACTTTGTTGATGACAACAATGGGCACCAACTGAAGTTGCAAAGCTTTTTGCAAAACGAAGCGAGTTTGAGGCATGGGTCCTTCAAATGCATCTACCAGCAGCAATACTCCGTCGGCCATTCGCAAAACTCTTTCCACTTCACCTCCAAAATCGGCATGGCCGGGGGTATCGATAATGTTAATTTTAACGCCTTTGTAAAAAATACTGATGTTTTTAGAGAAAATGGTGATTCCTCGTTCTCGTTCCAGGTCATTTTGATCCAATATTAATGTTCCCATTTCTTGATGGTCGCCCAGCAAATGGGTTTGGTGAATCATGTTGTCTACCAATGTGGTTTTCCCGTGATCTACGTGAGCGATGATAGCTACGTTACGAATTTGCATATATAAAATTTCAGCCTGCAAAGGTAGGCAAAGCGCAAAGAAAAGCCATCCGGCCTATTTGAGCCGGATGGAAACCATAAACAGGCTTTGAATGGTGTAAAAATTACGCAAAACGTGTCAGAATAATTTGTTGATCAATCATTTTGGGCAAATAACAACGGCCTACAAAGGCATTTAGGAAATAAGTAAATACTACAGAAGGTATGGATAATGCAGTAAAGTTACACATATGCAGGTAAAAATCAAGCAGATATATCAGATATTGGGGAGCGAAAGCTGGATCTTATTACCTTTACAAGATTTTTGAAACGAAGTAGAAATATGTCATTACTTGTTGTAGGCTCCATGGCCTTTGATACCATTGAAACGCCATTTGGGAAAGCCGATCGGATTGTAGGAGGTGCGGCAACCTATATCGCGTGGGCGGCTTCTTATTTTGTACAAGATATCCTGCAAGTTTCTGTAGTAGGCGATGATTTTCCTCAGGCCGAGCTTGAGCGTTTGGCTGCTCGGGGGGTAGATATCAGCGGAGTGCAGGTGAAGCCCGAACAAAAAAGTTTTTATTGGGCGGGTCGTTATCATTTAGACATGAATAGCCGGGATACGCTCGTAACCGAATTAAATGTATTGGCCGATTTTAAGCCAGTGATTCCAGAGCGCTTCCAACGACCAGATTATGTGATGTTGGGCAATCTTTCGCCTACTGTGCAAATGAGTGTTATTCAGCAATTGCGTCATCGTCCTAGGCTCATTGCCATGGATACCATGAATTTTTGGATGGATACGCAGATGGATGAATTGAGAAAAGTGGTAGCCAAGGTAGATGCTTTGATTATCAACGATGCAGAAGCTCGGCAGCTGAGTGGGGAATATTCCCTAGTCAAGGCTGCTCGAGTTATTCACCGAATGGGCCCGCGTTATTTGGTGATTAAGAAGGGCGAACACGGGGCTTTATTGTTTTATAAAAATCATGCATTTTTTGCGCCGGCATTGCCTCTCGAAGAAGTCTTTGATCCTACTGGGGCCGGTGATACATTTGCCGGGGGCTTTATGGGGCATATTGCCCATACCACCGATCTGTCGTTTGAAAACATGAAAACCGCAGTTGTGGTGGGCTCGGCAATGGCTTCTTTTTGCGTAGAAAAATTTGGCATAGAACGATTGAAAGAAATTTCTTCAGAAGATATTGAAAATCGAATTCGTCAATTTGTTGATTTGATGCATTTTGATATTGACCTTGTCTAATTTTTAAGTAATAATTTTAGAAAACATCCAGGATTTAGTGTTTTTTATTGAACTCTGATCTATCTTTGCGCCAACTTGAAATGATGGATATCTCATGAAAGTAGCTGTTGTAGGTGCTACAGGCCTGGTAGGCACCAAGATGCTTCAAGTATTGGAAGAACGTAATTTCCCCGTTACGGAGTTGATTCCCGTAGCTTCTGCTAAGTCGGTAGGGAAAATGGTTCAATTTAAGGGCAAAGCTTATCAGGTGGTAGACGCCGATACAGCAATTATGGCACGGCCTGCGTTGGCTCTTTTCTCGGCAGGGGGGGGTACTTCATTAGCACTAGCACCGCGTTTTGCAGAAGTGGGCACTACAGTGGTCGACAATTCTTCGGCCTGGCGCATGGATCCTACCAAAAAATTAGTCGTTCCAGAGATCAATGCCGATGTACTTACGCCCAATGATAAAATTATTGCCAATCCCAATTGTTCGACCATTCAAATGGTGATGGTCTTGAATCCTTTACACAAGGCCTATCGTGTAAAACGTGTGGTGGTATCTACTTATCAATCTGTTACGGGTACGGGGGCAAAAGCGGTACAGCAGCTCATGGATGAAAGAGCTGGCCGACCTGCAGCAAAAGTATATCCGTACCAGATTGACCTGAATGTGATTCCGCAGATCGATGTGTTTTTAGAAAATGGGTATACCAAAGAAGAGATGAAAATGGTGAATGAAACAAAAAAAATTATGCGGGATGATACCATTCGGGTAACGGCCACTACGGTGCGAATTCCCGTTGTAGGGGGTCATAGTGAATCAGTAAATATAGAGTTTGAACACGATTTTGATCTTGATACGGTTCGACAGCTATTGGCGCAAACACCCGGTGTAGTGGTGCAAGACAATCCAGCCGAAGCATTGTATCCCATGCCACTTTGCGCACATGAAAAAGACGAAGTATTTGTAGGCCGCATTCGCCGTGATGAGTCGCAGCCTAAAAGCTTAAACCTGTGGATCGTAGCCGATAACTTGCGTAAAGGAGCAGCTACCAATGCCGTACAAATTGCCGAATACCTATATCGGCAGGGCTGGTTGCAATGATCTTGTCAATCCAGGGCTCTAGATAAAAAATCTATAAATGGCTTCATGAGTGCAAAAGAGCCAACAACCTGCTTGAGAAAGTCAGCAGTTTGTACCTGGGCGTCGCTTACTTCATAACCTACCACGAAATTGCGCATCTTCAAATAATCTATACCTAGATGATCAGCAGAGTATCCTTTGGGTGGGCGTTGTAGAGCCTCTTCATCGTAGAGCTCGCCGAATCGACGCTTAAAGGCAGGATCTTGAATCAAACGCTCAAATTCTTCGAGGTTGTAATCGATTTCCTGGCGAATTTTCCTTAAGTCTTCTGGAAAAGGATGCCAAATGCCTCCTCCAATGAAGCTGTTCCCATCGGGTTCAATATGCACATAATAACCAGGCTGGTGTACTTTTTTGCCTCCACGCTGAAAGCTAGCAGCAAAATGGGTTTTATAAGGAGTTTTATCTTTCGAAAAACGGGTATCGCGATAGATGCGGAAAATGCAATCTTTGGGCTGCAGCCAGGCCATTTCTGGTTCAATCGTAGCCAATTGCTGAATCAATTCAGCCACAAACAATTCGAAATTTTCCTTGGCTTGCAAATACGAAGAGCGATGCGATTCAAACCAATCGCGATGATTATGCTGGCGTAGTTGTTGAAGAAATAGTAAAGTATGCGCTTGAATAAGCATAAGTCACCTGTAACCCTGCTCTGGCTTAGTGAATTTGCAGACCCAGCAATTTATAAAACTCTTTTAAGATAGCGGGATGTGCGGGCCAGGCGGGTGCGGTAACCAGCTGACCATCCACCACGGCCTGATCTACGGGTACATTTCGCCAGGTGCCTCCTGCGAGTGCAATATCAGGGCCAATGGCAGGATAAGCGGTTAAGGTTTTGCCTTGCAATACTTTAGCCGCAGTAAGTATTTGAATGGCATGGCAAATAGCGGCTACGGGCTTACCCTTTTCAAAAAAATGGCGTACCAGCTCCAATACACGAGCATTTAGGCGGATGTATTCAGGAGCGCGCCCACCTGGTAAGTACAATCCATCATATTGTTGGGGTTGTACTTCATCAAAAGAAACGGTGATGGCAAACCGATGTCCGCCTGTTTCCCGATAGGTTTGGTCTCCCACAAAATCGTGAACTGCCGTAGGCACCGAATCTCCTTTTTTCCGATCTGGCGCAGTGGTATCTACTTGCAGGCCCACAGAAAGCATGGCTTGATAGGGAACCATGGCTTCATAGTCTTCGACATAATCGCCGACAATCATGAGGATTTTTTTAGCCATAAACAAAAGATTTTCTGGAAAATAAGATTTCTTTTACACCCAAACAAGTATTGTATTAAGGTTTTGCGGCGATGATAGCAATTTCCACACGGGCTCCTTTTGGCAATCCTGCCACCTGAACCGTTTCTCGTGCAGGAAAATTCCCTTGGAAATATTTACCATAGGCGTCATTGACCGCAGAAAAATCTTGCATATCGAGAATGAAAATAGTGGTCTTCACCACATGTTGAAAATCCATACCTGCTGCAGCCAATATAGCTTTTAGGTTTTGCATAACCCGATGAGTTTCTTCTACGATATCGCCTTTAATCATCTGGTCGGTAGCTGGGTCAATCGCTATTTGTCCAGAAACAAACAACAAGTTGTTTACCCATACGGCTTGGCTGTAAGGCCCAATCGGAGAAGGAGCTTGATTGGTTTGTATAATTGTTTTTTCCATGAGGTTGAAGGGTTTTGGTTGAACGAGCGGTAAAAATAAAGCAATTCGGCTTAGTAGAAAGCATTTTCCTTACCTGCTTTTGGTTGTACCTTTGCCCGACTGATTGAATTGAACTCTCATGCTAATACTCATTGACACGGCTACGACGGCGGGTTCTGTATGTTTTAGTGAAGGAGATCGGGTATATGCAGTTTATGGGCATACGCAGGCTGAAGATCATGCGGCAAAGATCATAGGCTATGTGCAGAGAGGTTTGCAGGAACTGCGTATACAGCCCAGCCAAATTCAAGCCATAGCCGTAACTGCTGGGCCAGGATCTTATACGGGGCTTCGAGTGGGTTTAGCTACGGCGAAAGGGTTGTGTTATGCGTGGAATTGTCCGCTCGTGTTGCTGCCTACCCTGAGGGTGATGGCTGCAGGATACTTGCTGCAGCATCCTAGCTTGGCAAGCAACAGCTTTTTGTTGCCGGTTTTGCTCTCGAGAAGGAGTGAAGTATATGCAGCTTTGTATAAGGCCGATGGTACGGAACTCATCTCTGCGCATCCAATTGTATTAGATGCGTTCAATCTAGCTGAGTGGCAAGCCTACAAGCCTTTAGTGGTGTTTGGAGAGGGAGCCGAAAGGTTGTATCCACACTTACAGCCCATGGGGATGGTTGAGATAGATTATGCTTACCAGCTCTCTGCTGCAGATATGCGTAAATTGGCATGGGAAGCAGTAGCAGAACATCGATTTGCAGATTTGGCTTATGCAGAACCTTTTTACCTGAAACCTACTTATGCTGGCTAAATGTTAAAATTCAACCCTATCAACGCTTTCCTGACAAAGTGATTACGAATTCTATACATGCGAATTTTTTCAATTTAATAGTATTAGATATTTTTGTAATTAATTTGTCGTTATTTCTGATGAGTGATTTGTACTCGGAAAATCATTTTGAGATTTAAAACCGTTAACATGGAAAAAGCCATTATGCCTACATCATCGAACTTGCTTATCATATCCCAGGAAGGTAGGTCGGGAGAGCCCATTAAACTCGATTACTATCATGTTCGCATTGCTGCGCATGTGCTTAGGGCTATCAATCACAAGCTCAGGCAACAAATCATTAAGTTATTGGAAGAGCATAAACGCATGACGGTTACAGAGATTTATGTAAAACTGAGGTTAGAGCAATCTGTAGCTTCACAACATTTGTCTATTCTGCGGCGCAATCATATTGTGCGGCATGAGCGCGATGGGAAGTTTATTTATTATTCATTGAATACAGAAGCATTAGAAACGATAGCTCGGGTGGTAGACGAGTTATATGCATTAAAGCCCGATAAATGAGAGGTAGGCGTTATAAGTTATGGCGAGAGATATAAAAAGCTGCCCGCAAGGCAGCTTTTTATGCAATTGTGTAATTTTAAAAATATAATTGGTGGGTCTATGATTGTGAAGCAAATGTATACTGGGTGCTTGTCGGAAGCAGCATATTTCATAGCTTCTGATGGAGAAGCTGCTGTGATTGATCCTTTGCGCGATATTGATGCTTATTTGGAAATGGCTGCAGAAACGGGTACAGTGATTCGATACATTTTTGAAACACATTTTCATGCTGATTTTGTTTCTGGCCATCTCGATCTGGCCGAGAAAACGGGTGCGAAAATTGTATTCGGGCCGCAAGCAGCCACTGAGTATCGGGTACATGTGGGTCGAGATGGGGAGGAATTCCTAATAGGGAGTCTTCGGTTGAAATTGATTCACACACCCGGTCATACCATTGAATCGAGTTGTTATTTGCTTTATGATGAGGCTGGCAAACCATATTGCTTGTTTACTGGCGATACTTTGTTTGTAGGTGATGTGGGGCGGCCCGATCTATCGAGTGGCGGATTTACGGCCGAGGAGCTAGCCGAATATTTGTACGACTCCGTACATTTAAAAATTAAGCCACTTCCCGATGAATTGATCATTTATCCTGCTCATGGCCCGGGCTCGGCCTGTGGCAAGCAGATTGGTCAGGCCACTTTTAGTACACTGGGCGAGCAAAAGCGTACCAATTATGCATTACTGGCTGAAAATAAAGAGGAGTTTATTGAGAAGGTGACTCAAGGGCTCACCCGCGCGCCAGAATATTTCCGGGTGAATGCACGCATAAACCAAAAAGGGTACGAGCGCTTGCATCAAATCTTGGAGCGCAGCATGGTAGGGCTCACCGTGCAGGAGTTCAAACAACAGATGCAGCGACACCAAATGTTGTATCTCGACAGTCGCTCGCCAGAAGTTTTTGTAGATGGGTTTATTCCGGGTTTCTTGAATATAGGTTTAAGAGGGCGTTTCGCAGAATGGGCGGGTCGTTTATTACCTTATCACCGCCCCATTTTATTGGTGACCGAGCCGGGTCAGGAAGAAGAAACTATCACTCGGCTCGCGCGTGTGGGGTTTGATGGAGTGGTGGGTTATCTAAAAGGGGGCTTTCAGTCGTGGATCGATGCTGATGAACCCAGGGATATGATCATCAGTGTAGATGCAGAGGAATTTGCACTTGATATTCCTTATGATCAGCGCATGGTAATTTTAGACGTACGCTCTGAGACCGAACACATTCAGGCGCATGTGCGTGGAGCCGTGAATATTCCATTAGAAGATATGCGTGACCCCGTTTCGCTCATGCATCTAGAAGATCATCATAACCTCTATGTGCACTGTGAAACGGGTTATCGCAGCGTAATTGCTTGTTCCTTACTCAAGCAACAGGGTATCCACAATTTGCGCAACATTGGAGGTGGGTTTCGGGAAATTCGTCGACATCCAGCTATCGAAATTGTGGAAGAAAAGAGCGTGCTCAACTAGTGGCCAGGTTTTTTAAAGTGGCATAGCGAAAACAGGTAACTGCATGGTCGTTGATCATGCCTGCAGCCTGCATGAAAGCATAGCATATGGTAGAGCCTACGAATTTAAATCCAAGCTGGCGTAGTGCCTGGCTCATCGCGTCAGACTCAGGCGAAGTCGCAGGAGCAGGTGTACCGGGCTGCAAGTCGTGATGCAAGGTTTGATAATGGGTAAACTGCCAGATAAACCGATCAAAGCTGCCGTATTTGGCTTGCACGTCCAAGAAGCGACGGGCGTTTTCAATGGTAGCTTCTATTTTCAGTCGATTTCTGATCAAGCGTTTGTCTTGCAAGAGCCATTGGATTTTTGCAGAACCATATCGGGCAATTTTTTGGGGGTCAAACCCATCCCATGCTTCTCGAAACGCGGCTCTTTTATACAAAACCGTGCGCCAGCTTAAGCCAGCTTGAAAAGCGTCTAATACCAAGAATTCAAAAAGCTTTTGGTCATCATGCAGCGGAACGCCCCATTCCTCATCGTGGTAAGCCTGCATGAGCAAATCGTTGCCTGGCCAAGCACAGCGGTTGATCATATACTCAGTCGTTTAACGAGCAAGTTACAGTTTTTGGGAAGCATCTGCACCATGCTGAGGCGGCCTATGTTTCCAACGACGATGACTCCACACCCAATTTTCGGGTTGTTGATGGATTTGAGCTTCTAAAAACCGACTAAATTCTTGGGTAATTAATCCTTCGGCCGTTTGTTGTGGATGTGTAAATGCTTCTCGGATAGTGGCTCGATAATAGCCTCGTTTTATCTTTTGGATATCGCCCCAAATGACGATTTCCCCAAAGCGGCGAGCAATCAATTCAGGCCCTTTGTAAAAGGCGGTGGGGCGATTTAAAAATGGCATCCAATAGCATCTTCTGGGATTCGATGGGTTTTGATCGGCCACTAAAATGGTGATATGGGGCTGAGATTGCCAAGGGTGCAGGGCTTCTAGCACCCGATCGGCAGGAATGAGGATAGTACCAAAACGGCGACGAATGTAGTTGAACAATCGGTCTACATGTGGATTGGAAATGGGCATGTACACGACCAAAAAAGGAACATTGGTGCCCAGTTTGAAATAGAGATTGGCCCATTCCCAATTAAAGCGGTGCCCAAGCTGAATTTGGCAGCTTTTCCCTTCTGCAGCAATTCGATGTAGCAGGCTGAGATCACACTGGAAACGTTTTTGCAGGCTGGCAGGTGAAATGGTCATCATTTTTAGGGTTTCCATGATCATATCTGCAAGATTGCGATAGTATTTTTTTTCAATTTGTTGTAAGGCTTTCTGATCATAATCAGGGAAAGCTTGCTGCAAGTGTTGCCTGACCAGCTTTTTCCGATAACCAATAACAAAATACAGGGAAACATACACGACGTCGGAAATCGCATAGAGCACAGGGAATGGAAACAGAGAAATGAGGTAACAGCAGGCAAATAGAAGATAATACCACATGCAAACCCGATTTAAAGAATAATATTTTGCACGATTGCACTTTTTTCGGGGTAATCGGTATTGAAATGCAACCCCCTACTCTCTTTGCGAAACATAGCAGATTTAACGATTAAGTAACCTACTGTGATGAGGTTGCGTAGTTCACACAGTTGGGGCGAGAGTGTAGTAGATTCATAAAGGGTTTCTGTTTCTTCAAAAAGCAAGTCGAGCCGGCTCATAGCGCGTTGGAGGCGGACGTTGGAACGAACAATACCCACATAGTCGCTCATCACTTGTTGTAATTCTTTGAGGCTTTGGGTGATGAGAATCATTTCGCTAGGAGCCGTAGTGCCTGCCGCATTCCAGTCGGGCACATCTGGTAAACTAAATGGTTGTTGCACAAGCTGTACAGTATCGAGGTAACACCGATGGGCGAAAACGATAGCTTCTAATAACGAATTAGAAGCAAGTCGGTTGGCTCCATGTAAGCCAGTTGAGGCACATTCTCCGCAGGCATATAGCCTACGTATAGAAGTGCGCCCCCATTCATCGGTTTTGATACCGCCACAGCTATAATGTGCTGCTGGAGCTACTGGTATCCAGTCTTTTCTCACGTCGATATTGAGCTGGAGGCATTTTTGATAAATATTGGGAAAATGGCTACGGAAGCGCTCTTCTGGAATGGTTGTACAATCGAGATAAACATTCTCGGTGCCCGTACGTTTCATTTCACTATCTATAGCTCTGGCTACAATATCGCGGGGTGCCAGCTCTTTGCGGGGATCGTATTTAGCCATAAAGGCTTCGCCATCGTGGTTACGCAAAATAGCTCCCTCACCGCGCACTGCCTCTGAGATCAAAAAAGGGGATTCGTTGCCTGGTCGATAAAGTGCTGTAGGATGAAATTGGATAAATTCCATGTTTTCGATGCGGCCTTTTGCGCGATACACCATCGCAACACCATCGCCAGTGGCAATGGGAGGATTGGTCGTGGTGCGATACACGCGGCCACAGCCGCCAGTGGCGAGTAAGGTAACAGGGGATAACAGCTTTTCGATTTGCTGGGTATGCAAGTTGAGCACATATACCCCAAAGCAGGTGATATCGGGGGTAGATTTGGTAACCAAATAACCCAGGTGGTGTTGGGTGATGAGGTCTACAACAAAGCAATGCGAGAGAAGTTGTAGATTAGGTTGTTGATGTACTGCTTGCAGTAAGGCTCTTTCGATTTCCCAACCCGTACTATCTTTATAATGCAATACCCGATGGCGAGAATGCCCACCTTCGCGGCCACGTTCAAAAGTTCCCTCTGCGTTTCGGTCGAAGCGAGCGCCCCATTCCATGATTTCTTTCACCCTTTCTGGCCCTTCTTGAATCACTAAGCGCACGATATGTTCGTTGCAAAGTCCATCGCCAGCGATCAGGGTGTCGGCAATATGGTTTTCGAAGCTATCGTTTTCCAGGTCATTTACCACAGCTACCCCACCCTGGGCATACTTGGTGTTGGTTTCATCTTCTTGGGTTTTGGTGAGTACCGTTACTTGTTTATCTGGAAAATGTTGGGCAATTTTTAGGGCATAGGTTAATCCAGCAATGCCAGAGCCGATGACTAGAAAATCTGTGTACATGGAAACAGACCAATTCAAATTGCGCCCAAAGTTACAAGAGAATTATGCTGCATGGGCAGCAAAATGCGTAAAGATTACCATTCCTGCATAAAAATACCCGTTTATCCCAAAGGTTTTGATGGTTGCAGATGTGGCTTGTTATATTTGCTACATATGTTTCGTTCAATGCGTTTTATGCCAAATCTCATTCGTAGATGCACATTTATCATAGGGCTGTGGATGTTGGGCACAGCAGGATATGCACAGCAGCTTTGGTCTTTGCAGCAGTGTGTAGATTATGCATTGACGCACAACATTCAGATTCAGCAAGCCGAGATCCAAAAACGTCTCAACCAGCTTATTCTTCACCAAAGCCAGCTGTCGCGCTTGCCCAACTTGAGCGCTGGGATCAACAATGGTTTCAACTTCGGTCGGTCTATAGATCCTACGACCAACCAGTTTATCAACAAGCAGCTGTATTATTTAGGTGGAAGTGTAAACATGAGTGTGAATTTGTTTAGTGGCTTGCAGAAAACCCATACCATACAAGCCAATAAGTTTACCCTTGCTGCAAGCGAACAGCTTGAGAGAAAAATGCAAAACGATGTAGCCTTAAATGTAGCCACAGCTTATTTACAGATTTTGTTGAACACCGAACAGCTGCGTGCCACGCGGCAACAACTTGCATTATCACAAGCCCAGTTAGAAAACACCCGCAAGCAGGTGATGGCTGGCGCGCTTCCTGAAAGCAATTTGGCCGATATGCAGAGCCAGGTAGCATCGGATAGTGCTTCGCTGATTACAGCTGAAAACAACCTGCTTCTTTCAGAATTGCAAATGAAAGCCATTCTGAACATGCCAGCCGAAACGCCTTTTGCTGTGGATACCCAATTGAATGTGGATGCAATTCCTCTGATTAATTTAGATGAAGTTACCCCTCAGCAAATTTATGCAGAGGCTATAGGTATTCAGCCGCAGATTTTGGCCGACTCATTAACCACGCTGGCCAGTAAAAAGCAGCTCGCTGCAGCGCGAGGCGCCCTTTATCCTACCGTATATCTTTCTGGAAGCCTGGGTAGCAATTATGCCAGCACCTTTACCCAATATCATATCGACACCATATTGGTTCCTCCTTTTCAGATTGGTACGGTGAACATCAATGGGCAAGATTACAAGGTCAATTCTTTACCTACGACACAATCTGTATATCAGCCTTATAAAAGTCCATTAGGCAGCCAGCTCAGGAACAATTTTAATCAGTCAATAGGCATTGGGGTGAATATTCCCATTTTCAATGGGTACACAGCCCGTACCAATGTGAAGCGTGCAGAGTTAGAATTATTCAATCAACAACTCACTACCGAGCAAGATAAAATTACCTTACGGCAAAATATCTTTCAGGCTTATGCCGATGCGCGAGGTGCCCGAGAACAATACCGTGCAAGCATACGAGCATTTGATGCTGCTCGCTTGGCTTTTGACTATGCTGCTAAGCGATATGAGCTAGGCCTGATTAACTCGGTAGATTACCTCACCAGTCAAAATAATTTATTTAAAGCTAGGGTCAACATGATTACGGCAAAATACAATTACGTATTTAAGCTAAAAGTGTTGGAATTTTATCAAACCCTGCGGGTACAATTTTAATTGCATTTTCATGTTAAACGCATAAATGGGTCTATGAAAAAAAGAACCTTATACACGATTGCCGGAATACTACTCGTCATAGTAATTGTACTATTGGTACTCAAATCAAAAGGAGTTATTGGGGGCAATGATGCAGTGAGGGTAGCCGTTGACACAGCCAATTATCGCACCATTACGCAAATAGTCACGGCTAGTGGAAAAATTTACCCAGAAACAGAAGTTCGAGTAAGCTCTGATGTATCTGGTGAAATAGTGGATCTTCCCGTGCAAGAGGGGGACTCCGTACGTAAGGGTCAGGTAGTGGCTCGCGTGTATGCCGATATTTACAGCTCTATCGTGCAACAACAGCAAGCCATTCTCAAGCAAGCCGAAGCCCAGTATGCCAACGCCCAAGCAGCTTTGGGAGCATATAAGGCCCGCTTAGATCAAGCAAAATATACTTATGATCGGGATAAGCAGTTGCTTCAACAAAAAGTAATTGCCCAGAGCGAATTCGAACAAGCAGAAAGCGCCTATTACTCTGCGTTGGCCGATTATGAGGCTGCGCAACAACAAGTAAAAAGTGCTCAATTTGCCGTACAGTCGGCCAAAGCCAATTTATCACAAGCTCAAGACAACCTGCGACGTACCACTATCGTAGCGCCAATGGATGGCATTGTTTCCGTGCTCGATGTGAAAAAAGGTGAGCGGGTGGTAGGAACCGCACAAATGGCGGGAACGGAAATCATGCGAATAGCCGATATGAATGTGATGGAAGTAAGGGTAGATGTGGGAGAAAATGATATTCCCAAAGTGCAACTGGGCGATACGGCTATCATTGAAGTAGATGCTTACAACAACCGCAAGTTTATAGGTATTGTAACCCAAGTAGCGCCTTCTAGCCAAGCCGTTGCTCAGCAAACCTCTACGGCGGCTGCGCTTTCTTCTTCCGCCGATCAGGTGGCCAACTATACCGTACATATTCGCATCTTGCGCAGTAGTTATGCCGACTTGTTTGATCCTAAACGTCCGCGCTTTTTCCCCTTGCGCCCCGGCATGAGCGCTAGTGTGAATATACAAACTGAAACGCATCATCATGTGTTGGCCGTGCCGATCAATGCAGTAGCCTTGCGCAACTTACCGAATAAAAATCATGCTGCTAGAACCGCTAATATGAATACTGCTCAGCAAGAAGTGGTATTTAAGCTCGTTGGGAAAGATTTAGTGCGCATGGTACCCGTTAAAACGGGCATACAAGATGATAACTATATTGAGATTGATTCTGGATTGCAAGTAGGGGATATTGTGGTCACAGCTCCTTACAATGCTGTTTCTAAAACCCTGAAAGATAGTACCCAAGTTAAAGTTGTGCCACAGCAACAGTTGTTTGAAGCCTCAACTTCTCAATAATTTGGTGGTATAGAATGGGGATGATTCTTCTTAGGTATAAAATGCCCTATTAGTATTTACGGCTTCAATATGCTTCTGAAAAATCTACCCAGATATAAGCCTTTGCGTTTTTTGCACACCTAAACCGTGGGATAATAGAGGTATAACTTTTTACATCTACAAAGTTTTTTCACTATTGGCGAGATAGTGAATTATTGAAGAAGTTCATATTGCAAATCGTGTACATAGCGAATAGGCACTTCAATATCTTGTTTCATCTTTTTATTGTATGCAGCCCGATAAATGTATTTGCCATTGATTTCAGTGTGTTGCACACTGCGTGTAGGCCAGCCATTATCTGCTGCAATCAGATATGAAGCCTGAATATTGCCTTGCACATCTACGTTGCCTTTTATTCCGCCACCTAGATCCATGATTGCCGATCGATTACTGATCATTTTTCCTTGAGCAGACACCTTGATGCCGTACTTATCTCCATAATCGAGCTTCCAAGCCGTTGTGAGGCTACCCCCCAGCCTGCCCAAAATTTCTACTATATCAGTCCATCCATCACCTATTTGAATAGCATGATCAGCGTAGCGAGGGAAAAGGCTAATAAACTGGTTGTAAAAAGCGTTTGCATCGAATTGCTCAGTAACAAATTGCACAATTGCTTGTCGATCGGCCTTCGATGTGCGACTGGGTATGGCTTGCAAAGCCCTTTGAATAAGACTATCTACGCCTTGAATATCTTGAATGGTACCATTGTTTTTTAGGGTAAAATAAAATGGATGATCAATGAGTGCACGAAAAACCAGGTTAAGAGCATCTTGTGCATTTCCTTCGGTGTTGATGGTATTGCTTACGTCTTGCGAGGAGGCAGTAAGAAATATCTTTTTATATCGAGCTTCGATGCGAGCGGCCGAAATAGTAGGTAAAAGCTGCACTACTCGTAACGACAATGTGTAATTGCCTTGCGTAGATGTACGCTGGTGGTTATCTTGAATGGTCAGATAGGTTTCTGAACGATCTTGTACGCGTAGCTCAAAGCTTCTGCCAGATGTAAACTCATATCGCAATTGCACTCCCTGTGCGAGGGAGACGAGAGGCAATAAGCTGCCAAACAACATGGCTCGAAAAAGCATGCTTGTGTTTTTATGTATATCTGCGAAGATCATACCCATTTTTCAATCACCCCCAAACCAAACAAAGCAAAATCGTATTTCACAGGGTCGTGAGGATCGAAAATACGCAATTTCTGAGTGAGCTCCAGGGCCGATTTCCAGGTTGCCGTTTGGGTATGAATTAAGCCCAGTCTACGCGCCACACGCGCTACGTGCACGTCCATGGGGCATATCAGTTGATGGGGCTTGATTTGCTGCCAGCAGCCAAAATCAATACCCTTTGGATCACGCCTTACCATCCAGCGTAAAAACATGTTCAGGCGTTTACACGATGAGCCGCGAAAAGGCGCGGGAATATGTTTACGGGTGCGATCGGGATGTTCACCAGCAAATACTGTATGGTAAAATCCATTCAATGCGGCTTCCACGGTTGGAGCATGAGGTGATAAATGAGCCGCAAATGCTGATTCTAGTGAATGGAAATGTTGATAATAATCTTGTAAGAAATTGATGAAAAACAATAGATCAGTGGCTTGAAAGGTGCGATGGGCAAAAGAAATGAATCTTTTTAGATCATGAGGTTGATGGTGTACAATGAAATCATATGGAGCATTGTCCATCAAATCTAGCAGATGGGTGGCACTGCGAATGATGCTGATGCGGCTGCCCCAGGCAAATAAGGCGGTAAAAAATCCAGCAATTTCAATGTCTGGCAAACGGGTAAATCTATGTGGCACAACAATGGGATCCTGATCAATAAACTCAGGTTGGTAATAAAATTTGAGTTTATCATCGAGAAATTTTTTAACCAAGCTCAACTGTTTGTCCATCGTGGGTACACATTAACCTATTAAAATTTAAATCTTGGACAATTAAGCCGCTTATCTTGCTTGCGGGGAGTGAGTTGACTCGGCCGAATGGTAATAGCGATATATCCACCACTTTGTGTGGCTTGCTGCGAAGAAAACAATCCTGGCAAATGGTGCACCCCAACCAGCAAGGGCCCCGCACGCAGGGCTAGCCCAATCCACAATTTTTGCGTAATGGTGTATTGCAAGGGCATATATACGCCCCAGTGGCGCGTTTCCCAGCGGGGGGTGAACAGCAGTAATTCATTGCTCCGGATTCCCCTGGTAGTGCTATTGGAAAAGATCGGTAAGGGAATGGTTAGTGAAGCATGTAGAAAAACATGTTTCCCCATAGGATGATCTACATCCACAATCATGCGGGTAGGGTTACTGATCGAAAACCATCCATTCAGCGGGCGCATGTTGCTCACCACAGTTTGCAGGCTATCATTGAATTGGGATAAGGAGTTCACTCCATTAAATTTTTGTTGGAGCACTGAATCGGTAATATTGTTCAGTATTTGGCCAACGGTTCGGCTTTGTGCCCCATAACGAAAACGGTTTCCTCCAATATCCACGATACTGATTCCAATTTTCCACCAATAATCGTAATAGGGATCGGGTGCGTCATATTTAATGGGTTCTTGCTTTTTGAGCAAATATTCTACGCCTACATCAACGGCAATGCTGCCTTGAGAGTGGTTCAGAAAATCGTAAGTATTGCTGGCTACTTGCTGATCATAGTTTGATGAATAGCCATACGATGCTTGAAATTGTGGGAACAGATAAGTATTTCCTTGCGGGAGAGTACGCTGCCTCACTTGCAATTCTTCTATTCGGGCATAGGCACCACTAATGCCTCGCATGATATGCAGGGTAAAGCCACCATTGAGTCGTTCTACAGTATTATCTATCCAGGTTTGGGCGTAGGTAGCATGTAAGTCTATCCACCCTGAAGAGCTGAATCGTCCATTGTAATTACGATCTTGTTGGATGTTTAAAAAACTGTTTAGGGTAGAAACGGTATCTACCACGTTTAACGGACTGGTATGTGCCCAGCCATAAACATGTGCGCTAAGACCGAATCCAATAGCTCGTTTGCGGTCAAGGGCAATACGAGCATTCAATACATTTAAATCGGCTTGGGCCAAGGCATAACGACTAAAATGTCCTTCAGTAAAGCGATAATGAATAGTGTCGGGCCAGTGGAGCAAAGTGCCATCATTTAAGGTGATGGCATTGGTGCTTTGAGCTTGTTGGTAAGCCAGCAGGGTAAGATCCCAAAGGAAGGGTGTATTCACGATGCTAGCTGGGTTAGTAAGCATATTCAGGCTACCTCCATAAGGTGAACCCCAAATGCCATACAGGTGCTGAGCAGGCAATGCCTGATAGCAGATGAGCCCAATGCACAAGAGTAAATACCTTTTCATATCATAGGATCTGAGGCTTAGTGCTCTGTAAAACGAAAAACCCATTCCGCATCGTATGGAATGGGTTGAAAATCTGTTTGTTTTAGAGAAATCTCAAAACTCAAAGGGCACCCGTACCAGAGTAGTATCCCAGCCAATAACCAAATCGGCGCCTTTGCTGGTCTTTTGGAAAACCATGCTCAGGGCTTCGATGGGCTGGCTCACCTGTTGCACGGGAACGTCTATCCGAACGATATCTTTTTTAGGATCATAGCCAAAAGCGCCCCAGGTATCGGTTTCAGCGTTTACAATAAAGGTCCAATGGTCGGGGTTAAAAATGGCGTAAAAGGTGTAGCGACCTGGCTGAAGGGTCTTTCCGCCAATACTTACTGGAGAAAACACATCCAGCTCATCGGCTTCATTAGCGCCTAAGCGATCTACTTTGCCAAAGGGTTCCAACCCGCCAAAAATAGTGCGTCCTTTTTTCTGTGGGCGGCTGTAAATCACCCGCATGATGAGCTCACCCGCTTGTCCACTAAGCTTAGCAGATGGGTAATTGGGTGGATAATAAATCATATCCATTGGGCTCACATCAAGAGGTGGAAACTTGACTTCGGTTTGCTGGGCATAGCTGGTTTGAACAAGCCAGGTGCAACAGGCTATGAGCAGGAGGGGAAGAAAGTGTTTTTTCATAAACAACATATTTGATGAGTTGAATAAACAAAAATAGACAATTCAATGCTGTTTGCCATCATGAGATTGTTGGCCAACAAAAGCCATTAATTCTGGGAAGAAATCGGCATAAATAGCTTGTAGTTGAGCATAGTGCAAGCGAAAATCACGCATCACAGGCCCAGCTCCTTGAGGCAATTGGCAACGCCTTACCAATCCATCGAAGGTACGAAATAGTCCTGCCTGTGTACGATAGCTCAGCAACCAATTGTGTGATTCCATGTAGAGAAACATTTGTTTAAAAGCTACAGGTAAATATTTCTCATATTGGTGCAGCATTTGATAGGTTTCGAGTGTAAAATGGCGCAAGCTATTTCCTGGAAAAATATGGCGATCATTAGCTAAAAAATGATCGTATATCACATCCACAAAAGCAGCAGCATATAATCCATAATCGGGAGAGAAAAAAGATTTTATTTGACGTGTCAGTGGGTGATGATCAGTGAAATCGTCGATAGCCCTATGCAAGAGAATACCTCTTTGAATGCCTTCAGGATATTGATTCAAGCCTTTTCGCCCTTTCACAAAATCAGCAATCATATTTCCCACTAGTATGGGTGGATTGTGAAAAGAAAGATATGCATGGGCAAGAAAATTCATGTGTGTGTAAGTTACGATTCTTTTCTCTGGTGCAACATATTGGCTCTGCGAGCTGCAGCTAAATCAGTATTTTTGTTGCAATCAAATACAAAGAGTATGGCAAAAGGTCCTGTTTCTCAATTTATTGAGTATCATTATCGGCATTTCAACGCGGCCACACTGGCCGATGCAGCCAAAGCTTATGAAGCCCATTTAGAAGCTGGCGGAAAGATGATGATTACCTTAGCTGGAGCTATGAGTACGGCCGAGCTGGGCATATCCTTGGCCGAGATGATTCGTCGAGATAAGGTACACATCATTAGCTGCACGGGTGCGAATTTGGAAGAAGATATCATGAATTTAGTGGCGCATAAGCATTACAAGCGAGTGCCACATTATCGTGAACTCAGCCCGCAAGAAGAATGGAAATTGCTCGAGCAGGGCTACAATCGGGTAACCGATACGTGCATCCCGGAAGAAGAAGCTTTTCGTCGTATTCAACGACATATTGAAAAACTCTGGAAGCAGGCCCAGCAAAAAGGAGAACGATATTTCCCCCATGAATACATGTATCAGTTGTTGTTGAGCCGTGTGATGGAACCTGATTATGAAATTGACCCGAAAGATAGTTGGATGTTGGCGGCCGCCGAAAAGAATTTGCCTATAGTAGTACCTGGCTGGGAAGATAGCACCATGGGAAATATTTTTGCTTCATATTGCATCAAAGGTGAGCTACAGCCATCTATTGTAAAATCGGGCATCGAATACATGATGTCTTTGTCTGACTGGTATCGAAAAAATTCTGCCGGGAAAGGAGTGGGTTTTTTTCAAATTGGTGGAGGAATAGCTGGAGATTTTCCGATATGTGTGGTGCCAATGATGTATCAAGATTTAGGTTGGAAAGATGTGCCTTTTTGGAGTTATTTCTGTCAGATATCCGATTCTACTACTTCATATGGATCTTATTCTGGAGCGGTTCCCAATGAAAAAATCACTTGGGGAAAATTGGGTATAGACACGCCTAAATTCATCATTGAATCAGACGCCACCATCGTGGCTCCGCTGATCTTTGCTTGGGTGCTGGGCTGGTAATAAGTATTGTTTGAAAAATCCCTTCTTCCATTATGAGGAGAAGGGATTTTTGTGAGGGAATGTTTATCCATTTAACCGAATGCCGTATCCTACCAGGAGGATAGCTGCACCCGTATGATTTTTCCCGTCTTCAGCATATTTCTGGATGTTCAGGAATCCGTAGTTTCCTCCAGCGTGCACAAACACATATCCTTGCCTATTTATGTTGCGCATAAGGCTCACACCACCTTGAATACCGAAGTTGGCTTTATGAATTTGGTCTTTGATATTCTCATTGGCATCAAATGATTGGGTAGGAGCAATTTGTTGGGTTTCTTGCGGATCAGCATAAATGGGGCTTGAGCCAGAGGTTACATTTTTGGCATTTACTAGAAAACCCACATAAGGGCCTGCATCTACTGCAAAACGCCAGTTTTTCGACTCTCCCCAATTCCATCCAAACTTAGCCAGCACGGGTATTTGAATATAGTTTAGTTTGGCTTCACTTTTATAATTGGCATACACGTAGCTGCCGGGAGGGGCTTGTGGGTTAAAGTTACTGGCGGGGATAGCCTGTTGGCCATTTTTCTTGCCTCCTTGTGAAGAGTAATTCACTTCGGGTTGTAGAGAAAATAGTGGGCTAAAATGGATCTCGGTAAAGATACCCACATCAGGGCCCAGCCGAGATGAGTATCCTTTGCTAATCGCTGTGGCGCCAGATCCAGCCTGCAGGTTGGGAATACTCAGGCCTCCTTGTACACCAAAATAAAGCTCATTTTTTTGGGCAAAAACTTGGAAGCTTATGGCCATTAGGCAAGTGAATAAAGCTACAGACAAAAGGGTACGCATAATGTGAAGATTTAGCGGTAAAAGAATAGATGTTTTGCCAGATCCAGTAATGGGTAATTGCTGGTTGCAAACGTTATTTCAAAAGTATTGATTATCAAAAAGTTTTTTGTCGGCTTTTTGTCGAAATCCAGTAAAACTGGTATACGCAGTGATGGTTTTGTTTTTCCAGACAAAACCTTTAGCTTTCGAAATCATTTCACAAATAATCTTTTTCAACATGCCATCGGGTCATCGTAAAGCCATACAGTATGCACTTATTGCAGCATTAGGTGGATTTTTGTTTGGATTTGATACAGCAGTTATTTCTGGCGTAGAAAAAACCATACAACAGCTTTGGCACCTTAGTGATCTTTGGCATGGTTTTACGGTATCGGCTGCATTGTTTGGAACAGCTTTTGGCGCTTTGTTTTCGGGTAGGCCAGCCGAGCGATTGGGTCGAAAAAAGATGTTGCAGTTCATTGGTTTTTTGTATGCTTTCACCTCTATTGCTACGGCATTAAGTCATCATTGGATTGACTTTATTGTGTTTCGTTTTTTAGGAGGCTTGGCTGTAGGCGCCTCATCGGTAGTGGGGCCCATGTATATTTCCGAGATTTCCCCAGCCAGGCTTAGAGGTAGGTTGGTTGGGTTTTTTCAGTTGAATATTGTGGTGGGCATTTTGGTGGCTTTTTTGTCGAATTATTTTCTATTAAAATATTTAGGGTCAGGTTCTTGGCGGTGGATGTTGGGCGTACAAGCGGTACCTGCATTGATTTTTTTTGGATGGGTGTTTTTCATTCCCGAAAGTCCTCGTTGGTTGATCGGGCACGATCAGTTGGACCGAGCACGTGTGGTATTGCAAAAATTACAAGTGCAACACGTAGAAGAAACATTGCAAGAAATTCGGCAATCGTTACAACATCGAGAAGACTTAGTGAAGGAAAAACTCTGGCAGAAAAAATATGCGCGCCCTATAGCTTATGCCATGTTGCTAGCGATGTTTAATCAACTGTCGGGGATCAATGCGATTTTATATTATGCACCACGCATTTTTGAGATGACGGGTATCAGAGCCAATCTGGCCTTTTTGCAAGCCATGTTAGTGGGTTTTACCAATTTTGTGTTTACCATCATAGCCATGTCGGTCATAGATCGGGCAGGTCGTAAAACCCTGCTCATCATTGGGTCGCTTGGGATGATTTTATTTTTAGGGCTTACGGCCAATGCCTTTTTTCAAGATGTTCATGGGGGATATGCCGTGATGATTTATCTCATTGGGTTTATAGCCTTTTTTGCTTTTTCGCAAGGCGCGGTTATTTGGGTGTTCATATCCGAAATATTTCCCAACAAAGTACGCTCAAAAGGGCAGGCAATTGGGAGTACTACTCATTGGACGATGGATATCCTTATTTCTTGGCTATTTCCTTGGATGGCAGCCACTCTGGGAGGAGGTGCCAGCTTTCTCATTTTTGCTGGCATGATGGTGTTGCAACTCATCTTTGTCTGGCGCTTTTTACCAGAAACTCGAGGCAAATCGCTCGAGCAAATTCAAGCGGCATTGGGTATCGACGTGAAACCGAGTGAGGTCTCTGTCTAAGACCATTCTTGAGCAGCTTTTTCTTGCTTTATTACTCTTGCTGAAATACCAATGCTGAGTTCGTACAGCAAATACAAAGGAAAAGCGATAATGAGCTGGCTGGTAATATCGGGCGGAGCAATAAATGCGGCGAGCACAACGATTACCAAGATAGCATGCCGGCGATAAGTTTTCATGAATTGAGGAGTAATCAATCCAATTTTCGTCAGAAAATACACCAGAATAGGCAATTCAAAAATACAGCCCAACCCAATTACCAGTTGGGATAGCATGCTCAAGTAACTCTGCACAGTAAATATGTTCTCGAATTGATTGGAAATTTTATAATTCGCAAAAAAGGTAAGTGCATAAGGAGCAATGAGAAAATACCCAAATGAAACACCTAGGAAAAACAATAATGAAGTCCAGAAGACAAGGCCACGGGCATATCGGATTTCTTGAGGAGTGAGTGCGGGTTTGATAAAACGCCAAAATTCCCATAAAATATAAGGAACCGATACAATGACGCCTATCACCACCGATGAAGTTAAGCTCAACATGAATTGACCCGATACTTCCAGGTTTTGAAAATGAATATCGAGTGATTGCAGACACAGTTTATTGCCCAGATGCAAGGCCTGATCAATATGACATAATATCCGATAGGTAATGAAATCGGGGTGGGTAGGACCCATAATGATATCATTATAAATCTGGTGAATGAAGATAAACACGAGAGTGGCAGCCACAATAACGGCGATCAACGAACGAATAATATGCCAACGAAGTTCTTCTAGATGATCGAAAAACGACATTTCAGCCTTATCGGGGTTGTTTTTAAACAGCTGCCGAAACATATATTGCGATTAAAAGCTGGGCAAATTTACGGGAAAAGGCCTTTCTTGCTGGTTTAAGCAGGAATATTAGCTGCAGGAGCTATCTGTACATTTCCTGTTCGTTTAAGCGCACCCCAATGTTGCAACTCTCCTTTAATAGCTTTTTTGATGGCTTTGATCACAACTACATACATGAATACCCGATATATGAATCGTTGGGGAATTACCCAAACCAACTTACGGTAGTTGGCCTTTTCAAAGGCAAAAGCCAACCAGGCTGCTGCTGCATCTACCATCAAAAAGATCAGATAGTATTCGAGAATATGAATTTTGCTGGCTACATTTAAAAAAATCAATCCGAACAACAAAATGATATCGGCCAATGGAGCCAGCAAGGGAAGCAGGATTTGGAAAATCAAGATATTGGGTAGGGCTATCCATCCCAGGCTGCCATAGTGGCTATTGAAACAAGCATCGCGGTTTTTCCAAAAGCTTTGCATGATACCAAAACACCAACGAAATCGTTGCTTGAAAAGCATTTTCCAGGTTTCTGGGGCTTCTGTGTAAGAAATAGCTTCTGCACAATGACGAATGCGGTACCCTTTTCGAAGAATGCGAATAGTGAGGTCGCAATCTTCGGCAAGAGTGTCTGAAGTAAAACCTCCAGCATCCAGAATAGCCGACTTGCGAAAAGCACCAATAGCCCCCGGAACCACTGTAATGCAATTGAGCAGGTCAAAAGCCCTACGGTCAAAATTTTGGCTGGTGATATATTCAATAGATTGCCAACGAGTAAGTATGTTTACTTCGTTGCCTACCTTCACATTGCCGGCCACAGCACCCACCCGTTCATCGGTAAACATATTCATCAGTGCAGTAATAGCATCGGTTTTCAGCTGAGTATCGGCATCTATGCATACTACAAAATCGCCAGCTGCATGAGCGATACCGTAGTTTAATGCGGAAGCTTTTCCCCCGTTGGGTTTGGTATAAATATGCACCAGGGGATGGCTAGCAAAGCTAGCTTCCATAACCTTCAGGGTATTGTCGGTAGAACCATCGTCAACGCAAATTATTTCCAATGGTCGATAATCATTGTTTAATATGGTGCGAATGGTGCGAACAATGTTTACTTCTTCGTTGTATGCCGGAATGATCACGCTCACCAAAGGCTTGCTAGCCTCAGGAAGGCTATGGGGTATCAATTTTTCCCGCCGAGATTCTTTCCAGGCTAGAATGGCCATGAATACAATTCGCCCCAACGAAAGCACAATACCTACCATAAATAAGGCCCAAAGCAAGTTATTGATCCAGTAGGTACAGGTAGCGAAGAAGTAATTGAGCTTGATGAGATAGTAATCTCTTTTATTTTTGATGGGGGGCATCAATTGTTCACGGGTTTTACCCATCAGGTCCCCTACAGTCGTGAATTGATAACCATGCGCCTTGAAATAATGAATAATACGGGGTAAGGCTTCTACGGTGGCTTCCCGATTACCTCCAGCATCGTGTAGTAAAATGATATTGCCTCGATCTTGCATGCGCACTACCCGGTTGAAAATAGTATCGGCGTTTACTCCATCTTCTACATCCCAGTCTTCTGGGTCTATATTTTCACCAATGGTGTAATAGTTGAGCTTCCGTGCAAGCGCTACTGGGATCAATTCCACCATGAGATGAGGTTCTGAATCTGCGTTGTATGGAGCACGAAACAAGATAGTAGAATGACCCGTAATGCATTCAATCAATAGTCTTGTGGCTTGAATCTCATAGATGGCTAACTTAGGAGGCAGAGCGGCTATATTGGGATGAGTGAAGGTGTGATCTCCAATTTCAAAGCCATCGCGAAATTCACGTTTTACCAGAGGTATATTATTTTCGGCATTGATACCTACTAAAAAAAATGCAGCAGGTACATGTTCTTTTTCCAGAATATCTAAGATTCGAGGGGTATAGCGGGGATCAGGGCCATCGTCGAAAGTCAGTACCAGTTTCTTTTGAGCTGCCCCAAATTGACGAATCACAAATGTAGAGGGTAGTGTCACATAATGTTGCTCAGCAATGAGCATATCAGGGGTATCGATTTTCAGTTCAATTTTCCCTGCTTCAGGAGTGGCCAGCACATCTAATATTTCGCCTTCTCCCAGGTAGTCGACGTCGTTTGATAGGGTAACACTGGAGAATTTGCTAAAATCAATCGGTTTAAGTGCTATGGCCGAGTCGCTCAAGTCGCGGGTGTAGAAGTTCCATAGCCTATTGTCTTCCGAGCCCAGCCGCCAAAAACATACTCCCGCCAGGTCATCTTCGGCTGCAAAACGCATGGTATTGAAGTTAGTAGCTGCATCGGTAAAATACACATCATGTTTCACCGAGTCATCGTCAAAATAGCTATAGTGAAGGTTATAGCTATCGTTGTCAAATTGTATTTGGGCATGATGTTCTTTAGCCAGGCTAAGGGCTTCTTGATAGGTGAGATTAGCCGCTTGCGATTGCTCAGGCCAGTCGTATCCATACGATGCCAGCCCAAGGATTATTTTTTCAGAAGGTACTTGATTACCGATAGCATCTAGGGCTCCTTCTATCCAATGTTGATCACTGATAGGTCCCGGCATGCTCTGGTCATTGTGTTCGTCATAAGCCATAACTACCAGATAGTCTGATACTTCGGCCAAGCGGCCATAATCATAATCTTCGTTGAAAGGAGGGACGTCTATGGTCACCAGTAAGCCCGCCGGGTGTAAGGAATCGTAGAGCTGGCGTTGAAAAGCCACTAATGCATCATTATTGTTCTCGATCAGGTTTTCGAAGTCTATATTTACTCCAGCGAAATGATTTTGTATCAATAATTGCTTGAGTTGATGAATGATGCGTTTGCGCAAACCAGCTTGATGCAATAGGCGATGAACCGATTTGCCGTCGAAATCATCGTTAAAATGGTTAGAAAGTATGGGCAATATATGTAAGCTGCTATCGCGCATAATTTTTAAAGCAGCTGGGTCTATGCGAGTTTGGAGCGTGTCGGATGGAGTGAGGAAAATCCATTCTGGGAAAATCATATTGAGCTTGCCTGCATTGTTCTTCAAGGAAAAAAATGATTGTGCATCCCAAGGCACATAAAACGCCGCACGGATTTGTTGGGTTGGTATGAGTGCTTTTTTTTCATGATGGGTTTTGTTTGAGTGAGCTTGCCTTAGCTTGTGTTGCTGCTGAATAAACTGTTGAAAGCTTTGCAGTTTCAGGTTTTTGCGGGTGATAAATGTGGTAGGGTCGTTCGGGTTTAAAATTCTTTTATACACTTCGTTTTTATCGCGCAAACGGGGAAGCGAAGGATTAGTGGCATTGATGAGTGCAATGAAGAATATGATTAGGAAAAATAAAGCAATAGCAAGTAAGATCCTTAATGTCCATTTCACTCGATTCCAGCGGCCGGGATGATTGGTTTGAAATATTTGTCTGTAAGCCGTTTCCATGTTAAGTATCGATAAAAAAATTAGCCCGCTCAAGAAGACTCAAGAGCAGGCCTTTCATCCATTGTTTGTTAACCCCAAAAACTTTTGTGAAATAACGAAATATTCTGAATAAAAACAAATTGCGTTTTCACCAGTAGCAGCAAAATTAACACCAGTGCTTAAACTGGAGTACAAAAATATAAAAGTTTAACAATCATGCAACAATTGTCGCTTACTCCAATACTCGCAGCTTAACAGTCTCAATGCGGGTTTCGGAAACATGAATAATTTCAAATTCAAATCTATCGATAATAATCCGTTCTTTTTCTCGAGGAATGGTTTCATGATAAGCGATGATGAGGCCAGAAAGTGTTTCACTGTCTTCTTTGGGCAAGCCAAACTGATATTTTTCATTAAGGTAATCGATTTCTAGGCGTCCGGAAAAGAGGTATTCATTTTCAGCAAGTTGTTGCTCAATCAGCCCTTTCTGGTCGTGTTCATCACGGAACTCGCCAAAAATCTCTTCCAGCACATCTTCTATCGTTACAATACCCGCTGTGCCACCAAATTCGTCTACTACCCAGGCAATGGTTTTTCGGGTTTCGATGAATTTATGTATCAGGTCTACTGCCCGCATTGTTTCGGGAACGGCTGGAATTTCGTGGATTATTTTATTGAGATGAGTGGGTTTAGAGAAAAAATCTAACTGATGCACATAACCTTTCACGTTATCGATATTGTCTTCATATACCACAATTTTAGATAATTTGGAGTCAACGCATTTTTCTAAAGCTTCTTCCACCGTGCTAGAAAGCGGTATAGCCACAATTTCGTTGCGAGGCACCATACACTCGCGTACTTTCACATGTACCAAAGCCAATGCATTTTCAAACAACTTGGTATTGAGTTCTTGACGAGTAATTGATCCTGGATTTTCGCGCATAAACTGATAGAGTTCCATCTTGCTAAACACCAACTTGCGATCGGAAATACGGGCATTAAACAAGTAAATAAGTATCCATTCGGCAGCACCAATCAAGCTATTGACAAGAGGTTGTAGGAGTTTATAGAATCCGTAAAAGGGGATGATGCATAATTTCAATAAGGTATCGGCCTTGGCTTTAAACAAAATTCTGGGCAAAAACTCCCCGACAGATAGGATCAAGAGGCTAGAAAGAAGAATTTCTACGGCAAGTTTCAGATAAGGAGTGTTTAATGCGCCCCGAAAGATAGTTTCCCAAAAAGGTTGAAGCGTATTAAATACGACTGTACCGTAAATAACGAGCATGATATTGACCCCCACGATGCTAGCTCCTACCAGCTGGTCGGGATTTTGGATAAAATGATCCAACACAAATCGCATGAGCCGGCCTCCCTTTTTCTTGCGAACCTCTAGACTCAATTTGTTGGCCGAGAAAAAAGCAGTTTCTGTGCCCGTAAAGAAAGCGGTGAGTAGCAGCAGTAGAATCAAGACAAGTCCAGAGGCCTGATAGGTATCCATACAGGGTTTGCTGACTGAAGCTAAAATTAGGGATTTTCTTTGTGGAAAACTTGCGCAATGAAAGGACTCACAATTTTTTCTGCTTGGGAAAGGGCATGCGTGAGAGAGTCATTGTAAATGATGTGGTGAAATCGGGGAGCATACGACAGCTCTTCTGCTGCCTTTTGAAGGCGCTCTTCTAAAGAGATAGAGGTTTCAGAACCTCTGTTGATGAGCCTTTCTCGCAATACTTCTAATGATGGAGGCTGAATAAATAGAGATAACGATTGATCGGGGTATTTTTCTAAAAGTCGTAAGGCTCCACGTACATCAATGTCTACCAAAGGGATCTGGTGTTGGTTCCAAATTCTTTCCAGTTCGCTGATGAGCGTGCCGTAGTATTTGCCTGCATATACCATTTCATATTCAGCAAAAGCACCTTCTTGGATTTTTTGCTGAAAAGCTTCTGGCGTGAGAAAATAATAATCGCGGCCATTCACTTCATGAGCACGTGGCGGCCTTGTGCAAGCAGATACCGAAAAGTCTAATTCAGGAAATCGGTTTAGGAGGTGATGCACAATAGTAGTTTTTCCAGATCCTGAGGGAGCGGTGACGATGAGCAGTGGATGAAAAGAGGTATTTTCAGAATGTTGATGCGTAGTATGATCCATATCATGATATCTCTATCCGTCGGATGTGGGCTCCTAAAGCTTGCAAGCGCTGATCTATAGCTTCGTATCCTCGGTCAATTTGTTCTACATTATAAATTGTACTAGTTCCCTCAGCACTCAATGCAGCAATGAGCAAGGCTACTCCAGCGCGAATATCGGGGGAGGTCATAGTTATTGCTCGAAGGGGATATTCGTGGTCGAGCCCAATGACTACGGCTCGGTGTGGATCACAAAGGATGATCCGCGCCCCCATATCGATTAATTTATCTACGAAGAATAATCGACTTTCAAACATTTTTTGGTGGATTAACACGCTGCCACGAGCCTGTGTGGCCACTACCAGCATGATGCTCAACAAGTCGGGCGTAAAGCCTGGCCAGGGATGGTCGTATATAGTGGGAATAGAGCCATCTAGAAAATGTCTCACCTGGTAATGTGCTTGCCGAGGAACGAAGATATCGTCTTGCTCGATGATGAGTTCAATTCCTAGTTGGCGAAACTTATCGGGAATTTGTCCCAGATGAGCTACTCCCGCATGGCAGATGCGAATCTCTCCACCCGTCATAGCGGCCATGCCAATGAAAGAGCCTATTTCAATCATGTCGGGTAAGATATGATGGGTGCACCCCCCCAATTCATTCACTCCTTCAATGGTGAGCAAGTTAGAGCCTATGCCTTGAATGCGAGCTCCCATACGCACCAGCATTCGACAAAGCTGTTGAACATAGGGTTCGCAAGCTGCATGATAAAGGGTGGTAGTGCCTTTGGCGCATACAGCAGCCATGATTAAATTGGCTGTGCCGGTAACTGAGGGCTCATCGAGCAATACATAATTGCCCTTCAAGCCAGAGCTGTGCAGCTCGTAATAAAAATCCCGATATTGGAAAGTTACACCCAATCGTTGTAGGCCGAGCAAATGGGTATCGAGCCGGCGTCTCCCAATTTTATCACCACCCGGACTGGCCATGATAGCTTTACCCATTCTGGCTAATAAAGGGCCAGCCAACAACACAATACCCCGTAGTCGGGATGATTTTTTCCGAAAAGATTCGCTTCTCAAGTATTCAAAATCAATGTCTCGTGCCTGGAAAGTGTATTGATGGGAATCATGTTGCTTAATGTCGACCCCCAGCTCACGAAGAATATCTATCATGAGGTTGACATCGGCAATGTTGGGTATATTGTGAATGGTAACGGCTTCTCGGGTCAACAGTGTGGCCGCAATCACCTGCAGCGCTTCATTTTTAGCTCCCTGGGGTACAATTCTTCCCTGAAGTGCCTCTCCTCCGGTAACTTCGAGAACTGTACTCACTTGTTTCGATTTTTGTTGTATTTGTTGTATTTGTTGTATTTCCCGTTGAATTTGTTGTAACGGCGTTTTGAAGATCGATAAGGTTCTCCCGAATAATTGGCCATCGATATGCCTGGCTGGTAATCGAGTTGGTTATGGGTGATGGCAGCTAACTCACTCTTGATCATATCATCGTGTACATTTTCTTTGTGCCAGTTGTTGTATGCCAGCTTCATATAATTGCCAATAACCTGGGCAAAGGCTGCACGCCTGTCTGGGTCGGGCTCTTGTAAGGCTTTTTCAATCAACATCTCGAGATTCTTCCCCAAATGGCTATAACGGGGGTGGCGTTTTGGGTAGGGCAGCGGAGCAGGCTTGGGCTTAAGCAATTCGCGGGTGGGTTTAGGATATGGGGAGTCTACATCAAGTTTAAAATCGGAGATCAAAAACAAATGATCCCAAAGTTTATGTCGGAAATCTTCCACATTTCGAAGTTGTGGGTTTAAGGTGCCCATCAGCTCGATCACGGCAAGAGCGTTTCGTTGCCTTTTTTCCTTGTCTTCAATGGTGAGCAGGTATTCAATCATCTTCTGAATATTCCGCCCATATTCCCGAATTACCAGCGGGGTGCGGGTGGTGTTATACTCCATGAAGAATCTTTTTGCAAACCTACACGAATTCTTTTATAGCGCCAAGCAACTTGAATATAGAGAGGAGAATTTATCTTTGAAAAAAAGCGAATACCATACTCATGGAACTATCATTAGCCGGTAAAACGGCATGCATTGGAGGAGCCTCGCAGGGCATTGGCCTAGCAACGGCCATAGAGCTATCGCGCCTGGGTGCAAGTTGTATTTTAATGTCGAGAAATGAATACCGTTTGCAAGCGGCATTGGAAAAGCTTGACCATAGTCAAGGACAGCAACATCGTTATGCAGTTGTAGATTTTGCCAGTCTTGAACAGGTCAGTAAAACGGCTAGCTGGTTAGTAGATCAAGGAGTTGTGCATATTTTAGTCAACAACAGTGGCGGGCCAGCACCTGGTCCACTGCTAGAAGCTCATCCAGAAGCTTTTGAAAAAGCGTTTCGGGAGCATTTGCTGGCGAGTCAGTTGCTCGTGCAGGCATTGGTGCCAGGCATGCGCAGCCAGGGGTATGGACGCATTATTCAAGTGCTTTCTACCTCGGTGAAGGCTCCCATTGTTGGATTAGGTGTTTCTACATCTATCCGATGGGCGGTAGCAGGCTGGGCAAAAGTGCTTGCACAAGAGTTGGCGCCCATGGGTATTACGGTAAATGCGGTGTTGCCAGGATCCACCCTTACGACTCGATTAGAAGAATTGTTTGTCGATTCATCGCGTCGTCAGCAGGTTTCGGTAGAGCAGATCAAACAACAAGCAGAACAACAAATTCCGATGAAGCGATTTGCTCAACCCCATGAAATCGCACAAGCCATAGCATTCCTAGCTAGCCCCGCAGCAGCTTACATTACGGGAGTATTTCTTCAGGTCGACGGGGGGAAGACGCCCGTGGGATAAGCCTATTCTTTGTCATTTCTCCCGGCGATAACCGATTCATTGGGCTCAATCTGTACGCTGCGGCTAAAGCTTTCTTCTAAGGAAATAAAAGTTTCTGTGCGTTCTATACCCTTTACTTTTTGTAATTCGTCGTGCAAAACTCTTCTGAGTTGTTGAATATCGCGGCAGACTACTTCTGCAAAGATGCTGTAATTGCCCGTAGTGTAGTTGACCCGTACGATTTCTGGTATGCGGCGTAATTCCTTAACTACACTGTCGTACAGGGAACTTTTTTCCAGGTAGATACCCACAAAAGCCGTAACATCATAACCTATTTTTTTAAGATCTACTTGCAGTCGGGTACCTTTGACGATGCCCAATTCCTGGAGTTTTTTCATGCGAACATGAATGGTGCCGCCCGAGACAAAGAGCTTTTTGCCCAGATCGGCATATGAAATGCCCGCATCGTTCATCATTTCATTAATGATTTTCAAGTCGAGTTTGTCAATATTCAATGAGCTGGCCATTTTAAAAAATTGTTTTAGATAATAGTTAAAATTTGATTGTTATTTTAAATAAAATCAATAATATCAAAAAATACATTAAAAAATTTGCAACAAAACAGGATTATGCTTAGATTTGCACTAGTTCTTTCTACAATGTAGAGTGATGAAACTGGCAGACATGCCCTCTTGTCTCGGGGGTGGGGATCACAGGACAAACCCGGCATAATGCTGGCCGCAAGGCCGGCATGGGGTTGACCACTAAGCTTCTTCTGTGCCGGCGCTAACTGCCCCGTGGAGGTTCGAATCCTCCCTCTACAGCTTCGTACTTCAAGCCACTGCGCCAGCAGTGGCTTTTTTATTGCAACAACAGCTAGAGGATTACCCATCTCAACCTCCAACGTTTGATGTAAATATAATTTGCTTAGTGGGAATTTCATATACATTAAAACTTGTATTTTATTCGTTTACCAGATAAATTATTTCATTCGCTGTTTTTCACGGCATGAAAATACAAAGGCGATTTATAATTTGAATAGGTTTTTCATAGGATATGGTTAAGTTATTTGAGCAGAGGGCTGTTGTCTAACAGCCCTTTCTTTTATCTAGAGTTGAACCAGCAGGTGTAGATTTGTAGCATGGCGCATAAGAAATTAATTCGGTTTGAAGAGATCAAACATTTTCCCAATGTGTGGAGCTTTCCGCAAGGCATGGCAGGGAATTGGCATCGTTACTTTCAAAATGATTTTCCCATTGTATTAGAGCTTGCTTGTGGAAAAGGAGAATATACATTAAGCCTTGTAAAAATGTATGAACAACTCAATGCCATTGGGGTTGATGTAAAAGGCAATCGAATCTGGAAAGGGGCCAAAGCTGCGCTGGAACAGCAGTTAACCCGTGCAGCATTTTTGCGGATTCAAATTGAGCACTTGGTATGGTACTTTGCACCACAGGAAATATCGGCTATTTGGATACCCTTTCCCGACCCTTTTTTAAAGAAATCGAAGGCTAAAAAACGACTTACCCATCCGCGATTTCTTTGGCAGTATCAACAAATATTGAAGCCCAATGGAAAAATACATTTGAAAACCGATTCTCCAGAGCTCTTTGATTATACGCTGGAAATGATTGATCAAATAGGAGGCAGGTTGCATGTGCGAGTAGATGATGTTCCTGAAGATGCTTCTGGTGAGCTCGGCATCCAAACTTATTATGAGCGTTTACACCGAGCCGAAGGGAAGAAAATTTATTATTTAGCATTTAGTTTGCCAGAAGACTGGAAAGCCCTGGAGCCTTGGCGGCAAGAAGGCCTGGCTGCACTGGAAAAACATCTTCAGCACTTAGCTGGTATACATGATCCTAAATCCATTTCAAACGTTGAATAATGAGCAAACAATCCCATACAATGCCTGAGAGACCATCTACAGCCGAATCTTCGTTTGTAGATCGTGTATATATGTTGGTACGTAAAATACCTCGTGGAAGGGTAACGACTTATGGTGCCATTGCAGAAGCTTGTGGATCACGTATTTCCGCTAAAATGGTGGGTTGGGCAATGAATATGTCGCACCGGGTGTTGCCTCCAGTGCCAGCACATCGCGTGGTAAACCGAAAGGGGATTCTCACGGGCAAGCATCATTTTGCTACCCCCACACTCATGCAAGAATTATTGGAACGAGAAGGGATACGCGTAGAGGATGATCGAGTAATCGATTTCGACAAATTGTTTTGGGATCCCAGAAAATCTATTTAATCATGAAAACTACATCGATTAAAACATTGCGTATAGATGAGCGTGAGCTTGTTAATCAGTTTTTTGAATCGACTCATATCATTGGATTGATATCTGATTTACCCGATTATCAGCTCTGCTGGCATTTGAATCGAGAATTGGATATGGATTTTCGGGTAAATGATGAATTGGAAATTCAGTGGCAAACTTCACATCGACGTATTTATTATTTTACTGTGTTTGAATATGTCGATATGCGTTCATCAAACGTGCATTATTTATACAACAATCATAAGCAAGGTATTGTCTTATTGCCCGAAATCAAACACATTAATTATATCTGGCTCATTAAAGGGCCCTATTTCACCGCAAACGAGTGCAATGAATGGTTACAACTATTACATCGACTTCCATATATTCGAATGGCTATAAAGTTTTTACCGGAAGATTTAAAAAACCGCCAGAACTTAATTTTATAACTTGCTAAACAAATGAATATGATGTGGGAAGAAAAAGATAATCGACTCGTACGTACGTTTGTGTTTCACGATTTTTCTGAAGCTTTTGCCTTCATGACAAGAGTGGCCTTGCTGGCCGAAAAAATGGATCATCACCCATACTGGGAAAATGTGTATAACAAAGTCACTATTTATTTAACCACACACGATGCTGGGAATATGATCACAGAAAAAGATCGACAGCTCGCCCAGGCTATTGACGCGCTTTTCACTCAACAATAGCTTGAAGTGTACGCATGAAAATCTGCTTTCTGCTGAGTAGCATATAAAATGGCTGACACGTTCAGCGAAGACAATGAAAAGAGGTATTTGTTGGATAGGAAAATGGTTACAGGTTTTTTACCTGATTATTGGCTTGATGCAAACTCACCAAGCTCTTGCTCAAGTTATAAGTGCTACCAACTCATTTATATTGCCCAATCGCATGCCCGACACAGCTATTTCTTTACAAGCGTATACATTTTTTTTAGAAGAAGATAGCCAGTTGTATTCCTTGCCGGAAGTTGTGCATCAACATTTTTTGTCTCCACGTAATTTTCATCAAACTCCCTGGCAAAATATCCACACGCATGCTTTTTGGATGAAGCTATCGATATACAATCCAGGTGTTCAGCAAGATGATCTCTATTGGTTTTTGGGTTATCCAGATCGTGTAGCGTTTTATGCTTTGCAAGATGATGGGGCTTACCACTTGGTGCAACGTGCCGGGTTGATGGAGCCTGGAAGTGGATGGAAAAAATGGAATCAATTTGCTTTTCCATTACACTTACCGGCTGGCACCACTAGTACATTTTACGTGCATATTACGAATGAATATGATATTGAAAATCCTTTATTTTCACAACTTTTCACTCGTGATAGCTGGAATGAATATGCTGTTGAGCAATATCGTCGATTCGATTCTTTGGGCAACTGGGTTTTTTTTGCTGCAGGTTTCCTATGCATAATTGCTGTTTTATCGATTATTGGTTACTTGCAAACTCGTGAGGCAAGTTATTTGATCTTAAGTGGTTTTAGTATTGCTCAAGGGCTGTATTTCTTCGCACAACTATCTCATTATCCAGGTCAATTCTCATTGTTTGGCTTTTGGCCATCATTGCAATATGCATTCGATATTCCAGGGCCTTTATTGAGTTTTTATTTGCCTTATATGTGGTTGAGTAAACATGTTACAGCTGAACAGCTAAACAAGCTTAAAATCTATTCCATCTGGCGATATATACTTATTGGCATTTGTGCAATAGTGTTGTTTCAATGGATAAGCATGGCTTTGCATAATTTTCATCTTGCTAGAATCATCTTTGTTACATTTTTTTATTTATCATTGCTTCCTGCAGTTGCATTCCTTTGGTGGTTGGGGAATTATTTTACCCATACGGTGATCCGAATTTTTTTGATAGGTTCATGGGTTTTATGGTTCACAGCCTTGCTGGCTTTTCATCTGGGTTTCATTTCGCATCAACCTTTACCCTCTTATGGTATGCAGCCGCTTTCCTTGCAAATACTCATCATAGGAAGCATCATATCTACTACAGCCTTTTGGGTGTGTGTGTTACGAAAACTAAGGTCTACACAAGTAGCAGCTTTGCTTCATGAACAACAGCAGATAGATCAAGAACAACAACTGATGCGCAACTTATCTCATCAGGTAGAAGAGCTAAAAGATATGTTGAAACAAAAAGATGAAGCGCTTCAACAGCATATCGATGAGCTTCAGCACATGCGTCAGAAAGCCATGGATACAGAGTATAAACTGAAATTAAATGAATTAGAATTAAAAGCCATCAGGGCACAGATGAATCCGCATTTTATTTTTAATTGCTTGAATTCAATTCAGCTGTTTATCATGCAACATCGCGAAGAGTTGGCACAGGAATATCTCTCAGATTTTTCATTGCTTATTCGACAAACATTGGAAATGTCAAAAATTAATTTTGTGTCGCTCGATGAAGAAATTCAATATTTACAAACTTATTTACGTTTGGAAAAAATGCGATTTGAAGACAGGATGGATTATGAAATCATAGTAGCACCGCAGCTCGATATTCATAAGGCTGAGTTGCCTACTATGTTGTTACAACCTTATGTAGAAAATGCAGTTAAGCACGGAATCAATCATCCCCTTCATAAAGGATTAATTAGTTTGCGATTTGAAGAGCAAGCCGAGTCTCTAATCTGTTCGGTTGAAGATAATGGTATAGGTATTAAACGTACTAAAGCCATTGGTGTAAATCATTTTCGATATCATCTCATGGCGGGCATGGAAATGAGTAAGATGCGAGCAGAGTGGATCAATAAATTATATCAAACCGATATTCGCATTGAGATTATTGATAAAGAAGAAATATATGGCGATGCATCGGGAACGATAGTTCGTATACATGTTCCTCAGGTTTGAAATAATGCGGATATTTTTTACCCCAAAAACTTGTCTATGTTAAATGAACCACTTAGGGTTTTAGTGATCGATGATGAGCCAGATGGTTATGCCATTATAGAAATGATGCTTCGTCGTCAGTCACAATGGCCTATTGCCTCTTGCCAATATGTGCCCGATTTGTTTCAAGCTGAATCGTTGATTCATCATTTTCGCCCACATTGGCTCCTCGTAGATTTGGAACTTACAGAAGCCAATGGTCTTTCCATAGCTCATATCTTACCAGCAGATGTTGAGTTGGAATTGAGTTTTATGACGGCGCATGATCAGGAGAAAGGAGAAGTGCTTTGCTTTAGCCAAATGTTTTTATTGCAAAAACCTATACATCGAGAGGCATTACAACGTGTGTTGCAATTTATGCAAGATCATTTGTTTGATCAGCAAAAGCATGTTCGCCTACAGGTATTAAAATCCAATTTGAAACAGCTTTATGATCCTCAATATTTGGCATTGCCCATGCAACAAAGTTGGGTATCGCTTTCGCTCGATCAAATCCGCTATCTCACTACTTATGGCGATAAAACCGAATTTTTTTTGCTAGACAATCAGGTAATTGTTGATCGGCCATTTAGTGAATACCAGCGATTTTTGCATCGGCATCCTGCATTTTTACATATTCATCCTGCATATCTTATTCAACTTACACATGTAGAATGGATAGACATAGAGAATTTACAAGTGCATATGGATGATGGGGCAATACTGCCGGTTACAGCGCATAAACTTCCTATTTTGCTGCGTACCAAGCAAGGATAAGAGCTTATTGAATTTGGTAAGTGTAGAGATCAATTTTTTGCCCTGTATCATCTAAGCTGGTAAACGATATTAAGCCTACCTGATTAGCAAAACGTAGATCGGAATTAAATGTTTGGTTGAATATGGTGGTATTATTGGTCAACACCTGTACTTGAACTTTCATTTGTTCTTCAATCACTTGTGAAAAAGGATTGTTTTGCAAAGGCAGTTTAGCGATGATAGATTGAATGGTAAAGCTATAATTGAGTTTGATTTCAACAGACAGAGTTCCGCTCTGATAAGTGAAGTCTTGTGTTTGTGACCAGGTAGTTCCAACGGGCATGCTCGATTGCAGATAAAGTACTTCGGCATAGGATAATGAATCGAGTAGTGGTTGGGGAAGAGTGCCAGGAATTACAGCGATCAATTGAGCACCTGAAAATAAGCCACCAGCTGCGTAATAACGATTTCCTTCTCTTCGCATGTAGCTCTGGGATACCGTATTGCCGAAATCGAGTGAAAACACATGATATTGATGTCCATGAAAGCTCGTGTCTTTATTGGTAGAAATCACGCTCAGAAACAGCTGGTTAGGATTTTGTGCGGGATAATAATACCAGTATGATCCCGCTGAAGTTGGTTGATAATTGAGTGTGTCTTGCGTAGTGTCGGCAGGCAGGGTGTCGGTGGCCGAAGTATCGGTAGTATCTGTCAATCGGCGCGACTCGAGAGAAAGCTCTTTTTTACAACCCGAATACAACGCCAGTGTTAGCAAGGCTATGCAACAACCCCATACCAATGTTTTCACCTGTATCCCCATTTTAGGTATAGATAACGCAATTTCCCTTAAAATATTTTTATGTGATGCAAAGCATTATGTTAGAAGGAAATATTTTTAGGTGTGCGGGGGAAGGGAATCACGTCGCGGATATTGGTCATACCTGTTACAAATTGTACCATTCGTTCAAAGCCCAATCCAAATCCTGAATGTGGGCAACCGCCAAATTTGCGACTATCTAAATACCAATACAATTCATTTGGGGAGATATGTAATTCTTGCATGCGGTGCAATAGGCGATCATAGCGCTCTTCACGTTGTGAGCCACCAACAATTTCGCCAATACCTGGAAACAAAATATCCATTGCCCGTACAGTTTTGCCATCATCATTCTGGCGCATGTAAAAAGCTTTGATTTCTTTTGGGTAATCGGTAATGATTACGGGCTTTTGAAAATGTTTTTCTACCAAATATCTTTCGTGTTCACTCTGAAAATCCATGCCCCAGCGTTCTACGGGAAATTGAAATTTTTTCTTTTTGTTGTATGGACTATTTTTTAAAATTTCAAATGCTTCGGTATATGTAATCCGTTCGAATGGGTGTGCAATAACAAAATGCAGTTTTTCTAACAAATTCATGCCCGATCGTTCTGTTTGGGGCTTTTTGCTTTCTTCTTCTTGAAGTCGATTAGCGAGCCATTCGAGATCGGTAGGATGATGATCCAATACATATTGAATGATGTATTTGATAAACTCTTCAGCCAGGTTCATATTATCGTGTAGGTCATAAAAAGCCATTTCGGGTTCTATCATCCAGAATTCAGCCAAATGGCGGGTAGTATTGGAGTTTTCAGCACGAAAAGTAGGCCCGAAAGTATAAATCAAGCCCAAGGCCATGGCCCCCAATTCACCCTCCAGTTGCCCAGATACCGTAAGGTTGGCTTTTCGTCCAAAAAAATCCTGGGAATAATCTATTTCACCATTTTCAGTACGTGGGAGTTGCTTTAAATCGAGTGTAGTTACCTGAAACAGTTCGCCGGCACCCTCAGCATCGTTGGCCGTGAGGATGGGGGTATGCAGGTAAATAAATCCCTTTTGGTGAAAAAAATGATGGATAGCATAAGCCAGGCTATGACGAATGCGAAATACCGCGCCAAAGGTTTGCGTACGCATGCGCAGATGAGCATGCTCTCGCAAAAATTCCAAGCTATGTTTTTTGGGTTGCAGGGGATAAGTTTCCGCAGGGCAATCGCCCAGTATGTCAATGTGTTGAGCCTTCAGCTCCAGTTTTTGTCCGCGCCCAATAGATGCTACCAACTCACCTTGTGCTGCAATTGCTGCTCCTGTAGTGATGCGTTTCAATAGAGCAGGGTCGTATTGTTGAGGGTCTATTACCACCTGTAGGTTTTCATGGCAAGAACCATCGTTTACCGCAATAAACTGATCATTGCGAAAGCTACGCACCCAGCCTTTAATGGTCAATGAAGGCTTGGGGGGCTCCATGAGCAATACTTCCCGAATTCGAATATGTTGTGGCATAATAATGGGCTATACTTTGAATAAAGAAAAATTGTGCCGACAAAAATATCAAACTTCAACCAGCATAAGCCACGATAGCTGAATTATCTGATAAAAGGCTGAAAAATTTTGATAAAACCAAAACTTGTTGTAATCTTGCACCAGCTTGGTTTGACTGTTTAAAGTCTTACTTATTCTTCTCCAGAATTAAGTCATTATTAACTCAAATCATTTTCTGAGAACAACTATAAGCCTGAAAGTGCTCATTGGTGTGGATATTGCGGATGTAATTCAACGAATCATGGTGTAGATAACAAACACAGTCAATTTCATGACATATTTATTTTGGTTAACCAATCATTCATTACATGATGTATCAATTTGCGCAACTCAACGAGATGTTTGATCTCGAATTGAAAGACATTGCAGCTCAATTAAACATTCCCGACGCCCACAAATTAAGCCGAGAAGAATTGATTCACCGTATTCTTGATGCACAAGCCGAGCAATATGCGGTGAATGGTGCAGAAGCGCCTGCAGAAGAAACAAAGAAAACTCGTAGACGCCGCACCGTGAGAAAACAAGCTAATAGCGAGACTGCAGAAGCATCAGAAATGCCTTCAACGGCCGCGCCGCAAAGTGCGGAAGCCGAAGCAGTAGAAGAACCCAAACGTCCGAGCCGTCGTGGACGCAAAGCCGCATCAGCCGAAGCCCAAACTGAAGAAGCCCGGCCAGAGCCACCCGTTCTGGAACAAGATCCCTTGATGATGAGCACTGAGGAAGAAGATACTGAAGTGGGAATAGAAATGCCTGAAGAAATTGGCTCGGAAGCTTATCCAACAGAAGAAGAAAAGCCACGAGCTATACCCAAAGAAGTGCATTTCAACATTGAGTTCGACGGTGTCATTATCAGCGAGGGAGTGTTAGAAATGATGCCCGATGGATATGGCTTTTTGCGATCGTCGGACTATAATTACCTCAGCTCGCCCGATGATATTTATGTATCGCCTTCTCAAATCAAATTGTTTGGCCTTAAAACCGGCGATACCGTGCAAGGCGCAGTGAGGCCTCCTAAAGAAGGGGAAAAATATTTTGCCTTGTTGAAGGTAGAAACCATCAACGGCCGCAAGCCCGAAGAAGTGCGCGATCGCGTGCCCTTCGATTATCTCACCCCACTTTTCCCTTATGAAAAATTCAACTTGGTCACCTCGGCTACAAATTATTCCACCCGCATCATGGATCTATTTACTCCTATTGGAAAGGGACAGCGTGGCTTGATCGTAGCCCAGCCCAAGACGGGTAAAACCATGTTGCTCAAAGAAGTGGCCAATGCTATTGCTACCAATCACCCGGAAGCGTATTTGATGGTGTTGCTAATCGACGAGCGGCCAGAAGAAGTCACCGATATGGAACGCAGCGTAAAAGCCGAAGTGATTGCATCAACCTTCGATGAACCTGCAGAAAAACATGTAAAAGTTTCTTCTATTGTCCTGCAAAAAGCTAAGCGCCTCGTAGAATGTGGTCATGATGTGGTAATCTTGCTCGACTCAATTACGCGTTTGGCACGTGCACACAATACGGTAATGCCTGCCTCTGGAAAAGTACTTAGTGGAGGGGTAGAAGCCAATGCCTTGCATAAACCTAAACAGTTTTTTGGTGCAGCCCGTAAAATCGAAAACGGCGGCTCACTCACCATCCTGGCTACCGCTTTGATTGATACCGGCTCGAAGATGGATGAAGTGATCTTCGAAGAGTTTAAGGGTACCGGGAACATGGAATTGCAGCTCGACCGCCGACTGGCCAATAAACGTATTTTCCCGGCTATCGACCTCAATGCCTCTTCTACCCGACGGGAAGACCTGCTGCTCGAAAAAGATGTGTTGCAACGCATGTGGATCTTACGCAAGCACCTGGCCGATATGACTACTGAAGAAGCCATGACCTTTATGCTCGACCATATGCGAGGCACCAAGAGCAACGAAGAATTCTTGATTTCGATGAACAGCTAATCAGCTATGTCCATAGAAACGGTTCCAGTTCAAGCTTTTCTCCAATTATCCGTTTCTTATCCTATTGTAGATGTGCGCTCTCCAGCCGAATATGCACATGCACATATTCCAGGAGCTTTTTCATTGCCACTCTTTACCGATGAAGAGCGAGCTGTTGTGGGCAAGACCTATCATCATCGGGGCCGACTAGCGGCGATTCGCACAGGATTAGATTTTTATGGGCCTAAAATGCGCCGATTGGCCGAGCAGGCCGAGGCTATTGTGCATCAACACAGTCCAGATCGGCACACCATTTTATTGCATTGCTGGCGTGGAGGCATGCGTAGTCGAGCAGTAGCCTGGCTTCTCGACCTGATGGGCTATTCTGTACACCTCTTGCAAGGAGGCTATAAAGCATTTCGGCGAGAAGTGCTACAAACGTTTACCCTACCCCTGCCTTTGCGCTTGCTGGGCGGGTATACGGGCTCGGGTAAGACGCGTTTTTTACAGGCTATGCAGCAAAAAGGTCTGCCCGTAATTGATCTGGAGCAGCTGGCCTGCCACAAAGGTTCGGCTTTTGGCGATTTGGGTATGCCCTTACAGCCTTCTCAAGAGATGTTTGAAAATCTATTGGCTATGCATATTCGCCGTTGCCTGGCCATGCCCAACATCGCCGAAAAGGCTATTTGGATGGAAGATGAAAGCCAGCGCATTGGCGATTTAGTCATTCCCAATCCACTCTGGATGCAAATGCGCAAGGCACCTCTATATTTTCTGGAACTGCCATTTTCTCATCGACTTCAACAAGTGGTAGACGAATACGGTATTTACGATATTGGGCTGCTCGAAGCAGCTATCTTGCGGATCCGCAAGCGATTGGGTGGGGTAGCCACACAGCAAGCGCTCGACGCCCTTTATGCCCGGCAAATGATCTCATGTTTTACCATTTTACTGAGGTATTACGACAAGTTGTACGATAAATCTTTACTTCAACGCGAGTCTGACGTGCCCATTTTTCGATTGCCTATGGAGATTTCCTGTGCCGACGAACTCTTGAGGCAATTGATGGATTTACAGGTAACCTTATAAAATGCATTTCGCTATATGGATAAACCCTCTTCCACATCAACTTATCGCCTCACCCAGTTTGCTCATGGAGCGGGTTGTGGATGCAAGATTTCTCCCGCCGTGTTGGAAGAAATCTTACAACGTAGTAATGCCACACCGGTTTATCCACAGCTCATCGTGGGATTCGAGCATCGCGATGATGCGGCGGTGGTAGATCTGGGGAATGAACGGGCACTGATATCTACTACCGATTTTTTTATGCCAATTGTAGATGATCCATATGATTTTGGCCGCATTGCCGCTGCCAATGCCCTGAGCGACGTGTATGCTATGGGAGGTAGTCCACTGGTAGCTTTGGCTATCTTGGGTTGGCCAGTCAATAAGTTGCCTGCAAATTTGGCTCGGGCCGTGGTAGAAGGCGGGCGAGATATGTGTGCAGCGGCTGGTGTGCCCTTGGCTGGCGGACATAGTATTGACGCTCCCGAACCCATCTTTGGCCTTTGTGTAAATGGTCTTGCTCCTTTATCGCATATCAAACGAAACCATACCGCCCGTCCAGGAGATCAACTTTACCTCACTAAGCCATTGGGCATTGGTATTCTAAGCACTGCCGAAAAACAAGGGTTACTTCAACTCCACCATCGCAATCTGGCCATTGATTGGATGACTCGACTCAACCGGGCAGGAAATTGGCTGGGTAGCCAATTGGCCATCACAGCCATGACCGATGTGACGGGGTTTGGCTTATTGGGGCATTTGTTGGAAATGGTGGAAAACACGCCTTGTACCGCAGTAGTAGAATATCATCGCTTGCCTTTGATTACGCCCGAATTGCATACATACATCATGGCCGGAGCTGTGCCCGGAGGCACTCGACGCAATTGGCAAAGCTATGGAAACCAGGTATCCTTGGGCAATGAGCAATGGATAAACTTATTGGCCGACCCCCAAACCAGTGGGGGATTATTGTTTGCCGTAAAGCCAGAATCTGCTCAGCAAATTGTAGACAACCTTACTGCTCAGTTTCCCGAAACGCCCCCACAGCTGATTGGTGAAATAGTAGCCAGGCGAGAAAAACCCATTGAAGTGCACTGATCAAATGCTACGCATAATATTTGCCTGTTTGCTCGCCTCAATGTTGAATGTGGAGCCTGCTAGTTTCGATTTTGACTAGGATGTATGTATTGGTTTAAAGCAGAAGAAAACGCATAAAGCTGTTGACCATGAAGCATGCAACGAATGGCTTTAAGCAGGAGAAATGTTCACTTTTATTGAAAATCATCAACAATTTACGAGAGGTTTATTATTTTGCTGCAAAGCTTGATTCAAACGATATTTTGCTTTGTTACTTCGGCATGTACCATTTCTCAAAGCCGTATTTTTTTACAGCATCACGGCATTCGGTGGTCCGCAGGGGCATCTGGCGATGATGATTAAAACTTTTGTAGAAAAGCGCCGGGATGTGACTCTTGAGGAGCTCATGGAATATACAGCCTTTTGTCAGTTATTGCCCGGAGCTTCTTCTACCCAAACCATCACGTTGATTGGTTATAAACGGGGTGGAGTACTGTTGGCCGCACTCACCCTGCTCATTTGGATTACGCCCGCCTGCGTACTCATGGGTTTGCTTTCTTTTGTGATCACTTATTTTCATCAAGATCTACAAGTATTTCGTTTTGTACAGCCTATGGCGGTAGGGTTTTTGGGTTATGCAGGGTTTAAAGCATTTAAGATTAGCGTAAAAAACTATGCCACGGCTGGCATCATGGTAGGGGCGCTGTTGCTCACTGTGCTTTTTCGCTCTCCTTGGGTATTCCCAACGGTGATTGTAGCAGGGGGTATCGTATCGAATTTCAGTAGTAAACGCATTCCCGAGATGCCGGGGAAAAAACGCAGGATTCAATGGGGCAACTTGTGGCTATTTGCCAGCATATTTGTGTTGGCGGGTGTGCTGAGTGAGCTTACCAAGGCTAGGCCTTTTCGGTTGTTTGAAAACTTTTATCGGTTTGGTAGTATTGTTTTTGGAGGTGGGCAAGTATTGATTGCGGCCATGCTCGACCAATATGTGATTCGCAAAAATCATGTGCCACTCATGACTCCTCAAGAGTTTCTTACCGGTGCAGGCATGGTGCAAGCCATTCCTGGTCCTACTTTTTCAGTGGCTTCATTTGTGGGAGGAATGGTCATGCGCGATATGGGAAAAGCGTATCAAATCATGGGCTGTATCATTGGATCAATCGCTATTTTTCTACCTAGCTTTTTATTGTTGCTATTTTTCTTTCCAGTGTGGGAAAATCTCAAGCGTTATGTGTATGTGTTTCGTGCATTAGAAGGAATCAACGCGGCTGTAGTGGGCATCATGTGGGCTGCTACCATGATTTTATTGAGCTCGCTTGGTATTGAATGGATGAATGTATTGGTGGTATTGGCTACTTTTTCACTCTTGCAATTTACTCGGGTTCCTGCTCCAGTAATCGTTGTCTGTTGCTTGCTTTTGGGTTGGCTCGTGCCCTAACTTCAATCTTGGGTATATCCTCGTCAAAAAAATCTATTTATTTACCCATTTAACAGCTTTTGAGAGCCCTTCTGATTTTTTGTTTTACCAGGGGGTATCAGTATAGTGGATTTGACATAAAATAAATGCGAAGCAATTGGAGAATAGGCTAAGCGGAATATGTAGAAATTTCATGTTTGATAAGCCAAGCTTTATCTTTGTTCATATCCCGATATGAACATGGATCAAGGAAAATGCTGGTATGCGGTTTATACCCGCCCCAGATGGGAAAAAAAGATTGCCGCTCAATTTCAGCAGAAAGGAATAGAACATTATTGTCCCCTACAAAAATACCGACGTAAGTGGAGTGATCGCATCAAAACCGTTGAAGAGCCTTTGTTTCGGTCTTATGTGTTTGTACGGATTTGTTTGGCTACCGAGCAAACGGCCGTAAGAATGGTGCCCGGTGTAGTCAACTTTGTATCTAACAATGGTAAGCCAGCAAAGATTCGTGAGGAAGAAATTCAAACCATTCGGCGATTTCTTAGAGAATATGAATACATCCAAGTAAGTGCTTATCCCGTGCAACCGGGGCAGCGCGTAAAAATTAGGGATGGAGTGATGATGGATTGGGAAGGGCGTGTAGAAAAAGTGAATGGTAAAAAAGCGTATGTAGTGCTAGATACCATTGGATATATGTTGGTAGCCGAGTTTGATCAAGAAAGTTTGCAACCTTTGGAAGTCAAATGAAGTATGGTTGTGGCTGCCGGATGGATATACTTGTATGTTGTATGATCATGTAGGCTATTTTTCATGCAGCAAATACAAGCACAACAAATCAACACTATATTGGCACAGCAGGTTGTTACTGGATATCGGATTTTCAAAAGTAGCAATCCTGTTTTTTATACATCTCATCGAGTATACCAACCCTATTTTGTTTCCGCTTTCAGAGCCTTCTTATCTTTGTACCATGATATTTTCCTCTCGATTGATTGAAGAGGCGGTGGAGGCATTTGCTCGCTTACCAGGTATTGGTCGTAAAACTGCTCTACGTTTGGTGTTGCATTTGCTCAGAGCATCTCCTGAAGAAACGCATTCACTGGCGGGAGCCATTACCCGGATGCGCGATGAAATTCGTTTTTGTAAGATTTGCTTTAATGTGTCGGATGCCGATGTATGTAGCATTTGCAGCAATCCTGCACGTCGTCGCGAAATTGTTTGTGTGGTAGAAAACATTCGCGACGTGATGGCTATTGAGAATACGCAGCAATATGCAGGAGTATACCATGTATTAGGTGGGGTAATCTCCCCGCTTTCTGGAGTGGGGCCCGAGCAGTTGACAGTAGAACCTTTGCTTCAACGTGTGGCGAGTGGGCAGGTACAAGAAGTCATCATGGCCATTAGCCCAACAGTGGAAGGCGATACCACGATCTTTTATCTTTCTCAGAAATTAAAGGCTTATCCGATCAAATTAACGACGATTGCGCGTGGTATAGCCTTTGGAGGCGAATTAGAATATGCCGATGAGATGACCTTAGCCCGTTCGCTCATGAATCGTTTACCCTTAGAAAACTATCTGTCGACCAACGCAGAAGATAGCAGTCGCTTGGAGGGCTTTTCTGCCAATGAGCCTTCTGTTTAAAACATGCGTTGGCCATTTGCCCTAGAGCATGCCTTGTTTGGTCATTTCGTTGCCATTTTCAATATGATCCCTGTACTGGTAATGATAGATTTTCAGCATCATCTCCCTATCTTTGCTAGATATCTCTGACGTGGGCGGATTTGTTTATTGTTCGGCCCGTCTGTTTAAACAGAACTAATAAACATCATGAAATCTCTTTACGACTGTGCCCAAGAGCGCATCCTGGTGATCGATGGAGCCATGGGCACGATGATTCAACGCCATCGTCTTTCCGAACAAGATTTTCGCGGACAACGATTTGCTCATTTTCATCGCGACCTGCGGGGCAATAATGATTTGCTCAATATTACTCAGCCACAGATCATTCGCCAGATTCACGAAGCTTATTTGCAAGCAGGAGCCGATATCATCGAAACCAATACGTTTAGCAGCACACGCATTGCGCAGGCCGACTATGATTTGCAAGATTTGGCCTATGAGCTCAACTTATCAGGAGCACGTATAGCCCGAGAAGCGGTAGATCAGTTTATGGCAAATCATGACCATAAACCTCGCTTTGTGGCTGGTGCCATAGGCCCTACCAACAAAACGCTTTCTATTTCGCCCGACGTTACCAACCCTGGTTATAGGGCAGTTACCTTCGATGAGGTGGCAGATGCTTATTACGAGCAGGTGAAAGGCTTGGTGGAAGGAGGGGTAGATATATTGCTGATAGAGACCATCTTCGACACCCTAAATGCAAAAGCGGCTATTTACGCTATCCGTAAATATTTCCGTGATGCCCATAGACAGCCTTTGCCCATCATGATTTCGGTGACAATTACCGACGCTTCTGGCCGCACCCTAAGCGGGCAGACATTGGAGGCTTTTTATATTTCCGTGATGCATGCTCGCCCTTTTTCCGTAGGGCTCAATTGTGCCTTGGGTGCTCGGCAGATGCGCCCTTACTTGGAAGAACTTTCGCGCATAGCCAGTTGCTTCGTGAGTGTGTACCCCAATGCCGGGTTGCCCAATGCCTTTGGGGAATACGATGAATTGCCCCACGACACTGCAGAAGCCATTGAAAGCTTTGCTCGAGAAGGCTGGGTAAACATCGTAGGTGGCTGTTGCGGTACTACACCCGATCATATTCAAGAAATTGTGCGTCGTGTGCAACATTATCCTCCACGTCCCTTGCCTATTGTAGCCCATTCGCTTCAGATCGGTCATGCCGTTGAGATGTAATTGTCGTTAATTTTTCTGCTCATGAATTCGCAAAATGTAATTCAACCCTACTTACGACTATCTGGATTAGAGCCATTGGTAGTGCGCCCCGAAACCAATTTTATCAATATTGGCGAGCGTACCAATGTAACGGGCTCTAAAAAATTTGCTCGTCTCATCCGAGAAGGTAAATACGAAGAAGCTCTTTCCGTAGCCCGTCAGCAGGTAGAAAATGGCGCCCAAATTCTCGATGTGAATATGGATGATGCCTTGCTCGATGGAGAAAAGGCAATGACTACTTTTTTACAACTACTCGCTGCGGAACCCGATATTGCCCGCATTCCCATCATGATCGACAGTAGCCGGTTTAACATCATTTTGGCGGGCTTGAAATGTGTGCAAGGAAAATGTATTGTCAATTCCATTTCGTTGAAAGAAGGAGAAACCAAATTTCTGGAGCAAGCGCGCATCTGTCAAGACTTTGGAGCGGCCGTGGTGGTTATGGCTTTTGATGAACAAGGCCAAGCCGATACCTTGCAACGTAGAGTCGACGTATGCCTGCGAGCCTTTCACCTGCTCACCGAAAAGTTAGGCTATGAGCCGCAAGATATTATTTTCGATCCCAATGTATTTGCCGTAGCTACGGGTATAGAAGAACATAACCATTACGCGGTGGATTTCATAGAGGCTACCCGGAAAATTAAGCAGTTCATGCCGCTTTGTAAGGTGAGTGGAGGCATTAGCAATGTGTCGTTCTCCTTTAGGGGAAATGATGTGGTGCGCGAAGCCATGCATGCCGTATTTCTCTATCATGCTATCCGTGCTGGGCTCGACATGGGTATTGTGAATGCGGGAGCTATTCCCGTGTACGACGAAATTCCCGAAGAGCTACGTCAAAGGGTAGAAGATGTCATCTTAGATCGCCGCCCAGATGCTACCGAACGTTTGATGGAATATGCCGAACAAGTAAAGGCAAAAGGAAAGCAGGTGTTGAAAGATGAAAGCTGGCGGCAAGGCTCTGTGCAAGAGCGTCTCATTCATGCACTGGTCAATGGCATCACCGATTATATTGAGCAAGATGTGGAAGAAGCCCGCCTTCAATATCCACGTCCACTCGACGTTATCGAAGGCCCACTCATGGATGGCATGAACATCGTAGGCGATTTGTTTGGTAGTGGAAAAATGTTTTTGCCACAAGTAGTGAAGAGCGCTCGGGTCATGAAAAAAGCCGTGGCCGTGTTGTTGCCCTACATGGAGCAAGAAAAATTGCAATTGCAACATACCCAGTCTACGCAACAAACGAGCAAAAAAATTGTGATGGCCACCGTAAAAGGTGATGTACACGATATTGGAAAAAACATTGTAGGCGTAGTGTTGGGTTGCAATGGGTATGAGATCTTAGACCTGGGAGTGATGGTGCCAGCAGAAAAAATTTTGGAAACTGCCCGCCAAACAAAAGCCGATGCTATTGGCTTGAGTGGATTAATTACACCTAGCCTGGATGAAATGGTACACGTGGCTCAAGAAATGGAACGCCAAGGGTTCAATATTCCTTTGCTGATCGGCGGAGCCACTACTTCACGCATGCATACGGCGGTAAAAATTGCTCCAGAATATTCCGGAGGTGTAGTACACGTGCAGGATGCTTCCAAATGCGTGCAGGTAGTCAACAGCCTGCTCAACCCACAATCGCGCCAAGACTTTCTAAAAAATATTCACGAAGAATATGGCCAACTGCGGATCAATTTTCAAAACAAGAAATCGGTCAAACAATATATTTCTCTTCGAGAAGCAAGGGCCAACAAAACCCATATCAACTGGAAGGGCTATCGACCACCCGTGCCGCAACAATTAGGTGTACAGGTGTTTACCGAATACGATTTAGAAGAGCTCACGCATTATATCGACTGGCAGCCTTTTTTCATCGCATGGGAATTGCATGGCAAATTTCCCGATATCTTACGCGATGCCAAGGTGGGCGAGTCGGCCAGTCGTTTGTTTGACGATGCTCAGGTATTGTTGCAGCGTATCGTTAGAGAAAAATGGCTAACGGCACAAGCCGTAATAGGCTTATTTCCAGCTTATGCCGTAGACGACGATGATGTGATGGTAGAAACCCCGGAAGGTCTTGTGCGTTTATGTTTTCTACGGCAGCAATTGAAAAAAGTGGCAGGGCAACCCAACTTATGCCTTGCCGATTTCATTAAACCACAAGCCTCGTTAGCACCTGGAGAAACCGATTATATAGGAGCATTTGCCGTTACAGCAGGTATTGGTATCGAAAAATGGATTCATTATTTTGAAAAAGATCATGACGATTATCATATCATCATGCTAAAAGCCCTGGCCGATCGGCTGGCCGAGGCTTTTGCCGAACGCATGCATGAACGCGTGCGCCGAGAGTTCTGGGGTTATCAACCCCACGAACAGTTGAGCAATGAGCAGCTTATCCAAGAAGCATATGTAGGCATTCGCCCTGCGCCAGGCTACCCAGCTTGCCCTGATCATACCGAAAAACGTAAGCTCTTCCACATGTTACAGGCCACGACGCATATTGGTATTCAACTTACCGAATCGCTTGCCATGTATCCGCCAGCCAGCGTATGTGGATGGTATTTCTCCCATCCCGAAAGCAAGTATTTTGGCGTGGGTAAAATTTTGCCAGATCAAGTAGCCGATTATGCCCGCCGAAAAGAGATGAGCGAAGAAGAAGTATCATATTGGCTCCGCCCTCAACTCAATGATTAAATTCAGCTTTGAGCAAGCAGTTAATATTTTTTTAAATATCCAACAACGGGCGCTAAGCCAGGAAAGGGAAAAGTTATATTTGCCGTTTAGGGGAAATCCTATATGCTTCGCTTTCAACATAGTGAATTTTTGTGGTGGTTGGGATTACTTATTCCTGCTCTCTTGGCTTTTATTTCGCTGGTCTGGTGGCGGCGTAAAGCTATACGTCGATGGGGTGAAGCCAGGTTGGTTGAACAATTGTTTACCGATTATCGCCATTCTCTGTTTCGATGGAAATTCTGGTTATTGTGGTTGGCCTTGCTGTTGATTATTGTTGGTGCTGCCAATTTGCAGATGGGTACCCATTTGGAAAAAGTAGCAACCAAGGGGGTAGATGTGATGATAGCATTGGATGTGAGCAAGAGCATGTTAGCACAAGACGTGCAACCCAGCCGCTTGCAACGAGCCGAGCAATTGCTTAGCCGCCTATTTGATCAATTACCTGGAGATCGTATTGGCTTAGTGGTATTTGCAGGTGAGGCCTATTTGCAAATGCCCTTAACACTCGATCATGCAGCAGCACATATGTACCTCAACAGCATCAGTCCCGATATGGTTCCCACACCTGGAACCAATATTGCCAGTGCTCTTCAAATGGCTAGAGAAGCTTTTAATCATCAAGAAAAAACCCACAAGGTCATTCTCCTCATCACCGATGGAGAAGACTTTGGGCAAGGTGCCATCGAGCAAGCCCAAAAAGCGTATCAAGAAGGAATTATCATTTATACCATTGGTGTAGGCACGCCAGCAGGAGCTCCCATACGCGATCCGCAAACGGGAGATTATAAGCGTGATGAAAATGGGCAAATCGTGATCTCGCGATTAAATGAAGCCGAACTCAAACAAATTGCAGCCGAAGGGCATGGAAGTTTTCAATACCTCGACCAGGTGAGTACAGTGGCGCGAAACCTGGAGAATAGTATCAATCAAATGGGAAAACAAGCTTATCGAGAAAATGTGTTTACCGATTATAACAGCTATTTCCAGTATTTCTTGGCGATAGCCTTGATAGTTCTGGTAGGAGAAATGTTTATCCCAGAAAAATCTACTGGCTTATGGGCAAAGCTTTTTTCATCTTGATCTTGTGTGTCGGGGCACAGCAATGCGTCTTTGCTCAATCGGCACATCAGCTCATCCGCAAAGGCAACAAAGCATATGCGAAAGGTGATTATGCCGATGCCGAAGCCGAATACAAAAAGGCGCTTGCTAAACAACCTCAGCTGCCACCAGCTTGGTTTAATCTGGGGAATGCTATGTATCAGCAAGGGCGTTACGAGGAAGCCCGACAACCTTATCAAAACAGCCTGGAACTGGCCAAAACCGATCAGCAAAAAGCCGATGCTTGGTATAACATGGGCGATACCTGGATGAGCCAGAAAAAATGGGAAGAAAGCATACAAGCCTTTAAGCAGGCCCTCAAAATCAATCCGCACGACAACGATGCTCGTTATAACCTGGCTTATGCCCAAGCCATGTTGAAAAAACAGCAACAATCCAGTAGCTCGTCTAACCAGCAAAAACAGCATCAAAATCAGCAAAATCGTCAGCAGCAACAAAACTCCAATCAGCAGCAATCTCCAGAAAATCAGCAACAACAGCAACCCGCACCCAACCAGCTTACCCCTCAGCAAGCCGATCAGCTGCTTAAGGCCTTAGCCCAACAAGAGCAAAAAGTTCGAGAAAAACAAAACCAAAATCAACGACCACAGCCTATACCTAATGGTAAAGATTGGTAAAATTTATTTGCATACTCAACCCTGCAAGCTCGAATTTGTTAGATTTGTAGACACTTAACGCATTTTCCATGCAGTACTATACCGAATCACTTACGCGGTATCAACGTTTGCCTACTCGTGAAGTGAAGATTGGTGACTTATTGTTGGGTAATTTTCACCCGATTCGCATACAGACGATGACTACCACCGATACGCTCGATACAGAAGCCACTGTGGCTCAGTGTATACGCTGTATTGAAGCGGGAGCCGAGCTGGTGCGGATCACTGCTCCCAGTATCAAAGAAGCCGAAAACCTCCTGCAGATTAAAAAAGAATTACGCCGCCGAGGATACCGTACTCCCTTAGTTGCCGATATTCATTTCACCCCCAATGCTGCCGAGATAGCTGCTCGTATTGTGGAGAAGGTACGCATCAATCCTGGAAATTATGTAGACAAGAAAAAGTTTCAACTTAAAGAATACACCGATGCTGAATATCAAGCCGAGATAGAGCGCATTCGTGAACGATTTGTGCCGCTCATCCGCATCTGCAAAGAATACGGCACAGCCATGCGCATCGGTACCAATCATGGCTCACTAAGCGACCGTATCATGAGCCGCTATGGCGATACGCCTATGGGCATGGTGGAAAGCGCCATGGAATTCTTGCGAATAGCACGCGACGAAAACTATCACCAGATTGTGTTGAGCATGAAAGCCAGCAATCCGCAAGTGATGGTACAAGCCTATCGCCTGCTGGTGAAGACAATGATAGAAGAATTTGGCGAGTGTTATCCTTTGCATCTGGGCGTCACCGAAGCGGGCGATGGAGAAGATGGGCGTATCAAAAGTGCTATGGGCATTGGCACGCTGCTCGAAGATGGTATTGGCGACACCATTCGGGTTTCGCTCACAGAAGAACCAGAGTATGAAATTCCTGTGTGTCGCGATCTGGTAGCACGCTATAGCCATCGGCAAGATCACAAACCTATCCCCTCAATTGAACGACTGGCCTACTCTCCATTTCAATATAAACGACGGCATATCCAGGCTGTAGGCCGTATTGGCGGAAAGAATACCCCAGTGGTGATTGCCGATTTTAGCGAAGAACCTCTTTCCCAAGAAAAACTCGCCGATATTGGCTATCGTTACGACGCCCGTACCGATAAATGGCGAGTCACCGACACCGCCGCCGACTTCATCTACACTTCGGGCCGCTATGTGCCTTTTGAGCTCCCGGGTACACTACAGGTGATTTGTGATGCCCAAGTATATGCCCATGCACCCGATAACCAACGCTATTTCCCTTTGTTTACTTGGACTACCTGGTTGGAGCAGCTCGATAAGCCTTCACCCTACCTGAACTTCATTGCTGTAGATACTCTCAATACTACAGAAGAAGAATGGGATCGCTTATTGGCTACGCTCGATGATACTGCCGTGTTGTGTATTTATTCCCAAAACCGTCATACGATGCCGGCTGTGCGTCAGAAGATAAACGACCTCATGCTGCGCGGCATAGCTACACCAGTCATTCTCTGTGCAGAAAGCTTTCATGCCAGTATCGATGAGCAGCTCATTCAGTTTGCCATCGACACTGGGGCCTTATTGCTCGATGGGATGGGCGATGGTATTTGGTTGAAAAATCATCCCGATCTGGTGCGCAACCTGAAGGTGAGTGGACGTACTTATTTGGAAGTGCACAGCCATGCTCAATTTCTCAACAATACCGCTTTTTCTATTCTGCAAGCCTCTCGCACCCGTATCAGTAAAACCGAATATATTTCTTGTCCATCCTGTGGTCGTACCCTCTTCGATTTGCAGGAAACCACTGCACGAATACGTGCGGCTACTCATCATCTCAAAGGCGTAAAAATAGCGGTGATGGGATGTATCGTAAATGGTCCTGGCGAAATGGCCGATGCCGATTTTGGATACGTGGGTAGCGGACCGGGGAAGATTACTTTATATAAAGGCAAGGAAATCGTGAAACGCAATGTGCCCACAGAAACGGCTGTAGACGAACTCATTCAACTGATCAAGCAAGAGGGTATGTGGACCGATCCTGAGCCTACTATACCAGCACCCGTGAGTCTATCTACGCATTCATAATCCCCATTTTATAGAAAATAGTCGATAGTGCGGCACGAGTGCATAATAGTTTCATTGTTTGTTGTGGGGTGTAAGGGATTGATAAGCAATCGTGCTATGGCTTAGCGGGTTGCGCCCGTAAAGCGAAAGCATAACGTTTTTCCATAAATGATTACTTTCTGGTGTTGCAGATATATGATGGAGATTGATATACATATATTTAACCCTCGAAAAAATGTGTTATGGGTTCCATTTACCAAATCGTTGTTCCACGGCTCGATAGCGATAGTCAAAGATATCTTGCAATTGTCGTTTTATCTGCAGCACATGCACCATTTGTCCGATAAAACCTAAAGGCAGGCGATAGTGCACGATATCGGTCATTTCAATTCCGCCTTCAATTTCGCGAAAATGATGCTGGTGATGCCAAAAAGCATAAGGCCCCAATCGTTGCTCGTCAATAAAATATTGATGTTTGACCACATGGGTGATTTCTGTCATCCAAAACATGGGAATGCCCCATAAAGGCTTTACCCGATAGGTGATGATTTGGCCAGCATACATGTGCTCTGGTTTTTTAGGCGAAAGTATACGAAAGCGCATATAAGGCGGGGTGATCAATGGTAAATTGGCGGGATCGGAGAAAAACGACCACACTGTGCGGAGATCGGCAGGGATGCATTGGGTGCGTTGTAAGAGATATACTTTCATCATTTTTTCTTTAATAAACGAATTTCATGGCAAAAGGTTGGGTGCAAATACAATGCACAGAATTGCCCTAGCTTTGTGCTATACAGGTAGAATGTAGAATATAGAATGTCTTTCGTGCCATATCGTCAATTTTTACACCAAATTGGGTTGCTATGTTTTCTGCTGTATTTTCCCTTGATGCATATCGAGAAGCGTATCGACGATTAAACCCAAACCAAAAAGAGGCTGTAGACCATATCTATGGCCCTCTCATGGTAATCGCGGGTCCTGGCACCGGTAAAACGCAATTGCTCTCAGTGCGCATTTGTCGGATCTTAGAGCAAACAGATTATGGGCCAGAAAATATATTATGCCTCACATATACCAATGCCGGAGTTGATGCTATGCGTAAGCGCTTGGAATCATTTATTGGCATAGATGCACGCAAAATTGGAATTTATACCTATCATGCATTTTGCAATGAAATTATTCAAGATCATCCAGAATGGTTTCATGTGAATGAACTGCAACCTATATCAGATCTGGAACAATATGAGTGGATGGAAGAACTCGTAAGCCAGCTTAGTCCTGAGCATGAGTTGTATCGCGGCACTGGCAATCAATTTGCCGATGTGGGTAACCTGCTCAAGCTCAATAAAATCATTAAACAAGAAGGCTTAACTACCGATAAGGTGATAAAATCTATAGAAGAGTATTTACAACAAGTAGAAGCGGGTGAAGTGCAGGAATATGTATATAAGAGTAACGCGAAAGGTTATCGAAAGGGTGAATTGAATAAAAATAAAATTGAACAATTGAAACAAAAATTAGATCGTACGAGAGGGGCTTTGGATATCATCGATAAATATCAGCAAATTGTACGCGAAAGAAATCGTTATGATTACGACGATATGATTAATTGGGTTATCCATTTATTTAAAACCCAAGAATGGATTCTACAGAATTATTGGGAGAAATATCAATTTATTTTAGTAGATGAATATCAAGATACAAATGGTTCACAAAATCAGTTGCTTTACTTGCTTACCGATTATGAGCAACCTAATGTAATGGTGGTGGGTGATGATGATCAAGCCATTTATCGATTTCAAGGAGCCAATATTCAGAACATGCAGAATTTTGCACAACGATTTCACCACCAAAACTTAAAAGTGGTTGTTTTAGAAGAAAATTATCGTTCTACACAAGACATATTAGATGCAGCTAATCGACTTATCGAAAATAACCAAAATCGATTAATTTCTTATTTGAAAGATGAATTTAAATTGTCTAAACGTTTGTTTGCTCACGCATAATCAACTATTCCTATGGCAGTCGTTGTCAAATCTTACCTTACTCCAGCAGATGAAATGATGGGTATTGCACAAGATATTCAACAACTTATTCAACAGGGAAGTATTCAGCCCAATGAAATAGCTGTTATCTATCATGAAAATAAATATCTAGATGATATAGCTGAATATTTACAATACGAGCAGATTCCATTTAAACTGGTGAGAAATGAAAATTTATTGAGAAACTATTTTATTCAACAAGTGATTTTGCTATTTGAATGGATCGCTTATGAGGCTGAATATCCAGGACGCGCAGATCATCATTTGTATAAATTATTGCATTTTCGCTGGTTTGGATTAGATGCCGAAATGATTGCTCGTATGCATATCAAGTATGTTAAACTATATAATATTGGGCAAAAAAGTTTTTATTTATTTATACATGAACAATTAGAAAAAGATAAAGAATCACTTGCAGCAGAAGAAATGAGCAAATGGCAATCGGTCATCAACTTACTAGGCAAGTGGTTGGGAGATGTATATAGTGAACCCTTGCAATATTTTTTTTGTAAGGTATTGGCAGAAAGCGGAATTTTGAGATTGGCTTCTCAGGCTGATGATCGATATTATTTGATTCATCTGTTAAAAACCTTATTCGATTTCTTGAAAGCCGAGAATGAACGTAATCCCGATTTAGATCTTCGGAAATGGATAGATGTAATCCGGAAAATGGAAAGCTATAGACTTTCTATTCCCTGCGTTTCTCAAATGGGTAACGATAATGCCGTGCAGTTGTTAACGGCTCATGGTGCAAAAGGATTGGAGTTTGATTATGTCTTTATTGGGGGTTGTTGGGAAACCAATTGGGAAAAAAAATCAGGAGGAGGTATAGGATTTGCATTGCCCCCTAATCTAAAATCTTCCATGATGAATATGCAGGAAGATGGTGCAAAAATAGAAGACAAACGAAGATTATTTTATGTGGCGCTTACTCGTGCACGTAAACAGGTAACAATAAGTTATGCCGAGCAGGATAAAGACAAAAAAACCATAAACCGGTCACGGTTTGTCGATGAAATTAACATACCACCACAAGTTGTTGAACGCAATCAAAAATCAATTGGAGAGTTTAACTTCAAATCACTTCATTCTCGTTTATATGCCGATATACACAAGCAATATAGTGAGCAATTCATTAAACAATTGATCGCTCATTTTAGAATTAATCCCACAGCGTTGAATAAGTATCTTTATTGTCCGAGAAGTTTCTTTTATGAATCATTGCTGCAAGTGCCGCAAGCACAACAAGCACATAGTATTTATGGACAGGCGATGCATCATGCACTTAAGCATGTGGCTAAAAGATTTCAACAAGAAAACTTACTCAACATTGATCAAGCAAAAGATGATTTTGAGTGGTATATGAATCGACATCGGTATCATTTTACTGCAGATGATTTGCGGCGTCGTTTGGAGCATGGTAAGCAGGTGCTAGAAAAATACTTAAATGACGTTTTTCCTAAATGGGGTAAAGTGAAACAAGTTGAGGAAGATTATCAGGCACAACTGGGGCATATACCTATTAAAGGTCGTATAGACAAGGTAGAAATTCATGATGGGCAGATACGTGTAGTTGATTATAAGACAGGAAATCCCGATCGGGCAGGAAATAAGCTTAAACGATACGAGTTGGGAGCAGTTAAACAAAAACAAGATGATTACGATTATTGGATTCAAGCGATATTTTACGCAATTTTATTGCGCAAGAATGGAATTGTTGTAAATGAAGTATTTTTTGATTTTGTTGAACCCAATGGGCAGCAAGAATTTATACCAAAAATTATCAATGTAGATGATGAGGCTATAGAAACTGTAAGTAAATGTATTGAATGTGTATGGGAGAAAATACAATCGCAAGTTTTTCCCAATTGTGAGCATGATGATTGTGTGTGGTGCAGCTTTGAACAATCACTTTCTACTGATGTTTTGCCTTTGCTGAGTACCGATGAAGAACCATCATGGTGAAATGCAGTGGATGATGTACCTTCGCTACAATAAATTTTTCCATGAAGAAGAATGGACATAGATGGTGTCGAGCTTGTGTGAGTAGCTTGGTGATTTTGTTGTTTCTATCTGCTTTATGGCAGCGTTGTGCCAATATTGTTCCTCCTTCTGGTGGGCCAAAAGATACGATTCCGCCTGTGCTGGTATCGGTTGTTCCTCCCGATTCAACCTTACATTTTCACAGTGATCGAATCGTATTTACTTTTAATGAATTTGTGCAATTGGCCAATAATTACAACGATGTCTTGATTTTTTCCCCTCGCATGCGTCGCCAGCCTATCATTAATGTTAAACTTCGCACAATCACGATCTTACTCAAAGATACTTTAAAGCCTAATACGACTTATCAAATCAATTTTGGTAATGCCATTCAAGATATTAATGAGGGTAATGCTATTCCTAATTTTACGTATATCTTTTCAACGGGGAGTTATCTCGATTCATTGCAGATCAGTGGAGTGGTGCGCAATGCAGAAACAGGTTTACCCGATAGCAATGTAGTGGTGATGTTGTACACAGATTTGCGCGATTCTGTAGTAAGTAAAGAAAAACCTCTTTATTATACACGTTCTGGTGCAGGTGGCTATTTTGCTTTTCATCATTTGCCAGCAGATACTTTTAAGATTTTTGCTTTAAAAGATGAAAACAACAGTTTGATGTACGACGATATAGGCAAAGAATCCATTGCTTATCTCTCACATCCTATAGTGCTTACACATAACTTAGGTGGAGTAAAACTCTATTTGTTTCGCGAAAAATTGCCAGCCGATACCACCCATCAACAAATGCCGCCAGCTGTAGAATCCTCAACAAATAATGCTTTTCAAGCTCAGCCAACGTTAAGCAATGGTCGCCAATCGCTCATTGAACCCTTGCAACTCGTTTTTACCCAACCCATAGCGCGTATCGATACGGCAGGCATTGCCTTATTGGCCGACACTATCCTGCGCCCTGTACCATTTAGCATACAATTAGATGATACAACACATCGCTATCTCCAGATCAAAACCACCTGGCAGGAAAGCATACCCTATCAACTTCGCATACGCGATAGTGCAATTTGGGATACGGCTCATCGGCCTTTACCAGCCGATACCATTCGTTTTCAAACCAAATCTTTATCAGACTATGGATCTGTAAAACTAGAACTACATGGTCTTGATAGCAGCTATACACATTATGTGTTGCAACTTGTCAATAGTAACCAGCAAGTGGTATACCATACACCTATTCGCAATCGAGTGATAAACATTGGATTGTTTGATCCTGGCGATTATCAGATCCGCATCTTGCTTGACAGTAATGATAATGGTTATTGGGATACGGGAAGTTATTATGGCCCAGATCCACATCAGCCCGAGCGAGTGATTGCTGTGCCAGGGAAAATTACCGTACGTGCTAATTGGGATAATGCCTGGATTGTAGAAGTGCCATCAGATTTACCTTGATGAGCAATAAGGGTAATAAGGGTCAATCTTTTGTCAAAACCACAGGATCATACTTCGCACCCTTCGTTTTTATATGTCTGATTTTTCTCTTAATTTGGGGATGATATAAATTCACACGACAATGTTACGCGTTCTTCCAGGTGAATGGATTGCCCTTGCAGCCAGTTTTCTATGGATAGGCTTTGTGGCTGCTATTAGTTTTATGGAAGCATGGATAAAGTTTCAAGCGCCTGGCGTTACAAAAACAATTGGATTATCTATTGGCAAAAAAGTATTTAGTGCATTGAATCGGATGGAATGGGTATGGACAATCGTATTGATTATTGGTGTGATATTATTGCCCGATAGATTGTCGTTTCCCACTGCCGTTTTATTTGCTATTGCTATTTTGATGTTGTTGCTTCAAACGATTTTTTGGCTACCTGTTTTGAAAAAGCAAGCCGATCTGCTCATTGAAGGTAAATCGTATACAGGAAAATCAGTGCATCTAAACTACATTGTGGCCGATGTAGTAAAACTTATTGCTCTCTTAGTGGCAACTATTTTATTAGGATTGCAAACTTTTGGTTGATGTCTACACCTATCAAGCGCCATCAAGCTATTCAACAACTCTCTCGCGATCATCATTTCGCTTTATTGTTTTGCTGGAAGATCAGGCAAGGACTACAGTTGGGAATAGAAGCAAATCGAATTGCCAAATATGTTGGATATTTTCATACACATTATCTAATTCCTCATTTTCAAGAAGAAGAGAAAATTTTGTTTGTACACTTTTCTCAAGATGAGAAAGTTCAACTCGCCATCGAGCAACATCATCGGATTCAATATTTGGTTGAACGCATTGTAAAACAATCTCATGTCGATACACAACTGTTTAATGAGCTTGCCGATAGCCTGGATGCTCATGTACGTTATGAGGAAAGAGAATTATTTACTTATTTAGAAAAACAATTGAGCGAGCGACAACTGCAGCAAATTGGCGATCAACTCAAAGCTGCCCAGGAAACGCATCTCATCGAAGATCGATTTGATGATGCTTTTTGGATAAAAAAGAAATAATAATCAGTTTTTCCTGAGATCATTTACATTGATTAAGCTCAATCTATCCGTGTATTAATAATGTTAACCCATTTGATTCACTTACATGATCTAATATATTAAAATGGTACATAGATAAATACACCATATTTTGTGTTTCACTCCCCTACCCTTCTGAACACATCTTACCAAACAAGTGTATGCACCTCACATATACAGAGCATGGCAGTATCAGAAAGTGCTTAGCCATGATTGGGCAAAGATGGGGGATTAGCTACAGCGCACTGGGGTAGAGAAGCAATTCAGAGGAATGGTGCATCTGTAGATGCATTTTTCATTTTGTGCTCAATTTAATGATTGAGATGGAATAATTTTGCCTGTTCACTAAGCTTTTCAAATGAATATCCTGCTAAATTGCTAATTTCACACCATGCATTTTTTAGATGAACTGAATGAACAACAGCGCGAGGCGGTAGAATATATCCATGGCCCGCTTATGGTAATTGCCGGTGCGGGTTCTGGAAAAACCAAAGTGCTTACGGCGCGTATAGCTTACCTCATGGAGAGAGGAGTAGATCCGTTTCATATCCTGGCGCTTACTTTTACCAACAAGGCGGCCAATGAAATGAAAGCCCGTGTTGAACGCATGTTGGGCAATACCGAAGCCCGTAACTTGTATATTGGTACGTTTCATTCCGTATTTGCGCGCCTGCTCCGTAGCGATGCTCATCGGCTTGGCTATCCCGCTAATTTCACGATTTATGATACCGACGATTCTAAAAGCGTCCTGAAGAAAATCATTGCTGAGCTTAAGCTCGATGAAAAACATTATCGGCCAAACATCGTATTTCAGCGGATCTCAAATGCCAAAAATAGTTTAATCGGTTGGCAAGAATATCAGCAATACCATGAACTGCTGCAGGAAGATAACCGTGCAGGCAGGCCTATGATTGCAAAGATATATGAGTATTATGCCCGGCGTTGTTTTCAAAATGGAGCTATGGATTTTGATGATCTGTTGTATCAAATGTATGTATTGCTCACTCAGTTTCCTGATGTGCTGCATAAATACCAACATAAGTTTCAATACATTTTAATCGACGAATATCAAGATACCAATCCTGCACAATATGCCATCATCAAGTTGTTAGGTGCTGTACATGAAAATATTTGTGTAGTGGGTGATGATGCACAAAGTATTTATTCTTTTAGAGGAGCTACTATTCGTAATATCTTACAATTTGAAAAAGACTATGAAGATGTGAAGGTGGTGAAACTCGAACAAAACTATAGAAGTACACGCAACATATTGGCTGTTGCTAATGAAGTAATTGCTTACAATAAGCAACAACTACCCAAAAAATTGTGGACACAAAACGATGAAGGAGAAAAAATAAAACTCGTTTCACTACTTTCGGAATACGATGAGGCACGCTTTGTGGTTGATGCTATAGCCGAACAAAAGTATCGCAACCATTATAACAATAAAGATTTTGCTATTCTCTATCGCACCAATTCACAAAGCCGAAGCTTTGAAGAGCATTTACGACGCATGAATATTCCTTATACAATCTACGGCGGTATTTCGTTTTATCAACGCAAAGAAATTAAGGATTTCCTGGCTTATTTACGCGTGGTGGTAAATCCACTCGATGAAGAAAGTTTGTTTCGAATCATCAACTTTCCCCAACGTGGCATTGGTGAAGTCACCCAGGCAAAAATACGCGTACTGGCCAGTGAGCATAAGATTTCTGTTTGGGATGTGATGCAACGTGCACAGGACTTTGGATTTCGACAAAACATTGCCGAAACACTGGATGCTTTTGTAACGATGATCAAGAATTTGCAGCTGATGCTGGAAACCGAAAATGCGTATACAGTGGCCTTGCAAGCAGGTAAAGCATCTGGGCTCGTAAAAGAATTATATAACGACAAAAGCGTTGAAGGCATCGCACGTTATGAAAACGTACAGGAGTTGTTGAATGCTATTCAAGAATTTACTGAAACCCCAGATGAAGAAGGAGAGCTTACCGACAAAAGTTTAGGTGCATATTTACAACAAATTAGCCTGCTTACCGATGCCGATAAAGATACAGCAGAAAGCGATACCGTGAAACTCATGACCATACATGCTGCAAAAGGTCTGGAATTCCCTTGCGTGTTTGTGGTCGGACTTGAAGAGGGGCTTTTCCCGAGTGCTATGTCGATCAACACTCGTGAAGAATTAGAAGAAGAACGACGATTGTTTTATGTAGCTATCACACGTGCAAAAGAGCGTTTATGGCTTACCTATGCTGCCAATCGGTATCGATATGGTAATCAAATGCAAAACGATCCCAGCCGATTTATTTCTGAACTTCCCCCTGAATATATTGATACACCCGTTGATCAAGTACAACTCATTCGACGTGTTTCACAAAATATGTTTGCACAACAGACTATGCCTTTTGAATCTTCCAAAAATACTTCGTATCGGCAAGTTCAGTCTACGCCTACATCAACAGTGCATGTTCCTTCACCCGATTTTAAACCTGATGATTTTCGGTTGATGAAAGTGGGGATGAAAGTGGAGCATCAAAAATTTGGTTATGGACAGATTGTATCTATCGATGGAAATGCCACTAATCCTATCGCCACTATACGCTTTGAATTAAGTGGTGAAAAGAAAATCATGCTCAGTTATGCACGTTTACGTATTGTAAGCTCCGATGCCGAAGCATCTTAATTGGCATGTACAACGATTTTACACATATTAAACAATCGGTCATCTGGAAGAAAATCACCCACTTTTGTACTTATCAAGAGCGCTGCCACCAGGAAGTGAAGCAGAAATTGCATCAATTGGGTATTTATCATCAGCAAGCTGATGCATTTATTGCATGTTTGATTCAAGAAAATTATTTAAATGAAGAACGCTTTGCCAGAGAATTTGCCCTGGGCAAGTTTAATCGCCACCAATGGGGAAAACGAAAAATTGCTTTTGCGTTGAAGCAAAAACAAATATCCGATTATTTGATCAAAAGAGCATTATTGGAAATAGATGAACAAGCCTATGCCGATGCATTGAGAAAAATTATTTCTCGCAGAATACAAGCTAGTAAAGGTTTGCCAGCGCCAGAGGCTAAACAAAAGATTTGGACGTATTTATTGCAAAAAGGATACGAACCAGAATGGATTGAATTGATCTGGCAAGAGTATAAGCAAGAAGAAATATAAAACATACATGATAAGTTCCGTCTGGTCATTAAATCAATAACATATTTTCAGATGAAAAAAGACCTACATATTGCATTGTTGCAAACAAATCCTTGTTGGGAAAATGTGCCAGAGAATTTGCAACAAATTGACCAACAGCTCAACCTTATTCCTCACGAAACAGAGGTAGTGTTTTTGCCAGAGATGTTTGCTACAGGTTTCAGCATGCGATCCGACGTCTTAGCTCAAGACATGGAAGGAGAAATTGTACAATGGATGCGCACACGTGCAGCTCAGCACAAGGTGATTTTGTGTGGTAGCGTAATCATCCAAGAATCGGGCAATTATTATAATCGATTGATCTGGATGCAACCCAATGAACAATTGGGTATATACGACAAAAGACATTTGTTTGCCTACGCACAGGAAGACCAGCATTACACAGCCGGCAACAAGCGGTTTATCGCGCAAGTGAATGACTGGCGTATTGCCCTTGTGGTGTGTTACGACTTGCGTTTCCCCGTATGGTGTGCGCAACCCAGTGATACAATGCCTTACGATGTATTAGCTGTGGTGGCCAATTGGCCTGCATCGCGTATTGCAGCCTGGGATGCTTTGTTGCAGGCTAGGGCCATAGAAAACCAAGCTTATGTAGTAGGCGTTAACCGAGTAGGCAACGATGGGCATGGGGTGTATTATCCAGGGCATTCACAAGTGGTAGATCCGGTGGGGAAAATATGTTGCCAGGCTAGCACTGAACAGCCAGAAATCATTGGGTGTACACTTTCTGATAGCCATTTGCAGCAAGTGAGGCAACATTATCCTTTTTTGCGCGACCGAGATCATTTCATCATCATCAACAAGTAAACGTATGCGACAGGCATTTTATCGAGGCATTATTCATACGGCCGAGGGGTCGTTGCGGAAGCATGCCGTGCTGGTAGATGGTTATGATATTCTCGGCATTGTACCCGAGAATCAGATTCCAGAAGGATTTGAGCTAATAAACGTGCAGGGCAAGCATATTGCTCCTGGTCTCATAGATCTACAGGTATACGGGGGTAATGGTCAATTATTTTCTGTTTATCCCCAGCTAGAAGCTTTGCAAGCCATGGAAGCATATTGCAAACAAGGTGGAGCCTTATATTTTCAACCCACCATAGCTACCAATCGGCCTGAGCTCATGTGGCAAGCCTGTGATGCTTTTCGGGCATATCGTGCAGCAGGTGGCCAGGCAGCCATTGGCGTGCATTGGGAAGGGCCCTTCATTCATCCACAAAAACGTGGAGCACATATTGAGTCTTTGATCCGAACACTTACGCAACAGGATGTGGAGATGATGACTGAACAGGGTAGCGATGTCATTACAATGCTCACCCTTGCTCCCGAACGATGCCAGCTTGCGCATATACAAGCATTGGTAAAGGCTGGTTTGCATATTTCAGCAGGACATAGCTTGGCCAGTTACGATCAGGCTATGGAAGCCTTCACCAAGGGGGGCATTAGTCTGGCAACGCATTTGTTCAATGCAATGTCGCCACTACTCACACGAGAACCTGGGCTAGTAGGAGCAATTTTCGATCATCCAGAAGTTTATGCCAGTATCATTGCCGATGGCATTCACGTGCATCCGGCAGCTATTCGCATTGCTCATTCGGTAATGAAAGGGAGACTTTTTCTCATTACCGATGCAGTAGAGCAAAACCAGACAGGCGATTACGTGTACCTGCGAGCTGGCGATAGGTATGTGAACCAACAGGGAGTGTTGGCAGGATCTACGCTCACCATGCTCAAGGCTGTGGCATATTGTGTGCAACAAGTGGGTATTTCACTCGATGAAGCTTTGCGCATGGCTTCTTGGTATCCAGCAAAAGCCATAGGAATGGATGATCGCATAGGAAAATTGGCACCCGGTTATCGTTCGGGGGCTATTGTGTTTGATGATGATTTTCAGCTGATCTATCGTTCGGTATGAGTCATCAACAATTTTGCACTATCGAGTGCCAGATAAGTACTGTCTTTTACTCGTTGAATGTAAGCGAGTTGATCCAGCAAATATTGCTTGCGTAATGCAGGTTGGGCAGTGTCTTTATTTAAATCAAACTGAGCCATCCAGGTAAACATGGCACTATCTGCCAGACTGAGTTGATCGATGACCCGATTCCAAGTAGCATCGTGTAAATGAAGGGAATCACGAAGATGTTGCATAGTGGCGCTCGTTTGGCGCAATTCATCAATTTTTCCCATCAAGCTATCATGTAATTGGATGATTTGGTTTTCCAATGAATCCATTACGGCTTGCTCGGGATGATTTTGTTGTGTGTGTGGATTGCTGGAATGGCAGCTGAGCAGGATAAGCGAAAAGCAAAGGCAGCAACACGAAAAAGCGAGTATAGAATGAATTTTCATTTTGAATAATCTTGATTATAAGCGAAGATATTCAATTTTGCACAAAATAAGCGTTAGTCAATAACCCATGCAAACAAAAGCATAGCAAATCTAAGTTTGTATTTTTGATAAGGGATGTTGTACCTTCATTGAGCTTAATTATGAAAACATTACTGCTCATCAGATATGCGAAAGCCGATTGGCCGAATGGTGAGCCTCCGCCACAGGCTTCAGACCGCGACCGCCCGTTAACCACTAAGGGCGAGTCGGATGCTAGACAAATGGCTAAACGTGTTCAACAACTGAAAGCTGTTCCCGAATTGCTCATCAGCAGTCCAGTTCTTCGAGCGGCCACCACAGCCCGCATCATGGCCGATGAATGGCAATATCCTGAAGATCGTATCCTATGGCAATCGCGCCTCTATCAAGCCGAGCTCACCGATTTTATTGAAACCATCACAGCACAACCCGATACTTATAAAAGCTTGGCATTGGTATCGCACAACCCCGGCATCACTTTTTTTGCGAATGCGTTAACTACTTATAACATCCAACATATTCCCACTTGTGGAGTCATTGCTTTCCATGTGCAGACCAATGAGTGGAAGCGATTCTGGCAAGCAGAAAAAAAAATTTGGTTTTTTGAATATCCAGGAAAACAGTAATCTTATTCTGGCAACTATCTACGGTATTTTTGATACACATTATACAATGCCCGCAACGAAAAACTATCGAGTACAGGCGTAAGATCGGTTTGAATAAAATGTCGTTTAAAAGCAACGATGGCAGCTGTAGTATCACTCAAATCATAACCAATGATGCGCATAGCATCCCAGGGATGAAAATCGGGAGGTGGATTCACCAACAGGCTATCATGCCAGTAGCCAAAACCTGCTGCTGCCAATCGGCTCCAAGGAAAATATACGCTTGGGTCTTGCTTACGCGTAGGAGCAATATCGGCATGTCCTACAAAATTAGCCGTGTCTAGATGATAACGTTGTTGTAAAGTCTTCAACAAGATCAGCAAAGAATGGATTTGTGCATCTGGAAAAGGCTCCTGGCCTGTATTGTCGAGTTCAATACCTATAGAAACGGAGTTCACATCACGAATATATCCCCAACGGGAAACGCCCGCTTGCCAGGCACGGTAAGCATCTGGTACCAATTGAAAAACAGTGCCGTCTTTGCAAATGAGATAATGACTACTTACGCGTCCTGCTCGATGAGGATTGGTGAGGGTCGACAAAGATTGGGCACAGCTTTGCTCTTCGGTTTGATGGATAATGACCAGATCGGGTTGACGAATGTTGAAATTAGGCGAAGGGGCTATCCAGAAAGCCTGTTGAAGCGAGTCTAATGGCAATTGGATAGGCACAAAATGCCGATACATTTTTCGCATTTCTCGCAGTTGATGACGATAGGCACTACGCACTGCAGACTGAAGCGGGTATAGGTGACGAGAGCAACTGGTCATGAGCAAAAACAGGGTGAGCCCAATGGTTTTACGGAAAGAAAATATGCGTTTCCTCACTGGGCATAATTGGTTTCGTTGGGCAAATAGCTTTTGTTGATGGTTGTTTATGATCATTTTGCTCATGGATTTGATTCAATCGATTCTGGCCACCCATCCGCCACCTGGCGCCAGATGAATATGCCACACATCATTCGGTTGAACAGTACTTTCCCGGACAACATAATCATTACCATTACGGTCGGCATTTACGCCATCGGCATAAAACACAATATGATGCTTGCCAGGGGATAAAAAGGAAAAAGAAAGGGTGAGATCACGAGCTTGTTCATTGGTCATAGCTCCAACGAAATATCGATTTCCTTTTTTACGGGCAACCACGAGATATTCACCCACTCGGCCATCGAGTGGCAGGGTTTGATCCCATGTGGTGGGCACAGAGGTAATAAAATCTAAGCAAGGCTTTTCTTTTTCATAGGCTATAGGATTATCGCTCAACATTTGCAGCGGCGCATCGTAGAGTACATACATCGCGAGTTGTTGGCAGCGAGTTCCCAGGCTCATGGGATGGCGATAAATGGGGGCAAAGTCTTGTGGTTGAGCATTACGCATGGCTCCAGGCGTATAATCCATGGGGCCGGCAAACATGCGAATAAAGGGCAAAGTAACGGCCATCTTGGAAGTGGCAATATGTGCAGACCATTTATCTTGTTCTAATCCAGGTACACCCTCGAAGTTGACCACATTGGGATAGCTTCGTTGTAAACCTGCTGGTTTATGGGCTCCATGAAAATCAACCAACAAATGGTATTGAGCTGCTTTGGCTGCACATCGCCAGTAGAAATCGACTACATATTGATCATCTCGATCCATGAAATCTACTTTAATGCCTTTAATACCCCAGCGGGCAAAAAGAGGCAATACCGTATCCATCTGTTGATCAAGGGTATGCCAAGAACACCATAAGATAATGCCTACTCCTTTCTGTTGCGCATATTGGAGCAATTCAGGCATATTAATTTCGGGGTTTACTTGTGTGAGATCGCCTAAGGTATACCAACCATCGTCCATGATGATATAAGGAATATGATTGCGGGCAGCAAAGTCAATATAGTATTGATATGTAGCCGTGTTTATTCCTGCCCTAAAAGGCACTCCTGTAATATCCCAATCGTTCCACCAATCCCATGCTACTTGTCCGGGCTTAATCCAGTCGGTTTGTGTGAGGCGATTGGGTGCGGCGAGTTTGTACACGATTTCGTTGTTGAGCAATGCTGCATCGTTATCGGCTAGAGCCAAGATACGCCAGGGGAAAGCTCTTTGGCCTGAAGTTTTAGCAATATATGGATAAGTTTCTTGTGGGTATACTTCTCTATCCCAGCCCCATTGGGGTTTTTTCAAGGTGCGAACCGATTTTACAGCGGGTGGATAAATGGATTGTAGTACTCCACTACCATCGCCAGTAAAATACATACCTGGATAATCGTATAGATCTGATTCCGTAAAAAGCACGTTATCACCATTGGGCAATTTCATCAAAAGTGGTAGCTGAGCCGTTTTGCTGGCAATAAGGCTATCCAGTGGTTGATAATCATACACGTGTTCGTAATTGTTCATCCATCGAGGTGCCCATTGAAAATAGGCTTTAGTGGCTTTAGGCATGTGGATGGTGCAAATTTCATGTTGTACGATTATGGAATCATTTGGGAAATGGGTTTCAAACCTGTAGGCTACGGCGTCGTTATAGGCGCGAAAAATAAGCTGATAGCCATTGCGGAAGGTGCATGTCAACACATTACAAGTGTCGGGAATTTGGCTGTTTTTAATGGCTACTACTGGATGAATAACTTGATGAATATGTTCACGTGTTATGCGTTGTATCGGATCTTTACCCAGCGTGTCTGGCTGAATTACCATACCAATCAGCACATCTGGCACCACAAGTTGTTGTTTTTGCATCACGCGGAAATGCATGCCATCGGCTTTTTGGGAGAGCGTGACTTGAATATTCCCATCGGGCGACTGCAGGGTATAGGTTTGTGCAAATGAGCACAGAGAGCAAAGCCAGAGGGTTACGGAGAAGAACATGAGTTTTTTCATCCTGCAAATAAGTTTGTCATATTTAGCCAATCAGAGTTTTTTAATCTTGATATTTCGAAACCACACTTGATCGCCGTGGTCTTGTAAGGCAATATGTCCACTGTGGTATTTGCCATATTCGGGGTAATCTTTCCATTTACCCGTATTTTTGAGTCGATACCATTCAGGCGTCCACATCTCAAAGGATAAGATTTTTTGGCCATTTAGCCAATATTCCACTTGGCCATGGTTGACGATGATTTCTGTATGATTCCATTGGCCTGCAGGGTGTACAGGAGGCTTAATGCTGGGCACGTGCATAGCATAATCGGCACCCGTGTGTTGCCAGGGCTCGAGAGTTTCAGGATAATGTTGATCATCAATGATCTGAAATTCAGGCCCGGTGTAGTAAGAAGCTGGTTGATTTTCTCTTACCAAATATAAGATGCCGCTATTGCCCCGTGGAGCTATTTTCCAGTCGATCGAAAGATGGAAATTCTCAAAACTACTATCGTTGGTTACCAGATCAACGGCAGCAAAGCCCGGTCCTTTACCCTTACAATGAAGGGTACCATCAACTACTTCCCAGGCAGATGTTGGATGGTGTTGATAGCCATGCCATCCTTCGAGATTGTGGCCATTGAACAACAATTGCCAACCGGCTTGTCTTTCCTGAGGAGTAAGGGTATTTAAGGCTTGTGCGTAAACGGTGATGTTCCATATAGCTGGGCATAGCCAGGCAATTGCACACGCAACCACCGATGTTTTTATTTTCATGATAATGATGATTTTGAACCAAAATACAAAACATTTATGGAGATTGCAGCATATTGATGAACGAAAACGATTGTTTAGTGAAGTCAAATATGTTGCGCACTCGTATCATCGGATGGTTGATGGTTGGGCTATGCTTGCATAGTGTAATCTTATGGGCACAGGTACCTCCCAAATGGGAACTTCGTGGAGCTTGGATAGCTACAGTAGGCAATATAGATTGGCCCTCCAAGCTCGGGCTACCTGCCGAGCAACAGCAGGCAGAGTATATTCGTTTACTCGATTCTTTGCAGCGGTTGGGTATCAATGCTGTATTTGTGCAGATACGCCCATCGGCCGATGCCTTTTATGCGTCGTCATATGAACCTTGGAGTTATTGGCTCACTGGTGAACAGGGCAAGCCTCCGTATCCGCTTTATGATCCGCTTCAGTTTATGATTGCAGAAGCGCATCGGCGGGGAATGGAATTTCATGCTTGGTTAAATCCTTATAGAGCCGTGTTTAACATACATACCAGTAAAATAGCTGCCAGCCATATCACGCGGAGAGCACCTCAGTGGTTTTTGACCTATGGCGATAAATTGTATTTCAATCCTGGGCTACCAGCAGTGTGGCATTATCTTACCGATATTATCGCCGATGTGGTAAGGCGTTACGATGTAGACGGTATTCATTTCGACGATTATTTTTATCCCTATCGAATTCCTGGAAAAGAATTTCCTGATCAACTCACTTATGCTCAGTACGGTCATGGTATGTCATTAGATGATTGGCGACGGCATAATGTAGATACGGTGATTGAAATGATTCACGATTCTATCCGAGCGATTAAACCTTGGGTGAAATTTGGGATTAGTCCGTTTGGTGTTTGGCGTAACCAAAGTCGCGATCCTGATGGGTCACAAACCTATGCTGGTCAAACCGATTATGATGATCTCTATGCCGATGTGTTGAAATGGTTGCGTAAAGGGTGGATCGACTATGTAGTGCCACAGTTGTATTGGCCGTTTGGTTTTCATGCAGCAGATTATGGAGTGTTGCTCGACTGGTGGGCACATCATAGCTATGGTCGTGCCGTGTATATTGGCATGGCACTCTATCGTGTAGGCGGTAAAGGCGCTTGGAACGATCCCGATGAATTACCACGTCAGCTATATGCCAGTCGGAGTTATCCACAGGTGCAAGGGCAAGTATATTTTAGTGCCACGGTGTTTAACCGCAATCCATTAGGATTTAATGATTCTTTGCGAAATCATTTTTATCGATATCCCGCTATTGTGCCACCTATGCCCTGGATGAGCCAAGCAAAGCCTCCTACGCCCAAATTGCTCATGATCACTCCTGCTGAAAAAGGGGTCACTTTATGGTGGGAAGAAAATGATACTTCGGTTGTACCTGCTCGTGCGGCGTTTTTCGTGATTTATCGTTTTTCAGAATATGATCTTTCTCTCGATTTTCAAGACCCCAGGCATATTGTAGCTATTATTCCTGCCATAGAATTTACTGAAACAAATAAGTCTTTTTCTTCTCTTTTGCATTTTACCGACACCACGGCAACCGATAGTTCTGCCTTTGTGTATGCCGTTACGGCTTTAAGTCGATTGCATGTAGAAAGTTTGCCTTCTGAACGCTTATCTATTCAGCCTCGGTTGGAAAGGCTACTTCGGCTATCAGAAAACCTGCCTATCTTGCAGAAACTGCCTGTTAACCTGCTACAGCCCGAGCTTAATCAGGTTCCTAGCCAGGTAATGGTGCAAGAGATCATCAGCCAACAAGAAGAACAATCATCTTTTTTTCGCCGTTTGTGGGGAAAGCTTAGAGGAATCTTTTGAAAACATCACATGCACTCAAGCATCATAGAACCCTTACCTTTGAATCGATAATCATCATTAGCATATGCAATTAGCTACCAAACTCATTCATGCAGGTGTGGAGCCCGATCCCACGACAGGGGCTATTATGACGCCCATTTATCAAACCTCTACTTATGTGCAGGAAGCACCTGGTAAGCATAAAGGCTATGAATATGCCCGCACGCAAAACCCCACACGTACTGCACTCGAAAATGCTATAGCAGCTATTGAAAACGGGAAATTCGGTATTGCCTTTAGCAGTGGCATGGCAGCCACAGAAGCCATCATGCATACCCTACAACCGGGTGATGAAGTGATTGTGTCTAATGACTTGTATGGAGGCACCTATCGCTTATTTACACGTGTGTTTGCCAAATATGGTATACAGTTTCGATTCTTGGATTTACAAAATCCTGCAGTGTTGAAGGAGGCTATTTCGGCAGCTACTCAGTTGATTTGGATAGAAACACCTACTAATCCGCTTATTCGAATTATTGATATTGCTGCTTGTGCAAATATTGCTCATGCCCATCGAGTGAAGCTTTGTGTTGACAATACATTTGCTTCACCATGGCTCCAAAACCCATTAGACCTGGGAGCTGATATCGTGGTACATTCGGCCACTAAATATTTAGGCGGACATAGTGATGTGGTGCTGGGAGTGGTAGTGGTCAACGATGCTCAACTGGCAGAACAATTGCATTTTATTCAAAATAGTGCTGGTGCTGTACCTGGGCCACACGATTGCTGGCTCGTGTTACGCGGTCTTAAAACTTTGCATGTGCGTATGCAACGACATTGCGAAAATGCCCGACAAATAGCTCATTTTCTTCGTGAACATCCAGCAGTCAAACAGGTGAACTGGTGCGGATTTCCAGATCATCCTGGATATTTTATCGCTCAAAAACAAATGCGTGATTTTGGCGCTATGATGTCGTTTACACTCAACGACGATCGGCTAGAAACTGCTCATCGGGTGCTTTCTTCCACGCGTATTTTTGCCCTGGCTGAGAGCTTGGGAGGTGTAGAATCGTTGATTGGCCATCCCGCCTCCATGACTCATGCTTCTATTCCTCGAGAAGAACGAATAAAATCGGGACTTTCCGACTCATTGATTCGGCTGAGTGTGGGTATTGAAGATGTGCAAGATTTAATTGCCGATCTTAAACAGGCATTAGAAAAAATATAAGTTTTATTTGTTCAATCTATTTACTTTTTTAGCTCGTCTGTATATTTATCAGCAAGGATTTACAGCTTATGAATGTTTTAAGCTGTTTATTAAGTAAAATATGTAAAATTCAATCACAAAAGATGGGATATACTCATGATGAAAATATTAGACAAGTATGAAGTTTTATACAAACAAAAATATGTCGTCTGAAATTAACTCAACACTTGCTGCTATTGGTCTATAGATAAAATCAATTTAATATTCCTAATAAGTTGAATATAAAAAATATGCTTGTATGGAAAGTGTTTTCAATCGAATAAGAGATGATGATTTTTTATTTAAGCATATCCAATAAAAATTTGTTGGAGAAAATATTTCGAAAAAAAAGAAATAGGTTTGTTTCAATTGTATGTAGTAACAAGGGTAATGAGTTAATGTTAAATCGGGTGGAATTTCTTAATTTTACTCGTTTCTAAAATGAGCATCTCATGCTGCTTACCCATGTTGGTCGATATATTTTGATGCTCAAGGGCATGTTTACACGGCCAGAAAACTGGCGGATGTATTGGAAAGAATTCATGCGGCAATGTGTTGACATAGGGATAGGTTCGTTGAGTATTGTGTTGATTATTTCGGTATTTATTGGTGGTGTTTCTACGATTCAAACTGCTTATCAATTGGTTAGTCCTATCATTCCCAAATCTACTATTGGCCAGGTTGTGCGCGATACCATGATTTTAGAATTTTGCCCTACGATTACCAGCATAGTATTGGCAGGGGTGGTAGGGTCAAAGATAGCATCTGAGTTAGGGAATATGCGGGTGTCGGAGCAAATCGATGCATTAGAAATTATGGGTATCAACACCAAGAGTTATTTGATTTTTCCCAAGATACTCGCTGCGTTGTTGACGGTGCCTATGCTGGTAGTGATTTCAGGTTTTGTAGGTATTTGGAGTGGTAAAATTGCGGGGGTTGTAGCAGGTATCCTTTCGGCTCAGCAATATATGCAAGGTATTGTACTCGATTTTAAACCTTTCAACATTGTATTTGCACTAGCCAAATCGTATACTTTTGCTTTCATTATTTCGTCGATACCGGCTTATTTTGGTTATCATGTACAAGGAGGTGCACTCGAAATTGGCCAGGCTAGCACCAAAGCCGTGGTCATTAGTTGCATACTCATCTTATTAGCTGATTATGGATTAGCAGCATTATTGTTGCAAAATGGTTAATTGGTTTTATTTAAAGCTTGTAAAACAATGATTGAGTTAAAGCATGTGTGCAAGCGCTTTGGAGATAAGGAAATTCTACACGACATTTCGGCAATCATGGAAACAGGCAAAGCCAATCTCATCATTGGGGCCAGTGGCAGCGGGAAAACAGTTTTGATGAAATGCATGGTTGGGTTATTGGAGATAGATGAAGGCGAGGTATTATATGATGGGGTTTCTTTTTCTTCGATGAGCAATATAGAGCGCAAACATATTCGTAAAGAGATTGGTATGTTGTTTCAAGGTGCGGCTTTGTTTGACAGCATGACGGTAGAACAAAATGTGATGTTTCCATTAGAGATGTTTTCTAATATGAGTTATCGAGAGCGAAAAAAAAGAGTAGATGCTTGCTTGGATAGGGTGAATTTACAAGATGCACACAAGAAATATCCAGCAGAAATTAGTGGGGGCATGAAAAAACGTGTAGGTATTGCTCGAGCCATTGTGTTGAATCCAAAATATCTATTTTGTGATGAACCCAACTCCGGATTAGATCCACAAACATCGATGTTGATCGATAAACTTATTCACGAAATCACAGTAGAATTTAATATCACCACAATCATTAACACACACGATATGAATTCGGTGATGGAGATTGGCGACCATATTGTGTATTTATATGAAGGCAGAAAACAATGGGAAGGAAGCAATAGGGATATTATTTTTAGCCAAGATGAAAAGTTGAATCAATTTATTTTTGCTTCGCAGTTTTTGCAAGATGCAAAAGAAATGCGGCAGCAGGCGCTTTTGCATAGTAATAGTTCAGATACGCGCTAATCATTTTGTTTATGGACACTACTTCTCAGAAGAGATTGGCTGGTGAGTTTGCAGTACGATATATAGAAAATGATATGCGAGTGGGCGTGGGCACTGGATCTACGGCTTATTGGTTTATTCAAGCTTTAGGTGAAAAGGTAAAACAAGGTTTACGTATACAGGCTGTAGCCACTTCGCAACACACCGAGCAAATAGCTGCATCGTTGGGGATTCCTTTGTTGGAGTTAAATGATGTAGAGGCGTTGGATATTACGGTAGATGGCGCTGATGAGATTGATCCGCATTTACAGTTGATTAAAGGTGGTGGTGGGGCATTATTACAAGAAAAGATGGTGGCAGCTATTTCGCGCCGATTAATTATCGTAGCCGATGCCAGTAAATATGTAGGTCAATTAGGTGCTTTTCCTTTGCCGGTGGAGGTGATACCAGCTGGTTGGAAACATGTACAGCGGCGTATTTTGGCCATGTCGTGTGAAAGAGTAGAATTAAGAGGTCAATCTCATCCGTTTGTAACTGATCATGGGCATTATATCCTAGATTGTTATTTTGGGCAGATTCCCGATGCACAGTCATTAAACTTAGCTTTACATCAGATTCCTGGTGTGGTGGAAACGGGCTTATTTATTGATATGGCCAATGAGGCCATCCTGGCTCACACTGATGGGCATATTCAGGTTATTCGGCGAGCTGCTGATAGAAGTGATTAAGGTTTTTTCTTCTGATCTTTTTGCTCTGATGATTTTTTTTGTCGTTGTTTTCTACGTTTGCTTGCTTTTTCAAGGGATTTTAGGCTAATCTGCCCTACTACATCTACAAATTCGTGCTCTTCTGGTTTGTTTTTTACGGGTAGGTCTTCAACGGGTTTTAGTTCATCTACGGCTATGCCTTGCTGGTTAAGGGCAAGAATTTCTTTGACCCGTTCGATGGTGAGTGCATAAGGTTTGGTTGGATTTTGTTCATAGGCATACCACATGAGGTTTTTGAAGATATCTCGTTTTTGCAAGATAGCTGGGCCGGAGGTCGTTTGCAACACATCGGCATTTTCAGGGAAATCTTTCAAGGCGTCGAGATAGGTATCTAGTTCATAGTTTAGGCAACATTTCAGTCGCCCACATTGGCCCGAGAGCTTGGCCTGGTTGATAGAGAGGTTTTGATAGCGGGCTGCTGTAGTGCTTACCGATTTAAAATCAGACAGCCAGGTAGAGCAGCACAGTTCTCTGCCACAAGTGCCTATACCACCCACTTTAGCCGCTTCTTGGCGGGCGCCTATCTGGCGCATTTCTACTTTGAGGCGAAATTCACTGGCATATACTTTGATAAGCTCTCGAAAGTCGACCCGCTCGTCGGCAGTATAGAAGAAGGTAGCTTTTTTCCCGTCGGCTTGAATTTCGACTTCGGTGAGTTTCATTTCCAGGCCCATGCTTCGAGCAATGGCTCGGGAGCGTATCAAGAGATCTTTTTCTCGCTTTTTGGAAGCCTCCATTTTAGCGAGATCATCGGCCGTGGCTTTTCTGAGAATTTTTTTGATGTCCGGCGTATTGGCCACACGGCGCTTTTTCATCTGGAGTTTTACCAGCTCTCCGGTAAGGCTCACCATACCCACATCAAATCCATTCATCCCTTCTACCGTGACCAGGTCTCCTTTTTCGAAAGTATAACGGGTTGTATTGCGATAAAAATCTTTTCGGCTACCGTTATTAAAACTCACTTCTACAATGTCAAACGGTTTATCATAAGGTGATAACGGTATTTCGGCCAGCCAATTGAATACATCCATTCTATTGCAACCCCTGCATCCGCCGGACCCACATTGTCCACATCCCATCTGTTCGGTTTTTTACTGTCAAAGATGAACTTCTATGCTTTAATGATGCAGCTAGCCTGGGATTGCTGTTTAATCCTAGCGAGCGTGCAATTGACAAAGATAAGGTTATCTGTGGAAATCGTATTCGGTGCTTTTATCGAGTATCGACAGGGGAAATAAGCATATCACGTAAGTGCAGGGTGAGGGCATGAAACACTAGTCGGGCGTTGGCATTGCGTTCTATGTAGTAAATCGCCTGATTGAGTTGATCACTTAAGGTTGTGAGCTGGTTAAAGGAAAGCAGTTTTGAGAGACGATCAACAAATTCGCGTTCACTGTCGGGCAGATGCATCTGTTCGGCTGGTACATAATGTGCTTGAAGGGCTTTTTCTACGAGGTTTAAAAAGTATTGCAAAAAAAATTTCTGCTGCTCACGGCCGGTTTTGCTGCTACCGGTTTCTTCGATCCATTTGACTAAGGTGTTTACCTGCTGTCGAGCAATAGCATTTAGCCAATTGCGCAGATTTTCTTGCCAGTTGGTATGGGTATCGTGAAGCAAGCGAAGAGCCTGTCGATAGCTGCCATTGGCAGCCAGGCCAATTTGTGCAGCTAGTTGGGGAGAGGCATTTGCTCGAGTAATCAAGGCCTGGGTGATAGCTTCTGGTGCGAGGGGCACGAGGGGAATGGTTTGCAAGCGGGAGGCAATAGTGCCCAAGATGCGTTGGGGTTGCTGGCTGATGAAGATTAGCAACGTGTTTTCGGGAGGTTCTTCTATCATTTTTAAAAGCCGATTACCCTGCTGGCCCAAGTATTCGGGGAGCCAGAGGATTAAGATTTTGAATCCTCCTTCAAAACTTTTTAGACTGAGTTTTCGCACAATTTCTCGACATTCGGCAGCAGTGATATTGCCCTGGCGGTTTTCGGCATGTATCTGTAGGAGCCAATCTTGCATATCGCCATAGGGGAAAACACCAACAAATTCGCGCCATTCTGCCAGATAATCATCGCTTACGGGCTCACTGCCCGGTTTACGTGGCACCACTGGAAAAGAAAAATGCACATCGGGGTGCATGAGCTGTGCCATTTTTCGACAATTGGCGCACTCGCCACAAGCATCTGTTTTGCTTGGATGTTCACACAATACATACGTAGCCCATGCCAGCGCCAATGGTAGTCCACCACACCCTTCTGGCTCGCGAAAAAGCATAGCATGGGGAATACGTTGCTGTTGCGCCATGAGCAGGAGCTTTTCTTTAGCCGTTTGCTGATCGATCACTTCGGAAAACAACATAGCTTATCCTGGAGAAAATGAAGCTCACAAAAATACAAGCTAAGGACTAAGGAGAAAAACCTTCTCGGTGTTTTTAAGCATATTCATGCACGATTTATTACTTTAGCCATCAAAGATTGAGTTATGCAAGTTTGCAAATTCGCTACGTGGTTTTTTGGCCTGCTGCTTTTTACAGGTATGTATTTAGCTAGTGATGCCCAGCAATTTGATGTCTATAAAGCTTTTGCACCTGGATTTTACCAGCATTCCCCTAATGAATATCGAAGTGCCGATGGGTCTCCTGGGCCTCGGTATTGGCAAAATCGGGTTGATTATGTGGTGCATGCTTATTTCGATACTTCTACGCTTCGTTTGTCGGGTCGGGTAGAGATACATTATGTGAATAATAGTCCGGATACGCTTCATTTTCTTTGGTTAGAGCTCGATCAAAACGCAGATCGTGACAATATGTTACAACCATGGAAGAATGGAGAAACCCTTCCACGCGATACCACCACAGGTTTTGTCTTATATGAAGTCAGTGCATCTCAACGCGCCTTATCTTATCAAGTTCATGGTACCCAGATGCAAGTCTGGCTCGATAAACCCTTACTTCCCCATCACGATATGCATTTGTTGGTTCGCTATGCTTATCATTTGCAACCCAGGAGTGGAGGCGGTCGTTCCGGTTATTTAGATACTCGCTATGGGCGTATTTATGAATTTTCTTATTGGTATCCACGAGTATGTGTGTATGATGATCTACATGGCTGGAATACGCTTCCATTCCTCGGTCAGGGCGAATTTTATATGGATTATGGGGATATTGATTATACGGTAACTGTTCCTGCGGGCTTGTTGGTCGTAGGCTCAGGAGAGCTTCAGAATCCGGAGGAGGTGTTGACTCCTTTGGAGCTCAATCGCTTAGAAAAAGCGCGTAAAAGTGAACAAACCGTTCTTATTCGTTCGGTAGATGAACCGGCTACACATATACGTACGGGCGAGCTGAGTTGGCATTTCCACATGCGTCAAACGCGCGATGTGGCCTGGGCTATGTCGAGTGCATTTATCTGGGATGCTGCTCGGATAAGGCTTCCAGAAGGTCGTAGTGCATTGGCTATGAGTGTTTATCCTCAAGAAAGCTCGGGTGATAGTGCTTGGGGCAGAGCTACTGAATATGTAAAAGCCGCCGTGGAAATCTTTTCTCGACAATGGTTTCCGTATCCCTATCCCGTGGCAATCAACGTGGCTGGGCCTGTGGGAGGAATGGAGTTTCCTGGAATTACATTCGATAGCTGGCGTAGCAAGGGCAAAGATCTTTGGTCATTGCTTGCACACGAAATTGGGCATAACTGGTTTCCTATGATTGTAGGTAGTGATGAACGTAGGAATGCTTGGATGGACGAAGGGTTCAATACCTTTATCGATGTGTATGCTTCTGAACAATTTCATCACGGCGAATATGCGCCCAAGCGCGATGGTGAATATGCTCCACACGGGGGCAATCCGGCCGATGAGCTCATCCCCTACATAACCGGCAAAGATGTGCCACCCATTATTACCCATGCCGATGTAATTCCTCCTGCATATTTGCATCCATTGGAATATTTCAAAACAGCATACGGACTCGTATTGTTGCGGGAATTGATTTTGGGACATGCCCGATTTGATTCTGCTTTTCGAACCTATATCCAGCGCTGGGCCTACAAACATCCTTCGCCAGATGATTTCTTTAGAACTATGGAAAATGTTTCTGGTAAAGATTTAAGCTGGTTTTGGAGAGGCTGGTTTCAACACAATTGGACATTAGATCAGGCAATAGCAGGTGTTGAGTATGTACATCATGATCCTGCACAAGGAGCTATGCTTACCTTAGAAAATCGCCAGCAAATGGTGATGCCGGTAGTGTTGAAAATCACCCAAGTCAATGGTGACACTTTGCGGTTTCGCTTGCCGGTGGAAATCTGGGAACAGGGCGCTCGTTATCAAGTAAAGCTCCCCACCAGAAAACCTTTAAAACAAATAGAGCTCGATCCTGATCATCTTTTGCCCGATTTGGATCGGACAAACAATGTATGGGAACCTTAAAACATAAAAACAGGCTGCCGAACGAAATGCCGACAGCCTGTTGCTCAACGATACCATGAATGGTTTATGGATGCAGATCAAAGCGATCGAGCTCCATTACCTTATGCCAGGCCTGGACGAAGTCGTGAACAAATTTTTCGCTACCATCGCTAGAAGCATATACTTCGGCTACAGCCCGCAGTTCGGAATGGGAGCCAAATATCAAATCTACACGAGTAGCTCTCCATTTGCGCTGGCCAGTTTTACGGTCTCTGATTTCGAAATGATATTTCTGTTCGTCTATCGGATGCCAGCTGTAGCGCATGTCAAGAAGATTTATGAAGAAATCATTGGTGAGCTGTTCGGGCCTGTCGGTAAGTATACCCCAGTCTGAGCCGTCGTAATTGGCGTTTAAGGCACGCATACCGCCCAGCAACACGGTCATTTCGGGCACGGAAAGGGTGAGCAGCTCTGCTTTATCGACCAGCAAATGCTCGGCCGGCACAGACGTAATGGCTTTGATATAGTTGCGGAAGCCATCGGCAAAGGGTTCTAAATAGCCAAACGACTCTACATCGGTTTGTTCTTGTGAAGCATCCATTCGGCCGGGAGTAAAGGGTACGTTTACGGAATAGCCAGCGTCGCGTGCTGCTTTTTCTACGGCAGCACATCCTCCCAAAACGATCAAGTCGGCCATGGAGATGCGTTTGCCATTTTTTTGTGCAGCGTTAAATTGTTGTTGGATGTTTTCCAGAATTTGCAATACCCTGTTGAGTCGTTCTGGGTTGTTTACTGGCCAATGCCGTTGTGGTTCTAGCCGAATGCGGGCACCGTTGGCACCACCTCGTTTGTCGGAATCTCGATAGGTAGAAGCCGAAGCCCAAGCTGTAGTCACCAGGTCGGATACAGAAAGGCCAGAATGCAAAATTTCTTGTTTGAGTTTTTCGATATCGGCCTCATCGACCAAGGGATGGTTTACTGGAGGAATGGGATCTTGCCAGATCAGGTCTTCGGTTGGGGCTTCTGGACCAATGTAACGGGTTTTGGGGCCCATGTCGCGGTGAGTAAGTTTAAACCATGCTCTGGCAAAAGCGTCTGCAAAGGCGTCGGGGTTTTCGTAAAAATGTCTAGAAATTTTTTCGTAGATCGGGTCATAGCGTAAGGCTAGGTCGGTAGTAAGCATGGTGGGTAGGCGCTTTTTGGAAGGATCGAAGGGGTCGGGAATCACGGGTTCAGCATTTTTTGCCACCCATTGCCAGGCGCCTGCTGGGCTTTTGGTGAGTTCCCATTCATATTCGAAAAGATGCTTAAAGAAGTCATGTGTCCATTGAGTGGGATTTGTCGTCCAGACAACTTCTGGGCCACCGGTGAGGGTATCGGGTCCTTTTCCTGTTTTATATCGACTGATCCAGCCTAGTCCTTGATGTTCGATTTCGGCGGCTTCGGGTTCGGGGCCTAGCAGAGCTGGATCGCCAGCTCCGTGTGTTTTTCCAAATGTATGACCACCCGCAATAAGAGCCACTGTTTCTTCATCGTTCATGGCCATGCGCTTAAATGATTCGCGGATATCTTTAGCAGCGGCTATGGGGTCGGGATTTCGATTGGGGCCTTCGGGATTTACATAGATCAAGCCCATTTCCACAGCGGCTAGAGGTGTTTCCAATTCATGGTTGCCCGAGTAGCGTGTTTCATCTGAAAGCCATTTTTTTTCAGATCCCCAATAAATGCTTTGATCGGGTTCCCAAACATCTTCGCGGCCGCCAGAGAAACCAAAGGTTTTAAATCCCATCGATTCCATGGCTACGTTGCCAGCCAGGATAAGCAGATCGGCCCAAGAAATTTTTTGTCCGTATTTCTGTTTGATTGGCCATAGCAATCGGCGTGCCTTGTCGAGGTTAGCATTATCGGGCCAGCTGTTGAGTGGGGCAAAGCGCTGCAGTCCTTTGCGAGAGCCTCCGCGGCCATCCCAAATACGATAAGTGCCCGCACTATGCCATGCCATGCGAATAAACAATCCTCCATAATGCCCATAATCGGCAGGCCACCAGTCTTGCGATTGGGTCATTAATTCTTGTAAGTCTTTTTTGAGTTGGGCATAGTCTAATGAGAGAAAAGCTTTGCGGTAATCGAAGTTCTTACCGAGCGGATTAGAGCGCTCACAGTTTTGCCTGAGCATCGACAAATCGAGGCGATTAGGCCACCAATCGGAAATTCTGGTGCCACCCATATGAGATCCATTGTGCTGAACAGCCCCACTAAATGGGCATTTTGCTGCAGATTGCTTGCTTTCCATATATTCCAATTTATTTAAAACAAATGATTGTATAGCAAACATACGGGCATTCAGGCTATCAATCAAACTGATAATTTTTATGTAATGATAGATAGCACCAATACGTTTGATCTATTGGCTCGATTATATCAAGAGGAGGTGGGTAAAACCTGCCAGAGAAAATTTACTTTATAGCTTAAGTATGAAAAATGAATAAGTTTTAATGCCAGGTTATCATGATCTTTTCTGCTTATATCATTTATTTATGCTGAGTGAGGTTATTCATTATCTTGAAAGAATAGCATAATTCTTTTCATGAATAAGAAAGCAACAAGTCATCATCCGGTTTTTAGCTCAATATAGTGACTAATGAATTGTTCATACAGGTTGGTTTTTACTCATGGAAAAAAACTAAACACATATATTTTCTTCGCGAATTAGCTGTAAGTAAATGAGATTTTGATTTAAATCATGATATCCAAGATACTGTTGTTTATGTATATCGACTATAGTGGAGAAGCAAGCAAAAGCTTGATGATATGTTTTTACATAGATTAAGAAAGGTTTTTAAGTAAACATGTTATTTTTTCCCTTCAAAAAATCCTTGATCTTTTAGCCATTGTCGAGTAAGAGCAATCACGCGTTGTTGCAATTGATGCGGTGTTTCTTGATAAGATTGCACATGAATCGAGAAAAAATAAGGATGTTTATTTTCTTCTTCCCACCCAATCATCCAAGCTTGAGCCGCACTATCGGTTTGCAGGCTTGTGGTGAGATAGCTCCAAGAATAATTGGGGGTTGTTTCTTTCAACATGAGGTGTTGTACCAAACGTTGTGGTCTTTCGTGAAAAGGAAGTTCATGAAAATATAAATGAATCAATAAACCCAGTTGTTCATCTGGAGAAATCAATAAATTACCATTATTCCAATAAGCATTTGCGGTATCGATTTGAGCGGGCTTACCATAATGTACAGAGTCGATCCAAAATTGCATGACTTGTTTTCGAATATGGGTAGAAAGCCATTGGTTCAGCCAATCGGGTTGTTGGCGAAATATGATACCCATTGAGGCTGAATCGCCCGATGGTAGCTTCAGCATGCTGCTGGTATCGGCTACCAGTCCGGATTCTAATGCCACCAGCGCACTGAATAACAAAAAACTATTGCCTGGTGCATAGCGTTGACTGGCTTGTTGAAGCGGATATACGCTCACCACATCGTGCATATTGTCGTATAGCATCATGCAACCTTGTAGATGAGCATGGTCGAGATAAGTCTTCCAAGAGGGTTTTTCTTTAATACCCGAATGGCAGCTAGTGAGAAATATTATGCATATGAGCAAAAAGCCAGTAAATGCTTTCATCATGTATAGGTTGGATATATCATTCAAGAATAAAAGCTTATTTGAGCACACCCAGTTGGCGCCCAACTTTGGTGAATGCTTCAATGGCTTGATCTAGGTGTTCTTGTTCATGAGCTGCACTCAGTTGCACCCTAATTCTAGCCTGACCTTTGGGAACAACAGGATAGAAAAATCCAATCACATAAATATCGTGATGGAGTAACTCCTCTGCAAAACGTTGTGCCAATACTGCATCGTAGAGCATAACTGGAACAATAGGATGCTCGCCTGGCTTGATGTCGAACCCTGCTTTTGTCATTTGTTCGCGGAAATAACGGGTATTTTCCATGAGTTTATCGCGTAGTGACGATGTTTCACTCAGCATATCGATTACCGCTATAGAAGCGCCTACCACAGCGGGGGCCAGGGTATTGGAAAACAGATAAGGCCTTGAACGTTGGCGGAGCAATTCGATGATTTCTTTACGGCCACTGGTAAATCCTCCCGAAGCGCCTCCTAGCGCTTTTCCCAGAGTACTGGTGATGATATCTATTTTGCCCATTACACCTCGATATTCATGTGTACCACGCCCTGTTTTTCCCAAGAAGCCAGTAGCATGGCTATCATCGACCATCACCACGGCTTGGTAACGTTCGGCCAGCTCTACAATTTTATCTAACTGGGCAATGGTGCCATCCATGCTAAAACAGCCGTCGGTAACGATTAGCCGAGTTCTTGCGTGAGAAGCTTCTTGCAGCTTGCGCTCTAGATCGGCCATGTTATTGTGCTGATAACGGTAACGTTGAGCCTTGCAAAGCCGAATGCCGTCGATAATAGAAGCATGGTTGAGCTCGTCGGATATTACGGCATCTTGTTCATTGAGTAAGGGTTCAAATACACCGCCGTTTGCATCGAAACAAGCGGCATACAAAATGGTGTCTTCTGTCCCCAAAAATTCGCTAAGCTTCCGTTCCAACTCTTTGTGAATATCTTGCGTGCCACAAATGAAACGAACACTGCTGAGCCCATATCCTCTTTCTTCAATAGCCTTGCGCGCAGCTTCACGTACTCGGGGATGATTGGCTAGCCCAAGGTAATTATTGGCACAGAAATTAATCACCTTACGCCCCTTCACTCGGATTACTGCATCTTGTGGAGATTCAATGATTCGCTCTGTTTTGTATAAGCCAGCAGTACGCAGCTCATCGATTTCTTGTTGCAGGCGATGGAGAAAGGTAGTGTCCATATCCAAAAAATTTTCTTTTAGCAAAAGTCGGAATTCATTTGCATACCTGCTACAGTGATAGAAAATTTGCGTAGAAATTCTATTAGATTTTTCAACAACCATTGTTTATGCAAAGCAATAAGCTAGGAGTTGAATGGATTGGATGTATTGATAAACAATTTTTGGCATCGTAACCCAATAACTCAAGTGAATTAAAATAGCTACACAGGGTAAAGAAAATAGTGTAAATTTTCGAAAGCATAAGCTCTTTGTTGAATATCTAACCCTTCCCATTTTGTTTTGTGTACAAGGAGATCAAGGCTTTCTGCTAAAGGCTGAGAGCAATGTCGGACATTTGTTTAAATCTCGCACCGAGTGATTAACTGATGTGCGTGAGAAGTAAAGTTAATGACCATTTTACCCTCAACACTTTTCGAATTACAACAGAACAAGTGCTGGTATGGCATAGCGGATTTGTTTTGCTTCAATTATAGTATCATACTCCTGCATGGTTATATCTTGAAGTAATATTTTGATGCTTTGGGCAGGAGGTAAATTTTTTTTTGGGGGCAACCTTGCATAATTTTGCTACGTTCTAATCAGGTGATGCGGCTTATTGCTTCTATATGGATATTGGCATTGTTGATGCAAACTTTCAGTAAGGATTTAATTATCTTAAATTTTCGGTTTAATCAGAAATTTATTGCCAGTTATCTCTGTGTGAATCGAGATAAGCCACAACTTCATTGCAATGGCCACTGTTTTTTAAAAAAGCAATTAGAGAAAGATCATCAACGAGATGCTACCCAAAATAGTGCAGATAAAGGCATACTCGATATACTATATTGCAGTATGAATGATCACCTGCAGCTGCCTTTCATTCCTTCAAATATTTTGTATTTCTTTCTACAAACACGTTCATTGTTGCATCCTGCGCTGAGAGCCATTTTCCATCCACCCGCTTCTTTGGGCATCGTTTGATGTTATTTTTTTACATGCTACATGGCTGGCAAAGACTTCTTGCTATAAGGCAAGCATGATGAAATGTTAATGAGTTGAACATGCTTAATGTAGCAATATAAGATGTAAAAATTTATCCATTCTGGTAACCAAGTATTATATAATTACACTCATTCTTTTAATGCCTACGAACAATGAAACACTCAATACTTTTGATGACGATATTTTTTATATGCCTTACATTTTTAGCAAGTGCTCAACAAGTGATGAAAGGTCGTGTTGTCAATGCCATCACTGGCGAGCCAGTGGCTGGTGCTGTAATCCATGACCGACAGGGTAAAGCATTGTCCATTGCTGATTTGCAGGGGAAATTTTCTTTTTCGGCTGTAAATGATAGTCTCAGTATTTCCTGTGTGGGTTTTCAAACTGTACACATTGCGCACTTTCCTCCATCTGGAATAATCTTTCTTACTCCTGCAGTCACTGAGTTGCACGAAATGGTGATCTCTGCTAGTCGAGAAGGAGAACAACGAGCTTCGGTACCAGCAGCCATCAGTGTCATTTCCTCACGAATGATCGCTCAAACCCATGCCGTTACACTAGATCAACTGCTCAATCAAGTTAGCGGCGTATATATGGTAGACCTGGGCAATGAGCAGCACACAATGGCTATCAGACAGCCTATTGGATATAGAAACGTATATCTCTACACAGAAAATAGCATTCCTATTCGAACGGTGGGCGATTTCAACCACAATGCTTTAATTGAAATCAATTCAGCAGCGGTTAAACGTGTCGAAATTATCCGTGGGCCTGGTTCTTCTTTGTACGGTAGCGATGCCATCGGAGGAGTAGTCAATTTCATTACCCAGGAACCCACGGTTTTCCCATCTGGTAATATTTCTGTAGAAGGCACATCTATAGGATATAAGCGATTGAGTGGAAATGTTTCTGGAACCACACATGGCTGGGGATTAGGATTGGCTGGATACTATGCACATCAGCACGATACTTATCATCAACACAACGATTTTCATAAACTGGCACTCACCTGGAGAGCCGATCGTGTGCTGAGCAAGAATAGTAAATGGACCAATGAATGGACCTGGATAGATTACTATTCCGATATGAATGGAGGCCTCGATAGCCTGGATTTTTATCAAAAAAACTATGCGAGTTATTATACTTTTAATTATCGTAAAGTAAAAGCATTTCGATTCACCAGCAGTTATTATTACGGGCTAGAAAAGACTTCCAAAGGATTTGTTTCTGCCTATTTTCATGCCAACGATGTAGGCCAGAATCCCAGTTATCGCATCAAAAGAACTGCAAACCCTTTACTGGCTTCGGGTGAAATCAATGACAACAAGTTTCAGACATATGGATTGCTCGCACAACATACCTTGCAACTCATTTCTAATCAGCTAACGCTGATAGGCGGTATCAATGATGAATATAGCCCATTTCGTTACCATGCTAATTATATTCAAATTCAAAAAAATCCAGCTGGATATTACGTGAGCTACACGCCCACAGACTCGGTATTGACCGATTATCGTGCAGGTATTTATACTTATGCAGCTTACATACAACTCAAATGGCAACCAATTACTTTATTGAATCTCGTGGCTGGGTTACGTGGAGATGGCATTAGTTATCATTTTGTCAATCACTTGCCTCCTTCAGCTTATACGGGCGCTCCTTCTGGCAATAATAATTTTACCCATTTGAGCCCTAAAATAGGGTTGGCCTATTATCTTTCGAATTGGGGTGGATACCTCAATTTCAGTCAAGGTTTTGCACCTCCAGATATTACCGACTTATATAATGGCGTAAAAACGCCTCATTTGCAACCTGCAGTATATACTAACCAAGAAATTGGCTTCTGGTGGCAATTCTGGCAGGGTCATATATCTTTTAATCTAGATGCTTATCACATGGTGGGCACCAATGAAATCATCAGTGTTCGGCAAGATGATGGTTCATATCAAAACACAAATGCGGGAAAAACCTTACATGAAGGTATCGAATATACTGTAGAATTTTCACCCGATTCTCAGCTTCAATTCTATTGCAATGGTACATGGGCTTATCATGCTTTTATTCACTATCAGATCAATGGGAAAAATTATGATCATCAGCAAATGAATAGCGCTCCACGCTTTTTACAAGACGTCAGGCTCGTGTATATGCCCAAGTTCATTCCTCATCTGGGCATTGGGTTGGAATGGTATCATTTAGGCCGTTACTATATCGATCCCGATCTTATGGCCAGCTATCCTGGCTATGATTTATTTCATTTTCGCCTGCAGTATGCATGGCATCGATTATCGATTTGGTTAAACATTCTCAATGTTGCCAATACCATTTATGCTACAACGATTGATTATGCCAGATATGGAAATGCCTACAGGGCGGGCATGCCCAGAACTTGGCAATTGGGTTTAGGATATGAATTTGGTAAACATCAACATTAATGCATATGCGATACCCTCTATATGCTTGTTTGATCGTGCTGCTTTTGGCAGATGCGTGCACGGATTCGACCAAAGAAGTAACACATGTATTCAGCAAGACTGGTTGGAGCTATTCTTGTCCATATCTTACTCGTGATGCCAGTGGGCAAATCATACTCACCTGGGCAGCCGAAGATAGCACGGGTCGATTTAGCCAGGTTTGGCTGGCTCGTATCCAGGCAGATTCCCCTTTTCGAGTAATAGCTGTTCAAGCTATTTCCCATACCGAGGGTGTGCATCCGCATGGAGAAAACTTACCGAAACTAGCTTGTACACCCGATGGTTATTGGATGTTGGTTTTTGGTACGGCTGCACATCGCTCACGCAATCCTTACGCCGGGGAATTGCGTTATGTGATCAGTAGCGATGGAGGCTATCATTGGTCTACAGATTATCCTTTGGTGAGTGATCGTTCTAGTCACGACCAAAGATATGCTGCATTATGGCCGTTGGCTGTACATCGGGTAATGATTATTTGGATGGACGATCGGTTGAAAACCCAACCAGAAGGCTCTACCTTATTTTTGGGAAATTTCAACCTAGCAAATCGTCGTATAGAAGAAAAACCTGTGGCTTACAACCTTTGCCCTTGTTGTCGCACGGCTATCATGATCGACAGTAATCACGTGGTACATTTGGCATTTCGAAAAATTTTCCCCGACAGTGTGCGCGATATAGTACACATGGCGTCGGTAGACACCGGAAAAACCTTTACCACAGTTCGTGTAAGTCCCGATCATTGGAAGATCGATGCTTGCCCGCATAGCGGCCCTAGCCTGACCATGAATCGGTATGGACTACAGGTGGTGTGGTATACCCTAGCACAAGGGCAAGGTATTTTTTATACATACTCAGCTGATGAGGGATTGCATTTTGCTCCGCGGCAACAAGTTAGTGGTTTTAATGCGTCGGCTAAACACGGGCAAATAGCGAGCTTACCTAATGGACAACTGATCATAGCCTGGGATGAATATCCTTTGCATGATGTAACAGCACATCAGCGCATTGGACTGCAGCTCAGAAAGGCCAACGGCATGTGGTTACGTACCTGGTATATACACGATAGCTTAGCCAATGATCAGTTTCCCGTACTCCTGCCACTCAATAATCATCAGGTGATGCTGGCCTATACTCGCCAGCGTGGGCATATGTCGGATGTGGTTTGCCGAATTGTGAATTTACCTTGAATGGCCATTGTTTTTGCATGCCGAATATCCAGCGAGTATCGAATCTCAGATTTGAATAAAGATCTTTAACAAATAGGCCAGAATGGATATCATCATGATCATGACTCCTTCTGTTATGATTTCTGAATCGTGGCCGAGCGTATGCTAGCCCAAGAGTAAAGAGAGAAGCGAATATGCGTTGTTCATTCATCTATTTTCATGCAAGCATATACTGGTTTCTAAAAATCAACAGCAGAGAATAACCAATGAATATGCAACAAACATGTATTCACTTAAATGGTTTAAAACAAATGAATTTGCACGTGGGATGTAGCTTTTTATTGAGCAATAGCTAGGGTAGCGATGCTAATTCGTATATTAGGGATCAACGACAAAGTATTCACGCAGGCATTGAGTGTAGCGCCAGTGGTGAGCACATCGTCGATGAGTAAGAGGTGCTGGCCGCTGAGGCCTTGAGCAGATGCAGTAAGTTGAAAGGCCTGAGCAACGTTTTCCTGACGGGCTTGCCTCGTTTTATGGGTTTGCGTTTCGGTAAATTTTTTTCGGATTAAAATATTTTCTTCAACAGGTATTCCGAGAGTATGAGCCATAGATCTTGCCAGAAGGGCCGATTGATTATAGCCACGTTTTCTCAATTTTCTAGGGTGAAGGGGCACGGGTATGATGAGGTCTACAGTAGACAATTGTGGGGCCAACATATGTCCCATGCGTTGGCCCATCCAAATAGCTAATTGTTGATGATGGGCATATTTGATTTGGTGAATGATGCGTTGCATCAGACCATCATGATGAAAAAAATAACAAGCCGTTGCAAAAACCACTGCAGGCTGATGCATAAACAATGTAAAGACGGGATTCAGGGGTACCTGGTGATAATCGGTTGGAGAAAGTGAAGCTAAACAATGAAAACAAAGCCATTGTCGGGGAGAAATATGAAGTTCTTTTCCGCATCCTGCACAGTGCACGGGCAGCAAACTATCGATAATGGCTTGCCAAGCAGAAAGCATGCATCAAAGTAATCATCAGTTTCCAACAAAGCAAGTGCTGATTCATGCAATTTTTCTATATCCTCATCTTTGAAATAGGAATTGGTAGAGCTCTTCCACCTTGCCTAATTGTATCAACTCGATATCGGGATGTGTGGGTAGATCTTGATTGTAGCGCGATAGGTACATGCGACGAAACCCCAAACGCGCTGCTTCTGCAATACGCTGAGCGGGGCGGCTCACGGCGCGAATCTCACCACTCAATCCAATTTCTCCAGCGAAGCAACTATGAGGAGGAATAGTAAAGTCTTCAAACGAAGATAACAATGCAGCAATCACTGCCAGATCAAGTGCTGGATCTTCGATCCGTAACCCTCCTACAATATTGACAAATACATCTTGTGCGTGCAAGCGAAAACCGCCGCGTTTTTCCAATACAGCAAGCAATAATTGCAAGCGTCGTAAATCCATACCGCTCACGGTACGTTGCGGTGTGCCATAAAGAGAAGGCGTTACCAGGGCTTGCACTTCAACTAGTAAAGGGCGTATGCCTTCGAGGGTGCTCGCAATAGCACTGCCGCTAAGGAGTTCTTCTTTTTGGTGCATAAACAAAGCCGAAGGTTGGCTTACGGGAGTTAATCCTCTTTCGTTCATCTCGTATACACCCAATTCAAACGAAGCACCAAAGCGATTCTTCACCGTACGCAACAAGCGATATACGTATTGCCTATCGCCTTCAAATTGCAAGACGCTATCTACGATATGTTCTAATATCTTAGGCCCTGCGATAAGCCCGTCTTTGGTGATATGCCCTACTAAAATAACAGGAGTGTGTGTGCTTTTAGCATATTCTTGCCAAATAGCAGCACATTCTCGGATTTGCCCTATGCTACCCGCGGGAGATCCCAGTAAAGGAGAAACCAATGTTTGTACGGAATCTACCAAGATGAGGTCGGGCTTTAGCTGGCGCGCTTCTTTGAGAATAGCCTGCATATTCGTTTCTGTGAGCAGGTATAACTCTGGATGCTGCAATCCAATGCGATTGGCACGCATCCTGATTTGTTGTTCACTTTCCTCACCACTGATGTAAAGCACTTTGAGTGCAGGCAACTGAAGGGCAGTTTGTAGCAGTAAGGTCGATTTTCCAATACCAGGTTCACCAGCCAGCAATACTAAGCTACCACGCACCAATCCCCCACCCAAAACTCGGTTGAGCTCATCATCGGGCATGGGTATGCGATCTTCATCGGCTGTATTGACTTCTTGAAGAGAGATGGGATGCGATGCTTTTCGATGACCTTCAGTGGCTATTGGCTGAATAGGAGCAATGATTTCTTCTACAAAACTGTTCCATTGTCCGCAGGAAGGGCATTTACCTAACCATTTCGGACTTTCGTATCCACAATGCTGGCAGAAAAAAGCCACTTTTGTTTTGGCCATAGAAAGGAACAAAAGTAAAAAGAGCCAGCAACAAAGGCCGACTCTTTTTACTTACTAACCCATTAAATTCAGGACTAAATTAGGAAATGAGGGGTGAATAAAAAAGTTTTATTTTCTGGTTTTGCAGAATTTTTTCTGTTCAGCCGACTTTATGATTGATAAAATCTATATATGTATATTAGATTCTGATCTAATAGACGTATTATCTTATTCTTATAAATATAAATTTTATTTATTTTTATTATTTTGATAAATAAATCGTAAATGTTAATTTGGCAGAATCATCCCAGAAGTATTCCTGACGGAATGGCGCCTTGTGGTGAATAAATAGTTAAATCGACAGTACAGGTGGATTTGGAAAGTCTTTTGAAGAATAGATTTGTAACCATCAAAAGATACTTTGTTTATGGCAGGTTGGTTTCTTCTCATGATCTTGGTTGCTGGAGCTGGATTATGGATTAGTCTTCAGCTCAGGAGCAAATTTCACACTTACAGCAAAGTTCCATTGACGGCAGGCCTAACTGGCAAAGAGGTGGCTGAAAAGATGTTGCACGACAATGGTATCTATGACGTTCAGGTAGTATCTGTACAAGGCATGCTTACCGATCACTACAACCCACTCAATAAAACGGTAAACCTCAGTTCTGAAGTGTATCATGGCAATAGTGTTGCCGCTGCAGCGATAGCTGCACACGAGTGTGGCCATGCCGTACAGCATGCAAAGGCTTATAGCATGCTTATGCTTCGCTCTCAGCTTGTGCCTATTGTACAGTTTAGTGCCAATATTGTCAACTGGATTTTACTTGCCGGTATCCTTACGGTAGGTGTTTTTCCACAATTGTTGCTCATTGGAATCATTTTATTTGCTATTATCACGCTTTTTGCGATTATTACATTGCCAGTAGAGTTTGATGCTTCTCGTAGAGGTTTGGCATGGCTGACTGCTGCACAAATCACGACTCCAGCCGAATACGAAAAAGCCCGCGATGCTTTGTGGTGGGCAGCAATGACCTATGTGGTTGCTGCGATCAACTCTTTAATCACCTTATTTTACTACATCAGTATTTTCTTAATGGGGCGAAGTAGAAATTAAATCAGACAATTTCTGTATTGATATTCAATGCCTTGCAAGTACATGGTAAAAAAATTAGATGTATTTTTTTGCCTGAATACATCTAGCTTGCTATCTTTGCAACCCGTTTGAAAGGAAAATATCATGGAAAAAAATCAGTTTAAAACCATATCGGCTAATGCTGCTACGGTTGAGCATCGCTGGTATGTGGTAGATGCCACCAATCAAACTCTCGGTAGGCTTGCATCGCGCATTGCAGCAATGCTGAGGGGGAAAAACAAGCCATACTTTACCCCGCATGTAGATTGTGGAGATTATGTAATCGTAGTCAATGCCGAGAAAATAGCCCTTACGGGTAAAAAATGGAAAAATAAAGAATACATCACGTTTACCGGTTATCCGGGTGGGCAGAAACGCGAATCAGCCATGAGTTTGCTGCATCGGCGTCCGGAAGCCGTGATAGAACGGGCCGTAAAAGGCATGTTGCCCAAAAATCGACTGGGTAGGCAAATGTATCGCAAGTTGTTTGTCTATGCTGGCCCCACGCATCCACACAGTGCTCAAAAACCAGAATCTATTCAATTGTGATGTATGGAAAAACAGCTCATCAAAGTTGGTCGTCGAAAAGAGGCTGTGGCCAGAGTAATCGTACACAGAGGAACTGGCCAGATCACGGTCAATGAGAAGCCCTTTACAACATATTTTCCTGTGTTGTATTTGCAACACCAGGTTACTCTACCCTTAAAAACGATTGATGCCCTCAACCAGTTTGATGTAGTCGTCAATGTACAGGGGGGTGGTAAAAAAGGTCAAGCCGAAGCCGTAAAATTAGGCATTGCTCGGGCCCTATGCGAGATAAATCCGGAATTCAGGCCATCCTTGAAAAAAGCCGGATTGCTTACTCGTGATCCTCGTGTAGTAGAAAGGAAAAAACCAGGGAAGAAAAAGGCCCGTAGGAGCTTCCAGTTCTCCAAACGTTAATGCATTTTATATCTACCTCATAAAGATCAGGATTATCTATGGAAGATTCAGCAGTATCCTTGCAGCAACAACTTCTTGAAGCAGGCGTACATTTCGGTCATCTGCGCAAGAAGTGGAATCCCAAAATGCTTCCGTATATCTTCGCCGAGAAAAAAGGCATTCACATCATTGATCTCAACAAAACCACCGAATGCCTCCAGGAAGCAGCAGCTGCGTTGAAATCAATTGCTAAAAGTGGGAAAAAGATTTTGTTTGTAGCCACTAAAAAGCAGGCTAAAGATATCGTTGCCGAAGCAGCGCGTAAAGTAAATATGCCCTATGTTACCGAGCGCTGGTTAGGAGGCATGCTCACCAATTTTGCTACTATCAGACGTAGCGTAAAAAAGATGCAGAGCATCGAAAAAATGCTTACTGATGGTACGCTCGACAGTGTAACGAAAAAAGAAAGGTTGCGTTTGCAACGTGAAAAAGAAAAAATGGAGAAGGTGCTGGGAGGCGTTGCCCAGATGGCTCGACTGCCGGCAGCCGTATTCATCGTAGACATCACACACGAAGCCATTGCACTGGCCGAAGCCCGCAGGCTCAACATCACCACTTTTGGAGTAGTCGATACCAACGCCGATCCTACCAAGGTTGATTTTCCCATCCCTGCTAATGACGATGCTACGAAGTCGATCGCCATCATCACCCATTATGTGACAGCGGCCATTGCCGAAGGCTTGGCCGAGCGGGCAAGCGAAAAAGAAGAGCTCGAGCAGGAAGAAGAAATGCAAGAGCGTAGCAGGGAAATATCGGTAGATATAGAAGAAGAAAGCTCAATACGCCCTGTTAAGGGAGCAAAACAGCCTCCTAAACGCCGAGTACCGCTAGCAGGTGGAGGTGGCAGACGCCCTGCTCAGAAACGTTAACCTGAAACACTATTTATCTGATTGAATCTAAAAATCTTTCGACCAATGGCTCAAATTACTGCTGCAGATGTAAACAAGCTTAGGCAACAAACGGGTGCTGGCATGATGGATTGTAGAAAAGCCCTTATCGAAAGCGATGGTGATTTTGAAAAAGCCATCGATTATTTGCGAAAAAAAGGAGCAAAAATTGCTGCTCAACGCTCAGATCGCGAGGCTAAAGAAGGGGTGGTCATTGCCCGTACTACGCCTAATGGGCAGAAGGGAGTGCTCATCTTATTGAGTTGTGAAACCGATTTTGTAGCTAAAAACCAAGATTTCATTCAATTTGCCGAAAAAATAGCCGAAACAGCCTTGCAACACGATGTGCATACTTTGCAAGATTTGTTGCACGTGCAAATGGAAGGTGAAGCCTTGCAAAATAAAATTTTAGACCAAATGGCTAAGATTGGGGAAAAAATTGAGCTCAGCCGCTTTGAAAGAATAGATGCCCCAGCCGTGGTAGCCTACACCCATGCAGGCAACCGTGTGGGTGTGCTGGTAGGCCTCAATCAACCCCTTCAGCCGGCTATTGAACAAGCTGGCCGCGATGTGGCTATGCAAGTAGCAGCTATGAATCCCATTGCTGTAGATCGCGATCAGGTGCCAGAAGAAATCTTAAACCGAGAAAAAGAAATCGTGTGGGAGCAAATGAAGCAAGATCCAAAGATGCAAGGCAAGCCAGAAAATATTCTAGCTAAGATAGCCGAGGGCAAATTAGAAGCCTTTTTTAAGGAAAACACATTGCTGTCGCAAACTTTTGTGAAAAATCATGAGCAAACGGTTGCCCAATTTCTGGCGGCTATTCATCCTGAGTTGCGCGTAATAGGCTTTAAACGCCTTGCTTTAGGATAAGAGAAAACATTCAGCGGGAACAACCTTCCCGCTTTTTTTATATTTTACCGAATCCTAAGTCTGCTACACTATGATCCCCAAATACAAACGCATCTTGTTGAAACTGAGTGGAGAATCGCTTATGGGTAAACGCAATTACGGCATCGACCCAGAAGTGATCGCTCAATATGCGCAAGACATTAAATCAGTAACCGATTTAGGCGTGCAAGTAGCTATCGTTATTGGAGGGGGCAATATTTATCGCGGGATGGATAGTGAGGCTACGGGTATTGAACGTGCACAAGGCGACTACATGGGCATGCTGGCTACCGTAATCAATGGCATGGCTTTGCAAAGTGGATTGGAAAAAATAGGCTTGTTTACCCGACTGCAATCGGCCATCAAGATGGAACAAATTGCAGAGCCTTATATTCGTAGAAGAGCCATTCGCCATCTCGAAAAAGGTCGGGTAGTGATTTTTGGCGCAGGAACAGGCAATCCTTATTTTACTACGGATACAGCCGCCTCTCTCAGAGCCGTGGAAATAGGTGCCGATGTGATTTTGAAAGGCACCCGTGTGGATGGGATTTATTCGGCCGATCCTGAAATCGATGCCAATGCTAAGCTTTATCGCACTATTTCCTTCGAAGAAGTTTATCGCAATAACCTCAATGTAATGGATATGACGGCCTTCACGCTTTGTCAGGAAAACAATTTGCCTATTATTGTGTTTGATATGAACACGCCAGGTAATTTGCTTAAAGTGGTGATTGGTGAAAAAGTAGGTACCTTGGTCACTCGATAATGCTCATCAGTTTATGACCGAAGACGTAGATCTATCTGCACTTCGCCGAGAATTTACCCAACGTACACTCGACGAAAATCAAGTAAGTGCGCATCCTCTTACACAATTCAACCAATGGCTGGACGAAGCTCTTCAATGTCGGATTCTCGACTTTAATGCTATGACATTGGCTACATGCGGGGAAAATGGGCAGCCATCTGCACGCATCGTTTTGCTCAAAGAGGTGGACCAACGGGGTATTATTTTTTTTACAAATTATGAAAGCCGTAAGGGACAGGAACTTGCCAATAATCCTCGTGCAGCCATTGTGTTTTACTGGAAAGAATTAGAGCGTCAAGTACGCATGGAAGGGGTGGTAGAAAAGCTGAGCATTGCAGAAAATGAAAGCTATTTTCACTCTCGCCCTTTGGAAAGCCAGCTTAGCGCTTGGGCTTCACCCCAAAGCCAAGAAATTCCTAACAGAGCCTACCTCGAAGCAAAAGTGAAACAATATCAAGAACAATTTGCTCGCCAACCCCTCACCTGTCCGCCATTTTGGGGAGGATTTCGGCTAATTCCGCATTACGTAGAGTTCTGGCAGGGGCGAGCACATCGCCTGCACGACCGCATCGTATATCGGCTAGTATCGGAAAATTGGCAGATTAGCCGATTAGCGCCTTAAGCCTCTTGAGCCGGGGTTTCTGGAGTGGATTGATTAGCTTGTTGCAAAACATGAGCCACTGGGAAGCGCTTCTTGTTTTGTTTTCGAGCTGGGCGTGATTTACCAAAAGTGCCTTTCCAAATTTTCCCACGCCGAGAGCGAATATCTCCTTTACCCATATGCATATTGGTTTTGTGAGGCGCAAAAATAAAAAAAGCAGGGATAAACGAAAATCCCTGCTGTGGGTAAGCTACTACAAGCTTAACTCATTTAAGCTTGGATGCAAAGGCTTTGCCCGCTTTGAATTTGGCCACTTTCTTTGCGGGTATCTTAATGATCTTGCCCGTTTGTGGATTGCGGCCATTACGCGCATTGCGCTTGGAAACGGAGAAGGTGCCAAACCCTACTAAGGTTACTTTTCCACCTTTTTTGAGGGTTTCAACAACTGCGCTGGTAAAGGCATCCAGCGCGTCATTGGCTTGGGCTTTGGTGATGCCCGCATCCTTGGCAATTCTGTCGATTAATTCGGCTTTGTTCATAGTGCGAACAGTTTTAAATGGTGAAAAATGTTCAATTTCAGCAAATTTAGTGCGTTTTGGCATATTACCAAATATTTTAAGCTGTTTTTCTCTATTCGAAATCAGCTACAGGCAAAGATTAGCGAAGATTGATCGTCAATGATAAGTAAGTAATAATACCTTGATCCTCACCAAAGTAGCCATGGTAGACCTTTTCTCTATTCTTTTTCATAAAATTGATTACCTTCTCTTATCAAGAAACAGGGCTTCAAACGTGCATTTCATGTGGAAAATTCATCCAGAGGCCCAACTTCTTCCATTACGGTTTGAAAATACATTACCGATGTGCCCATGTGCTCTTGCAGCTGCTTGAGTTTGGGTTGAAGCAAGCTCATCAATTCATTATAAGCCGATAAATCGGCAAGCCCTAGTTGTTGGCTAAAAGTAAGGTCGCTTGTTTCCAGAAATAAAAGCTTACAGAAATGAAGCGGTTTCACTTGCAGGCGATGTAAAAAAGGTTCAAAATCTTCATGAAACCATTGTTGCCATTGGCTCAGAGTATCGGGAGAAATACTCCAAGTGATGTTGCAAATAATCATGTTGTTTTTTTCTTCGATAAGGGCCACTTTAATTCGAGTAATACAGGACAGTGATCAGAATGCTGCACTTGTGGTAAAATATCGGCATTTACAATAGCAGAGCGGAGAGGCTCGGTTACCGCGATATAGTCGATTCGCCAACCTTTGTTTTGCTGCCGCACCGTGGGAAAGCGCATGCTCCACCAACTATATCGGTGAGGCTCGTTGGGATGAATAAAACGAAAAGTATCAATCCATCCATGGGCAAAAAATTTATCCATCCAGGCGCGTTCTTCAGGAAGAAATCCAGAACTATTTTTATTGCCTTTAGGGTCATGGATATCTATTTCTTTATGGGCAATGTTATAATCGCCGCATAAAATGATTTTCGGGTATTGGCGTTTTAATTTCTCCAAATAATCAAACCATTCATCGAGCCATTGGTACTTGAATTGTTGACGTTGTTCGCCGCTAGTGCCCGAAGGGTAATAAGCATTAATGAGTAAAACATCGCCAAACAAGAGTTGCAATACGCGCCCTTCTGCATCGCTTTGTGGGAAGCCATTTCCATATAACACATGATCGGGATGAATGCGGGTAAGGATGGCTACACCGCTATAGCCTTTTTTTTGTGCCGAATACCAATAGCTTTGGTAACCTGCTTGTGTGAAAATCGATTGATCGATATCATTGGGTTGGGCTTTGGTTTCTTGAAGGCAAATGATATCACCAGGAGTAGTAGCAATCCAGTCGGCAAATCCTTTTTTCAGGGCCGAGCGAATACCATTAACATTATAGCTAAGGATGCGAATGGTAGACATGATCCTCGAAGATATCATATTTTCTGCAAAGAGATGGCGTCAAGCATTCACTTGTAATTGTTGCAAGAGCTTATGGACGCGATCTTCCCATTTTTCGGTGCTCAGGCTTTCGCGCATACTATCTACCTTCAGTGGAAAGCTAAATGGAGTAAATCGTTGGGGATTGCGGAAAATAATTCGTTGATGTTGTATACGCTGGAGTGCCTGTTGAAGCCGAATGAAATCAATTTGTTCCCATAATGCCTCGTCGAGGGCTTGCCTGAGCAGCAGATTGGTGGGATCATATTGGCGAAAAACTTCAAACAACAAGCTGGCAGACGATTGCAAATGACGTTGTAGTTTAGGTGCTCCGGGATATCCTGGAAAGACTAACCCGGCAATACAAGCTATATCGCGAAATTTTCGTTTAGCCATTTCCGTCGCATTCAAGCTTTGCAGCAGATCGTTGTGAAGTTGATCGGGATGAAGCCATTGCCGAAGTTGTGCTACTGATAATTGCAGAGGGCTGTCGGTGAGTAATTCAAATCCGTAATCGTTCATTGCCAGTGAAAAAGTGAAAGGTTGGGTTTGGGCTATGCGATAGGCCAGCAGGCTGGCCATAGCTTCGTGTACGAGTCGGCCTTCGAAGGGATAAACAAACAGATGATGCCCATCGGCTGTAGTGATGTATTCCACGAGCAATTCCTTTTCATTAGGCAAGTAAGATAACTGCTGTTGCAAGTGGAGCAAGGGTTGAAGAAACTGGATTTCTGCAATGGGAGCAGAAGGTTGAGCCAATTGTTTGCGGAGCTGGGCAGCCAGAGGCCCAGAAAGCGGGATGCGACCGCCCAGCCAACTAGGAATCCAAGCGTCTCGAGTACTCGATTTTTTTACCCAAGCCACCATATCTTTTATCCTCACCAGCTCGAGTGTTTTTCCAGCCAATACAAAACGATCTCCGGGTTTGAGCCGGGAGATGAAATATTCTTCAATCAATCCCACAAAGCTCCCGTGTAACATTTTTACTTTTAACATAGCCTCACTCACGATGGTACCTATGTGTAGCCGATGGCGCATGGCCAATTTGCGGTTGGTGACACGATAGTAGCCATTGCAGGCTTCGAGTTTTTGAAATTCATCGTAATGATGCAGGGCTTCACCTCCATAGGTGAGAAATTGCAATAGCCACAGCCATTCATCTGTGCTGAGCTGTTGATAAGCATAAGTAGAGCGAATCACCGAAAGCATTTCCTCTGCTTGGAATCCTCCACCAATAGCCAAAGTGGTGAGAAATTGCATGAGCACATCGAAGGCCATTTGTACTGGGCGAGGCTGTTCGAGTTGTTGCTGTTCGATAGCCGATTTCAGTGCTGCTACCTCGGCTAATTCGAGGGCATGGGTGGGGAGAAAATAAATATGACTTTTCTCGCCAGGTTGATGGCCACTTCGGCCAGCACGTTGCAGAAAACGAGCAATGCTTTTCGGGCTTCCTACTTGGATCACGGTATCGACTGGACGGAAATCCACGCCCAGATCGAGGCTTGAGGTACAAATCACTGCTTTCAGTTGGCCAAGATGTAAAGCTTCCTCCACCCAATGGCGCAGCTCCATGTCCATAGAACCATGATGAATGGCTAAGGTGCCGGCGAGCTCAGGAGCGGCATCTATCAATGCTTGGTACCAACGTTCGGCCATGCCACGGGTGTTGATGAAGATGAGGGTAGAACGGCTTTTCTGCACGATAGGAATGACCTTGTGGACCAGCTTCAGGCCTAGATGTCCAGCCCAAGGGTATTGGGTAATTTCGTCGGGATAAATAGTTTCGATGTGGATCTGTTTACGAAGTTTTGACCGAATGACAATGCGCTGTGAATCGGGAACAACAGCATTCGGTCCGAGGAGAGCTTCCAGAGCTTCTTCGGCATTTGCTAGGGTAGCCGATAGTGCCCAGACGGGTACGGCAGAGCGATGAAAGCGATTGAGCTGAAGATGTTGCACATAAGCCAACGCTAGTGATACCAGCAGTCCCCGTTTACTGCCCAAGAGTTCATGCCATTCATCGACGACGATTTGCGATAAGTGCTGAAAATAAATTTCATGATGCGAATGGGTGAGCAGCAAGTGAAGGCTTTCAGGGGTAATGACCAATACTTCTGGCATTTGCTTTTGTTGTTTCTTGCGCTCAGCAGCTGGTGTATCGCCATTGCGGATGCCTACTTGCCAAGGCATGCCTAGCTCATCGATCACTTGTTGCATAGTTTTTCCTAAGTCGTTGGCTAGGGCTCGAAGGGGGGTGATCCAAAGCAAGCGTAATCCACGTGAAAAATGTTTATGGGCTTGTGTTTGAGATGGATCTACACCATGAGTATTGATCCATTTGGCCAAAAGGGGCAGGAAAATGGCAAATGTTTTTCCGTAACCAGTAGGTGCCTGCACAATACCCGAATATCCTTGCATGACTTTCACCCAAGCTGTTTGCTGAAAATCAGCGATTTTCCAGCCCTTTCGGTGCATCCAATGGCTTATGGTTTGATAGCCCGGCGATTGCAAAAGCTTATGCTCGGTGTCCATATTGTAGTAACAATTGTTGAAGGTCTTGCAAAGTGTTGATTTGATCGGGTGTTTTATCTTTTCTCCAACGTAAGATTCTGGGGAAACGAACGGCCACTCCCGAACGATGGCGTTTTGAAGGTGCAAGGCCTTCGAAGGCAATTTCGAATACTAGCAGGGGCTCTACAGTTCGTACGGGCCCAAATTGCTCGCGGCTATGGGTTTTTACAAAACGATCCACCTCGCGGATTTCTTCATCGGTCAATCCAGAATAGGCTCGGGCAAAGGGAATCAGTTGATCGCCATCGCGCAAGGCAAAGGTATAGTCGGTGTATAAATTTGCCCGTCGGCCATGGCCGCGTTGGGCATAGAGCATTACGGCGTCCAAAGAGAAGGGATCGATTTTCCATTTCCACCAATCGCCCTTATGTCTACCAACGTGGTAAGGGGAATTCCATTTTTTCAGCATAATTCCTTCACTTCCCTTTTCTCTAGCTTTTGCTCGCTCGGCCGACAATGTTTGCCAGTTTTCGAAATTGATGAGTGGTGAAAGCTTGAATTGGGGATGGGCTGCTTGCTGTAAGCAGGCTTCTAGTTGTTGATGTCTTCGGATAAATGGGAAAGATCGCCAATCGATACCCTCATATTCCAGCAGATCGTAGGCCATGAAAACTACGGGAATTTGTTGGAGTATTTGCGGAGTAATTTTTTTTCGTCCCATGCGGGTTTGGAGCCGTTGATAAGGGAGGGGGCAGTCATGGTGAAAAGGCAAGATTTCGCCATCGAGCACGAGGTTATCGGGTAAGACTTGGGCAGCATCAACTATTTCTGGAAAAATCGGGGTAAGCAATTCTTCTCCGCGCGACCAAAGATAAATTTTGTTTTGACGTTTGATGAGTTGTCCGCGAATGCCGTCCCATTTCCATTCGGCGGCCCAGGCTTGAGGATCTAGGTGGTTTTCGGGCGAATCTTCCAAGGGATAAGCCAGGCAGAAGGGATAAGGGCGCGATAGATCGTGATGGGAAGCATGGAGCAATTGATTCAAGTTTGTTGTTGCTGGATTCCAGTTGCCCGATATACGAGAAGCTACGGTATACTTATCGAGCCCAAAGGCAGCTGCAAGGGCTTGAATAATCAGTTGTTCAGACACGCCAATTCGAAAGTTTCCCATAAGCAGTTTGTGCAAAATCCATCGTCCATCAGCGTCGAGCTTTGGCCACCAGGAAGTGATAAATCGACGTTTAGCATCGTCGGTGGCTCGCGAGAGGGTCGTAAGCTCTTGCATCAACTGGTGTAGAGGTGGGAGTGTATCGGTGAGTAAAGCCGGGTTGGGGATAAGCAGGGCCAAAGTTTCAGCCAGGTCGCCAACTACTTGATAGCACTCTTCAAAGAGCCAGTCGGGCATTTGCAACCATTCTTTGCACCAGGTTTTCAGCTGGGTTGAGGTAATGGGGCGTTTAGGACGGCGACCAGTGAATAAAGCCACTACCCATATGGCATCGCGTGGATCTGCCGAGATAAAATAATCGCGTAGTGCCGTTAATTTATCGATGGTTTTTTGTGTAGAGTTGAGTCGTTGGATCAGGGCAATCAATTCGTGCATGGCAAAAGGGCGTCTGTTTAGGAGCGGCGTTCTAAAAAAAACTGTTTCATCAGTTGGGCAGCTTCCACAGCCAATATTCCGCCTTCTATGGCGGTTTTTGGATGGAATGGGTGTGGGCGTAGCTGGTGGGCGCGATAGCCATTTTTTTCATCGGTTGCGCCAAACACTACTCGGCCAAGCTGGCTCCAGAATATAGCACCGGTGCACATGAGGCAAGGTTCCAGGGTAACGTAGAGGGTGGCTTGAGGAAGATATTTACTGCCAAGAGCATGAAAAGCCGCCGTGAGTACGAGCATTTCGGCATGAGCCGTGGGGTCGTTTAACTGTTCTACTTGGTTGTGTGCACGAGCAATGATTTGGTTTTCAATCACCAATATTGCGCCCACTGGAATTTCTCCACAAGCATATGCTTTTTCGGCTTCTTTTAAGGCTTCTTGCATGAAATCATCATCACTTCGCGATAGGCCCATAATTAACGGTTTTTAGCTTGGTCTATCAATTCCAAAAATTGTTTTTCATTGATGATCTTCACCGTAGGAATTTGGCGAGCTTTTTCTAGTTTAGATCCAGGATCGTCGCCCACTACCAAGTAGTTGAGGCTACGGCTCACCGAGCTGGCAATTTTCCCGCCTAGTTGTTCTACCAAAGCTTCGGCTTCTTGACGCTTTAGATGTGGAAGTGTTCCGGTGAAGAGGAAGCTGAGTCCGTTGAGTTTGCCTATGGGTTGTTGATCCTGTTTTGAACGATATGTGTTTACACCCAATTTTTCGAGTTCTTGTATCAAATGCAGGTTATCGGGGTTGTGGAAGAATTCATATATGCTGGTAGCCACTTTAGGGCCAATATCTTTGAGCTGCATGAGTTGTTCTACACTCCAGCGCTGCAATTCGGGCAAGTGTTCAATAGCATCGGCTAAGGTACGAGCTGTAGTTTCCCCTACGTAACGAATGCCTAAGGCAAAGATGAGTCGATGCAACGGTTGCTTTTTAGAAGCTTCGATAGCCTGCTGCAGGTTGTGAACAGATTTTTCGCCGAAACCTTCTAGTTTTTTGATTTTGTTGTAATCTAAGCGATAAATGTCGGGTATGGTACGCAGCAGCCCTAATTCATAAAAGCGGCGCACATTGGCTTCACCCAGATGTTTGATATCCATAGCATCTTTGCTCACAAAGTGGATCATGCGTTCCAGTACTTGCGCTTCACAGTTGATGTTCACACAGCGCCAGGCCACTTCACCAGAGGATTTTACCAGAGGATCGCCACAAACGGGGCAATTTTGGGGAAACTGAATAGGTTTTTCTTTACCTGTGCGTAATTCGGTGATGGGTTTCACGATATACGGGATAACGTCTCCAGCGCGCTCTACCAACACGGTATCGCCGATGCGCAGATCTTTTTCGCGGATTACATCTTCATTAAACAATGAGATTGAGCTCACGGTTACGCCGCCAATAGGCACTGGATCTATTTTAGCCACAGGCGTGATGGTTCCCGTGCGGCCCACTTGAAATTCCACTTTGCGAAGCACAGAAGTAGCCTGCCGGGCTTTGAATTTAAAAGCGATAGCCCAGCGTGGATGATGGGTAGTAGCGCCAATTTTTTCTTGAAGCCGTAGGTCATTTACCTTGATCACCATGCCATCAATTTCATATGGCAAAGAGTCGCGCAGCTGTTCAAATTCTTCCAAGAATCGGATAGCTTCATCGATATTGTGCACGACTTTCACGAGCGATACGGGTGTGGGAAAACCCAAACGATGAAGGGTATGTAGGGTGCCCGATTGGGTGAGAAGTGCTTGTGGAATACTTTGGCCATTGTTCATTTCCAGGAAGCTGATTTGATACAACACAGCTTGAAGTTTTCTTTTGGCCACCTCACGAGGATCTACCATTCGTAAGGAACCGGAGGTGGCATTACGGGGATTGGCAAAGGGCGGTAGGTTTTCGGAAAGTCGCTGTTCGTTCAAGGCTTTGAAGGTATCTTTATGCATCAACACCTCACCGCGGATCTCCACTCGGCGAATGCCCAGGTTTGCAAAATTGGCGGAAAGCGGAATAGCTTTGATTTGCTTGATATTGGGCGTAATGTCGTCGCCTCGCACACCATCGCCACGAGTAGCGCCTCGCACCAGCATGTTGTTTTCGTAGATTAAAGAAATGCTGGCCCCATCGTATTTCGGTTCGATACAATATTCTACGGTAGAGATGCCCGCAAGCTCTTTCACTCGACGGTCCCAATCGCGCAAGTCGGCTGCATTGTAAGAATTATCGAGCGAAAGCATGGGCGTAAGATGTGAGACGGTAGGAAATTCCTCGATGAGGCCACTGGCGATTCGCTGCGTGGGCGAATCGGGCGTTATCCACTCAGGATGTTGGTTCTCAATTTGCTGGAGATGGTGAAACAGCTGATCGTATTCATAATCGCTGATCACTGGATCGTTTATCACATAGTAGCGCCATTCTGCATATCGCAATGCTTGGCGCAATTGTTTTAGTTTTTGTTCCAAAGAAATATTTTGCTCTTCTTTTTGCTGTTGATCTTTTAGTTGATGCAATAAGGTACTGAGCAATTGAGCCAATTGTTTTTCTTCTTGTGGTGTATACATGAGATAAAGATTATTTTCGTTTGGGTTTTAATTAGCATGTTTATGAAATTACTTATGCAGCATGCAAAATTTCGGTTAATCAAATTTACTCCATTCCCTTTCATCTTCTTGTTTATGATGAGTTACCACCACGCACCACACTCGGTCGATTTGATTATTTATAATGGGCATATTTATACGGTTGACAGTGCCTTTCGGGTAGTGCAGGCCATGGCTATTGTCCAGGGGAAAATTCTGGCTACGGGTACCGACCAGCAAATCTTACAGCAATATACGGCACCGAAGAAAATAGATTTACAGGGCAAATTTGTATATCCTGGTTTCATAGATGCCCATGCGCATTTTTATGCATATGCTCTATCATTGCTTTCCGTTGATCTCACGGGTACAAAGACTTGGGAAGAGGTCTTGCAGCGGTTGCAGGCCTTTGCTCGGCAACATCCAGAGGGTTGGCTGTTGGGTCGTGGCTGGGATCAAAACGATTGGCCCGGGCAGCAGTTTCCCGACCGGGCAGAATTAGATCGTTTGTTTCCCGATAGGCCTGTTTTGCTTACGCGAGTAGATGGCCATGCGGCCATTGCCAATGGTGCAGCCCTGAGGCAGGCTGGAATTCGGCCAGGCGACACCATTGAAGGCGGATTGTTTATGAGTCGGAATGGTTGCCTAACGGGTGTGTTGATCGATAATGCCGTTGAACGGGTGGCCCGCATGGTGCCATCATTAAACGATTCCTTGAAGGTGCAAGCATTGCAAGAAGCGGAGAAGCGATGCTTTACTGTGGGGCTAACCACCGTAGCCGACTGTGGTTTGCCCAAGCATACGATTGATTTTTTAGACAGCTTACAAAGAGCCGGGCAATTGCGTGTGCGCATCTATGCGATGGCGTCTGATGATCCAGAAAATTATGCTTATTATCTCAAACATGGCCCTTATCAAACCGATCGGATGCATGTATGTGCCTTCAAATTGTATGCCGATGGGGCCTTGGGCTCTCGAGGAGCTTGCCTCTTAGAGCCCTATAGCGATCAGCCGGGGTGGTATGGATTTTTGTTGAAAGATAAAGCGTATTTCGACAGTATTGCTCATCTTCTCATTCATAGCCCATTTCAGATGTGTACTCATGCTATAGGAGATTCGGCCAATCGGGTGATCTTGCAGATTTATGCTTCTGTGTTGAAGCCTGGTAATGATCGACGCTGGCGCATTGAACATGCCCAGGTGGTGCATCCCGATGATATCCATTTGTTTGGTGATTATGCCATCATTCCTTCCGTGCAACCCACTCATGCTACTTCCGATATGTATTGGGCAGGCGAAAGGCTGGGAGTGCAACGCTTGCATTATGCTTATGCATTTCAAGATTTACTTAGGCAAAATGGTTGGATTCCTTTAGGAACCGATTTTCCAGTGGAAGATATCGATCCCCGAAAAACATTTTATGCGGCCATATTTCGGCAAGATGCAAACGGTTACCCGCCAGGAGGCTTTCAACCCGAGAATGCCCTCACACGTGAGCAGGCATTGTGCGGGATGACTATTTGGGCCGCACGTGCACAATTGGAAGATGCCGAGAAGGGGAGTTTGGAGCCCGGTAAATTTGCTGATTTCGTGGTAATGGACCAAGATTTGATGCACGCCAAGCCATATCAAGTGCTACAAAGCAAAGTACTCGCCACTTTTATTGCTGGCCAGCAAGTATTTCCCGATGAGTTGGCGAAAACAACAAAATGAGAATATGGTATATTTGTTAGAATTTTTTGAAATTTTGCAAAAAGTATGCAAAAAACACCCGTATTCCCCATCAAAAACATCAATACTCATCTTACCGAAATCAAAGACTATTTCAAGGTAGCGGTTTCGGTAGATTGTGTCATTTTTGGGTTTGATGGAAATACCTTGAAAGTGCTTTTGATCCAGTCTGACCTAGCCCAATATAAAAATAAATGGTCTTTACTCGGAGATATCGTGAGGCCCGATGAAGAGTTGGATGCGGCCGCATATCGGGTACTACGCGAGCGCACGGGCTTAGACAATGTGTACATGGAGCAAGTGCATACTTTTGGTGCACTGAACCGTCATCCAGCGGGGCGAGTGATTACGGTAGCTTATTATTCATTGGTCAATATTCACCATGTGCAGCTCAAAGTGAGTGATTATGGCTTACACTGGCATGCCGTGAAAGACATCAAGCAAATGGCATTCGACCATAAACTCATTTTGGATACTTGTGTAAAGCGCTTACAGGATCGCATCGTTGAACATCCGGTGGGGTTTAACCTCCTGCCCAAGAAATTTTCTTTGCGGGAATTACAGAACCTGTATGAAGCTGTATTGGGTGTAAAGTTTGATCGCCGAAATTTCCGAAAAAAGTTTTTGTCTTTAGGTTTAATTGAAGATTTGCACGAAGTGGAGGTAGATGTTTCCCACAGGCCTGCCAAGCTCTATCGATTTAATGAAAACGCCCTGTTAAAAAATACCCCCTTTGTGAAGGTAAATGGCCAAATGGCGTCTTAACAAAAATTTTGAAAATTATTAGATCAATTTTTTCTTTTAAATAATTTTTATCCTATATTGCGTTTGAAATACGCAAATCCCATTGCCCTATTTTGTGATCGAAATAAACCGATTCCTTTACCCATAAATCTCGTTAATATGATGCACAGAAGTACGCTATCCAGGCCATGGTTGGCCATCTTGTTCTTTCTCAGTCTTGCTCAGTTTGCCTTTGCTCAAACACGCACCATCAGTGGGCGTGTGGTAGATGAGCAAACGGGTTCTCCTATGGCAGGTGTTACCGTTAGGGTTAAAGAAGTAGCTGGAGTGGGTACCACCACCAATGCTCAGGGAATGTATCAGCTCAGTGTTCCTGCAGAAGCCAAGACCTTGATCTTTTCTTTTGTGGGATATCAAAATCAGGAAATACCGATTACCAGTAACCAGATCAATGTATCGCTCAAGCCTGGTGAAGCCTTGCAAGAAGTGGTGGTAGTAGGTTATGGTACCCAAAAGGCTCAAGATGTGAGTGCTGCGATCAGCAGTATTTCCAATAAAGATTTTAACAAGGGGGTGATTACCAACCCTATGCAGCAGATTCAAGGTAAGGTTGCGGGCTTGGTCATTACCCAACCGGGAGGCGACCCTAACCAAAACGTCATTATCCGGCTTCGGGGTCAAACCTCTATCACTGGTGGGCAAACACCGCTGATTGTAGTAGATGGAGTACCCTTAGATGATCCTTCTCAAATAGCCAATATTCCTCCAGGTGATATTCAATCATACGATGTGCTGAAAGATGCTTCGGCAACCGCTATTTATGGGTCACGCGGTGCTAATGGGGTAATCATTATTAATACCAAAAAAGGCAGAGCAGGGCAAACACAAGTAACATACAATGGATATGTAGGATTAGATTGGCAAGCCAAATATTATGACTTATTAAATGCCGATGAATGGCGAGCAGCCACCAAAAAATTAGGCAATTATCAACCGAGTTTGGATAAAGGAGCGAATACCAACTGGCAAAAAGCCATCACTCAAACCGCTTTTACACATTCCCATAATTTATTAATTAGCGGAGGTACTGATAAGTTTACCTATTCTGCCGCTGGTAACTACATCAATCAACAAGGAATAGTCATTAATTCTGGGAAAAATGAGATAGGCCTTCGTTTCAATGCTCAACAGAAAGCGTTAGATGATAAATTAACCTTGAATTATGGATTGCTCACTACACGTACAAATCGCAAGTACGTCGATTACAGTATATTTACCTATGTATTCAGTACACCACCCACATATCCAGTATACAATCCAGATGGAAGTTATTTTGGGTATTTTGACTTTGAACAACAGAATCCAGTAGCCCAACAAATGCTGCAATTGAATAGGGGCACTGAAAACTTAAATATTTATAGTGCAGGTGCAGATTATGAACTCTTGCAAGGATTAAAACTTGGCTTACTGGGTTCGTTGTCGTATTTCAATAAGCAAACCGATTTCTTCCAGCCCACACTTCCAGGTGTTGGAAACATCAATAATGGAGCTAAGTACAACGAAAATCGAAACTCCAAAAAAGGAAATATTCATATAGAGTATACCCATACCTGGAATAATGTGCACAACTTCGATTTCACGGGTGTGTATGAGTATAACGATTTTACGTATGATAATTTTAGAGCTGCTGGTCAACAATATTTAGTAGAAGATAATCAAGACAATGCATTGCAAAATGGAAACACGGCATTTAATCAGATTTCATCGTATAAAGAAGAGTATAAACTCATCTCCTTTTTAGGGCGTATTACCTATAATTATAAAGGTAAATATTACTTAGATGCTAGTTTTCGCCGTGATGGTTCTTCAAAATTTGGGGTAAACAATCGTTGGGGAAATTTTCCCGCCGTATCTGCAGCCTGGAGAATAAGTGAAGAAGGGTTTATGAGGAATCTGGCTTGGATAAATGATTTAAAGTTGAAAGTGGGATACGGGGTTACCGGTAACCAAGATGCCATTACCCCCTATGCTACTCAATTACTTGTAGGCAGTATTGGTCGGTATTATAATCCCGTCAACCCAGCCTATGCTTATCCACAATCTTATGCGCCTACACAAAATGCTAATCCCGACTTAAAATGGGAAGAACGGCATGGATTTAATGTGGGTGCTAATTTCTCCTTATTCAAAGATCGCTTGGGAGGAGATGTGAATGTATTTAATGACAAGACCAAGAATTTGTTGTATTACTATACTGTTCCAGTTCCTCCATTTTATGTCAATACCATCTTAGCTAACGTGGGAAGCTTGACAAATAAGGGTGTTGAAATTTCTTTAAATGGTACTATCGTCAAAGGAAATAAATTTAATTGGACGGCTAATGGACAAATTACTTTCATTAAAACTCGTGTAACCAGTCTTTCAGGTTCATACGCTGGCTATAAATTATCCACCAATAATATTCCTGGAGGCTATGCAGAAGGCCGTGGCTTGAGTAGCAATCCAATCACTTATTTAAAGGTTGGATATTCTCCCTATGTGTTTTATTTGCCTCACTGGGAAGGTGTAGATGCCAATGGAAACCAATTATTTGATTCAGCAGGAGTGAAGATTCCCAATTATGGTAATGCCACCTTCCGGTATATTGATCCTGCACCTAAATTTAATTATGGGTTGGGAAGTACATTGAGTTATGGAAACTGGAACTTGAACTTTTTCTTCAGAGGAGTTTATGGACAAAAGATTTTCAACAATACTTTGCTCGATGTAGAATTTATCAAACGCTTACCGGGTAATAATGTGACTAAAGAAGCCCTCACCAATGGTATTGAAGATGCTGCTGTGGCTTCCGATCACTGGCTGGAAAATGCTTCTTACTTGCGTTTAGATTATGTATCGCTTTCTTATTCCTTCAAACAAGTAAAGGGAATTGGAAGCCTAGATGTGTACCTCACAGCAAATAATGTGTTTGTGATTACACCTTATCGTGGATTAGATCCAGAAATCAGGAATGGAGATACCAACCAGGCCTATATTGATGCCAATTACGGAAGTGATGGCTATTATCCTAGAACGCGTTCAATAGTGTTTGGTGTGAATGTTTCATTTAAATGAATGATCCTTCATTATCATTCATGAAATATTCTTTTCTCTCATCACAAAAATATTTGAATATGAAATCGCTTAGCACATATATCAAAGTCTCTACACTGGCTTTAGGTTTGTTTGCTTTTCAAGCCTGTACCGATCTCAGCCAGCATGTATATAGTGTAACGCCTATCCAAAATTTTTATCAGACACCCGATCAAATAGCTGCTGGACTCGCTCCTGCATACCAGGCGTTAACAGCTATAGCAGGCAATCCCAGTAATGTGTTTAATCTGCAAGAAGTATCGAGCGATGAGATCATCGTGCCTACCCGAGGAGCCGACTGGTATGATAATGCACAGTGGCAGCAACTTTGGTTGCATACCTGGCCTACAGGACATAATGTGGTGAATGGTGCATGGGGCGATATCTATAATGGAATTGGGAAAATTAACTTCATCCTGAGCGTCGTCAATAGTCTTCCCAATAAGCCCGCTACTATTGGCGAAATCAATGCAGAGTTGAAAGTGTTGAGGGCCTATTTTTATTATTTAGCCATGGATTTGTTTGGCAATGTGCCATTGGTGACCGACTTCAATACCAATCCCAATACCGTCACTAATAGTGCTAGAAAGGATATATTTAACTTTATAGAATCGGAAATCAAAAACAATATTGATTCGTTGCCTACCAATGTGGATGCTAGCACATACGGCCGAGTTACTAAGTGGATGGCATTTGCCTTGCTGGCAAAAATTTATTTGAATGCTCAAGTATACACGGGTACGCCTCGATGGGCTGATTGCATTGCGGCTTGTGATTCGGTTATCAATTCTGGTAAATATAGCTTGTTGCCCAATTATTTCGACAACTTCGCCGTAAACAATAGTACTCTGGTAGGATCGGGCAACGAAAATATCTTCGTAGTACCTTTCGACAAAACCAATATAGGTGGCGACAATATGGAAATGGCTACCTTGCATTATCAAAGTGATAAAACTTTTGGCCTCAGCGGTAGCCCGTGGAATGGTTTTTCTAGTACCGCCGATTATTATGCACAATTTGATACTTCTTCCACTTATACTACTCAAGGAGGGGAAGTGCTTCGTACCTATAAAGATCAACGAACCGGTCAATTCCTCATTGGCCAGCAATATGCCATACCATACAATTACCCCCCCAGTACTTATGTAGATAGTGCAGATCCCTCTCTGGCATTAAAAGATGCCCAAACCGGATTGCCGCTTAAGTTTTCTCCTTATGTGTTGCAGCTATCTAATCCAGCAGATAGCTTCCGACTGGCAGGGTTGAGAAATATCAAATATTTCCCAGAAGCGGGTACGGCTGGAAGCCAAAGCAATGATGTAGTGCTCTTTCGCTATGCAGATATTTTGTTGATGAAAGCCGAGTGTGAAGTTCGTTTAAATACAAATCTAATCGATGCTTTAAACCTGATCAACCAAATTCGCGAGCGTGCATATGGAAATAATTCTCACGACTGGACAATGGTTGATCTTAATCTACCCAATATCTTGGCTGAACGGGCACGTGAACTGGCTTGGGAAGGCTATCGCCGCCAAGACTTGATTCGTTTTGAAGTGGCTTCAGGTACTCCTTATTTCAGCGGCGCACGCACGCCAGGAAAGGCAGCAGATCCATCTGATCATCACCTCTATATTTATCCTATTCCTGCCCAACAAATTACTGCTAACCCCAATCTCAAACAAAACCCGGGGTATTAACAATGGCATGAGTGGTTTTCGCTTATTTTAGCATCAGGCATCTTTGAAGGTCTATTTTGGATCTGAAAAGATGCCTGATGAATAATATATGTACTGTATACAGCATAATATCATGATTCGGGGTAAACAGCTTTCTTTCCGTGTGGTTCAGCATATACTCAAATGCGTGTGGAGTATATCCTTTTTTCTATGGCTATTGATGGGATGTCGCTCATCTTCCTCACACTATACCCCTCCTGCAGATCCTTTGTTTGTTCAGTTGTCGGCAAAGCAAACAGGTATTGATTTTGAAAACACCGTGACGCCTTCAGCAGCATTTAATGTATTTAACTATCGCAATTTTTATAATGGAGGTGGAGTAGCTATTGGAGATGTAAACAACGATGGTTGGGCAGATATTTTTCTGGTAGCAAATGATGGCCAATGTAAATTATATTTAAATGAAAAACATTGGCATTTCAAAGATGTTACTCATGAGGCCGGGCTAGATCATATAAAAGGATGGTGTACAGGAGTAGCCATGGTAGATATCAATGGAGATGGCTTGTTAGATATTTACTTGTGCCATAGCGGAAACATACCAGGTGATGATCGCGCCAATCAATTATTTATCAATCAAGGTGTGGACCGCCAAGGTATTCCTCATTTTAGAGATGAAGCTGCACAATACGGCCTACAAGATAAAGGTGGATTCACTACACACGCTTCATTTTTTGATTATGATGGAGACGGTGATCTAGATTGTTTTATTCTAGAAAATAGCTTCAGGCCAATCAGTAGTTTTGGCTATGATCGTTATCTATTGCGCAATCAGCGAGATCCATATGGTGGAGATAAATTAATGAGAAACGATCATGGACATTTTGTGGATGTCAGTGATTCGGCACATATTTATGGAAGCGTGATTGGTTTTGGGTTAGGTGTGAGCGTTGGAGATATTAATGGCGATATGTGGCCCGATATTTACATATCGAATGATTTCTTTGAACGCGATTATTTGTACTTGAATCAGGGTAACGGTAGTTTTGTTGATGTCATAGACACGGCTATGGGACACATTAGCCAATCTTCAATGGGCGCAGATATAGCCGATATCAATAACGATGGATGGCCGGATATCTATACAACCGATATGCTACCCGAAGATGATTATCGCTTGAAAACTACTTCTTATTTCGATGATTATGATGTGAACCAGGAGCGATTAAATCACGATTTTCATCACCAGTATATGCGCAATATGCTCCAACTCAATAATGGAGATACCACATTTAGTGAAATTGGCCAACTCGCCGATGTATATGCTAGCGACTGGAGCTGGGGAGCACTCGCATTCGATATGAATAATGATGGTTGGAAAGATATTTTTGTGTGTAATGGTATTTATAAGAATCTTACCGATCAAGATTTTATTGATTATTTCGCCAGCGATAAAAATAAAAGACGTGTTGCAGAAAGCGGAAAGTTTGATTATCGAGAATTTCAAGATAAGCTTTCTTCTACCCCATTACCCAATTATGCCTTCATCAACCAACATAATCTTAGCTTTCGAAATGAAGCCTATCAACTGGGTTTGGGAATGCCAGGATTTAGTAATGGAGCAGCATACGGAGACCTTGACAACGATGGCGATCTCGACTTAGTGGTCAATAATGTGAATATGCCATGCTTCATTTATCGAAACATGACAAATGAAAAATATCATAAATCCTATATCCGTATTCAACTCAGGGGATTAGGGATGAACACTTTTGGCATAGGTGCACAAGTTACTGTGTATGCAGGAGGTATGAAGCAAGTACAGCAAGAATTTCTTCAACGTGGTTTTGAATCGAGTATGGATCCTGTGTTGGTGTTTGGACTCGAACATGCTCAAAAAATTGACTCAATTGTCGTGATCTGGCCCGATCGTCAACACGAAATGCAAGTACTGAAAAATATACCCGTTGACCAAACGATTACATTATATCAAAAAGATGCTCATCAACAATTCGTGTATCACCCCCCTATTTATCATCCTTTATATGAAGAAGTTTCTTCTTCGAAAATAATAGGAGATATTACCCATCATGAAGATTTGAATTTTGTAGACTTTCGTAGAGAACGCCTCATGCCGGAGTTATTGTCGACCGAAGGACCAAAAATTGCCAAAGCCGATATCAATGGCGATGGGCTTACCGATTTCTTTATTGGCGGAGCACGGGATGATGCAGGCAAGGTTTTCATACAACTTCCTGATGGCCGTTTCCAGCGGTTGAATGAACCAGCTCTCGATGCCGATAAGCATTTTGAAGATGTAGGTGCAACTTTTGCAGATGTGAATCACGATGGCTATCCAGACCTGATTGTCGTTTCGGGTGGCAATGAAGATGAGGTGGGATCGCCTTGGCTTGCTCCGCGCCTGTACCTGAATAATGGTAAAGGAGTTTTCAAAAAATTAGCAGATGCCTTTCCTCCCGATATATCAGTGAATGCTTCTTGTGTAAAAGTATGTGATATCAATGGTGATGGATATCCTGATTTATTTATTGGAGGCAGAGATGTACCAGGTATATACGGAGCAGATCCCCGATCTTATTTATTACTAAATGATAGACACGGCCACTTTACCGATGTTACAGAACAATTAGCTCCTGGATTGAGTCATATAGGAATGGTAACAGATGCTAGTTGGACTGATGTAGATGGTGATGGATTAGCAGACCTGGTTGTGGTAGGCGAATGGATGCCCATCACGATATTTAAAAATGAAGGAGGGAAACTAAAAAAATGGCTGGAAATACCTCATAGCCAAGGCTGGTGGCATTGCATTCAAGCAGCCGATGTAAATGGTGATGGTAAAATAGATTTTGTATTAGGCAATTTGGGATTAAACAGCCAATTTAAAGCAGATCCTAAACATCCTATACAACTCTATGTAAATGATTTCGATCAGAATGGTCAGATTGAGTGCATACTTACTTATTACAAATCTGATAGTGTATCGTATCCACTATACCTGAAAGATGAGATGTATGCTCAGTTTCCGATGTTGAGAAAGAAATTTCCAAAATATGCCGACTATGCTGGTAAAACTATTCAGCAACTTTTTAGTGCAGATGAGTTGAAGAATGCCCTGGTTAAAAAAGCTGAATACATGCAAACAGCTTTATTGATCAATGATGGGAACGGTAAATTTCATTTACAGGCTCTCCCGATTAGGGCACAATTTTCTCCAGTCTTTGCCATATTGGTAGAAGATCTCGATGGCGACGGTCATCCAGATATTTTCCTCGGGGGTAATTTTTATGGAGTAAAGCCACAAATTGGAAGATATGACGCCAGTTATGGGTGTTTCTTAAAAGGAGATGGTAAAGGGCATTATACTTATCTCACGCCAGAACAATCGGGATTATTCGTAAGAGGTGAAGTGCGAGATATCATTTCATTCACAGGGAAGAATCAAACAAAATATATCCTTATTTCCAGAAATAATGATCGGGCACTATTGTTTAAACAAACACAATTTGCATCTCGAAATTCCACCACATTATCGAAATAAAACGCATCATGCTACACCACATGTCTATAAAATCTATTCATTATACTTGGTTAATCGTAATCGCTGTACTCGGGTCTGCTTGTCATCGTAAAAAACCTTTATTTACTGCATTGGATTCGAAACAAACGGGTATAGACTTTGTCAACAGCGTACACGATAGTACAGATATGAATATATTAGATTATCTGTATTATTACAATGGAGGTGGCGTTGCTTTAGGCGATATTAACAATGATGGTTTGGTAGATATTCTCTTAACTTCCAATAAAAATGGCATTCGATTATATGAGAATGAAGGCCATCTTCATTTCAAAGATATTACTGCACAAGCGGGCTTAACAGACAATGCTAGTTGGACCACCGGTGCTGTTATGGCTGATGTAAATGGTGATGGCTGGTTGGATATTTACGTGTGTGTGGTAAGCGGTTATAAAGGCTTGCAAGGACATAATTTACTGTTTATCAATCAACATAATGGCACCTTTAAAGAAGAATCTGCTGCTTATGGACTTGATTTTAGAGGCTTTTGCACACAAGCAAGCTTTTTTGATTACGACCATGATGGCGATCTCGACTTGTTTCTCGTATGTCATGCTGTACATGGTATTGGTACTTACGGAGATACATCGTTGAGAAAGCAATTTAGCACAGTAAGCGGTGGTCATCTTTTTCGAAATGATGGTAATCATTTTGTGGAAGTTACTCAGCAGGCAGGTATCATCGCTAGCCCAATGAGTTACGGATTGAGTGCAATTATTGGTGATTTCAATAACGATGGCTGGGATGATATTTATGAAGCAAATGATTTTCAAGAAAATGATTATTATTATATCAATAACCATGATGGTACATTTACCCAAATAGATCAAATAGCATTTGGCCACGAGAGTAGGTCGAGTATGGGTACAGATGCGGCAGATATTAATCGAGATGGTTGGCTCGATATTGTTTCTCTCGATATGCTACCCGAAGATGAACGTATATTAAAATCTACTGCAAATGATGATTCATATGATCTAGATCGTTATAAAACAAAACTTGGCTATACGGAGCAATATAGCCGTAACATGCTTCAATTAAATACCTATGGAGGATATCGCTTTAGTGAAATAGGACTAATGGCGGGTATTGCATCTACCGATTGGAGTTGGTCTCCACTATTGGCCGATTTCAATAACGATGGTATTCCAGATTTATTTATCTCTGCAGGAATATGGAGAAGAGCAAATGATCTAGACTATATTCGATATATCAGCAATGCACAAGTGGCTAAAGGCCTATCTAATACACGATTACTCGATAAAGAGGCCATCAATAAAATGCCTCAAGGTCCTATGCACAATTATATTTTTCAGGGAACAGGTCAACTGAAATTTATCGATCAATCTGCCTCATGGGGGATGCAAAAAGCTCAGTTTTCTAATGGTGCAGCTTATGCCGACTTAGACAATGATGGCGACCTCGATATCGTGGTGAATAATTTAAATAGCCCTGCTATTATTTATCGGAATAATAGTCGTGAACAATATCATACTCATTATTTAAAAATTATGTGTAAAGGAAGCGACCAAAACAGTTTTGGAATAGGTGCAAAGGTGATTCTTAAATATCATGGTCATGAACAATATGAATATATACAACCTACACGTGGGTTTGAAAGCGCTACCGATCCTTCGCTGTTTTTTGGCCTCGGAAAAGATACCTTAATCGATACCTTGCAAGTGATTTGGCCAAGAGGTGAAGTACAATTACTCAAAAATGTAAAAGCTGATCAACTCCTTACTTTATATCAACAACAAGCTAAAGATACGGGCAACTGGTTATTGCCACAGATTCAACCTCAACATCAATGGTTTACCAATATTACCGATAGCTTGCCTACTGTACACTTTGTGCATAAAGGCGACATGAGTTTTGTGGATTTTGAACGACAGCCCTTTATTCCGCATATGATCTCAACTGAATCGCCTAAGATTGCTTTGGCTGATGTTAACGAAGATGGACTCGAAGATTTCTATGTATGTGGCGGCAAATTTCAATCGGGCGCACTCTATATTCAACAGCCTAATGGCCAATTTGTGTTATCACCTCAGCCTGCATTTGAGGAAGATTCGATTTGTATGGATGCCGATGCTACATTTGTCGATGTCAATCACGATGGATATCCCGATTTATATGTAGTAAGCGGTGGTGGAGAGTTTTATGACCACATGAAGCCTATGCTCGACAGAATTTATTTAAACGATGGTAAAGGACATTTTATTAAAGATACAGCAGCTTTACCAGCTATGTATGAAAACAAATCTTGTGTGCGTGTAGCCGATTTTAACCAAGATGGTTACCCAGATCTTTTTGTGGGTGGGCGAGCCAATCCTCTTCATTATGGACATATTCCTCGATCATATCTGTTGATCAATGATCAACATGGGCATTTCCGAGATGAAACTAATCAAATTGCTCCTGAGTTGAGCCATATAGGATTAGTGACCGATGCTGTGTGGACCGATTTTAATGGCGATGGAAAAATGGATCTTATTGTAGTTGGGGAATGGATGCCCATCAGCTTTTTTGAAAATGATGGGCATGGACATTTAAAAAATGTTACTGCAAAGATGGGTTTTAGCCATACCAATGGTTGGTGGCGTTGTATTCGCGCTGCAGATATAGATGGTGATGGAAGAATGGATTATTTGATTGGCAATTATGGCTTGAATACAAAGTTTCAACCCAATGAAAAACATCCGATCAAGCTTTTCATTGGCAATCTTGGCGGGCAAGGCGATGTAAGTATACTCACCTACGAAAAAAATGGGAAAGATTATCCTTTTGTGGGAAAAGATGTATTTGATCAACAATTTCCTGCATGGATGAAAAAGAAATTTCCTACTTATCATGATTTTGCGGGTAAAACCATCCAAGATATCTTCGGTTCATCTATACAAAAAGCCAGAGTTTGGCATGCATATACCCTCCAATCTGTATGGTTACATCAAGAAAAAAACCATAGCTTTCGCATGATACCCCTGCCTGTAGAAGCACAAGTATCTCCTATTCAAGCATTTGATGTAGGCGATTTTAACCATGATGGTCATCTCGATGTGATTGCATGTGGAAATTTTTACGGCGTATTGCCACAAGAAGGTAGATATGATGCTAATGATGGTATTGTATTATGGGGAGACGGTAAAGGGAATTTTCAAGCCGCATGGCCCTGGCAAACAGGATTTTTGGTTAATGGTGAAGTAAGATCCCTGCAAACTATTCATAGACAACAAGATTCGTTGATCATGGTAGCTCGATACAACAACAGTATTTTGTTTTTCAAAAATAAATAATCGAATAGCTCATGCACACGTACACATGTTGTAAGCATAGATTGCTTTTCATACAAGGATTTTTTTTCTGTGCAATGATGTTGGGATGCATACCTGTATGGGCACAGTCAAACGATCATTCTACTTGGTTACTCGAAGTGCAACATCCCGATCCGAGCCATTATTATGGGATTACAGTGGCAAATGGACAAATAGGTATTATATCGGCACCGCAACCATTGCAAGTAAAAGAAATTGTGCTCAATGGTGCTTATGATGAATACGGGCGTGGGCGAGTAAGCAATTTATTGAAAACCTTCAGCTTTGCTAACGTTGAACTATCGATTAATGGACAACCAATAGATGTACAACATGTAAATCATTTCGAGCAATCGCTCGACATGTATCGTGCCGTGTTGAAATCGAGTTTTGATGTGGGCAATCGAGCACATATTACCTGTACCTGGCGAGCTTTACGGCAACTTCCCTACAATGCCTTAATCACAGTAGAGGTGCAAGCCAGGGAATCTATCACCTTGTCTGCTGCAACGGTAATTGAAGCACCCGATATATTACGTGAAGTGCATCAATACTATGAAGAAATTGATCGACCACATGCTCTACTGCATTTGTTGTTTTCCTCGGCTTTGAGTCCAACTGGTAAACTTAGTGTGGCTGCGGCTACAAGTTTTATTTTCGATGAACCTCGTGCTCAACAGCCACAGGTAATTCATGAAATGTGGGACGGCAATCGGCATCTTATGCGTTTCAATAAGACTTTGAAAGCTGGAGAATCATACAGCTTTGCCATTGCAGCAGCTACTATCAGCAGCGCTCAAAGTAATGATCCTACAAATGAAGCCGAGCGCCTCACCATATTTGAGGCATTGCAAACACCTTCTGCACTTATTGCACAGCACGAAGAGGACTGGAGAAAGCTTTGGCAAAGCGATATCCGCATTGAAGGCGATGATTCCACCCAACGTGATATTCATAGCATGTTATACCACTTATATGCTTTTGCTCGTGCAGGCTCCGGGTTGAGTTTGTCGCCTATGGGGCTATCGGGGTTGGGATATAATGGGCACGTATTCTGGGATGCCGACTTATGGATGTATCCTGTATTGTTGCAATTGCATCCTGAGATTGCACAATCATTAATCGAGTATCGTATCCATAGGTTGAATGCAGCTATGCAAAATGCTTATCAACATGGCTATAAAGGTGCTATGTATCCCTGGGAGTCGGCTGCCAGTGGTGCAGAGGAAACGCCTGTATGGGCGCTTTCAGGACCTTTTGAACATCATATTACGGCTTGCGTGGCTATTGCCGTTTGGCAATATTTCTGTGTAACACACGACACAGCATGGCTGCAACGAGAGGGTTATCCTGTGCTGAAAGCTACAGCCGATTTTTGGTTGTCGCGCGTCAGTAAAGCACCCGATGGATACCATATTCGGAATGTGGTGGCTGCCGATGAATGGGCTGAAAATGTAGACGATGATGCATTTACCAATGGAGCAGCCATCGTCAACCTGCAGGATGCAGTAAAAGCAGCACGTTTGCTGGGCTTGCCACCTAACCCTGCATGGCAACATGTAGCCGATAGCATCGTCATCCTGCATTTCCCCGATGGGGTGATTAAAGAACATGCTACCTATCGAGGAGAGCAAATCAAGCAGGCCGACGTCAACCTGCTGGCCTATCCTCTGGGATTGGTTCGCAACCCCGAGCAAATCAAAAAAGACCTGATATATTATGAACCACGCATCGGGGCAGGTCCGGCTATGAGCTATGCTATATTGAGTTTGTTGTATGAACGATTGGGCGATCCTCAAGAGGCTTATGCTTTGTTTAAGCGCGGATATGTATCCAACGAATTACCGCCTTTCAACGTTTTAGCGGAAACTGCAGGAGGTACTAATCCTTATTTTGCTACAGGTGCTGGAGGTATTTTACAGGCTGTGTTAAATGGTTTTGGGGGATTGCAAATTACCGATCAAGGAATTGTACAATTGCCTACTCGATTGCCCCCGCAATGGAAATCATTGACAATTACGGGCGTGGGTATGGAGAAAAAAGATTTTTCTGTTCAAAATAAATGATGTAACTTTTCCATGTGAGAAAGCCCACTACCATAGCATTATTATTATTGCTGGGTTTTTATGCCATAGGATATTACTTTGTGTATCAGTTCATGCTTTATCAGCACAGTTTTGCTTCAGCAGACCAATTTTATCCAGGCAGCACTCAACATGCTCAAATAGCCATACTGAAAATTCCCGTTTATCTTCCTTATCTCCCGCAAGCTACCGATGAAGAAAAAACCAATGGTAGTGTGCAGATAGATGGCATCTGGTATCGGGCTGTGAGCAAACATTTGTATCGAGATACTCTCTACATCACCTGTGTGAAAGATCTTAAGCGCATGACTATCAATCAATGGTTTCACGATTTCTTACGATTTAGCTTTGGAAATGTAACTGGCCCCAACAATGGTCATCAAGATTTGTATAAATCATTTTTCAAAGAGTATTTAGCAGATGCATGTGTTTGCCATGTATATTCGTTTCAAGAGTCTACTTTTTATTTTCCTGAACGAGAAAAGATAATTGCCACGCCCATACTCGAGCAACTTACTCCTCCTCCTAAATTATCGTTATGGGCTTGTTGATTCATAGATGACAGTGATTTTTTCAATGAGCGTATTTGCAGGTATTTAGCTTTTCGATTAGCTTAAATTGGTTTAAGGTGAACAGAATGCCTATTGATTTTCATTGCTGGATGAAATGACTCAACAAGCTTAGCTTTCCTTCTTCGATAAAACTTTTATCGAAGCTATGTTTATTTCTTCACCCTTAAACCATTAATCTCATGTCTTGCTATATTCAGTTATCTGATCCAACATTGCCTGGAATTATAGGGTTATTGAATTATCGTCCTGAAACGGCCAAACCTCTTTGTGCGCTTGCAGAAGCATTGCTTCGTACCGATGAAGGGTTGAGTGCATTAGAAAGAGAATGGATTGCCTCTTATGTATCTTATTTAAACGGTTGTCATTTCTGTCACACATCACATGGCGCAGCTAGCTGTGCACATGCCCATCGTTCGGTAGATATGATTGATGAAATCGAAAAAGGGCCAGCATCAGATCAAATCTCTAACAAACTCAAAGCATTATTAGTCATTGCTGGTCAAGTGCAAAAAGGTGGTAAGTGTGTGACCGAGGCAGCCATTCATGCAGCCCGAGCAGCAGGTGCAACCGATTTGGAAATACATGATACAGTATTGATTGCTGCTGCATTTTGCATGTATAATCGTTATGTAGACGGCCTGCATACTTGGGCCCCTGCAGAGCGAGAAGCATATGCAGAAGAAGGCCGTCAAATGGCATTCGAAGGATACATGCGGCATTTTTAAGAAGTAAATCAAACTCGTTTATTGGGTAAAAGGATAAATACGAGACGGCGTGGTGGATTCTTCCTCCACGGTTCTTTATCCATCATAAAAAAGAATATATGCATTAGTTGATGAAGCAACATGTGCGAGTTTAAACCTGATGAGTATGATCAACAATCAACAACGTTCAAAATGGATTACCACTGTGGTGTTTGTTTCCTTGCTAGTATTTACGGCATTTTCCTCCAGGAAAAATCTTTTTCATGCCGAAGAGCAACAAATGCAGAAAGATAAAGCCTTGAAAGAGTTTGGATTTTATCTACAGCCTATTACTCAACAAGCAGGGATTAATTTCCGACATCAATCTCCTGTACTCGATGCACAACTCAAACATATTGAAGCACAAATAGCTTCTATGGGGGCTTCAGTATCGGTTGTAGATTTTGATCAAGACGGTTGGGATGATTTGTATTTTACGAATAGCCGTCAAGGAAGTCAAAATGCTTTATATCGAAATTTACACAATGGTAAGTTTGAAAATGTTGCTGCACAAGTAGGCTTAGCCAATCTCAATGACTCTACAACTGGAGTTTCGATGGGTGCTGTGTGGGGAGATTACGACAATGATGGTTATCCAGATGTGTTGATTTACAAATGGGGTAAACCAGAATTATTTCACAATGATCATGGGAAACGATTTGTAAATGTAACCGATAGCAGCGGCTTGCCCAAATGGGTGAATGCAAATTGTGCTATTTGGCTGGATTTCAATAATGATGGATTACTTGACTTATTTATCGGAGGCTATTATAGCGAAAAACTCAATTTATTTCATACCCATACCACGAAAGTAATGCCCGAAAGTTTTCGTTATGCCAATAATGGCGGAAGAAAATATTTACTTGAAAATATGGGTAATGGAAAATTCAAAGATGTAACCGAGCAATATGGCTTAAATTCTACCCGCTGGGTGTTGGCTGCAGGAGCTGCAGACGTGAATGGTGATGGATATCCAGATTTGTTTATTGCCGACGATTATAATGTAAATGAATTATATATCAACGATCATGGCAAACGATTTATAGAAGTAGGTCGACAGGCTGGTATCGGCAATATTCCCAAAAGTGGCATGTGTGTGACGTTTGGCGATATCAACAATACGGGGAAAATAGGTATTTATAACACTACAATTACCGAAAAAGGTGTTTTAGTGCAGAGCAATAATTATTGGCAACCTACCGATGCATCATCATCATCTTCTTCTTCATATCCACACTATGTGAATCTGGCACAGCTTGCTGGAATCGACGATGCAGGATGGAGTTATGGATCACAATTTGGAGATCTCAACAACGATGGGTATCAAGATTTGTATGTAACAAATGGATATATTTCAGGTCGGAAAGGCACTTCATATTGGTATGATTATGCAAAGATTACCAGTGGGAATAAAGCCATCATTGAGGATGCACGCAACTGGCCTCCCATGAATGGTGAAAGCCAATCTGGCTATGAACAAGACAAGGTTTGGCTCAACACTGGTAAGGGCAGTTTCACAGATGTTTCCCAAGAAGTATGTCCATATATGACTTACGATGGTAGAGCAGTTGCATTAGCCGATTTGTGGAATAATGGTCGGCTCGATGTGGTTGTAGCCAATCAAAACAATGTGCCTGTGTTGTTCAAAAATGAGTCGGGAAACCATAATCACTGGATAGAATTTGATTTACATGGTACGGTGAGCAATGCAGATGCTGTAGGGGCAAAGGTTTTACTGGAATGGAATGGGATGCAGCAAATTCAAGTAGTGACAGACGGCATAGGTTTTTCTTCACAAAATAGTCATCGCATTCATTTTGGATTGGGCAAAAGCACACGAGTAGATCGAGTAGAGATCTTCTGGCCATCGGGCAAACGCACCATTTTAACAGATCTTCAAGCAGATAAATTATACAAAATTGTTGAAGGGAAATCTTAAAGAAAACTCTTTTTAGTTAAATGATGAATCAATCATACGCTATGGCATGGTTAACAGAAAATAAGAAAGGGTATTTTCAATATGTTCCTCCTGCTTTTATTACGTTGTTGCTTACTATTGGGCAGCTTAGCTTTGGCATGCTTGATAGCTACATCAACCTGGTAACAGCGATTGTTACTGCAGTGCTTACCGAGTGGGTACTTTCTAGATGGGTATTTGGTATTCGCAAGAATTTATCTAGTGCTTATATTTCTGGCATTAGTGTAGGTATTTTGATTCGTTCTACCTTGTTATGGCCTTATATGGTTACTTCTATGTTGTCGATTATGTCGAAATATGTATTGCGTTATAAAGGACGTCATTTATGGAATCCTTCCAACTTTGGGGTATCGTGGATGTTGTTTATGGCACCTGCTGATGTAGCCGGATTAAGTATTCAATGGGGAAGTAATTGGTTGCCTTTGGTGGTGATTTGGACGCTCGGATTCATCATTGTATATCAGGCTAAACGATTACAGGTTACATTGGCTTATGTGATCAGTTTTATTATCCTGGCATATGTGCGAAGCCTAATCGTAGGCGACACATTTTGGGCTGAGCTATCTCCCCTCACCGGTCCTATGTATCAGCTGTTTGTCTTTTTTATGATCACTGATCCAGCCACTACTGTATCTACACCCAAAGGAAGGATATGGGTAGCTATTCTGGTGGCTATAGTGGAATTCTTTTTACGCTTAGCGCACTTTATTTATGCACCGTTTTATGCCTTATGCATTGTAGGCCCTATTGCTAAATATATAGATTTACGGAGGCAATCTATCAAAACCAGCACACCTGTAACTGCATTCTCACAAGTAGCTATCACTTCCTAAGCCTTGAATCCAGGTTTTTTATGCAAGTAAATGGATATATGTTTTCATCATGCTGTATAAGCAGCTTGAGATATGATTTGATGTTGAAGAAGAATTTTCAATGATCATTTCGAGATGATTAACTGTATTGAATGTACACCAGTATGCGTATTTTTTGAATAGATGAATATTCTTCTATATGCTGATGATGTGTAACTAAAAGAGAGTATGAAGCCATAAACATTATCTCTAGTCTTCTTTCTTTGTCTTGAAACCTAATCAAATGAAGACTACAGATGAATAATTAAAATTGGCCGCATTTGGTGCGGAAAATGAAGCACTCCAATGTGATTTCATATGTTTAATTATCTTCTTGATACATGAGCTTCCCCCTATATCCCACCTCATTTTCCGCTTTACGCTGCGTATTCACAAATTTTCTCATACCGGTTGAGATGATTATTAGGAAACCTTTATTTCAAATCAGTATTTAGATGGGTAAATGATTTTCTGGAGAAAGGTAGTATTCGGTGGATAAAAATTAAATAACATGAAGCTTTAATAAAATTGTTTAATCTACATGAGTTTGGCTCATCTTCTTGATATTGTTAATCGCTGATCGAGAAATTGATCTCGACTATTTGTGGTGATTTTACCTATCATGTAAACCTTTTCCATGGAGTATTTTAGGGAGGGACATGTTTATTCGTTGCATTCTTGTTGTAATGCGTTTGGCTTGCGAAAAGTAAAGTAGGTAGGCTCGTTGCCTACCGGGAGTTAACGCATAAAAAGCTTTTTTTATTTCGGGTTGCTGTTGGAGAATTTCTTCAAATTCTTTTGGTATTAAATGATTCCAATTTTTATGTAAATGGGGTTGTATGCCCAACTTTTCTACGTTAATGGCTTCTAGAATGTAATTTTTCAATATTTGATGATGTCGTTGGATAGTTGATATATCTGTAAACCTGATTTGTCGAGGAAGTTGCACATGAGGCGTTTGCTGAATAAGCAGATGGTGCGGATCTGGTAGCAAGGATCCTTTGAAAAAAAGTAATGCACAATAATTTTTGAATGTGTGGATCACCACAATATTTTTATTTTGATACACATAGCAAGGGCAGTTCCACTTAAATGTTTCTTGCAGGCCACATTCTAGCACAATTGTTCTTAGCAAGCGAATCTCATCTTGCCATTTTTCCGCATGTTCAACATAGTGGTCGACCCTTGCATCCATCGGATAGTAGATTTGATGATGAAAATACAATATTTCGTTGTATGAAAAATGTTGCTTCAAGAGTTCATGTTATTTCTGCTGAGTAAAGCTGAAATAACATCATGTTCGCGCAATAGGTATTTCATCCACAATAGTGTGTACCTTTTGGATTTCTTCAGCCGTGATATCTTCTAGACGACGTTTATGGGTTTCGATACCCAGCAGAATCATAGCTATTATGGCCAGCATCAAGGGGATGGCCCCCATCAGTGCAGTTGCTGTAAGAGAAGGAGGAGCTATTGCTAGAGCCACCAAAGCGATGATGAATACGCCTGCAATTTGGCTAGTACCAGAGATCAATCCACTTCCTCGCGAACGAATAGCTGTAGGATAAATCTCGACGGCATATGCAGAAAGCACAGACATAATTGCGCTCACGCCCCAAATGGGTAAAATCAATAACACATAGAGCAATAATGGATGTTGTACCACTTGATCGCCCAAGATAATGAAGCCTATCATAGAGGCTGCAGTGAGTGTCGTCAATAAAATAATAGTGCGTTTGCTACTCCATAAGCCGTACAAGGCTGCAATAAGAAAGTTTAAAGGGAAGCCAATTAAAGCGGCATTGCGCAGGATCTCAAAAGATCGAGCCTGTGAAAATCCCAGCCGTTGTAAATTAGAAGGTATCCACAGTTGAAAACCAAATCGTATGAAGCCGGCTCCTAAAGCTAATAGGACCACAGCACCTGTGATTCCCAAAAAAGGAGAAGCAAACAAATGCCGAAATGAGTGAGAGAAATTGGCAGATGATTTCGCTGCATCTGCTTGTTGGGTTACAGCCACTGCACCAAAGCGTTTCATCACTTTTTCGGCTTCAGATGTATAGCCGTGCAAGAGCAAAAAGCGAGGCGATTCGGGTATCCAGTGATTGAGCAAGATCAACAATATTCCTGTAGGAAAGCCAATGAGCCAAAGTATTCGCCAGTTGTAATCTGGCACAAGCCAAGAAGCTAATGCACTGGTGATCAAATATGCACCTGCAATATCGCCTCCAATCAACACCATTAGCCAACCGCGATGCCGTGCGGGAATACATTCGGCCATCAAGGTAAACAAGATTGGTAACATTCCTCCCACGCCAAATCCCATGATCAAACACATCATACAATTCATCCAGAATTCGGGCATAGCACCACAGGCACTGGTAGCAATAAATACTACTGCAGCCATTAAAATGGAAGCCCTACGACCGATGCGATCACTCATCCATCCCCAAATAAACGAACCCATCACCGTACCTGTGATGCCACAGAGTGGCAACAAAGCCACTGGTATCCGAGCATGCGGATTAATGGGCGATTTTAATCCATATTCTTGAGCTGCGCCAGGCACCACAAAAGAGAGAATAGTAGGCTTCATCACATCGAGTGTCATGGCCAATGCCATCGCCAGCAATAGGGCAATATGCGGCCAGCGAATGGGTGCATCGTCCATAGCACGGATTTGTAGAAAAGGCTGATTGTGAGAAACAATGGGCTTTTCAGGAATAAGGCCATATATGGTCAATATCAATCCTATGGCCATCAAGATCATGCCTGCAGCCATAGTCCAATCGACTCGCATACCCACTAAACGATAGCCCATGCTTTGTGCATGAAAATACATGGGCAACTGCATAACCATTCCTATACACACGATGATGCAGCCTATCCAGAAAATGGTTTTACGGGTAAAATGTTGAAAAATCATAGGCAATTCAAATTACAGGAGTAAATCAATACTTTCTTTTTCGATCCAGCTTATCAGCAATATTTTATATGTAGGTATACAACATGAACAAAGCATTTTAAGAAATGTTTATATCGCTCGCTATACAAGAATTTTGATAGTTTTGTTTAAGTAAATATTTTCAGCACATAAAATTATAAAATCTATATGTCTATCGCATTACCTGTTCAAGATTTCGTGAATTTACTCGATCATCAACGAAATCTGATTTTAAATATGACGATTGCTGAGGCCGAGCAGCTCATCTTATCGGGAGAACCAGATGCCGTTGGTCGCATTGAGGGGCAATTTGCACTGGTGGTGCGACGAGGTCAAGAGATTTGGATGGCACGTTCTATAGGTCGGCCGATGCGTTATTTTTTGGCTAAGCAAGCAGATGGTCCATTGTTGATTGTGGCCGAACGTATCGATGAAATCGTAGACGAACTCAAGCGTCGTGGATTGGCTGAGCAATTTCACCCTTCATATACCCGAATGGTGCCTGCACATTATGTAGTGCGTTTGCCATTGGTAGGATGTCCTGATCCCAACCCCGTTTATGAACGGTATTTCACTCCTCAACGCAATAGCATGCCAGCCGACTTGGATCTTATTGGGAGCGCCTATATAGGCACGCTTGCTCAAGTATGTCGGAAATGGCTCATGCAAGTACCCGAGAAAGAACCCATTGGGGTATTGTTTTCGGGAGGTATAGACAGTGGTTCGGTGTTTTTAGTGCTGTATCATGAAATGTTACAATTAGGAATGTCGCCGCAACGGTTGAAAGCATTTACACTTTCTGTGCAAGATGGGCCAGATGCTCGGCAGGCTTATGATTTCCTCCATCAATTGGGTTTAAGCTTGTTTTTGGAAGTAATGGAAGTGCCTGCTTCTGCTATCGATTATCGCGAGGCGATTCGGGTGATTGAAGATTATAAGCCACTAGATGTAGAAGCTGCAGCCATGACATTGGCTTTATGCAAACAAATTCGCAAACAATATCCCACATGGAAATATTTAGCCGATGGAGATGGAGGAGATGAAAATCTGAAAGATTATCCCATTGAAGAAAATAGTGAACTCACCATACGCAGTGTATTAAATAATCCGCTCTTGTATCATGAAGGATGGGGAGTAGATAAAATGAAGCATTCTCTGACGTATTCGGGTGGGATGAGTAGAGGCCATGTGCGAGCCTATGCACCGGCTTCTGTATTGGGCTTTATACCCTTTAGCCCATATGCTTTACCTGAAGTGATTGCAGTTTCAGAAGGCATTCCATTCATTGAGCTTACTCAGTGGAGTCATGAAAAACTATATGCTTTAAAAGGCGAAATTGTGCGGAGAGGGGTGAAAGCCATAACAGGTTTTGACATGCCGGTGTATCCCAAGCGTCGGTTTCAACACGGAGCGGCCAAGCCTGAGCTTTATACCCAACTATTTCCAGGGAATGAATGGACCTATCGCATGTATTTTCAATCGCTTTATGCCTGATGTTGCGCAAGCCCAAGTTTTCACTTGATCCACTTATCCCCTATCATTTCTTGCATGAACAGGAGCCTAATGAGCAGGGGAAAGTGCAAGAGGTAAATACCATTTTTCTCAGTAGTCGAACATGTATATTTCAATGCATATTTTGTGATCTGTGGAAACACACGATAGAAGGCAATGTGCAGCCTGGCGCCATTCCACAGCAAATTCAATATGCTTTGTTGCGATTGCCTGCTGCTCAAGTGATTAAGCTGTACAACAATGGTAATTTTTTCGACCGTTATGCAGTGCCTCCGGTAGATTATCCGCAGATTGCTCGGTTGCTTACAACATATGAAAGAGTAATTGTAGAAAATCATCCGGCGCTATGCGGGCCTTTGTGTGTAGAATTTCAACAGCAAATAGGATCGCAGCTCGAAATAGCTATGGGATTGGAAACTATTCACCCTCAAGTGTTGCCACGTTTAAATAAACGTTTCACTTTATCTGTTTTTCAAAAAGCTGCTCATTTTTTGCGTGAGCATGAGATCGACATACGCGTGTTTATTTTGTTGAACCCGCCTTTTATCACCGATCCAGACCAAAGCATTCATTGGGCGTTAAAAAGCATTGATTTTGCTTTTACACAAGGAGCTACTTGTTGTACCATTATTCCAGTAAGAGCCACTACATTTGAAATGCAAGATTTACAACGCCGAGGGCTTTATGTGCCGGCTACAATAGACATGTTGGAAGAAGTCCAGGAAAAAGCTTTGGCTGAAGGTTTTCGACGAGTATTTATCGATACTTGGGATGTAGAAAATGTATCTACTTGCCCGCATTGTTTTGTAGAGCGAAAGCATCGTTTAGAACGAATTAATCTTTATCAACAATTGGAGCCGCGTATTCATTGTGTGCATTGTCAATCTCAATGATCACCATATGAATCTTCAAGATCATTGTCGGAAATATGATATTGTTGTTGCTGGTGCAGGATTTGCTGGTTCGCTAGCTGCTTTAGTTCTTCACCAGCTAGGTTTTCGGGTGTGTTTAATTGAAAAAGGCAAGCATCCTCGCTTTGCTATTGGAGAATCGTCGACTCCTGCTGCAGATATGATTTTGCGGCGATTGGCAAAACAATATGATTTACCTTGGTTACATGTACTTTCTCGATATGGAACATGGTGCCAGACTTATCCGCACATTATGCGGGGATTAAAACGAGGTTTTAGTTTTTACAAACATCATCCAGGCCAGATTTTTTATACTGATGTTGCACATAGCCATGAGCTCTTAGTAGCGGCTAGTGCCAACGATGAGCAATCGGATACCAACTGGTTAAGGGCCGATTTCGACGCTTTTTTTGTTGAGCAAGTTCAGCAAGCAGGGATAGATTATTTAGATATGACAGAAATATGTGAAATCGAGACGACGATGGGATGGACTTTGTTGCAGTTACAACAAGCGCAACAACACAGGCAAATACAAGCTCGGCTGTTGATCGATGCAACGGGTGGGCCACAACTTTTGCAACGATGTTATCAAATACCCGTGAACATCACTGATTTTCAAACCCATTCATTTGCCGTGTTTTCGCATTTTCAGCAGGTGCCTCTTTGGGAAACATGTATTATTAGTAGCATGGGTTACGATACTAACGATTACCCTTATCGAGCCGATTTCTCGGCCCTACACCATTTACTCGACGAGGGTTGGATGTGGATGCTTCGCTTCGACGATGGACGGGTGAGTATCGGCATAGTGTTGAATGGACATTTGGATCCTATGCTCGAACGAAGCCCTGAGCAGATTTGGCAATCTACCTTATCTCGTTATCCCAGTTTGCAGGCATTGTTGTCTTCTGCTCAAATATGCGAGCATCCTGGTCGATTGTTACGGTCGGGCAGGCTGCAGCGCAGGTTGTTGCACGTGGCTGGGCCTGGATGGGTAGCATTGCCACATACAGCTGGCTTTATAGATCCTCTATTTAGCCCAGGAAATGCACATTCTCTTTCAGGATTGGAAAGAGTGATCGATATTATTGTGCAACATGGGTTAAATACTCAGCCTATGTATGAAGCATTTCACCACTATGGACTACAGCTTCAGCAAGAATGGAAGTTGATAGATCAACTGATCGCAGGCTGTTATGCCACGATGCCGCATATGGAATTGTTTATTCCTTGGAGTGCAGTGTATTTTGCGTGTACGCTTGCTTATGAGCAGCATCGCCTGCAAGATCCTATGCCCGAAGGCTTTTTGCTGGCCAATCGTCCGGAAATTCAATCTCTGGTAACAAAGGCTTCAATAGTGTTAAAAGATTTTCTAAAAAAGAAGGATTATTCTGTAAATCGTGTGGCCCATTTTAACGAAACCATTCGCCAGTTAATTGCTCCTTTTAACCGAGCAGGGTTGCTTGATCCCGCCTTGAAAAATATGTATAGTCACACGGCGGCTAATTTGTAAATTAATGCGGTGACAATTCACCTAGCTTCAACGCATGTTGAAAATCGCTTGCTTTTATAAGGCGAGTATTGTAGGTACGTAAGTATTGCTGATGTGCTGCATCTGTAGGGTAATGTACCTGTTTCATATCGTATGGATAGTTCGGCATACCATGGAATGGCAAAGGATCAACTGTTTGGCTCCAGGCGGTATTTAAGTCGCCATCTTTTACCCATCCTTCGCTGTAGAGCACGAAATCGCGTGTCCAGCCTTTAGGAAGGGGAGCGAGGTCTTGAGCATCAAAATCTACAGCAAGCTCATCTCCCGAATTGGCAATCACATATTCATCATCGGCTTTTTGCAAAAGCGGCCATACGTTGCCGTAGCGGGTATAATAGCCTGTGAGGTCGCGCCAGCGCATCCCTTTACTCACTTGGTTGTAATCATACCATTGCGGGCCATATGGGCTGCCTTTGTGATAGGCTGCCGAATATCCGCGATAATGCAAATCTGCACTAAGCATGCGCACGGGTTTTACATATAGGGGTACATGAGCAGGAGGAGTGGTGAAAAAGGCCTGATCCCAGTAGATCTGCATAGTGGTTCGAATGCGAATTCGGCGATCATGGGCCGTTAAAAACTTATGCGAGAGATTGATCACAATCGTCTTATCTTTCCCCATGGGAAAGCCCATGTTGGGTATCACCGTTTGCCATTTTCCAACATCGTTGATGACTTGCAGTATTGGAGGTTGTTGAACGAATTGGTGGTTTTGCGTGAGTGCCACATTAATGCTAGCATCGGTGGGCATAATCCACCCTCGCAAAAAGAGTAATAAGCTATCATCGTGGTAAGCAGCTGGCCCCAGGTCGAGAATCAAATCATGCAACTTGGTTACACCTTGGTATTTACCGGGAGAAAAATTTGTCACAAATTGGAAATTATGTGCTTTTAGCGCTGGCAGTAGGTCATGAGCTTGCTCGTCGGTTGCGCGAATAGGTAAATATGCATGGGCAACCGGGTAAATAGTGAGGCCTGGATAAGGGGGTGGCACAAAACGTTCATCGGTAAATACCTTCACCGTGTCGGGATGGTCTACAGCAAAGAGTTTAAGTTGGTCCAAATAAATAGTTTCCCACAGTTCTTCGGTGATGCGTAGCGAATAGCGTCCTTGACGGGGTTGCAGTGCCTCGCCAGGAATCAGCAAATATTCTTGAGAAGGCCCAGCATAAGCATAAGTAGTATCTTTTCCATGTATAGCAAAAGGTACGCCGAGGATACTTCTCCACATCATGTCTTTTAAGAACACAAAACTTTTCCCATTCCAAGTATACAGATAAGGGCAGGAGCCTTTAAGTTGTTCTTGCTCCATGATACGTTGTTTGCTGGTAGGGTCGAGTACAGTTTGTGGTACCCCATTGGGCCAGATGATACGTACAGCATCTACACGACGCTGTTGTCCGACCCCAAATTCTGTGATGTAGCTTTTTACGGTTTTTAATTGATAGAGATTGCCCGCTTTCAATTCTATCTGCCCGCCAATACCAGCACGATTATTTTTACTGTTGCCATAGGCTAAACCCGTCAGTTGAATTTGAATGAAATGATTTAAGTTTCCTCCATCATTGCGTAATAGGCGAGTGCCTGAGGGGCCAGCCAAAAAAATATCGGGATCACCATCGGCATTAAAATCGGCTATACGTAAGCGATAAGCTTGGAGCCCTTCTTGGGGCAGCAATTGCTTGCTCACATCGATGAATCCAGCTGAGCCTTCATTATGAAATAATTTAACACCATTCTGGTGTGTATCTGTGTTTATCTCAGCAATACAGATATCCTCTCGGCCATCATTATCGAAATCTAAAAAAGCCGCGTCGTATACTTGAATACCCTGAAGTGCGCGAGTAAGCTGTTGAGAAGCCAGGCGATCGGGAATAAAACGCTGACCATGATCATTGCGTAGCAGTGTACAGGCTCCGTTAAGTCCTCCGACTACAAGCAGGTCGAGCTCTCCATTGTTTTGGTAATCGCCCATAGCTATTGCTGTACCTGCATAAGCAGGTTGGTTAAGGCCAACTTGAGTAGTGAGCAGGCTAAAATGAGCACGTCTGTCATTTTGAAGCAAAGCTGTTCCTTGCTGGCCTGTAGTTACTATATCAACCACACCATCTTGATTCCAGTCTCCAAAATCCATTGCGAGTGTACCTGCAAGCCCTTGGAGATTCATGGCAGCGGTATTTTCTGTAAAACTGCCATCTCCATTATTTCGAAAAAATAAGTTGCCATTGTCACGAGCAGCGTAGAGATCTAGATCCCCATCTTGGTCGAAGTCAGCAAATAACATCCGAGTGACATGATCGGCATGATCGAGGCCTATGTTGTCTCGAATGCGAGTAAACGAGCCATCTCCATTATTTTTAAACACCACTATCCCATGGGTAGTAGCCACAAACAAATCGGCATATCCATCGTTATCGTAATCGGCAAAAGCTGCATCCAGGTCCATACCCGAATGCTCTAGTCCGCCTACAACACGGCATGGGCTAAAGGTGCCCATGTTGTTGATCAATAGAATAGCCGATGAGCGGTTGTTTGAGAGCGGATAGGAGCTATACACAAACATGTTGCCCTCGGCGTCATAATCGGTTACGGCCAGTGTTGCGGGGAGTTGTGTGTGATGTGGAGCTTGAGCAAGATTGCTTCCTTCCGTAGCATCGGTAAATTTTATAGCCTGCAAAATATTTGCTTGTTCAGTAGAGCTGGTGCTGCTGGTATCGAGTGCCAGATTGCGGATATTGGTTTCTACATCAAAATAACCTGCAAATAATTGTGGCATTTGTAGCTCATCCATATCCGACACATAGGCTCCCGTGATAGATAGGAGTTCGTGAAAATGACGAATGAAAGGCAATGCCTGATCGGGTAGTTGCTTTTCGAGCAAACGAATGGCTTGTTGATACGCTTCTTTGGCAGGTGGTAGAAGGGCTGGTGCAATTTTTTGAATGCTTTGTAAATAAAAACGAGCCGAGTCGTTTTGATGCTGGCTGGCCAACCATTCGGCAAGTAATAAGCGAGGCACAAGATTAGCTGGTTGGAATTTTAAGATATGTATCCAGTCTTGAGCACGTTGTGCACCTGTATCCAATTGTGCTAATCCAAAATATGCCCGAACATCTGTAGAATCTTGATGAAGCATTTGTTGGTAAATCTTTCTAGCTTCTTCGGGTTGATGTTGTTGAGCATAAACATGAGCCAGGGTGAGCAACAATTCTTGCTGGTGGGGAAAGTATTGTAGGCCAGCACGAGCCGTTTCTGCAGCGTGTTTATCATCTTGTTTTAACAAATACAGCCTACACAGGGCAATATAGTTGGAAACTTCTTTGGGGTTTTCTTGAATAGCTTTTTGGAAAGCAACTTCTGCTTCATCGAGCTTATTTTCAGATAAATATTCCAGTGCCAATGCTCGAGCCGATGGGCTGGAAGAAGTATTTTGCTGTGATGTAGGATGATGGCAGCTTGCCATGAGCTGCCCTATGATAAAGAGAATAAGAAACCAATTTCGAGAACACATGGTAATGGTTACTTCACCCCAAATGTAAGCCGCAATTTTGAGATTACCTGCGATGGTCTATGTTGAGGAGCTAGCCTTCAAAATCTTTTCTATAGCGGAAAGCAAGCGTTGTGTGGAAGTTTGGTATGCTTTTAGAATATGAGTAAGTAAAATATGGGGTTATGAAACACAAATGGTACATCTTCGGCGTGGGTATGCTAGTGGCTTTAGGCGTTGGGTTACAGGCTTCTGCTCAGCGTTGGCACAAAGAAAAGTATGAAAAACATGAAGTGGTATTGTATGATCGCGGAGAAGAGCATTTACCGCCAGGTTTAGTTAAAAAGGCATATGGGGAAAGATCAGCTCGTTGTTTTGCACCTGGTCATCGTAAATGGCGCAAGTCGCATGTGGTATATGTGATACCTGTAGCACCTCCGCCGCCAGTTGTATATGTTCCACAATCGGGCGTGCACGTATGGATCAGTGCACAAGCTGGATTTTAAGTAGTTCAGATGAAAAACCGTTAGCATGTGTTTGCTTTATGGCAAGCACATGCTTTTATTTTTGTGTTTTCACAGAATCCAGTTAATTTAGAATTTCATGCAACGAATCAAAAAAATAATTCTGCTTTGTGGGCTTATTTGCTCCATCACTATTCAATTTGTATCGGCACAATTAGCTTCGCCTCGCAAATTATTTGGAGATTTGTTTGTCGACGTGCAGATGCAAAGGGTATTTCCCGATGGTAAAACCTTTGTAGACTGTGTGCCGCTTTATTCGCCAGATAGCATTTTAAAAGCTTATCATCAACAAAAGGATAAACCCGATTTCGACTTAAAGCAATTTATATATCATTATTTTCGATTGCCTGCACAAGTAGCGAGTCATTATCATTCCGATGTAGCGTTAGGTATTCGTCGTCATATTCATGAATTATGGAAAGTACTCACCCGGTTGCCTGATCAGCAAGATACGGCGCGATATGGTTCGTTGATACCCTTACCTTATCCTTATGTAGTGCCTGGAGGGCGTTTTCGAGAAGTGTATTATTGGGATTCATATTTCACCATGCTGGGTTTGGCACAAAGCCACGATACGGCATTGGTAGAAGATATGGTGAAGAATTTTGCTTATCTCATCAATCGATTTGGCTTTATTCCTAATGGCAACCGCACTTATTATTTAACCCGTTCGCAACCTCCCTATTTTTCGTTGATGGTCGATTTATTGGCGCAATTAAAAGGTGATTATGTATATGCGGTGTATCAACAACCTTTGTTGAAAGAATATGCTTATTGGATGCAAGGATCGGAGGAATTGCAACCGGGTAAGGCTTTTTGCAATGTAGTGATGTTGGCCGATAGCAGTATATTAAATCGCTACTGGGATGCCAGTAATCAGCCACGTGAAGAATCGTATCGCGAAGATGTGTTGGCCGCTCGACAATCCACACAACCAGATACGATATTCTATCGCAACATTCGAGCGGCAGCCGAGTCGGGCATGGATTTTAGCAGTCGTTGGTTTGCCGATGATCAACATTTGGGAACCATTATCACCACTGAATTGATTGCTGTAGACTTGAATTGTTTGTTGTTTCATCTCGAAAAAACGATTGCTCGGAGTTATGCCGTCACGGGTCGCTTTTTGCAAGAGAAGTATTATGATCATTTAGCTGAGTTACGTAAGAAAGCCTTACTGAAATATTGTTGGGATCCACAACGGCGAGTATTTACCGATTACAATTTTATTCGTCATCAATATTCACCGCGCATTTCTCTGGCTAGCATGTATCCTTTGTTTTTTGGATTAGCCAGTTCAGCACAGGCTTTGCGAATGGCAAATTTGATTCGCCAACAATTTCTTCAACCTGGAGGCGTGGTCACTACTTTGCGTAATACTGGCCAGCAATGGGATGCTCCAAATGGTTGGGCTCCATTGGAATTCATCACCATTCAAGGTTTGCGAAGATATCATCAAGATAGTTTGGCCCGGCAGATTGCTTTGCGCTGGATACAATTAAACAAAAAGGTATTCCTCAACACGGGTAAGCTCATGGAAAAATATGATGTCATGCATCTCGATAAAAAAGCCGGTGGTGGAGAATATCCCACTCAAGATGGTTTTGGATGGACCAATGGTGTTTTGCTCAGTTTAATGAATGAATATCAAATTAAAGATTGATTTGTTGTAACGATTCTATGTTTTAGCCATATCTTTTTTACATCCTGAAATTCTTTACTCGCTGTAAGCCGCATGCAGAGCGGGCTCGGGGCCTTTTTGTAAATTGCAGAGGATCTTTGTTTAAAATAAACATATGGAAAACGTCTCTAGTCAATCCTTTTTATATGCAGCTTCAGCCCAACGGCCGCCTGAATATCCCATTCGTATTGTCACTGCTGCCAGTTTATTTGATGGTCATGATGCTGCGATCAATATTATGCGCCGCATTATGCAAAGCAAAGGGGCAGAGGTTATTCATTTGGGGCATAATCGAAGTGTGTATGAGATTGCAAAAGCAGCATTGGAAGAAGATGCTGATGCTGTGGCAGTGACTAGCTATCAAGGTGGGCACATGGAATTTTTTACTTATTTGTATGATTTATTACACGAAAACCACGGCGAGCATATCTTAATTTTTGGCGGAGGTGGCGGCATTATTTTACCCCAGGAAATCACTGAGCTTCAACGGTATGGGATTTCTCGGATTTATTCACCCGACGATGGGCGTCAAATGGGCTTGGAGGGAATGATTGATGATTTACTAGAAAAATGCCGGGTACAACGGCAGAAACGTTGGGAATCCCTTTCCTTGCTGGATGGGGATAAAGCGGATGGATTTGCTCTGGATGCCCGCAAACCCATTGTACAGATTGCTCGAGGCATTACGCTTGCCGAATTGGATTTGGGAGAAATGGGTTCTCCAGTTGTTGGAGGTCCGCCCGTATTGGGGATTACAGGTGTTGGAGGTTCTGGAAAATCGTCGCTCACCGATGAATTGGTATTGCGATTTTTGGAGGCCTATCCCGATAAAACGGTGGCGGTACTTTCCGTTGATCCTTCGCGCAAACGCTCTGGTGGCGCATTGTTGGGCGATCGCATTCGCATGAATACAGCCAGTGATCCGCGTGTATACATGCGTTCGCTAGCTACCCGTAATCAGGAAAGCTCATTGAGTAAAGCCATTCGAGCTGCACTTCAAGTAGTGAAGCAAGCGGGTTTCGACTTAATTATGTTGGAAAGTGCGGGTGTTGGCCAAGGCGATACCTCGATAGTGGATCATGCGGATGTGAGTCTTTATGTGATGACGCCTGAATATGGTGCTGCTTCGCAACTGGAAAAAATCAATATGCTGGATTATGCAGATCTGATTGCCATCAACAAATTTGACAAGGTCGGTGCCGAGGATGCTTATCTTTCCGTGTGCAAGCAATACCAGCGCAATCACGGCTTATGGCAAGCTTCGCGCGACCAGCTCCCTGTAGTAGGTACCATTGCTTCACAGTTTCACGATAGCGGGGTAAACAAGCTGTTTCAATGGATGATTCAACAAATCGAATCTCGTACTGGAAAATCTTTTGGTGAGCCTCGTGTACAAATTGTTGCCGATCAACATGCAGCCTTTCCTGCCATCATCCCGCCACGACGCACCCGTTATTTATCGGAAATAGCAGAAGCTATTCAACGCTATAACCAGTGGGTGTCTGAGCAAACGGAGATTGCGCGTAAGTGGTATCAGGTAGAGGGTACTTTGGCGCAACTTTCCAATGATGCTCCTGAAAGACAAGCACTCGTATCGCTCAAACAACAGCTGGTGGCATCACTCGATCCACAATGTCGGCAACTCATTGAGCAATGGCCTCTAGTTCAGGAAACATATCGTCGTGATAGTTATGTGTATCAGGTTCGTGACCAGCACATTCAGCAACCACTTTTCTATACCACACTAAGCGGCACTCGCTTGCCGCGCATTGCACTGCCCAGGTATCGCGACTGGGGCGATATTCTTCATTGGCAATTGCAAGAAAATGTGCCCGGCGCCTTCCCCTATACAGCTGGAGTTTTTCCGTTGAAACGCACTGAAGAAGAACCTATGCGCATGTTTGCTGGGGAAGGCTGCCCAGAACGCACCAATAAAAGGTTTCATTATCTCGCTGCCGAGCAACCTGCCCGTCGGCTTTCTACTGCTTTCGATAGTGTAACGCTCTACGGAGAAGATCCAGCCCGTCAACCCGATATTTATGGAAAGATTGGTAACAGTGGGGTGAGCATTGCCACACTCGACGATGCCAAAAAGCTGTATAGCGGATTTGACCTCTGCGACCCCCATACTTCAGTGAGCATGACCATTAATGGTCCAGCACCTATTATCTTGGCTTTTTTCCTCAACGCTGCCATCGATCAGCAATGTGAGAAATGGATTGAGGAACATCAATACTGGGATGAGGTGAACCAACGGATCGATAACCTATTTGCCCAACATCCACGCCCGGCTTATTATAATCCCCTTTCTCCTGGGCGCCTACCCGAAGGTCATAATGGATTAGGACTCAAATTGCTGGGAGTCACGGGCGATCAGGTATTGCCCGAAGATGTGTACCAGCAAATCAAGGCTCGCACATTGGCTCAGGTTAGAGGTACGGTTCAGGCCGATATTTTGAAAGAAGACCAGGCACAAAATACTTGCATTTTCTCTACTGAATTTGCTTTAAAGCTCATGGGAGATGTACAAGAATATTTTATTCATAACAAGATGCGCAATTTTTACAGCGTTTCCATCAGCGGTTATCATATTGCCGAAGCGGGTGCTAATCCCATCACTCAGCTAGCCTTCACATTAGCCAATGGATTCACATATGTGGAGTATTACCTGAGCAGGGGTATGCAGATCGATGACTTTATGCACAACTTATCGTTTTTCTTCAGTAATGGAATGGATGCCGAATACAGCGTGATCGGTCGCGTGGCTCGACGCATCTGGGCTAAGGCCGTTCGCTATTTTTATCAGGGCAATGAGCGTTCGCAAAAATTGAAATATCATATCCAAACCAGTGGACGCAGCTTGCATGCACAAGAAATTGATTTCAACGATATTCGTACCACCTTGCAAGCCTTATATGCGATTTACGATAACTGCAATTCTTTGCACACCAACGCTTATGATGAAGCCATTACCACGCCAACAGAAGAAAGTGTACGCCGCGCTATGGCTATTCAGCTCATCATCAATCGTGAATTAGGAACAGCCAAAACAGAAAATTTTATTCAAGGTTCATTCTTGATTGAAGAGCTTACAGATCTAGTAGAAGAGGCGGTATTAGCTGAATTTGAGCGGATTTCTTCTCGTGGAGGCGTACTGGGTGCCATGGAACGCATGTATCAACGCAACCGTATTCAAGAAGAAAGTTTATACTATGAGTCGCAAAAACATAGTGGTCAATTGCCGATTGTGGGTGTCAACACATTTTTAAACAAAAAAGGTTCCCCCACCATAGTGCCACACGAAGTGATTCGCAGTACCACCGAAGAAAAAGATCAGCAAATCTTTAACCTACAAGCTTTTCATCAGTTACATGCAGAGCAAGCGCCAATGATGTTAGAAAGACTTAAAGAAAAGGCTCGTCGTCAAGAAAATATATTCAACGAATTGATGGAAACCGTTAAATACTGCTCGCTTGGGCAAATCACCCATGCCTTATACGAAGTAGGTGGCAGATATCGCCGCAACATGTAAAGGCAGTTTTTATTCACTTACTTCCTACAGTTTGCTAAAAAATAACGGGCAATCTACCCAAGGCAGATTACCCGTTTCACCTCAACCTGTATTGCCTGATTGCCTTATGATTGGGCAACAAGCTTCTTTATAGATCCATTTTTCGGAGTGGATGGGGGAGCTGAATCGTTAGTTCTTTAATTTGTCCATCGCGTTTTAGTTTCATGGTTACGGAGCTTGCACGGCTGTTTTCTTGTAGGGCTTGCAGCATATCGTTAATATCATGTATTTGCTGACCACCATATTCGGTAATGATATCGCCCACTTTTACACCGGCTTTAGCAGCGGGTTGATCGGGCTCAACTTTGAGCACTTTCACTCCACCCCCATTTTCGGTATCTTGAATAGACATGCCCAGCTTTGGCGATGCATTGGGGTAAAGGAATGGATGAAAATAGCGGAAGAAATTAGGGTTATTGGGACCTGGCATCGGAAAGCGAGGCATTCTGTCTGGGCCGGGAAAATCGGGCATGGGATTGATGCCCAGTAGATCGGCTGCATCGTTTTCTTGAGTACCTAACCTGGCTTTGGTAGTATGCTTTTGTTGATTACGTAAAAAGGTGATCGTTACCACATCACCGGGCTTATAGCTTTGCACGACATCCGACAATTCGGCTGGTGAATGAATGGTGTGATCATCTACTTGGATGATGATATCGCCAGCTTTCAAGCCTGCACTATCTGCTGCTGTGCCACTCATCACTTCTTCTATCTGGGCTCCTTGGTTATTTTGAGCTGGTGAAGTCATGACGCCCAGCAATGGCTTAGATTCGGTCGATGGGTTTCTGCGGGGTGGGTAAATGCGCACATGTGGTTGGGGCGATTCTTCGAAAATATAACTATTCCCGTTGCGGAGAGGCAGTTTTCGTTCAATAACGGTAAGAGAACTATCGCTATACTGATCATATTTTTTCCCATTGATCCACACCTCTCCATTTTTGATGTGAATATCGATGTTGGGATTCATCTCGCCGCGTTGGCGGATGATGATCTCTTGATATTCTTTGGGCATGGTAGATTGGCTAGCATGGTCTTGTGCGAAGCTAAAGGGTATGTAGCCAAAAATGCCCAGGAAGATGAACCCAGTGATTCGTATCAGTTTCATATGCGGAAATATTTGAAAACTGGTTTAACAAATTTAGCAGGTATATACTGCCGATGCGGCAAAGGTTGTGTTAAATCCGCTCCAGATCAGCGAAGGGAATGTTAAAATTGCTTCAGCCAAAAGATGCTTAGCTGTGGATTAGTTTGGCTATTTGGGCAATCACCTGAGGAAGTGCTTGTACGTTTTTTCCACCGCCTGTAGCCAGAGTAGCTTGTCCGCCTCCACCGCCTTGGATAAGAGGAGAAATGTATTTTTTCATCCATTCTCCAGCATGCCAGTGATGAAGGGCGGCGGTATTTTCGTCGAGTAAGATTACTACATGGGCTTTTCCCTGGATAGATGCTGTGAGTACTAGCACATAAGCAGGGGCAAGATGATGTCTGGTGAAGAAAGCCAATTGCTTCAACGCATCGGCTGAAGGAACGTCTACTTCTTTACCTAAGAAATAAAAATCTTCCACTTTTTGGGCTTCGGCAGCCAACATACGCGCTTGTTGAACCAGCCATTTTTCTTCCCATGCTTGTAATTGCTTACTCTGTTGATTTTTTTCTTCCAGCAGTTTTCTGAGGCTGCTCAATACATCACGTGGAGATTTGAGTTCTTGCTGAATTTCGCTAAGCAAGTCTAGTTGCCGACGCACATATTGCCAGGCGGTTTGACCGGTGAGCGCTTCGATACGGCGTACGCCTGCGGCCACGGCTGTTTCAGCGGTGATCAGGAATAAGCCTATTTCGCCCGTCTGGTGTACATGCGTGCCTCCGCAGAGCTCTATGGAAAATCTGGGATCGATCGTTACTACCCTCACCTCTTCGCCGTATTTCTCGCCGAAGAGGGCCATGGCACCCAATTGCAGGGCTTTTTCTTTAGGCATGTACTCGATTTGTACAAGAATGTTCTCTCGGATTTTTTGATTAACTAAAGCCTCGATAGCCTTGATTTCTTCGTCGGACAATTTATTGAAATGCGAAAAATCGAATCGGAGGTAATCGGGGTGAACGAGAGATCCTTTTTGCTGGACATGAGTGCCTAGCACGCGCCGCAATGCGGCATGCAGCAAATGTGTAGCCGAGTGGTTGAGCCTTATTTGTTGGCGGCGATCTGGATCCACATGAGCTTCTATAGGCTCTTGAGGGCGAGCTGGAAGCTCTTGTGCGAGGTGTACGATCAAATCATTTTCTTTTCGCGTATCGAATATGTGAATACGTTGACCATTAGCAATCAAATAACCGGTATCTCCTACTTGCCCGCCGCTTTCTGCATAGAATGGCGTTACATCCAATACAAGTTGATAATAACTTTTTCCTTTTTCTGAAACACGACGGTAGCGCAAGATATGGGCCTGTGCAGTTGTTTGGGTATATCCTACAAATTGGGTGTTTCCATCTTGAATCGTTATCCAATCATCAACTTCAATAGCAGTGGCTTGTCGGGAACGATTTTTTTGCAGATCTAGTGCCTTTTGAAAGCCCGCCTCATCTACTGTAAATCCCTTTTCTGCAGCGATGATTCGGGTTAAATCAAATGGAAAACCATAGGTATCGAAAAGCTCGAAAGCCAGCTGGCCGGGGATTTCTTTAGATGGGGCTTTTTCGAAGAAAGCTTCTATCTTTTGAATGCCGGTATCGAGTGTTTTGAGGAAGTGTTGTTCTTCTTCAAACACGATCTTGGAGATAAATGGGGTTTGTTGCTTGATTTCTGGGAAGACCCCGTCGAAGATTTCACCTACGATGGGTACTAGCTTGTAGAGGAGCGGTTCGGTTATGCCTAGATGAGAGTAGTAATAACGCACGGCACGTCGTAGAATACGCCTAATTACATAGCCTGCACCCGTGTTAGACGGCAGCTGCCCATCGGCAATAGTGGCGCTAATAGCCCGAACATGATCGGCAATGACGCGGAAGCTCACGGCTTGCAAGCTTTGGCTACCGTCGTAACGAATACCCGTGAGTTCTTCGGTAGTCTGGATTAAAGGCAGAAAAAGATCTGTATCGTAATTGCTGTTTTTACCTTGTAGCACGCGCACCAGGCGTTCGAGTCCCATGCCTGTATCCACATGTCGGGCTGGAAGGGGAACTAGCGAGCCATCTTTTAATCGGTTGTACTGGATAAACACGAGGTTCCAGATTTCGATGACTTGTGGATGATCTTTATTGATCAAAGCCGATCCAGGCAGCTGCTGGCGTTCTGCATCGCTACGACAATCCATGTGGATCTCTGTACAGGGGCCACAGGGGCCTGTGTCACCCATTTCCCAGAAATTATCTTTTTTTCCTCCTTTCAAGATACGATCGGCTGGTAGCCAGCGCATCCAGTATTGGTAAGCTTCAGTATCAACTGGCAGTCTATCGGCGTCATCACCTTCGAATACCGTAGCATATAGCCTGTCGGCCGGGATTTGATATATCTGCGTAAGTAATTCCCATGCCCAAGCAATAGCTTCTTCTTTAAAATAATCGCCAAAACTCCAATTGCCCAGCATTTCAAACATGGTATGGTGGTAAGTATCATGCCCCACCTCTTCTAAATCGTTGTGTTTACCGCTTACTCGCAAACATTTCTGAGTATCTGCTACGCGGCGATAGCGAGGAGTTTGGTTTCCCAGAAAATAATCTTTGAATGGGTTCATCCCGGCATTGGTAAACAAGAGTGTGGGATCGTTTTTCACCACGATGGGCGCAGAAGGTACAATCACATGTCCTTTTTGTTGAAAGAAATCCAGAAACTGTTGGCGAATTTGGCGGGCTGTTAAAGGCATATGGGTATAGTGAAAATTCGGATAATTGATTATTTTGCGAATGGCAATAGTTGCCTGTACATAAATCTTATCTCAGCTGGTGCAAAAATATCAAAAGCCCTTTGATTCTTGAGTATCTCCCTAAGACATCAGCTTTTGAGGTCAACATAAAAGTATTTTTGAATAAACCATATCATGAAGAAGGTCAAGTATTATTATGATATCCACTCACTGCAATATGAGAGGTGGGTTATGCCTTGGTGGCTCAAGTTATTGCGGTTTGCAGGGATAATATTAGCGATATTGTTTACGTCGATATTGATTTTTCTGCTTGCTAGTCCATTTTTAGATACTCCTCACGACAAGATGTTGAGGCAACAGTTGTCGATGATGCGAGATCAATATCACACACTCACGGGTAGATTATATCAATTAGAGACGCAATTACACGAGTTACAGACTCGAGATAACCAAATTTATCGTGCCATATTTGCCGCCGACCCCATTCCCGATAGTTTACGTTCGCGGCAACAGGCTCGTATGACCGAGATGGACATGCTCGATGGACTGAGTAATGCACAGCTCATTCACAATGCCAGCTTGTTGATACAGGATATTGAACACCGTGTGCATGTGCAGAATCGTTCTTACGCCGAATTAGATTCATTGGTCAAGATTAAGCAACGATTGCTAGCTTCTATTCCAGCCATAGAACCCATTCCCGATCAAGACGTGAATCGCATCGCCTCAGGTTTTGGATATCGAATTGATCCCATTTATAAAACCCGGAAATTTCATCCTGGAATAGATTTCGCTGCTTCTGAAGGCACACCAGTATATTGCACAGGAGATGGTAGAGTAGAATGGTCGGGCATGGACGATAGTGGATATGGTGTACACGTGATCATTAAGCACGGCTTTGGTTATGAAACACTTTATGCTCATTTAGAAAAAGCTTTGGTAAAAAAAGGGCAACAAGTGAAACGCGGCCAGATCATCGGGTATGTAGGCAGTACAGGTAAATCCACAGGGCCACATTGCCATTATGAAGTAATTCGCAACGGGGTAAAAGTAAATCCCGTATATTTCTTCTACAATGATATCACACCACAGCAATACGAACGAATCTTGAGAATGGCAGCCGCAAATAATCAATCTTTGGATTAACTTGCAGGTACACACAATCTGAAAGTATTCTATGCATAGCTCTTCCTCTGCCGAGCAACAACAACGTTCGACTTCCTCTCGGGGCAGGAAGCCTATATCCGAGTTTGCCGCTCTTCCTTTGATTGTCGAGGATCCTGCTGCAGTACCCCTTACTAAGCAATATTATACCATTAGTGAGGTAGCAGAAATGTTTCAAACTACTCCTTCACAAATTCGTTTCTGGGAGCGAGAGTTTGATATTCTTCAACCTCAAAAAAACCGCAAGGGTGATCGCTTGTTCAGGCCAGAAGATATCGAGCATTTACGCTTGATTTATTATTTGATTCGGGAAAGAAAATACACCATAGAAGGGGCTAAACAACGGCTGAAAGAAGATTTAAAAATTACCCGTACTCGTTTTGAGTTGGTACAGTCGTTGCAGCGTATCCGTCAATTTTTGATTCAATTGAAAGAAAACATATGAAACAGATTTTTTGGATTGTTCTGGCTTGTATTTCTGGCACAACTGCATGGGCACAACACATCACAAGCAACCAGGAAGTTAAGGTACTTACGGGGAGCATCACGGAATCGATGTTGGCCAATGATCCGGCCTTTCCCTGGTTTTACCAGGGTGTCAACCATTATCAACCCAATGCAGCTGCATTGGCCGAAATTCGAGAAAAGAAAGATTTATTCCAGATAATTGCTTTTGTGGGCACCTGGGATACGGTAACCATGCGGATCTTGCCAGCCTTTTATAAATCCATGATACAAATTGGTTATCCACTCAACCAGATCACCATGTATGGGCTCGATACCCAGCTGCAAGGAGCCGATAAACTACCGAAGAAATATCATATTCAGTCGGTACCCAGCTTCGTAATTCTCGTTGGCAAAACTCCTCTAGGTACATTGTCACCTCCTTTTCAGCAACCTATTGAAGTAGCTCTAGCGCAGCTATTGCAACCACCTGCCAAATAGGCCTTTCTGCTTAGCAGATGCGTTGAGCCGTTGAAGAAGAAAGGAGTTGTTTTCCCTGTATGGGGAAAATTTGTACCACGCCAGGTTGTTTGCCGGGTTGAAAACTACCCAATCGATTGGCTAGTTGTAGCGCATGAGCGCCATTCCAGGTTGCCCAGCGCAATAGGGTTTCCAAAGAAAGAAAAGAAAAATGTTTTTGCAAGCATTTGAGCTCTTCTACGATAGAAAGGGTATCGTTGGAAGCAAGGCTATCTGTTCCAATTACCATGCGATCGGTATGTGACATCAACAGTGGCAAGGGTGGAAGTTGATTTTCGATGTACATATTGGCTTTGGGACATAAACACCAGTATACAGGGGCTTCTCGTTGGCCTGCTTGTACGATATCGGCTTCTGTGATAAAGGTGTTGTGTACCAAGATGAGTTGGCTATGGGTATCGATTTTGGGCAGCACGTATTGCAGGCTAGTGAGTCCTGAAGCTTTTCCAGTATGTTCGGGTAATTTGAGTGAATCAAATAAATGTTGCATGTGCCCCGTACCCGAGAGAAACCATTCGTTTTCGGCGGCCGACTCTTGGTTGTGTATTGACAGCAATGGCTGATGCATATCATTGATCTTGGCCAATAGGGCATCAGAAACTGAGTAAGGGGCATGAGGAGTGAGACTGGCTGGAAAATGGGTTTCGTGCAGAAAGATTTGAGCCAAAGCTTGCGCTTGCTGCCATCTTAAGTAGGCTAGATGATCGGGTACTCCCATGCATTCTACAAAATGGTGGTAATATAAGCTCGTTTGGGTTTTAATAGGCAAACTATCTGTAGTATTCACGATATCTCCTACGGCTACGATACCTTCATGTTGCATTTGCTGATCGGCCTCAATAATGGCTTGTTGTTTGATACCCTCTGTGAAAAATGATTGCTGGCGTAGGTGCATGAGTTGTAAAATAAATTCTACGAGGCCAGTGCCCCTGGGAATGAGACCTTTTAAATAGGATAACTCAGTATGGCAATGTGCATTTACAAAACCTGGACAAAGTAGCCCAGGGTAATAAATAGCTCGACGACGAGTTGCTCTATCGGGTTGGGTAATGAGCTGCTGGATAGTTCCAGTATCGTCTATAGCTATCACGGCATGTGACAAGCACCGTTGGCCATCGAATATTTCATCGGCAGTTAACAGCTGAGTGTTCATAAACGATCACTGAGTTTGCTATTGATGATGAATGAAGTGTACGAAACTATGTTAATTTTGCTGGTATTGAGTTATGCAAAACATACAACAACAATTAGAAGGGCTAAAAGCTCGTTTTGAAGATTTGCGAGTGGCGCTGAGCAATCCAGAAATTGTGGCAGATCAAAAACGGTTTAGCCAACTCAGTAAAGAATATCGCCAGTTGGAAAAAATCGTAGCGGCATACGAGGCATACAGCCATTTGCTCGACGATATTCAGTTTCGTAAAGAAGTATTGGAATCGGGTGATGAAGAAATGCGTACAATGGCTCGTCGTGAGTTGGAGCAGCTCGAACAGCAGCGAGAAGAAATGGAATTTCATATTCGACAATTGCTCGTTCCCAAAGATCCACAAGATGAGCGAAATGCAATTTTGGAGATACGAGCAGGCACTGGAGGTGATGAAGCCAGCTTGTTTGCGGGCGACTTGTTGCGCATGTATTTGCGTTATGCCGAAAAACGAGGCTGGAAAACCCAGATCCTCAGTGAAAACCCCGGTACTATGGGCGGTTACAAAGAAGTCGTGGTGAGCATAGAAGGAGAAGATGTATATGGCACGCTGAAGTTTGAATCGGGCGTTCATCGGGTGCAACGGGTACCTGCCACAGAATCACAGGGACGGATTCATACTTCTGCAGCCACAGTAGCGGTATTACCCGAAGCCGAAGAAGTGGATGTTGTGATCCATGAAAACGATATTAAAATGGAAACGGCACGCAGCGGTGGCGCTGGCGGCCAAAATGTGAATAAGGTAGAGACTAAAGTACGGCTTACCCATATTCCTACTGGCATTGTGGTAGAATGCCAGACAGAGCGTACCCAATTTGCCAATCGAGAAAAAGCCATGATGATGTTACGCACCAAGCTCTATGAAGAAGCCGTACGCAAGCAAGAAGAAGCCATTTCTCGCCAGCGGAAAAGTTTGGTCTCTACAGGCGATCGATCGGCTAAAATTCGGACCTATAATTTTCCACAAGGTCGGGTCACCGATCATCGCATTGGGATGACCATTTATACCCTTGATAGCTTTATGGATGGCGATATTCAGCAGATGATCGATGCTTTGCAATTCGCTGAAAACGCAGAAAAACTGAAGTCGAATGTTCAAGTGTGAAAAAGAATTGGCAAGGATTTTGAAAATCAGTTTGATAAAATGAAAAACATGAAACATAAATTAACACGTAAACAACCCCACTCCACTTGGATAGCCGGTGCTTTGGCAATAGCCGTTTTAGCGGGGGGATGTGGTATTACCAAAAAGATGAACAATACTGAAAAAGGTGCAGCTATTGGGGTTGGCGCAGGGGCGGCCAGTGGAGCCATCATTGGTAAAGCCGCTGGCAATACTGCTCTGGGAGCAGTGATTGGAGCGGCTGTAGGTGGTACGGCTGGGGCCTTGATTGGTAAAAAAATGGATGAACAGAAGAAAGAAATCGAACAAACTGTACCCAACGCCCAAGTAGAAAGAGTGGGTGAAGGACTGGTGGTTACCTTTAATGCAAATGTATTGTTTGGATTTGATCGATATGATTTAACCCAAGATGCAAAAAATACCATACAAGATTTGTATCGCATCTTAGTGAAGTATCCCGATGAAAATGTATTGATTATTGGACATACGGATAGTATTGGTACAGCTAGTTACAACTTGAAGCTTTCTCAACGAAGAGCTAATGCAGTAGCCGATTATCTCGTTCAGTTGGGAATCGATCCTGCTCGGATTACTACTAAGGGTATGGGCATGAGTGATCCGAAGTATCCTAATGATACGCCTGAACATCGTGCAGCCAATAGAAGAGTGGAGTTTGTGCTTACCGCTAATGAAAAAATGAAACAACAAGCTGAGCAAGGTACTTTGAAATAATTTTTTTACCTTGGTATGTAATAGGATACATGGTGGTTTTTATAGGCAACAATCCATCATCATCCCCGGAGTATAGTCCGGGGATTTCTTTTTATCCCCCAAGCCCAGAAAAAATCCCTATCATGAGAATGCTGAGTACAATGATGGTCAACACAATATATAATAGGTCCTTCTCCATGATAAATCCAATAATCGAAAAAAACACTCGAGCAATTGGCGTAATAATCAGCAATATGATGCCAAATTGAATCATTGCTTTCACATTACCCTGTAACATGGCGTGTACAATATTTGGAATGCTGGTTAGGTCGTTTTTTTCACCATGAAACCGATGGAAATGTGGGGTTTCGTGCCCGTGCAAGATTAAATAAATGATACCACTTATTGCTACTACAGTAGCCGAAAGTGTAACACCAAATCGAAGGAGATGGCTCAGGAAAATTTCAATTTGTTCATCACTTAAGCGTTTCTTATCCATAGTTAAATCTTATGTAAAATGCCGTTATAAATCATTTCTATTCCGAGTATAGCAATTACCACGATAAATAAGATCCTGAGCCAGGAAGTAGAGCTTTTCATCAAAATGCGTGCACCTATCATGGATCCCAATAAAACCCCCACTACTACTGGCATGGAAAGAATCGGATCAATATATCCTCGGGAAAGATACACAGTTGCACTGGCTGCAGCCGTAACGCCAATCATAAAATTGCTGGTGGTTGTAGAAACCTTAAATGGGATATGCATGATATTGTCCATGGCAACCACTTTCAAGGATCCCGATCCCAATCCAAGCAAGCCCGAGATCATACCGGCAAACATCATCATTCCATATCCACCTGCCACATGATGAACAGCATATGTGATTTTATTTCCTTTTTGATCGGGATATGTGCCATTTAATTTGAGCCACCGAGCTAATTTGCTCGATTGATCCATGTCTAAATGATCCTGTTTTTTCTTTAATGAAATGAGGGCAGAATACAGAATAACGATTCCTGCAAGTATGGCAATAAATTGTGTAGGAAGATAAGTAGCCAATACAGCGCCCAAAACGGCGCCCGATGTGGTAGCTACTTCTAAAAACATTCCTATGCGAATGTTAGTAAATCCTTCTTTCACATAAGCTGCTGCAGCGCCTGAAGAAGTAGCAATCACTGCAACCAATGAAGTACCAATTGCATAGCGAATATCAATACCAAAACCAATGGTAAGTAAAGGAATGATAACTACGCCTCCTCCAAGACCTGTGAGTGAGCCCAATAATCCGGCTAGCCAGGCTCCTAATAAGATAATTAGTGTAAAGGTAAGTAGTGTCATGACTCGTAAAAGGTTTACCTCAGAAAAGGGTGGGCAAAATTAGCACAAATCTCATTTGGGCTTCGTAACCAAAGTCACTTATGCAGAGAGTTCAATGGAGTATAGACTGAATCCAGCGTGGCAAATGATATATGCTCAACCAGCCGCCCAAGCATGCTCCAATAGCATCGGCTATCATATCTCCAATTTCAAAATCACGATGTATAAAAGAAACATCTTTTTGAAGAAACTCAATCAATACGCCGAGTATGATGCCAATGAGTATGAGCATAAATACCTTATGTCGATAAGCTGATCCATATCGTAAAAAATTAGCGGCGCTCCATAATAAAACAAACATGCCAAAAAAGCATGCATGCACTAACTTGTCGAACTGTGGAATATGGTTCAAGACAGTGTTTTCAGGCAATGCTTGGCTGGGCAATAAAGTCAACAGCAAGATTACACAAGTCCACAACCATGCTGGTAGATAATATTTCCAGTGCTTCATCGATAAATAAAATGTCAATCGATTTTGCTTAAGCTCCTACGAGTTGTTGGTATTGCTGTGCATTTAGTAGTTGTTTTAGTTGTTCAGGATCGCTTATTTTAATTTTAATCATCCATCCTTCGCCATAAGGATCTTGATTCACTAATTCGGGCGATTCGTTTAATCGGGGATTTATTTCCAGAATAGTACCTTTTACAGGCATGTAAAGATCAGATACTGTTTTAACGGCTTCAACAGTTCCAAAACTAGCATGTGCATCTAATTCCTTACCAGCGGTAGGGATATCTACATATACAATATCTCCCAATTCTCGTTGGGCAAAATCGGTGATTCCAACGGTTGCCATGTCGCCTTCAACGGCGATCCATTCATGTTCTTGCGTGTATCGAAGATGTTCTGGGAATTGCATATAGCGTCGAATATAAAATATGGAAGTAAAAATACAGGATTCGTTGTAACTGCAAAAATCAGTTTTTTTTCATATTATCTATGATTAATTCAGCAAAATAATCTAGAATTAAAGATTTTAACCACTCTTCTTGTTCTTCTGCATCCAATTGGGGTAGTGGTTTGAGTTGTTGAAAATAAGGCCAGCCATCTGCATCTTTTTTTTCGAATCGGTAAAATCCTTGCTGGGCAAGCACCGTACAAGTGCCTATGTGTATCAAATCTTGTTTTTCCTCTTTAGAAAATGATTTTTGTGAAGATCCTATCTCTTGAAGACCAATGAGCATGAGTATACCTTCTAAGTTGGGCTTGCGGCCTAACCTTTTGGTAAATATGTTTTCTAGTATATGCCATTTTTCTGAAATGCAAGTCATGGTGAGATAAGTTTTAACTTTTTATGACCAACAAGCTACTGTAGCTTTGTAGCATATAAAAGATGATTTATTTAACACTCATTTAACAGCCTCTATGCTTGTGCCCGTCGTTATTGCAAACTTATTATTATTTTAGCAACCATTCAACAGTATGTCATGGAACAAGCCACAGCAGATATTCGCTCATTGAATGAACAAATTCATCAAGCCAGTGCATTTGTAGATTTATTGAATCTAGAAATGAGTAAGGTAATCGTGGGGCAAAAGTATATGCTCGAACGCTTGATGGTGGCCTTACTCTCACAAGGGCATGTATTGCTAGAAGGTGTGCCTGGCTTAGCGAAAACGCTGGCTATCAAATCCCTTGCTGCTTGCATTCGTGCACATTTTAGTCGCATTCAATTTACACCCGATTTGTTGCCCGCCGATGTGATTGGTACAATGATATATAATCAGCAACAAAATAACTTTATCGTACGAAAAGGGCCCATATTTGCCAATTTTGTACTGGCCGATGAAATTAACCGTGCTCCCGCAAAGGTTCAAAGTGCTTTGCTGGAAGCCATGCAAGAAAAACAAGTTACTATTGGCGATCAAACATTTCAGTTAGAAGAGCCTTTTTTGGTGTTGGCTACGCAAAATCCAATTGAACAAGAAGGTACTTACCCGCTTCCAGAAGCACAGGTCGATCGTTTTATGTTAAAAGTAGTCATTGGTTATCCTAGTAAAGAAGACGAGATTAAGATCATTCGTCAAAACATTCAACCCGACGGTCTCCCTACAGTGCAACCAGTGGTACAACCACACGATATTTTGCAAGCACGTAATTTAGTGCGAACTGTGTATATGGATGAAAAGATTGAAAAATACATCATAGATATTGTATTTGCCACTCGTCAGCCCAGTGAATATAAACTCGCTAAATTATCTCCTCTTATTGCCTATGCTGCTTCACCTAGGGCCAGTATCAATCTGGCGCTCGCTGCTAAAGCGTATGCCTTTATTAAACGCAGGGGTTATGTAATCCCAGAAGATGTACGTAGTGTGTGTTATGATGTATTAAGGCATCGAATTGGTTTAACTTATGAGGCTGAAGCAGAAAATATCACCACCGAAAACATCATCAGTGAAATCCTCAATGTAGTGGAAGTGCCTTAATATCATCTGTTTGATGACCACCGAATGTGTTTCTCATGGATACCAATGAATTGCTGAAGAAAGTTCGTAAAATTGAAATCAAAACCAAAGGATTAACGAATCATATTTTTTCAGGGGAATATCATAGTGCCTTTAAAGGCAGGGGGATGAGCTTTAGTGAAGTGCGGGAATATACCTATGGCGATGATGTGCGTACCATTGATTGGAATGTGACAGCGCGTTTTTCTCACCCATATGTGAAAGTTTTTGAAGAAGAACGCGAGCTTACAGTGATGCTACTTGTAGATATTAGTCAGAGTGCTTTGTTTGGAACTGTTCATCAAACCAAGCGCGACCTGATAACTGAAATCTGTGCTGTGCTTTCTTTTTCAGCCATTCAGAATCAAGATAAGGTGGGGGTTATATTTTTTAGTAAAGGCGTAGAAAAATATATTCCACCCAAAAAAGGTCGCTCGCATGCCTTATTAATCATTCGAGATTTACTTTCTTTAGAAGCCACTCGGAAAGGAACAGATATTGCATCTGTACTTCGTTTTTTCAACAATGCAGTCAAAAAAAGATCAATCGTGTTTTTGCTATCTGATTTTTTGACCACTTCTTATGAAGATGCCCTGCAAATCGTTTCTCGTAGGCATGATCTCATTGGCATTCATGTATATGATCCGCATGAAAAAGAATTGCCCGATGTGGGCTTGGTAAAGGTGATAGACGCAGAAACTGGAGAAACACTCTGGCTTGATACGCATGACCAACAGGTGAGAAAAAAATACACCGAACAATTTCAACAACATGTCCAATATTGTCGGAATGCATTTACGAGAAGTGGTGCATCTTTAATGAGTATTCGCACGGATGAAGATTATGTTCGTATTTTACAAGGTTTTTTTGTCAAACGTATATAACTTGTTGTGGCGTAAGTTGTGGTTAGGCGCACTTGGCTTCATGTTGTTGAGGCAGGGAGTAGTATTTGCTCAACAACCACAGATTAAAGTATATGCCGATTCATCAAGTATTTTGATCGGAGAGCAATTTCATGTGTATCTCGATATTACCCTTTCTCCTGCATATCGGTTACAGGGTTATGCTTTACCTGATTCATTTAACCATGTAGAAGTGGTGCGTCGCCATCCTGGCGATACCCTGTTGGTAAATGGAGAAAAACATTTTCAACAGGTATTCACCTTAACCTCTTTCGATTCTGGGCGCTGGGTCATACCTGCATTTCCGGTGGTGTTCACTTCAGCCAACCCTATCGATACAGTTCATCTTATTTTGCAGACCGACTCATTGTGGATTACGGTACACACGGTGCCCGTAGATACTACTCAACCTTTTCGGCCTATCCATAAGATTTGGCCTGTGAAGCTCACCTGGAAAGATTTTCTGCCCTATATCGTGGCCTTGCTGTTGTTGGCCTTGTTGATTATCGTTGCCAGCTACATTTGGCGGCATCGGCGCAAAAAAGCTCAGCTAGCAACCATTCAGCAACCAGCGCAACCACCTTATGAAGAAGCTATGCAATTGTTAAAGCAGATGTTGGAAACCCAAAGCTGGATGCATGTGGAGATGAAAATGTATTTTACCCAGCTCACCGATGTGTTGCGCAGATATATTGAGCGAGCTTTTCAGATTCCAGCTATGGAAATGACCTCAGCAGAACTGCTGCAGAGCATACAGCAGGATGCTATTTTGCAATCCACGCTCAACGAGTGGAAAATTATTTTGCAGGAAGCTGATCAGGTGAAATTTGCCAAATGGCTCTCGGCTGAGGTTATTGCAGAAGATTGTTTGCACAAAGCCATACATATTGTGGAAACTACTCATCGGGCGCAAGAAGCGCAGCAACAGGTAGCGCACCAGAAGGCGCAAGCCGAAACTCAATAATGCATGGAATGGTTTCATACACATATTGTTTTTGCCGATCCTTGGTGGCTGGTACTGCTGGCATTATTGCCATTGTGGATATATCTGTATATACGCCGCCAGCGGCAACAGCAGGTATATATGCAGGTGCCCGCTACCAGTGGGCTCAAACGGCTTCCCGTATCCTGGAAAGTAAAATGGCGTAGACTATTGTGGATATTGCGTATGCTTGTATACCTGTTACTGGTGGTAGCTCTGGCTCGGCCACAGGCTACCGATGTTTTGCAAAATATCAACAGCGAGGGAATTGATATCGTGATTAGTTTGGATATTTCTGGAAGCATGTTGGCCCAAGATTTCCATCCCAACCGTATTGAGGCTGCTAAAGCCGTTGCCCGTAATTTTATTGAACATCGCCCCAACGACCGCATCGGATTAGTCATTTTTGCTGGCCAAGCTTTCACACAATGCCCGCTCACCATTGATCATCAATTTTTGATTCAACAATTAGAAAAAGTACATAGTGGATTATTGCCCGATGGTACGGCTATTGGTGATGGGCTGGCGACAGCAGTAGAAAGGTTGCGTGAAATCCCCGGGAAAAGTAAGGTGATTATTTTATTGACAGATGGGGTGAATAACATGGGCCTTATCGATCCACTGACAGCGCTACAGATTGCCCGCACGTTTCACATACGCGTCTATACTATTGGTGTAGGTACACGAGGCGTGGCACCATATCCTGTGCCTTTGCCTGGAGGAGGTACTCAGCTCCAGGATATGCCCGTGCAAATTGATGAGGCCTTGTTGAAAAAGATTGCTAGTGAAACAGGCGGCGAATATTTCCGCGCAACAGGCAACACTTCACTTCGCCGTATATACAACCAAATTGACCAAATGGAAAAAACTAAAATCCAAGTATCGTCGTATACACAATATGCAGATGTATTTTTTCCATTGGCTATAGCAGCCGCAGTTCTCCTTTTCTTAGAAATGATATTACGATATACCGTTTTAAAAAGCCTACCTTAATAACGATCTATTTATCTTTACTCCCAAAAATTTTCTTGAAAGCTATTATTTACAAATCTACTGGGAGCTGGTATCAGGCCCGCACTGCCGATGGGCAATGGATTACTTGTCGTATAAAAGGTAAACTCAAAATTGATGAAGATATTTCTTCTACAAATCCTGTAGCAGTGGGTGATGAGGTAATGGTAGAACAAGACCCCCAAACTGGTGATGTGTTGATCACGGAAATCTTGCCTCGAAAAAATTATATCATTAGGAGCTCTCCGCACCGACGTGGACAAAAACATATTTTGGCGGCTAATCTCGATCAAGCCTGGCTCATGGCTACGCTTACTCAACCCCGTACCTCAACGGGATTCATAGATCGTTTCTTAGTAACTACAGCTGCTTATCATATCCCCACAACTATTTTGATCAACAAAATGGATTTGTGGGGAGAAGAAGAACAGGCTCTCGCAGACGAGTGGACGGCATTGTATGAAGAGATGGGTTATCTGGTGGAATGGATTTCGGTGAAAGAAGGAATAGGTATCGCTGAATTGCAGCCGAAATTGCAAGATCAAACCACATTAATTGCAGGGCATTCAGGAGTAGGCAAGTCGTCGCTCATCAATTTATTGATTCCAGGATTATCATTACGCACGCAACCCGTGAGCCGATGGTCGGAAAAAGGTATGCATACCACTACATTTGCAGAGATGTTTGAACTGCCTTTTGGTGGGCGCATCATTGATACTCCTGGCATTCGTGAATTTGGGCTGATAGATATTGCTCCAGAAGAGCTCAGTCATTATTTCTTAGATATGCAAAAATATCTTACCAGTTGCATGTTCAACAATTGCTTACATGTTAATGAGCCTGGATGTGCAGTAAAAGCAGCTGTGGAAGAAGGGAAAATTCATATTTGGCGATATAAAAATTACCTGAATATTTTAGAAACCCTTCAACAAGAGTGATGTATAAACCATAGCAGAGCAAATTACCAATTTTTGCGGATGCTTGGGGGGAAGATTTGTAGTTTTTTCTGGTGTGATTTGATATTAGGATTGCTAACAAGCTTTTCAGCTCCAACGGCTGGAACTGATTTGCGGGCACAACCTATGGCAAAGCAACAAATACAGCTGAATATCAATGTGATAAATACATTGAAGAAGCCATTATTTGTTTTCCTCATACCAGCCCGAGTAAAAAATATAGTTGTTAGCGATTCGTTCAATTTCCCGATTCACTTCTTCAATAGGTACTTCTTTCACTTTTCTAGCAGGTACACCTGCATAAATACAACCGCTTTCCACCTCAGTTCCTTGTAGTACTACAGCGCCTGCAGCAATGATGACGTTGGAATGAATATGTGCTTTATCCATCACAATAGCGCCCATGCCAATAAGTACATTGTCATCTACTGTACAGCCATGAAGAATAGCACGATGTCCGATAGTGACATGATCGCCTATGATGGTGCAAGTTTTTTGATAAGTACAATGGATAATAGCTCCATCTTGAATATTTACTCGATTACCAATACGTATGCTGTTGACATCGGCACGGATTACGGCATTAAACCAGATGCTGCAATCGTTTTTAATGACCACATCACCCACAATTGTGGCATTGGGCGCAATGAAACAATTTTCCCCAATTTCTGGATAACGATCTTTTACGGCTAAAATGATAGGCATAATCGTAAATTAAATAATTAATAGGAATAGAACTTAGCTGTTTTCGTATACTCAACCAAACCATGATACCTTTGCAAAAATACAACCTGCCTTATGAATCTTCGTGAGTTATTTTTTCGGCATTTAGCGCAGACTTCCGATGAGCCTATGGGCTGGGAAGTAGCAAAGGCAGAAGGGGCATATATTTGGGGTGCTGATGGCAAAAAGTATTTGGATTTAATTGGAGGGATCAGTGTGTGTTATATTGGGCATCGTCATCCACGGGTATTACAGGCCATTGAAGATCAATTACACCGCTATTTACATGTTATGGTTTATGGCGAACTTATTCAGTCGCCACAAGTGCAATATGCCCAATTGCTCACCAAGCATTTACCAGAATCATTGCAGCAAGTATATTTTACCAATTCTGGAGCAGAAGCCATAGAAGGTGCAGTGAAATTGGCCAAGCGCTATACTGGCAGGCCGCATGTAATTGCTTTTCATCGAAGTTATCATGGTTCCACACAAGGAGCACTGAGTTTAATGGGTGATGAGTACTGGCGCCAAGCCTATAGGCCTTTATTGCCGGGTATATATCGTTTCCCATACAATGCAGATGAGGTGCTGGAAGCCATTGATGAACGTACGGCATGTGTGGTTATGGAAACTATTCAGGCCGAAGCTGGCGTGGTGGTTCCAGATGTACGTTGGATACAGGCTGTAGCTCAGCGTTGCCGAGAAGTTGGAGCATTGTTGATTTTAGATGAAGTACAATGTGGATTCGGGCGGAATGGAACGCTTTGGGCTTTTGAACAATTTGACATTGTGCCCGATATTTTGGTGTTGGGCAAAGCATTAGGTGGCGGTTTACCGTTAGGAGCTTTTATTGCATCAGCTACTCTCATGCAAGTACTTACGCATCATCCGGTGTTGGGGCATATCACCACTTTTGGTGGGCATCCTTTGTGTTGTGCTGCTGGCATGGCTGCTTTTGAAGTGTTGTTGGAAGAACAATTATGGAAGCAAGTATTGGCCAAAGCGGCTGTATTTCAACAAGAGTTGCGATCTCTTTCTTGTCGTGCCATACGTGCTCGTGGATTAATGATCGGTATTGAGTTTGAATCGCCCGCGCTCAATCAGCAAATCATTCGCCGATGCCGTGAACGTGGCGTGCTCACCGATTGGTATTTGTTTGCCCCAGCATGTATGCGTATTGTACCTCCTTATATCATAACTGAGGAGCAAATTAGAGAAGCTTGTGCGGTGATTCGTGAAGCTGTTGATGAAACAAGAAAGCGATCAGAAGTCTAATTGTACACTGCCAAAGATGCCGAAGTTTTGATGATAAGCTTCTGTAGATGGAATCTTCGGCGTTACCCGCCATACAAAATCAATTCGGAAAAAATGGAGGATATTTTCAATACCTGTTCCCAGTTCTAGATAAGGATGGCCTTGTAAGGTTTTAAAGGGGCTGGATCCTTGAAGATTTAATTGTTGATTGGGAGCAGATAGATTGCCAATGATGGCCTTAGCCGTCCAGAATTGCCGAAGTTTAAGCCAATGCAACAAAGGAATATAAGTAAAAATACCTCCACCTATATCGTGCTCGATCATGAAACCAGCATATTCATCGCAGAGAAATTCATACCGTTGCATCATATTGAAGGCATATTTATCATAGTAATATAAATTATTTCCCGGTGGTACTTGGAGCAATACAAAGGGTAGCGTGCCATAAATTTTACCACCAAAGAAGTTGTAATACAAATGCCCAAAAGGGGCTATGCTCATATAATCTGATATGCTGGCAGTGACTTTCTGAAAATTGTATTGGCTATTGAGTAATCCCTTTAGGCCTAGAGTAAATTTCACATCTACAATTGGATAATCGCTTCCTAAGCTAATACGATAGTAATTTCCTTCAAGAAATTTTTCTTGATAAGCATAGCGTAATTCGAGGGAAACTTCTGAATTGGCCAGTGTGTTGCCTGTTTTGCCATCAATAACAAAATCATCTTTAGTGGGGAGTGGTGCATAAGGAGTGAATTGTTGATTCACAAAACTAATGTGCTGAGAAAAACCGCTATACCCTTCTTTATAAAATTCAAATCTTTTTTCATCGACCATCACGAATTTTTGCGTAACACCGGGTTTATATACCGCCAGTGTAAAAATATTATCTGTACTTATTTGGTCGTAATAAATAGCTCCATTGTCGAGGTCATGTGTATACGATGCATATAGATACATACGAGGCCTACGGTGCAAAATCCATAGAGCAGAAGCATGTCCTTTAAACGCGTGATCTTTAAAACCATAAGCCAGGTAGTTATTGAGATAAATATTTTTGCTAAATTGTGTATTAGTGCCCACATCGAGTCGGAGCCTAATGTTTTCCAAATGATTAGCCGATAATTCGTAATAGTAAGGGCCAAATTCTAACGGCCCTACTTCTTTAACACCTGTTACCAGAAATTGAACTGTACGTGAATAGCGTTGAAAAGTGGGATTGTGTTGTAACGAATCTACCATTTCGTATACCCCTTTTTCTTGTCGGGCTAATGGCTCAAATCGATGGGTATTCCAAAAGCTATCTGTGCGTTCGCGAGCCTGTGGTAATACTACGATGTTGTCTTTAAACGATGGATTGTTAAATATGTTAGTGGCTGCAGTATCATTGATTGCCAGTGGCTCATAAAGCGTTGTTTTTCTTCCTATAAAAGTGAGTTTGTTGGCAACGGGGGTATAAAAATCGGCAATAAATTTATCTTTTGCGATGAACCACATTGAATCATTGAGTGGTTTATATTCTTGTACTAGACTCACTCGCGAAACGAAGTTCAGGTTAGCATTTTGGCTTACTTCCAGATTCATTTTTTGAATAGCAAAGGTGGTATCGTTTACCCAGAAATCACCCGTGAATACATTTTCATTTTTACGCTTGGGAATAAAAGTGATATGAAAGCAACGTCTTCCATCAATGTATTGGGTATCTACGAGCTGATAATCGTAATACAGGGTGGCAAAGTTGGCAATAGGACTTACAAATTCTTTGTCGAATACAGGAATAAAATTGTCGTATACATTTAGGTTTTGATACATAGTGCCCAGATAGCGCGTGATGCTTTTGTTTTTAATACCAGATGTTTTACTGGCAATAATGATTTCTTTGGTGCGGTGGGGATTGCGTTGAAAATAAAAATCTGAAATAGTTTCGGTAAACAAGATGGGCAGATAAATATCTCCAGTTTCGGAAGTATCTACATTATTGAGCACAAACTGAAAAGGTTGAAACAATTTCGAATGCAGAAATTTGTTTTTATCAATTTTATTAATATCAAATTCAAGCTTGTTGTATACTTTTTCTTTATAACTTTCAAATCGATCCATATTGTTATAAGGTTTTCGTTGAATGATTTTTCTTAAGATAATGAGTGCAGGGTTTACGCCTGCATGTACGACTACTTCATTGATGGTATAGCCCGAGCGTTCTAGCTGAAAGGAAATATATTGAGAGTCGATATGTTGTTTTACGGGTAATACCAGGCGTTTGTAGCCTAACACGCTTGCCATCAAAGAATCTGCAGGGAGTTGATTCAAGGTAAATTTAAATTGACCGTTTTGATCGGCCACCATACCCACATCTGTGCCCTTAAATTGTACGCCCGCAAAGGGAAGTGCTTCGCCTGTATGCGCATCGCGCACGATTCCAGAAATGATGATAGATTGTGCTGGAGATAGTTTCCAGAAACATAATACCAGGCACCAACACAATAGGTTTTTAGGCATAGGTTGGCAATCAATTTTGCAATTTAACGCATTTTTATAGGTGCATGGTCATATTATCGTTAGTTTAGTCTATAAAGATGCTTGATATGAAAAATTCTGTTTCACGATTCTCCTGGAAGGCTCGCCTGCAAAGCTTTAGATACGCTTTTGCAGGTATATATCGACTCATGATTAAGGAGCATAATGCGCGCATTCATTTAGTAGCCACTATTTTGGCAATAGTTGCTGGCATATGGTTGCATATTGGTTTGAGTGGCTGGCTGGCGGTAGTGATAGCGATAGGTATGGTATGGGCTGCAGAAGCATTGAATAGTGCTATAGAAGCACTTACCGATATGGTTTCGCCTGAGTACAACATACAAGCCAAGTATGTAAAAGACTTTGCCGCAGCAACAGTATTGATTACGGCCATCACAGCAGTTGTCATTGCTTGTTTGGTTTTTATTCCACGGTTAATGGCTTAATGTGTGGTGAGCGATTGTGGCTTGTGCTCAACGGGTTGAATATACTGCATGATTTTTTTCAATAAGGATTCCAGGGTTTGTATATTGGGTATTTGATCGACTATCAGCATGAAGTTTTTACCCACTTGACGGAGTCGGCCATGGTGAATTTCTTGTTGGACAAATTCTAAAATACGTTGAAAAGTAGCCGACTCAAAATAAGGAGAATCGGGATTGCTATTGAAATAACATCTAAGCTTACCTTCTTTCAATATAATTTTTTCAAACCCTGCTTTAACGGCCATCCGGCGGCAGCGCATAGCCGTGAGCAAATCATTGACTTGTGGAGGTAAGGGCCCAAAGCGATCTTCCAGCTCTTGTGCAAAAGCTTGCAGCTTATCTTCGGTTTCAATCTCATTGAGCTGTTGATACAAGCTCAATCGTTCGGCAATATTTTCTACATAATCATCTGGAATGAGGATTTCTAAATCGGTATCGATGGTGCAGTCGCTCACATAATCAGCTTCGCGTTCAATTTGTTCTTTAAACAGGTCGCGGAATTCATTTTGTTTTAATTCTCGAACGGCCTCGTCGAGGATTTTTTGATACATATCCAATCCCATTTCGGCCATAAACCCGCTTTGTTCGGCCCCAAGCAGATTACCAGCTCCGCGAATGTCGAGATCGCGCATAGCAATTTGAAAGCCACTACCTAAATCGGTAAATTGCTCGAGTGCCTGTAGGCGTTTACGACTATCGCCAGGAAGTGAACTTAAAGGAGGAGCAATGAGGTAGCAGAATGCCTTTTTATTGCTACGGCCCACTCTACCGCGCAGTTGATGTAAATCGCTTAAGCCAAATTGATGTGCGTTGTTGATGATAATCGTGTTTACATTGGGCATATCCAATCCACTTTCTACGATATTGGTACATACCAGCACATCATATTTGCGATTCATGAAATCGAGAATCACCTGCTCGAGTTGATGGCCTTCCATTTTTCCATGCGCAATAGCAATCGATAGATCGGGGCAGAGCGATTGAATAAGGGTTTTGATTTCGGCTATGTTTTGTACACGGTTATGTATAAAAAATACCTGGCCACCACGTTCAACTTCGTAATAAATCGCTTCGCGGATCATGTGTTCATCAAACGTACAGATTTGCGTTTCGATGGGTTGCCTATTAGGTGGAGGAGTATTGATGATCGACAAATCGCGTGCGCCCATCAATGAAAACTGTAAGGTGCGCGGTATAGGTGTGGCCGTCATCGTAAGTGTATCTACTTCTGTTTTGAGTTGTTTTAATTTTTCCTTAGCAGCTACACCAAATTTTTGTTCTTCATCAATGATAAGCAATCCCAAATCTTTGAATTGTACTTCTTTTCCGAGCAAAGCATGTGTGCCAATAATGATGTCGATTTTTCCTTCACGTAATTTTTGCAGGGTTTCTTTTTTTTCTTTAGCCGATTTAAAACGGTTTAAATAATCGACCGTGCAAGGGAGAGCTTGTAGTCGTTCAGAAAAAGTCTTATAATGCTGGTAAGCCAGAATAGTAGTAGGTACCAATACGGCGGCCTGCTTGCCATCTACCACAGTTTTAAATGCTGCACGGATAGCGATTTCTGTTTTTCCAAAACCCACATCGCCACAGATGAGGCGGTCCATAGGCTCGGGCGCTTCCATATCGCGTTTTACATCTTCAGTGGCTTTGCTTTGATCGGGCGTATCTTCGTACATGAATGATGCTTCCAGCTCGTGTTGCAAATAGGTATCGGGAGAATGGGCAAATCCTTTTTTAGCTTTTCTTGCTGCATATAGCCTGATCAGATCAGCAGCAATGTCTTTGACCTTCGATTTTGTTTTTTCTTTTAGTTTTTGCCAAGTATCGCTGCCAAGCTTATGAACATGTGGGGTGGATCCTTCCTTGCCCACATACTTGCTAATCTTATGAAGCGAATTGATATTAACATAAAGAATATCCTTGTCTTTATAAAGAATGCGCACAGCCTCTTGTACATGTCCATTCACATTAATTTTTTGTAGGCCACTAAAGATGCCTATGCCATGATCAATATGCACTACATAATCGCCTGGCTGCAACTCTTGGAGGGCTTTTAAGGTAAGAGCTTTGTTTTTGCTATAAGCCTGTTTAATATGGTATTTATGGTAACGTTCAAAGATTTGATGATCGGTATAGCACAGCAGCCGATGATCATGATCTACAAAGCCTTTGCTTAAGCCAATAGGTAAGGGAGTTAAGGTAATGCCTGCTTGTAAATCGTCGAAAATGGCTTGCAATCGCTGAATCTGTCGTGGATTCTCAGCAGCAAGGAACAAAGCATATTGTTGTTGGTCAAATTTCTTGAGATTATCGATGAGTAGCTCAAACTGTCGGTTGAAGCTAGGTTGTACATCGAAGTGAAATGCAAAATGAGTAGTTGATTGCGGATGTGGATGCTGTTTACCGAACTCAATGAGAAAATGTTTATTCAATTGTTGCATCCAAGTATTGGCCGTGCAGAAATCTTCTCTTTGAAACAAGAGTGTTTTTCCCGACTCTTCTTCGATAATTGCTTGCAAAGGTTTATTGAGTGTTTGTTGTATATGTTGGTCTATTTGTTGTAAAGATTCTTGCAAAAAAGAGAGATCTTCGATCCACCACACGGTATTGGTTGGTAAGAATTCTGCAAGGCTAATGCGGTTGCGGGTAATTTGGGGGTTTTCTAAGTTGGGCAAAAGGGTTACCTGTTTGATTTTGCGTTCGCTGAGTTGGGTTTCGGGGTTGAATATGCGAATCGATTCAATTTCATTGCCTGCTAATTCAATTCGATAAGGTTTATCATTGCCAAATGAATAAATATCCACGATTCCCCCTCGAACGGCTATTTGCCCGGGCTCATATACAAAGTCGGTACGTTCAAACCCTAGTGCCACCAATTTTTCGACTAACGACTCGATGTGCAATTGTTCGCCTATTTGCAGGGGCAGGGCTTGTTGAGTATATTGTTGTGGAGGAGCTACTTTTTCCAATAAGGCTTCAGGATAAGTTACCAGGATTTTTTTGCGGGCTATCGTTTCCGAAAAGTGTATCAAGGCTTCAGTGCGAAGCATGATATGGCTTTTCTGAACATGGTCGAAACGACGTGGCGACTTAAATGAATCTGGGAAGAAAAATACATCTAAGGCATGCGAAAGCTGTTCGAGATCATTGTGAAAATAAGCTGCCTCTTCTTTGTCGTTCAATACAAAAACATGGTTAAAGGGGCTAAGCTTCCAAATAGCGGCTGCGATGAAGGCATTTGCAGCACCAGCAAGGCCCGTAATCGAAATCCATTCTGGATGAGGCGCAAGGAGCTTATCCGCCAGCGATTGAAGGCGGGAATCATCAGTAAACTTGCGCAACACGTCTTGCGGATCCATCGAAGCGCTGCAAAGTTAGGGATTTTACTCGTTCAAGAAATGTGAAAAGCAAGCAGCAGCTGGTTGAAAGCTATACCTGCACTAAGGATTCGTCGTGTAGATGGATTTTGAGGGATAATGTTTTTTTGTATCTTGCCCGCGTTGAATGATTAAACGATTTCAATATCATTGATTTATGCCTGAGCCATGGAGAACAGGGGTATTTACCCGCATCGAGCAAGAAACAGCCAATACCCGACGGTTCTGGATTCAGATCCCGGAGGTAGAAGAATTTTGTTTTAAGCCTGGTCAGTTTGTAACGCTTGATTTGCCTATTCACGAGATGAAGAATAAGCGATGGAGGAGCTATTCCATAGCTTCTGCCCCTGATGGAAATATCATTGAATTGGTGATTGTGCTGTTGGAAGGAGGTGCTGGTACACATTACTTATTTCATCATGTGCAAGTAGGCACAGAAGTCTTGCTCCGTGGGCCACAGGGCGTGTTTACTTTACCGCAAGAAATAGACCGCGATTTATTTTTCATTTGTACGGGTACGGGCATTGCGCCTTTTCGCTCTATGTTGCATTATATTAAACGGCATCAGTTGCCCCATCAACAGATTTATTTGATCTTTGGTACCCGCACCCAGCAAGACATTTTGTATTATGAAGAGATGAAGCAACTCACGCAGGAAATACCAGGATTTCATTATATCCCCACGCTTTCACGCGAGCAATGGGAAGGGCGCACTGGATATGTGCATGCCGTGTATGAAGAATTGGCTGCCGATCGTAGACCCGCTCATTTTTATCTTTGTGGTTGGCGTGCCATGATCAATGAAGCCCGCCAGCGTATAGCCCAGATGGGCTATGAAAGATCATACATTCATTTTGAATTGTTTGATTAAAAAAATTTTACGGAAAAAACAGCACGAAAATCTGGAATTTTATACATTTATCAAAGAAATAAACCTATAATAACCTGACCCGTATTTGAAATAAGGACGACCATGTTTATGGAAACCAAGAGATATGATCACCCCAAAACTCAAGTTCTTTCACCTCAGCATCGTTTGGCTTTGCTCAACAACCTCTATTCGTTTGCTCATTTTGTATATGTATTTCTTCAGAAATTGATGATGGTCAGGTGTTTTGACCTGCAGCAAATAAAAGTTATTCCATTACCCGTGGCTTTCTACCATGGGTTTTATTGTTCATGATTAAACCTGCAAACGACCATGAGACCAAGAAGACCTATCAGACGACCGGTTTCTTCGCCAAACCGGTTTAGGCCCAAGAAAATCAAAAACAGGCTATATTTCATTGGGATCTTGCCTCCTCCCTCTTTATCCCAGCAAATCACCCAAATCAAGCAGGAATTTGCTAGTACTTATGGCCCACAATACGCATTACGCATATTGCCCCATATTACCTTGCAAAATCCGTTTAAGGCACCCCCCACAATGGAGCCAGCGTTTTTTGATTTGCTTACGCAATTTGCGGCCACACAAAAACCTTTTCAGGTAAGGTTAAAGGGCTTTGGAAGCTTTCCCAACAAGGTAAGCCCAGTGATCTTTATCAATGTTGAGCTCAATGATGATCTGGCTCTTTTACACAAAAACCTGATGAATTTTCTGCGTAAAGAATTTGGTTTTAGTCATTTATTAGCACGATCTACTTTTTCTCCGCATTTAACGATTGCGTATAAAGATATGACGTTTGAACAGTTTGAACGGGCTTGGCCTGATTTTGAGCATCGACCATTTGAGGCTAGCTTCGATGTGAATCATTTTTATTTCTTACGGCACGATGGGCGCGGTTGGGAAATCTTGGAGGAGTTTCTCATTGGTGCAGATGATCAGGTATTGTAGATAGGCAATGCACTATTTAGTTTTGAAAAAGAAAAGGCTGGTATACATCACCAGCCTTTTTTGTCACATAGTGTGAGGTTAACTTATCTCCGGCTGTATATTTTGGCAAGCAAGCGAAGAATTTCCAGATATAGCCACACAATAGTGACCATAAGCCCAAAAGCTCCGTACCATTCCATATATTTTGGAGCGCCCATTTGAGCACCAGTAAAAATCATGTCAAAATCCATTACCAAGTTTAATGCAGCGATAGCTACGACAACTAGTGAAAAGATGATTCCTGCAGGTGTAGATTGATTAATGAAAGGAATGTCTATATGAAACCAATGTAAGATCATCGCTGCTAAATAAAACAAGGCAATTCCTCCGGTAGCCGCAAATACAATCGTACGAAACTGGTTATTGACTTTAATAATGCCAGAGACGTAAACTAGATACATGGCGAGGGCTACACCAAAGGTGAGCAATACAGCTTGCATAACAAAATAAGGAGCTACACTGGCCATTTTTGCATTAAACATGGCTGAGATAGCGCCCAAGAAAAGACCTTCAAGGAGTCCATAAGCAGGTGCTAAATACGGTGCCCAGTTTTGTTTAAAGATGATGATCAGGGCGGTAATGAATCCACCAATAGCTCCGCCAGCCACCCATCCGCCCAGGGGAGCACCTTTGTAAGCCAGGTTCCAGGTATAAATAGCGGCAGCCAGCATCATGGCCAGCATGAATAAAAATTTATTCATCGTGCCGCGTACCGTCATTGCTTCTTCAGCAACAACAGGAACACCGGTCTGGAAAGTTTTTTCTTGTAAAGCAGGATTGCTCGTTTTATACCAGAATGCCATAACTCAATAAATTTTACCGGTTGTTTTGCACAAATATACAATTTTGCTTGCCCAGAAATTGGCTTTTTCATGTTGGAGCTTTGTAAAAAAGCTTTAAACTTCTCCATTAATTTGGTAGAGAGTGTTAATTTTGATTCCCATTGAGATGAAAAAATCTAACCCAAAACCGATTTTTTTTAAAACTTCATTTACACGCATATGTCGGCTCAACCAACTGTTCAGCAATTAGAAGACGTAGTGATTAAGTTTGCTGGGGATAGTGGTGATGGCATGCAGCTTACAGGCATGCAGTTTACCAATAACACGGCATTATTAGGAATTGATCTTTCCACTTTTCCCGATTTTCCTGCAGAGATTCGGGCGCCACAGGGCACCTTACCTGGTGTCAGTGGGTTTCAACTGCATTTTTCTTCTAATCCCGTTTACACTCCTGGCGATAGCTGCGATGTACTCGTGGCCATGAATGCAGCCGCCTTGAAGGCCAATCTCAAAAGCCTGAAGAAGGGAGGAATTATTATTGCCAATACCGATGGTTTTGATCTGAAAAATTTACGCTTGGCCAATTATCCAGATGGAGTAAATCCGCTTACCGATGGCTCTCTCGAAGGCTATACCGTGTATGAAATTGATATTACCAAGCTAACCCGCGAAGCATTGAAAGATGTGGATCTGGGGATGAAAGAAAAGGATCGGGCTAAAAACATGTTTGTGTTGGGCTTTCTGTATTGGTTGTATGATAGAAGTATGGAAAGTACCATCCACTTCTTGCAAGAGAAATTCAGCAAAAAACCCTCGATTTTAGAAGGTAATTTGAAAGCCCTTCACGCGGGTTACAACTACGGCGATACTACCGAAGCTTTTACTACGCGATATCGGGTAGAGAGAGCCAAAATGCCTCGAGGCACTTATCGCAGCATTACGGGTAATCAGGCTCTGGCATTGGGGTTGATAGCTGCTTCGCAAAAATCGGGCTTGCCTCTTTTTCTAGGCTCTTACCCTATTACACCTGCTTCTGATATTTTGCATGAATTGAGTAAACATAAAAACTTTGGTGTTCGCACTTTTCAAGCCGAAGACGAGATTGCAGGGATTAGTTCGGCTATTGGTGCTTCTTATGGGGGTTGCATGGGGGTAACAACTACTTCTGGTCCTGGCATGGCATTGAAGACAGAAGCAATGGGGTTGGCTGTCATGCTAGAGATTCCGCTGTTGATTATCGATATTCAACGTGGAGGGCCTTCTACGGGCTTGCCTACCAAAACCGAGCAGTCGGACTTGCTGCAAGCCTATTATGGTCGAAATGGGGAGTGCCCTATGCCCGTGCTTGCTGCCGCAACACCGTCGGACTGCTTTTCAGCCGTTTATGAAGCTTTTCGTATTGCGGTCCAACACATGACTCCTGTGATTTTTTTGAGCGATGGCTATATTGCCAATGGTGCAGAGCCCTGGCGCTTTCCCAAGGCAGCAGAATTGCCAGCTATAGAGGTGCATTTCAAAACACAATTAGACGAAGGAGAAGAAAAATTTATGCCCTATCAACGTGATGAGCGCTATGTGCGTCCATGGGCTATTCCAGGCACACCAGGCTTAGAACATCGTATAGGTGGGCTCGAAAAACAACATATCACGGGAAATGTGAGCTATGATCCAGATAATCATCAGATGATGGTGAAAATTCGTCAGGCTAAAGTAGATGCTATTGCCGATGATATTCCTTTACAAACGATAGATAGTGGACCAGAAAAAGGTGATCTATTGGTATTGGGATGGGGATCTACTTATGGAGCTATTAAAGGCGCCGTAAAATCGCTTCAAGCTCAAGGATATGCTGTGGCGCATGCTCACTTACGATATTTACGTCCTTTTCCCAAAAACTTAGGGGAAATCTTGCGTAATTATCGGCAAGTGCTTATTCCCGAAATCAACAACGGCCAGCTCATCAAAATTATCCGTGATCAATTCTTAATTGATGCCAAAGGATACCATAAAATCATGGGCATCCCGATGACTAAAGCTGAATTAGAAGAATATATCAAATCGTTGCTAACTAAGGCTTAGCAGATATTTGTTATTCCACTTGAATGAAATAGTTTTAATACTTTATACCATACTCATTCGTTACAATTTGCTTGACTCAATGGCTACAAATAAGTAGTTTTGCTCATCATCTTTTTTAAAACAAGATAAAGTGTATCAACACTTTAGTTATAAAAGCTTGAGTGCTGTATTTTATCATAGTAGCATATAGCATATATTTATTGCGGATTTGTGCTATAGTGCCTGATTCCATCTCTAATATCAATTAGTAAAATATTTGCTCATTATGGATTCCATGACTAACCTTTTGAATACACAATACGCAGGCAACACCATTAGAGCCTATTTGCTTGTTATTGCGAGTATATTGATATTTTGTATTGCCTTACGTATTGTGGCCAATATAGTAATAGCCCGTTTGAAAAAATTATCCCAGAAGACCAACACAACACTTGATGATTTCATTGTTCAGCAGATAGAAAGAAACGGGTTACCGCTTTTATATGTATTAATTGTTTACTGGAGTATTGGTACCCTGCATCTGAGTGAAAAGGCCGCTACTATTGTTCATCATCTGATGACGGTAATTGAAACCTTCTTTGCGATCAGGGTGTTAAGTGGCTTATTAGCATATTCGTTAAAAAATTATTTGCGTCAGAAAAATTATCCTGAGGAACGTATAAAACAAACTCGTGGAATCATTATCATCATCAACCTCATTTTGTGGAGTATAGGTGTTGTGTTTTTATTAAGCAATTTAGGGTATAATGTAGCTACGTTAATTACAGGGTTAGGCATAGGTGGAGTGGCTATAGCTTTAGCCTCACAGACTATTCTGAGCGATTTGTTTTGTTATTTCATTATCTTTTTTGACAGGCCTTTTGAATTGGGTGATTTTATCATTGTAGGAGATAAAATGGGTACAGTGGAGCATATTGGGTTAAAGACTACGCGATTGAGAAGCTTGGGTGGAGAACAATTGATTTTTTCTAATAAAGACCTTACCGACTCACGTATTCATAATTACAAGCGCATGGAGCAGAGAAGAGTAGTGTTTCGGGTGGGCATTGTGTATGAAACACCATTTGAGAAACTTCAACGAGTATCAGAATTGTTGAAACAAGCTGTGTTGATGCAAGCTGATGTAAGGTTTGATCGAGCACATTTTGCTTCTTATGGTGATTTTGCTTTAATATTTGAAATTGTGTATTATGTATTAAGTGCGGATTATAACAAATACATGGATATTCAACAAGCGATTAATTTGCAAATTTTCCGCTTATTTCAACAAGAAGGAATTGCCTTTGCATATCCGCATCAAGTGGTAGAGCTTATTGCAAATAAAGCTCCCAGTTTGGCTACTGATTAATTGACTTCATCGCATTTTCTGGATAACGAGGGCCAGCAGCCACACCCTTTGGAGCAATAGCCTCAATGGCGGCTAATTCTTCAGGAGTGAGAGGAATATCTATGGCTTGTGCATTTTCTATTAGATATGATACATGTTTGGTTCCAGGAATGGGGAAGATGTCTTCACCTTGTGCCATCACCCAGGCTAAAGCGAGTTGTGCTGGCGTACAATGTTTTTGTTGGGCCAATTGTTTAATCTTATCTACTAATTGTAAGTTTTTCTGGAAATTTTCTCCCATAAAGCGGGGTGAATAGCGGCGATAATCATCGGCAGGCAAATCATCAATAGACTGAAAACGACCCGTGAGAAACCCACGCCCTAGCGGGCTATAGGCTACAAATGCAATTCCCAATTCACGGCAAGTTTGCAACACACCATCTTCCGGATCGCGTGTCCATAGCGAGTATTCACTCTGGATAGCAGTGAGTGGATGAATGGCATGTGCCCGACGAATAGTTGCTGGGGAGACCTCCGACAAGCCAATGCCTCGTATTTTGCCTTCTTTTACCAGTACCGACATGGCACCTACTGTATCTTCAATGGGGGTTTGCGGATCTACTCGGTGGAGATAATATAGATCAATTACATCGGTCTGCAATCGCTTTAAGCTGGCTTCACAAGCAGATTTTACATAGTTGGGTTTACCGTTGAATCCTCGCTTTAAAGGATCCCGGGGATCACGCACAATTCCAAATTTTGTGGCTAGCGTGATGTGCTCTCTTCTGCCTTTTAGCCCTTTGGCTACAAGCATTTCATTGGTAAATGGGCCATACATATCGGCCGTATCCCAAAAACGAATGCCCAATTCAAAAGCTTTGTCGAACACGCGTAACGACTCATCATCGTTTCTACCACTATAAAAATCGCTCATGCCCATGCAGCCCAGCCCGATGGCTGAGGCTTTTAGCCCTTGCTTTCCTAAAGGCCGAATAGGAATTTGGTTCATCAGATGAAGATTATTTAAAAATATTTTTCACCTAAGTTAAGCGAAAATATGAATTGGAACACGTGGGATAATGGAGTATAAATTTAATTTTTTGAAAACTCCCTCTATTTGAAAGCACTAGGCCACTAAGAGTTCTCTGGTTATGTCAACAAATTTCTAAGCGGATGGTTGGTGTGCAAATATTTTCTGCTTAGCCTTCAATAGCCTTCAGCACCACCTGTTTGATTTCATGGATTTTAATGCGATCTTGTTGCATGCTATCCCGATAGCGAATCGTTACGGTGTCGTCTTCCTTGGTTTGGTAATCTACCGTTACGCAGAATGGTGTACCAATGGCATCCTGGCGACGATAGCGACGGCCAATGGTATCTTTTTCTTCATAAAAACAATGAAAAGCGGGCATACAATCGTGCATGATTTTTCGGGCGATATCGGGCAGGCCGTCTTTTTTAACCAGTGGTAATACTGCTAATTTAATGGGTGCCAGATGTGGAGCAAAGCGCAACACCGTACGCACATCAGTTTTGCCTTCTTGTGCAGTGGGTACCTCTTCCTCGGCATAGGCTTCGCTGATCACCATGAGCACGGTGCGATCTAGGCCCACCGAGGTTTCTACAACATAAGGAATATAGCTTTTATTGATTTCTGGATCGAAGTATTGCATTTTTTTCCCACTAAACTGTTGATGGCGGCTCAAATCGTAATCGGTACGGGAATGAATGCCTTCTACTTCTTTAAAGCCCATGGGGAAGGCATATTCAATATCTACGGCGGCATTGGCATAGTGGGCGAGCTTTTCGTGATCGTGGTAGCGCAACTTATTTGCGGGTATGCCCAGACTCTGATGCCATTGCATGCGTTGTTCCTTCCAGTACTGATACCATTCTAGCTCGGTGCCGGGCCGGCAGAAAAATTGCATTTCCATTTGTTCAAATTCTCGCATGCGGAAGATGAATTGCCGGGCCACAATTTCATTTCGAAAGGCTTTTCCTATTTGTGCTATACCAAAGGGAATTTTTAAGCGTCCTGTTTTTTGCACGTTAAGGAAGTTGACAAAGATGCCTTGAGCTGTTTCAGGGCGCAGATAAATTTCATTGGCTTCTTCGCTGATGCTGCCCAATTGAGTGGCAAACATGAGGTTGAATTGGCGCACCTCTGTCCAATTACAAGTGCCCGATATAGGGCAGCAAATTCGGTATTGTTCGATTAATTGTTTTAATCCAGCCAGATCGTTTTGTTTGAGTAAGTCGTTCATGTGTTGGAGCAGCTCATCGGCTTGTTGGGCCTTTCCGGATTCTCTCAAGGTTTCGGCATATTCTTCAATGAGGGTATCGACGCGATATCGTTTTTTGCTGTCTTTATTATCGATCATCGGGTCATGGAAGTTATCAATATGCCCGGATGCTTTCCAGGTAGTGGGATGCATGAAGATAGCGGCGTCGATACCCACGATGTTTTCATGTAGTTGTGTCATCCAGCGCCACCAGTGATCTTTAATATTTTTTTTAAGTTGAGCGCCAAACTCGCCATAGTCGTATACAGCACTCAGTCCGTCGTAAATTTCGCTAGAAGGGAAGATGAAGCCATACTCCTTACAATGGGCAATGATATCTTGAAAGCGTTTGGTATTGTTCATAGTTTGCAAAGATAATCAGGTGGGGTAAAACGGATGGTTAGCGTAGTTTTTTATTTTGTTGATGACGTTGTACATCGCGCAGGTTTTTCTTTTCCATATTTTGCAGAAATGCGGCTTGCAGGTCTACACCAGTTTGATTAGCCAAGCAGAGCAATACCCAGAGCACATCGGCCAGTTCATCGGCCAAGTTTTTAATTTGTTCATTTTCTTTAAACGATTGTTCACCATACATTCTAGCCATGATCCGAGCTACTTCGCCCACTTCTTCAGTGAGGATGGCCATATTGGTAAGCTCATTGAAGTAGCGAACGCCTTTGGAACGGATCCATTCATCGACCATTTGCTGGGCTTGAGGTAAGGTAATATCGGAATAAGCCATGGGAGAATCTATCATGAATGAAACAAAGCTGCAAGGTACAAGAAAATGGAGTTATTCCTTCAGACGGCTATCGATGCAGATGGTGACGGGGCCATCGTTAACCAGTTCTACTTGCATATAAGCGCGGAAGGTACCGGTATGAATAGGTTTTCCCAAGTCGGTTTGCAGTTGCTGAATCATGGCTTCATACCAGCGTTGGGCATCAGCTAGTGAAGCAGCGCGGTCGTAGGAAGGCCGATGGCCGCGTCGGGTAGAGGCCAGTAAGGTAAACTGGCTGATGAGCAAGATATCGCCGTTGGTGTCTTTAACGGAGCGATTCATTACTCCCTGTGCATCGTCCATGATGCGTAGGTTTACGATTTTATGGCTAAGCCATTGCACATCGGCTATATCATCGTCTTTTTCTACACCTAGCAAAATGCATAGACCATTGCCAATTTCGTCTTTAGGTTGACCGTTGACAGACACTTTTGCTCGGCTCACTCGTTGGATCACAGCGCGCATTAGCAGAAAAATTTGTCCAAAAATAAGCTGCTCGTGGGATTAATCCGGATTCCATCCAAAGCGCTGGATCAGCAAGGCGATTAAGGCTGTCCATCCTGTCTGATGGCTAGCTCCCAGGCCTTGCCCGGTATCTCCGTGAAAATATTCGTAAAACTGCAGCAGGTGCTGATTTTCGGGTAGCTCATAAAATGGCGCATAAGGTCCAAATAGCTTTCTACCTTGGTTTTCTTGACGGCGAAAGAGCTCAATCAAGCGGAGTCCAAGTTGGGCAGCTACTTGTTGAAGATTCATTTTTCTTCCTGATCCAGTAGGGAATTCCACTTGTAGGCTGTCTTGGTAAAACAAATGATCGTTGAGTAAGGCTTCGATGAGCAGGTAGTTGATAGGCATCCAAATGGGGCCACGCCAATTGGAATTTCCGCCAAAGAGGCGGCTAGTAGATTCACCGGGTTCGTAATCTACGCAGTAAGTCTTGCCATCGAGCGTGAGGCAGAAGGGATGATTGCGATGAAATTGAGAAATGGAGCGAATGCCATAAGGGGAAAGGAATTCGTTTTCGTCGAGTATATAATGCAGCAAGCGAATGAGCTTATCTCGTGGCACCAGGGAGAGAAGCATCAAGCCTTGATCGCCCATACGTTCTTCGGGCATATACAGTCCGCGTTTTCGGCGATAGTGTCTAAACCAATTTGCGCGTTTGTGAAAATCTTTTAGCTCTTTGAGATGTTGCATATTGAGCACGGAAGTGGCAAACATTGCTGTGAGGCCCACAATCGAGCGCACCCGAAGAGGGATTTTTTTTCCATTAGGAAGGCAGATTACATCATAGAAAAACCCATCTTCTTCATTCCACAACTCCAGGGAGTTAAGCGATTCAGCGATGTATACAAAATGCTCATAAAATTTGGTGGCCACGTCTTCAAAAGATCGGTCAAATTGAGCGATTTCCAGTGCTATTTCCATCATGTTAAGGGCAAACATTCCCATCCAGCTTGTGCCATCGGCCTGTTCGAGCAGTCCACCATTTAGGTGAATTTGGGTACGGTCGAATACAGAGATATTGTCGAGCCCCAAGAATCCACCTTCAAAAATATTATTTCCCGAAGCGTCTTTTCGGTTTACCCACCAGGTGAAGTTGAGCATGAGTTTTTGGAAGATGCGTTTCAAAAAATCAATGTCTTCTTCACCTTGTATGGAGCGTTGCATCCGGTAGATCTGCAGGGCAGCCCAGGCCAAGACGGGCGGGTTTACATCGGAAAAATTCCATTCATAGGCGGGTATTTGGCCGTTGGGGTGCATGTACCATTCTCGGGTGATGAGGATAAGCTGGTGTTTGGCAAATACTGGGTCGATCAGGGCCATGGCTACACAGTGGAAAGCCAAGTCCCACGCTGCATACCAAGGGTATTCCCATTTATCGGGCACGGAGAGCACATCATGATTGTTCAGGTGGCGCCAGTTGTGGTTGCGTCCTTGTTTGCGCTCTGGAGGTGGAGGTGGTTGTAAGGGGTCGCCATCGAGCCAGAGCGGGATATCGTAATGATAAAATTGTTTATTCCAGAGCAATCCTGCAAAGGCCTGTCGGAAAATGGCTGCCAGGTCGGGGTCGGCATGCTCAGGCAACAATTGCTGATAAAATATGTTGGCCTCCGATTGCCGTTGTTGAAAGAGTTTTTCTAATGCCTCTCTATCGAGCGGGTCACCAATAGGAGGAGTTTTTTCGGAGCATAGGCGGAAGTAAAGTGTTTGGGTTTGACCGGCGGCGATTTGCAAAGTGTATAGCGGGCTACATTTTGTGCCCCGGGTTTGGCCATTGAGCAATTCCCATTTTTGCTCAATCACCACCTCATGAAAAAGATCTTTTACAAATACGCTAGTGTTGGGATATTGAAACAGGCGTTGGGTATTGGTTTCGTTTTCGGTAAACAAAATTTTTTCCGTAGGAGGATAGTAAAATACGTATGTTCCCAAACGGGGATGCTGACAAATGAGGCGAGATTGCTGAGCATCGGCCTCGATGACGGGATGTGTTGCTTCAGGGTCAAACGACCATTGGTTGCGGAACCAAAGGGTGGGCAAAACATGCAGGGGTGCCGATTCGTGATAGCGGTTGGTAATCGAGATTTGGATGGCCAAGTCGGCATCGCCATATTTGGCATAAGTGATCAGGATGTCGAAATATTGGTTATGGTCAAATACGCCAGTGTCTAAGATTTCATATTCTGGTTGAAGAGCATTACGAGCTCTATTGGTTTTCACCAGGTCGTCGTACGGGTAAGCACGTTGGGGATACTTATAGAGGTATTGCATAAAGGCATGGCTAGGAAGGTTATCGAGATAATAATAGAGTTCTTTCACGTCTTCACCGTGGTTGCCTTCTCCATTGTTGAGGCCAAAAAGACGTTCTTTCAAGATAGGATCTTGCCCGTTCCAGAAGGCGAAGGCAAAGCACAGGAGCTGGTTATAGTCTGATATGCCGGCTATGCCATCTTCTCCCCAGCGATAGGTACGTGAGCGGGCGTGATCGTGAGGGAAATAATCCCAAGCAGTGCCGTAGGGGCTATAATCTTCCCTAACGGTACCCCACTGGCGTTCACTCAGATAGGGTCCCCACAAAGGAAGGGGTACTTCTCTGGCAGCGTTTTCTCGGAGGCGGTCGCGTTCAGGATTAGCTGCTTGGGAGATTTGTATGTTGGACATATGAGTATTTTGAAGAGTGATAAAATCGGCATTCAGCCATTGGTAGCAAATCCGGGATATAGTGTCATTCCGCCATCAACGTAAATAGTAGCTCCGGTGATATAATCCGATTCGTCGCAGGCCAGCCATACGGCTACACGAGCTATATCTTCGGGATCGCCTACGCGGCCGTAGGGGATGAGTTCGAGCAATCGTTGTTCGGCTTGAGGGGTAGACCAGGCTTTGTAATTGATTGGCGTTTTGATAGCTCCGGGGGCTATAGCGTTTACGCGAATCTTGTGTGGAGCCAATTCCTGAGCTATACTTTGCATAAGCATATGAATGCCTCCTTTGGATGCGGCGTAATTGACATGTCCGGCCCAAGGGATTTCTTGATGCACCGAACTGATGCAAATGATTTTTCCAGCAGCCACCGATCGTTCTGGCACCACACCCCGTCGCAGAAACTCTCGAGCGGCTTCGCGGGCACAAAGAAATTGCCCTGTCAGGTTTACATCGATTACCTTTTGCCATTGTTCTATCGTCATTTCCGTAAAGGCTGCATCGCGTTGTAGACCTGCATTATTGACCAAAACATCTACCGTACCAAATGTGCGAATAACCTGCTGAAACATGGCTTGTACTTGTTGTTCTTGGCTAACATCGGCCTGAACAGTAATCGCTTTTCCACCGGCTTGGCGAATTTGCTGGGCCACTTCTTCTGCGGCTTCTGGTTGCACAACATAGTTGACAGCTACTTGAGCGCCTGCTTGTCCAAACGCCAAGGCTATGGCTTTGCCAATTCCAGAATTTGCTCCGGTAACCAAAACAGTATGTCCTTTTAAAGAAATTTGAAGATGTTGAGCCATAGTGAAGAGATTTTAGTGGTTTTATGTTAGGCAAATGAATGATAAACTGGTAATTGATATTGTTGAATCACCCGAATGCATTCACCTACGCTCCAGGCTTGGGCGATACATCCACGTGGCGAGTGTGGACTATCGCCATCGGCAATTTCGCCTAAGGTGAGCAGTCCTTGTTCTGCCAGGGTAGCCAGTAGCCTGTTGATAATCAATGTAGCTTCTTGCTTGCCGTAGGGATGGTATCGCATTATGGCATCTACGTACACGCCTACCAGATAAAGCCACACCGTTCCCTGATGGTAGCCCAGATCCCTTTGTGTGGGAGGGCCGAGATAATGGTGTTGATAAGCTGGGTCGGTGGGGCTTAGGCTGCGCAGTCCTTTATGGGTATACAGATGTTTTCGCACTACCTCCATGATTTGTAGGGCTTGATCTTCAGGTATCAATGAATATGGCAGGCCAATAGCCCATAGCTGGTTAGGGCGAATTGCGGCATCTGGACCATTGGGCGTAAGCACATCGTACAAGCATTGGTGCTCGGCATTCCAGAAAGCTTGAGCGAAGCTTTCTTGGGTAGCTGCAGCGTCGGCTAGGATTTGGTTGGCATCTTGGTTGTATCCTAATTCTTGCAGCCAGTTGCCGTACAGGCGTTTGGCTTGATACCAGAGCGCATTCACTTCTACTGGCTTACCAATACGCGGGGTGATGACTTGGCCGTTGACTCGCGCATCCATCCAGGTGAGCTGCACACCCGGTTCGCCCGCAAATAACAAATGATCATCATCTTCATGAATTTGATAACGCGTTCCTTTCCGATAATGGGTAATGATTTCCTGAAGTGCAGGCAACATATTTTTCAAGAAATCTTTATTAGGGTAATGCTTGTGGAGGTGGTATAGGGCAATGAAAAACCATAGAGATGCATCTACGGTATTATATTGAGGTTCAGAAACCCCATCGGGGAAAAAGTTGGGCAACATGCCTGCTGAAAGTAGAGAAGCATATCGTTTGAGGATTTGGCTGGTGATATGAGGAAGCTGTCGATACGTGCATAGCCCATTAATCGATATTAAAGTGTCGCGTCCCCATTCCGTAAACCATGGGTAGCCGGCCAAAATCGTGGGGGCATCGTTTTGCCCAATGAGAAAATCTTGAGCAGCACAGGTGAGTGTAGGAAAGGAGTTTTTCGCAGAAGCCGATTCCTTTCGACGTTGTATTTCATCGAAAAAAGCTTGTTCTGGATTTTGGGGATAATTTGTGGTGGTGAGCACCAGGTAGCAAGATTGTTCGGGTTGAAGGGTAATATGCCAATAACCGTAACTAAATAGATCTTCTCGATCATCTAAGCCACGTTCGGTTTCACGCGCATAATGGAAATGGTAATACCAGCAACAGTTGGGCTGAAATTCACCGCCAGTGAGCCCGATGCGTAAAGGCGGCAAATTGGGGAAAGGATGCATTTCCACATAGTTGGGGTAAGGAAGTATATCTTGCTGAATAGGAGCTACAGCTTGTTGCAAGTGGTGATAGTGGCGTGCGGCCACAAGTGGGCGAATGCACAACTTTATGGGGCTATTTCCTTTCAAGAGGCTATAACGAACGATGGTAGTTGGGCTACCTTGAAGGGTAATCAAGCTTTTCATCAATATGAGGTCATGCACATGAAACTGCCATTCGGGATATAAGTTGTAATCGAAAAATATGGCAAGGCCTTGATGGGGTGTTGGATACAGCGTATCACCATAGTCGTGATAAGAAAGGAAATATTGGCCGTAGGGGGTAAACCATTCTTCTTCCATATCGGCCACCATGTTGTAACGCTGAAGGGGTGGAAATTGGGCTACTATCAGATAGCCATGATATCGACGGGTATTGCAACATAGCAAGGTGGAAGATGCCCACCCACCAGCACCATTTGTAACCAACCATTCCATTTGTTGCCATTCTTCTGCGGTGAGCATATGTAGGGCAATATGAATGGGTGCGGGCACGATGAAAGATTTTAAATATCCACAAATTACTCATTTTCAAGCAGGGAAGCCAGTAAACATTTGTTAAAAAGCTATTATTTGTGTTTGTGCTTACAGAAAGCAGAAAACTGAATTGGTTTATTTTTGACAAAAAATCGCATTGGGGGCGCTAAGAAAACTAGCTGGTCAAACAGTCGTTTATGGCTTGAGCAACATCATCAGTAGGTTGTTGAATTATTTATTAGTACCCTATTACACACATTTGCTTTCACCTGGTGAATATGGACCTGTCAACATCATTTATGCCATTATTCCCTTTTTATTTGCCATTTATACCTATGGATTAGAAACCTCTTATTTTAGGTTTTCACAAGATTCAGATGCACGGAGGGCTGTGTTGGGTACGAGTTCTATTTCCATTTTGTTGTCGACTGTCTTATTTACTTTTTTGCTTCTACATTTCAAGCAGTTGATTGCCGATTGGATTACCCTACCCCGTCATCCAGAATATGTGGTCTATTTTGCATGGATATTGTTTTTCGATACTCTTGGCGTTATTCCTTTTGCTCGGTTGAGATTAGAAGATCGACCTGTGAAATATGCAACGATTAAAGTAGCCAGTATAGTAGTCAATATTTTGTTCAACATATTTTTTCTCTCGGTATGTCCTTGGATGTTGCATCATGGCCATGATTGGGTGGTGTTGTTTTATAATCCTTATGAAAAGATCGGATACATTTTTATTGCTAATATTTTGTCGAGTGCATTTGCTTGGTTGTTGTTGTGGAAAGAATTTTTTTATATCGAATGGAAGTTTGATTTCCGATTATGGTGGCGCATCATGAGATATTCCTTGCCATTGGTAATAGTAGGATTTGCGGGCATGGTCAATGAAACAATGGATAGGGCTTGGTTTTTACCACACTATTTGCCTTATGATCATGCAAAAAATGATTATTTAATTGGTGTATATAGTGCTAATTACAAGTTAGCCATCTTGATTACTTTATTCATCCAAGCCTTTCGGTTGGGTGCAGAACCCTTTTTCTTTCAACAATCGGTATATGAGAATGCGCGGCAAACATATGCACGGGTGATGAAATATTTTGTGATGGTAGTGAGTATCATGTTTTTATTTGTAGCGATGTATTTGCCTGTGTGGAAGTTCTTTTTACGTCGCCCAGCTTACTGGGAAGGGCTTTATGTGGTGCCTTATTTATTGGCGGCTAATATGTTTTTAGGGATTTATTATAATCTTACCATTTGGTTTAAGCTCACTGATCGTACACGAATGGGTGCTTATATCACTTTGTTTACAGCATTTTTAGCTTTTGTATTGAATTACTGGTGGATTCCACTATGGGGTTATTTTGGAAGCGCTTTAGCCACTATGGTTTGCTATCTGGTACAAATGATTGTTTGCTATGTACTTGGTCAAAAATTTTATCCCATACCCTATGCAGTCAAAAAATTGGTAAGCATTATGGTGATGGCTTTTCTATTTTATGCCGTATATGCATTGATCAATCGTTATATATTATCTCCATCTGATCCTTACCGTATTTATTGGCCCTCGTTGTTATTGGCTACCATTTTGCTGATCAGTTATGTGTATATTTTATATCGCATTGAAAAGCCTTATTTACAAAAATTATCTTTTTCTTTAAAAGCACATGCACAAAAACCCAATAGAAGTTGATTCAAGAAATGCGAACAAATGGATTATAACGTTTCTCATGGCCAATAGTTGTGCTAGGCCCATGACCAGGGTAAACGGTAACTTCATCGGGCAGGGTGTAGAGTTTGAGGCGAATGCTTTTCTCTAAACTGGCAAAATCACCACCTGGAAGATCCGTGCGGCCAACACTTTCGCGAAACAGCACATCCCCTCCGATCAACCATTTTTCTGATGCATTGTATAAACAAATGCTGCCTGGTGAATGGCCAGGTGTCCAAAGAATTTGAAAATGAGTTTCTCCGAAAGTCCAGATATCACCTTCTTCTACAAATTGTACGGGATAAGGGGAAGGTTCAAAAGGGATATTGTACATCTGTCCAGTCATAGGTGCAGCTTCCAATACAGGTAGTTCTGCGCGGTGCATGATGGGTTTCAGTTGCCAATGGTGGTATACCAGGCCGTTGCCAAAAATATGATCCCAATGAGCGTGTGTATTGAAGAGGTACACAACCTTTAGTCGACGATTTTCGATAAAATTGAGTAATTTTTCATGCTCTTCCGGAAAATAACACCCCGGGTCTACAATGAGACACTCGTTTTGAGCGTTAACAAGCAGGTAAGTATTTTCTTGAAAAGGATTAAACGTAAACACAATTATTTCGGTCATATCGTCTTAATTTTACCCATATTAAATAGAAACAAATAGAAACCTTCATGATGCGCTTCCTCAAACAAACCTGGGTGCTCATAGCTGGCTTGATATGGCTGCATGTTGCGGTGCACGCACAAACCAATTCCGTAGTATTTGGCCAGAACCGACTTCAATTTAGAAACTTTCAGTGGAGATATTATCAATCTGATCATTTTGATGTCTATTTCAGCCAAAATGGGTTAAACTTAGGCAAGTTTGTGGCTCAACTAGCAGAAGAACAGCTGCCGCTTATTGAACGTTTTATGGATTATGGGGTAAACGGCAAAATTAATATCATCGTCTACAACAATTTTGGCGATATGAAGCAGTCGAATATTGGCATTGGGCTCGACTGGCAGAATACTGGCGGCATTACTCAGCTGGTCAACAACAAAATGATTGTGTATTATAATGGTGATCATACTGATCTCACACGGCAAATTCGAGAAGGAATTGCTCGGGTGATCGTAGAAAATATGTTGTTTGGTGAAGATGTAGGCGAATTTGCGAGTAATGCGGTCTTGCTATATCTACCCAAATGGTTTACCGATGGATATATTGCTTATGTAGCGCAAAATTGGAATGCTGATTTAGATGCAAAGTTGAAAAACTATATTCTTTCTGGTCAGTATCAAACCCTTAATCAATTTGTACTCGACTATCCTACCTTAGGCGGACAGGCCTTCTGGCATTATGTAGAAATGAATTATAGCCCACAAGCCACTTCGTATTTGTTATATATTGCTCGCATTGAGCGTAGCCTGAAACGTGCCATGAAGCAAGTGTTGCGTAAATCTTATCGCGAGGTAAATCGTGATTTTGTTATGTTTTACCGACAGCAATATGTGCAAGACAACCGTGGACGTCGCCAAGTGGTGCGGGGTACACCCGTAACGGTTAAAGAAGTGAACAATCATGTAGATTACTTTAGGTTTGCACCTCGCCCGGTAGGGCGTGATTATGCATATGTAGAGTATAAACAAGGTTTTTTTAAGGTATTGCTTTATCAGGGCTTTTTCAAGCCCACATTGGTATACAAAGGCGGCGTGCGCCGGTTGAAATCGGCCGAAAATCCCAACTATCCCCTGCTGGCTTGGGATCCACGAGGTAGCCGTTTGGGGGTAATCTACGAAAAAGCCGGCAAACCCGAACTTCTTGTGTACGATATCATTACGCGACTAAAGCACAACTTTCCTCTTCCTTTTGAAAGTGTGAATAGCTTTAACTTTTTACATGATTACAATACACTCGTGCTTTCCGCTATTCGTAATGGTCACAGCGATATTTATACTTACAACATCAGCACATTTAAGGCCACCCAGCTTACCAACGATGCATACGATGATCTGGATCCCTCTTATGCGGCTTTCCCCCGAAAAAGCGGTATTTTATTCGTGTCAAACCGGCCATCTCCTAATACCCCTTCTAGTGATACGGTCACGCATTATGCACATTACAATGTATTTATGGTAAGTGATTGGGATTCAGATCAGCGGCAAATTACCCAATTGACACATCTGACTGATGCAGATGCTCGCTTGCCTATGCAATATGGGGACACCTATTTCACCTACGTGAGTAATGAAAATGGCATTGCCAATCGTTATGCAGGTTCTTACACGGCAATTCCTGCTGGAGTGGATTCGCTGTTTTATTTAGGAAGCACCATCCTCCGCAATCCTGACCCGGCTGAGCTCGATTCTGCCTTAGCCGAATATGGGAGCAATCAACCCGATTCGGTGAAAGTGATTGCTATCACGCGTGATTCCACTTATACTTTCCCGATTACCAACTATGCATATGGCATTGAAGAAAGTCAAATTGCCGGTAATAACCAACAAATATCTGAGGTCATTCATCAATTGAATCTGAAAAGAGTGTATCGGCTAAAAGAAGATACGGTGACCTTACGCAGGCGAAACGTGAGTACTCGCCCTACTCAGTATATTGTTTGGCAACGACGTATTGATAGTGCACGCATGGGATTGCCCCATTATTATGTGCAACCCGACACAATACATCGCCGGAAGAGTTTTTTCAAAAGTCCTTTTGGCGTGGCTAAGCCCGATACCAGCCAGAGCCAGCCTCTACCTACTGAATCACAGCCTTCTGTATTGAACCGCCTCAAGCTCATTCCTTATCGTTTACGATTTGCATCGGATTATTTGATGACACAGGTCGACAATTCTGTGTTATTCACGCAATATCAAAAATTTACTGGAGGTGGACCCATTGAACTTGCCAATCCATTCAATGGACTCATTCGGCTGGGCGTGTCGGACATGTTAGAAGACTATAAATTTTCTGGTGGTCTACGTGTACCTTCAAACCTGAACGGTAGTGAATATTTCTTCCAATTTTCAGATCTGAAACACATGTTGGATTGGAGTTTATTGTATTATCGCAAGGTAGATCGCAATACGCTCGTCGATCAGTCGGGCAATGCCGTAGCAGAAGCTAAGTTTAAAACCAATCTTTACCAGGTTGATCTGAGCTATCCACTCGATGAGGTCAAAAGCCTGCGAGCACAGGTTGGCGTGCGTACCGACCGAATCGTGTATTTGGCCAGCGATCCTAATACGCTCACATATCCTGATTACAATGAAACTTATGGCATCTTACACCTGGAATATGTGTATGATAATACGGTTAACCCGGCTACCAATATCTGGTATGGCTTGCGATATAAACTCTTTGGGGAAATGTTTCCACAAATCAACAAACCTCAACAGCCAGGCGGCAGCCGTTTCACATTTAATGCAGGTACTGATATTCGATATTATTATCCCATCTATCGGAATTTTATTTGGGCTACTCGTTTTGCTTCTGGATTTTCGTGGGGCACTCGAAAGCTAATTTATTATTTGGGCGGAGTAGACAACTGGCTATTTCCTAAGTTTAATAACAACACGCCTATCGATTACAACGCCAATTATGCATTTCAAACACTGGCCGAAAACCTGAGGGGATATGATCAAAACATCAAAAATGGTAGCAATTATGTGTTGTTAAACACAGAATTACGCTTGCCTGTGTTTTCTACTTTTATCGAAACCCCTATCAATTCTGATTTTGTTCGCAATTTTCAGGTGGTCTCGTTTATTGATATTGGAACTGCTTGGACGGGGGGCTTTTCGTTGAAAGACAATACTTCTACCTATTATGGCACGCCACCTGTGGTGGTGAAGATTAAAAATGGCTTTTTAGGACCCTTTGCTGCTGGCTATGGATTTGGCGCCCGTACCACTCTTGCAGGATATTTTCTACGTTTCGATGCAGGATGGCCAGCCACGGGTTTCTTCAAAGGGTCTCCTAAGCTCTATCTGGCACTGGGGGTTGATTTCTAATTGCTTTCTGGCGAATGACTAAGCGCGCATTGACATGCATCGGCTTGTGGAGGAATAGTGGCCTTATCAGCCGTCCAGCAAAAATTCATGGCCTGGCTGGTAATGGATTGAAGTTGTAAGTGGAGCTTTATACCTCGTCGACTATCGGGTGCCGTAAGCGTTTGTCGGCTATGGGGAGCAATATTGGAAACGGTGAGGGGAACGGTTTGGAAAACTTGCCCATTGTTTAAAACATATTGAAGTTGCAATTCAACCTGGTCAATAGCGAAATCGGTTTGGTTATCTACTCGAATCACGGGATGGCGTATGCCTCCAAATAACCCTGTTTGAAAACGCTCGATACTCACGTGGATATAATTGGGCCAGTTGACCCGATAATATTTGCGTAGATCCATCATGATAGGCGGTTCGGAAATTGATGGGCGTTGTTGATTGAGTTGGTTAATAACTTGTTGTAGGCGTTCATTTTCTTGTTGTAACTGTTGATATTGTTGTACAAGTGCATGTAATTTTTGTTGTGATTGTTGAAAAGCTTTCTGAGTGCGTCTGTTGGCCAACCATAAGGATACGCAAAAAACACTTAGTAGCATACTGGTGATGAGGAAAAGATGCTTTTTCATTGAATAAAACTATATGTTTGTAATCCGTAAAACTATCGTTTTAGCGCCTGTTGAGCCATTCATCATCGACACATAAACCATATCAGCAACATAAAATTTATTCCAGACCTATGCAAGTTGTGCCTGTACAAGACAAAAAAACGGCTCGTGCATTTCTGCTGTTGCCCAGAAAAATTCATGCCGATAATCCGCATTGGATAGAGCCATTGCACCGAGATATTGAAGAGGTGTTTGATCCCAAGCGCAACAAGGCTTTTCGTTATGGCGATTGTGCGCGTTGGATTTTAGTAGATCAAAGCGGGGCATGCATAGGTCGAGTAGCGGCTTTTGTGAACCATCGCTACAAAAACAAAGGCGATGAATTCCCTGTAGGCGGTATGGGCTTTTTTGAATGCATTCCCGATCAGCAAGCGGCTAATCGCTTGTTCGATCAATGTCGCAGCTGGCTCCAGCAAAAGGGAATGCAAGCCATGGATGGCCCTATCAACTTTGGTGAGCGCGATAAATGGTGGGGATTGCTGGTAGAAGGCTTTCATGAGCCGCCTTATGGAATGAATTATCACCCTCCCTATTATCGCCAGCTGTTCGAGAACTATGGTTTTCAGGCGTTTTTCCACCAATATTGTTATGCGATGCGGGTCGATACCCCTTTGGATGAAAAATTTTACGCTCGACATGCGCAATTTGCTTCCAATCCTGATTTTCGTGCCGAACATTATCGAAAGAAAGACCTTGAAAAATATGCCGCTGATTTTTGTAAAGTGTACAACGAAGCTTGGGCTGGTCATGGTGGATTGAAGGTGTTAGAACTTAAGCAGGTTATTCATTTTTTTCGAAAAATGAATCCCGTGGCCGATGAAGAGCTTGTATGGTTTGTGTATTATCGAAACGAGCCCATAGGATGCTGGTTGAATATCCCCGATATCAATCAAGCTATTCGGTATTTGCACGGGCATTTTAGCTGGTGGCATAAGCTTCGATTTATGTGGTTAATGCGGCATGGTGTATGTAAACGATTTATTGGACTGGTTTTTGGGATTGTGCCTGCTTTTCAAGGCAAGGGAATAGATAGTTATATGATTGTGGAGGGGGCTAAAGTGATTCAACCCGCAGGTAAGTACGATGAATATGAAATGCAATGGATCGGCGATTTTAATCCCAAGATGATCAATATCGCGGAGAGTCTAGGCACTTATCGCAGTCGGCAGCTCATTACTTACAGGTATTTATTTGATCGCAACATGCCCTTCCATCGCCATCCGTTGGTGTGAAGGCCAACTGCTGATATATTTTTTCTAATTTCGTTTTCATGGAGCAGTTTTTGGTTTCGGCAAGAAAATATCGTCCACAAGATTTTGATTCCGTTGTTGGGCAATCACATATTACCACCACTTTAAAAAATGCAATCCTGCAGGGGCAGCTTGCGCATGCTTTTTTATTTTGTGGTCCGCGAGGAGTTGGTAAAACCACTTGTGCTCGTATTTTGGCCAAAACAATCAACTGTGAAAACCTGCAACCCAATGGCGAAGCCTGCAACCAATGCTCTTCATGTATTTCTTTTAACCAGGGTACCTCTTTCAATATTCATGAGCTCGATGCAGCCTCTAATAATTCAGTGGATGATATTCGCGCTCTAGTCGAGCAAGTACGGTTTCCCCCCCAAGGCGCAAAATACAAGACCTATATCATCGATGAAGTACATATGTTGAGTACGGCGGCTTTCAATGCTTTTTTAAAAACATTGGAAGAACCGCCATCGTACGCTATTTTCATTTTAGCTACTACCGAGAAACATAAAATTCTACCCACCATTCTTAGTCGTTGCCAGGTATTTGATTTCAGGCGTATCACCTTGCACGATATTGTGGGCCACTTGCAAGACATCTGTGCCAAAGAACAAGTAACAGTAGAGGAAGAAGCCCTGCACTTGATTGCTCAGAAAAGTGAAGGCTGCATGCGCGATGCCTTGAGTATGTTTGATACCCTGGTAAGTTTTACTGGGGGGAAGATCACCTATAGGCAGGCACTCGATCATTTGAGCATGCTCGATGTGGAGTACTATTTTCGGCTCATGCAAGCCATTCAGCTACAAGATATGGCACAAATTCTTTTGTTGTTAGATGAAATTTTGCAAAAAGGTTTTGATGGGGAAAATGTGCTTGAAGGCATGGCGAGTTTTTTACGTGACCTCATGGTGAGCCGGGATGAGAAATTGACTGCACTACTCGATATTGCTCCCAATTTTCGAAAACGTTATGTTGAGCTAGCGCAAGCTTGTAGCTTGTCATGGTTGGTGACGGCATTGGCACTGCTTCAAGAAGCAGAAGCACAATATCGCAACTCACGCAACAAACGCCTTACCCTAGAAATAGCTTTTCTAAAGTTGAGTTATTTACAACAAGCCGTTCGGTTAGTAGGCGATATTTCTACTGGTGAAGTGGTAAAAAAAAAGCTGATTCGTGACCAGGAAGCGGTGCGCATTCGAGCTCCTTTTCAAGCAACACCTGCTCCCAAAGCCACTCGTCATGTTGTGGTTTCGAAAAATTCTTCACAGCCAAATAACAGTAATTCAGCAGAACAAACCCTTGCAACAACACGTGTTTCACCAACGGCCTCAGTTGGCGGAGGCATGTTGATGAAACTCGAGCAAATAAAAGGGCAGGTGCAACAATCCATACAAGCAGAAATGGCCACCATTGAGCCACTCAATCTATCACAAGTACGAGAACATTGGCAAGAGTATATTCATCAATTACAACAAAAGGGGAAACATGCTTTGGCGGTGCAACTCCAGCAGGCCGAGTTGGCTATAGATGGCATAGACGAGATTCGGGTAAATACATGGAATATTGTGCAGTTTCGATTTTTAGAAGAAGAACGGGTTCATGTTGCCGAATACCTGAAAAAATCTCTTTCCCGCCCGGGTCTCATCCTAAAAATTGGGTTAAACGAACGAGAAACCAATCGTGAAGAGACTACTGTGCTCACTCCACAACAGCAATGGGATCAGCTCAAGGCTCAATATCCGTTGATAGCAAGGTTGCAAGAAAAGCTTGATCTGGAGTTAGACTATTGAAAAGTGCCATCTGTGGCTGTTTTTTTCATTTCCCTGTGAATTAGTTACTTTTGACCCGAAAAATTGAAAGCAAATACTTTATGGCAGAAGCAATCCGGATGCCCTTATTGAGCGATACGATGAAAGAAGGCGTAATCGCTGCTTGGCATAAAAAAGTAGGTGATCAGGTAAAAGCCGATGATGTGATTGCAGAAGTGGAAACCGATAAGGCTACCATGGAGGTGATTCCTTACGTAGAAGGAACTTTACTTTACATTGGTCCTAAGGAAGGGCAAGCTGCAAAAGTGAATGAGATCATTGCCATAGTAGGCAAGCCAGGTGAAGATTATCAAGCACTATTGGCGCAGGAAAAGGAGTCATCCTCGTCCGCGTCTTCATCAACCGATACCCCTGCACCTACAGCTCCAGAGGCTTCATCGGCTGATCTGGAAAAATTGCTTAAAGAAGTAACCGTAGTGCGCATGCCTTTGCTGAGCGATACCATGAAAGAAGGTAAGATTGTGGCTTGGCATAAAAAGGTAGGTGATCAAGTTAAATCGGATGATGTACTTGCAGAAGTAGAAACCGATAAGGCTACGATGGAAGTAATAGGATATGCCGAAGGCACGTTGCTTTACGTAGGACCCAAAGAGGGAGAGTCGGCCCGCGTCAACGATATCATTGCCATAGTTGGTAAGCCAAATACGGATATTCAACCCATTTTAGAGGCCGAGAAAAAGCCCAGAGCAAAGCAAGAAGGTTCAGCTGGGGGTGTGGCTCCTGTTGCACAAGCTGCAATTCCAACGCCGGCTCCAGCATCTGTTGCTACTCAAGCGTCTACAACTCCTGAAGGGCGTATCAAGGCATCGCCCTTGGCTCGTAAGTTGGCCGCAGAGAAAGGTATCGATTTGGCCCGCATCAAAGGCAGTGGCGACGATGGGCGTATCATCAAGCGAGATATCGATCAATACCTAAGCTCGCCTGCAGCTGCTGCGGCTCCCGCTGCATCTGTGCCGGCTGGAGAAGAAGGTTATCAAGATACCCCTGTGAGCCAAATGCGTCGGGTAATTGCCCAAAGGCTCAGCGAAAGTAAGTTTCAAGCACCGCATTTCTACCTCACTATTTCAGTAGATATGCGGCGCATGGTAGATGCACGCAAGGCTTTGAATGAGCTTTCTGAAGTAAAAGTTTCATTTAACGATATTCTTATCAAAGCGGTGGCAATGGCCTTGCGCAAGCATCCAGCGGTCAATAGCAGTTGGATGGGTGATTTCATTCGTACTTATCGCCACATTCACATTGGCTCGGCCGTGGCTATTGACGACGGATTGGTGGTGCCTGTCATTCGCTTTGCCGATCAAAAGTCTATTTCCCAAATTGCTGCTGAAACCAAGGTTTTGTACGAAAAAGCCCGCAACCGAAAACTCCAACCACAGGATTTCACCGGTAATACCTTTACCATTTCTAATCTTGGAATGTTGGGTATCGAAGAATTTACGGCCATCATCAATCCACCCGATAGTTGTATCCTGGCAGTAGGAGCCATTCAAGACACACCTGTAGTAGAAAATGGTCAGGTTGTCGTGGCACCTATCATGAAGCTGACGATGAGTTGCGACCATCGCGTAGTAGATGGTGCTGTAGGTGCGCGTTTCCTGCAGACGTTAAAGCAAATGCTCGAGAATCCATTGGTGATGTTACTCTGATGAAACATCATATTTTTTTTGCCTGTTTTTTATATGGGCTCGTTTTGCTAGTGCAGTCGTGTCAACGATCTACTGTTGAACAACCTATTGCGGTGATCTGGGATACCGATATAGGTCCCGATTTTGATGATGCAGGTGCTGCGGCGATGCTTCATCACTTGGCCGATAGCGGTCGGATCAAGTTGTTAGCTACCATAGCTTCTAACCGGTATGCACACACACGGGGTGTATTACAAGTTTTCAATACTTGGTATGGCCGACCACAGTTGCCTATTGGGGTACCCGATAGCTTGAACGTTCCAGATGTACCCGACTATTGTCATTGGACAGATAGTTTAATTCAACATTTTGCATCGCACGTTCTTCCACAATCTGCCGTACAACCAGCCGTAGCTCTTTACCGTCGGTTGTTGGCCTCAGCTCCCGATCAGGGTGTGGTGATCATCAGCACGGGTTTCTTCACCAATCTGGCTGCTTTATTACAATCACCTCCCGATAGATATGCTCGGGATAGTGGAATAGCACTCGTTGGTCGTAAGGTAAAATATCTCGTGAGCATGGCAGGTGCTTTCCCGGCTGGTAAAGAATTTAACATATACAATGATCCTCGGGCAGCAATTTATGTGGCTGAGCATTGGCCTACTCCAGTGATTTTTAGTGGGTTTGAAATAGGCGACTCGGTATTTACAGGATTGGCTTTACTTCAAGATACTGCTGAGCAAAAAAGTCCTCTTCGGCTAGCTTTTCAGGTGGGAATACATTGTTTGCACGAAAATGCTATAGGGCATCCTAGCTGGGATGAAACGGCTGTTTTGGCAGCTATAGATACATCGCATGAATTGTTTGATTGGCATCCTGGGCATATCTTGATCCAAGCAGATGGGAGCAATAGTTGGGAAGAAAAACATGCTGGGCAATACTATTTATTGCCTAAGGTTTCTCGGGAGCAATTGGCCAGTAGGATTAATGCCTATTTACATTAACCTCATTGTGTATTAGGCCGATTGATCTTCATCCCCCTCGTCGTGCTTATTGCTTAGCCACCAGCGATAACCGATAAAGCCTACAAGGGCTAGTGGTGTAATCATGAGATAAAGGATGCCTGCATTAAGGCTTCTGGCGGCATTGGGGTTAAGATCAGAGGCTGTTTTAGTGCATATGGAACACTGTGCATGCACGGCTATGGCTATCAGCAGTAAGCTGAATGTAAGCATCAATCCAGAAATTATTTTCGACCGCTTCATAGTGCTAGCTTTCAATGTGATTATGATAACCAAATTTACTAAGATTTTGCTGTTTGCGTGCAATAATGTTGTAAATGTTTGATGTTTTCTTGGTAAGGTATTCTAGATGAAGGGGTTTTTGCTAATTTGAGCCCAATTTTTGTCTATGAGTAACAAATTTCGTTATACAGGCTATGGTATGCAGGTGGTGATTCTCATTGCCTTGACCATTGCTGGTTTTATGTTGTACTTTTTGGTAAGCATGATTTTGCTCATGAGCTATGGGGGGTGGCAGATGGCCAATATGCAACAGCTAATGAATGATCCACATAGCTTGAATTTGCTCAAGACCCTACAATCGCTTTCTAGTTTGATGATTTTTTTATTGCCAGCGGTGAGCTTCGCTTGGATAGCCGATACTACTCCATTGCAATGGATGGGTTTGCGACGTAGGTTTTCTGCTGAGCAGTTGATACTGGTTATTGCTGTGATGGTTGCTAGTTTACCATTTATTGGCTTGCTTGGGCAGTGGAATGAACACATTCATTTTGGGGGGAAACTGCACGGGTTAGAAACCTGGATTCGAAATACCGAGAAAATGGCCGAACAACAAACTCGCTTTTTGCTTACTACACATGGGTTTAATGATTATTTGGTTAATTTGTTAATGGTGGCTGTATTGCCGGGCATTTGTGAAGAAGCTTTTTTTCGCGGAGTGTTGCAAAAACTGCTTATTCGTTGGTCTGGCCGAGTAGCGACGGGAGTTATTCTCACGGCAATGATCTTTAGCTTTTTGCATTTTCAGTTTCTAGGATTTCTGCCCCGATTTGTGTTAGGTATTATTTTGGGCTATGTATATGTGCTTACGGGTAGCTTGTGGTTGGCTATGGTCGGGCATTTCATTAACAATGGCATAGATGTAACCTTGATGTATTTGTATCAAATAAAATGGGTGAAAACCGATCCGATGGGTGAAACAGAAGTTTCTTTATGGGCAGGGTTGTTGAGTGGAATTATAGTTGTGATTTTGTTTATTTGGCTCAATCGGTTGTCGAAACATCGAGATTTCTAGATTTCTTTATATCTTTTCTGAATAAACGTAAACATATTTTTTATGGAGCCAGGGTGGATAAAAATTTATAGCACTACACAATCGATTCAAGCTTCGTTGATTCAGGGTATGCTTAAAGAAAACGGCATTGAGAGTGTGATATTGAATCGTCAAGATTCAGAGTTCTTAGTGGGTGAAGTGCAATTGTATGTGCATCAATCCGATGCAGCTAAAGCCAAGGAATTGATTGAATCAACACAAGAAAACGACTAATTGCTTCATAAGCCATATCTCATATGCCTGGCTTATCGCCTACTTTTCGCAAACGTACATTCACGGCTATTTTTTTTGTAGCCGTCATGTTATTTGGGTTGTTGTTTAATCGCTATTCTTTTTTGATATTGTTTGTTGTGATAGCATGGGGTTGTTTATTGGAATATCAAAGATTGCTTCAGTTAATCACGATTACAACAAAAACATTGTTCATACAGAAAGTGGCGATGTGGATAGCTGTTTCAGGGGTAATATTAATTGGTGTGGGTGAAGCTTTGATTGGAACTGTGCATGGGTTGAATAGTCTAGGAATTGATTTGGTAATGCTCAGTTTTGTGGTTATTCCATTGTCGGAATTAGTGGCCAGACATTTTCGATTTTCAACCGTTGTGTTATCATTGTTTGGTTGCTTATATGTGGCAACGGCACCTGCATTTATGATTTATTGGCGATGGCAACAACAAACAAACTTACAATGGTTGCCTATTGTGGTAATTGGTTGTTTATGGGTTAATGATACGATGGCCTATATTATAGGGTCTTGGCTGGGGCGGCATAAGCTATGGTCTCAGGTTTCGCCCGGCAAAACCTGGGAGGGTACCATAGGCGGGATAGTTTGTACCGTACTGCTGGCATGGGGAGTGTCGTTTATCTGGCCTGTATTTGCCACCATTCATTGGGTGGCTGTGGCTTCTCTGGCTAGTATTTTTGGTACGCTGGGTGATTTGCTTGAGTCGTGGTTAAAACGCTTAGCAGGAGTAAAAGATTCAGGTAGGCTTATGCCTGGACATGGAGGAATGCTCGACCGCTTTGATTCTTTGCTGTTGGCAACACCGGCTGTATGGGTGTATGCACAAGCCTACATGTGATTTTACATCGAAAAATTTATACCATTTCAAAACAGTTATAGATTGTATTATTTTTGTTGCTCAACCTGCTAACATGTACATTCATCGAGAAGGGCATCGCATCATCATTTTGTCGACTATAATATTGATTTTGCTCGATTGGTTGGTGTATCATTTTTTACATCATCATTTTCCATCGGTATGGGGTTTATGGTTAGTTATATCTGTTGTTTTATGGATATGGATTATAGCTTTTTTTCGAGTTCCACATCGAAAGAAGTTACAAGATGATATGGCCATTCTATCGGCTGCAGATGGGCATGTGGTAGCTATTGAAGAGGTGGAAGAAACTGAATTCTTTCATGATCGCCGTTGGCAAATATCAGTATTCATGAATCCGCTGAATGTACATCTCAATACTTATCCAGTAAGTGGTGAAGTGATTTATTCAGCATATCATCCTGGGAAATATCTTGTTGCCTGGCATCCTAAATCATCTGTGTTGAATGAGCGGCATACTGTAGTGATTCGTACTATGCATGGAGATGTTTTGGTGAAACAAATTGCGGGCGCTATGGCACGTCGGGTTGTAAATTATGCTCAGCAAGGCCAGCGTGTGCAGCAAGGTGATGAATTGGGGTTTATCAAATTTGGCTCACGAGTAGATATTTTATTGCCTACTCATGTGCAAATTAAAGTGCAGCTTCAACAACCCGTAAAAGCAGGTATCAGCATACTCGCACGATGGAAAGTATAAACTCAAAGGATTTGCTTTAGTTCATCCAGGTGTACAATCATATAAGTTGGTTGTTCAGAGATGCTTATCTGGCGTGGGTTAAAGAAAACTTGATCCATGCCTGCTTGACGAGCACCACAAATGTCGGCCTCCCAATCATCACCAATCATGATACTTTCAACAGCTTGTGCTTTTGTTTGTTGTAAGGCATATCTGAAAAATTGCGTATCTGGCTTTAGGCAGCCCGCTTCTGCAGAGGTGATTACATGTGCAAAATAGTGTGCAATACCTGCTTGCTGAAGTTTCAGCCCCTGAATCTCTGGAAATCCATTGGTGAGGATATGCATCTGGTATGGCTTGTGACTAAGGTAATCAAGCGTTTCTTTGGCTCCAGGGATGAGTTGTGATTGATGGGGAAGTAATTCTAAAAACGCCTTGCCTAGCTCATAAGCGAGTTTCTCATCTGGGTATTGAATATCTGCTAGTGCCAACCACATGCGTTTCCATTGTAATTCTTCTCGGCTTATCAATTGTTTCCGATAATCTTCCCACAACTGTTGGTTGTGTAACACATAAGATTGATAAAACTGGATAAAAGCGTATCCAGTTTTTTGTGCTAATTGATATTCTTCGTACAACTGATGCAGACTCAACCGAGCATTGTGCTCAAAATCCCAGAGCGTATGATCTAAATCAAAGAAGAGATGAATATATTTCATGTGCTTTACCCAAAATCAGATACAAATTTCGGAAAATGATCATTGAGTTTCACAAAGCTTTTTATCTTAGTTGTATGTGTATACATTAAATCATTTGCTATGCCTTTGCTCATCATGATTTCAGGTATTGCATTGCTCATCCTTCTGATCGTATGGGTGAAGCTCGATACATTTTTAGCTTTTTTGCTAGCCAGTATTTATATAGGAATATGCAGTGGCTTGCATATTGAACAATTGGTGCACGCTATAGAAACGGGCATAGGCAGCACACTAGGTTCTTTGGTCATCATCTTGGGGCTTGGAGCAATGTTGGGTCGTCTGGTGGCCGATAGTGGAGCGGCCAAGCAAATTACTGATCAGCTCATTCGCTTATTTGGCTTTTCCCATATTCGATGGGGACTTGCACTTGCAGGTTTAATTATTGGCATTCCATTGTTTTATACTGCAGGATTTGTGGTGGTTGTGCCTTTTATTTTTGCTATTGCTTATTCTACGCGTTTGCCCTTATTATACGTAGCTATTCCCATGCTTTCTGCACTCTCAGTTGCACATGGTTTCTTACCGCCCCATCCCTCTCCTACAGCCATTGCAGTAGAGCTGCATGCCAGTATAGGGAAAACGCTATTGTTGGGATTGATCATAGCTATACCTGTAATTGCTATAGCAGGCCCGTTGTTTGCCATGCATGTAAAAAACTATCATCCAGTTTTAGATAGTACATTATTTTCTCTTCCTGACTTAACAAGAACTACATTACCTGGTGTATGGAAAAGTTTCCTGATTGCTTTGATGCCACTTATCTTACTTACGCTTACCACCATCAGTGCATTATTTCCTATTTCTTCTATTGCAGTTTTGCAAATAATCAAATTTGTAGGTAACGCCGATATTGCCATGTTGATTTCTGTAATCATCGCAATTGTGGGATTGGGATTACGGGAAGGACGCAATATGAAAATGATTACACATGATTTGCAAGACGCTTTTCAACAAGTATCAGTGGTTATGTTTGTGATTGCAGGTGCAGGTGCGTTTATGCAAGTATTGCGCGATGGGGGAATCAATGATTATCTTTCTTCACAGTTAATGGGATTACGCATACATCCTTTATTAATGGGTTGGCTGGTTGCTGCGCTGATTAGGATATGTGTTGGCTCCGCTACTGTGGCAGGATTAACAGCAGTAGGCATCTTGCAACCTTACTTGCAGCATTCAACTGTTTCACCCGAATTAATGGTGTTATCGATTGGTGCTGGAAGTTTAATGTTTTCACATGTAAATGATGGTGGCTTCTGGTTGTTCAAAGAATATTTTCATCTTACCATTAAACAAACATTTCTTACGTGGAGTATCATGGAAACTATCGTTTCGGTAGGCGGACTAATTGGTGTGTGGGCACTTCATTTATTGCATATATGATATTCCTTTAATTGAATTCGCTTTATTTCTTAAAGATTTCTTAAAAAGAATTTCACTTTATCTTGTTGATTTGTTCATCTTTCAGGAGGAGGTTTGTAATAGCATTTCTTACCTCAACCTGTTTGATATGTTACATCTTCACACCATTTCTACACGTGCATTTTATGTATTTGTTGCCCTTTTGCTTGTTGTACAACATGTTAGGGCTCAACAAACTCTCTCAGGCAAAGTAATTTCATCATCTGATCAACAAGCTGTTCCCGGTGCATCGGTGATATCAGTTAAGACTGGTGAAGGCACTATTACTGGATTGGATGGGCAATTTCAGTTGCCTTATGTTGTACATGATACGATTATCGTCAAATTTATTGGCTTTGAAACGCAACGTATTCCCGTAAATACAAATACAAATCTATTGATCACCCTTAAACCTTCACAAAAAATGCTCGATGAGGTTGTCGTCACGGCTTTAGGTGTTCGTAAAGAAATTAAAAAGATTGGTTATGCTGTTCAAGTAGTAAATGGGGATGAATTGGTAAAAGCCAGAGACCAGAATCCGCTTACTGGACTTGAGGGTAAGGTGGCCGGTTTATCTATAGGGCCATCGGCAGAAATGCTGAGACAACCTACAGTGCTATTGCGAGGCAACCAAATAACCCTATATGTGGTAGATGGTGTGCCCATTAGTTCAGATAGTTGGAATATTAGTCCTGATGATATTGCTTCCATCTCCATTTTGAAAGGCCCTGTTGCAGCAGCTTTGTATGGAAGTCGTGCACAATATGGTGCAATTCTGATTACTACTAAGAAAGGACTCAAGCAAAAGGGATGGCAAGTGGAGGTAAACTCTACCAACATGTTTGATAAAGGTTTTATTGCTTTTCCTAGATTACAAAATGAATATGGGCCTGGAGAGAATCAATTATATGCTTTTGCAGATGGCCGTGGTGGAGGTTTAAATGATAATGATTATGACATTTGGGGTCCAAAATTTCGCGGACAGCTGATTCCACAATATGATGGTAAGTATTATCCCGATTCTATTTTTACTACAGTATTCCCAGGAGGATATGTATGGAAAGGACATATTAAGCCTACGCCTTGGATAGCACGTGGTGCCAATAATCTTAATCGTTTTCTGAGAACAGGATTTCAAACGAATAATCATATTGCTTTATCTACCACTGGTGATGCTTATCAAATGAGGTTTTCCGTTTCGCAATCTTATCAACAAAGCATTATTCCCAACATGAGCCTAAATATTATCAATTTCAATACTTATGGATCATATAAAATCAACGATCGTATTCGGATTGAATCGAATGTAAATGTTAATCGTCAGTTTAGCCCCAATTTTCCCGATGTAGATTATGGCCCAAATAGCTTGATTTATAATGTTGCCATCTGGACAGGTTCTGATTGGGATGTAGATGCACCAGATATTCGCGCAATTTGGCAGCCCGGCAAAGTGGGCATACAGCAAATGTTTGCCGAATATCAACGATATCACAATCCCTGGTTTATGGTATATGAATGGTTGAGGGAGCATTATAAAACCGATATTTATGGATATGTGGCAGCACATTATATTCTGAATTCTCACCTGAATGTTAATTTGCGTACCCAAATAACCACTTATAATTTATTTAGAAACGAAAAAATGCCTTATTCTGCGCATCCTTATGGTCGTGAGCAGAATAAAGGAGATTATCGAGAAGACCGTCGGAATTTATTTGAGAATAATACAGATATAGAGCTAAACTATGATTATATCATTGCTCGCAATATATCTTTTAGTGGTTTACTTGGTGCAAGTGTGAGGCTATTTCGATATAATTCTAGCTGGGTTTCTACAGATTATTTAAGTGTTCCTGAAGTATATAATTTCAGCAATTCGCTCAATCCTATACAAGCCAGCAGTTTTTCATCTGAGATGAGGGTGTATAGCGCTTATTTGTCGTCTGATATCTCCCTATCCAAATATGCTACTATAGGCTTTACTGGAAGAGTAGATAAATCGTCGGCACTTCCTATTCGACACAATAGTTATTTTTATCCAAGTATATCATTGGCAACCGTTTTATCTGATTACCTTCATTTGCCAAAGCATATTTCCTTTTTAAAATTACGTGCTTCTTTTGCTACTATTCATGGAGATGCTACTTCCCCAACAATTGGCCCAGCTCCGTTTAATACCATCACCCAATTTGGTGCTAGCCCTTCTGGAAATTCATTATATGATTATCCACTTGGATATGGAAACCCATATCTTTCACCCTATGGGGGTCCAGATTATTCGCTGATTCAAACATATTCAACTTCTAAACCGTATAATAATATATCTGCTGCTTATTATAGCAGTAATTTATATGATCCAAATCTAAGAACGTTTAATCGTGTAAATTTTGAACAAGGATTTGATATTCGTTTTGACAAGTATCAGTTGGGCATTAGCGCTACAGCGTTTCAATATATCGATGGCCCACAAATTTTACAAAATCCTATATCCACAGCTACAGGGTATAGTTATTATTATCTTAATGCGCTTAAGACAAAGAAAACCGGTTATGAACTAACGCTAACTGCTACTCCTATATCTATTACAGATCAATTCTCTTGGAATGTTGTGCTCAATTGGAGTACGTTTAAAGAGGTATATCTGGAATTGCCACCCGGACAAACTATCTATAATACCTTTTTTAGAAAAGGTGATCGTGTAGATAAATTTTACGGTTCAGCATTTGTAAAGACAAAAGAAGGACAAGTGATATACGATAACAGTGGTGCGCCATTAATCAATCCTGTACCACAGTTTCTCGGTTATTTGAATGGCAAATATGAATGGGGAATATATAATCAGATTCAGTATAAACACTTTAACCTGGGATTCCAATTTGATGGCCGAGTGGGCGGAGTAACTACCGACTATATACACAATAAAACTATGCGTGGTGGTAGAAATATTGAAACGGTACAAGGTAAATTAGGTGTTGCGCGTAATCTAGATGATCAACATGCAGGCGATCCAAATTGGAAAGGAGCTTATATTGGCGATGGCGTAGTGGTTTCGAATAATGTACCTATAAACTTTGATTCAAAAACGGGTGTGATCACCAATTACGATCAATTAAAATTTTCTCCAAATAATACACCTATTCAAGTGCAGCCGTGGACAACTACTTATTACTCAACTGCAGAAGCAAATTTGATGAGTAAATCTTTTGCTAAGCTTAGAGAAGTAGTTTTGGGTTATACCTTCCCAGAAAAATGGTTATCTCGATCTGGCATTCACCAACTTACGGTTTCATTAGTAGGTAGAGACTTGATTTACTTCTACAAGGATAAAAGATTTAAAGATGTGGACGTAGATCAATTTAATTATGGTACAAGGGGTACTACTTTACAAACGCCCACTACTCGCAGATTTGGTTTTAATATTCAACTTATCTTTTAATCATAATTTTTCCTGATATGCGTAACAGATCTATGAAATACATGCTATCATGTTTACTATTGGGTATGCTTTTCTTTTCGTGCGACAAATCATTTAAAGATTTAAATGTCAATCCCAATAAGCCCACACATGTTCCACCTTATTTGTTGTTAACTGGTATATTAAATGATATGGCAGATATAGCACCTGGTGGCTCTGTGGAAAGATGGGATCAATATTTCTTGATCAACTATAGTTATTATGGAGATAATCGATATGATTTTGGATCTGGTGCCGATTATTACGCTACGCTGAAAAACGTGCAGAAGATGGATGAAGAATCTATGTCGGGTAATAACACCTCTCTAAATCCCTATCACGCATTAGGATTGTTCTTTAAGGCTTATTTTTTCACCAAGATGAGTTTAGAAATGGGAGATATACCCATGCGTGATGCATTAATGGGTGTAAATGATTTAACTCCGGTATATGATTCTCAAAAAGTAATCTTTCAACAAGCATTGATGTGGCTTGATACGGCTAACCAACAATTGCATCAACTTATTGCTTCCGGGAAAACTAATGTTGATGGTGATTTTTATTTTAACGGTAATCTAGCGAATTGGCAGAAAATAGTAAATGCTTTTAGGCTACGATTGCTTATCCATTTAAGTAAAAAAATAAATGATCCAGATTTGCTTATTGCGCAACAGTTTAATACTATTGTGAATAACCCCACAGTATATCCGTTATTAACCAGTAACGACGATAACTTACAATACGTTTTTATTTATCCTACTAATGTTTATCCTCGCAATCCAGGTAATTTTGGTTTCAATGCTTTAAGAGAAAATTGTTCGGCTACTTACGTAGGGCTGCTTACCCAGCTTCATGATCCGCGTGTATTTGTTACCTCAGAACCGGCTTCAGCACGTGTAGCTGCGGGCTATTCACCCACCAGTTTCGATGCTTTTGTAGGTGCCGACCCGGGTGAAGATCTAGGTACCATGTACAATAAAACAAATGCTGGTGAATATTCATTAATCAATAGAAAAAGATATTACGATACATATATTGGTGAACCTTGTATTCAAATTGGATATGCAGAGCAATGCTTCAATATTGCTGAGGCAATAAATAGGGGATGGATCAATAGCGGCCCATTGGGTGATGCAGAGGCTTATTATCAGGAAGGGATTAAAGCCTCTTGGCTTTTCTATCAAATACCATTATCTGGAGTGCTTACAGCCTATTTTTTACACCCTGGAGCTAGCTTAGGAACTTATGACACTTATCAAATACCAGTTGATTTCAACAACTATTATAATCAACCGTTGGTGAAATATGCAGGTAATAATCAAACTGGGCTTACTCAAATCCTTCAACAGAAATATCTTGCACTCTTCTTGCATGCCGGACTAGAGGCTTATTATCAATTTCGGCGAACGGGCGTCCCTCAGTTTACCACTGGCCCTGGTACAGGTAATAGTGGTCGTATCGCTATGCGTTTTCAATATCCTTCTGTTGAAAAAACGGCTAATGCACAACATTATCAAGATGCACTGAACAGGCAGTACAATGGCAATGATGATATCAATGGAATCATGTGGATATTAAAATAAATTCATTCTTTTATGCAAAAAAGACTAATCTTCTTTATTTGGTTTTTGATATTTCCTTGTATAAGTTTCACTTCCTTTGCTCAGGAACATGCACGCAACATTGTGATTGTTACTTTAGATGGGTTGCGTTGGCAAGAAGTGTTTACGGGAATCGATCGAGAGTTAGTGAGCAATCCGGCATACACTCGCGATAGCTTAGCATTATTGCGGCAATTTGGTAGTGCTTCATTAGAAGAGCGGAGGGAGAAATTATTCCCCTTTATGTGGGATGTGATAGCAAAGGAAGGGCAAATATTTGGTAATCGATATGCAGGTAATAAGATGAATGTATCTAATCCTTATCGCTTTTCCTATCCTGGTTACAATGAAATTTTTACTGGTTATGCCGATAGTTTAGTTAATTCCAACGACAAAATTCCTAATCCCAACGAAAATGTATTAGGTTTTATTCAGCAACAGCCTGGATTTCATGATCGCGTAGCAGCTTTTACATCGTGGGATGTATTTCCATATATCTTAAACAAATGGAGGAGTGGTATTTATGTGAATGCCGATCGAGATAGTTTGCCTGAAACCACATTAACGCTTCGTTGGTTGAATCGGTTACAATATCTCACGGCAAAGCCTCTTGACCTGCGGCCCGATATATTTACTTATGCAGCAGCAAAAGAATATGTAAAGGCATATCATCCACGAGTATTGTATATCGCGTTTGATGAGACAGATGATTATGCACATGCAGGTATGTATGATCAGTATATTAAGAGTGCTCATGCAGCAGATCGGATGGTAGCAGATTTATGGGATTACCTCCAGCAAGATACGTTTTATGCAGGAAAGACGGCCTTATTATTGACATGCGATCATGGACGTGGAACTGGCGATGCCTGGCGTGATCACGGCTCTCGTGTAAAGGGATCATCTTCCATTTGGATGGCTGTGATGGGGCCTGAAGTCCCAGCAATGGGAGAAAGAAAAGAGCAGGCACAGTATTATCAGGCACAAATTGCGGCTACCATTGCCAATTTGTTGGGCTTAGACTTTTTAACCACGCAACATCCGGTTACACCTTCTTTATATCCCGCTATTCATTTTCCCAACACGCAAGTCTCAGTTATGCCTTAGTGAGTTTAGGCCACCTGCTTTTGCTGAATGAAAATCGATTATATTTGGTGAATGATCCGTAGATCCCACCAACTGAGGATGTTTGATCTCATCACCATTGTGATTAGCCTCATTATTGGAATGGGTATTTTCAAGGCACCCTCATTGGTAGCTGCCGAAAGCCATTCAGAGTGGATGTTTTTTATAGCCTGGGTATTAGGTGGATGTATTGCATTGTGTGGTGCCCTGACTTATGCAGAGATTGGATCGCGATATCCTGTGATAGGAGGATATTATAAGATTTTTGCTTATGCTTATCATCCGCTCGTTGGGTTTATTATCAATATTGTCATTCTGGTATCGAATGCTATTTCAACGGCCGGCGTAGCTTTGATTGGTGCTGAATATTTTGTACATGCTTTTTTCCCTTCTCATTTACAAACGGCTTTTAGTCAACAGCTTGTGGCTATCTTTTCTATTCTATTATTTTTTCTGATCAACACTGCAGGGCTAAAGATGAGTTCAGGCACTCAAAATATACTCACGGTGATCAAGATATTGATGATGCTTGTTTTATTGATGGCATTATTTATAGGAGCTTCTCATCCAGTAACAAATACACCAATTTCATCTATCCAACATATATCGTGGTGGCATCAGTTGCAAATGTTGGGAGCAGCATTGGTAGCAGTAACATTTACTTATGAAGGTTATCAGCACACCATTAACTTTGGTGCAGAAGTATATCGACCAGGCCATACTATTCCACGTGCTATTGCAATCAGTATGGCCGTAGTGATTCCTCTTTATTTGTTGATGAATTTAGCTTACGTGCGTATTATTGGTTTTAATGAGCTTGCACATACGCCAGCTATTGCAGGTAAATTGGCAGCTAGCATTTTTGGTAAAATGGGTGATCAAGTATTTTCTGTATTGTTGTTTATCTCTGTGCTTGGATATGTTAATGTTTCTTTGTTGTCTAACCCGCGGGTTATTTTTGCGATGAGTGAAGACGGAATCTTACCTGAGGTATTTCAAAAACGTAATCTCGAAAAGCAAATATTGTTTCCCGCTTTGTCATTGTTTGCCCTAATTTGCATAGGAGCTTTGGTGATGTCTAATCAGTTTAGTGTATTGCTCAATTATAGTATTTTTTTAGATTGTATTGGTATGGCCACGTCGGCAGCGACCATCTTTGTATTGCGAAAACAAAAAAAAGCAGATGTGGTAGATCCTTATATCATGAAGGCATATCCCTGGGTGCCGGCTTTTTTTATTTTATCATATGTGGGTATTTCTATCGCTATTGCAATAAAAGATATTCGCACGGTATTTTTTAGTATTCTCTTGGCAATAGTTTGTGCGATACTTTATATAGTATTGAAAAAATTAGCTGCTGAAAAAAGTTAACCATCTAAATTAGCATTAAGCATGTGCTTCCAGCCAATTTTTACCCACACCCACTTCAGCCACTACAGGAACATCGTGTGGTAGTGGCAGTGCTTGTTGCATTTCCTGGATAACGATTGATGATACTTGTTTCACTTCTTCTTCCGGCACATCCAGTACCAATTCGTCGTGTACTTGCAAAATCATGGTGGACTTTAAATGATGATGTTGTAGTTGTTCGTGGATGCGAATCATAGCCAATTTAATCATATCGGCAGCTGTTCCCTGAATGGGCATATTAATGGCATTGCGTTCGGCATATCCGCGTACGGTGTTGTTAGAAGAATGGATATCGGGGAGCCAACGTTTACGCCCCATCAGGGTTTTCACATAACCATGTTTTTTGGCAAAGGCTATTTGTTGATCCATATAAGCTTTAATACCCGGGTATTGTTTAAAATAATTATCAATCAATTCTTTAGCCTCGGTGCGTGATATGCCTAGATTTTGCGCTAATCCAAACGGTCCTTGTCCGTAAATAATGCCAAAGTTTACACTCTTTGATCGGTATCGCATCTCTTTCGTCACTTGATCTATAGGTACACCAAACACGCGTGAAGCCGTTGCTGTGTGAATATCCAGGCCTTTTTGAAAAGCTTCAATCATGTGTTCATCGCCGCTCATGGCAGCTACAATGCGAAGTTCAATCTGTGAATAGTCGGCCGATAATAATTTATGATGAGGTTGAGAAGGAATGAAAGCTTTGCGAATCTCACGACCCCGGTCTGTGCGAATGGGAATATTTTGTAAGTTGGGATTATTGGAACTTAGCCTGCCTGTAACAGCAACGGTTTGATTATAAGAAGTATGGATTTTTCCTGTGTGTGGATCAATCATTTTAGGTAAGGCCTCCACATAGGTCGATTGTAATTTGGTGATTTCTCGATAAGCTAAAATATCACTCACAATGGGATGTTTGGGAGCCAGCCGCAACAGCACTTCTTCACCTGTGGCATATTGTCCTGTACGAGTAGTTTTCGCATTTTCATCTAATTTTAGTTTTTCAAATAAAATTTCACCCAATTGTTTAGGCGAAGCAATATTGAAGCGCGTACCCGCCTGGCGATAAATTTGTTCTTCTAATTGTTTGGCTTCACGGCGAAGTTCTTTAGCATATTCATGAAGAAAATCTACATCAATCTTTACACCTGTAAATTCCATTTCAGCCAACACAGGGATGAGTGGACATTCGATTTCATAAAATACTTTCTCCAAATCATTTTTTTTCAATTCTGGTTCCAAGTATTGTTTGAGTTGTAAAGCCACATCGGCATCTTCTGCAGCATATTCCTTAATTTTTTCTAATTCCACATCACGCATATTGCCTTGATGCTTGCCTTTTTTGCCAATCAAAGTTTCAATAGATACTGGTGCATATTGCAAATATTGAATCGACAGGTCGTCGAGGCTACGTCTTCCTTCGGGATGCAGCAAATAATGAGCAATGAGCGTATCAAAATATTTTCCCTGAAGTTGGATACCATATTTTTTCAATACCAGCATATCATATTTCACGTTGTGGCCTATCCAGCAAACATCTTTTCTTTTGAGAAAGTCGTGCAGTAGCGATAAACGCTGTTTTGCTTTTTCTGGATGGGCTTCAAACGGAACATAATAGGCATGGTGAGGTTTTATACACAGGCTCATGCCCACTAGCTCTGCTTGCATCGCATCTATACTCGTTGTTTCTGTATCGAGGCTGATTTCTGTTGTTTTTTGCAGTTGTGCAATCAATTCTTGAATTTCGTTGTCTTGGTTGCATAAAACATAATGGTGTTTCACATCTTGAATGGTATGGATACCATTTGAATGTGGAATATTTTGGGCTGTAGTTTTTTTTGAAGATGATGAAGTATGTGATTCAGCGTTAAAAAGTTCAGGTTGGATGGAAGTAGTTGAACTAATGGAAAAATCTTCTCCCAAAATGCGTTTGCCTAGTGTTTTAAATTCGAGTTCACGGAAAATAGTTTCCAATTCGGTTGTGTTCCATTCTTTGAGTCGGAAATCCTCTTCATGAAATTGTACGGGTACATTGGTAATAATGGTAGCTAGTTTTTTTGACATGAGTGCATCTTCAGCATGTTGTTTGATTTTTTCTCCCAGTTTGCCACCAATTTCATCGGCATGTGCAATCACATTTTCTACTGAATGATATTGTTGAATAAGCTTAATGGCGGTTTTTTCTCCCACTCCTGGGATACCAGGAATATTATCTACGCTATCTCCCATTAGTCCAAGAATATCGATGACTTGTTTGACATCGTTGATTTGCCATTTTTCACAAATATCTTTTGCGCTCCAGATTTCTTCTTTATTACCCATATAGGGCGGTTTGTAGATGTAGATATGGTTGTGCAGAAGTTGTCCGTAGTCTTTATCTGCCGTAACCATATACACTTCAAAGCCTTGTTGAGCGGCTTGTAGGGCAAGTGTGCCAATGATATCGTCGGCTTCGTAGCCATCTTTTTCGATGATGGGGATCTGAAAAGCCTGGATGATGCGTTTGATATCGGGCAATGAAGAAAGGATATCTTCGGGTGTTTCTTGGCGATTGGCTTTATAGGCTTCGAATGCATCGTGACGTTCGGTAGGGGCTTGGGTATCGAAAGCCACAGCCATATGTGAAGGTTTTTCTTTTTGGATAAGTTCATACAAAGTAGAAGTGAAGCCAAATTGAGCGTTTGTATTTTTTCCGTAACTCGTGATGCGAGGGTTACGGATCAAAGCATAATAAGCGCGGTAGATAAGCGCCATGGCGTCGAGTAAAAAAAGTTTTTGCTGTGGCATGTAGAAAACATTTGTTGGGTCAAGCATCCGAAACGGCAAATAGGAAAGCATGTGGCTTTCTGTGCCGTATAGCAATGAAGTAAAATTAGTGAATCATCACTGGAATGAAAGCAGAATTAAATGCAGGTTTCACCACGCCTGCCTGAAAGGAAAGCCCAAGATGCACATGTGTTGCGGGCAAGTGTGGAACGCGCCATTGGGCATTCAACCATAAGCTGTCTTTTGCAGGTATCTTGGTAGGGAGCGATGCTTGAACGGGTTCGTTCCATTTCTCCAGGCCCCATATCCAAATGGAGCTTAAGCTTATCGGGAACTCGGGGTTTTGCAGATCTATTGCAAACGGGTAGGGATTATACACCTTTACTCTGAGCCGAAGGGTATCTCCTGCATGCAATTGGGTATTGGGCAGGGTGAAATAAACACGTAAATGCTCGATAGTGGGGAGTTGCCTGGTGAAATGCACATATACTACCTGCCCGGTAGAAAGCATATATTGTTGTGCGAAGGGATCCTGGCTGTTGCTGATCAGGGCACAACGCTGATGGTGATACAGGATCTCTTTCTTCCAGATATCGAATTGGTTTTTGCGATAATACACACTATTCAAGGTAAAGGCTGGTTGACCGGTATAAAAACTATATAAAGCAGGCTTTTGATAGCTATCCATAAACACTACAGGATGTTTCCCCGTGACTTCTTCCAGCGCCTTTGCCCACTGGCGATGGCCGTAGAAGGGCAAATCCAGGCTGGGTATTTCTAAAATGAGCAATATTCGAGCAAATAGGATGAGCAAGAGTGTGGGAAATATCCAACGGCGAACGAAGCGTGCAATATGTTGTTGCTGCAAACTTTTACGGTAAAGCAGGATGATCATGGGAATAGCCGTAGCAATGGTCCATTGAGGTTCTACATGTCCGCGAAAAGCAGAAAGCCAGAAAAATAGCTGAAAGCCCACCACCAGAAAGTATAGACTTTTTTCAAAACGGTTGGCTGGCTTGTAACGAAAAATCAAGTATAGGGTTAATCCCAGGGTAAATGGGTTCAATGCAGCCATTTGGTTGGGCCAATATTCGAGTAAATATGCCCATCGAAAGGGCTCGGCACGGTCAATAAGATGATATTCCAACGAAGGGAAACGATGTTGAAACTCCCACCAGATATGTGGCATATAGAGCAGCAAAGCCATTAACCCAGCTATCCATGCCTTTGCGTCTTTAAATAATTGAGGGTTTGAAAGCCACACGAGCGCAATCACCAAAAATGCGTGATACTTGCTGTACATCATGCCGGTCATGAACAAGCCCAGCAAGAGCGCATAAGACCATTGTGAAGAGCGAAGGTATCGCTGATAAGCCCAGAGAAACAAGCTTTCAAACAATAGTAAAGGAGCGTCGGGAGTGCTTACAAAGCCATAAGCATCAAATAAAGCAATAGATCCCGCAATACCGAAGAAAAGGAGCAAATTTTGCCGACCTGTTACCAATGATGTATATGCTATTTTCCAGATTACAAACAAGGAAATAGCTTGTGCCACAATAGTGAGTAAGCGTACACCCAATTCGCCGGGTATTAAGCTGCTTCCTATTCGGATCATGAGGGCAATCAAGGGGGGATGATCAAAATACCCCCAGGCAAGATGTTGGGCATAAAGCCAGTAATAGGCTTCATCAGGATTGAGTTGGGTAAATATCGCTTGCAGCACATTGATAAGCACCCAGCCACCTAAAAACAGTAAGAAATAACGGGAAAGGTCTCTGAACCGAGTGGGTTTCTGAGGTTGAGTAGCAGAGAGTAAGGGTTTAATTAGGGTTTCAGTACAATTCATGTATCAAAGTTAGTGGGCTCTCATTTGATTCGAGCAGTTTTCCGTCAGCCATTTATCAAAAATTTTTTTTAAAGCGAATTGATCAAATCCAGAACTGCTTGTTTATACAACTGCATGTTTTCCGGAAAATGTTGAGCTGGAAAAGCCATTTGGTTGAGCTGCGCAAGCAAGGGAACAACCTGAAGATTGGCTTGCTTGGCGGTTAAGAAACTTCCTTTTTGGTAGTGATATACGGCAAGGTATTCCTGCTCGGTTTGTCCGGGAGTAGGAATCAAAATAGCTTTTTGGTTTAAGGCTACAAGGTCCATAATGGTGGTATAACCCGATCGAGAGATCACTGCATGTGCGGCTTGCAGGGCAGCATTTAGCTGTTCGGCAGGCAAGTGCGCTATGGTGGTTAAAGAAGGGCTAATGGGCATGGCTTGGTTACTTTCATTGGGTTTACCTCTAATGAGCAGCGAGCGAACTGGCGCATGCTGGAGTTGCTCAATCAATCTTTTTTCCAATAAGCTGCGCTGTGGCTCAGGGCCAGAGATCAAGGCTATCAGGTCATAATTTTTTTCGACATCAGAAAGGCGCCGTAGTCGTGAAAGGGGGCCAATGTAACGAATATTCCGAGGCAGATGATGTGGATGAGAAAGCTTGCCAGATAGGTTTTCAGGGCCCGCCCAATCGGGCACCCAGCAATGTGTATAACGCTCGATATATCGGTAGTTGAGCGTGCGCAGGGCAGTAGTTGCACCAGGGAATAGCTGTAGCCAATGAGGTAATAAAATTTGCAATTGATGAGTGATGATCACCGTGGGAATATCTGGATGAAATAATCCAAAACGATTGTCGGAAATCACGGCATCCCATCGATAAGTACGAAAGGTCTGTTGAAGCCATTTTTGTTCATCTTCAATAGTCCGCATCATTTGTGGAATCTGTCGGGCAATATTCCATACAAATAAGCCACCTCCATGACCTCCCGTGTAACGGATGCGATAACCTCGTAGCGGCAGCAAAGGTAGTTCGGGAAACTCTTGGTGCAACAATTGCGCGTGCATGCCCTCTGCGGCCAGCCATACTTCACACGACTGCTGTAACAATTCCTGGATCAGTGGAATACAACGGGTAACATGACCCAGCCCCCAATCGAGCGGGGCTACTAATATACGTTTCCTTGCCAACGCTTATTTTTTTGCGAAGCTAAGCGCGAATTATACCTTCAAGGTAAATGAATGATGAATTTTTTATTGGGTGTCTCATAAATTTGTAAGTTGTACGTTTTTTTAGCAAAAAAATATGTCTAAGGCAACTAAATGGATTGTATTTTTGTTTAGTTTGATATGGATCAGCACCAGCAGTTGTTCGGTTATGAAATCTAATGACTGTGGCTGTCCGACTATGGTGAAAAAACACATGCATTAACTTTTCAATCAGCTTGTATGTGGTTTGATGAACATGAATTTTGGGTTCCCCTTCATGTACGTGCAGGAAGGCGAGATTTTTTTGACCAGGAGAATTATATCTATCAGTTAAACATTCTCCTCACGGCAATTGAAACACCTGCTCGCTTTTGTTTGAGCTTTGAACTGTATGATTTTGTCCATAGCCGAATCATCAACCAGCCCCGCATCTTGCTGAAATATGCCAGCAAATCAGAGCTTGCTCCTTTTTATTTTTTCATTTGTAAAAACTAGCTTTTTCTTCTCCGATCGAATAGTTAGGTTTGCTCTGGAATTATATCTATGGCAGCCGATTCATTTTGGGAAGAAATATTATCTCCGCTCGATAAGTTTCAGTTAAATGACGATCAACCTTATCATGAGCTTCAAATAGGCGGCATGGTAGATGCCCATGAAGAAAGGTTACCCAATTGGGAAGAAGCCGATTTGCTCATAGTGGGTGTGGGCGAGCAGCGTGGTGAGGGCATAACCACCATTTCTCAAGCACCATTTTATGTCCGACGCCAATTGTATCGGCTTTATCATTGGCATCCTGAAATCCGTATAGCAGATATGGGCAACATACGCCCGGGTAAAACCTTAGCCGATACCTATGCAGCTATGCGAAGTTTGTTGGCAGACTGGCTCGCAGAGGATAAGGTTGTGGTAATTCTGGGTGGCTCGCACGATCTCACTTATGGGCAATATCAAGGTTATGCTGTTCGAGAACAATTCATAGAAGCTACAGTGATAGATGCCATCATCGATTTGCAAGAAAAAGATGTACTTCCTGCCGATGGTTTTTTGATGGACTTATTTATTTCCCAGCCCAATTTCTTGAAACATTATAACCATATTGGTTTTCAAAGTTATGATGTACAGCCCCGCATGCTGGAGACGCTCGACAAGCTGCGATTTGATTGTTATCGGGTAGGGTATGCTCAAGAAAACCCTGAAGATATAGAGCCTGCCTTGCGCACAAGCCATATGCTTAGCGTAGATATAAAGGCCATTCGTCATAGCGATGCTCCGGCCAACCGTTTCACACCCAATGGATTTACTGGCCAGGAAATCTGTTTGCTTTGCAAATATGCCGGGATGAGTTCGCAGCTGAGTAGTATAGGCATTTATGGCTTTCGTCCAGAGTGGGATGAGCACGAGCTTACTGCCCGACAAATTGCTCAGATGATCTGGTATTTTATTGAAGGCTTGTATTTACGCCGACTCGATCCGCCGCCCGAGCAAAAAGAAGCTTTTTGGGAATATCATGTGCGATTTACTGATGTGGAAACACTTTTCCTTCGCAGCAAGCGTACGGGCCGCTGGTGGATGCAATTGCCGGATCAACGATTTATTGCTTGCACGGCTCAAGATTACCAGTTGGCTTGTCGAAATGAGATCCCTGAGCGTTGGCTGCGAGCACAAGAAAGATTATGAAGCCACTACATAGTAGCTATTATTTCTGCTCAACCCTCCTATACTGGTGTATGCTATGGGGTATTATGCTTTCCTCTTGTAGCCCCACGCATCGGATACAGCGTTTTACCCGCCAATGGATGCGCGATACCGTATTTCAGGGTGCGCAAGTAGGCGTTTCTGTGTACGACTTTCAAAGGCAGCGATTTGTTGTGGATGATCAAGGCGATCATTATTTTCAACCTGCATCTAATACCAAATTGTTTAGCTTGTTTGCGGGATTACATCTATTAGGTGATTCTACTACAGGGGTACTTTATAGTCGACGCAATGATACTACCTGGATTGCAGGCACTGGAGATCCCAGCCTGTTTCATCCTGATTTTTCTCAACAGCGCGCACGAGATTGGTTGATACATGATACTTCTAGATGCCTTGTCCTGGCCAGTACAGTAAACCATAATCCCATATGGGGCCCCGGCTGGGCCTGGAACGATTACGCAGAAGATTATCAGCCAGAACGGAGTGCTTTGCCATTATATGGAAATGTGGTATGGTGTGTCGTGGAGAAAGACAGCTTACAGATGATTCCCCATTATTTTCAAAAGATAGGTGTGGTGGAATGGGTGAATGATGATCGTTTGGCGCCTGCTATTAGCCGAAGTATGGAAGAAAATTTATTTGTTGTGCACCCAGTAGAAGTACGTGTGCATATCCAGATTCCTTATCGGGTATTTAGTGGTTCAGTAACCGCAGAGCTGCTGGCCGATACCTTGCATAAACCCGTGATATTAGAGCTGAGTAAATCTCTAAAATGCGACTCATCGGGAGTATATGAAATACCTAATGTGCCGGTAGATAGCTTGTTTCGATTCATGATGCACCGAAGCGATAATTTTTATGCTGAGCAAACTTTAATGATGTGTAGTTTTCGCCTGTGGAATACATTAGATACGCGTAGAGTGATAGGATATGTGTTAGACAGCTTGTTGCCCGATTTGCCGCAACGGCCGCGCTGGGTAGATGGGTCTGGACTTTCCCGACTCAATTTATTCACGCCCAATGATATGGTATATATCTTACGGAGGCTGATCACGGATTTTCCCCGTCAGCGTATTTTTTCCCTTTTGCCTACTGGAGGTGCGGGCACTTTGAGCCGGTATCCAGATTTGCGAGGGAAGCTGTATGGCAAGACAGGCTCTTTGAGCAACCAGGCCGCATTGAGCGGGTACCTGATTACCCATCGCGGCAAGCTGCTGATATTTAGCATCTTAGCGGGTAACTATGTGAGCTCACCAGCGGCTTTGCGTGAAGCTATGGGTAACTGGTTGCGCCGGCTAGTTAAACTCTACTGAACTTTTGGGAGAGTTTTAAGCTGAAGTGAGTGGGCAATGATTTCGGCCATGTGAACGGCTCCTAGCTGGTTGGGATGAATGCCATCATAAAAGTTTTGCTCATCGTGTTGCATGGCTTTGTATAGATTAATGAGATGTACCTTCTCGATTTTGGCTACACGTTTGATGATGGGGATTTCTTGTTGATGGATCACCTTGTTGCGAATACCAAACTTATCTGAAAAAGCGGGGGGAGGCAAGCAAAGATAGATGTCGGGGTGGCTGGGTAAATGCTTGAAGGTTTCCACAAATTCCAAATAGTTTGGCATAAAATGCAAGCTGTCTTTCCAGTTCCAAGGCTTAGAGTCGTTGGTACCCAATTCAATGATCACTATTTGAGGATTCCATTTTTGTACTTCTTGAAAAGCTTTTTCTTGCCAATAGGGATGGTCGCCCGTTTTGAGCAGTGTTCTGCCGCCTAAGCCATAGTTTCTTACTTCATATCCATTACCCAGAATCCGTTGCAGTTGTTTAGGGTAGGTGCTATCGCCCAGACCATATCCTTCGGTGATGCTATTTCCAACACAGGCTACACGGATAGGCTGCTGTTGGGCATTTCCTTTAAAAACTCCGCCTAAAAATACGATCAACAAGATCAAGGCTTGCCATTTGTGCATGGTGTTCCATATTTGAGATGAAAAAAGGGTGGAGGATTCGCCCCCACCCAATGAGTTATTCGATTAAAAAGTTAATTCTGGCCAACCCTGTCGATAAGTACGGTGGACGAATTGATTGGCTGGTTCAAAATTGGTAACCTTCATATTTGGGCCATCCCATTGGAGGGTGATACCGCGACCGGGATATTTGAAGCCATGGCCATTGCTATTGGGTTCACGGTAATTGAAGCTACGGATAGCCAGGTTACCCATCAACACGCATTCGGTGAGTGGCCCAGCGTAGCCTACAAAAGGCGAGTCTACTTCCATATTCCCATAGCCAGCTAGGCAAGCATCTACCCATTGGCCGTAGTGGCCATCGGCTCCGCCCGGCACTCGGGGATATTTTTGAGGCACATTCACCTCTTTGGTCAATACGGTTGGCAACAGCTGTGGATTTTCTCCGTAGGTGGCGCACATCATTTTCCCACGCGTACCTATGAAAATCACGCCGTTTCCACCATCGCCCATGATTTCGTTTGGACCTAATTCTTCGGGGCGTTCTGGCTGAATACCGCCATCCATCCAGGTAAGTTTTACTTCGTTGCCTTTTTGGGTTTTGTATTTGAAATGAATAACCGACGAGATCGGTCCGCTATCAGGATAGTAGGCCTCTGTCCAATTCGTCACATAAGGTGTGCTAACGCTACAATTTACTTCGGTAGGATAGTCGAGCCCGAGCACTTTAAACACGGGTCCGATGATATGGCAACCCATATCGCCGAGTGCGCCGGTTCCATAATCCCACCAGCCACGCCAGTTAAAAGGCACCACATTATCTTCATATTCGCGGTAGGGTGCGGTACCCAGCCACAGATCCCAGTTTAGCCCTTTGGGAATGGGAGGTTTTTTATTGGGCCAGGGGATTCCTTGTGGCCATACTGGGCGGTTGGTCCAGCAGTATACTGTATGTACTTCTCCGATGATGCCTGCCTCGTACCATTCTCTTAACTGGCGTACCCCATCGCTCGAAGCGCCTTGGTCGCCCATTTGCGTAACTACTTTATAGCGTTTAGCGGCTTCGGTGAGCATACGCGCTTCGTAGATGTCGTGTGTGAGGGGCTTTTGCACATACACGTGTTTGCCCAGTTGCATTGCGTGAAAGGCCACGATAGCATGGTTGTGGTCAGGGATGCCTACATTTACGGCGTCGAAATGATCATGTTCTTTATCGAACAATTCACGCCAGTCATGATAATATTTAGCTTTAGGCCAGCGTTTCAGGCTATCTTGTGCTTGTCGGTCATCTACATCGCAGAGATAGGCAATTTCTACTTTACCTGTACCATAAAAATGACGCAGGTCGTCGCCACCTTTGCCACCAGCGCCAATGCCGGCGATAATGAGCTTGTCGCTGGGAGCTACATAACCTCGGCCGAGCACATGACGAGGTACGATATAGAAGCCCGCGGTAGCTAAAGCTGCATTACGAATAAAGTCTCTCCGAGAGAGTTGTTTTTTGGATTCGGAGGTTTCATTGGTTTGTGAGTAAAAGGAATCTTGTTCTGTCATATCGCATAGGTTTTATTTGACAAAAAAATCAGCTCCAGGTCATGATTTTACCGCGTTCATCGGCTTTGATGTAAGGAATATTGGGGTCGTAGGAAAGCCCGAATTGCTGAAGTACATCTTCAGGAACGCCGTCCCAAAAATTGGGTTGATTGCCCATGTAGCCCAGGTCTTTAATGCCCATTTCGCTGGTGAAAAACCCTGTTGCGGTAAGATTGCGCATGAGGTTAAAGAATGCCACGCCGGGTGCCATCTCTGGTTTTGCTTTGTTGGGCCAGGCTATTTCATCTACCATTTCCATTTGTTCATTTGGCGAGCAGCTAGCAAAATCTTTCCCATAGCGTTGCATACATTGATAGTCGAGCCAGCGCAATCCGCCCCGCATAGGGGTTTGTAGGTGGGGCATGTCTTTTACGATAAACTCAATGAAATCTGGTACTCCTGCGTCGGTAGCACTACCTGAGTGCTCATCGGCTGGGATGATGATATCGGCAAGGATAGCTATGGTTTTCATTTCGTGGTCGGTGAAAAACTTTTCGCTAGCTAGTTTTTCATCGCGTTCCACTTCAAACGGTTGGCGGCCGCTGTTTTCATCCCAAGCTTTGAGCGAGGCGGGTATATGGGTTGCTGTTTGAGATGGGCTTTGTTGTTTGCAAGCCTCGATAAACAGCCCTGCAGAAACAGAGCCTAAAGCCAGCAATTTCAGGGATTCTCTTCTGTCCATAGGTTTATGTGTGTTTGAAATAAACTAAATATTTCCTTTTTTCAGTTGATCGATGAGGTATTCAGTAGCGCGCATGCTCAGGGCTAGGATGGTCCAGGTAGGGTTCTTGTCGGCCTGTGATACGAATGGGCCACCATCTACGATGAATAAGTTTTTGCAGTCGTGTGCCTGGTTAAACTTATTGACCACTGAGCTACGTGGGTCATTGCCCATACGCGTGGTGCCCACTTCATGGATAATTTCGCCGGGGGTAGAAAGGCCATAATTGCTTTCTGGACCGGGCTTATCACCCAGTGGAATGCCGCCCATAGCATGGATGATTTCTTCAAAAGTGTCTTGCATGTGTTTGGCCTGCTTGATTTCATAATCGGTCCAGGTGTAATGAAAGCGCAAGACCGGGATGCCATATTTATCGACAACGTTGGGGTCAATTTCGCAATAGTTTTCATATCGAGCAATCGATTCTCCACGGCCAGCCATACCAAATGTGGCTCCATAAAACCAGCGATAGTCGTCTTTTAATGAAGCGCCATAGCCACCGGCTTCTTTCTTTTTCCCGTCGCGACCAGGGAAACGACCGTTAAGATTCTGGATGTCCCAGCCAAAGCCATATGAAGGCATGCCCATACCGCCCCAGTATTCGATATGATAACCCCGTGGGAAGTCGAGTTTTTTGTTATCTCCCCACCAAGGCGTGTATACATGCATGCCGCCGACACCGTCTTCATTGTAGCGTTTGCGGCCAAAAAGTTGAGGGAGAATTCCCACGCGACCGGCGCCGGTAGAATCGTGTAAATAGTGGCCCACTACTCCGCTCGAATTAGCTAATCCGTTGGGATGGCGGGGTGATTTTGAATTGAGCAGCAACCTGGCCGACTCGCAAGCGCTAGCGGCCAGCACCACTACTTTAGCCCGTACTTGATATTCCTGTAAGTCTTCTTTGTTTACATACGAAACACCGGTAGCCAGGCCGTTTTTGTCGGTTAATATTTCCCGTGCCATAGCATTAGGGATTACGGTGACATGTCCTGAATTGACGGCTGGCTTTACTAATACAGACGACGAAGAAAAGTCGCCATATATCATGCAGCTGCGATTGCATTGGTTGCAATAAAAGCAAGGCTGGCGATCTTTGTTGACCGTGCGCGTGAGGATAGACAAGCGGGAGGGAATAACGGGGATATTAAGCTTTTTACCTGCTTGCACGATCATAAGTTCGTGCAAGCGGGGCTTAGGAGGGGGAATAAAGTATCCATCTGGATCGTTGTAACGCCCTTCATTAGTGCCGAAAACGCCGATCAATTTGTCTACGCGATCGTAATATGGCTTAATGTCGTCGTAGCCGATGGGCCAATCTTCACCCAACCCGTCGATACTTTTCCGCTTGAAATCGAGCGGCCCAAAACGCAGTGAAATACGCCCCCAATGATTAGTACGGCCGCCTAACATGCGTGAACGAAACCAGGCAAATTGGGTGTTGTCTTTGTGGGTATAAGGTTCACCCTCAATTTCCCAACCACCCCATGCTGCGTCGAAATCGCCAAACGGGCGTGTAGTACCTGCTCCGCGGCGAGGAGATTCGTACGGCCATTTCAACTGGGTGCGTTGGGCAGGGTTGGCAGGGTCGAACATGGGCCCAGCCTCTAGCAGCACTGTTTTAATACCTGCCTGTGCCAATACATAAGCGGCCATACCGCCGCCAGCTCCTGAACCTACGATGCACACATCGTACACTTCAGGTGACTTTTTGATCTGAAAATCACTCATAATGCATCTATGTTTTGTATAATGGGTTACAGATTGAACTGTGCCAAAAGCCTTATGGCCTTAAGCCTATAATGGAGTTAATCGATCAAGAAGTGATTGGTGTATGGAGTGACGAATATAGGAATTTTCAACTTAGGCACACAAAAAAATCAAAAAAAATCGATCATTTGCAGATTTTTTTGATTTTAACAAACGATTGTCGGCTAGCTAGGCTGCCCAAGCTGCTTGAGGTGATATAGATGTGAGCGAACTGCTTTCGCAAAAGAAGGATATGCCACATAAGGAACCGAAAACTCCCTGCAAACCTGCCTCACAATGGGGCTAATTGCAGGATAATGAACATGTGAGATACGCGGGAAAAGATGATGTTCGATTTGAAAATTTAATCCACCCAACAGCCAGGTGAGCACTCGGCTATGAATGCCAAAATTGGCAGTAGTAGCGGCTTCGTGTAATGCCCATTCGTTTTCGATTTTATGGGAAGAAGGGTTTGGCATAGGAAATTGCGTATCTTCCACACAATGAGCCATTTGAAACACTAAAGCGAGTGTAATACCCATGCTTGCATGCATAATCAACAAGCCTACCACAGCGGGTATCCATCCAAAAATCCATGCTGGAATAAATAAAAACAAGCTAAGATTGAGTAATTTACTTCCCCAAAAAAGGATTTTCTGAGAAATACTCATCGGTGGAATGGGTGTGGATTCTACCTTGCGTGAAAAGTATTTATAGTAATCATTAAAAAGTACCCATATCAACGATGTGAACATATACAACAATGGGGCATAGATATGTTGATAACGATGATATGCACGCCTGGGTTGATCGGGGCTTAACCGCAAAATAGGAACATGAATATCTTCATCTTCACCAGCAATGTTGGTATAGGTGTGATGTACGATATTATGTTTAACCTTCCAAATATATGCATTGCCACCCATCAGGTTTAAGGTTAGCGACATGATTTCATTTAGCGCTTTAGACGAAGAATAGCTACCATGTGCAGCATCGTGCATGATATTAAAACCAATAAAGGCCAGCACAAAACCCAATAATACACACAATACTATGCTGATCCATACAGCAGGTTGCAACAAAATAATGGTGAGATATAAAGCTGTGGTCAATGGTAAAAGCACCGCAGATTTGATATAGAGTTGGCGATTGCCTTTTTCACTCAGGTGATGAGTGTCAAAATATTGCTTTACACGTGCATCCAATGTTTGTTTAAAGGGGCGAGGATTGTTGCGAAATTTTACTTGACTCATTATTCTAGTAATAAAAACAGCGAAAAAATATATTTCTAATCATGATGAAGGTAATAGATTTATATGGAGTAAAACCGATTTCAGATTCAATATGGCAATATTTAACAAAACATTGTCCATCGTAAAACGTGCAAAATGATTCATCCCAGCCTATTGTACACCTGTTCATAATATTCTTTTGCCATACGCTGGCTGTCGAATTGTGGAATCACTTGTTGCATGCTCTGAGACATAATGGTTAACCACTGATCATGATCTTTATAATACAAGGGAATAACCCGTTTTTGCAAAGTGTTATATAATTGCTCAGCATCATGGCGATCTATTTCTTCCACAGGAAGTTGAGGATTGGCTGCAGGTATAACAAAGCCATTCACTCCGTCTTGCAGAAATTCTGCGATCCAGCCGTCGGCAATACTTACATTCACGGCACCATTCATTGCTGCAGTCATTCCGCTGGTACCAGATGCTTCTCGGGTGAGGCGTGGTACGTTTAGCCAAACATCGGCGCCAGCCTTCAATAATTTAGAAAGGTTAAGTTCATAGCCAGTGAGCACTGCACAATTTGCCAAGCTTTTGCTCATCTGTACCAAGTGATTGAATAGGCCTATGGCCTCTCCATCGGTTGGGTAAGGTTTCCCGGCCCAAATGATTTGTACAGGAGTTTCCTGGTTGTGCAAGATTTCTTGGAATTTCTGCCAATCATACAACAATAGGTTCATTCGCTTGTATCCTGCAAAACGACGGGCTATCACAATCGTGAGGATATGTTCATCGAAAAGTTTACCACATTGATCTGCAACTACTTCAAACAATTTGCTTTTGGCTTGCAACTTGAGTTTCCAAAGTTGCTTTACATCTCCTCTTTGCAAGGCTTCATACATGGCATGATCAGCCCAATATTGAGCATCTTGTGCATTGGTGATGGCAATAATAGGAGATATACGAGCTTCTCTACCCCACAATTGTTGCAAAGTTTGGGTGTGCAGTTTTGATACGCCATTGGTCATGCCTGCGAGCCGCATAGCAGCTAATGTGTGATTAAGCGTATCCTCTTGGATATAAGTAATTTGTTGAACTTCATCTATACTGAGCTCTCCGAAAAAACTCATTTCTTGCAACAAATTGATGTTTGTTTGTGGATTACCGGCCGCTTCTGGAGTGTGATTGGTAAATGCTAATCGCTTTTTGACTTCATCTACATTATGATAATGTTGATACAGATAAAATGCCAGTGGCAGGGCATGTGATTCATTTAAGTGATAAACTGCAGGTTTCCAATCCAAATATTCAAATAATTTGGCGCCACCAAAGCCCAGCACAATATCGGCAGCCAGCTTAGCTGCGAGATCATGATCATAAAGTTTATAACAGGTAGTACGCGCGAGATAGTCGTTTTCTGCAATATCCGTAGTCAATAAAAACAAAGGTGCGGTATGAAATATTTCTGGAGGCAGATAATAGGCTTTTATCCATACGGGTTGCCCATGAATGTGAATGGTGTATTGAATTCCGGTATCTTGTAGAAAATGATAGATTTTTTCTTGAAACAATACACCCATGGATTGATCTGCCTGACGAACCTGATCATAGTATCCATATTTCCAGAGAATACCTACGCCTACGAGATTTTGCCGAAGTGTATAGGCGCTTCGCAAATGCGATCCAGATAAAAAACCCAGTCCACCTGCATAAATTTTTAATGGTTGATGAATGGCATATTCCATGGAGAAGTAAGCCACGGGTTTGCTAAATGCCGGATCAATATCATAAGGATGAGCAAACGAGAAGGCCATATGTTAAATTTATTGTGATAAATAAAGATCAATTTTTTTCTCTAAATAAGAAGATCTCGTATGAATTATTTTTATGTTACGATCACGAAAAATGAAGATGGATTTAATCTTAAATGATCATGTTGCAGTGGGCATGATGGAATGTTATTATTTTATCCAGCAAAATGGATGAGATATTTTCTTTTATACTTTATACACGACAGAGGAATGTATTGTAGACTGATGGTTTCTTCCGTTTTTATAACATAAATCGATTTTTGCTGTTAAAAAAAGCGAGGCAAAATTAAAGTGAAAAAGTTACTCGGGATATGTTGAAGCTGGTGTAAGTTAGATGTATTGTTTTACAAAGCTAAAACGTGAATGTATGGAAGGATATTGGATGGCGATTGATTTAGGTACGAGCTCGGCAAAGATATGTTGTGTTACGGCGCTAGGGCAGGTGTTATGGACTCAGCAACAATCTTATCCTGTTTATGAATTATCTGCTGAGGCTAAGGAGCAGCATCCAGAAGAGATAACTAAAGCGGTTGTTGAATTGATCAGGCGAGCTATTGCGCAATGGGGGCAGCCCACAACCATAGGATTAAGTGCGGCTATGCACAGTTTACTGGCTGTTGATCGCACGGGTCGTGCATTAAGTCCTTTGTTGATCTGGTCGGACCATCGCAGTTTAGACGTGTGCCGAAAATATCGTTTGTCTCTTTCAGATATGGTATATCGACACTCGGGAGTGCCTTTTCACCCTATGTTGCCCCTATGTAAAATTCTTTATTGGCAGCATATACATCCCAGTTGGTTATCGCAAGTGTATCGATGGATATCCATGAAAGAATATGTTTTTTATCAGTTCACGGGCGAATGGGTTACTGATTATGCCATGGCAGGAGCAACGGGTATGTTTGATTTACAGCGGTTTGATTGGAATGAATCCTTGCTCAAGGAATTGCATATTGCGGCAGATCATTTGCCTCCAATTGTTGCGCCTGAGGCTGTTTTTCCGATAAATGATCGTTGCCGTTTGGCGCGAGAGGTGCAACTGGAGGCTGGCATACCCGTGGTTGTCGGGGCCAGTGATGGATGCTTGGCTGCGTTGGGCTCGGGATTGGTAGGTACTCATGCTATGAGCATTACTGTGGCGACGAGTGCTGCTGTAAGGCGTTGGTCGGCGCATCCCGTCTGGGATGTGCATCAGCGGACTTTTTGTTATGCGTTGTCGCCACAGCATTTTATTGTGGGTACAGCACACAATAATGCAGGTGGGGTATTAACATGGTTGCGCCGCCTTTTTGGGGAGCATGAGGCTAGTGAACGAACGTTGAATCAGTGGATCGAAGACGTGTTGAGCGTAGCAGCAGGATGCGAGGGACTGATGTGTTTACCTTATTTGCAAGGCGAGCGTTCACCTGTTTGGGATCCGCGGGCGAGCGCAGCTTGGGTGGGCATACGCGAAATTCACCAGGCACGCCATTTTCAACGGGCCCTGCTCGAAGGAATTGGCTTTACGCTTGGAGAGTCGGTCGCTTTGCTGGAAGAAGTTTTAGACCGAGCCAGTAGGTATATCCTGAGTGGAGGTATTACCCATTCCCCGGCATGGATGCAACTGCTAGCCAATATACTTGGTCGGGAGCTGCAAGTATTTGGTGGATTGGATGCTTCTTGTGCTGGGGTACTTCAGCTAATTGCTCGGTATCATGGGCAAAACGATTTTCGGATGCAGCTTTCCGATAATGAGCAACGGTTGCCTATCATCCAGCCTCAAGCCGAGCAAGCAGTGTTGTACGCAGATTTACAAAAAAAATTTAACCGACTCTATCCCTTGCTCAAACAATGGTGGAATGAAGGTTAATCCATAAAACGCATTTGTGTATTATTCGATAACTTGCAGGTGTGCATCAACATCATTCACATCATGTAGGTCAACATATGGGTGTGCCTAAAAGTTTAACTGTGCAGGGCATGAATAGGGCATTGTGGTTGGGAGTGGTGCTCAACAGTGTGTATGTACTGGTAGAAGCCCTTGTAGGTTTTTTGTTGCATTCACTTGCCTTGGTAGCCGATGCAGGGCATAACTTAATGGATGTGTTGAGCTTGATCATTTCATTATTGGCCTTTCGCTTATTGCGTTTGAGCCCTAACGATCGTTATACATACGGCTATCGAAAAACAACCATCCTCGCTTCATTATTCAATGCAGTCATATTATTGATTACGGTAGGTGCTATTGGTATTGAAGCCATTCGCAGGTTTATGCATCCTCAGCCCATTATGGGTTTAGATGTAGCTGTTGTAGCTGGTGTGGGCATATTGGTGAATGGAGGAACGGCGTGGTTGTTTTATCGATATCAACGTCATGACTTGAATGTACGGGGGGCTTTTCTCCATATGTTTGCCGATGCATTGGTATCTGTAGGGGTGGTGATAGCGGGATTAGTAATGATGAAATGGCCTTGGTATTGGATAGATCCCGTGATGAGCTTGGTGATTGTTGGTGTGATTCTGGCTGGAACCTGGAGCTTGTTACGTGAAAGTGTTCGCCTATCGATCGATGGAGTGCCTTCTGGATTAGATGTGCAAAATATAGCCCGTGTTTTGCGAGCTGTGAAAGGAGTAAAAAGCGTGCATCACGTGCACGTTTGGGCGATGAGTACGTTAGAAAATGCGATTACCGCTCATGTGGTGGTCGATCAAGATCTTTCTTTAGCCGAAGCCGATGAGATTCGAAAAAATTTAGAAAAAGCCATGCAAGAGATGCATATTCAACACAGTACTTTTGAAATGGAAACACCCGAGCAAGCTTGTAAGCATGGCGATTGTTTATCGGTTACTACTGCTACTACCCCTGCCACGCATTCTTAAACTTTACCTGGCCAATTTTGGTGAATGATATTTGGTTGTCGCTTTCCCTGGCAGTGGTCGTGTGGGTGAAGATTAAGCAAAAACCGGCTTCGGGCAAGCATGGGCAATTTATGCTTTAATTTACTGGTAGGTTTTGCTTTGTTTACCTCGACTTATGTTGCCCATTCATTTCTCATCTTTTGTGAAAACACGCTTAACCGGCTGTAGAAATTGGGTATTTGTTTTTGATGGGTTGTTGGGTATATGTTTTGTCCAATCTCATTACTTTTTCTGCAAAATCGTTTACACATTTTGTATGTTTCCGATTCACATCTCGCGGTGATTTGATTGGTGTGTTTGGATAAAAGTCCAAAGCTCCATTTACTTATTTTACTTGTTGAATCGTTCTTTGCGTAGATAGTCAGATTTTCATCACTATACCCATGCATCTTTGTCTGTATATTCATCAACGGCAAATCCATTTTTTCAACATGAATTCATCTTTTTGCAACATGTCTATTCAAAGACAGCTACACATCATTGGTGGTCTGTGTGTGTGGCTTATGGCGGTACATCTCCCTGTTTTAGCACAACAACGGATATGGCATATTGAAGTATTCGATTCAACTACTCGACAACCATTACCTGGAGCAGTGGTAGCCGATACGGTTCATCGGGAAATGCGCATAACGAATGTAGCTGGTTGGGTGAGCTGGCCGCAGCAGGGCAATCAACCTCTTAGGCTGCGATTATCTTGTATTGGGTATCAAACCCGCTGGGTAGAAATATCTTCTGGCGTTGTTGATACTCTGCGATTTGCACTCGCTCAGTTGAGCCAGCAATTAGGCGAGGTCATGATCAGTGCAACGCGTATTCTACAGCCTGTTCAGGATATTCCTGTGCATGTGCAGGTGGTGGGCCCGGAAGACATAGCAGAAGGCACTGCCGCATTGCCCGGGAATCTTCGTGAGTTGCTCACAGAGCTTTCTGGTACACAAATACAACAAACATCGGCTATTTCAGGATATGCGGGTATTCGTTTGTTGGGTTTGGGCACAGCATATACTCAATTGCTCAAAGATGGTTTCCCACTTTATGGAGGGCTCTCTGGTTCATTGAGTATGCTGCAAATTCCCCCGCTCGATTTGCAACGGGTGGAAGTAATTAAGGGGGCTAGCTCGGCGCTGTATGGGGGTGATGCTATCGCAGGAATCATAAATTTGGTTTCACGCACTCCGCAAATTCAACCGGAGTGGACTGCTGTGCTTAACCAGACAAATAAATCGGGTACCGATTTTGGAAGTTTTTTCTCACGGAAGGGACGTTATTTGGGAGAACAGATGATGGTGAGCTACAGTCGGCAACAGGCGGTAGACGTGAATGGTGACGGCTTTTCAGAATTACCTTATCTCAGGCAAATTACTTTACAGCCCGAACTATTTGTGTATTTGCCCGATAGCAGCCAGCTACGGATCACGACACATGTTTTTAATGAACGGCGTATAGGTGGAGATATGGTGGCAATACTCCATCAACCCGATTCAATACACGATATTTTGCAAACGAGCAAAACCACTCGTGTAGATCAGGAACTGAGTTATCAAAAGAAACTGGGTTTTACAACGTTCATGGCTAAGACCAGCTGGGTAGCCTACCAGCGGAGGCTGAATAATTTTTGGGGTAAACAGTTGAGTACCTATTCCGAATTCAGTGATCAATTTGGTTGGCATCACCATCAGACCATTGTGGGGATGAATGTATTGACCGATGCTTATCATCCCGTTGATTCCGCTATAGGTCCTGCAGCTTATCAGTATTATACAATAGGCATATTTCTACAAGACGATTGGTCAATCGGGCGGAGATGGACGTTGGAGTCGGGCATTAGGCAGGATTGGCACAATCGCTATGGTGGATTTTTTCTACCTCGGCTTGCCATACTGTACAAACCGATACCTGCGCTTCATCTTCGCGGAGCTATCGGATTTGGTTATAAAGTACCTACAGCGTTTAATGCACAGACTGAAGAATTGGGCTATACACATGTGGCTAAATTATCTTCGGGTATAAAACCAGTGAGGGCTACCAGCCTAAGCGTGGATGCATATTATCATTGGGTGGGAAACAATGGTTGGCAATGGAATATAGATCAAGCGGGTTATTTTACACGCTTGCAGGATCCACAGATTGCAGAGCAAGATACCAGCATGGGTGAACTCATCAGATTGACCAATGCGCAGGCTCCTATCGTGTCGTGGGTAAGTGAAACCAACTTGCACGTTCGTTGTCGAGAAATAGAAGCTTATATAGGTTATACCTGGGTAAAGGCTTTGCGAAGATATGATGTGGCACATCCACAACTGCCGCTTACCCCGCGCGGGCACTTGGTTTCTACTTTGATCTGGCATGGGCCTAAGGATCTCGAAGTAGGATGGGAAGCTTTTTACACGGGAATACAATATCTGGATTCGGGAATCCCTACTCATCGTTATTCGCGTTTCGATGCTATGATAGAAAAGCGTTTTGGACGTTTTACTCTATTGCTCAACGCCGAAAACTTTACCAATGTGCAACAATCTCATTGGGGGCCTTTATACACGGGGACCATTACCCATCCTCAATTTGTGGAGATATATGCTCCCCTCGATGGTCGGGTGATGAACATATCGGTAAAATGGAATTTGCTAGATACTTCCCATCGGCGTGATGCAGATGATTGATTTTTGATAGATTTGTGCCGAATTATGTATGTGCAAAAAAGCGGAAGTAGCTCAGTTGGTAGAGCATCAGCTTCCCAAGCTGAGGGCCGCGGGTTCGACTCCCGTCTTCCGCTCTATCTGTGAGTATTTTCGTGTTATCCTGCCATAAGCGTAAATAGCTCGCCCATTGAAGGTGAATCTTAAACAACTATGTCGGCTATTTTAATTAGTGGAGGTACTAGAGGCATTGGTAGGGCAATTGCCCGGCAATTTGCCCGAAACCATTGGGATGTAGCGATTTGTGGACGAAATAGTCGTGCATTAGCAGAGGTAGCTGATCAGCTGCGGGCAATCTATCCCGAAGGAAAATTTCTAGCACATGCAGTAGACATGCGCGATCCAGCGGCTATTCGTGATTTTGTCAAACAGGTTCAACAGCAATATGCTGCAATTGATGTATTGGTGAATAATGCGGGTATTTTTGAGCCCGGCGCTGTAAACCAAGAGCCAGAGGGGCAATTATCGCGCATGCTGGAGGTAAATTTGCTAAGTGCTTATCACCTCACACGCGCAATACTACCAAACATGATGACCCGCAAGCAGGGGCATATTGTGAATCTATGTTCTACGGCCAGCTACAAAGCCTATCCCAATGGCGGATCGTATAGCATCAGCAAATTTGCCTTGCTAGGGTTTTCTCGTAATTTACGTGAAGAATTAAAACCGTATCGCATTAAAGTAACGGCTATTTTGCCCGGTCCTACACTTACCGACTCTTGGGCAGGCTATCCAGCGCCGGCAGAACGTTTTATTCCACCCGACGATATTGCCAGCCTGATCTGGCAGCTTACCCAGCTTGCCCCACAAACAGTGGTTGAAGAGGTGCTATTGCGGCCTATGGATGGCGATATAGAGTCTAACACATGATTTTTTTTTACCATTTTTAACTTAGCACTAACAGCCTGTGGCAGCTGCTTTGGATATATTTGTGTGGGTGAACAACATGAAACGCAGTATCCTACAAAGTTTGACGGGTTGCTTCATAGGAATATGTTTGGGAATTGGGAGCTTCTTCCAAGCCGTAGGGCAATCGACACCCGTACATTTTACTACGCGTGTGCAAAGCCATACGGTGGATCTGCATCAACCTTTTCAGGTGCAATTTGTTCTCGAGAATGCCCGAAATATTTCAGCTTTTAGCCCTCCTTCATTCAATGGGTTTCAGGTATTGCAAAATTTTCAATCACAACAAACCAGCATTGTGAACGGCCAGGTTTCATCGAGCTATGTTGTTACCTATGTCTTACAACCCATGCGTACAGGCAAGTTTACCATAGAGGGAGCTACGGCCACTGTCGATGGTTCCTCTATTCGTTCTAACCCCATTACAATTGAAGTGGCTGCGGGTGTGGCCGGAAATAACAATTCTTCTTCTAACCCCACAACGCCTCCATCATGGAATTTGCCCACGCCTCCGGTACCTAGCTTTGCGCAGCCCGATGATGATGAAGCCGACTTAAGCCAGTTTCCTGGCTTGCTTCGCCCAGGGCAAGATCCTATGGAAACCATTCGCAAAAACTTGTTTGTGAAGGTAGATGTCGATAAAACCGATGTCTATCAAGGTGAGCAAATTGTGGCCACTTACAAGCTTTATACTCGATTGCAAACCACTTCAGATGTCGTGAAAGTGCCCGCTTTTAATGGCTTTTCGACACACGATATCGATTTGCCCAATCCGCCGCAGGCCACGATTGAATACGTAAACGGCAAGCGATTTAAAGTATTTACCATTCGTAAAACCATTTTATTCCCCTTGCAAACCGGCAATTTGCAACTTGATCCGGTAGAAATCGATAACCAGGTACGTCTGTATTTTTTGCCGAAGACTAGCCAGCGCAAAAAGCATAGTGATCCACTAGAGCAATTTTTTAAAGATCCCTTTGGGTTTAATCCATTTGATGATCCTTTTTTCGATGATCCATTTGGAGGTAGTTCGGGTATAACCTACCGAGATATTGATTATCACTTAAAAAGTAATCCCATCACCATTCATGTGAAACCGCTGCCTAAAGCAGCAAAGTCTGATGGTTTCACGGGTGCTGTAGGCAATTATACGATCACGGCAACGGTGGATAAATCTACGCTCAGCACCGATGATGCGGGGACATTAACCCTTACCATAAAAGGGGCAGGTAACTTGCAAATGATTGGTGCTCCCGAAGTGCATTTTCCACAAACTTTTGATGTGTATGATCCGAAGATAGAAGATCATTTCAGTAAAAACAGCATTCCTTTTTCTGGTACCCGCAGTTTTGAATATGTATTTATGCCCCATTCAGCGGGAGATTATACTATACCGGCAATTCAGTTTGCCTATTTTGACCCACAAACCCAAAGCTACCATCAACTGGAAACCCAACCTATTGCCTTACACATTACACAAGGGAAGGCCTCAGCTTCCACACCAGTAGATTTTAGTCATCAGCTATTGCCCGACCAACTTTCTCCCATTCATCCGGGCCCAACATTGTGGGTGAGCCAGCAATTCACTCTCTGGCATCGATGGTGGTATTGGGTGTTGCTGGTATTGCCTTTCATTGGAGTCTGGGTGTGGTGGCAACAGCAGCGTAGGCTGGCTTGGGCACAAACCCATGAAGTGCAATGGAAAAGCCAACAAGCCAATAAAATAGCCCGGAAAAGATTGGAGCGAGCTGAACAATTGCTTCAACAACAACAGGAAAAGGCATTTTATGAAGAAACCTCACAGGCATTGTGGGGATACCTGAGCCATAAGCTCAACATTCCATTTGCATCCTTGAATAGAGATAACCTCCGGCAAGCCCTTACAGAGAAATCGGTTCAGCCAGAATGGATAGATCAACTATTTCATTTGCTCGATCATTGTGAGCAGGCCTTATATGCCCCGGTGAGTTCACCTGGTGAAATGCAACAGGTATATCGACAAGCCATTCAACTGATTTCTACGCTGGAAGCGCATTTAAAAAAATAAGCATGACTGGTCGACAATTAAAAATATTCTGGCCAATAGTAGGAATGACGGTGATGATTTCCCTATGCGAACCCAGCTGGGTTTTTGCTAACGATTCCTTTCAAATGCGCTTTCGTCAGGCCAATCAATACTTTCAAGAAAAAAAATACGACAGTGCCCTTCAGCTCTATGAAAGTTGTATGGAGGGTCAAATGGATGTGCCCGACTTGTATTACAATGCTGGATGTGCGGCATTCGAATCCAGGCATATAGGTAAGGCAGTATATTATTTCAAAAAAGCCCTCCTGCTGGCCGAATGGAGAGGATTGCCCACAGGCGATATTTTGCATAATTTACATTTAGCAGAGCAGCAGGTAAAGAATAGACCAGAAAGCTTGCCCTCTTTGTTTTTTGTGGATCTCTGGTTGCAATTTGTTCATAGCCTTTCTCTCAACGCTTGGGCGTGGCTGTTACTGGCTAGCATTTGGTTATTGAGTCTCATCTTCATCCTGCGCCAAAGCCAAAAAGGCCAGCAAAAGCTTTGGGAATATGCTTTCAGGGCCGCAGTAGTATGGTTGATCTTGTTGGTGGGGATCACCTTTAGCGCATATAGATCTACCCATCCGCGAGGGGAGGCCGTATGCATTGTTCCTGAAACAAACTTATATGCAGCTCCCGATTCACAGAGTCAAGTGCTCATGCCACTCTCAGGCGGTGTATCGTGCGTGGTGATCGACACAGCAGGTAGCTGGAGCAAAATTCAGCTCTCGAATCAAGTAACGGGTTGGGTGCCAAGCAGCACTATTCGTCAGCTCTAAGGTTTTTTCTTCTGCTCTTCTCTTCATGTTAGATAACATTCGTGATCTAAATCATTTTCGGCAACGTTACCGGGAACGATTGCGTAAAAAAATTCTCGTAAATCCTTGCTGACAAAGGGCAGAGTATGTAGACTTGTCACTGGAAATTAATTTTTTCCAAGTTATCGCTCTTTTTCACGAGGGAACACCCACTACTTTCTTAACCAAAATAGGTATTGCTGTATGAAAAAATGGATATTGTTATGGGTATGTACGTTAGGTACACTCGTAGGATGGACGCAAACCATTCACTTGCAGGGGAGCGTCACCGACAAAACCTCTGGGCAGCCATTGGCTGGAGTTACCGTGCGTTTACAACATTCCAGTATAGGCACGATGACAGACGAACAAGGCAATTTTAGCTTGGAAGTGCCAACAGCTGCTCAGTATTCGCTCAGTTTCAGTTTTGTTGGTTATCAAACACAAACGCTTACTACCACAGGCAAAGCTCGCTTGCAAGTGCAACTCTCTCCTGCCCAGCAATTGTTAAACCAGGTAGTAGTTGTAGGATATGGCTCTGTGAATCGACGCGACCTTACGGCATCCGTATCATCGGTCACGGCCGCTCAATTGAAAGATATCCCTATCAATTCGGCTGCAGAAGCGTTGGCTGGCCGCTTAGCAGGCGTTCAGGTGACAGGCTCGGAAGGCTCGCCAGATGCTCAAGTGATGATACGGGTGAGAGGTGGAGGATCTATCACCCAAGACAATTCCCCACTTTATGTGGTAGACGGGGTAATCATGGATAATGCGCTCTCTACTCTTTCTCCGCAAGATATCGAATCGATTGATGTACTGAAAGACGCTTCGGCTACGGCTATATATGGGGCACGTGGCGCAAACGGAGTAGTCATTATCACTACAAAGAGTGGTAAAATCGGACGCACAACTGTAAGCTATAATGGCTTGATTGGAGTTCAAAAACTTGAAAAAGAGCTCAAGGTATTCGATCCTTATGATTATGTGCTCTATCAATATGAATGGGCACAAGGTAGCCAGCAAAACTTAAATAATTTTTATAAAACCTTTGGTAACTGGAGCGATATCGTCCAATATAAACAAGCCCCATTTGTAGACTGGCAGGATCAAGTATTTGGCCGACCGGCCCTCATGCAAACCCATAATGTAGATATCAATGGAGGATCGGAAAAAACTCAGGTAAACCTAAGTTTAACCGACAACGAGACGCAGGCCATCATGGAGGGTTCCGATTTCAATCGCAAATTGATCAACTTTCGGTTGAATCATCAGGCAACCAATTATTTGAAATTGGGATTTAACGTGCGTTTCGACAACCAAACGATTGATGGTGCGGGCACTTCTAATCCAGGCAGCAGCGCAACTAATTTTCTTCGTCAAGCCATTCGATATCCGCCTTTTCTCGCCCCCGGCACTTCGCTCGACTATTACGACGCTAGCTTAGCCGATAATACCAATGCCAATGGATTGTATTTAGTGAATCCATTGTTGTTGATAAAAGCACAATACAAGCGGCAGTACCGAACTGTGTTAGGCCTAAGTGGATACGCTGATTTACGTATTACCCGATTTCTTTCTTTTCGAACTACCATTGGATATACCTATGATCTGCAAAATACCAATCAATATGACGACAGCTTGTCGTATAATTCACGGCTAAATGGCAATGCAATGCCCATAGCTACAATTAACCGGAATAACTACCTCACCTTCGACAATTCTAATGTGCTTACTTTTTCTAACAATGGGTTTAAAGGGAGCTTTCATCAAAACAATCATATTCAGCTTATTGTAGGACAAGAAACTTTTGAAACCCGAAATAATTCGCTAGGAATTGTCCAAAAGTATTTTCCCAATGGCACAACTGCACAAAAGGCTTTGGGCAACCTAAGCTTGGCTAGTCCGCCTATCGGATTTCAGGAGCCCTCTCCTACCTCGAGTAAGGACATTCAGCGCATCCTCTCGTTTTTTTCACGGGTGATGTATAATTATAAAGACAAATACCTGGCCACAGCCAGCATCCGCGCCGATGGTTCCTCGGTTTTTGCTCCAGGGCGCCAATGGGGCTATTTCCCAGCAGCATCATTGGCTTGGCGGATTTCTCGAGAGCCTTTCATGCAAGGATTGCAACCCATTATTTCCGACATGAAGCTTCGCCTGAGCTACGGAGAAGCAGGGAATAACCGCATCTCTTCATTTTTGTTTCTCACACAGTTTAGCACGAACAACAATTATTATGGCCTGCAAGACCAGCTCACTACAGCCTATGGCCCCCTGGCCCTGGCTAACCCTTATTTGAAATGGGAATCTACACTGTCTAGAGATGTAGGATTAGATGTGTCGTTGTTTAATAGCCGTGTGCAACTGAGTGCCGACTACTACCGAAACAAAACCAAAGACCTGCTCGTAAATGTGCGCATACCGCAAACCTCGGGCTATACGACCCAAATTCAAAACGTAGGTTCTACCAGCAATAACGGATTTGAATTACAACTGAATAGTTTTATTCTACAAAGCAAAGATTTTAGCTGGAGTGCTAGCTTCAACATCTCTTTCAACCAAAACAAAGTATTAAGTCTGGGTAACCAAAGCTTTTTCACCGTAAACTCTGGCTGGGCAGGTAGCAATAACCCCGACGACTATATCGTGGAAGTGGGTAAGCCCGTGGGAAGCATGTATGGCTTTGTGAATGATGGATATTATACGTTGGATGATTTTAACTACGATAAAACAACCGGTACCTACACCCTTAAACCCGGAGTGGTAGACAATAGCAGCATTACGGGCACACCACCTCAGCCAGGTACCATTAAGTTTAAAGACCTGAATGGCGATGGAAAAATCACTACAGTGAGTGATGAAACCATCATTGGAAATGCGAATCCAAAGTTTTTCGGTGGACTTAATCAGCAATTTGTGTATAAGAATTTCGACTTAAGTGTGTTTGTCAACTTCCAATATGGAAACAAGATCTTTAATGCAAATAAACTAGAATTCGCTAGCGGATATACTCCCTATGCCAATTTGCTGGCCATCATGAAAGATCGCTGGCGGATTGTAGACGACCAGGGTAACTTAGTTACCGATCCCGATCAGCTGGCAGCCTTAAATAAAAATGCTAAAATTTGGCAACCCGTAAAAAGTGCTTATGCTGCTTTTGCGCCACAGTCATGGGCTGTAGAAGATGGCTCTTTCCTGCGGATCAACAACATTACCTTGGGGTATACCCTGCCCGAGCGACTCACCAAAAAGATATTGATACAAAAATTGCGGGCTTATGTGACTGTTAACAATATTGCTGTCATTACGCCATATTCTGGTTATGATCCAGAAGTAAACACACGGCGCAGTACACCCATGACGCCAGGAGTCGACTTTTCGGCCTATCCGCGAAGCAAAGCTTATATTTTTGGTTTGAACGTAAGTTTTTAATTCTTGGTTTTAAAAAGCATTCGACAATGAAAGCGTATTCACATATATTCCAACTTGCGGGCTTAGTTATCATGGCGTTTTCACTCAATGCCTGCAAACATTATCTGGATCTACAGCCCGTTTCTTCCTTTGGTCCAGAAACTGTGTTTGGTACGGTTGAAAACGCTCGTATGGCTGTATTAGGCGTATATCAAGAACTTGCGGGTGATCAGGGATACGGTATACGCATTAGCATGTATTTTCCGTATGACGATGATACATATATGGGTGCTAGTGGTGATGGAGATGGTGATCGAAGAGATATTGCTCGGTATAACCTTACTCCAGGTAACCTCCAGATCGAACGTCCATTTGAACAATTGTATGCGGGTATCGAAAGAGCAAATCAGTGTATCAAATATATACCGCAAATGAGCTTGTATACTAATGGCACACCTCAACAACAAGCCGAACTTAGGCGTTTGTATGGTGAAGCACTTACCTTAAGAGCACAGTTTTATTTTCAACTCATCTTAAATTGGGGAGATGTGCCCGCTCATTGGGTGCCATCTGCAGATGTAAAAGATTTATTTGAAACGAAAACCGATCGCGATAGTATCTACGATCATTTGCTCAACGATTTACAGCTAGCCGAAACCTTAGTGCCCTGGAGATCGGGTATCGGCGCTCTTGGAGATCCTAATGATGAGCGAATTACCAAAGGCGCTGTTAAAGGATTACGTGCACGTATAGCCCTATTTGCTGGGGGCTATTCGCTTCGCCAAGATGGAAACATGAGGAGAAGAAGCGATTATCTCAAGTATTATGAAATTGCCGATACGGAATGCCTGGCCATTATAAATTCTGGCGAACATAGCCTGGATCCGAGTTTTCAAGATCTCTGGCAAAATCAAATAGATGCACATCGAATAGATCCTTATGGTGAAGTCATGTTTCAAGTGGCTATGAGTGGAGGCACGGGTGCTACTGATAGCAAATTGGGTTACTATAATGGCCCTAGATTAGGTGGCAAAGGTAATTCCAGTGTGTATCCGTTGCCTACTTATTTTTATTCATTTGATTCGCTCGACAGTCGTCGAGATGTTACGATTGCACCTTATTGGCTGAATGCCGACTATACGATTCAAGCACAATCGATCAGTACGCTTTGCGATGGTAAGTTTCGGCGCGATTGGATTAGCAATCCCAGCTTTGGTCCATCAAGTAATGCCCAATATTTTGGCATCAATTGGCCTATACTTCGCTATGCTGATGTTTTGCTCATGTTTGCCGAAGCTGAAAACGAGATTCACAATGGCCCTACGGCAGCAGCCATCAATGCTTATTTACAGGTGCGTAGTAGAGCTTTTGCCAATAATCCCCAGGATATAGGAACGCCGCCTACCGATAAGCAAGGTTTTTTCAATGCTATTGTAAACGAGCGTGCTTGGGAATTTGGTGGGGAAGGTATTCGCAAATATGACTTGATTCGCTGGAATTTGTTGGGCACCATGTTGAACAATACCAAAGCAGCGTTGCAGGCAATGGCCAATCAGCAACCTCCTTACAACAACCTGCCCAACAAAATGTATTATAAGCTGAATTCTACTACCCTCATCTGGGGCAACTCGTTTTATCAACCTGCACCAACCACTACGCCTTCGGGATATGGAAGCGTGAACTGGGTAAGCTCCACCATGCTAACTTCCAACAGCTTAAATAAATATGCAGAAGGATTTACACCAGGTAAAACGGAACTATTCCCCTTCCCGCAGGCAGTAATCAGCGCTAATCCCAATCTGGTACAAAATCCGGGCTATTGATTTAAATAAACATGATTATGAAATTATAAATCATCTGCTATGCGTAAACAGATTTTTTCGATATATGGAATTTATGTAGGGCTCTTATTCGCGGCTTTATGGATGAATGCCTGTGAAAAAAAGCCGGTCAACTATTTTTATCCAAGCCGCATCTTCTCTCCTACATCTGTCAGCATCTTAGCATATGATACTGTGGTAAACATCTCATGGCCTGCATCGTTATACACAAATACCTTCCATGTAAGTTATACGGTGCAGATTGGTAGAGACTCTACTTTTCAGTCGGGTGCCGATTTTACTCTTGTGGCCGACACTAATTTTATCGTGGTTACCGATGATACTTTGGCCGATCGAGTTAAATATTTCGTTCGGATTCGTGCCAATGCAGCCGCTGGAGCAGATTCATCTAATTGGGTGTATGCCACTAGCTCATTCACGTTAAGCGGTGTACAAATATTTGGAACATTGTTGAACTCAGATATTTTAGACAATGCGGTTAGACTTAATTGGAAACCCACGCCCGGTGTGAACCTTATTGTGCTTACCGATGCCATTGGTGATACCATGCATGTAAACGTAAGCAGTACTGATAATGCCAATGGCATGATCATCATTACTGGTTTGAAACCCGCTACTACCTACACTGCTCAAATTTATGCTGGTACGAAAAGTAAAGGCATAATTAGCTTTACTACCAAAGCTTCATTGAGTGGGAATATCATTGATTTGCGCAGTATTACGGGTAGACCAACCGTATTGTATGATACCTTACCACAAATTCCTTCAGGCAGTATTGTGCTATTAGCTCGCGGACAAACCTATACTATTCCATCGAGCTATACATTTGATCGAACAGTAACTATTATGAGTGGTATGGGTTTCAGTACACCTGCAGTTTTGCTGTTGAGCAGTAACTTTGATGCAACAGGCAATATCGATTCGTTGCGATTTTCCGATTTAACCATTGCTACAAATGGTGCTCAATATTTTATGAATGTGGGCAATAAGGCAACTATTGCTACGTTGAGTGTAGTCAATTGTACCACACAAGGGGTATTTACCAATTCATTTATCCGTTTGAAAGCCGCTAATGATACGATCCGAAAACTTTATGTAAATAATTGCATTCTGGATAGCATTGGTATTCAGTCGAAATATGCCGTATTTTATGCCAATGCCAGCTCGAGTGCCGTAATCAATCAAATTGAAATTCACAATAGCACATTTTATAATTTCTATTATTTCATTCGTCAAGACAATGTCAATGCTTCTTCTTGCATGATCGATCATTGTACATTCAATGCATTTGTCAATCAAGGAGGTTATTTCATCAATTACACGTATTTCCCATCTACCTTTATTTTATCGAATTGCATTTTCGGTAGCACGTTGGATCCCACCAGTTCCAATTGGATTAAATCTACACCTAATTTAACGGTAACCAATTGTTTCTACACGACCGATTGTGTATTTAGTTCCAATAGTATTTATGGTGCAACGGCATACAATGGATCTTCTACAGCTTTATTTCGTTCGCCAGCTACGGGTGATTTCACACTTATGGATGCCAGTTTTGCATCAGGCTATAAAGCGGGCGATCCACGTTGGTTACCTTAAGAACGAAATGATGGTATATGTATAAATGGATGCAGGCTACAACTGCACTTTGGGCAAGTATGATGATCTGGATGGTAGGAGGATGTCAAAAAGCAACACCTTCCCAGACTTCAGCATCGAACCCTCCGCTAATTGGTGAACCTTATTTGGCATTTCCTGGTGCAGAGGGGGGAGGTCGACTGGCTTGGGGAGGGCGTGGGGGCGATGTGTATGAAGTGACTAATCTCAACGATAGTGGGCCAGGTAGCTTGCGTGATGCCGTGAGTGCTGGACATCGAACGATTGTATTTCGGGTTTCTGGAATTATTTACCTGAAAAGCCCGCTGAAGATTACACATGATAGTATTACAATAGCTGGGCAAACAGCGCCTGGAGCGGGTATCTGTATTGCAGGTTATACCGTTTCCTTGCAAGCCAATCATCTCATTATTCGATACCTGCGCTGTCGATTAGGAGATATCGATAAATATCCCGATGATGCTATGCATGCCAATGGCGGTGGATATCATGATATCATAGTAGACCATTGTTCATTGAGTTGGTCTATTGATGAAGCCGGAAGTTTTTATGATATCAAAAACTTTACTTTACAATGGTGTATTTTAAGTGAAAGTTTATATCATTCTTATCATCCTAAAGGCGATCATGGGTATGGAGGCATTTGGGGTGGGTATATGGCTAGCTTTCATCATAATTTATTAGCCGATCATACTAGTCGTAACCCTCGTTTTAATGGCAGTCGCTATACGGGTAATCCCGATGCTGAAGTAGTAGATTTTCGTAACAATGTAATTTACAATTGGGGCAATATTAATTCTGCTTATGGAGGAGAAGGAGGTCATTACAATATTGTGAATAATTATTACAAACCAGGCCCTGCTACCCCGGGTAATCTTATGATGAGCAGCAATAAAAATTTGCGCAACCGTATTTTGCAATACACCAGTTATTATTATGCATCAGATGCAGCAGTTTATCCCGATACGTTGTGGGGCGGAAAGTTTTATATTAATGGTAATATTGTAGAGGGTTATCCGGATGTAACAGCCGATAATTGGGGTAAAGGTGTACAACCCGATGGATATTATCGTGCAACACAACTTATTCAGGAGGCGCGTAGCGACACGCCTTTTGCATATGCACCTGTACGCACCCAATCGGCTGAAGACGCATATCACTCAGTACTCGATAGTGCAGGAGCTATTTTACCAAAACGCGATGCTATTGATACCCGTATTGTGGAAGAAGCGCGAACGGGTACGGCACACTATGAAGGTGCGGCCTATGCTCAAATTCAAGCCACAGGCATTAGCCATCCCTCAGGCATTATCGATTCTCAACAAGATGTAGGCGGCTATCCCGATTATCCATCGGGTACTCCGCCAGTAGATAGTGATCATGATGGGATGCCTGATGATTGGGAATTACAGCATGGCTTAAATCCGCACGATCCATCTGATCGGAACTGGTATACGCTCGATAAACATTATACCAATCTAGAAGTATATTTAAATAGCCTCACAGGTATGTAATCATTGCATAAATACAGATGATACTACGCGCAACATATATTGCCTTATTGATATTGATGACGAGTTATTTGTCTCAGCAAAGTGTTGTACAGGTCGTGTGTTTTGGGGATTCCATTACTCATGGTGCCGAAGTAGATGGGCATAGCTGGGTGTGGGTGTTACAACAGCAGTATGGTAATGATCATTTACAGTTTATCAATGCAGGACGTAATGGCCGCAAAACTAGTGATCGAGAAGAATTGTTGCCTGTATTGCATCAGTATCCGAAAGCCGAATACTATTTGATTTTTTTAGGAGTAAATGATTTGAAAAACGCCACATCTGCACAAATAGATAGCTGTATAGTAAATATGCGTTGGATGGTTATTCATATTCGTGAAGTAGATCCACAAGCAAAAATTGTTATTATTTCTCCCTGTAACATTAACCTACACACCATGTCGGCACTCAATCGACAAAAACAATATAATACGCGTACTCAACAAGCATTAATTGAACTAGAGAAAAAATATCGAAAGCTTTCTCGAGAAATGCATACAGGTTTTATTTCTTTGTTGCATGTAGTATCTCCTGAAAATTATGCAGATGGCTTACATCCTAATCTGGCCGGCCAGCAACAAATTGCCGATGCCCTATGGAAATATTTAACCAAGCATTTTCCCAAAACCTTTCATTCATGAAGCTATGTGTATTTATTTTATGGATAATTTCGTATGTACACATAAGTTGTAACAAAGCTCATCATGCTTCTTCTGATTATGGTATTATTCCCAACATTCGCCACACAATCATTGTAGCCAAAGATGGTACAGGCGATTTTACCACCATACAAGATGCCATAAATGCTGTTCCCGATTCTGCACATGATACCACATATGTGTATATCAAGAATGGGGTATATCGAGAAAAAATTGTAATTCCGGCTAGCAAAAGATTTTTAAAATTTATAGGTGAAAATGTTGATAGCGTGATTTGGGTATATGGCGATTATGCGGGTAAAACAGATAGTGCTGGTAATCCTTTAGGCACTTCTGGTTCGGCCAGTGTATACATTTACGCAAGTGATGTAGTGGCTGAAAACATTACTTTTCAAAATGATGCCGGGCCGGTAGGGCAGGCCGTAGCAGCCTATGTATCGGGCGATCGGGTATATTTTTATCATTGCAAGTTTCTGGGTTTTCAAGATACATTGTATACCGGTAATCCAGGATTAAGTTATAGTCGGCAATACTATCGAGATTGTGATATTGAAGGCACTACCGATTTTATTTTTGGTTCTGCCACAGCTGTGTTTGATCGTTGTGTGATTTATTGCAAAGATGGAGGGCATTACGTTACGGCTGCTTCTACGCCGCAAAATAGCCCGTATGGATATGTTTTCTTGCGTTGTAAAATCATCGGCAACGCAGCCCCTCAATCGTTTTATTTAGGTCGTCCATGGCGCCCCTATGCTCGCGTAGTGTATCTCTATTGTTGGCTAGGTGATATGATTAAGCCAGAAGGATGGAGCAATTGGCAGGGTACCGACAATGATCAAACAGCTTATTATGCCGAATATCAAAATTCGGGTCCAGGATATCAGCCTCAGCAAAGGGTTCCCTGGTCGCATCAACTAACAGATGAGGAAGCTGCGCGTTATACTCTTTCTAACATTTTCGGTGATTGGCATTCTCAATAAGATTCAATGATTATGTTATGAAGCCAATAGGTTTCTTGCTCGAAATATTGTTTTGTATCTATGGGATGAAGCTTTATGCAACCGCACAAACAGTGTTGAAAAATTATGATTATGTGGTGGCTCCTGATGGCAGCGGAGATTTCACGTCTATACAATCGGCTATAGAAGCTTGCCCGTCATTTCCTGATAAACAAATACGCATATTTGTTAAAAAAGGAATTTATCACGAAAAATTGTTGATACCGGCTTGGAATCCTCATATTTCTTTAATCGGTGAAGATGCAGATAGTACCATCATTACTTATGATGATTATTTTGGTAAAATCAACAAAGGTCGAAACAGTACTTTTTATACGCCCACTTTATCTGTTCAAGGAAATGATTTTTATGCAGAAAACATCACGATTAAAAATACTGCAGGCCCTGTAGGCCAGGCTATTGCGTTGGCAGTTGAGGCAGATCGTTGCACTTTTGTGCATGTTAAAATCATCGGCCACCAAGATGCATTATATGTAGCTGGTGAACAAGCCAGGCAATATTTTCGTGATTGTACCATTGAGGGCACCACCGATTTTATTTTTGGTTCTGCCACGGCTGTATTTGATAATTGCAACCTCATTTGCAAGGCCAATTCTTATATCACGGCTGCTTCTACACCGCAATATGTAGCTTACGGCTTGGTATTTATGCATTGTACCATTAAAGCTTTGCCCCAGGTACATCGGGTTTATCTCGGTAGGCCTTGGCGAAAATATGCGAAAACTGTTTTTCTAAACTGTGAAATGGGAAGTTTTATTGATCCCGCTGGATGGGACAACTGGCGTAATCCGCAGAACGAACAAACGGTTTTTTATGCTGAATATCATTCTACTGGAGCAGGTGCCCGTCTGGCTGCTCGCGTAGCTTGGGCCAAACAGCTCAATGATCGGCAAGCTCAGCAATATACGTTGGCTCGCATATTTACTACTCAGTCGAGTAGTTGGCTACCAATTGAAGCACCATAAACAAGAACATCATCCATGAAATGGAATTGTATTTTATTAGCATGCTTGTCGATTGCTCATTCAGGATATACCCAAAAGCAAATCGTTGAATCACCGCCATGGCAGCCCGATCTGGGGAATGGTTATTATCGTAATCCAGTAATTTTTGCCGATTATTCCGACCCCGATGTATGCCGTGTAGGTAAAGATTATTATTTGGTGGCTTCTAGCTTCGACGCTGTGCCAGGCCTCCCTATATTACATTCTCGCGATTTGGTAAACTGGACCATTATTGGGCATGCCCTTCCAAGGCTAACTCCCGAAGATCGTTATACCCAAACCCAACATGGCAATGGCGTTTGGGCGCCTGCAATTCGTTTTCATCGCGATTCGTTTTACTTGTATTACCCCGATCCAGATATAGGAATTTACTTGGTCAAAGCGCGACAACCGCAGGGGCCGTGGACAAAGCCCGTGCTCGTATTAAAAGGCAAAGGATTGATTGACCCTTGTCCATTTTGGGACGACGATGGGAAAGCCTATCTCATTCATGCATTTGCTGGTAGTCGTTCCGGGATCAAAAGTATTTTGGTTATCCATCAAATGAATCATGAGGGTACACGCGTCTTAGATCATGGAGTGATTGTGTACGATGGTCATGGCATCGATCCCACAATAGAAGGGCCTAAGCTATATAAACGCAATGGATATTATTACATTTTCGCCCCAGCGGGGGGTGTGCCTAATGGATATCAACTGGTATTGCGAGCCACACATATCTATGGCCCTTACGAGCGAAAAATTGTTCTACATCAGGGAAATACGGAGATCAATGGTCCACACCAAGGTGCATGGATCACTACCCCAGATGGTGCACAAGATTGGTTTATTCATTTTCGCGATATGGGGCCTTATGGAAGAGTCATTTACCTAGAACCTATGCAGTGGCAACACGATTGGCCCGTGATTGGTGTGGATCAAAATGGTGATGATGTAGGAGAACCGGTAGAAACCTATACTAAACCCGCGGTGGGCACACCTCAGACCATTCAAGTACCACAAACATCAGATGCATTTCTTCAGCATCACTTGGGGTTACAATGGCAATGGCAGGCAAATCCAGAGCCCACGTGGTATTACCTCAAAAATACAGGTGGATTACGTCTTTACGCGTTACCTTCTGGCATGCCCATACATAACCTATGGGATCTGCCACAAGTATTGATGCAAAAATTTCCTGCGCCTCGCTTTCAGGCTACTATGCGTTGCCATTTTTATCCCTTGAAAAATGGTGATCAAGGCGGACTGATCGTGATGGGAACAAGCTATGCTCATTTGTCTTTGCAGCAACATGCAGATGGTATTCACCTGATCTATGCTATTTGTACTCATGCCGATCAAGGAAATACTGAGCAGATCCAAGAAGATTATCTGCTGAGAGATAGTACAGTTTGGCTTAGGGTAAGAGTTGATTCACCAGCTATTTGCACATTTAGTTATAGTTTAGACGGGAAAAATTTTATATCCATGCAAAAAACTTTTCTCGCACAGCCGGGTAAATGGATAGGTGCTAAACTGGGAGTATATTGCAGGAGCAATATACAAAGCAATGATGCAGGATATTTGGATATTGATGGATTTCAAATAGATCCTGTAAATGCATCTACAGTTGTGCAAAGAAAGCCTTTAAAAAGGGTTTTGCCGGCAAAGAAGCGATGATGTGTAAATCTTCTACCCAACTCGATTGGTTGTTGAGAAAACGAAGTACCGAAGCTGGAGCATTTTTTTCAAATAAAATTTTGAACAATTGATCACCTGGATATAATTGATGTTGAAGTACATGTAACAGCAATTGATCATACCATCTGTATATGCGTTGATGTAAAGTGGGTGAAAGCTGAGGCTTGCCAGTTTTTTCCCAGGCTCTTATTAATGCATCGCTATGCTGTTGAATAAAAGAAAATGTATATCCAGTTGACGCTTTTGTTTGTCCTCCTGCAGTACCCAAATAAATGATAGGCCCATGCTGAGAAGGAAAGTTAAAATCTGTCATGGGTATTTTACCCTGTTCTTCCTCAATAATATCGTAAGTAATGTTAGGATAATGTTGTTGCATATAGTTATAAATGCAGGTATTATAGGCTTCTGCAACAAGTAAATGTGTAGAAAATACAGTGTATTCTAGCAAGGCATCTTGAGAAGAAGTGGGCAACACATACATGAAAGCTGTAGCATTTTGCTGTGGCACTCTGAAATCCATTAAGATGATGCTTTTGGGATCAAATGTGGGTTTATGCATGTGTACAAACCATCCACGGAAATGTTGCCAGAGAAAATGTTTGTAACTGTTTGCTGGAAAGGCTGGAGGTAAGGAATTAAATACGTATGAAGCCTGGATATGATGAGAGGTGGTATGTACAATAGCGTGCGTTTGTTGATGTTCGATATTTAATACTGGTTCATACAGCCAACCTATTTTGCGGTGAGGATGCTGGCTTTGGGCATGTTGCAACCGATCATGAGCAAATCGATAGAAATCAACGCTGCGAATCATCTTATAGGCAAATGGATGGAAAGATAAATTTAACTGATGATGATGGGTATAAATCTTTGCTTTTTCCCAACGATGATATACGATCGATTCAAAAAAGCCAGGTTGTGTTTCCCAGAAACACCAGGTATGATCATTTTCTTGTTTAGATTGCTGATCGATCAATAAAATATTTAGCGAGGCAAGAGCAGGCGATTGCAGTATTCGCAAGGCCAGGCTAAGACCCGCGCAGCCAGCACCGGCAAACACTACATCATAATGCAACAGCTTTTTGGGCACAGATCAATCAATTCACACGATTAGAACTATTGGCAGAAGCAATCTCTTCATCGCGTGCCACTTTATCCCAGTATTTTTTAGCCACAATGAGCATCCCAAACGACTCACCATCTTCTTTACTTAAATGCTTATGATGCATCTTATGTGCCCAACGAAGTACCCGAATATATTTGTTTTGAGAATGAGTAAACCATTTAAAGCGTTGATGGATGATCACATCGTGAACTAAGAAATAAGCAATTCCATATATTAAAATACCCGTGCCAATTGCTGCTAACCAACCAATGTGTTGGGTAGCGCCGAAATATAAACATAGAAAACTTGGGATAGCGAAGATCAAGAAAAAAGCATCGTTTTTTTCAAAAAATCCAGGTTGCTTTTGATGATGATCTTTATGCAACACCCATAAAAATCCGTGCATGACGTATTTATGAGTAAACCAGGCAACGCCTTCCATGAAAAAGAAGGTAACCACAACGATCAAAATATACAATAGTACTTGTAGCATAGCGTACAGATTTTAAGGTGAAACCATCGTTTTGATTTCTAACCATTTATTTTTTACTTGTGGAAAAGCAAGTTTAAACCAAGCAGTAAATAGATCTGGATGAATCATCACTTGTTGCTCGATATGCTGTATGGGATAGTAAGCTATTGAAAGCACTTCAGATTGGTTGGGATCAAATCTACCTTCGTAGACACCGATGTACACATGATCCCATTCAAATTCAATGAGTCTATTGGGTAATTTTACGCGGTACATAAAAGAAAAAGCAGGATGAAGCGGGCAGTCGATGCCCAATTCTTCTTTTAGTCGACGATGTGCGGCAGCTTCGGTATCTTCACCAGGATGAGGATGGCTACAGCAGGCATTAGTCCACAACCCAGCAGAATGGTATTTATTATGTGCACGTTGTTGTAAAAGCATTTCACCTTGTGTATTGAACAGAAAAACAGAAAATGCACGATGCAATAAGCCCAACTGATGCACCCGCATTTTTTCCATGGTACCTACCATGTTATCGTGTTCATCTACTAAAATTAACATTTGTTCTTGTATCATATTCTATTGAGTTGATGTGAAATACCTGCCCGCAACATAATCATGAGCTTATGGTGATTAGGAATTCGAATGCGTTGTTGCATGATTTTTTCAGGTGATGTGCGCTGAATTTTTCTGAATAAAGCATAAAAATACCGATAAGCCACATACACGCCAAATCTAGACTTAATGGGTAGGCGTTTAATACCTTGAAGGCCAACGGCAAATTCCTGTTCGATATCGGATTCTATTTGTCGCTTCGCTGTTTCATCCAAAGAGCTTTTGTGTACAAATTCTGGAAAATAACTGCGCTTGAGTATTTGGTAATCGGTTTGTATGTCGCGTAAAAAATTCACTTTTTGAAAAGCTGATCCTAATGCACGTGCCGGTTGTTTTAAAGATTCATACAATTGCCTATTACCTTCACAAAATACACACAAACACATTAACCCTACTACTTCTGCTGAGCCATAGACATAAGTTTGTAATTCAGCCCGTTGATAATAAGTATGTTTTTCTAAATCAAGATACATACTTTTAAAAAAGGCATCCACTAGCTCTAGGGGAATGTGGTATCGATGAATAGTTTCCTGAAAAGATTGCAATACTGGATTGGTACTGATTTTCTGTTCAATAGCGTCATAGGTATCTTGTTCAAATTTTTTCAAGAGAGTAGTTTTATCATAATCGTGAAAACTATCTACAATCTCATCGGCAAGGCGTACAAAACCATATATTGCACATATTGGATAGCGTAGGTCTCGATGAAGCATACGAATAGACGTAGAGAAAGAAGTGCTATAATGATGCGTAATTTCCCAGCTGCAATGTTGGCTAACGTGTTGGTATAATTGAATTCGATTGTTCATATTTTTATTAACAATTGATGTAGGTATTTTGTTATCAGTCGAGCAGCTATTTCCCCGGAGATGATAGTGGAGGGCATGCCAGGGCCCGGCACAGTGAGCTGCCCCGCAAAAAATAGGTTTTCGAGTTTAGAGCTACGCATACGAGGTTTCCACACGGCTGTTTGTCGCAGTGTATTGGCCAATCCATAGGCATTTCCTTGAAAGGCATGATATCTATTTACGAAATCACTTGGGCCAAAAGTTTTCAAATACACGATATCATCTGCGGTAATCGATTGGCCTGTATATCGTTGTATGCGTTTAAGGATTTCCTGCAAATATTTTTCCCGCATTTTTTCGTCATCACCCTTTAAGCCGGCTGCTACGGGGATCAATGCAAAAAGATTTTCATGGTGAGGAGGAGCTACCTGGGAATCAGTGATTGAGGGTGCAGATAGGTAAAACAATGGATCATTGGGCCATTGAGGGTGGGTATAAATCTGTCGAGCATGCTGGTCGAAATCGGTATCGAAAAACAAGTTATGGTGGCGCAATCCAGGAATATTTTTATTTATACCGACATAATATAACATACAGGATGGGGAAAGCTGCCGGGATTGCCAATAACTTGAGCTGTATTGCCGGTATTTTTCAGGTATTAGTTTTTGTTCTACATGATGATAATCGGCCGTAGCCAGCACGGCATCGGCTGAGTAGACTTCGCCAGCGACTGATACACCTTTTGCCCGATCATTTTTTACCCATATTTGCTCTACGGGTGTTTGGAAATGAAATTGCACTCCCAACGACAAGGCTAGTGAATACATGGCTTTGACTACCTCATAGATTCCTCCTTTGGGATACCAGGTTCCTTTTACAATGTCGGCATAGTTCATGAGACTATACAGAGCGGGCGTGTGTTTGGGCAGTGCACCGAGAAACAAGACGGGGAATTGCATGATTTGGCGAATTCGCCAATCTTTAAAATGCTGTGCAATATGTTTTTGAATAGAGCTAAGTAGGTGGAGTTTTCCAATAGCTTTCCAGATATCGCGATCCCAGAATTCCCACCAGGATAATCCGGGTTTAAACACAAATTTTTGCATAGCCACAGTATACTTATGAGTGGCTTCCTGAAGATAGTGCTGTAGGGAGTGCCCGCTGCCAGGCTCCCATTTTTCAAATAATTCGGTTAATGCCGCTGAGCCAGCCGGAATATCGATAGGCCCATCATTCCAGAAGATGCGATAAGAAGGATCGAGGCGTATGAGTTGGTAATAATCACTAGGTTGATGGCCAAATTGTTGAAAAAAACGTTCAAATACGTCGGGCATCCAATACCAGCTTGGGCCCAAGTCAAATCGAAATCCTTTCTCCTCCAATAGTCCAGCACGCCCACCAGGCTGGTCGAGCGCTTCAAAAACATGCACCTCTACGCCTTGTTGGGCTAAAAAACAAGAAGCCGATAATCCTGCAAAACCGCTTCCAATAATGATTACACGATTGTGCATGTGCTATTTATTTACGAGAAATCCTGGCTTTTAGTATTTTCCGAGCAAAATGTATTCGGCTCTTGATAGTGCCCAATGGCTCCTTTAGCATATCGGCAATTTCTTCGTATTTATACCCCTCAAAATACATGAGAAATGGCCTTTTGAAAATATCTGGAAGCTTATGTATAGCCTCACGGATCTCTCGATAACGCAAAGTAGACTCAGCAGTGTTGTGGGTTGAAAATCCAAAGCGATGCGAAAGTGCGGCTGTAGCTGTAGAATCGAAAAGCACCCGATGTTTGCTTTTTCGACGGTATTCGTTGATGAAAATATTTTTCATGATGGTATAAAGCCAGGCTTTGATGTTGGTACCAGGGTGATATTTTTCTCGGTTTACCAATGCTCGGCAAACTGTTTCCTGAAACAGATCTTCAGCGAGCACAGGATCGCGAGTCAGGTGAACGGCATAGGGCATCAGGAAGGCCGATTCTGTGGTCAGCAATTCCTGGAATTCAGAAGCAGACATATTGTTTAACTTTTATCATCACAAAGTTAAACAATTCTTTTAGATAACTGGCTGGCGTTTAGAAAAATTTTTTCGATTTCTTGGAGTAGTTCTTGTTGGGAATATAGGAGATGTATGTTGGGGAAAGATTTTTTAGGAATTTGCTCCACTACTGGACCAGATATGTATATATCAGCGTTTTTTAAGTGAATGCTGAGCTGGTGCACATAAAATTGGAGATTAAATCCAGGAGGTATAGAGGTGAGGTGTGTGAATAAAAGGGAGATATTTTTTTGTTTAACTATATATTCTATATTATTCAACGGAACACTCCCCCCCAGGTAGTAAATTTTTAATCCTCTTTGCTTGAGTAGATAATACAGATAAAGCAGACCTAGCTCGTGGTATTCGTCTTCAGGCAGGAAGAGTAAGGCTTCTTGATCAATGAGTTGGCGATTCACTAAGCTTTCAATACCTACAATAAGCTTTTGCCTAATCAGGCAACTCACCAAATGTTCGTGTACTGGATGGATACGATTGGTGCTCCACATTATACCAATGCGTTCTAAGAAAGGGAACAAAATAGCATTCATGGTTTTCTGGATCCCTTTGTTGAGGATAAAATGGTCCAGAATTTCCTCCATGCCTACCACGTCTAGCTCGATCATACGGGTAATGAGCTCGTTGACGAGTCGGTCGTTGAGGGCCTGATTTTGATGTAGTTCCAATACTTTTTCTTCTAGCTGCTCATCGTTCATCTTACTGATATGGGAAATCTTAAAACCATATCGGATAAGCAGGGCAGCGTTGAGCAGTTTTTTTAATTCGTCGTTGGTATAATATCGAATATTGGTATCGGAGCGGCGAGGCTTCAAGAATCCATATCGTTGTTCCCAGATGCGGATGGTATGCGCCTTCACACCAGATAGGTTCTCTAAGTCTTTAATCGAAAAACGTTGTTCATCAATTTCCATAAGCAAAAATATATATGCATTTCCACAATAACATTTTTCTCATCAATAAGTTTACACACGGGCGAAATGTTTAGCTTTGCTGAGAGGCAAAATATCAACTTAGTGAAAACAGCATTGATTACTGGCATAACGGGGCAAGATGGGGCTTACTTAGCCGAGTTTTTGCTCAAAAAAGGTTATCGGGTACACGGCATTAAGCGGCGTAGCTCGCTGATTAATACCGAACGGATCGATCATTTGTACCAAGATCCGCATGAGCCCGATCCACAGCTGATTTTGCATTATGGAGATTTAACGGATGCCACTAATCTTATTCGCATCATCCAAGAAACCCAACCCGATGAAATTTACAATTTGGCTGCTCAAAGCCATGTGAAGGTGAGTTTTGAAACTCCAGAATATACTGCCAATGCCGATGCACTGGGCACTTTGAGGATCTTGGAAGCCATTCGCCTGCTGGGCTTAACGCAGAAAACACGTTTCTATCAAGCTTCTACTTCTGAGTTGTATGGATTGGCTCAAGAAATTCCCCAAAAAGAGACCACACCTTTTTATCCACGATCGCCTTATGCGGTGGCAAAGCTTTATGCCTACTGGATCACGGTCAACTATCGCGAAGCCTATGGCATGTTTGCCGTAAACGGTATTTTGTTTAACCACGAAAGCCCGATTCGTGGTGAGACCTTTGTAACGCGCAAGATTACGCGGGGAGTGGCACAAATTGTATTAGGGCAAGCCGATCAGATTTATCTGGGTAATCTGGATGCCCAGCGCGACTGGGGCCATGCAAAGGATTATGTAGAAGCCATGTGGTTGATGTTGCAGCAAGATAAGCCCGAAGATTACGTGATTGCTACGGGCCAAGCTACTTCTGTGCGGGAGTTTACGCGTATGGCTTTTGCACAGGTAGGAATAGATATTCGTTTTGAAGGAAAAGGTATAGCAGAAAAGGGGATTGTGGTGGCTTGTCGGGATGCCCGCTATCAGCTTCCCATTGGCAAAGTAGTGGTGAGCGTAGATCCTAATTATTTCAGGCCAACAGAGGTTGATTTGTTGATAGGCGATGCTTCTAAGGCTCGTCGACAACTGGGTTGGAAGCCACGTTATTCCTTGGAAGAGATGATTCGGGAAATGGTGGAAAGTGATATCCAATATTTTTCAACCCTGCATCCTTCATTGATTCAACAAAAATCACATGCGTCATACCGATAAGATTTATGTGGCCGGTCATCGCGGAATGGTGGGCAGTGCCATCGTACAGCGGTTAAAGGAATTGGGTTATCACCACCTATTACTTCGTAGCTCGGCAGAGTTGGATCTCCGAAATCAGGCTGCCGTATTCGAATTTTTTAAAAAAGAACGCCCCGATTATGTGTTTCTCGCCGCAGCCCGAGTGGGTGGGATATTGGCCAACAACACTTATCGGGCCGAATTTATTTATGATAACCTGCAAATCGAAGCCAATGTCATCCATGCGGCCTACTTAAATGGGGTGAAAAAACTGCTCTTTTTAGGTTCATCATGCATTTATCCCAAGTTTGCCCCACAACCTATTCCAGAGTCGGCCCTGCTCACGGGTCCACTCGAGCCTACCAATGAGCCTTATGCTATTGCTAAAATTGCCGGAGTTAAAATGTGTGAGGCTTATCGGGCTCAATATGGGTGTCATTTTATTTCGGTGATGCCAACCAACTTGTATGGCATTAACGACAATTTCGATTTAGAAACCTCACACGTGTTACCCGCCCTGTTGAGAAAGTTTCACGAAGCACGCATCAGTGGGGCTCCCGAGGTGGTGGTTTGGGGTACTGGCACTCCTCGGCGAGAATTTTTATATGTAGATGACCTGGCCGATGCCTGCGTTTTTTTGATGAATCATCCAGAAGAGCCTAGCCTGATCAACATTGGCACTGGCGAAGATATCAGTATTGCTGAATTAGCTGAATTGATTCAACAGGTTGTGGGTTACACGGGGAAGATTGTGTTCGACACGACAAAGCCCGATGGCACTCCAAGAAAGCTATTAGATGTAAGTAGGTTACACGAAATGGGTTGGCATCATAAAACTTCGCTCAAGGAGGGCATTCGTAAAGTATATGAAGCTGTTTTTTTGCAAGGGCAGCCGGGTATTTTTCAAAGAAAACGTGCCGTATAGCTATTTGTCGCTTGCTTGAGTTGGTCGGGAGTACCTGTAAAGATCAATTCTCCACCCCGCTCGCCTCCCTCGGGCCCCAGCTCAATGACCCAGTCGGCCTGGCGAATGATGTCTAGATTGTGTTCAATCACAATGATAGAATGCCCTTGCTCAATAAGCGCATCAAACGAGCCAAGCAGGTGAGCAATATCGTGGAAATGCAAGCCTGTTGTAGGTTCGTCGAAGATAAAGAGGATGTGATCGCTAGCCCGGCTATGTCCTAAGAAAGAGGCTAATTTTACTCGTTGCGCTTCGCCTCCGCTCAGGGTACTGGCGGGTTGCCCAAGCTGAATATAGCCTAATCCTACTCGTTGAAGAGGTTCTAACTGCCGCACAATTTCTGGTTGGTCGGCAAAAAAATCAATTGCCTCATCTACGCTTAGGCTGAGTACGTCGTAAATATTTTTCCCATGGTAAGTGACTTCTAAGATTTCTTCTTTAAAGCGTTTGCCATGGCATACTTCACAGGTTAAATGCACATCGGCGAGGAATTGCATTTCAATGGTGATTTCTCCTTCTCCTTTGCAACGATCACAGCGCCCACCGTCTACATTAAAAGAAAAGTGTTTGGCCTGATACCCGCGGATTTTGCTAAGTGGTTGTGAGGCAAAAAGGGCACGGATGCTATCGTAGGCCTTGATATAGGTAACAGGATTAGATCGAGACGATTTTCCAATGGGCTGTTGGTCAACCATTTCTACTTGAGTAATGGCATTCAAGTCGCCTTTAAGAGCCTTGTGCCAACCAGGTTTGCCCGTAGGGTCGCCTTTTAGCTTTTTTAGTGCAGGGTAAAGGATTTGGTTCACGAGTGTGCTTTTGCCGCTTCCACTCACTCCGCTCACTACACACAATACTTGCAAAGGGAATACGACATCGATGTTTTTCAGGTTGTGTTCTCGACAACCTTCCAGCCGAATCGATTGCGTCCATTTTCGGAAACGTCCCGTGCTTTTTTTCGGAATTTGCATGCGGCCGCTTAAGTAAGCCCCAGTTAGACTATGCGGGTCTCGCAAGGTTTCCTTGTAAGTTCCAGCAAATACCACCTCACCACCTTGGTGGCTAGCTAAAGGCCCCATATCGATGATATAGTCGGCTTCTTGCATCATTTGTTCGTCGTGCTCAACCACGATTACCGTATTGTGGAGATCACGTAATTCTTTCAGCACTTCAATCAGCTGATGGGTATCTCGGGGATGCAAGCCTATGCTAGGTTCGTCGAGGATGTAGATAGAGTCGGTAAGATTACTGCTCAGTGAGCGGGTGAGTTGAATGCGCTGACTTTCGCCACCACTCAGGGTGTTGGCCGAGCGGTCGAGTGTTAAATAGCCTAGACCCACCTTGAGTAAGGTGCGTAGCCGATAGCGAATTTCTGCGAGCAAGCGGGCCGCAATTTGTTGTTCGTGTGCCGATAAGCTAAGCACATCAAACCAGTGAAGCAGCTTTTCTACCGGCATCGCCATGAGCTCGGCAATATGGCATCCCCCGATTTTTACGTATAAAGCTTCTTTTCGCAATCGTGTGCCTTTACAAGCGGGGCAGGTAGTACGTCCACGATAGCGGGAAAGCAATACGCGGTATTGCACCTTGTAAAGATTTTCTTCTACCATTTTGAAAAAATCTTCAATACCTGCGAAGTATTTATTGCCTTTCCACAAAAGTTCATATTGCTCAGGGGTGAGCTCTGCAATAGGTTTATGAATCGGGAAGTGAAACTTGTGAGCATGGCGAATCAAGGCTTCGTTCCATTCCTTCATCTTTTCGCCTCGCCAGCAGGCAATGGCGCCTTCATATACACTTAACTGTTTGTCGGGAATGACCAGATCAGGATCGATACCCAACACCATTCCAAACCCTTCGCACACGGGGCAGGCCCCCAGAGGGCTGTTGTAAGAAAAAAGCTGAGGCGTGGGCTCTTCAAACTGAATGCCATCTAACTCAAAACGATTCGAAAAATGTTGCCAACCTTGTTGATTACATTCCAGCCAGCATTCCCCTTCTCCTTCATAAAACGCTGTTTGAACACTGTCGGCCAGCCGATGACGAGCATCTTCATCTTGAAGCTCTTCGCTTACCACTATTCGATCGATGAGCACAAAACAATCGCTTGCAGGCAAAGATTGTTCGAGATAATCCTCTATTCTTACCACTTTATGCTGTTGCTCATGAGGAAAATATAAACGAGAAAACCCTTTTTGTAAGAGAACATGCAATTCTTGTGTAGGCGTATAACCTCGACGAACTCGAAAGGGAATAGCAATGACTACGCGAGTTCCTTGTGGAAGTTGGAGAATAAAATCGACCACATCGCTCACTTGATATCTTTTCACTTCTTTACCCGAAATAGGCGAATACGTCTTTCCGATGCGAGCAAAGAGCAAGCGAAGGAAATCGTACACTTCTGTGAGTGAGCCTACAGTAGACCTGGGCGTGCGGGTAATCACCTTTTGCTGGATAGCTATGGCTGGGCATATGCCTTTGATGACATCTACATCGGGCTTGTCCATTCGCACAAGAAACTGCCGAGCATAGGCACTTAAGCTCTCTGCATAACGCCTTTGTCCTTCGGCATATAAGGTGTCGATGGTTAATGAAGATTTACCCGATCCTGAAACCCCCGTCACCACAATAAATTGGTTTCTCGGAAAGGCAACAGTAATATTTTTCAAGTTGTGTACTCGTGCACCCTTGACAACGATATATTTTTGAATATCCCATCGATCATCCATCGTTCCGTTGGAAGTGATAGGCTGAACTTGAGCTGACATAGTTGTGTAAAGCTACAGATCATTGCCAAATAGGAGCCGAAATTGACGAATTTTTGACGTCGATAGGTGGCTTTTTAGGGCTTTAGCAGACCCGTAACGGCCTTACTTCGAAATTTTTCAAAAAAAAATTTGGTTTTGTTTTTAACAATTCTTTTATTTTTGCTATGAAACCAATTGTTAAACCTTTTTAACCCCCTCTAATATTCAGAAAGCTTTACGTGTGGTGAGTCTGTCATGAAATTTCATGAATTTTTTTTACGCTTTAGCCAATGCCTGCTGTAAGTGGGCAATAACCTAAAACCATATCTCATATGACTCATTCATTTCGGAATTTGTCAGATCAGGAGTTGATCGCTTCTTATCAGAGGGGGGAAGAAGCGGCACTCAACGAGCTTATTCAGCGGCACAAAGATCGGTTGTATACCGCTATTTATCTGCTGGTGAGAGATGTACATGTTGCTGAAGACATTTTTCAAGACACGTTCATCAAGATTATCGATACCCTGAAGGCCGATCGCTATCTGGAAAAAGGCAAGTTTTTACCCTGGGCTATGCGTATTGCTCACAACCTTTGTGTAGACTATTTTCGCAAGATTAGGCGAAACCCTCTCATGCGCAGTACCGAAGAGTATGATGTGTTTAACCTGAGCAAACTCTCTAGCACCAATGCCGAAGAAGAGCTCATGATGCGTCAAAGCCATCATTATGTTCGAGAAATGCTAGATCGGCTACCAGCCGAACAACGTGAGGTAATCATTTTGCGCCATTACGCTGAGCTCAGTTTTAAAGAAATTGCTGCTTTAACAAATGTGAGTATCAATACAGCACTTGGTCGCATGCGGTATGGCCTCATCAATCTGCGCAAAATGATGCTGGAAAAGCAAATTTGTCTGTGAATCTGCGACTGTTTACTAAGCTATGCTGTTGTAAGGGTGACGACAGTATCTATCGCGTGCTGCTCAGAATACGTAACTTTGCTATGTGAACAAATCCACTTCATTGCCCAATATCCGGCATCTTTCATTTGCAGATATTCAAGAATATGTGAATCGCTCAGGCGAGCCAGCATATCGGGCCCGACAGCTCTATGCTTGGCTCTGGCAAAAGCATGCCGTTAGTTTTGCGCAAATGAGCGATCTGCCTCAGTCTTTCAGAGAGCGTTTAGCCAGCGATTTTGCTTTTCCCGTTTTACAAATAGAGATTATCCAGCAAAGCCTAGATGGCACTGTAAAATGCCTATTTCGCCTTAACGATGGCAAAACAGTAGAAGGGGTACTTATACCCGCTGGAGATAGGCTCACGGCTTGTGTGTCGTCGCAAGCGGGCTGTAGCCTGGGGTGTACTTTTTGTGCCACAGGGTATTTGGGCCTTCAACGCAACTTGATGGCGGAAGAAATCTTTGATCAAGTAGCTTATTTAAACGAAATAGCTCTTCAACAAGCAGGCCGCCGCCTCACCAATATTGTGTTTATGGGCATGGGTGAACCCTTGCTCAACTACAAACAAGTGATGCTAGCCATAGAAAAGATTACGAGTTCTGAAGGCCTGGCTTTTTCTTCACGCCGAATCACCGTATCTACTGCGGGCATCACCAAAATGATTTATCGATTGGCCGACGACCAGGTAAAGTTTAATCTGGCCGTTTCTCTTCATGCCGCTACTGATGATAAACGGAGCCAGATCATGCCTATTAACCAAAGCAATTCAACAGCCAGGCTTATCGAAGCCCTGCAATATTTTTACCAACTTACCCACAACGAAATCACCATAGAATACATATTGCTCAAGGATTTTAACGATAGCCTTGAAGATGCTCGAGCCTTAGTGAAGCTCTATCGTAAGCTACCTTTCAAGGTGGTTAACTTGATCGAGTACAATCCTGTGCCCGCTTCGCCCTTTCAACGAGCTGAAGCCTCTACCACCAACCAGTTTATAACCTATCTGCAAAAACAGCATGTAAACGTGCGACTACGCAGAAGTCGCGGTGCCGATATCGATGCAGCCTGTGGGCAACTGGCCAATGTGGTACATCCCGATGCAACCTTGCTTCATGCTGGGCGTCAATAAATCTTTTCACCCCAAATCAGGTATAATATGCTGCGTAAAAAACAACATCGGGCTGTGAACCAGAAAAAAGATACCCTTCAAACTCCTACACCTAAGGGTGAGTTAATGCCCCTCAACAAATACGTGGCACACTGTGGCATATGCTCTCGCCGTCAAGCAGCAGCACTCATTAAGCAGGGACTCGTGCAGGTAAACGGGGCAATCATCACCGAACCGGGTTTTAAGGTGTCGGAAAAAGAACGGATTAGCTATCGCGGTAAATTCATTACCCCTCAACAACAAAAAGTCTACATCCTACTCAACAAGCCTAAAGGCTATCTAACTACCACGCGTGATCCCAAAAACCGAAAAACCGTGATGGAGCTCGTGAAAGATGCTTATCCAGGCCGACTCTTCCCAGTAGGCCGTTTAGACAGAAATACCTCGGGCCTGTTGTTGTTGACCAACGATGGCGAGCTCGCCCAAAAGCTTGCCCACCCTTCATATGAAGTGAAAAAAGTGTATGAAGTGCATCTCAACAAACCTTTAACCGAAGCCCATTTCCAGCAGCTCGTTGAAGGTATTGAGCTGGAAGATGGTATAGCTCGGGTAGATGAACTGGCTTATCTGGATTCAAACCGAAAATCGGTGGGGCTAGAAATTCATAGTGGTAAAAATCGCATTGTGCGTCGCATGTTTGCCGCATTGGGTTATGAGGTAGAAAAGCTCGATCGGGTGATGTATGCCGGGCTCACGAAAAAAAATCTGCCACGTGGAAAATGGCGTTTTCTCACCGAAAAGGAAGTGATTTGGTTAAAGCATTTTCGTTCATCCTAAATCAGATTAACGCCTATGTCGGCCCATGGTCCTGAAATCATTTGGATGTCAGACGAATGGTTGGCGATAAACAAACCTGCTGGATGGCTAAGCGTACCCGACCGGTTTAATAGCCAGCTGCCGAATTTGTTGAGTTGGCTGCGTGAGCGTTACTCAGCAGTGTGGATTGTGCATCGGCTCGATAAAGATACCAGCGGAGTCATTCTTTTTGCACTATCGGCGCAGGCACATCGTGACTTATGCCAGCAATTTGCAGCCAGACAAGTGTACAAAGAATATTGGGGCATTGTGGAAGGCAGGGTGAATTTTCAAGAAAAAACAGTTGATTTACCCATAGCACCCGAAGGTCGGGCTACCGGAAAAATGCGCATCGACCAATCAGGGTTTCCTACGATTACCCATTTGCAATTGGTGGAACAATATACCCGGCATGCCTGGTTGAAAATTATTCCCGCAACAGGCCGTACTCACCAAATACGCGTACACCTACAACATGTGGGGCTCCCGCTCGTAGCTGATCCCCTTTATGGCAACGGCAAGCCCCTCATGGCTTCTTCGCTATATCGCCGATTTCGACAAAAGCCCGATGAGCGACCTTTGCTTGCTCGTACTGCTCTTCATGCGGCTATTTTGGAAATAGAATATCCTCAAGGTCAAAAACATCACTTTGAAGCCCCATTGCCTAAAGACATGAAAGCCGCTATTCATCAGCTTCGCAGGTCTTCTCTTCAGGTTAACACATAAAAAACCGTTGGGCACTGAGTGGTACCCAACGGTATGCACGTATATGAGATCACAACTTATTTATTGGGCTGAGGCGTAAAGCGCAAGTATGGCTTCACTACTCTAAAACCCTTAGGGAATCGTTTACGAGCTTCTTCGTCCGACAAAGAGGGAGATATCACGACTTCTTCTCCTTCTTTCCAGTCGACCGGTGTGGATACGGGATACTGGGTTGTAAGCTGTAGGGCATCTAGCGCTCTTAGGATTTCATAGAAGTTTCGACCAATGGAAGGAGGATAAACCAAAATCAAGCGAATCTTTTTGTCGGGATCAATGATGAACACATTACGCACCGTATGTGTTTCCGATGCATTGGGGTGAATCATGTCGTACAGGGTAGCAATCTTTCTGTCGGGATCGGCAATAATGGGATATTGCACCTGGGTATGGCCCACTTCGTTGATGTCTTGCACCCATTTTTGGTGAGAATCGAGTGGATCTACGCTAATAGCAATGATTTTAGCATTGCGTTTGGCAAATTCCTCAGCTAATTGAGCCGTTCTTCCTAATTCGGTTGTGCAGATGGGGGTAAAATCGGCTGGATGTGAAAAAAATACTCCCCAGCTATTGCCCAAGAATTCATAAAAATCTATTTCGCCTTGTGTGGTTTGGGCTTTAAAATTTGGAGCAATGTCGCCAAGTCTGAGACTCATAGTATTCGTTTTTTAGGTGAAAAAATCGGGTTTAGCTATTCACAAAACTATGTAATCTCTATTAAAATAGTAGAATACCTTAAGTCAAGTGAATGTTAAATTTACGTAGGTTTTTTTCAACTTTGAGCCATATAATGACACAGTTTCCAAGCATGATAAGCGGTTTTGAATTTTAAGTTATCCAGCAATTCAGCTTTTTGTCGGGCATTTTCTTCATCGAAACCCAATTCCACATAACCCATGTATTCGGCATAGGCTCTTGCTAGCATTTCCACGCAATTTTTTAAATCGGGCTCGAGCAAAAAGGGCGAAACATGTAAGGCCTTGATTCGAGCAGATATGCCATTTACCATATTGTGTGATTTTGAGGGTACAAAAATTTGTATTAACTACGCATTTAATTTGCGCAGCATAAAAATTTTTTTATGCCGATTAATAAAGACGCCTATGCACGCTATCGGCTTATTGATGAACGATTAAATCGGCGTTTGCAGCCTCCTACATTATCAGAGTTGATCGATTATGTTTCCGAGAAATTGGGCAAGCGGGTATCCAAGCGCACGATTCAGCAGGATATTTACGACATGCGGTACAGCGAAGAGTTGGGTTATAAAGCACCTATTGTATACGATCATCAAATCAAAGGATATCGATACGAGGAGGCCGATTATTCTATCCATCATTTGCCGGTGAGCGAATATGATTTAGAAGGTTTGGAGATTGCAATCAACATTTTGCAGCATTATATAGAATTGCCTTTCATCAAGCAGTTTGAAGAGACTTTGTTAAGGATTGCCGATCATGTACGCATCAGTAAGCAATTGCGGCAATCTAAACCCTTTTTGCATATCGATCAACCTTCAGATGGTTCTTATAAAGGCATTAATTGGCTAAATGATCTCACAGAAGCCATTAAAACATGTCGCTTGGTAAGGCTTTCTTATCAATCATTTCGTCGAGAAGTTCCCAAAGAATATTTATTTGCCCCCTATCATATTCGAGAATATCAGCATCGATTTTATGTAGTAGGCAAGAGTGTTCGGGAAGAAAATGCCAAGATTCGAACCTTTGCATTGGATCGAATTCGAGATTTATGGCCAACATATCAAACTTTTGAATATCCTGAAGAGTTTGACGATCGGTCGTTTTTCGGAAATATCATTGGTATTTCGGATCCAGAGAAAGATCCGGAAGATATTGAATTATGGTTTGAAGCCGAGCAAAGCAAATACATCTTATCGCAGCCCATTCATGCGTCGCAGCGCTTGATTGAACAAACCCCTGAGGGATGCCGCATTGGGCTAAAGCTGGTGATCAATCATGAATTGTTGATGCTGTTGCTGAGTTATGGTGCACGGGTAAAGGTGTTAAGTCCTGCACACTTGCAGGAAAAGATCCGCACTGAGATTCAGCAGATGGCTAATCTATATGCTTCACAGGAATGAAAAATTCTTCTGGCGAGAACCTCATTTGCTAAGCAGCATGCTTCTTTCTTTGTAAAGCTTTCGGAAATACGGATCGCGCAGGTCTTTGATGAAGCGGATGGCTTCGCCAGTAGATTTCATTTCTGGTCCTAGCTCTCGATTGACTCCAGGAAATTTATTGAAGGAAAACACGGGTTCTTTGATCGCATAGCCATTGAGTTTTTTTTCGATCTGGAAGTCTTTGAGTTTATGGGTACCCAAAATGATCTTGGTAGCGATATTGAGGTAAGGCACCTGATAAGCCTTAGCGATAAAAGGTGTGGTACGCGAAGCTCGTGGATTGGCTTCAATGACATACACCACTCCATCTTTGATGGCAAATTGCACATTGATCAACCCTTGAATATGGAGGGCTCTGGCAATTTTTTCGGCATAGTATTCCATGGTAGTCACTTCCATGGGCGAAAGGTTAAACGGGGGGAGCACCGCATTGCTGTCGCCGCTATGGATGCCTGCGGGTTCAATATGCTCCATTACGCCCATCACATGAAATTGTTCGCCGTCGAAGATCGCGTCGATTTCTGCTTCCTGGCAGCGATCCAGGAAATGGTCGATCAAGATTTTATTGCCGGGCAAATGTTTCAGTAGGCTCACTACGGCTTTTTCCAATTCTTCTTCGTTGATCACGATGCGCATGCGTTGACCACCCAACACATAGGAAGGTCTTACCAATACAGGATAACCCACTTCTTTGGCTACAGCCATAGCTTCATCGGCCGTGTATGCAGTACCATATTTGGGGTAAGGAATACCCAGCTCTTTTAGCATATCGGAGAAGCGACCACGATCTTCGGCGATATCCATGTTGTCAAACGAAGTACCGAAAATATGAATACCATTTTCGTGCAGGTTTTTCGCCAATTTCAAGGCTGTTTGTCCACCTAGTTGAACGATTACGCCTTCTGGTCGTTCCATGTCAATGATTTCGCGAAGATGTTCCCAGAAAACGGGTTCGAAATACAATTTATCGGCCATATCGAAATCGGTCGATACCGTTTCTGGGTTGCAATTGATCATGATGGCTTCGTAGCCGCATTCTTTGATGGCCAATAGGCCATGTGTACAACAATAGTCGAATTCTATACCCTGCCCGATACGATTGGGCCCTGAGCCCAGCACCAATACTTTTTTACGTGGTGAAGGGGTGCTCTCATTGACCTGCTCGAAAGTTGAATAGTAGTAGGGCGTGCGAGCCTCAAATTCGGCAGAGCAGGTATCGACCATTTTGTAGGTGCGGGTAATGCCCAGACGTTTTCTTTTTTCGTATACTTCATCTTCGGTATCACAGCGTAGCAGAATAGCCAATTGGCGATCGGAAAAGCCCAATTGTTTGGCTTCTCGGAGTAGATCATCGGGCACATCATGGAGATGATAGGTGCTAAGTTTTTTCTCCATATCCACTATAAGCTGGATTTGATGGAGAAACCAAGGATCGATATGGGTGAGCTGGTGGATGGTTTTGATAGAAACGCCTAGCATCAAGGCATCTTTGATTCGAAAGACCCGATCCCAGGTGGGGCGTTTTAGTTTTTCCAGGAGCTGGTCGGTCTTCAACAAGGATTTGCCGTAATATCCGAGGCCGATTGCTTCATTTTCTAGACCCTGACAAGCTTTTTGCAAGGCTTCGGGGAAGGTACGTCCAATGGCCATGACTTCGCCCACCGATTTCATCTGTAATCCCAGTGTATCATCGGCTCCCTTGAATTTGTCGAAATTCCAGCGAGGCATTTTCACGATGACGTAGTCTAATGCTGGTTCAAAATAAGCTGAGGTATTGCCGGTAATCTGGTTTTTCAATTCATCGAGGCGATAGCCTATGGCGAGCTTAGCTGCAATCTTAGCGATGGGGTAGCCTGTGGCTTTAGAAGCAAGGGCCGATGAGCGGCTAACGCGTGGATTGATTTCGACGGCAATAATTTCTTCTGTTTGTGGGTTTAGGGCAAATTGTACGTTACAGCCGCCGGCAAAATTGCCCATACTGCGCATCATTTTGATGGCCGTATTGCGCATGTGTTGGTAAGCTGTATCGCTTAAGGTCATGGCGGGCGCTACGGTGATGGAGTCGCCCGTATGGATGCCCATGGGATCCATGTTTTCCACGGTACAGATGATCACTACGTTATCGGCAGCATCGCGCAAAAGCTCAAGTTCAAATTCTTTCCAGCCCAGCACGGCTTTTTCGACCAGTACTTCATGAATAGGCGACGCTTCTAGTCCGCGTTGTAAAGCTTCATCGAGTTGCTCTTTGTTATGCACGAAGCTTCCGCCGGTGCCTCCCAAGGTGTATGAAGGGCGAATAACCAATGGGAAGCCAATTTCTTGAGCAAATTCTTTTCCTTCCAAAAAGGAGTTAGCAATGCGAGAAGGTGCTACTGGCACGCCTATTTCTTGCATGAAACGGCGAAATTCTTCGCGGTCTTCGGCTTTGTTGATGGCTTTGATATCTACCCCAATGAGGCGCACGCCATATTTTTCCCACAAGCCCAGCTCATCGGCTTCCTTGGCCAGGTTAAGCGCAGTTTGCCCACCCATGGTGGGCAATACGGCATCGATTTCATTTTCTTCCAGGATCTGTTCTAGGCTTTCTACGGTGAGGGGAAGTAAATAAACCCGATCGGCCATCATGGGATCGGTCATGATAGTGGCCGGATTGGAGTTGATTAAAACTACTCTGATGCCTTCTTCGCGGAGCGAGCGGGCGGCTTGTGAGCCACTGTAGTCGAATTCGCAAGCTTGACCAATGATAATAGGACCAGAACCAATGATGAGTACGGAACGAATGGAGGTGTCTTTGGGCATTGTTTTCAGACCAGTATTGAAAATTTCAAAAAATATCTAAAAAAACACCGATTGATTGGAGAGTTTCAATTTTTTCCCAAAAAATCGTGCAAAGATATGCACTCACCAGGTTTTTGAAAAGCTTTGGCCTATATTTTTATTTCGAAAATGCTAATACTTGTTCATGTACTAGAGTGAAAAGCAGACGAATATTACCTTTGCAAAAAGCTTGGTTTTGAAAAAGATATATGCTTATCTGCTGATCTTATTGATTTTGGTCGCCGATCAGTCATTAAAGATTTGGGTGAAAACGCATATGGCATTGGGCGATGAGTTTCCCGTGATTGACCATTGGTTTCGCATTCATTTTATTGAAAATGCAGGAATGGCGTATGGTTTACAATTTGGTGGGCCATCGGGCAAACTTATCTTGAGTTTATTTCGGCTGGCGGCAGTGATTTTTGGTTTTTATGTTTTAAACCGCATCATTCGTGAAGGTTATCCAGATGGATTGATTATTTCTGGTGCCTTGATTTTGGCTGGAGCCATAGGCAATCTCATCGATAGCATGTTTTATGGGTTAATTTTTTCTTCCAGCGATTATGGAGGCGTGGCGCAACTGTTCCCTAAAGGAGGGGGTTATGCAGGATTCTTGCACGGGAAGGTGGTAGATATGTTGTATTTTCCGATTTACGAAGGGTTTTTACCTCGTTGGATGCCTTTCAAAGGTGGTGAATATTTTATTTTTTTTCAACCCGTATTCAATATTTCTGATGCTGCTATTTCTGTAGGGGTTATTGCCATATTGTTGTTTCAAAAACGCTGGTTACATAAGCCTATAGTGCACACCCACAAGGGTTCTGAGCCTGCCAAGCATTCGATGTCTTCTTCGGAAAGCCGCTCGCTTGAGCATTGAATTACCCAATAGGCAATCCATTAGGCACCTGTCGGTCGGGTTGTAGCAAAATCACCTGTTGATCTTCTCCCATCACGCCCAAAACCAAACATTCACTCAGGAAGCCAGCAATATTTTTTGGAGGAAAATTAATCACAGCGACGACTTGCTTGCCCGGGAGTTCAGACAGGGAGTAAAGTGTAGTGATTTGAGCGGACGACGATTTTATGCCAGCGGGTCCGAAATCGATCCAGAGTTGATAAGCGGGTTTGCGCGCTTTGGGAAAGGGCTGGGCGCGAACGATGGTACCTACTCGAATATCAAGTCGGGCAAAATCGTCCCACGAAGCGATGTTATCCATGGTTGGATTCAAGTGAGTATTGTATCAAGAAGCATGAATATGGGTAAGCACTTGAGCTACTGTTTTGCCAATATTGGCTGGGCTTTCCACCACATGGATGCCACATTCACGCATGATAGCCATTTTAGCGGCGGCGGTATCTTCGCTGCCTCCTACGATGGCTCCCGCATGCCCCATGCGACGGCCAGGAGGAGCCGTTTGTCCGGCGATGAATCCAATGATGGGTTTAGTAGCATGATCTTTAGCCCAGCGAGCGGCTTCGGCTTCCATGCTGCCTCCAATTTCTCCAATCATCACAATGGCTTCGGTAGCCTCATCGTCCATAAACAGCTGAATAGCTTCAAGAGTGGAAGTGCCAATGATGGGATCGCCTCCAATGCCAATGGCTGTGCTGATGCCCAGTCCGGCTTTCACTACTTGATCGGCGGCTTCGTAGGTGAGGGTGCCCGAGCGAGAGACGATACCTACGGAGCCCTTTTTGAACACAAATCCTGGCATGATGCCTACCTTGGCTTCATCAGATGAAATAACGCCTGGGCAGTTGGGCCCTATCAGCCGGGTAGAGGTGCTTTTGAGCATGTGCTTCACCTTCACCATGTCTTGCACGGGAATGCCTTCAGTGATGCAAATCACAAGAGGGATGCCTGCAAATGCAGCTTCTAAAATGGCATCGGCGGCAAAAGCAGGCGGCACAAAGATGATGGATACGTTGGCTCCTGTAGCTTGCACGGCTTCTTCTACCGTGTTGAATACGGGCCGATCGAGATGCGTTTTACCACCTTTGCCCGGTGTAACGCCTCCTACAATCTGGGTACCATATTCAATCATTTGGGTGGCGTGGAAAGTGCCTTCAGTACCTGTAAATCCTTGAACGATTACCTTGCTGTTTTTGTTAACCAAAACACTCATGATGCAGAATTGATTAGGTGAAAATGGGTTGTACAAAAGTAAGGGATAAATCGCTTATCTGCGATGGTATTATGCGAAAACTCCATCGGGTTCACTAAACCCTGCAAGCAAGATGCCTTCAATGGCTGTATCAAGTTTTTAAGGTGGCTATTATATTTAACTTGCGCACTAATTTCAATGAATAACAGATACAGGTTCTATTGTTATTCAAATCCAGAAATAACAAAAGAGGCTAAATTCATTGACTACATTATTCGCAAAATATATGATGAATTAAGAATAAAACAATAACTAAGGCACAACAAAGGCTACAATTCATTGCTTGTTGGAAATTCATCACAATTTTTTATTTTTAAGCTTGATCATTGACGGGAAAATCCATAGGATTTTTCTACTACAAATTATAGCCGTAATCGTTGTGTGTAATTAAAAGGACATGAGAGCAATATTATTAATATGTACAGGGCTTCTTTTATTAGCCTTGGTAGATTTACCAATAGGATACTATACTTTTCTAAGGATTGTCGTAACAATTGGAGCAGGAGCTGTTTTAATAACAGAATTTAAGAATGGAATTAACTTTTGGATTATAGTCTTTGGATTAATTGCAATTTTGTTTAATCCGCTAATACCGATTTACTTAGGCTACAAAGAAGCATGGATACCAATTGACCTAATAGCAGCAATACTTTTTGGAGTAAAATCATTCACTACTCAATCAAATAAAAATAAGTAATTCAAACAATGAAGGGTGTTTTGTCGCACTGTTATAGATTATTACAGTCGGAATTTCAATCAGCTCAGGTATTGTGGCTTGGAATTGGATGAACCAGATAGTTTTCTAGGAGCAATTGGATTTTTAATTCTCTGGGGCATTTTAAGTAAGGTGGAACATTTCTTAGTAATACGACTAGTGATACTTTTAGATGAAATGGACTAAAAAAAAACTACACACAACAAAGGCTATCATTCAATGCTTAGGAATTTTCGGTGAAAAAATCCTCATAAATTTTTATCTTTGAACACTGGCGGGAAGCATCCTGCGGATTTTTACACAACAAATTATAGCAGCAATCTTTATAGTGTATTAAAATGATGATTTGTTAATAAGGCATCTGTTTTGAGTGAGCGTAAAACTGTTTGTTGAAGTGTTGAGCAACATTGACGACGAAGACGACTTTCTTAAACCTGATTTATATTAATTGACAAGTTCTACATTTTTGACACGAAAGATTTAAATCCAGGGGAATTTTGCTTTACGAAACATTGTTTAGATACGAGTTTAGATACGATATGAAAACTGCACGTTAACGTGAAAACGAATAGGTATGGAAGATAAAAGATAAAAACATACTACAACAATGTGTAAATGAAATGTGGATTGGTGAATTGAAACTCATTTCATTAAAAACGGAAGGCTGAAAAAATTTACATTTCTTGCATAACAATAAAAAAAATTAATAAACATGAAAGAAAGTAGAATAATGCCCAATCGGTCACAAGCAATATGGTACAGAGTTTTTCTTTTTTTGGGTTTATTATTAGGTATTTTCATTGTCTATGTCGCTCACGGTCATGAAAGTCATAGAACAGTTGACTCAATATCGAATACCATTTCCACCACATATCCAAGTGCACATAATAGTGGATCCCTTTCCGACTTCCCGACCTTGCATCCTCTTGTGGTGCATGTTCCTATTATGTTCCTTATACTTGCCTTTATAGTACAAGTTATCTCATTCTTTGCATTTAGGCAGGCGCTAAGCTGGGTAGTTCTTTTTTTAGTTGTTTTTGGGTTTATTGGGGCTTATTTCGCATCGGGTATCTTTCATGGTGGTGATCCAAACCTGGTGTTACTGGATTCAGTTACAAGAGCGACTTTTGAAAAACATAAACAATATGCCAACTATACTGTATGGATCAGTGGGTTTGCGGCTGTGGCAAAGATTATCAGCCATTTTTTTCTTAAAAGAAAAATGATAGCCGAAGTAATAGTTGCTGGACTGCTACTGGCAGCTTCTTATACAGTAGCCGTAGCTGGTGATATGGGGGCCCGGCTGGTGCATATTGATGGCATTGGTGTTCAAGGCCGGGGCATACCTGCGGAAGATGATATGTAAATATTTCACTGGTCTACAATTTTTATTTTTCTCATGAATATAAGAAATGAAAGGGAATTATTTTTTGGATATGCGGTTCTAAGTAATTGTGGAAAATTTTACAAGTTGTTTTTAGCTTGAGTAGAAATGCGTAATTCCGTTTTGCGTAGTTTATTGTTATTTGATGATTTTGTACAGTGGAATTACAAATAAAATATTTTGAGATATCATATTTGTTTATAACTTACATCAACGCTCACTATTCTATAGAAAATTGTTCTATTCATGATTTCCCTTACATCATTAATCCTCCACACACGCTAATTACCTGGCCGGTGACATAGCTGCTCAATGGTGAGGCAAGAAACAACACTACATTGGCTACATCTTCTGCTTTTCCAAATCGGCCAAGGGGAATATTTTTCAGGTATTGTTCGCCTTGTTTGCCTTCATGCAAGTAAGCCGTCATATCGGTTTCGATAAAGCCTGGAGCAACGGCATTACAGCGAATCTGTCGGCTACCCAATTCTTGTGCAACTGATTTGGTAAATCCAATAATACCTGCTTTTGATGCTGCATAACTGCTTTGCCCCGCATTACCTTTGATGCCTACTACAGAGCTCATGTTGATGATGCTTCCCGAGCGGGCTTTCATCATAGGTTTAATCACTTGTCGAGTAATATTGTATACACTTTTTAAGTTGGTATTCAGTACTTCATCCCATTGTTCGGGTGTAAGGCGAAGCAGCAGATTGTCTTTTGAGATGCCAGCATTGTTTACGCAGATATCGATTTTACCAAACTGTTGTAATACTTCATTTACCAATTGTTCGGCTTGGGTATAATCGGCCGCATTCGATTGCCAGGCTTTAGCTTGCACGCCGAATTGTTGGATTTGGTGTACCAGTGCTTGGGCTTTTTCTGCCGAGCGTTCGCTAACGTAGGTAAATGCAATATGTGCGCCTTCAGAAGCCAGCTTAAGTGCAATAGCTTCGCCGATACCGCGACTAGCTCCCGTGATGAGTGCCACTTGATTGGTGAGTAATGCCATGTGCTATATAGTTTTAGAATAATTAAAAATGCGAATCGTCTGTTGGTGTAGCCAGTAAAGTTTTGATTTCTTCAATCATCATCCGATGGTTGTTGAGCCTGGGTACTTTATGTTGGCCTCCTAGCTTACGTTTGCTTTTAAGCCAGCGGTGGAAGGTACCTCGTGGAATAGCCACCACCACAGGAGGATGCAGAGCCATATTTTTATATCGCTTGGCTTCATAGTCGGAATTGATAGATTGTAAAGTTCGGTCGAGAATTTCTGTAAAGCGCGATAAGGAGTCGGGGGGTATTTCAAACTCGATGAGCCATTCATGGGCGCCAACTGATTCTTGATCGAAGAATAGTGGAGCAGCCGTATAATCGCTTACTTGTGCACCTGTTTGGCGACAAGCTTCTGCAATGGCTTTATCGGCATTTTCTACCACCACCTCCTCGCCAAATGCATTGATAAACGATTTGGTGCGACCTGTGACACGAATGCGAAAAGGCCGGAGCGACACGAATTCAACGGTATCGCCAATCAGGTAACGCCACAATCCGCCGTTGGTGCTAATGACCAGTGCATAAGGTTGATGAGTTTCTATCTCGTTTAAGCTCAATGTTTCTGGCTCGGCTTTACCCAATTCTTCTACCGGCATGAATTCATAAAAAATTCCATGGTTTAAAAACAACAACAAGCCGGGCTCGCTATCTTCTTGTGTTTCAGGTGATGAAGAACATATCTGATCTTGTGCAGCAAAAAATCCTTCCGATGCATTGTAGGTTTCTAGATAATGCATCTGTGGCGAGGGGATTAAGTTTTTGAATTGATCGCGATATGGGGTAAAACTTACCCCTCCATGTATGTACAATTCTAGGTTGGGCCATACTTCTAGCAAGTGGCTCGCACCTGTAATTTCAAAAATCTTTTTGATCAGCACCAAAGTCCATGTAGGCACACCCGCAATAGAGGTAACATTTTCATGGATAGTGGTATGTGCCATCCGATTGATTTTTTCTTCCCATTCATCCATGAGGGCAATCGATAAATCGGGTGTACGGATGAGCTGACCATAAAACGGCATGTTTTGCAACATTACGGCGCTTAAGTCGCCATAGTAAGAAGCCTCATTGAGTTTGTTGACTTGATGGCTACCACCAATTACCAAACCCTTGCCTGTAAGTAGATCGGAGTCGGGGAAGTTTTTATAATAAATAGAGATCACGTCGCGCCCTGCTCGATAATGGCATTCGTTGAGGCTTTCAGTGCTCACCGGGATAAATTTACTTTTATCGCTAGTAGTGCCACTCGATTTTGCAAACCATCGAATGGGGGTATTCCACAGTACGTTTTGCTCGCCCTCCATGATGCGAAAAATATAGGGTTTGAGCATCTCGTAATCGTGGATGGGCACGCTTTTTTTGTAGGTTTGCAAGTTGTGGATGTTTGAAAAATGATACTGCTTGCCAAAAACCGTGTTGCGTGCGGCAGAGAGCAGTTGATGAAACCAAGCTTGCTGCGCTTCAAGCGGGCGATGCATAAAATATTCGACACGCCCCCATCGCAGGCGAGCCAGTTGAGATAAAGCAGGACTTAATATTTTTCTCATACGTTATTAATCGTTGGAGCTGCTTTCCGCATGGCAGCGGACCCACTCACCACTGTTTTCGCCCAACATGCTGTTTTACATTTGATATTCACTATAATTGGTTTAATGGATTTGTTGACCCATTCCCACCAGATGATCTTTACGTCGCAAAACGAAATTTTGGCCTAAATACACTTTTCGCACTTGCTCATCGGCAGCCAATTCCTCGGCAGTCCCCGATTTTAAAATTTTTCCTTCAAACAACAAATAGGCCCTATCGGTAATAGAAAGTGTTTCTTGTACATTGTGATCGGTGATGAGGATACCTATGTTTTTGTATTTCAATCGGGCAACAATCGATTGAATATCTTCTACGGCAATGGGGTCGATGCCGGCAAATGGCTCATCGAGCAAAATAAATTTTGGATCAACAGCCAACGAACGTGCAATCTCCGTTCTTCTCCGTTCACCTCCACTCAACACGTTGCCATGGCTTTTGCGGACATGCTGCAGATGAAATTCATCGAGCAGTGATTCTAGTTTTTCTCTTTGAGCCTTTTTGCTCAGGCCAGTCATTTCCAATACCGCTAAGATATTGTCTTCAACGCTTAAGTTACGAAATACAGAAGCTTCCTGTGGGAGGTATCCAATACCCATTTTTGCCCTTTTATACATAGGCAGTCGGGTAATTTCTTGATCATTCAGAAATACCTGTCCTTCATCGGGCTTAATCAAGCCCACCACCATATAAAAGGTAGTTGTTTTTCCAGCTCCATTGGGCCCGAGCAAGCCCACGATTTCTCCTTGTGTAACCTCAATAGATACGGCATTCACCACAGTTCTATTGCCGTAATGCTTCACCAAATTGCGTGTGAAAATCTTCTGCTGCATAAGTTCAACCCAAGCAAAAATAAGAATTTCGAACTTGCTACCTTTGCAAAAATTTTAACCAATAGGGCATGCATGTTACTGAACATATTCGTCGAGCGCAGAAAACTTTGATTTCATTTGAAATACTGCCTCCATTGAAAGGTAAAAGTATTGAGTCGATTTACCAGCATTTAGATCCATTAATGGAGTTTCAGCCTGCTTTTATTAATGTTACTTATCACCGCAGTGAATTCATGTTTAAGAAGAAGCCCGATGGCTCTTTTGAAAAGGTAGAGATTCGTAAGCGGCCGGGTACCGTGGGCATTTGTGCGGCTATTATGAATCACTATAAAGTAGATGCTGTGCCTCATCTCATTTGTGGGGGATTTACCAAAGAAGAGACCGAGAATGCATTGATCGACTTAAATTTTTTAGGTATAGATAATGTATTGCTGTTACGAGGAGATCCACCTAAAAATGAAGCGTATTTTGTGCCAGAGCCTGGTGGCCATCGTTATGCAGTGGAACTGATTGAGCAGGTTGTCAACATGAATAATGGTATTTATTTGGAAGAAGACTTGATTGATGGAGTGAAAACAAATTTTTGTATTGGTGTAGCCGGTTATCCCGAGAAGCATTATGAAGCGCCCAATCTGGAAACTGATTTGTATTACTTAAAACAAAAAATTGATAAGGGTGCACATTATATCGTAACCCAAATGTTTTTCGATAATCAAAAATATTATGATTTCGTGAAACGATGTAGAGATAAGGGAATTGATGTGCCTATTATTCCCGGACTTAAGCCCATAACTTCTCGGAAACAACTATCTATGCTTCCGCGGGTGTTTCATGTAGACATTCCTACCGAGCTGTGTACTGCAATCATGAAGTGTAAAACCGATAAAGAAGTTGAAGAAGTGGGTCGTGAATGGCTGGTATATCAATCTAGAGAATTAATTAAGTTTGGCGTGCCAGTGTTGCATTATTATACGTTAGGCAAGCCTGAGGTGATTAAAAAGGCTTTACAAGAAATTGTATAATAAGGTAAAGAGCCACAGAACAATTTTGTGTGGCTCTTCTTGATTTACTTATTTGAAAGTATATCCAATAGTTGCTTGAAAGGAAGTATTTCTAAAGCTATTATTGCTATCGCCTTGTTTGAGCAGGTTCACTAATCCCAATTCAGTTTGCACACCCAGATAAATACCACTGGCCATTTGATATCCTATCATCACATCTAGGCCTGCATCAAAACGCTTTAATCCGTTATTTCCTGTAAATGGATCTTGTGAGAAAGTGATTAAAGAATCTGCAAAGCTTCCTGAATGGGTACCCGAGATGCCGTATCCGAGATAAGGCCCAAACCCTACGAGCCATTGACCCGTACCCACGGTAGGCGCAAAGGTGAAATTAATAGGAAGGGTGAAATAATTTAATCGAAACTGTTCGTTGGAATGGCTACCATAAACCTTTTTTCCACCTTTTTGTTCGAATAGCAATGCGGGTTGCAAATAAAATTCTGGTGCAAGTGGCAAGTTTACATAAATGCCTCCACTCACACTGGTGAGCAAATTGCTGGTTTCTTTTGATCCAGAAAGCTTAGTGGTTACGCTAGAAAAATTTGGCCCCACCTTGATGCCAAAGCTTGCCTTGGGAGTCGTTTGATTAGGTGAAAGGGCTTGTTGTCCATAAGCTTGTTGCCCTTGGATAAGGGCGAAAAAACATACTGCATACAATGCCATTGCAGAGAGCAAAGATTGACGCCGAATGAAAGATACTCGTTTCATAGTAAACATAATTTTTGCGATAACAGGAAATCACCCGATATAGAAATCGTGGTGGTTGCTGGATAATATTAACGAATTGTGTGCCAAACTCAAGGGGTAGATGCTGCCGTATTTTCTTCAAGATGATGCAAGAATGCCGATATGCCTTCTACATCGAGGCGTTTGGCAATAATTTTTTTATGGGCATCGAGCAAATAAGTAACAGGTGTTTCATACACATCATACAATTGACGAAAATGGCTGCTATTGTCGGGGTCGTATAGGTGCAACCAGCCGTTTAATCGATGTTGAGCAATAAAATCTTTCCATTGTGCAGGCGTTCCATCGGCGAGAATACCCACCATTCTCACACCCATCCGTTGCCAGTCGGCACGCCAGGCCGAGTCGATTCGAGGTACCTGACGAATGCAATGCCCACAGGTAGGATCCCAGAATACCAGAAGCAAATAAGGAGCATGCAAGGTATCGAGGGCATAGCCATGCTGTAGCGTATCACGTAAAATGAGGTTGGGAGCAGTTTCTCCGATTAAATTGGGGGATAGTTGATAAGCCCGTTGAATAAGTTTTTGACGTAAGGATTCATTCAACCAATCTACCTTGGCTGGCGGCATGTAATATTTTTCGACCAAATGCACAAATACGGCATCCATGCCCATATAGGGTGAGCTTTCATAGGTATAGGTGAGCCACCACAGAATGAATTTATACATAGATGGGTTTACACGAGCTTTGGCCAATAAAGCATCGGCTGCAGCATTGATAGAATCGGGCTGTGGAGGAATGAGTTGCCCAAAATAACGCTGCAATTTACCTTCCAAAATGGGCGTGCGCAACCACATACTATCGGCAAACGAAATTTGATCCCAATAATGATTGCGCAAATAATGGTATGCAAATAATGAATCGCTTGCTTCTTGTTGTCTTTTTAGTGCAGCATCTGGTTCAGGGTCCATCATGCCTTTAAACAAAGTAGCCAGCATGCTTTGGGGATGATCTTTGATGAATTGAAGGCGGTAATTTTTGATTTGATCCAATGCATGCTGTTGCAGCTGCGCTAGCTTGAGGCTATCCGACACTCCTTGCTTAGCAGCATTCAACTCTTGCTGAATATGGGCAATAAATTGGTTATACGCTACGAAAGCTTCGTTGTCGGTGGAGTGGAAAAATTGAATTTGATTCAAATGCGCTGTATCGGCCACTACTTCAAAATGTTGTGCTTTCTCAGGGATCAGCATTTCAAAAAAATGTCTTTTATCGGGCATTAAGACGAAATAAATCCCTGGGGGTAACAACTCTGGCCCTTGAAACACCGCTATACCTTGCAGATTGAGACGTGCAGAATCGATCAAGTAGGTTTTACTGCCATAATAATTGCCGAGATAAAGCAGCGTATCTTTCCAATTTTTAATGGTAATCCGAATATCATGTGATTGTGAGAAGGCTACAGTATTCGGTAGACTCAAGCAACTCAAAAGCAGGCAGAGCAAACGGATTGGTTTCATATGAACTCGTTTTTCACAGGGAGTTAAAATTTAACTGTTCAACAATCAATTTAGCTAAGTTAAGCTTTCTCTTGGCTTTATAAAGTTGTATGCCAGTCATTTGCTTACTTTTGTGACAAACCCTTATGCGAGTGAGCAGATCGTTTCAGCGAATCGAGCAAGTGCCTGTATTGGATTATGCAGCCGAAGGCAGGGCTTTAGCCAGGATAGATGGGAAGGTCGTTTTTATTGAAGGAGGGGCAATGCCAGGAGATGAGGTAGATGTGCACATCGTGAAAAACCGTAAAGACTGGGCAATAGCTCGGGTGGTGAGGTTTCGAAAATATGCGCAGCAGCGAGTACAGCCTTTTTGTCAACACTTTGGTGTATGTGGTGGTTGTGCCTGGCAAATGCTGCCTTACGAGCAGCAGTTGGCCTACAAACGCAGGCAAGTTGAAGAAGTGTTTAGCCATATCGGCCAGCTTCAATTTCCAGGTGTAGAGCCCGTGCTCCCAGCCGATCCAGTGGTAAAATATCGTAACAAAGCCGAGTTTACGGCATCAGATCGTGCATTTATTCCTCGTGATGATGAGCATCATGCCGAGCATCTACCGGGGCCAGCTTTGGGATATCATATAGCAGGCCGTTTTGATCGGGTGCTGAATATTTATACTTGTGATTTATTGCCTGAAGCCGTCAATGAAGTGCGCAATCGGGTACGCGATTTTTTAGTGGAACAACAAAAGCAACGATCTGAGCTGCTTTTTTATCATATCCGAAATCATACGGGATGGTTTCGTGGAATATCCATTCGGGTCAACAAGCAGCAAGAGCTGATGGTGAATCTGGTGATGACTTATGAAGATCCTTTACTTTGCCGAGCTTTATGCGATATGCTGCAGCAGGAAATTCCCCAACTGGATACGCTTTATTACACGATAAATTTTAAGAAAAACGATTCTTTGCACGATTTAGAGCCTGTATTGGTGAGTGGGAAAGGCTATTTGTTGGAACGGTTAGGCAAATATGTATTTAAAATTGGGCCTAAATCATTTTTTCAAACGAATAGCTATCAAGCCGAAAAGCTATATGAACAAGTCAAGCATATGGCCAATTTGTCGGGTCGAGAAATCGTATATGATTTGTATTGTGGCACGGGATCGATTGGGATTTATTTGGCCAATGGTGCAGCTCAAGTGGTTGGCATTGAACAAGTCAAAGAAGCGGTTGCCGATGCTCGGGAAAATGCACGGCTTAATGGATGTACACAAGTACATGTGTATGCCGGGGATGTGACTGAGCTATATCATGAGGCTTTGGTGGCTCGGCATGGCCCACCCGATGTGGTGATCGTCGATCCTCCCCGTGCGGGTATGCATCCACAGCTGATTGCGCAATTGTTGCAGATGCAGCCGCCCGTAGTGATTTATGTGAGCTGCAACCCTGCTACTCAAGCCAGAGACTTGCAGTGGCTGCAGCAGTTGTACCGCATTGATCGGGTGCAGCCTGTAGATATGTTTCCGCATACCCATCATATTGAAAACATTGTCAAACTCAGCAAAATTTACTCCTGACTCGCAAAACGATATGTATGAATGATTTCCGACCTACACGATTTCAAATCTTACCTCCAGTTATCAAAAACTTGATCATCATTAATGCACTCGTTTTTCTAGCACAGATTACTTTGCCGCGGGTATTGCATGTGGATATCGATCAAATGTTTGCCTTACATTATTGGGGGTCGCCTTTATTCCATTGGTATCAGATTATTACCCACATGTTCATGCATGGTAGTTTTGAACATATCTTTTTTAACATGTTTGCCCTGTGGATGTTTGGTAGTATTCTCGAAAATGTATGGGGGCCAAAGAGGTTTTTGAGTTTTTATATGATATGTGGAGTAGGGGCTGCTTTTTTTTACATGCTCACGCTCACCTGGCGTTTTCACGCATTGCTGACTGAGGCCGGCATTAGCGAAGAGCAAGTGCAAAACTGGTGGTATTTATATGTGCATCATATAAGTGGCACCTTTGCCATGTTGCCAGATAAAATTCAAGAAATCTGGCTAGTGCCCACTTTAGGAGCTTCGGGTGCTATCTTTGGAGTACTGGTAGCCTTTGGATACATGTTTCCCAACAGCATGATCTATATTTATTTTTTCTTTCCCATGAAAGCCAAATATTTTGTAGCGATTTATATTTTGATTGAATTGTTTTTGGGTATTCAAAATTCGGCTGGAGATAATGTGGCGCATTTTGCACATTTAGGAGGGGCTTTGGTAGGCTTTATATTGATGAAGATTTGGGATCGTCGCCCCCATCGGCCTTACGACTACTATTGAGCCGGATAAAACTGGCAAAAATTTCCCTTGTGGGTTAGCAGAACACGGTGAGAAATCTTAAATTTGTATGAAACCGTGCAGGATGAAAACGACGATGCAATATCAACGTCATCCTATTTTTCTGGGCGAGGGAAACAATGTGGTTTTCAAGCTGGTTTGTATTAACCTGGTGGTATACCTGGTGCTCAATTTCATTCGTGTGGTGTATTACCTGTATGGTTTTTCCTATGCCGATTTCTATCAACAAATAATGCCCTGGGTAGTACTTCCAGCTTCCTGGCATGGCCTGCTTACCCACCCTTGGACGCTGCTCACTTTTATGTTTGTACACCTCAGTTTCTGGCATATTCTAAGCAATATGTTGTGGTTTTGGGTGTTTGGCAGGTTGTTGCAAGATTTTGCAGGATATCAAAAGATTGCACCCGTTTATTTGTATGGTGGACTAGCCGGTGCGGCTTTATTTGTGATCAGCTATCATGTGTTTCCCATTTTTCATCCGATAGTGCAAGATGCTACTGCTTTTGGAGCTTCTGCTAGTGTGATGGCTATTGCTCTGGCTGTTACATGGCTTATCCCAAGGTATCGGTTTTTCCCTATGATTGCTGGAGGCATACCGCTATGGGTGGTAACGGTGATTTTTATATTGGTCGATTTGGCGAGCATTCCACATGGAAATGCGGGTGGCCATATTGCCCATTTAGGGGGAGCTATTTTTGGTGCTTTGTTCATGTGGCAATTGCAGCAGGGCCGCGATTGGTCGGTAGGTATGCAACGGCTTTTTGTATGGGTAAATGGTTGGTTTGATCCCGAACGTCCCAGAGCCGGTAGTCGCTCTGCAGCGAAGGGGAAAAAGTTTTATCGCTCGGAAGTGCCGCCGTTCAAAAAAGTTTCGCGAATCAGCGAGAAAAAAATTGATGAGATTTTGGATAAAATCAACGAACATGGTTTTCATTCACTCACTCGTGAAGAACGGGAAATCCTGAAAAGAGCCAGCCAGGAAGACATCCAGTAGCCCGCTCATGCTTGTTTCAATGCGTAAGCTGATTCGTTTTTTCTATCATTTTTTCTTACTTGCCAGTGGCGGGCTGTTGTTCCTTGCAGCCTGGTCGCCCACTATTGATCCCGCTCGGTTTTGGCCCGCAGCTTTTCTTGGGCTTACTTTCCCCATATGGTGGATATTGGTGTTTGTGCTCTGGCTAACTGCGTTGCTATTTCGAACATGGTGGATAGTGGTACCCACCCTCGCGATGGCGGGTAGCTGGAAAGCTATGCGCGTAAGCTTTGCTCTTCCATTTGGCAACAAGCCTGTGCTCGATACCACTCGGCCTGTGATCAAGTTGATGAGTTATAATGTACGCGATTTCCGACCCTATGATGATCGCTCTGATCCTCATGCTCAGTTTAGCCGGGCTATGTTGCAAATCATTGCCAATCAGCAAGCCGATGTATTGTGTTTACAAGAATTTTACACCAGTGAAAATCCACGACTACCTCATAAAAATTTTAAGCGCTATATATCAGATAGCTTAGGATATCCATATCGCTATTTTAGCAGCGATTACAATGCACTGGGTAGTACGAGCCATTCGGGAGTGATTATTTTTTCACGATGGCCCATATGTCGTGCAGGCAAGATACCGATCATTTATCAGCCTCGTGAGGAAAGTCTTATCTATGCCGATTTGGTGATTCATACCGATACTGTGCGGGTATTTACCGTGCACTTGCAATCTATTTACTTGAATCGAGTTGATCTTATGCAGATTGAAGAAATGAAACATGGGAAAGATACGGCTTGGATAACATCTAAGCCCATATGGGGAAAGCTAAAGCGGGCATTTATTCGGAGGAGCAGTGAGAGTAAACTGGTTAAACAAGTAATAGATCAATCGCCTTACCCGGTGATTCTCTGTGGTGATTTCAACGATACTCCCGTATCTTTTACGTATTTTACGCTTGCCAAAGGTATGCAAGATGGATTCTTGAATCGAGATTTTGGATTCGGATCAACTTATTACAGCATTTTTCCCACTTTGCGTATCGATTATATTTTAGCGAGCCAGCAATGGCAATTTTTACAATTTAAGCGTATTCCCGTGCATTTGTCCGACCATTATCCGATTGTAGCCGAGTTACAGCTTCGTTCAATATCATCTGTTAAACCCTAATCAGTTGTCGAAACGTCTATCTCATATTTTGCTTTTGGGTTTTACCCTGCTCGTGTGGATAGGATATGGATTGGGTGCGTTGGTGAGCTATTTGCCCTCACCTGTATTTTGGTGGTTAGATGTGGCGGGCTTGCTTTTTCCTTATTTTTTCTTTCTCATGTTGCTGTGTATCGTGATTTGGTTTGCCATGCGCTGGCAACTGGCGCTCATCAGTGTATTGATAGGATTAACGGGCTGGAAAGGTATTGTGCATAGTTGGGGCTGGCATAGGCAGAATAAGCCAGTAAATGCAGTTGAAGGGTTTACACTCATGAGCTTTAACGTAAACGATTTTAAATCGCTAACCAGCTCATGGCCCCAATGGCGAGAAGATTTTGATCGCATCCTGTACTTTCACAATGCCGATATCATTTGTTTGCAAGAATTTGCAACTATTGATTTATATGAACGCAATGAAAAAAACAATGTATTGCACTATCGCACTTTATTACAAAAACCTTATGCATATTTCACCAACGATTTTCAATGGCCCACGCCGTATGGGTATACCTGGTATTTTGGAAACATGATCTTGTCGAGATTCCCCTTTGTAGATTCGGGAAAACTGTGGCTCGACGATCGCCATCACATCAGTTTAGCCTATGCGGATGTATTGATTGGGCAAGATACGGTACGCATCATGACTACCCATCTGCAATCGTTTGGATTAGAAGAAGCGGAGGTACAAGGGTTGAAAGATCCGGATGCAGAGGCCTCTAAACGATTATTTTATAAGTTGCGCCGCGGTTATCAGCTAAGGGAGAGTCAGGCCGTAATGGTAGCCAAGTGGGTGAAAGCGAGTCCGCATCCCGTGATAGTATGTGGAGATTTAAATACTACTCCGGTTTCGGCCACTTATGGTACCGTTCGCGGGCATTTGCAAGATGCTTTTTTGGAGAAAGGTGCTGGAATCGGCCGTACTTATTGGCGGTATGCGCCCACCCTTCGTATCGATTATATCTTTGTAGATCCGCGGTTGCAGGTCAAAGGCTTCGAAGTGTTACATATTCGGGCATCAGATCATTATCCTATTTTGGCAAGCATTGATCGCCGCCCCGATGGATCGTAGGAAATTCCGATTTTTGCGCATTAGCATTCTGTTGTATGTCAGCTTTAACGATTTATAATTCTTTAACCCGTCAGAAAGAAGTTTTTCAACCCTTGCATCCTCCATATGTGGGGCTTTATGTATGTGGTCCAACGGTTTCTGGGGAATCGCATTTGGGGCATGCTCGGCCTTATATCACCTTCGATGTGGTTTATCGTTACCTGCGCCATCTAGGTTATCAGGTGCGCTATGTGCGCAACATTACCGATGCAGGGCATTTTGAAGAAGAAGGGAGAGAGGCCGAAGATAAGATAGCTCGTGGTGCCGTGCTGGAAAAGCTCGAGCCCATGGAGCTGGTACAAAAGTATACCCGATTGTTTCACTGGGGCATGCAACAATTTAATTGCTTAGATCCAAATATTGAACCCACTGCTACCGGGCATATCATTGAGCAAATTAGCATGATTGAAGATATCTTGGCTAAAGGATATGCTTATGTGGTGAATGGGTCGGTTTATTTTGATGTGGTCAAATATGCTGCACAGTATCCTTATGGGCAGCTAAGTGGGCGAGTGCTCGACGAGTTGTTGGCCACCACACGAGAGTTAGAAGGGCAGGAAGAGAAACGACATAAAGCAGATTTTGCTTTGTGGAAGAAAGCTCCTCCTCAGCATATTATGCGCTGGAAAAGTCCGTGGGGAGAAGGTTTTCCTGGCTGGCATATTGAATGCTCGGCTATGAGCACCAAATATTTGGGCCATCCTTTCGATATCCATGGGGGAGGTATGGATTTACTGTTTCCGCATCATGAATGTGAGATTGCTCAATCGACCATTGCATATGGTGAGCCCCCCGTGCGCTATTGGATGCACAACAATATGATTACCATTAATGGGCGAAAGATGGGGAAAAGTTACAACAACGTCATTAAGCTCACAGAGCTGTTTAGTGGCCAACATCCTCTATTAGAACAACCTTATCACCCCATGGTGGTGCGATTTTATATTTTACAAACCCATTATCGCAGCACACTCGATTTTTCCAACGAAGCCCTGCAAGCTGCTGAGAGAGGATTACAGCGCCTATGGGAAGCACACGATTTGTTGGAAAAGCTGTATCGCTCTATGCCCGATGGACAAGCATCGGCTATGGTATCTGGCGGGGATGGGCAATTGGAGCTCAACGAGCGTATTCAACAGTTGTGCACAGATTTTGAAGATGCGATGAATGATGATTTCAATACGGCTCGAGTACTGGCCAATATGTTTGAACTCGTGCCTATTATCAATGCGGCAGGCCATCAGCAGTTGGGAGAATCGCTCCGGCCCGCAGTGGTGCAGCTGTTGTACAACCATTTTTCGCTTTACCTGAAAGATATTTTGGGGTTGCAGCCCGTGAAGAAGCCCGATAATCAGTTGGTAGAAGCATTGCTCGACCTACTCATTGAAATCCGTAAGGAGGCGCGTTTGCGAAAAGATTATGCTACATCCGATCGTATCAGGCAGCAACTCCTTCAAATAGGTATTCAGCTTAAAGATGAAAAAGATGGCTCGGTGAGTTATACGTTTCAATGACAGCTCTTTAAACCATAATCATTATTTTCATGAACCAGATCTCACGTAAATCAATCTGGCATGCTCTTTCGACGTGTTGGATATGGGTATGCATAGGGTTAATCGCTTTGTTGTTGAATGCTTGTCATCCCCATCAAACTGCCTCAACTTCGGTATCGCAAGCTCCATTAATCAATCCTGCTATAGCAGTGCCTGATTTTCAAGCCGATTCGGCCTATAATTATGTGGCTCGGCAGGTTGCTTTTGGGCCTCGCATTCCTGGAACATCAGCTCACAAGGCTTGTGGGGATTGGTTGGTGGGATTATTAAAAGGCTGGGCCGATACGGTGTATGTACAGCGTACTATGGTTACCGCCTGGAATCACCAACAACTACCTTGCGAAAATATCATTGCCAGTTTTCAACCCGCTGCCAAAGAAAGATTGTTGCTATTGGCCCATTGGGATACACGTCCCTGGGCCGATCAAGATCCCAACCCAGCTAATCGAAAGAAACCTTTTGAAGGTGCCGATGACGGTGCTAGCGGGGTGGCTGTATTGCTCGAAACAGCTCGTCAACTCTCACTTCGCAAGCCCGATATTGGCATTGATCTGTTGTTTACCGATGTAGAAGACTATGGGAATGATAGTGTGCCACACAGCTTTTGCTTGGGCACACAATATTGGGCTCGGCATCCGCATGTGCCTGGATATACCGCCGATTACGGAATATTACTCGATATGGTGGGTGGGAGAAATGCACAATTTTATCGAGAAGGCCAATCACAACAGTTTGCCGGGCCTCAGCAAGATTTATTCTGGAATTTGGCGAATGCACTCGGGTATTCCGACTATTTTCGGTACGACCAAATTCAGGTGACCATTGAAGACGATCATCAGTATGTAAGCCAGCTGGCACATATCCCTTGTTTCGATGTCATTCACTTGCGCAATAATCCTAAAAACCCCTTCCCACCCTATTGGCATACCCTGCAAGACAACTTGCAAAACATTGACCCCCACACCCTTAAAGCCGTTGGGCAAACGCTTTTACAGCTGGTATATACCCATCCAGCTTATTAGAGTGGCCTGCGGAGATACACGTTGTAATCGGGTAGAATAGCCTGGTATTCCTGGTTCATGAGGGGAGAAGTCATCAAAAAATCAGCTGTAGCACGGTCACAGGCAATAGGGATATTCCACACTACAGCCAGGCGTAGAAGTGCCTTAATATCGGGGTCGTGAGGTTGAGCTTCCATGGGGTCCCAGAAAAAGATCATAATATCTACCTTACCTTCGGCGATACGAGCACCGATTTGCTGATCACCGCCTAAAGGCCCGCTGAGCATTTTTTGAATGGGTACGTCCAGGGCGTCTTCTAGCAACTTGCCCGTAGTACCCGTAGCCAAGAGTTCATGTCGGGAAAGCGTGGCTTTGTTGTATACTGCCCACTCGATCAGCTCGGCTTTTTTGTGGTCGTGCGCAATGAGGGCAATACGTTTACGGGCCTGTAAGAGCCTATGTTGCACATGTTCGGTAGTCATATGTTATTTTTTAGCATACTGTTAAAGAAATTTTTAAGAGGCAGTGGGCAGAAAGGAGCAAAATATGACAAAAGAAGCAGTGGAGATTCTCCCATAAGCCAGCCAAATTAGCTAATTTTGTAGGAATAAACATATTTAGCCATGATTCAAACGGGCAATCCCACCATCAGCATATACACCGAAATCACGCCCAACCCGGAGACCATGAAGTTTGTGGTAAATAAGCTCCTTTATCCGGGCAAAAGCATTGAGTTTACCGATGAGGCCTCGGCACGCCCCTCCCCGTTGGCCGTTGAGCTCTTTAGCTTTCCGTTTATTAAAGGTGTGTTTATCATGAGCAATTTTGTGACGCTCACCAAAGTACCTGATGTAGAATGGGACGATATAGTACCCACTTTGAAGGCTTTTTTGAAATCTTATCTGGAAGAGGGCCGTCCTGTGGTACTGGACGACGAATTGCAACAAACAGTGGATGCTGCAGATGTAGATGATTCTGAAGTGGTAAAAAAAATTAAGGAATTACTGGAAAATTATGTGAAACCCGCTGTAGAAATGGATGGTGGTGCCATTCAGTTCAAGCATTATGAAAAAGGTAAGCTCACATTAACGCTACAAGGAGCCTGCTCGGGTTGTCCTTCCTCCATGATTACCCTAAAAGCTGGAATTGAAGGCATGATGAAGCGGCTGGTCCCCGAGGTGAAAGAAGTAGTAGCTGAACCCCGCTGAGCGATATTCATCTATTTTCTGTGATACGAATAAGTATGGATGGTAGATTTCTGCCATTCATGTATAGACTTGGTATATGGAAATACATGCCTTGCAGATAGAGCGTTTTTTGGTCGATATCTGGCATCAGCTTTCTTGGCAAGAATGGGTAGCCGTATTGTTTTCGGTGATCAGTGTGTTGTATGCTCGTGCAAACAGCATCTGGGTATATCCCACGGGTATCATAGGTATTTTGTTTAGTATCTCTCTGTTTGTGCAGGCCCAAAATAAGCTTTACCCTGATGCTGCATTAAACATTTATTACCTCATCATGAGTGTGTATGGCTGGTATATGTGGTCGAAAAAAGATGTTGATCATCGCCCCGAAACGCCTATTAGCTGGGCTAGCAAGCGAGAATATGTTTGGGCAATATTGTTGTTTTTAGGATTATGGATAGGATTATATGTTTGGCTAAAACATTATCGCATCAATAATGTGCCGGGTATGGATTCATTCTCTTCGGCCATGGCGGCTACTGGCATGTGGTTATTGGCTAGAAGAAAGATCGAAAACTGGTTGGCATTATTGATTGCCGATGCAGTAGATATTCCCATGTTTTTCATCAAAAAGCTATACTTATTTTGTGGATTGAATATTTTTTATGTAATCATTGCTTGGATGGGATTTTTGGCTTGGAAGGAAAAATATTATCGGCAAAAAATGAAGGTTTCAGAATCTCTTCAGCATGCTGGCTCAAGTTTGTAATCTGTTCATGAGGCCAACAGTGATCAGATGAAAATACTCATTGTAGAAGACGAAATAGCCTTGCAGCAGAGCATGCTACAATATTTATCAGCCGCAGGTTTTCACTGCGATCATGCTACGCATTTTCGAGAAGCATTGCAAAAACTCGATGAAAAAGATTATGATGCCGTAGTACTCGATATCATGTTGCCCGATGGTGACGGTTTGTTGTTATTAAAAATCTTGAAAGAAGATAAGAAACAAGAAGGCGTACTGGTGGTTTCAGCACGAGGTGAAGTTGATGATCGCATCAGGGGGCTGAAGGCTGGTGCTGATGATTATTTAGCCAAACCTTTTCATATGGCCGAGCTCGCTGCACGTTTGCAAGCTATTATTCGTCGTCGACAATTTGGTGGTATGCAAGTGTTGGAGGCAGGCGACATCAAAGTAGATCTCGACAGCAGAGAAGTGTGGGTGCATGGTCGAATAGTGAACCTTACCCGTAAAGAGTATGATTTATTATTGTTCTTTCTAGCCAATAAAAATCGGGTGATCTCCAGAGAAGCATTGGCTGAACATTTGTGTGAGGCTCATCAAGACTGGTTTGATGATTATGATTTGTTGTATGCACATATCAAAAACTTAAAGAAAAAATTAGCCGAACAAGGTTGCATGGATTGTATTAAATCGGTTTACGGGATTGGATATAAATTTATTTGTTGATTTATCCTCGCTGGCATGCGCTTACTTACTCGTTCTACACGTATTTATATCATTTATGCCAGCATAATGATGCTGATTGCTATACCCATCTTTTATGTGCTCATTCACGAAATGTTTATACAAGATGTTGATGAGCTACTCATGCACAACAAAAGTTTGTTGCTGAAGCAAATCCAGCAACATCATTTTGATGAGTTAAGATCTATTTCTAAGGCTAATTGGCAAACCAATTTGGTTGTACAACCTATTCCCAAACCGCTGGAGATTCCTAAAGATCGATGGCTCACTGTATACGATTCTAATCCAATCAATCAAGAGCAAGTGCCTTATCGGGTGTTATCGACTATCCTGGCCGATGGTGATCGGTATTATCGAGTACAGATTCGGATGTCGCTCATCGATAGTGAAGATCTGATTCGTAGTATTGTGCTTACCATTGGCATGCTTTGGGCCCTATTGCTTTTGGGATGGATAGGGTTGAGTCGTTTCCAATCTAAAAAGCTCTGGCAGCCTTTTTACGACGCCTTACACCAGCTGAAACAATTTCAACTTAACCAACACACAGCTCCTCAGTTTGCTACGCAATTAAATATTTTAGAATTTCAAGAACTTAATCAGGTATTAAATTTACTTACGCATCATATTGTAAGCACTTATCAGCGTGAAAAAGAGTTTACGGAAAACATGGCGCATGAAATGCAAACGCCGTTAACTGTAATGCAATCGCAAATAGAGCTTTTACTACAAGATACTTATCTCAACCAGACACATGCTCAGCATCTTCAATTTCTCCATCAAGCTGTACGTAGGCTTTCGCGCATCAGCAGAAGTCTACTTTTACTCACACGCATTGAACATCATCAATTTGAGGAACTCTCGGATGTGGACTTACATGAAGAGATCAGGAAAAACCTATTGCTCATGGAACCCCTTATCGAAGCGCGGGGTTTAACCTTATTGTACCAAGTAAATGCTTATCCCAGAGTACGCATGCATCCTTTTTTGGCAGAGGTATTGATCAGTAATTTGATGTCGAATGCAGTGAGGCACAATATAGATGGTGGGCAAATAAGCTTAGAACTAACTGCTGATAGGCTTTGCGTGGCAAATACGGGTGTAAGTCAACCGCTCGATGATCGGGTGTTTGATCGCTATCGTGCTGGCACGGGGCAGGGTAATGGGTTGGGACTGGCGATTGTACGAGAAATATGTAGAACAGCAAATTTGCACCTTCATTATCAATTTCAAGATCCCTGGCATAAGTTTCAGATACATTTTCAACCCGTAGAAGCAGTGACTCAGGACGTGATGCAGGCTTCTATTCCCAATGCGCAGCCGAAGGTTTAGTTTATTGTTCTACTTCTTCTTCTGATGTATTCGAGGAAAGGTTTGTCCCTGGCATAGTTTGTAAAGAACCATTGTGATTCACCATCCAACCCGTGTTGGGCTCGGAAGATGCATTGGTAATTTCTTCGGTACTGGGCATGAAAGCAGTTTCTTGAAATTCATGCAGGGGAGGAAGATCTTCTGGACTATTCAACCCAAAATAATCCATAAACAACCGGGAAGTAGCATACAACAAGGGCTTGCCAGGCTGATCTTCGCTACGACCTGAAATCACAATCAATTCTTTTTCCAGCAGTTTTTGAATCGCATAATCGGCATTTACTCCGCGGATATATTCGATCTCGGCTTTGGAAACGGGTTGGCGATAAGCGATAATGGCCAGGGTTTCGAGTGCAGCTGGGGAAAGACGTTTCAAAAATTTATCGCCATTGAGCTGAGCAACGGTTTTGAAAAATGGTTTTTTGGTGAGAAACTGATAACCACCCCCTCGGAATTTCACTTCAAAAGGGAAATGAGGATCGGAGTATTTATCGACAATAGCTTCTATGGCTACTTTAACCTGGTCTTCAGGGATCAGTTGATCCATAAACCCAAAAGCCTTGTTGACCAGGTTAGTTATTTCGCTCACAGAAAGCGGGTGATCGGCTGCAAAGATTAAAGCTTCTATATGAGGGATTAATTCAGCTAATTCCATGCGATATGTTCCTGTTTAGAAAGGTTAAACGCAATGTCAAACCTATATGGCTTCATCAAGTATTTCAAATGTAGGAGCTTTTCCGTAAATCGGAAGCAGAAGAAATGCACGTAGGTGGATAAATCATCCATTGAGGGCAGCGGCGCCGCTCACGATTTCGGAAAGCTCGGTGGTAATAGCCGCTTGCCGGGCTCGGTTGTAACTGATGCGCAAGGTCCTCAGGATTTCAGTAGCATTTTCTGTAGCCTTGTCCATAGCTGTCATGCGGGCACCATGTTCTGAAGCATGTGCATCGAGTACGGCCTTAAAAAATTGCGTATTCAGGATCCGGGGAATGAGCTCTTCAATGAGTTGATCTTCGTTGGGTTCAAACAAAAAGTAGGTATGCGATTGCTTGCCTTGAGCTTCAGCGGGCTTAACGGGTAAAAAGCGTTCGACCACAAAACGCTGAGTAGCCGCATTTTTAAATTCACTATACACCAGCTCCACCACATCCCAGCGATGTTCCAAGAATCCTTGCGTGGCCTTTTGTGCGGCCTGGCGAACCGATTCAAAACTGAGCTGGCTAAATAATTGCCAGTGATCGGGAACAACTTGAAATTTATATTTCACAAAATGTTCATATCCTTTTTTCCCGATAGGCATTATCCAAACATGGCCTTGCGCTTGTTGGCTGGCATAGCGTTCTGCAATGACTTGCTTGGCCAAGCGGATCAAGCCTGCGTTGTAGGCACCACAAAGCCCGCGATCAGATGTGATTACGATGATCAATACTTTCTCAATAGGGCGAGGAGTAATGTATTGCCGACCGGCATCGCTTTGATGATTGCTCACAATATGCTGGAGAATCTCTTGAAGCTTACGTGCATAAGGCCTCATCTGAATGATAGCATCCTGTGCACGGCGCAACTTTGCGGCGCTCACCATCTTCATGGCTTTGGTGATCTGCTGGGTCGATTGAACGGATTTAATGCGATTGCGAACCTCTTTGAGCTTGCCTGGCATATAAGTCTGGCTTATTGGCCTGCAAAGGTACGGAGATTTTCGCTGTATGAAAAGGAGTTTTTTAACTTCTTAATGTTTGCCAAAACTGAATGCAGTGATTTTTTTATCTATTATTCGTTGAAATTCACGCCATTTTTCTGGCTCTTTTTCTATTTCTTATCCCAAGACTTGATGAGTGTTTTTTATTGAGAAAGATCAATTGGATGTAATCTTCTTTTTTTGTCGTGAAATAAAGAAAGAAGTCAAGAAAATTCAAGACTGCGTGAAAATGGCTAAACCTTTGTTTCAAATAAAGATCACGGATGAATTTGCAATATGTATTTGCTAAGGAACTACTCGCCATGAATGCATTTTTTGTATATCGCAGAAAGAACATAAAAAATGTATGCTTTTCTCACCTATTGGTTGATACACTCAAGATCAGTAAAAGAATAAAATTGGTGAATTGGGTATGCATTATTAAGAGCTTTATATCTGTAAACTCAAATAAAAATTGTGCTATTTTTTGTATAGAATAAATAGTATGAATGTGTATGTTATATAATGAAATTGAACTTTCATGTGGAATCAGCCAATTGTTGTTGTCGTTCACTTGACCTTTTAGATAAGTATATTGTTGAGAAATTCTTTTTCTTTAGATGATCATTGACAAATGGAGCTAAAGATTTTATCTGTGATGAATAAGATATAATTGTTTCCCTGATTTGATAATATTAAGAAATGAATTTTCATTTTTCAACACCCAACTAATTTTGGTTGATGCGTGGGATTATTCAGTTTTCTTTCCAATACAAAATAGCCATCTTCAATGATGTTTTGAAGATGGCTTTTCTAATTGTTTAAACTTTATCTACCTGATTACAGTGAGAAAGGAATGGTAGCTCTGATGCCAATATTGCGCCCCGTGTTGTATATTCCATGATAAGGTCGAGGATCATTGGGATATGGCTCCATGTATTTAAGTCGGCTTAAATGATTTTGATATAGCCGATTAAAAATATTATCGGCAAACAGGCCAATCTGCAAGAAGGGTTGTCCTTTTCGATTCAATAATTCGGTGCCCGCATTTATGTTAAACAAGGTATAACCTGGAGTGGGTGTTTCTGTGTTATAGGCCAGCATTACTCGGTTTTGGGAAGCATAATATTCTACTTGGAAGGCCAAATAAGTATTTCTTAGTGGCAGATGTTTCCAGTGGATATTAGCGCGGATTTCAGTTAATCCATGTAGTGGAGGAATAAAAGGTAAATATTTGGCACTATCCCCACCGAATTTTTGGTGGGATGCATCTAGATTAAGTCCATACACGGTAGATAAATCACTCTCCAGATGCAACCAGTCGAGCGGGTGTGGGTGAATATCCACGTGCATTTCACCTCCGTAAAGACGGGCATGTCCTTGACGATAGATAAAGGTTTGGTTTCCCGGAACGATTATAGAATCCTGTCCTTCGCTGTTGAGCACTTTTGCATTGTAGATATAGTGTTGGATGTTATTGTTGAATGCCGATAGCTCGATAGACACATGTTCTGAAGCATAAGAAATACCCAAGTCTTGTTCCAGGCTAAATTCAGGCTTGAAATTTCTGTTGCCTATCTGATAGATACCGGTGCCAGGATGTACGCCATTGGCAGAGATTTCTACAATGTTGGGCGAGCGATAACCGCGTGCCAGGTTGGCTTTTAAGGTAAGTGTGTGGGTTAACCGATAGGAGATGCCCAAGCTACCCGAAAGGCCGGAATAGCTATGACTAAGTGCGTTGAATTCAGGTTGTTGTCCAGGCGAGCTGGGTTGGGTAGATGCTCTATCGAAACCAGTTACAGGATCTGGGTAGGTATACAGAGCGTATTGATGAAAATTGCGGTGATCTAGTCTTAATCCGGCTAGCAATGTCCATTTTTCCCAGGATTTTTGTGTCATGGCAAACAAGCCGCCATCCCATTCTCGGTATGAGGGGATGATGAATTCGGTTCCTCGAGTTACCTGGTTGTGTTGATACATGCCGTTGAGCCCAAAACTGGTTTGCCAATCATTTGGCCCGGTTATATTGTATTTCACGTCGTAGGTAAATGTGTTTAGGATGAGATATAAACCCGGTATTGAAGGATATTGTGGGTGGCTAAATTCACGACGCAAGCTTTGCTCAACGCCTAAGTTAAGCTTCAGTTCCGATTGTCCAATGTTAATGCCATTAGCCCAATAGATACGTGCATGCTGGATGTGTTGATGTATCACAGGTAGGCGGTAGCTATTGAGCTCAGATGTCGGAACAATAGGCCGAAAAGTGTCGGCTTCGGTGATTTGCTTGGTAAAACGTCGAGTAGCCGAATCACGGCTGCCATCGGGAATTCCCTGCAGATCATCGAAATAGGTTAGATCTAGTCGGCTAGATCCCCAAGAAAAGGTTTTAAAAAGAGCACCGCTGAAATCAGTTTCTTGAAACCTGGTATTATATACTCTTCCGTCAACTTTGTTTCGATAATCTTTTGCCATTTTATGAGATCCACGTACAACCCATGCGAAACCGTTGTGGTTACCAGAAAACATCAACGAGTTGCCTATTAGGTTATCATTGGTCTGGTATTCGTTGAGCAAACTACCGATGGTTTTCCCTTCTGGAGCGGGTTGTGTAGGAATAAGATTGATGACACCGGCCATAGCATCTGAGCCATAAGTAAGACTGGCAGGGCCCTTGATGATTTCCACGCGTTCAATATTGTATTCGTCGACGGCCACGCCATGCTCATCGCCCCATTGCTGATCTTCTTGGCGCTGACCATCATAAAGCGTAAGAATGCGATTATAACCAAGTCCTCTGATAAAAGGTTTTGAAATATTTGGTCCCGTTGTCACTGCACTAATCCCCGGGATTTTGGTTAAACTACCAATGATATTTGTACCTATGTTTTCTTCTAAATACCTATGGCCGACGGCAATTATAGGAATGGGTGTGTTTCGGATAGATGTTGAGCGCGACTGCCCGGTAATGACTACCTCGCTTTGCTCAATCAGAGAAGGAGGTAAAGCAAAATTGGCCACAGTTGTTTTTTCTCCGCGCAGGTTTACTTGTCGAGAAATCGTTTTGTATCCTAAAAATCTTACTTCTACTAAATAGTTACCCGCGGGCAAATGATTGATTGTGTAGTGCCCATTAGCATCGCAAATAGTACCCGTGTGCAAATCAGGAATAAATACAGTAGCCCCAGCCAATGGTTTTTGGGTAAGCGAATCGACTACTTTCCCAGTGAGTATATTTTCTTGAACAGCATAAGCCTTTGCAGAAGTGGCTGCTATGGTGAATATCCATAACCCCAAAAAATAAGCATATATCCATTTCATATTCTATGCATTTGAATTAGATGGAATGAAGGAAAAACAGTGCATTCAAGCGTAGTAATAACTATTTTTACTATACGCGGAATAGCTGAATAGGAGGTGCACGTAGATCAGCATGGCTGATATGCAGAATAGTGGGGGAGAAACAAATAGCTACAAAGTAATGAAACAATAGATAGCCAATGGGAAGAATAGGGCAAATATTTGTGGGAGTATATGGAGAGAGGTGTATGTGCATGAAAGTACAATGCACATGCTCTGGGCTGAAGTGATAAAGATTCCCAATGGGTTGATCAACAGTATCTTGGTGATTAGCTAAAAGATGTAGAATGCTGCGTGGGGTGGAACTATAAACAAATATACTCAACAAGCAGATGCTTAACATCCACCTTACACGAGCTAGACTGTGGTAGCCAAACAACATGCTGGGAAACTTGGCGCAAAGCTAAGGCCAATTTATAAGAAAAAGGATGTTCATGCAATATTTAGCATTTCTCAAATATGCCAGCAATGCCTTGGCCGCCTCCTACGCAAGCGGTGACCATTCCGTATTTTTTATGAAGCCGTTGTAAGTCATTGAGTAGCTGAACAGTGAGCTTACATCCCGTACAGCCCAGTGGGTGGCCCAGGGCTATAGCGCCCCCGTTGATGTTTACTTTCTCCGGATCCATTTGTAATTGGCGAATCACGGCGACCGACTGTGCTGCGAAGGCTTCGTTGAGCTCGATGAGGTCAATATCCGACAGTTGTTTGCCAGCCATTTTTAAAGCCTTAGGAACGGCTTCTACCGGGCCAATACCCATGAGTCGAGGCGGTACTCCCGCCACAGCACACGATATCAGTCGAGCTATAGGTTGCAAGCCCAGCTGGTTGCACATTCTTTCGCTCATCACAATCACAAATGCAGCGCCGTCTGAAGTTTGAGACGAATTGCCGGCCGTAACTGTTCCGCCAGCAGCAAATACAGGAGGGAGTTTAGCCAAAGCTTCCAATGAAGTATCGGGGCGTGGCCCTTCATCTTGATCTACTACATAGCTAATGGTTTCCTTTTTACCTTGCTCATTTATCTTCACTTGTTCAATAGAAATCGGGTATATGCCCGGGCGGAAATAACCTTGTTGTTGTGCATACAAAGCGCGTTGGTGTGAGCGTAATGCAAACAGGTCTTGATCTTCTCTGCTAATATGGTATTCGCGCGCAACGGCTTCGGCAGTGAGCCCCATGCTTAGATAATAATCGGGATGCACGGAAGCTACCTCATAGCTGGGGGCTGTTTTCCAGCCACCCATGGGCACCCAGCTCATGCTTTCGGTACCGCCAGCAATGATGCATTCAGCCATGCCAGAGCGGATCTTAGCAGTGGCTATGGCAATGGTTTCTAGTCCGGAAGCGCAATACCTGTTTACCGTCATGCCAGGCGCCTGCTCACCTAATACGCGTACCGATATCATACGGCCAATCTGTAGTCCCTGCTCGGCTTCGGGCACAGCATTGCCTACAATCACATCGTCGATAAGTTTACGATCGAGTTGTGGAACGCTTTGCAACAATCCCTCAATCAGCTGTACCGCTAAATCATCGGGTCGCACAAAACGCAATTTACCTCGTTTTGCACGGGTAACTGCTGTACGGTAGCCAGCCACTATATAGGCTTCTTGACTCATGGTTCTTTTTTTTCAAACTTACGATAAATTCTTTTTTAATCTAAGGCTTTCAGCGAATCGATGTATTTTTGTGCAGTTGGCTGTAGCGCAACTGTTGTCTATCCCTATGTATGCTGCATTTCGTAAGTTGTTATTTCTTCTCCCTCCCGAGCAAGCGCATCATTTGGCTATGCAGGCTTTAGAAAAAACGTATCGATCTACACTTGGGGAAAAATGGCTAGCCAAGCGATTTAGTTTTACCCATCCTAGCTTATCTCGTGAGTTAATGGGGTTGCATTTTCCCAATCCTGTAGGGCTGGCAGCGGGTTTTGATAAAAATGCTGCCCACGTAGAAGCCCTTGCTGCATTGGGGTTTGGATTTATTGAGATTGGCACTGTTACCCCTCAGCCGCAGGAGGGTAATCCACGCCCTCGCTTATTTCGCCTGGTGAAAGACAATGCCTTGATCAACCGCATGGGGTTTAACAACGATGGGGTCCTCGTCGTAGCAGGCCGCCTTCGTGAAATTCGTCGGAGAAATCAAGGGCTTATTATCGGAGGAAATATCAGCAAAAACAGAAATACTCCCAATGAACAAGCGTTGATCGACTATGGGATTTGTTTCGATGCTTTGTATGATACCGTCGATTATTTTGTGATTAATGTCAGTTCGCCCAATACTCCTGGTTTGCGCGAATTACAGCAGAAAAGCATGTTGCGCGAGATTATTCACCACCTGCAAATGCTCAATGAAGCTAAGCCACAGCCTCGCCCGTTATTATTGAAAATTGCACCCGATCTTCACTCTACAGAAATCGATCAAATTCTCGATGTGGCGTTGCATGCAAAGCTTGCTGGTATCATTGCGGCCAATACCACTATTCATCGTCGTGGGTTACGAACCCATCCTACCCGCATTCAACGCATAGGAGCGGGTGGACTGAGTGGAAAGCCTTTGTTTGCACATACGCTGCATATGGTACAACATATCGTGAAGCAAACTGCTGGGCAACTGCCCGTAATCGCTTCTGGGGGCATTTTTTCGCCCGATGATGCTTGCATCATGCTCGATGCCGGTGCTTCGCTGGTGCAGATCTACACCGGGCTCATTTATCAAGGCCCTTCCTTGGTGAAGCAAATTTGTATACAGTTGGCTCGGGCATAATTTTCCGTTTTGCGTAAATAATTTTTTCCGATTTAGGCAAGGTTTTCTACAAATGCCGTTTTGCTTTGCAGCCGTAAAACAATGATCATGCAAAGCAAAACACTACTCATAGCCCTTTTCATGCAAATGATGGGTTTCATCTCTTCCTCTGATCTACACGCACAGATGCGCACGTTTTTATCTGCAGAAGACTCCTTGCATTTGCGGCTAGGCGCTGAGTCAGCTACAGTGATTGGTGGATATGGCGAAGCGGCTTATCAACGCGATTTCGATCAAGGAAACTCACGACTCAACCTCACCCGTACTGTATTATTTGTAGGCCATCAGTTTACTGATCGTATTGCTTTTTTTTCAGAAATGGAGTTGGAAAGCGCTAAGGTGGAAGGCGGAGACGAGGGTGGAGAAATTGCGATGGAACAGGCTTATCTGAAATTTTCCGGTAAGCGCCATCCCCAAAATTATTGGGTGGGGGGCTTATTTATTCCTCGGATTGGGTGCTCAATGAAGATCATTTGCCGGTAAACTATAATGGAGTGGAACGCCCACTGGTAGAACAATTGATTATTCCAGCTACTTGGCGTGAGTTGGGCATTGGATACTATGGCTCTTTCTCTGCTTGGCCATTACAATACACGGTAGCACTGGTAAATGGCCTCAATGCAGCTGCTTTTACCCATGGTAGCGGTATTCGAGATGGGCGTTTCGAGGGCAGAAACGCCACTGCTAATAATCTCGCCCTAACGGCCTCATTAAGAGCTAATATAGGTGAATGGCAATTTCAAATATCGGGCTATGCGGGAGGAACGAATGGATTGAATAAACGTGCATCAGACAGCCTTCAACTTGCTCATGGCTGGTTTGCCATTCCACTTTATCTTACCGAAGCCGACCTGGTATATCGTCATCAAGGCTTGAGTGCTAAATTATTAGGCAGCTATATCAGTTTTCCTGATGCTTATCAAATCAATAAAGCCTATGCCAACAATGTGGCTTCGGGAATGTATGGTGCCTATGTAGAGCTGGCATACAACTTATTTGCCTCGGCTAGTGGGCGTTTCGAGCACCAACAACTTAATTTCTTTATGCGCTATGAGTTGCTAGATCTAAATCAATCTATTCCGGCCAATGCTATTTATGATGGCACTTTGCGACAAACGCATCTGATTGTAGGATTCGGTTATCTACCCATACCCAACGTGGTTATCAAGGCCGATATCCGATGGCAACACACTGGTCCGCAAAATCCTGATCTAATCGTTAACCCCAATCCAGCGGCTCCTCCCTATCAACAAAACAATACTTTCCTGAACCTGGGTATCGGATACTCTTTTTAAAAAATTTAACCCATGAATAGACGAAATTTTCTTCAACAATCTTGCAGTATATGTATAACTACTTTAATGAGTAGTTGGCTCATAGAGGCTTGTTCGGTAAGCAACAAACTCATGCAAACCCAACTCCATGGCCAGGAAGTAGAGCTCAATGCAAACCTGTTGCAAGATGGGCATTTTCAAATTATTGAAGCTAGTACGTTGCGCTATCGCATAGCTGTGAAACAGGAACAAAATGGTCAATACCTTGCTCTACTGTTGATGTGTACCCATGCACGCAATCCCGTCACACTTACTGGCAACAGTTTTTACTGCCCACTGCATGGAAGTCGTTTTGATGATCAAGGCAATGTGGTTCAGGGACCAGCACAAAAGCCACTCATTCATTTACCCGTAAACGTAGACGAGCAAGGCAAATTGCACATTCAGTTACTGCCTTGGATGATAGAGTCGTGAAAAAATATTTCAATAACAAATTTTCAAATCAAAAAAATCATAACCATGAAAGCATTTTTTCAAACGCATCTCTTTGTTGTAGGGTTGATATGGGCTGCAATAACCTTTTTATCAGCTTGCCAAAAGCAAGAAGATACTCATTCTGTGGATCAACAAATACTTGAGCAGCAAGTACTCCACGATTTTGTCGAAGTTGTAGCTATTCCACAATATGCTTCTCTGTTGTTGCAGGCCGATTCTTTGCAGGCTACAGTAGAAGCATTCACAAACCAACCCTCTGAGGCACTTTTACAGCAAGCACGCAGTCGCTGGCAGCAATTGCGCCAGGTGTGGGAGCAATGTGAAGGGTTTTTATTAGGACCGGTAGAAGATAATGAATATGATCCGCGTATGGATACTTGGCCTGTAGATTATATACAAATGGATTCTCTTTTAGCCAGTAATGAATCGCTCAATTTGTCGACTATTCAGCAGCTCGATCTTGCTTTGCGGGGTTTTCATCCTGTAGAATATCTACTGTGGGGCAAAAACGGAAATAAGCTCCCAACCGACTTTAACAGCCGGGAAATGCAATATCTGCTGGCATTAACTGCCGATCTCGTCCAAAATACCCAGCAGCTTTATCAAAGTTGGGTACCTACGGGAGGCAATTTTTCAGCCGTAGTCCAGCAAGCCGGGAAGGGAAGCCCTCGCTATTTAACTCGACTGGAAGCCATTCAGGCTATTACAGGAGCAATGGCCGGAATTTGTGATGAAGTGGGCAATGGAAAGATCGCAGAACCTTTTAACCGAAGAGATTCATCGATTACTGAATCTCCTTTTTCCCACAATTCTATGCGCGATTTTATCAACAATATCATTGGCGCACAACAAGTGTATTTGGGAAATTATGGAGGCGTAGATGGCAAGGGATTTACTGATTTGGTTCTACTGCACAACGTGGCTCTCGACAACCAGATTCGACAACAGTTTACAGCTGCTATACAAGCTTTGCAGCAGGTGAGCCTACCATTTGAACAAGCTATTTATCTACAGCGCACCCAGCTTGCACAAGCTATGGAAGCATTAACCAATTTAGAAGCCACGCTAAGCGGGCCTCTTCAAGATTATTGGCAGCAATATGTGAAAGATTAATGTTCACTTTTTAAGCATTATGCACGGAAACAAAAAATTTGTGGTTTTGTTGCTGCTGGTCTCAATGACCGGTGTAGGTATTTGGTGTACTAAGCCAAGTTTATTTCCCGACGGGGATTACGATCCTCGGCTCTCTGGGGGAATGGCCACAGTATTTGATCTGAGCTCGCAATCGTTTAGCCACCCTATACCCGGGCTATCATCATGGGATAGTTATGTACATGAAAAAGGTGATCAGCTCTTCGAACAAAATTTTGTAGCAGCGCCGGCTCCTTTGTTTGGTGGATTAGGGCCTGTTTTCAACAACGTGTCTTGTATCTCTTGCCATCACAACGATGGAAAGGGTACTCCCAGTTTTGGAGCGGTTAATTCATCGATGCTTATGCGAGTTAGTCTGCCAGGAGAAGATGCTCATGGTGGGCCAATACCTGTGCCAGGCTTTGGGTTGCAAATTCAAGATCGAAGCCTCTTAGGCGTTCAGCCAGAAGCAAAGGTTTCGGTAGATTATCATGATAGCTTAGTTTACTATCCCGATGGTAGCTGGGTGAAGCTACACGTACCTACTTACACGATTCATAATCCATACATATCATTACCTAGTGGAGTGATGTTTTCTCCACGAATGGCGCCACCCGTATTTGGCATGGGCTTATTGGCACGAGTACCCGAAGCTGAAATCTTGTCGCATGCTGATCCACAAGATGCTGATGGAGATGGCATTCGCGGTCATCCCAATTATGTGTATGATCCTGTGTTAGGGCAACAAGTTTTAGGACGTTTTGGATTAAAAGCCAACGTGGGGAGTTTATTAACCCAGGTAGCCAGTGCATTTCAACAAGATATGGGAATAACCAATACTGTCTTTCCAGAAGAAAATGTAATAGGGCAACCACAGGCCGATGGACTACACGATGATCCAGAACTCGCAGATAGCTTATTGCAAGCCGTAAAATTTTATGTAGAAACATTGGCCGTACCCGCACGCCGTAATGTGTCTGACCCTACGGTGAGAACAGGCGAGCAGTTGTTTACACAAATAGGTTGTGCTAAATGTCATCTTCCAACGCTCTATACTGCGACCGACGTGCGTTTCCCTGCACTTAGTCATCAACGGATCCACCCTTATACCGATCTGCTGTTGCACGACATGGGTAGTGCATTGGCCGACGGTCGACCCGACTATCAGGCTTCAGGCCAGGAATGGCGTACAGCCCCACTTTGGGGCATTGGGCTTTTCCCAAAAACCAATGGCCTGGCTTTTTACTTGCATGACGGCCGTGCACAAAGCATTGAAGAAGCTATTATTTGGCATGGAGGCGAAGCTCAGCAGGCAAAAGAGCATTTCATGCAACTCAGTGCTGCTCAGCGCCAGGCTGTGATTGCTTTCTTGCAATCGCTCTGAAGCTAAATCCTCTGTCGAAAAATATATTTCCCCCTAAACCATGCGATTTTCAAAGGCGCTATCGCTCGCCCTTTCCTATATTTGTGCCCTTATCCATCAGTCGTTAATTGGTTGATCATGTATCGAACTCATACCTGTGGTGAACTCCGTTTATCGGATACAGGCAAAAAGGTTAGGCTGGCAGGCTGGGTGCAGCGTATCCGAAAATTTGGGAAGATGACCTTTGTGGATTTGCGCGATCGTTATGGAATCACACAACTCGTATTTGCCGAAGCCATCAATCAACGCCTCGATCAGCACCCACTTAACCGAGAATATGTGATTCAAGCAGAAGGTAGAGTTGTGGAAAGAAGCAATAAAAACCCTCATCTTCCCACTGGCGACATCGAATTGCTGGTAGAACAATTTGAAGTGCTCAATGAAGCCAAAACTCCACCTTTTACCATTGAAGAAGAAACCGATGGGGGCGATGATTTACGCATGAAATATCGCTTTCTTGATCTACGTCGTCCACCGCTACAGCGCAATCTTTGGCTACGTTATCAGGTGGCACGTGCTGTGCGTGAATACCTCGATGAGCAAGGATTTATGGATATCGAAACACCTTTTCTTATCAAATCAACCCCAGAAGGAGCGCGCGACTTCGTAGTGCCTTCTCGCATGAACCCACATCAATTTTATGCCCTACCCCAATCGCCTCAAACCTTTAAACAGCTACTCATGGTGAGTGGCTTCGACCGCTATTATCAAATTGTTCGCTGTTTTCGTGATGAAGACCTACGTGCCGATCGCCAGCCAGAATTCACGCAGATCGACTGTGAAATGAGTTTTGTAGAGCAAGAAGATGTGTTGCACATATTCGAAGGCATGATGCGGCATGTGTTTCGCCGAGTAAAAGGTATCGATTTACCCAACCCCTTCCCCAGGATGAGCTGGGAAGAAGCTATGTGGAATTATGGCAACGATAAGCCTGATCTGCGCTTTGAGATGCTCTTGCAAAACCTCAAGGTGAGGCACAAATTGTATTGTGAGGCTCTTCATCAAACGGGCTTTGGCGTGCTTGATCAAGCAGAAACTGTAATGGCCATCGTAGTACCTGGCGCCGCTACTTATACCCGCAAGCAAGTAGATGAGCTTACCGAATGGGTGAAACGCCCTCAGATTGGGATGCAGGGCTTGCTCTATGTGCGTTGCCTGGCAGATGGTTCTCTAAAAAGCTCGGCCGACAAATATTTCACACCCGATCGATTGGCACAACTTCAACAATTCTGCCAGGCCCATCCTGGCGATCTGATATTGATACTGGCTGGCAAAGAAGATAAAACGCGTAAAGCAGCCGCAGAATTAAGACTGGAAATGGGAAATCGGCTGGGTCTGCGTTCGAAAGAAGAGTTTAAGCCCTTGTGGGTCATCGATTTTCCTTTGTTTGAATACAGCGAGGAAGAGAGCCTGCCCGGTAGTGTAGGCCGTTGGGTGGCTCGGCATCACCCCTTTACTGCACCTAAGCCCGAGCATATTGCACAAATGGTTGAAAATAGCCCGTTGATTTTGCCAGGTACAGATTATCAAGATCATCCTTATGCCAAGATTAAAGCCAATGCCTACGACATGGTGATCAACGGCCAAGAAATAGGTGGGGGCTCTATTCGTATTTATCAGCGTGATCTGCAAGAGAAAATGTTTACCGCTCTTGGCCTCAGTGCCGAAGAGGCTCGTCAGAAATTTGGCTTTCTCTTAGGAGCTTTTGAATATGGTGCTCCTCCACATGGGGGTATTGCCTTTGGCTTCGACCGATTGTGTGCAATTTTGGGAGGTAGCGATACGATTCGCGATTTTATTGCTTTTCCCAAAAACAATGCAGGCCGCGATGTGATGCTCGATGCCCCTTCTCCACTCGATGAAGCCCAACTCAAAGAATTACATATTTGCCTCCGTAAAGACCAGCACGAAAACTGAAAACAGGGTTTTATCTTGCAGGAAAGCTGGCTTATGGAAAACATCCATCGCGCACCACTGGCCGAACGTATGCGCCCGCGTAGCTTCGATGAGCTGGTTGGACAGCCGCATCTTACCGCCCCCGATTCTGGACTTCGACAAGCACTCTTGCACAAGTCGATACCCTCCATTGTATTCTGGGGGCCCCCCGGCGTGGGCAAAACCACCATTGCTCAACTTATTGCTGCCGAGTTGGGTAAGCCCTTTTATGCATTAAGTGCTATTTCATCGGGAGTGAAAGAAGTACGTGAGGTGCTGGAAAAAGCCAGGACTCAGCAAGGCGCAGTATTGTTCATCGATGAAATTCACCGGTTCAATAAATCTCAACAAGACGCACTGCTCGGAGCCGTTGAAAAAGGCATCATTACCTTGATTGGGGCTACTACCGAAAACCCCTCCTTTGAAGTGAATGCCGCTTTGCTTTCTCGATGCATGGTATATGTGCTTTATCCCTTGCAGAAAGCCGATTTGATCCAAATCGCTCATCGGGCCTTACGGCATGATCCCTGGCTGCGAGAACTTCCTATTGAACTCGCCGAAACCGAAGCCTTGCTACGCCTCTCTGGTGGAGATGCCAGGCGATTGCTCAACCTCCTGGAGCTAGCTGTAGATAGCTTGTTGGCCGTAACACCTCAACAACAAACGTTGAGGATTACCGATGAGCTCGTCATGAAGGTGGCACAGCAACAAGTAGCGTTGTACGACAAGCAAGGCGAACAACATTATGATATCATTTCGGCTTTCATCAAATCTATTCGAGGAAGCGACCCCAATGCGGCTGTGTATTGGCTGGCACGTATGATTGCTGGAGGTGAAGATGTGCAGTTTATTGCTCGACGTATGGTGATCCTGGCCTCGGAAGACATTGGTAATGCTAATCCCAATGCCTTGCTCCTGGCTACTAGCACCTTTCAGGCAGTGAGCATGATTGGCTACCCCGAAGCCAGTATCATCCTTTCCCAATGCGCAATTTATTTAGCCTGTTCACCCAAAAGCAATGCCTCTTATCTAGCCATTCAACATGCGCAACAAGCCGTTGATCAATATGGTCCTTTACCCGTTCCCTTGCATCTCCGCAATGCACCTACTCAGCTCATGCGCAAACTGCATTACGGTGAAGACTACCAATATGCGCATGCATATTCAGGCAATTTTGTGCAACAAGAATATCTACCCGAGAAAATAACTGGTATGCGATTTTATAACCCTGGAGAAAATCCACGAGAACATGAGCTGCGCAAACAACTTAAGCAATGGTGGAAAGAAAAGTATGCCTATTGATGCAGCCAAAATCCCAGGGATTTGAATAACTTTAGGTATTCAAAAATCACCGTTATGAAGAAAGCTGCCTTTATTTCGTTGGTGATCGTTGGACTTATGGTTTTTAGTAAATGTACTCGCTCTGCTAACGAGCAACAATTGCAAGCTTTACAACGACAAGTGCAACAGTTACAGGATAGCCTTCAATTTATTCGTGAACATTATAAACCAGGATTGGGCGAACTGATGACAACTATCCAATATAACCATGGCAAACTCTGGTTTGCTGGGATTTTGCACAATTGGCCATTGGCCAATTTTGAGATCGGTGAAATACGTGAAACAGCTCGTGCCGCTCAAGAGATCGAGACCGATCGACCAGAAGTGAAAGACATGCCTATGTTATATCCCGCATTGGATAGTGTGCAAGCCGCTGTGGATGCACAAGATGAAAAACGGTTTAGACAAGCATTTTCTTTTCTCACTACTACTTGCAATAACTGTCATAAAGCCAATCATTTTGCTTTTAACATCATCACCGTTCCCACAGCACCACCCGCAACCAATCAGCAATACAATCTAGCTCAATAATTGTGTAAATGTAAAATAATAGATAAATGGAAGCATATGAAAAAGCCACTCAACAGCCGTGCAGATGTAGAGCAACTGGTCAACCTTTTTTATGATCGCGTGAAAGCCGATGAATTGATTGGCCCTATTTTTCAAGATATTGCACGCGTAAACTGGAACAAGCACTTGCCTATCATGTATGATTTCTGGAGCAGTATTTTGTTGGACGAAGATGTATATCATCGAAATGCAATGATTCCGCATCTGGACCTCAACAAGCGATTTCCCTTACAGGAAACGCATTTTCAACGATGGTTACAATTGTTTGATGAAACAGTAAATACTTATTTTGAAGGGGAAAAAGCGGCATTGGCCAAATTTAGGGCACATTCCATCGCTGGAGTCATGCAAACCAAGCTGGGATTGCTTAAGCAAATTCAATCGACAAATAAAAGGCCATGACATCATTTAAGATGAAATGTTTGCTATTACTATGTGGTGGAGTGGGATTGTTGTTGATACAAGCGTTTCCTTTGCAAGCGCAAAGCTTCCCTGCACGCGACTCGCTGATCGAGCATTTGGTGAGTGAGGTTTCGGCCGATAGTCTACGTGCATATGTGTATACTCTGGTAAGCTTTGGTACACGGCATACGTTGAGCACGGAAACCGATCCACATCGGGGCATCGGTGCTGCTCGCAGATGGGTGATCGCCAAACTTCGCGATTATAGCCAGCGAGGTGGTAACCGCTTGCAGGTAGAAGAAGACCGCTGGATGCTGAACCCAGGCGAGCGAATACCTTTTGCACATCCAATAGCCAATATCATCGCCACGTTGCCAGGTACCGATACGGCCGACCACCGCATCTTCATGGCCAGTGCTCATCTGGATAGTAGGCGCACCGATGTGCTCGATTCTGTGGGCGATGCACCAGGGGCTAACGACGATGGAAGCGGGGTGGCAGCTTTGCTGGAAATTGCGCGCTTAATTGCCGATCAACGCTTCCCGGCAACTATTAAATTGGTTTTCTTTAGTGGAGAAGAGCAAGGGCTGTATGGATCGCGTCATTTGGCCGAACGTGCGGCTCGTGAGGGCTGGCCAATCGCCGCCTTACTCAACAATGATATCATTGGCCAATCAACGGCAAGTGAAACGCTTCAACAAGATAATACCCGTGTGCGGGTATTCAGTGAAACCATTCCAGCAATGGAAAGCCCTGAACAAGCCCGTATGCGACGCCTCACCAGCGGAGATAATGATAGCCCCTCGCGTGAACTAGCCCGATACTTGTATGAAATGGCTCGCTGTTATGTGCCAAATTTAGATGTGGTCTTGATATATCGACCCGACCGCTTTCTGCGAGGCGGCGATCATTTACCCTTTCAACAAAAAGGCTATACCGCCGTGCGTATCACCGAATATTATGAAAATTTCAACCATCAACATCAAGACGTTCGCGTAGAAAATGGCATTACATACGGCGATCTTCCAGCATTCATGGATTTTGATTATTTGCGAAAAAATACGGCATTAAACCTGGCCACGCTCGTTGGCCTTTCTCGTGCTCCTTCGCCACCAGCACATGTTTGGCTTAGTGCAAGCGAGCTAGGCAACTACACTACCTTGCGTTGGGAAAAGCCTCAATATGGCCGTTGTGTGGGCTATCGGGTGTTAATGCGCGATACAGATCAACCCCTTTGGCAACGGCATTTTTTCACTACAGATACAATCATCACCTTGCCTTATTCGAAGGATAATGCATTTTTCGCCGTGCAAGCCATAGGACCAGATGGAGACTTGAGTTTGCCTCTATTTCCTACAATTGCTCGCTAAGTGCTCCCAATCATGAATCGCTATATTTTGTGGATATTGGTTATTGGTATGTGTATTCAAGTTAGATGGGCTAAGACGCAATCTTTGCCGCTTAAAGATCAACCTGATGGCTCCACGTATCTTACCCATATATTGAATGCACGCATGTGGGATCGACTTTTTCCCAATCGTTATGGGAAAGCTGATCTTGAGCCTCGCGAGGCCGACTCGAACAAAGAAGATTTTTACTCTTTTCCAGCTTTTGTGGCCGCAGCTAAAAAGTTTCCCGCATTTTTAGGAGAAGGTTCACCAGCTGTTCGACGACGCGAGCTAGCCGCCTTTCTGGCGCATATCGCACAGGAAACTTCTGGAGGTTGGGATCAGGCACCAGGAGGCTATGTGAAATGGGGGCTATATTTCAAACAAGAACGAGGATGCAAACAGGGTTGTCCGCAATATAGCATCTGGAGCAACACACAATACCCACCAGTATCAGGGGTATCTTATCACGGTCGAGGACCGCTGCAATTGAGTTATAGCTATTTATATGGTATGTTTAGCGAAGCTTGGTTTGGAAATAAAGACAGCTTGTTGGAGCGTCCCGAGCGGTTAATCGAAGATTCAGTGCTTGCCTTTGCCTCGGCCATTTGGTTTTGGATGACGCCCATAGCCAATAAACCCTCATGCCATGCGGTGATGACTGGCCATTGGAAGCCTTCAGCTGCCGATAGTGCGGCTTGCCGCTTACCAGGCTTTGGGCTTACACTCAATATCATCAATGGCGGTGTAGAATGTGGCCATGCTCCTACGTCGGAAACCTTGCATCGCTATGCATTCTATCAGTATTTTTGTCGACAGCTGCATGTAGACCCTGGGCCACACATGGGTTGTGCCGATCAGCAACCCTTTTCCACACATATTTAAAGACTTTGCCTGTGGCTTCTATAACAGATACGGTTTTATTTGCCTGCCGATTTTTTGCTGAACTCAGCGCGGAAGAGCTGTATGCCATTTGGAAACTACGCAACCAGGTATTTATCGTTGAGCAGACTTGTGCATATCTCGATGCCGATGATAAAGATCTAAAAGCTTATCACCTGATGGGCTTTATCATGCCCGAGTTGCAGATGGTGTGTTATACACGATTATTGGCTCCGGGTATAAGCTATGCAGAAATGTCGATTGGTCGTGTAGTGGTGCATCCTAATTTTCGAGGGATTGGCTTAGGGAAAATGTTGATGCAAAAAAGCATAGCTACTATTCAGGCAATTTATGGAGATGGGCCCATTCGCATTGGCGCTCAGTTGTATTTGAAGCAGTTTTATGAATCATTTGGATTTCGCGTGTGTAGTGAAGTGTATCTTGAAGATAATATTCCCCATGTGCACATGTTGCGGCAAATAAATACTTAAAATCAAAAGAATTTGTTTATCTTTCTTTTATAAAAAATCTTTTTTATGGAGCCACAAGCTTCTTCACCTCCTCAGCCCGAAATTTCTTTGGATGAATCTGCCTTAATGCTTTTGAAAGGTGCGGCCAGTTGGGCAAAATTTCTAGCTATAGTTGGGTTTGTGTTTATTGGCATCATGTTGATATCGATGCTATCTGCATCGTATTTGTTTAACCGATTTATGCTTATGCCGGGATTATCGGGATTTTACGTATTGATATACCTCATCATTGCTATCATTTATTTCTTCCCTATGTGGTTTTTATTTCGCTTCGCAGTAAAAACTCAACGTGCTATAGACATGCACCAATCACAAGAACTTACACTTGCCTTTACCTATTTAAAATCATTTTATCAATACTTAGGAATTCTAACCATTATTACTATAGCACTATATGTAATTATGATGATCGGTATGATCATTGGTTTCCAGATGATGAACCAATAAATCTAAGGGCTAGCTTTGGAATGATCATTTTTATGACGAAATGTATAATGTGAATCAAAAATAGGAATACGGATAAACAGCGAATAGTTGAAATCAAATGCTTGCCTATTGGCTCCTTTACCAAATCCTGGAATCACATAAGGTGCTATTGAAGTTTTTCTTTCTGGGTGATTCAATAACGTTTTCCCACGGATCGACCAGCCAAGATCTATGAATGAGGTTAATTGAATTTTAATTCCCGCTACGAATTCTAACCACAAAGCGTGTAAATTTTGTGTAGGGATGCTGCCGTTTACATCACCCCAAATGCTGTCGCTAATGTGATAATTGCTTACAGATTGTTGCATAATAGCCTGACCTACACGCACACCTAAGTAAGCGATATCGTGTCGGTGCAAATTTTGCCCTGGAGGTAAAAAATTTCTATCTACTCCTAATCGATAAAAATAGCCATGGCTTTGATATTGAAGCAAGTTTGGTTTATTGATCTTCATTTGGTTATAGCCAAGTTCGAATACCCCATATAAATTAGGTATCAACAGCATGTCGGCCGATATCTCTGCATCTTTTCTGCCAGATTGAAGAAAAACGATGGCTATTCGACTAAGGTCAACACCTATTCTCAAGTCATGATGTAACACAATTACACTATCGGCATGATGTTGTACAGTACTATCCACCCGAATCATTGAGCTATCGGTATGGATTTGGGCTTTTGCCAGGTTAGTTAAGCAAAGGCTAATAAAACAAACGAATATGTTCCGTATGGACATTGATGACCGATTTGTTCACAATAGCGGATGAATCTATGTGATGAAAAGTGGTAATAAGCGTATCGATTTGGAAAAACGTTACAAATCCGCATCCCGGTGAAAGCAATTTGGGCTGGCGAGTATAATAAATCATGATGGTATCTGCTATGGTTGAAGAATTGGGTTGAATGATAAATCCACTGGAGTCGGCCAGTTGATTGAGAGGCAGGGAAAAACTCTGTTGCAAGCTGCTATCGATTAATACAACAGGTGGTTGGTGCAATGTTTTTACAAAAGATATAGGCAATAAAGTATCCACGATTTGTGTGCTATCGATTTGGTGATATAATCCAATAGTTAGTTTTACATCGGTAGGTTGTTCACAAATATTGATGTCTTGATTGCAGGCTGAAATGAAGAGGAGAAGAAAAGCCCATATCCACAGCCTGAAATGCATGCATGAATTCATTTTTGCGAAGATAAGCGAAAAGCACAGATTGTTGTTTTTAAATAGCGTGTTTTATTTAAGTCAGTTCTGCTTGCAAGTATTGACCCGTGTAGCTTTCGGGATGAAGAGCAATTTCTTCTGGTGTACCCGTGCAAACGATATAGCCACCTCTTTTACCCCCTTCAGGCCCTAAGTCGATGATATAATCTGCTACTTTGATGACGTCCATATTGTGTTCGATGACCAGCACGGTATTTCCGCGATCAACGAGTTTGTTGAGTACGTCGAGTAGGTGTTGAATATCTTGAAAATGCAGTCCAGTAGTAGGTTCATCGAGGATATAAAAAGTGCGACCCGTATCTTTTTTGCTGAGTTCTGTGGCTAGTTTTACTCGTTGGGCCTCGCCACCAGAGAGGGTTACTGCCGATTGGCCTAAGGTAATATATCCTAATCCTACATCTTGCAGCACCTTAATTTTGCGATATAAGTAGGGAACCGACTGGAAAAATTCTACTGCTTCATCTACGGTCATATCGAGTACATCGGCTATCGATTTGCCTTTGTAGCGGATTTCGAGTGTTTCGCGGTTGTAACGTTTTCCTTGACATTGTTCGCAAGGCACATACACATCGGGCAAAAAATTCATTTCAATAGTTCTGTAGCCTGCTCCTTCACAGGTTGGGCACCGCCCAGATTTTACGTTAAAAGAAAATCGACCCGCATGATATCCACGAATCTTTGATTCGGGCAATTGGGCAAATAGCTGGCGGATATCGGTAAAAAATCCACAATAGGTTGCTGGATTGCTGCGTGGGGTACGGCCTATAGGCGATTGATCAATTTCAATGACTTTATCGACGTGTTCCAATCCTTCTATTTTTTGGTAGGGCAAAGGGTGCATGCGCGAGCGATAGCAATGGGTATGCAAGATAGGAAAGAGGGTTTCGTTGATTAAGGTCGACTTTCCACTGCCGCTTACACCCGTCACGCAGATAAAGGTACCTAAGGGGAAACTTACATCGATCTTCTTTAAGTTATTGCCACTTGCGCCATAGAGCTTTAGTTGTAATCCATTTCCTTGTCGGCGATGTGTGGGTACGGCAATGGTGCGTTCACCACGCAAGTAGGCTGCAGTAGCTGTAGGTAGTCGTTGGAAATTGCTAGGGGGGCCTTGCCCTACAATCTCACCTCCGTGAACACCCGCTCCTGGCCCGATATCGATGATATAATCCGATGCCAGCATGATGTCGCGGTCATGTTCTACCACTACCACGGTATTGCCCATCTGGCATAGGGCTTTGAGCGATTGAATGAGGCGATGATTGTCGCGCTGATGCAGGCCAATGCTGGGCTCATCGAGGATATAGGTGATCCCCATGAGCTGTGAGCCAATTTGTGTGGCCAGCCGAATACGTTGCGACTCGCCACCACTAAGCGTTTTACTGGGTCTATCGAGTGTCAAATAGTCTAATCCTACCTGCAATAAAAATTGTAAGCGATCTCGAATTTCTTTCAACACATCGTGTGCTATTTTCATTTGCCGTTCGTTTAAATGTTGCGGCAACTCGTCAAACCAGCTTTTCAGCTGGTTTAAATCCATCGCACTCAGCTCAGCAATGTTTTTATGGTGAATTTTAAACCACAGACTTTCTTTTTTAAGCCTGGTGCCTCCACATTCTGGGCAGGTAGACAATTTCATAAATCCTTCCGCCCAGCTACGTACCATATCAGACGAACTCTCATAGAAATAACGCATGACCTGATTGGCAACTCCTTCAAACCCCGTTTCATAGGGTTGATAAAAATTTTCCTCGAATCCAAGATCTACCGTTATTTTTTCTTTTTCGCTTCCATAGAGCAGCAAATTCAAGATTTTTTGCGGCAAGTCTTTGAGGGGAGTACGCAGGGAAAAACCATGTTTGCGCGCAAGTTGTTGAATTTGCTTGAAAATAAAATTATCCTTCATTTCCCCTAAAGGAGCCAGTCCGCCTTCTTCAATCGATTTTGTTGGGTCTGGAATCAAGGCTTCCAAATCGATCTGATAGATGGCGCCAAGACCTTTACAACGTGGGCATGCCCCATAAGGCGAATTAAACGAAAACGTGTTGGGCGAAGGTTCTTCATACGAGATGCCAGTATCGGCACACATTAGCTGTTTGCTGAATACGTGAGGCTTGGTTTTTTGTTCTTCGAGCACATAGATGAGCCCTTTGCCCATCTCCAGCGCTCGTTGAACACTCTGCGTAATGCGTGTTTGTTGATCTTTTTCCACTTGCACCCGATCGATCACCAATTCGATATCATGGATTTTATAACGATCGACTTGCATTTTGGGAAGGAGCTCTCGGATCTCGCCATCTACCCGCACTTTCAAATACCCTTGTTTTCGCAGTTGTTCAAACAATTCCCGATAGTGCCCTTTTCTGCCCCTCACTATGGGTGCGAGTAGGGTGAGCTTCTGATGGGGGAATTTCTTAAATATATGTTGAATGATTTCTTCTTCGGTGAAACGAATCATTTTCTTGCCCGTGTGGTAAGAATAGGCTTCACCGATACGGGCAAAGAGCAGACGCATGAAATCGTATACTTCAGTAACAGTGCCTACAGTAGAGCGCGGACTCCTGCCTGTGGTTTTTTGTTCGATCGAAATCACTGGTGAAAGGCCTGTGATTTGATCCACATCGGGGCGCTCCATTTCTCCAATAAACTGGCGGGCATATGTGCCAAAGCTCTCCAGATAACGGCGTTGTCCTTCGGCATACAAAGTATCGAAGGCTAGCGACGATTTACCACTGCCGCTCACCCCGGTGATCACCACGAGTTTATTTTTCGGAATAGTTACCGAGACATTTTTCAAGTTGTGTACACGCGCACCATGTATGGCAATGCCATCGCTATCTGCAGCCAGGTGGCGCAGGTCGTCTAAAGAAGCAGCCGATACTGGTAATGACTGATCCATGTAATCACCTTCAAAATTAGATAACAAATGTACAATGGAATGGTTGGCTAGGTAAGGGAGCAGTAGAAAAAAACAAAACTATGGGAATTCATCTCGTTTAAGGGCAAAGAGGTCGTTTTGATGGGCTTGTGAGGGCTTTCGTAGTGTGCATAAGACTGCTTTGTTTTACGAAGTCTTCAATACATTTTGCTACTCAGCCACCGTGGGGCATCGTATACTCCTTTCCTCAATCATACTTGTTAATCGGCAAGAAAGGAAAAAGAAATTAGATCACTTGTGTGTTGGCAAGCCGCTGGGGAAGATTTTGCTCAAGGCCTGTTTACACCTTAACTAAGAAAGCGGTATGTAATGAAAAAAACTGTTTTTCTTTCATATTCACGGGTTAGAAAGCGGAAAAAGAAAAGGGAAGAATAATTTCAAGTCTTTTTTAATCCGTCAGGGGCTGATTGCAAGGAAATTATTTTTATTATTCTTCCTCAAAATAATCTAAATCAATTTTTTTGATATCATAACTAGTCAGCTTTGTAACTCCTACATCATTTTCAATCAATAATTCAGTTAACATTTCACCATTAATTAGAATAATTTTGTGAGAAATAGTTTTAACGTATTCTAACGCATCTTTTGTAAACTTAGAGGTGGTAATAAATACTCCTTTATTTGCGTGTTGCCCAGCTAAACTGCCAACGAAATTTCTAACTTCTTTTGAGCCTACATCATTATTCCATCTTTTCGCCTGAATATAAATAACATCGAGGCCGAGTTTGTCTTCTTTGATTATACCATCTATACCACCGTCTCTACTTTGACCTATTGCTTTACCAGCCTCCTTTAAGGAGCCACCGTAGCCCATCTTGATCAATAAATCAACTACTAGTTTCTCAAAAAATTTGGGTGATAATTGTTTAATTCTCTCCAATAATTCTTGTGCTAATTCACTTTTAATTCTTTGATAACCAGTCTCTAATAATTCTTCTGGTGTTTTTTCGGATTCTTTTTTTTCTTCTTCTTCTTCTTCTTCTTCTTCAGTTTTCTCTCGCCTTGAATTTAAGAATTCAATGAATTGAGGAAATTGTTTTAGAAATTCAACATCAATTTTTTTTGGATTCTTACTTAAGACATTTAATCCTAAATCAGTTATTTTAAAGAAAGATCTTCTAGTAGATTCAAGCAAACCTGCTTTCTTTAGATAAGTCCTTGCCCAAGCAACACGATTATCAAAAACATATTGTTGTCCGCTTGGCAAAACTTCTTTCTTTTCTTCTTCGCTCAACTTAAAAGAATCAGCTAGATCTTCAATAGCCTCTCTCATAGAATGCTCCTTTTTATCAGAAGCAAACTTTAAAAGTGGAAGCATTATTGATTGATAATCTGGTATGGGCATAGTTTTAGTTGTTTAAATATTTCGTTAATAATTTTCTCTATATTTTAATCAATATCTTTTGGTAATTTATTATGTGAGATTTTTAAATGATCGAGCACAATTTCAAAGATTTAAAATCTCCCATTGGTTCTTAACTCAATCCACTCTACTCCTAAACTATCATGGTGCTTTTATTTTTTCAGAGAGTTTATCAACTACGAACCCTTTATTATCTGAATAGGTTTTCCCAGATCCCCATTCACCTTCTATACCGATAACATAGCTTTCATGGCGTTCAAGCTGTTTTATTTGATCAGCAATTTTTTTTTGCTAATGGCGCGCGATTTAGCCGATCTTGTTGTTGTGAAGAAATGGGATTATCTGGAAGCATAATTTTGTGTTTTATTAAGCGTGAATAGCTTTATTTTCTTCATCACTAGATCTTAGACGTTATACCTCTTTTCATTTATATCCCCTATCATATTGTTGATATGGCTGTGAGGTTGGATTTAGCGGTTGCTCAGAATTTATCTAATGATATCCATCCGTCAAGCCAGTAAACAATTTTGATCAGGAGATCGAGGAAATATTTTTGATAAATTTATAAAATATTTTGTAAATCAATATTACTTTTTTTCTTGTTATCTATTTTCCTGTATGCTATAATCTTGCGGTTGTATTTTAGTTAGTATACACCGAGTAGGGATATTTTCGGCATAATTGCTTCAGTATGTTTTACTACTCAGTATCGGTGAAGTAGTTGCAAAGCAGCCCCGATACATGATTACTCCCAATACACGATTACTACTGTAGAGGCGCTTGTTGCTGGATAGTGTATGCTCAATTTCTTTCTCCTAAACAAAGCATTTTTACTCGATAACAGGGATAAAGCCATCATGCATGTTAGTAAGCAAGAAAGGAAAGCGGCTCACTTGTTTGTTCGTGAGCCGCTGGGGAAGATTTTACTCAAGGCCTGGTTACGCATTAGCTAAGAAACGGTAGCGGTGAGGGCGGGATTCGAACCCGCGGTGGCGCTTTGGGCACCACGACGGTTTAGCAAACCGCTCCTTTCGGCCTCTCAGGCACCTCACCATTTACCAGGGCAAAAATACAAATTTTTTATCGCCATTACAGGGCAGCTAGCTGTACCTTCTGTTGGAGTTCCAGCAGCATTTCCCGAAACGATGGATCGGTTTCCATCAGGTCTTTCACCGTCTGACAAGAATGAATGACGGTGGTATGATCTCGGCCCCCGAAATGCTCGCCAATTGTTTTCAGTGAATTTTTGGTAAAAGATTTTGCCAGATACATCGTGATTTGTCGAGCCTGGACAATTTCTCGTTTGCGGGTTTTTTCTAATAACTTTTCATAAGGAACACCTAAATGGTTGCAGACCATGCGTTGAATAGCCTCAATAGTAATTTCCTTGGTTGAGGTTTTGACAAAAGATTTAAGCACTTTTTTAGCTAGCTCGAGATCAATTTCCTTACGATTGAGCGAAGATTGTGCCAGTAGTGAGATTAAAGCTCCTTCCAGCTCGCGCACATTGGTTTGAATATTATAAGCAATATATTTTACCACTTCTTTTGGCATTTCTAGTCCATCGTTGCGCATCTTGTTTTCCAGGATTTCCATACGGGTTTCAAAATCGGGCACTTGAAGATCGGCACTGAGTCCCCAGCGAAAGCGGCTCAGCAAACGTTCTTGTACTTTTTCGAGATCTTTAGGAGGCTTATCGGAAGTCAATACCAGTTGCTTGCCCGATTGATGTAAATGGTTGAAAATGGCAAAAAAGGCATCTTGTGATTTTTCGGCGTTGGCGAAAAATTGGATATCATCTAAAATGAGTACATCGATCAATTGATAAAAATGAATAAAATCGTTAATGGCATTATGTTTAGAATGGTCAATAAACTGATTGATAAATTTTTCGGTGCTTACATACAAAACGGTTTTGTGTGGATGAAATTTTTTTACGGCATTGCCTACAGCTTGTGCCAGATGGGTTTTGCCCAGGCCAACGCCACCGTAAATCACCAATGGATTAAAAGAAGTAGCACCGGGCTTTTCGGCAACTGCTTTTCCAGCACGGCGAGCCACCCGATTGCAATCGCCTTCAATAAAGGTTTCAAATGTATAATGAGGATTTAATTGAGAATCAATTTTGATGCGTTTCAACCCGGGAATGACAAATGGGTTTTTTACCGGTGTGCTTTGTTGCAACAACGGAAAGTCAATTTCATTCTGGGTTTGTGGCCTGTCGTATTGCGTAGGCATATCTACTGTAGCGGGATGGCGGCGAGCAGAACCTTTTTCCACCACAATCCGATATTCTAGGCGAGCATCTTTTCCCAATTCACGCCTCAAGATCTTTGCCAATAATTCTACATAATGTTCTTCAAGATACTCATAAAAAAACTGACTAGGCACCTCAATGGTCAATACATTATTCTCCAGTTTTACCGGCTTAATGGGTTCAAACCATGTTTTGTAGGGTTGCCATTCCACTATATCCCGAATGATTCTCAAGCAATTTTCCCATACAGTTTCGCAATTTTTTTCCATGTATAGACTATTTTTTCTATTCGGCAGTTTAGATTTTATATTCGGCTATTTAGAAAAAAAACTGAGAAATCTTCAGTAAGTACCACTGAAAATTTCTTAGAGGGTAGCGAATTTCATGAGAAATTTCTGAAAAAAAAAATGATACACCTCTTGTTTCTTTGCAAATTCCTTTTTAAAATAAGAAACTCGTTGCGCAACAATCTTCTTTAAAGAACATCATGGAAACTCGCTTTCAAAAAGAATTTAAGCATATTCTGACAAAAATTCATACGCTCAAATACTCCATTATCGCTGATTTTCATGCAACATCAATCCTTTCCTTTAAATATCTAGTTTGAAATATAGTAATTTTTAATTGATCTCTTCCAATAGAAATTATATATTTGCTTAAATGGATAAAATTGTTCAATCATTAATAAAAACCTATTCTCATGAGCTTTGAAATTACGGGCAAAATTGTTGCCAAATTTGATGTAGTACAACGTACGGAGAGCTTTCGCACACGCGAGTTTGTGATCGAGAAAGTGGAAGACTTTAATGGAAAATTTATTAGTCAGTTCATTAAATTTCAACTGGTTCAAGATAGAACCTCACTTATCGATCGGTTTCGAGAAGGTGATGAGGTGAAGGTGAGCTTTAATATCAAAGGCAGCCGATGGGAAAAAGATGGCAGGGTGAATTATATTACCAACCTCGATGCATGGCGTATTGAATTGCTTACACCTTCAGAAGAGCAACCTAGTCCTGGCTCACAAACTTCTGTAGCTAATGAATATAATACTTATTCCTCTCCACCCGCTGAGGGAGAAGATGACCTACCTTTCTGAGCAATTTTTTATGTGATCAAGTTGATCTATTTTGTTGACATGGAACAGCTCAATCTGTCTTCCATGTTTTTTTTATTCGATATATGATCAATCGATAAATACAAATTGATTTTATATTTATCTTATTTGTATACCAATGAAATTTTTTACAGAAATGCATAATGAAAATTTAATCATTCACTTAAAAAAATATTTTTCATTTTTGTAACATTAATGATTCAGGGATGGCTTTCTTGTCTGTTGCTCACCTAAAAAAATATTATTACCAGCACAAAGCGGTTGATGATTTTAGCTTAGACATGGATGCAGGCCATATTTGGGGCTTATTGGGCCCAAATGGCGCTGGTAAAACCACTTTATTGCGCATGATCACGGGCATTTTGTTTCCCGATTCGGGAGAGATTTATTTTCGGCAACAGCCTTTTTATCCAGAGAGAGATCAGCGCTATATAGGTTATATGCCCGAAGAAAGAGGCTTGTACAAAAAAATGTCTGTGGGTGAGCAACTCATTTATTTAGGACGTTTGAAAGGGCTTTCATATGCTGAGGCACGTAAAAGAGCATGGCAATGGGTAAATAAAATGCAATTAGCACCATGGTGGTCTAAACATGTAGGTGATTTAAGTAAAGGTATGAGCCAAAAGGTGCAGTTTATTGCTACTATCCTACACGAGCCACCGCTGATCATTCTCGATGAGCCTTTTTCAGGATTAGATCCTATCAATGCCAATTTGATTAAAGATGAAATATTTGCTTTTAGCCAAAAAGGTTGTCTGGTCATTTTTTCTACTCATCGCATGGAGCAAGTAGAAGAAATTTGTGATCATATTGTGTTGATCAATAAAGGAAAGAAATTGCTTGATGGCGAAACGAATCAAATTCGTCAGCAATTCAAGCAACATCAATTTAAATTGAAAACAGAGCCCAAATTATTGCCAGCTACTCTACAGAAGCTTGATTTGGAAAGTATTGTAGGCAAAGAAGATCATGAAATCATTCAAATTAAACCCAATCGCTCCTCCAACGATATTTTGCGCGCGTTGATTGATGAGGGATATAGTATTTTGGAATTCAGTGAAGTGCTTCCTTCTTTAAATGAGATCTTTATTCGATCTGTAAACAACAACTCATAAGCTTACTACATAAAAAACTTAAAACCCCACCAGTATGCGTGCTACTTGGTTGATTCTGAAAAAAGAATATTTGACAAGGGTAAGGAAGAAATCGTTTATCATCATCACGATAGTTGCTCCCTTATTATTCATGGGATTTATAGCGTTGGAAATATTTATTATCGGTGGTGGTGCACAGCAAAAGCTGCACATAGCCGTATTAGACAATAGTCATTTATTAGATACCGTTTGGAAAGATAGGGAACAATTTCGGTTTACAGTATTACATCACCCATTAGATCATGATTCATTGCTCGCTTATGCTGCTGAGCATGGATATAATGGATTATTGTACATTCCAGACACCTTAAATGTAGAGCATCCTGGTGGTATCCAATATTATAGCCAGAAAAAACTTTCATTAGATAATTATGTTGCTTTAAAAAACATCATTGAAGAATCCTTGCAGCATATTCGATTTAATCAATTGCATTTGAATGTAGCGTTGATAGATAGTGTGAGAAAGAATATTCAGGTAAATATTGATCAACCTATTACACAGGCTTCAGAATTGCAAGCTGGCGTTGCTATTGCAATATCGATGATTTGTGGAATCTTGATTTATTTTGTTTTAATCTTTTTTGGTGTGGCGGTGATGCGTGGAGTTATGGAAGAAAAAATGAATCGTATTGCCGAAGTGATTGTTTCTTCGGTAAAGCCGTTTCAACTCATGTTAGGAAAAATATTGGGTATTGCTACTGTTGGGCTGACGCAATTTTTCATTTGGCTGATATTATTACTAATATTATGGAGTGGATTGCATCAGCTTATACCTAGTATGGATACAGCTTCTCAAGTGATGACACCATCGACAATGCCAGCTAATGAAAGTATGCAATTAACCCAATCTGTGCTTGCAGAACTTACACAGATGCCCATTTTGGAGATCATTGTGTTTTTTATTGTGTATTTCTTAGGTGGTTATTTTTTATATGCAAGTTTGTTTGCAGCGGTTGGATCTGTTGTTGATCAAGAAGCTACAGATGCGCAACAGCTTACTTTACCCATTACCTTACCCATCATTATTTCTTTCCTGATTGCCATTCAAGCGGCGCGTAATCCCGATAGCCCGCTTGCCGTGTTTACTAGTATATTTCCTCTTTCGTCGCCATTGGTAATGGTAGCAAGGCTTCCTTATGGTGTTCCCTGGTGGCAACTTGGTCTATCATTAATATTATTGATTGCCTCATTCTTATTTACCACTTGGTTGGCAGGCAGAATTTACCGAACGGGCATTTTGTTGTATGGCAAAAAAGTTACCCTAAGGGAAATGATGCGTTGGGCATTCAGAAGCCGATGAAAATGTTTTTCAAAAACAATAGGTATTGGCTTCTCGAAGTGCAGCTGCAATTTGTCTTCGGGCTTGTTTGGTATTCAGTGGTATAGGCTTAGTGAAACGCCGAATAGCCGATTGCAGAATTCGCAATTCATCGCCTTCGGCAAAAGCAAGCAGAGCCTCATGAGCTTGTTGCTGAATACGATAGTTTGCATCGGCGATAAATACTTGAGCCAGTAAGGGGTGTAAAGAATCGGGATGTTGCTGTTGTGATTTAAGAGCGCGTAGCAAGGCACTTTCGGCCAGGTAGATATCCATAATCATATCAGACAAGCACATCAAGATTTCCTGCTCATCTTCTAATTGTTGCATGAGTTTTTGTACGGCAGCCCCAGCAATGAGTAAACTTAATTTTTTCCATTGCTCAATTTGTTGTTGCAGGGCATCGAGACTGATAGACGGGTTGCCCGTGGAAGGGTTGAGAGAAGGAGTTGCCAGCAATTCGTCTTGTGCTGCTTTAGCTGCTTGTAATAAAGCAAGGCGGCCTTGCATTGCGCGCTTAATCAACATATCGAGAATGAGCAAGCGGTTGATTTCGTTGGTTCCTTCGAAAATGCGGTTGATACGAGAATCCCGATAAGCACGCGAAACAGGATATTCTTCGCTAAATCCATTGCCACCGTAGATTTGAACGGCTTCATCTACCACATAATCGAGCATTTCCGAACCAGCCACCTTCAAGATTGCACATTCTACGGCATATTCTTCGGCTGCCTGTAGTAAAGCCTTTTCGTGTGATACGCCTTGGGTAAGCGATTCTTTTTCGAGGCTATCGATGAGCTGGGTAGTACGATAGAGTGCCGATTCGGCTGCATAGAGGCGTACGGCCTGCTCGGCCAGCTTGTATTGAATGGCTCCAAAGCTGGCAATAGGTCTACGAAATTGTTCGCGATTATTGGCATATTGCACGCTCAGTTCAATAGCTTTTTTAGCAGCACCCACAGCTGCAGCACAAAGCTTTTGCCTGCCAATGTTAAGGATATTAAACGCAATCACATGACCTTTGCCAATCTCTCCGAGGAGCTGGCTGGCTGGGATAGCACAATCTTGAAAAAAGAGCTGTCGGGTAGAAGAACCTTTAATGCCCATTTTATGCTCTTCTTCTCCGAAGCTCAAGCCGGGCGTATTTCTTTCCACAATAAATGCTGAAAATCCCTGATGTTTATCGGTAGCTCCTTCCACTTTTGCAAATACGGTAAAAATATCCGCAAAGCCAGAGTTGGTGATCCAGATCTTTTGTCCGTTCAAGATAAACTGGGAGCCATCAGCAATGCGTCGGGCGGTAGTTTTTCCACTCAGTGCATCAGATCCTGCTCCTGGTTCAGTAAGAGCATAGGCGCCTTTAATAGTGCCAGTAGCTAGCCCGGGTAAATATTTTTGTTTTTGCTCTGGAGTTCCAAAGTACAGGATGGGGAGGGTGCCAATGCCCGTATGAGCCGCCATAGCCACGGCAAAAGAATGACCTGCACCTAAGGCTTCATTGATGAGGGTGGCGGTAATGAAATCTTTTCCCATGCCGCCATAAGCTTCTGGGAGTGCGGCACCGAGTAAGCCCAGCTCACCAGCCTTGTCGAGCAAGCTTTGCATCAAGCCAGGTTCTTGCGCATCGATTCTATCTAGCAAAGGCCAGATTTCTTTTTCAATAAATTGGTGCGCCATGTCGTAAATCATTCGCTGTTCTTCATCGAAATCTTCTGGTGTGAAAATGGGTGATGATGCACGGCGAATTAAGAATTCTCCTCCTTTCAGCAGGGCTTGAGAGATGATTTCCATAAGTCAATTTTTGATGGTAAGTTAAAGAATTTATCTCGAAAACTACAGCAGCCAGCGTCATCTGATTTTCGTTTTTACTAGAACCACTTGCAGGCAATCAAATAAATTATAGAGTTTTGTTGTATGGAAGAGTTTTGGTTGAATTTAAATGGCTGGCAATGGCATGGATGGCGGTGGGGTCAAGGAAGCCAATTGCTCGTGTGTTTTCATGGCTTTGGAGAAAATGCGAATAGTTTTCAAGTATTGGAGCCCGCATTGGGAGCAGATTATACCATTGTGGCTCTCGATTTACCTTATCATGGCCTCACCCAATTGCAAAAGCATTTATCATCGGCAACCATTGATTGGCAAGAGTTGATGCGATGTGTATTGAACAAATTTCACCAAACCGATTATTTGTTATTGGGCTATAGCCTGGGGGGTAGAGTGTGTTTGCAATTGGCCCAACTAATGCCCGAGCGAGTGCGTCATTTGATCTTGATAGCACCCGATGGCTTACGACATAATTTTTGGTTTCATTTTCTTACACACTCACGTGTGGGAAATGCTTTGTTCCGCTGGCATGTAGATCATCCACAACTATTTTTTAGGATGATATATTGGCTGGAAAAACTGCATTTCATTTCTCCTAATTATAAACGTTTTCTGGAAGTAAACATGGAAACACGGGATAAACGAATGCAGGTCTGGAATACCTGGAATTGCTTAAGATCGTTTACACCCGATATGAATTTGTTGAAAACTTATATCCGACGGTATCGCATTCCCGTATGGTTAATATTTGGCAAATACGATCGCGTGATCAAACCATCGTATGGGAAAGTGATGACTCGTGATTTGCGAGAAGCGCGAGTATGGGAGCTCGACAGTGGACATCAATTATTGTCTAGCGAATTAGCATCTTTTCTACACGATCAATTGTTGTCGCGTTCATGATAGTACTCATTATTGTTTTGGTATTCCTGGCTTTGGGCTATGGCGTGTTGATGATACTGTATCGATATGGATGGCAACATTTGCCAGAATATCGAATATCGAAAGAGACTTTTGCAGATATACGGGTATCAATCATTATCCCTGCTCGTAATGAAGCCGATCATATTCAGCCATGTCTTCAAGCTATTTGTCGGCAGCACTATCCGGCACATCTGATGGAAATCATCGTAGTCGACGATCAATCGACCGACGATACCGCAGCACGTGTATTGGCTGTGCCAGATGCTCGCATTCGACTTTTGCAATTGCAAGCAGAAGAGCCTGCAAGTGTAGGGCATCGAGCGCCTAAGAAAAAAGCTATTGAAATGGGAATTGCTCATGCACAAGGCGAGCTTATCGTGACAACCGATGCTGACTGTGTGGCAGGGCCCAACTGGATTGGTAGCATTGTATCGTTTTACCGGCAACACCAGGCGCAATGCATTGCTGCACCTGTAATTTATAGCCGTGAGCAATCTTTTTTCGATATCTTTCAATCGCTCGACTTCATGACCATGCAGGGTATCACAGGGGCAACCGTTCATTTGCATATCGGTACCATGTGCAATGGTGCTAATTTGGCTTATACCCGTCGGGTTTTTGAAGAAGTTGATGGATTTACAGGAATAGATGGCATTGCTTCTGGCGACGATATGCTGCTGATGTATAAGATTTATCATGCCTATCCCGATAGGGTTTTTTACCTGAAATGTAGAGAAAGCATTGTGTATACCTTACCCGTGAAAGGATGGAGATCATTCTGGCACCAACGATTGCGCTGGGCATCAAAAGCCAATAAGTTTGATGATAAACGATTAACCTACGTATTAGCCGGCGTGTATGTATGGAATTTATGTTTTGTATTGCTGGCATTGTTGGGCTTTTATGACTCCTATTGGTGGCTTATTGCAGCCTTTTTGCTGATGTATAAAACCATTGTAGAGTTGTATTTTCTTTTTCCAGTAGCCAAGTTTTTTCGGAAAAAAAGATTCTTGTGGTATTTTTTTCCGGGACAATTTTTACACATTCCTTATATCGTGAGCGCTGGCTTAGCTGGTGTGTGGAGCACATATCAGTGGAAAGGCAGGAAGCTGAAATGAAAAATATGAAAGTAGGCTTTGAATTTTTTTCAACTTCTATCTATCGCCCATGGACAAGCGACGCTTATTGGTGGCAACTCTTTGGAGAATGTAGGGAAGCCTCAGGCATCGGAAAAGAATGGATGTGGATGGGAGAGGGTAATGTGCCGTCACTTGGGGGTGTGCAACATTATCCGGTATCCATGATCATGGGTAGGTGGGGAGGATGGCTGTTGCGCTATGGGTGGAAAAAGCATCAGCCCGATGTGGTGTTGTCGGTACATCGACTCCCACATGTTTATCGGTACATGCCTGTTTGCTTGTGGATGCGACCGGAAGATATCTATCATGCAAAAAGTATGGTAGTGAGGCAACAATATATTCGAAACTTGCAGCGAAAACTGCAGCCTTATCCACATGTTTGGATATGGCCAGTAAATCCGTCTGTTGAAATAGATGATCGTGTGCAGGTGTTTCATCCGGTTGCCGAATCGGTATTTCATGCTTATAGTTGGCAGGAAGAGCAGCAAGTACGCCAGCAATATGCTTTTGGTCATCCCTATTTCTTCACTGCGGCCACTCCGGTGTTTGATGCCCAACGTGTACGGATATGGTTGAAGGCTTTTTCGGTTTTAAAAAAGCGCCTGCAGTCGTCGGTAAAATGGATATGGGTGCTGCATAAGTCTGATTTTGCCCGAGCTGAGCACCTATTGCGAGGATATCTTTTCCGAAACGATATTTTATTGATCGATGTAGAAAATGTACAACAGCTTGCTTTATTGACGGCTGCTGCATATGCTTATATAGCTATAGGCCAGCTACGGGATCAATGGCACATGGTATTGGCTTCGATTTATGCTGAAGTGCCTGTTTTGGCCCTAGATCATCCTGTATATGCCCAATGGTGTATAGAAGCTGGCCTTTGGATGCGGCAAGAAGATGTGCAAATCATTGCGGCCAATTGGCTAAGGCTCTATCAGGATGAATATTGGCGCAAGCAAATGGTAGAAGCTTGCAAGCGTAAACGTGCCAATCATACCCGAGAAAACCTGGTGGCCCAAATAAATAACTTGCTGCATGCATTAGCAGGTCAATGAGTAGCATAGATAGAGAATAGAGGTTGTCGTTGAATGGTATTACCTTTGTAAAAAGATATCAATTTCAAGCCATATGCAATCATCCCGCATTGAGATTCAGGTCACACTCGACCAACAACGCATTCCCGAATCGATCAGCTGGCAAGCTAGCGATACGCCTGTTTCCGATCCGCATGCTGCTAAAGCCATGTTGCTTTCGTTTTGGGACCAACAGTCGGCAACTTCTTTACAAATGGATTTGTGGACCAAAGAGATGCGGATGGATGAGATGGCCGATTTTCTATACCAAACCATGATGGGCATGGCCGATAGTTTTGAACGTGCCACACATCTCACGCAGCTGTCTACTCAATTGAAAAGCTTTGCCCGGCAGTTCATTGAAGAGTTTGCGCATACCCAGCAACAGCTTTCGTCTAATTCATAAATTGTGCATCATGGCTTTAGAACAACGTATCAACGAAGAAATAAAATTGGCTATGAAAGCCAGAAATGAGGGTCGGCTGAGGGCTCTGCGCGCCATTAAATCGGCTATTTTGATTGAAAAAACAGCCGAAGGGCGTAGTGGTGAACTCACCGAGGCCGATGAAATACGCATGTTGCAAAAAATGGCCAAACAACGCCGAGAATCACTCGAAATTTATCAACAACAACATCGTGAAGACCTTGCACGCAAAGAAGCTGAAGAACTGGAGGTAATCGAAACCTTTTTACCTCAACCGATGGATGTACATGAACTGAAAGCCATTTTGCTCGACATCATTCGCCAGGTGGGCGCTAGCAAGCCTGCTGACATGGGTAAAGTAATGGGAGTGGCTACCCGTCAGTTGGCTGGTAAGGCTGATAACCAAACTATTGCCCACTTGGTAAAAGAGCTCTTGCAGCAAGGCTAGGGCTATTGTTTTTTGGCCGCATCACATGTGGATCGATATCGTTTTTGCCATATGGGTGTTACTAGCCTTGTATAAAGGATTAACACGAGGGCTAGTGATGGCTGTTACGTCGTTTGCAGCCTGGATGATAGGATTAGTGGCGGCCTTAAAGCTAAGTGCTGCTTGTGCACAATGGTTGGAAACCCACTGGAACAGGCATGTTACTTGGCTACCTGTAGCTGTATTCATCTTATTGTTTTTCTTGACGGCTTTGCTGGTGCATTTGCTGGGTAAGCTGCTCGAAAAAGCGCTGCAAACAGTTGCTCTGGGATGGCTCAATCGGCTATCGGGTGTACTTCTCTACCTATTTTTGTATCTTATCATGTTTAGCATTTTTTTGTGGTTGGCCAATCAGTTATATCTCATATCGCCTACCACTAAAGCACATTCTGTCGTATATAGCTGGGTTGCTCCATTAGGCCCTGCGGCCATTCATGTTGTTGGTATGTTGATCCCGGCTGTGAGCCATGTGTTTCAAGACTTGGAGCATTTTTTTACACGCGTAGGGCAACATATTCAGTAGGTATCCTGGCTACAAAACCTTTTGCAAGGCAAGGCTTTATGATGATTTCATATACCTGAAAGATAAAAAGTTTATTTTAGCGGCAAAATAATTGGGATTGGGGAATGGATTATGAGATCAAAACACAGGGTAAATTTAGGTTTGTAGAAGAAGGTGAAGGAGAACCATTGATATTGCTCCATGGCTTGTTTGGAGCTCTAAGTAATTTTAAAGACCTACTCGAATATTTTCGGCATTATTGCAAAGTGGTGATCCCCATACTCCCATTGTATGAACTTCATATACTGGACACTTCGGTAGGAGGCTTGGCCAAATATGTACACCGATTTATCGAAGCTCAGAATTATGGAAAAGTACATCTACTGGGCAATTCGCTTGGTGGTCATGTAGCTTTGATTTATGCTTTGCACCATCCAGAAAACCTGAAAACACTCATCCTTACGGGCAGCTCGGGATTATTTGAAAATGGTATGGGAGAAACATACCCCAAGCGTGGCGATTATGAATATATCCGCAAAAAAACAGAATTAACTTTTTACGATCCACGTATAGCTACTAAGGAACTGGTGGATGAAGTATTTGAAATTGTCAACAATCGGTTTAAAGCCCTGAAAATCATTACCCTCGCCAAGTCGGCTATCCGAAACAACTTAGGAGAAGAGCTTCGCCAGATTCAGACACCGGTATTACTCATTTGGGGGAAGAATGATACCATTACTCCTCCTCTCGTTGCCGAGGAATTTCACCGTTTATTGCCTCATTCAGAATTGCATTATATTGATAAATGCGGCCATGCTCCTATGATGGAAGTGCCTGATGAATTTAATGCTATTTTGCATGATTTCTTGAAACGGCACGCTGATGGCATTAAATAGGCTTTTGGCTAAACAGAGCAATAGGCATATATAGAAATCCGTTAATCTTGCATTAAATTGCGTTTATGGTAGTGCGCGAGATATTATCTGCTCAGTTAGTTCCTCTCTACCCTCAACAGCGGGTGGCTGATGCTTTGGCCAATATGCAGCTCTTTCACGTAAGAGAATTGCCCGTAGTGGCTGAAGAGCGTGCTGAATATCTAGGCATTGCCGAAGAATCAACATTGCAACAGCTCTCACCTTCTACACTCATCGCTACCATTCCTCTGGGTGCACAAAAGCCAGTTATTGAAGCACACGCCCACGTGCTGGAAGTACTCCGGATATATCAAGAAAATAAAATGTCTATTCTTCCTGTAGTAGATGAAAATGGCCGATATCTCGGAACGGTTACTTCCGATACCTTGCTGGAAGGGCTTGCACGTATCATGAACGTACATGAGCCTGGAGCTTTATTGCATTTACAACTGGCCACGCATGATTACATGCTTTCCGATATTGCTCGCCTAGCCGAAATGAATGATGTGCTTATCTTAGATGTATACACTCTTTACGACAGCATGCATGATATCGTGAATGTATTTATCAAAACCAATCGTATGGACATCAGTTCTTTTGTGGCCACACTGTCTCGGTATCATTATCAACTTGTGCAGATCTTTGCTCCTGAGTCTTCTATCAACAGCTTGCGAGATAATTATGATATGCTCATGAATTACATCAACATGTAAACCTTTTCCCTTGCTGTTGATATTCGTGAAGGATGTAAGGCATCATTTCAGAATCGTATTATACATTTTCTTATTGTGCACAGTATCGTATAAATCCTTGTTGGGTCAACAATCCGAACTTTCTCCTGTAGTAGGTGTCGTGCAAATACCCGATAGTGCTCTGCATAGAAGTATGCTCATCATCAGGCATGTGGAAATTGAAGGAAATAAAAAGACCAATGATGCCATCATCTTGCGTGAGCTAAATCTGCATCCGGGAGATACATTAAATTCGCACGATGCTCCTCGCCTGCTGGAAGAAGCTCGGCAACGCGTAATCAATACTTCTCTTTTTTTGAGTGTAAATGTGTTTTTAAAGAATTTATCGGGTAATCAGGTAGATGTAGTAGTACTGGTTGCCGAACGATGGTATGTTTTCCCTGTACCTATCTTTAGCCTTGCCGATCGAAATTTTAATGTATGGTGGGTAGAGCATCATCATCAGCTCAACCGAGTAAATTATGGGATTAATTTTTTAGACAACAATCTTACTGGAAATAACGATCAACTCATTTTTACCATTCAAAGCGGATATACCTACAAATATGCTATAGCCTATAATTTGCCTTATTTCGACAAAGTCATGCATGCAGGATTGGGTTTGGTAGCGGGTTATAATCGCAATCGAGAAGTGAATTATATCACGAGCAACAACAAACAAGTGTATGTGAAAACTCCAGAATTTATTTACAAAAATTGGTATGGAGGAATTCAGTTTTCTTATCGAAAAAACATTCGTACTCGTCATTTGCTTTCTCTAACATATCGCGATTTATCGATAGCAGATACCGTGAGGATTTTAAACCCCGATTATTTGCCAGCAGGCACTACTCATCAGCGTTATATGGAATTAAGATATCGCTTCAGCTATACTGGTGCTGATAATTGGGCCTATCCTTTGCGCGGATTTAATTTTATTGCCGATCTTTCTCAACAAGGTTTTGGGTGGCTTGGTCGGGTACATCTTTCACAGCTACAATTGATCACGGCTTATTATCGACCCTTATTCTCAAAAATTTATTTAGCTGTGGGATTTCGTACCCAAATACAATTGCCCGCACATCAACCTTATTTCTTACGGCAAAGCATGGGGTATTATGAAAATTACCTCAGAGGTCTGGAATACAATGTGGTAGATGCAAGTGCATTTGGCATTTTAAAAACCAATTTGAAATACCAAATCGGTAAATGGAATATTCATTTGCCTGTAATTCCCGATAAATTTGCACACGTGCCGCTGGCTGTGTATCTAAAACTGTATGCCGATGTGGGTTATGCCTATGATCCTTATCGAGAAAATAGTTATCTCAGCAATAAATGGTTATTCACAAAAGGAGTGGGCATCGATGTGGTCACTTTTTATGATGTTCGATTGCGAATAGAATATAGCTTCAATCAGTTCGGGCAAAATGGCCTATTTTTACATACCAAATCTGAATTATAACACAGTTTCGCTTCTGATAGCATGCAGATAGCCCTTTATAGTCGAAATTTTTCACCTGAAGACCAGGCCGATGTGCAATTGCTAATCCATATCTTGCATGAACATGGCATGAAGTTATGGCTGTATGCAGCTTGGTACGAACAAACGCGTAAATACATTCAATGGCCACAAAAACCTGAATTGTTTCGTACTGCACAAGAGTTGCATAACGATATCAGCTGCCTCATTAGCCTGGGTGGTGATGGCACCTTACTCGACACCCTTTGTTTAGTGCGTGATAGCCAAATTCCAGTAATTGGCGTAAACATGGGTCGGCTGGGATTTTTAGCCAATATTGGTCGGGAAATGATTGGCCGAATGGCAGAAGCCTTGCTGGCACATGATTATGTGATTGAACAGCGAACGCTTTTGCATCTTGATGCCAGCATTCCTCTATTTGGCGATGTGCCCTATGCCTTAAACGATTTTACTTTGCATAAGAAAGATGCTTCATCCATGATTCGTATCCATGCTTTTCTGAATGGAGAGTTTCTCAATACGTATTGGGCCGATGGGCTCATTGTAGCCACTCCTACAGGATCTACGGCTTATTCGCTCAGTTGTGGAGGGCCTATTTTATTGCCTGAAGCCGGCGGATTTGTAGTAACTCCCGTAGCGCCGCATAACCTTAACGTACGACCCCTGGTTGTGCCCGACGATGCCGTGATTTCTTTTGAAATAGAAGGCCGTAGTGAACATTTTCTTTGCACGCTCGATGCACGAATGGAAACCATAACTAGTGAAGTAAAAATGGCTATACGCAAAGAAGATTTTACATTAAACCTCATCAGGCTGCAAGAGAATAATTTTTTGGAAACGCTTCGCAACAAATTGTTTTGGGGCATCGATAAGCGAAATTAAACATGCCTGTATACCAAAATGCTGCTTTCGGCGTTAGAGTATGCAGTTTGTTGCAATTGGTTATGAACACATTGGCTCGGTTTATTGGATCTGTTTGCTGCATTTTCTGGATTGTCAATATCTACCAGGCATCAGCACAAATTAGCCCACGGTCATATCAAGCACTCGCATATACAGCAGAAATGGGTATTGCTGCTGGTGGGGCAGAATATTTTGGAGATCTAAACACCCATTATGGCTGGCATGCAGTGAAAGCTTCAGGAGGAATTTTTTATCGGAAACTGTTTAGCCCATATGTTGCGGCCCGCATTGAGGGTGAAATAGCTATGCTGGGTTATTCAGATGTATACAACAAAAACGTTTATCAGCACACCCGCAACCTGAGTTTCAACACCACTATCTGGGAGCTCACGTTGATGGGAGAGTTTAATTTTTTCCGCTTTATTCCTGGTAGTGATGATCATCGTTTTACCCCTTATATTGCCTTTGGGATTGGAGTTTTTCATTTCAACCCGTATGCCTATTATCAAGGGCAGAAATACTATTTGCAGCCACTTGGTACGGAGGGGCAGGGTTCGTTTTTGTATCCTGATCGCAAGCCTTATGCCTTGCAAGCACTTTGTTTTCCCGTAGGGGCAGGCATAAAATATAACTTAAGCAGCAGCTTGAATATTGGATTAGAAGCTATTCATCGTTTCACGACTACTGATTATCTCGATGATGTCAGTAAAACTTATGTGGGTATAACGGCTTTTCCACCCAAGCCCAATGGACAACCTTCTATAGCCGCCATTTTGCAGGATAGATCGAATTGGAATGGTCAGCCGGCCATAGGTACACCAGGAAGGCAGCGGGGCAATAGCCTCACCAAAGACCAGTATATTTTTGTTCAGCTCACCCTTTCTGTATTGCTCAGCACTTACCGGTGCCCGACGATGTAAGGGCGGTTAAACTTGTGTTAAAAGGCAGCCCCACACGGCATTCCAGCCGATATTAGGATATATTTGCAACTTTGCCGACTTTTGCGAAACAAGCAAGGTCCACATGCCAGATCGTTTCACACGTAAAGACCAGATTGACCCTCGTAAGCTGCCCCGGCATATTGCGATTATCATGGATGGCAATGGCCGCTGGGCAAAGGAACGTGGCAAAGACCGCGTGTATGGCCATCATGAAGGGGTACAAAGTGTAAAAAGTGTGGTAGAGGGTTGTGCCGAATTGGGTATTCCTTATTTGACCTTATACGCCTTTTCTACAGAAAACTGGGAGCGCCCAACAGAGGAAGTGAATGGCATCATGGAGCTATTGGTAAGTACCTTACATCAAGAAATAGATGCCCTTCGTGAACATAATATTCGACTGCATGTGATCGGAGATTTGAACATGTTACCGCCTGTATGCAAGCAGGAAGTACAAGAAGCCATTCAGCTCACTGCTAGGCATGACGGATTACATTTGATCATTGCATTGAGTTATAGCTCGCGTTGGGAAATTGTACAAGCAGTTAAACAATTGGCAGCCGATGTGCGTGCCGGAAAGCTAAAACCCGAAGAGATCGATCAGCATATTTTTGGTCAATACCTTTGTACGGCTGCATTTCCTGATCCCGAGCTGCTTATCCGCACCAGTGGCGAATATCGCATCAGCAATTTTTTGCTTTATCAGATCGCTTACGCAGAACTGTATTTTACACCTACACTATGGCCTGATTTCAGGAAAGAAAACCTGTATGAAGCCATCTTAGATTTCCAATCTAGAGAAAGAAGATTTGGAAAAACGAGCGAACAAATTCAACAGAATGAAGAGATGTTTTCGTAAGCATGTACTCCTGATCTTGTGTGTATTGTTCGGGCATCATTTGTTGGCTCAACAAGATTCTACTGCATTTTCGCAAATAGCAGATACTACAGAAATTCCTGTATTACCCTCTACACCAAAAGCTTACCGGATTGCGGGAATCACCGTGTCGGGCGCCCGTTATTTAGATCCACAATTGTTGGTATCGGTTTCGGGTATTGCCGTTGGGGACCGTGTAGTGTTGCCTGGAGATGGGTTGGCAAAAGTGATCCAAAATCTTTGGAAACAACACCTGTTTTCGAATATACAGATCTATATTACCCGTATCGAAGGCAATGATATTTATCTCGATATTCATGTAACCGAAAGGCCACGACTGGCTAACTTTTATTTCCGAGGTGTAAGCAAAACAGAAGCCGACGAGCTCAAAACCCGCACCGACTTGCATCAGGGAACAGTTGTTACCGAAAACATGAAAATTAATGCTGAAGTAGCTATTCGTAAATATTTTCAAGATAAAGGATATCGAAATGTGAGCATACAAATTAATGAGCGACCCGATACAGCTGTCATGCTCAATGCGGTTGACCTTATTTTTAATATTCATAAAGGTAAAAAAGTAAAAATTAGCGAAATCTTTTTTGCAGGAAATACCCATGTCTCTGATGCACGGTTAAAGGCTCAGATGAAAAACACAAAAGAAGGTATGCGCTTATCGCTGCATCGAGCCAGAGATAAAAATGTATTTGGAGGTAACGAGTATACCTTATCCGATTATCTCCATCAATGGGGATTTTTGTATCCATCCAAAACTTTACGTCTGATAGAACCTTATTTCCGTTTCAAATTATTTTCTTCAGCAAAATTCAACCAAAGCAAGTATGAAGAAGATAAGGCCAAGATTATAGAATACTATAATTCACTGGGTTATCGCGACGCTACCATTGTAGACGATACACTTTACCCCTCGCCAAATGGTAATCTCGATATTGCTATTAAGATCAATGAAGGTCGAAAATATTATTTTGGAAATATCAGTTGGAGTGGGAACACTAAATATTCAGATACTTTGTTGAATGCTATTTTACGCATCCATAAAGGAGATCCATATAATCTAGATTTGTTTAATAAACGTTTGGGAATTACTCCCACGCAGCAAGGAGACGATATTAGCAGTTTGTATTTAAACGATGGATATTTGTTTTTCCACATCACGCCAGTAGAAACTCGTGTATATCACGATACCATCGATTATGATATTCGCATCACAGAAGGCCCACAGGCCACCATCAATAAAGTCACCATTTCGGGTAATGATCGTACGAATGAACATGTCATTCGCAGAGAGTTGCGCACTATTCCCGGCGAAAAATTTAGCCGTGCCGATCTCATTCGTTCTCAGCGTGATATTGCGCAATTAGGAATGTTTGATCCACAAAAAGTATCGGTAAATCCTCAACCCAATCCCGATAATGGAACAGTTGATATAGGCTGGTCGGTCGTGGAGAAACCATCTGATCAATTGGAGCTTTCTGCTGGATGGGGTGGCTACATTGGTCTAACAGGTACGCTTGGCCTTTCGTTTAACAATTTTTCGTTGCGTAATATCACCAATCCACATGCTTGGACACCTTTGCCGAGTGGTGATGGGCAAAAGCTTTCTATTCGCTATCAATCGAATGGTAAATTTTATCATTCTTACAGCTTTTCTTTCACAGAACCCTGGCTTGGTGGACGAAAGCCGAATAATTTCACGGTAAGCTTATACAATTCATTTATTGCCAGTGGAATTTATAACCCGTACACAGGATTTTTTGGAGGCTCGGCTACCAGTAGTTTTCTGCGATCAACAGGATTTACAGTGGCGTTGGGTAAGCGGCTAACATGGCCTGATGATTATTTCACATTAACGGGTGCGCTAAATTTTGTACGTTATACTCTTAAAAACTATCAATTTTTCTATGGTAATCCCTTAAACAATGGCGACATCAATGAGCTAAGTTTAAAACTCACATTAGCACGTTCTTCGGTAGATGCTCCTATTTATCCTCGTAGTGGATCAAACATAGTGCTTTCTGGCGAATTCACTCCACCCTATTCTTTATTTGAATCGGAGAGGGTGTATGCAGGTAAAACTTTAGCAGAAAAGTTTAAATACATTGAATATCAAAAATATCGTTTCGATGCCGAATGGTATGTGCCCCTGGGCAGGCCACATGGCACTGATCAAAAACAATTTGTACTGAAGATGGCTGCTAAATTTGGCTTCCTGGGGAAATATTCTTCTCATGCCTTGCTTTCCCCATTTGAACGCTTTGAGCTTGGCGGTGATGGATTGAGTAATTATGCGATTTATGGTAAAGAAATTGTTTCTCAACGCGGGTATGAAGTCTATTACAGCTCGGATCCCAAAGATAATACCCAAACACAGCCTTTGAATTATCAAGGATTTACGATATTCAACAAATACACGGTAGAATTACGTTATCCCATCACACTCAATCCGAGCTCTACAATTTTTGCTTTATTATTCTTTGATGCAGCCAATGGATATGAAAACTTCCAAAAATACAATCCCTTCCTGCTGAGACGCGATGCGGGTATTGGTATGCGTTTTTATTTACCCATGTTTGGTTTATTAGGATTTGACTATGGCATAGGATTCGATCGTATGCAACCTGGCCAGGGCCTTCGCAATGCTACTAAGTTTAGCTTCATGCTGGGCTATGAGCCAGAATAAAATCATATTTAACAGGATATTTCAATTTGTTTTTGCATTTTTAATGTGTAAAATGAATTATAGCTAAGTTTCATTCTCAATATTTAACTTATGATTATTTTTCATTCTTTAAAAAAATCATGGCTTTTTATAGGATTGTTGCTGCTATCTTATATTGGTGCATATGCACAGCGTTATTGTGTGATAGATAGCAAATACATTTTGGAACATATTCCAGAATATCAACAGGCACAGCACGAGCTCGACAGTGTATCCAAAGCCTGGCAACAAGAAATTGATGCCCAATATCAACAGCTCGATGAAATGTATCGCTCGTATCAAGCCGAAAAAGTCATTCTCAATGATGATCTGCGCAAAAAGAGAGAGGATGAGATTATAGCTAAAGAAAAGGCTGTGCGTGATTTACAAAATCAGCGTTTTGGCTATCAAGGAGATCTATTTAATCTACGTCAAAAACTTGTACAACCTATTCAAGATCGAGTATATCGGGCAGTACAACAGTTGGCTGCACAAAGATCTTACGATTTTGTATTGGATAAAGCAGGGGGAATCACCGTTTTTTATGCTGATCCACGGCTCGATAAAAGTGATGATGTATTAAATTTATTGGGTATTCAAAAATGAATTATTTTCGCTGCTCTTAAAAATTTATTGAGATTCTTTAACTAAAATAGTGATCTATGAAGAAAGCTTTGATGCTCTGTTTGCTATTGGGTACCATCATGGCTACCCTTGCTAGGCCTGGTAAGGCACAGGTGAAAATTGGCTATATTGATATGCAAGAGCTCATTCAATCGATGCCAGAAACACAAAAGGCCGATTCGGCATTACAGAAATTTGCCAACCAATTACAGCAACAAATTCAGTCGGCACAGCAAGAATATCAGAATAAGTTGGTTGCCTTTCAGCAACAAGCCGATACTCTTTCTGATGCCATTAAAGAAATTAGAACGCGTGAATTAAGCAATATGCAGAAAAACTTGCAGGATCTATCGCAAGCTGCACAAGATAGTTATCAACAAAAAAACCAACAACTTTTGCAACCCATCATAGAAAAAGCTCAAAAAGCAGTTCAAGAAGTGGCTAAAGAGAAAGGATATACTTATGTGTTTAACAAGCAACAAGATATCTTGATTGTGGCCCCTGCTGGAGATGATTTGTTACCAGCCGTGAAGGCAAAGTTGGGTATTAAATAATTTTATTTTCACTTAGTAATGTTTGGGCTAAGAATCTCGTGGTTCTTAGCTTTTTTATTTTAGTGGATGATGTTTCAAAAAGGACCCATTGGCATATTTGATTCGGGATATGGTGGGCTCACCGTTATGCGTGAAGTGGTGCAGCTGTTGCCCGAATACGATTATCTCTACCTGGGCGACAATGCCAGAACACCATATGGCAATCGTTCGTTTGAAACTGTTTTTACATATACCTGGCAATGTGTGCAATATTTGTTTGCCCAAGGATGTGCATTAGTGATTCTGGCTTGTAATACTGCTTCAGCTAAAGCTTTGCGTACGATTCAACAACGAGAATTGCCCCAACGTTTTCCCGATAGGAAGGTTTTGGGTGTAATTCGCCCCACTACTGAGAGAGCCCATACATTTACTCGTAAGGGTGTTTTGGGTATCATGGCCACACAAGGTACAGTGCAATCGGGCTCATATATGATAGAAATTAGCAAGTTCTTCCCCACCTTACGTGTATATCAACAAGCTTGCCCTATGTGGGTGCCACTCGTGGAAAACAATGAACATCTGGGTCCTGGTGCAGATTATTTTGTACAGAAATACCTGCAGCAGCTTATTCAACAAGCTCCTGATATCGATGCTATATTACTAGCTTGCACACACTATCCGTTGTTGATTCCTAAAATCAAGCAATATATCCCATCGCATGTTCAGCTGATTTCACAAGGGCCAATAGTAGCTGCAAGCCTTCGCGATTATTTGCAACGTCATCCAGAAATAGCCAATCGTTGTAGCCAAAATGGTAAACGCGAGTTTCTCACCACCGATTCGGCTGAGCAGTTTTCTCAACAAGCCAGTATTTTTTATGGTGAAGCCCTACAGGCTGTTCAGGTGCATATGTAAATAAAATTTTGTTATGCAGTGTAGAAGCCTTTTTGTAAAAGACATTTTTTATCTACCTTTGCCGTTCATTTGAACAGTTTGATATGAAACGCACCTATCAACCACATCGTCGCAGAAGAAAGAGTACACATGGCTTTCGTCGTCGTATGCGTACTGCCGATGGGCGTAAAGTACTAGCACGCCGCCGGGCTAAAGGTCGCCATAAGCTTACCGTTTCCGATGAAAGAAACGATCGGCTGAAATAAGCAAACGATGTTGTTTGTTGATCCGATATACTTTTCACAAGGCCGAACGTCTCAAAAAGCGTAAGCTCATTGAGCAATTATTTGCTCAAGGCCATTCGTTTTCGCTGTTTTCTTTTCGAGTGTATTATCGTATTCTCCCTCTTACAAACGATGCTCAACAACCCTATCCAGCACAGGTAGCTTTTAGTGTACCTCGTCGCTATTTGCGTAAAGCCGCTCAGCGTAATCAACTCAAACGATTGATGCGAGAAGCCTATCGGCTCCAAAAGCACCGGTTGTATATATTTTTACAGGCTAAGCAAGCCTTATTGCACTGGATCATCATTTATCAAAGCACGGAAATGATTACCTTTGAAAGAGCGCATCGCCAAATGGCTGCTGTGATGGAAAAGCTCATGCAGTTGCCCGAATGGAAAAATGATCATGCAGATGCTGAAACAGATCATTCTTAAGCTCAATCGTTGGTTAGCTTGGCCATTATTGCTATTGATAAAACTTTATCAATGGGTGCTCTCGCCCTGGCTGGGCAATCGTTGCCGTTTCACACCCACTTGTTCAGTATATGCTCGAGAAGCCTTGCAAAAATACGGTCTATTCAAAGGGCTGTATTTGGCTGTAAGTCGGCTTTTGCGTTGTCATCCCTTTGGAGGCAGCGGTTATGACCCTGTGCCTTAGTGAACGCAAACATTTGTTGTTGACGGTTTTTAAGCAGTTGCCGATATACTGTAGAAGTTGGCTTCCACACGATTGTTCAGCTATTTGTCAATCCTACAGGGAAGAAACTCCAAACATGTTTTCCGAAATATTTGTTTTTGATTAGCTTTGCGGCATCGATTAGAAGAGAGGGTCTTGTGTTGTAAGCTTTTCACCTCATTTTGGCTCAATTCTATGCCATGTATATAATCGAACAAATTCCTAAGCCCGATCAACATTTATGGCCTTTACTTCTATATGCAGCACTAGTAGTGCTCACAGCTTCTGGAATGTTGCTGATCTCACATTTTTTAGGTCAGCGCCACGAAGAGCCAGCGACCGATGAGATTTATGAGTCGGGTATTCCAGTGACCGGATCGGCGCGATTGCTCTTTCCGATTCATTTTTACATTGTGGCTATGTTTTTCGTCATTTTCGACTTAGAAGCCGTGTTTGTAGTGGCTTGGGCTATTTCATTGCGGCAGGTGGGTTGGGCAGGCTATGTGGGAGTATTGATTTTTATCCTTGTATTGGTAGCCGTACTCATATATGAATGGCGAATAGGTGCATTAAACTTTGGTCCTGATAGCCGCAAGATTTTGCGAGCCTATCATCGGCGTATACAACAAAAACAACGCTCATGAATTGGTGGACAGCGAAAGTGAACGACCCCACTGCGGGTAGTTCCCTCATAGATGAAGCCGTAAAACGAACGGTGGTGCTTACTCGATTAGACGATTTGATCAATTGGGGCCGAAAAAATTCCATTTGGCCATTCAATTTTGGTTTGTCGTGTTGTTACGTCGAAATGGCTACAAGCATCACCAGTCGCTATGATGTGGCCCGTTTTGGAGCCGAAGTGATTCGAGGAACGCCCCGAGAAGCCGACCTGATTATCATTGCTGGAACGGTGTTCATGAAAATGGCACCCATCATTCAGCGATTATATGAGCAAATGATGGAACCCCGTTGGGTGATTTCAATGGGTTCCTGTGCCAACTCGGGTGGTATGTATGACATTTACAGTGTAGTACAAGGGGTAGATAAATTTTTGCCAGTGGATGTTTATGTGCCGGGTTGTCCGCCCCGTCCAGACGCATTTTTAGAGGGGATTACCTTACTTCGCGAACGAGTGGGAAAAGAGAAAAGGCCACTCAGCTGGGTAATTGGCCCCCAAGGAGTAATCAAGCCAGATAAGCCATCGATGCGTGATCAGAAAAGAGAGATGCGCCGGCAAATGACCGAAATCAGGTCACCCGACGAAGTATAGGCTTATGCGGATGGGCGCACTATCGTTTTATTGAATCGTTGTTATTTGCTGGATATGTCAGACATTTCGTCCATATTAGAACAACAGTTTCCTGAAGCCATTTTGGCTAAGCAACCCACAAAAGATGAAATTCCCACCTTGTGGATAAGGCCCACAGATATACGTGAAGTGTTGCTTTATTTGAAACATCGGGTAGAGCAGCCCTATCGCATGTTGTACGACCTTACTGCCATTGATGAGCAAGCACGCCAGCATCGAGGAGGCCAGCCTGCTAGTCGGTTTACTGTTGTATATGTGTTATTTTCTTTTGAGCGAAATGCTTTCTTGCGACTCAAGATACCCTTGACCGACGAGCAGCCTGCGGCTCCTTCTATTACCTCCATCTGGCCTTCGGCCAATTGGTATGAGCGTGAGGTATATGATATGTTTGGCGTAAAATTCGAAGGTCATCCCGATTTGCGCCGTATTCTCATGCCGCGCACTTGGCAGGGGCATCCCCTACAAAAATGTCATCCCGCCAGGGCTACCGAAATGGGACCCTTTCAACTCCCCCTAGAAAAGCAAAGGCGTGAAGAAGAAGCCCTACAATTTCGTCCAGAAGAATGGGGGCTAGAAGCCGATGTGAAAACCGAAAATTTCATGTTCCTCAACTTAGGTCCACAGCATCCCGGCACGCATGGAGTATTGCGATTGGTGTTGGAGCTCGACGGTGAGGAAATCGTACGCATCATCCCCGACATTGGTTTTCACCATCGGGGTGCCGAAAAAATGGCCGAACGCCAATCTTGGCATACCTATATTCCCTATACCGATAGAGTAGAATATCTCGGTGGCGTCATGAATAATTTTCCCTATGTGATGGCCGTCGAAAAACTGGCTGGTATTGAAGTGCCCGATCGAGTGAAAGTGATTCGCATCATGATGAGCGAGCTGTTTCGCATCTCCAGTCATTTGGTCTGGTATGGCACCTTTGCGCAAGATCTAGGGATGATGACACCCGTTTTTCTCATGTTCAACGATCGAGAGCGCATTTTCGATATTGTAGCCGCTATTTGCGGCGATCGCATGCATCCCAATTGGTTCCGCATTGGCGGTGTGGCTCAAGACTTGCCTAAGGGTTGGGATAAGCTCATCAGGGATTTTTTGGATTATATGCCCCGCCGGCTGAAAGAATACGATAAAATGGTGATGCGTAATAGCCTTTTCAAGCGGCGCACCATTGGCATAGGGATTTATGATACCGATGAAGCCATCGAATGGGGCGTAACCGGCCCAGGCTTGCGAGCAACAGGCTTTGAATGGGATTTCCGAAAAAAACAACCTTATTCTGGCTACGACCAATTTGATTTTGACGTACCCATTGGGAAAAATGGTGATTGCTATGACCGCGCAATAGTACGCGTGGAAGAGATTTGGCAAAGCTTGCGTATTATTCGTCAATGTGTAGACAATATGCCTGCTGGGCCATACAAGTCTGATCATCCACTTACCACCCCTCCACTCAAGGAGTATACTATGCAGGATATTGAAACCCTGATCAACCATTTCCTGGGGGTAACCTGGGGACCAGTAATCCCACCAGGAGAGGCCATGGTAGGAGTGGAAGCCACCAAGGGGCATAATAGCTACTATTTGATTAGTGATGGGAATACTACGTCTTATCGGACACGCATACGCACACCGTCGTTTGCCCATATTCAGTTTGTGCCTATGATTAGCCGTGGTTATACCATTCCCGACCTGTTGGCCATTTTGGGAAGTGTCGATTATGTGCTGTCTGATGTAGACCGTTAAACAAAATAGAGGTGAACATGGAAACTTCAACATCTCGTGTCTTGACCCAAGAAATGATTGCTGAAATTCAGGAAATGTACAAGCATTTCCCCGTGAAAAGTGCGGCTTGTATCGAAGCGTTGAAACTCGTTCAGAAGCATTACCGTTGGGTATCCGACCAAGCCGTACAAGAATTGGCAGAAGTACTCGAGATGTCGGCCGACGAGATCGATGGTGTAGCCACTTTTTATAACCTCATCTTTCGAAAACCCGTAGGGCGTCACGTGATCATGATTTGTGATAGCGTAAGCTGTTGGGTGATGGGATACGAGAAAATTGCCGATTACCTGAAAAAGAAATTGGGTATTCAATTTGGGGAAACCACCCCCGATGGGCGTTTTACTCTTTTACCCATATGCTGTTTGGGTACTTGCGATCGGGCGCCGGCTATGTTCATCGATGAAGATTTGCATCGCGACTTAAAAGTGGAACAGCTAGATGAAATTTTAGAGAGATATCCTTAAATCGTGGAAACAACGCACATGGAACGACCATTAACAGAACATATTCCTCTCGATGGGAGCTGGCTCAGGTTGAAAGATTATGAGCGTGTGGGAGGCTATCAAGGTTTGCGAGAGGCCTTGAAGCTTACCCCTAAAGAAGTCATCGATAGGGTAAAAGATGCCGGCTTGCGTGGACGTGGGGGAGCCGGGTTTGCTACGGGTCTGAAGTGGAGCTTGGTGCCCACAGTAGATCAAATACCACAACCTCGTTATCTCATTGCTAACGGCGATGAAATGGAACCCGGCACCTTCAAAGATCGATTGTTGCTAGAAGGCAATCCCCACCAGCTCATCGAAGGCATGATCATCGCCTCCTACGCTATTCAAGCCGATTACAGTTATGTTTTCTTGCGTTGGGGATACCAGTTTGCTGAAAAAGCCTTACAAGAAGCTATTCATGAAGCTTATCAAGCCGGTTATCTAGGTAAAAATATCTTAGGAAGCGGTTTTTCACATGAATTATCGGTACACATTAGTGCGGGTCGATATATCTGCGGAGAAGAAACGGCATTGATCAATGCCCTCGAGGGCAAACGTGCCAATCCTCGTACCAAACCACCTTTCCCCGTGGTCAGTGGTTTCTTTGGTAGGCCTACTGTGGTTAACAATATCGAAACCCTGTCGAATGTGCCGCACATTCTCAGTAAAGGAGTCAGCTGGTATAAGAGCCTGAGTAAATGTGAAGATGGAGGCACTAAGTTGTATGGCGTGAGTGGTAAAGTAAAAAAACCGGGTCTATGGGAATTGCCTCTGGGTACTTCTTTTCGGGAGATATTGGAAGAATATGCTGGTGGCATGCTCGATGGATACCAGTTTCGCGGGGCTTTACCTGGTGGGGGATCGACCGACTTCATTACGGCCGAACATATAGATGTAGCCATGGATTACAACAGTGTGCCTAAGGTGGGTAGCCGTATGGGCACGGGAACTGTTATCGTGCTCGACGATAAGACTTGCGTAGTGGGGATGGTCCTCAACCTTGAGCATTTCTTTGCCCAAGAATCGTGTGGATGGTGTACGCCCTGTCGCGAGGGCCTGCCTTGGACGGAAAAACTGCTGCTGGCTATTGAAGAAGGCAGGGGCCGCATGGAAGACCTTAAGATCTTTGATGACCTTACGCGTTACATGGCCCCGGGTCATACCTTCTGCGCACTTGCCCCTGGAGCTATGGAACCCTTGCAGAGTGCATTAAAACATTTTCGAGAAGATTTTGAACGTCATATCCACGAGCACCGTTGTCCGTGGAAATAAGCGAAGACTATGGCAACGATTTATATTGACAATGTTCCTTATCAGGTCAAAGATGGCGACAATATGCTTTCCGCCTGTTTGGCGCTCGGGTTTAACATCACCTATTTTTGCTGGCATCCAGCATTGCATTCCGTAGGAGCTTGCCGGCAATGTGCCATTGTGCGCTACCGGGATGAAAATGACACCCGGGGTCGTATTGTGATGGCTTGTATGGAGCCTGTGGTCGATCAGGCACGTATTTCCATCGAATCGCCAGAAGCTAAAAAGTTTCGCACACAAAATATTGAAAGTTTGATGATCAATCATCCACACGATTGTCCAGTGTGTGATGAAGGCGGCGAATGTCACCTGCAAGACATGACCGTGATGAGCGGACATAATTATCGACGTTATCGCTTCAAAAAACGCACTCATCTCAATCAATACCTTGGTCCATTCTTGCATCACGAGATGAACAGATGCATCCAATGCTATCGCTGTGTGCGTTTTTATAACGATTACGCCGAAGGCAAAGACTTTGGCGTATTTGCTGTGCACGACGATGTATACTTTGGTCGCTTTACCCCTGGAGTACTGGAAAATGAATTTAGCGGTAACCTGGTAGAAGTATGTCCGACAGGCGTTTTCACCGATAAAACACTTAGAAAACATTATACCCGCAAATGGGATCTTACCAATGCGCCTACCATTTGCCATCACTGCAGCCTGGGCTGCAACATCATTGCCAGTGAGCGGTATGGATCGCTACGCCGTATTCTCAACCGCTACAATGGAGAGGTAAATGGATATTTCATTTGCGACCGCGGGCGTTTTGGCTATGAACATGTCAATAGTGAGCGTCGAATACGCCATGCCCTCAAGCAAGACCCTGCTGGCCAATGGCAAGGCATGAAAACCAAACAAGCACTAGCAGAAATCCAGCAAAAACTACGAGCTGCACGCAAGGTAATTGGCATTGGTTCGCCTCGAGCTTCACTTGAGTCTAACTTCCTGCTGCAACAGCTTGTAGGCGCCGACCATTTTTATGCAGGAGTTTCTGCCAAGCAGGCTAAATTGGTACAGGAAGTTTTGCATATCATGCAAAACAGTGGCGTAAGAACACCTTCTCTCAAAGAAACAGAGAGCTACGATGCCATTCTGGTGTTGGGAGAAGATGTAACTCATACCGCACCCATGTTGGCACTTACCTTACGCCAAGCCGCTAAAAATCAACCCAAGGAGAAAGCTAAGGCCCTCAAAATTGCTGAATGGAATGATGCTGCCGTAAGAGAGGTTATTCAAGGGCAGAAAGGGCCCTTATTTATAGCTGCACCTTATGCTACTCGACTTGACGATGCTGCAAGGGCTTGCCATCGGGCACATCCTGATGTGCTAGCTCAGTTGGGCTTTGCCGTTGCCCATCAAATTGATGCTCATGCACCAACTGTAGAAACCTCAGGAGCTGTTCAAGCTTTTGTAAGCCAGGTGGCGGAAGCTCTACAGGCTGCTCGCAAACCTTTGATAGTGGCTGGCACCAGCTTGATGCACGAAGCCCTTATTCATGCAGCAGCTAATGTGGCTTTGGCATTGAAAAAACTGGGTAAGCAGTCGGGGTTGTTTTACATCGTACCTGAGGTGAATTCCTTAGGGCTCACCATGCTTGGGGGCCAAGATCTAGATGCAGCCCTGGAAGAAGTAGAAAAGGGAGGCGTGGATATGGCCATCGTTTTGGAAAATGATTTGTATCGGCGCTTGCCTGCCGAACGGGTGGATCGCTTTTTCCAACGGGTGCCCACGGTGGTGGTATTAGATGCACTTGCCAACCGCACGGGCGAAAAAGCGCAATATGTGTTGCCCGCTGGCACCTTTGCCGAATCGTCGGGCACTGTGGTAAACAATGAAGGCCGTGCCCAACGCTTTTATCAGGTGTTCAAACCCCATGACGATATTCGCAGCAGCTGGAAATGGTTGCAGCAGTTTGTGAATGATTCTGCACTTGCCCAGACCAATCTAGATGGCGTCATTATTCGCCTAACGGCGGCTTATCCTGATCTGAAAGGTATTCTGGAAGCGGCTCCTGGAGCAGATTTCCGAGTGGGTACACAAAAAATACCGCGTGAGCCCCACCGCTACAGTGGCCGTACAGCCATGCTTGCCCATATTCAGGTAAGCGAACCCAAGCCACCAGAAGATCCAGATAGCCCACTTTCATTTACCATGGAAGGCTATGTGGGCACTCCTCCCGCGCCACTTACTCCTTTCTTCTGGTCGCCTGGCTGGAATTCTGTGCAATCGGTCAACAAATACCAACAAGAGATCGCCGGCATGCTCAAAGGTGGCAATCCCGGAAAGCGACTCATTGAGGCCAGCGAACAGGCTACGATGAGCTATTTTACCGATATGCCAACGGTGAGTATGCCACCCAATGGCCAGCTAAGCATATGGCCTGCTTATCACATTTTTGGTAGTGAAGAGCTTTCTGCACAGAGTGCGCCTATCCAAGAAAGGATTCCCGAGCCCTATGTAGCAATTTCTACTGCCGACGCGGCTAAGCTTCAGGTAAATGAGGGCATGCGGGTGCAAATGCAACTAAACGGCACTACCATAGAGCTTACTGTACAAGTGCGCAACGATATTCCCGAAGGCCTGGCAGCCATCCCTGCTGGGTGGGAAGCCTGGGCAGGCATAACATATCCATTTTTTACTACCCTTAATCCCATCCACTCATGAATACGGTGATACATATCATCATGATCATCCTCATTTTGCTGGTATTGTTGACAATTGCTGCAGGACTCATCTATGTTGAACGACGGATGTTAGCCGTTTGGCAAGATCGGTATGGACCCAACCGAACGGGACCTTTTGGGCTGTTGCAGGTGCTGGCCGATATGGTGAAGATTTTTTTTAAAGAAGATTGGATTCCGCCTTTTGTAGATAAAAAAGTATTTATCATCGCACCTACCATTGTGATGATGGCTGTACTGATGAGCTTTGCCATTATCCCGTTTACACCGAAAATAGGTGTGGTAGATCTAAACATAGGTGTGTTGTTTTTCCTGGCTATGTCGTCGATGGGTGCATACAGTGTGGTGCTAGCCGGATGGGCATCAAACAATAAATATGCATTATTGGGAGGCATTCGCGGAGCGGCACAGATGATTTCTTATGAAGTATTCATGGGTCTATCCTTGATGGGAGTAGTGATCTTGGCGGGTTCTTTTAACTTACGCGATATTGTGGAAGCTCAGCGAAAAATTTGGTTTTTCATTCCTCAAATTGTAGGATTCGTGATTTTCTTTTTGGCCGGGCTAGCCGAAACGCATCGTTTGCCATTTGACATTCCAGAAGCAGAAAGTGAGCTTATTGCGGGGTATCATGCCGAATATTCGGGGATGAAGTTTGGGATGTTTTTCGTAGGTGAATATTTGGGTATCAGCCTTATTTCGGCATTGGTTACTACGCTATATTTTGGAGGCTGGTTAGGTCCTCATTTTTTGCCTCCAATTGTGTGGTTTCTCATCAAAATGTTTGCATTTATCCTATTGTTTATTTTAATTCGGGCTACTCTACCCCGTCCTCGATACGATCAATTGATGTCGTTGGGATGGAAACTGTTGTTGCCCTTATCTTTACTTAATCTGTTGGTCACTGGAGCGGTGGTTTTATATGGGCATTTATAAACGTTCAAACAAAAAGCTATGATCAGTCATCTTCGTTCGTTGTGGTTGGTGTTCAAACACATGTTTCATAAACGAGAAACGATTCAATATCCAGAAGAAAAACCTTATTTACCGCCACGTTGGCGGGGCCGCATCGTACTCACTCGCGACCCCGATGGAATGGAACGTTGTGTGGCTTGCTATTTGTGTGCAGCAGCCTGCCCGGTAGATTGCATTTCTCTACAGGCCACAGAAGATGAAAACGGCAGGCGTTATCCCGAATTTTTCCGAATCAATTTTTCTCGTTGTATTTTTTGTGGATACTGTGAAGATGCTTGTCCCACTTATGCTATTCAGTTAATTCCCGATTTTGAGATGGCTGAGTATGATCGCCAGAACTTGGTGTATGAAAAAGAAGATTTGCTCATTAGTGGGCAAGGTAAGTATCATGGATATAATTTTTATCGTGTAGCGGGTGTGGATGCTGGGGTGAAACCTAAAGGCGGGGGCGAAACAGAAAGTGAACCTGTAGATGTGCGTAAGTTATTGCCTTGAGCATTGTTTAAGTAGATATGTTTCAGAAGGGAACTTTAGGAAAGTGAAGGAGTGAAGGATATTTGTTGTCGATCATTTGCTAATCCACTATTTGATTATCTGTAAACGATGAACCTGGTTTTCTACATAGCAGCTCTGGTAGCTATTTTCGCTACACTTCGAGCGGTATTACACAAGCATGCCGTACATGCATTGCTCTACTTAATTGTGTCTCTGCTTTCGGTAGCCGTTATTTTTTTCATCTTAGGGGCGCCTTTTTTAGCTGCACTTGAAGTGATTATTTACGCGGGTGCTATTATGGTGTTATTTGTATTTGTGGTGATGATGCTCAACCGAGGGGAAGCAGCTGTGCAGCAGGAAAAAGAATGGTTTCGTTTTCGCACTTGGGCATGGCCTTCTGTATTGGTGTTGATCTTGTTTGTAGAATGGGTGTACATGTTGTGGCGGGGGAGTGCTCAGCAATCATTTGCTGGTGTTACTCAAGGGCCTATACAGCCTCAACAAGTAGGTGAGCTTTTGTTTACCCAATATTTGTTGGGGGTAGAAATGGCGGCCATGATGTTGATGGCTGGAATTATTGGTGCGTATCATATTGGCAAGCAAAAGCAAAAAAGTTATCATCGTTATCTAGAAGAAAAATCGGATCAGATAAGCATTTCAGAAAACAAAACCCAGGAGGTGATATGATATCTGTGCCTGTACACGTGCAGCTGTTGTTGGCAAGCATTCTTTTTTTAATTGGCTTAGTAGGAGTGCTCATTCGCAGAAATGTGATCTTCATGCTCATGTCTGTAGAAATCATGCTCAATGCAGCGGGGTTAGTGTTTATCATTGGAGGTGCTCATTGGCATCAGGCCGATGGGCAAGCCATGGTGATTTTTATTTTGGCGATGGCTGCTGCTGAAGTGGCTGTAGGCTTAGCCCTTATCTTACAAGTGTTTCATTTGCACAAGACTGTAGATGTAGATTGTTTGGAAGAATTGAAAGATACACAAAGCTGATAAAACCATATTGATACATGGATGTGATGCATTTCTTGTGGTTGGTGCCCGCATTTCCATTAGCTGGGTTTCTTCTCTTGGCTTTATTGGGGCTTCGTTTGCCCGCGCGGGCCATTGCTTGGATAGGTACGGTTTCTATTGGGCTGGCTGCCCTTGTTACCCTTTGGATAGGGTTAGATTTTTTGCAACAGCCGCCTGCAGCTGGCCACTATAGGCAAGTGCTTTGGACTTGGTTTAACATCAATGGCTTTGCACCCGCCATAGCCCTTTATCTCGACCCTCTTTCGCTGGTATATATTTTTGTCATCACCTTTGTAAGCTTTTTCATTCACTTGTATTCTACGGCATTCATGCGTGGAGATGAAGGTTACCCGCGGTTTTTTGCCTACATGAATTTATTTGTGTTTTCGATGGTGACCTTGGTGCTGGCCGATAATTTGTTGTTGCTCTATTTGGGTTGGGAAGGAGTGGGGTTGTGCAGTTTTCTATTGATTGGGTTTTGGTATCGCGATGAAGCCAATGGCTATGCCGCTCGCAAAGCCTTTATTGTTACTCGTATTGGAGATACGGCTTTTATTATTGGCTTATTTTTATTGGTGAAGCAATTTCATACGCTAGACATACAAGATATCCTCTCACAAGCACCTCAGGTGTGGGCGATAGGTGCGGCTGGAGCATTTTGGGTGAGCTTGCTGTTGTTGGGTGGTGCCGTGGGGAAGTCGGCCCAGTTGCCTTTGCAGACTTGGTTGCCCGATGCTATGGCGGGTCCTACACCCGTGAGTGCTTTGATTCATGCAGCAACAATGGTTACTGCAGGGGTATACTTGATTGCCCGCATGCATGTATTGTATAGCCTCTCGCCTACTATGCAGCTGGTCGTAGCCATCATTGGGGTATTGACTTTATTGATTGCTGGTTTTAGCGCTTTAGCTCAAAGAGATTTGAAGCGTATTTTGGCTTATTCCACCATTAGCCAGATTGGCTATATGTTTTTGGCATTAGGAGTAGGTGCATGGACGGCGGCTGTGTTTCATTTCATGATTCATGCTTTTTTCAAAGCCTTGTTGTTTCTCGGTGCTGGTGCGGTGATCATGGCTATGGAAGAAGAGCACGATATTTTCAAGATGGGTGGCCTGCGAAAAAAGATGCCTATCACATTCTGGACCTTTCTAGCGGGCTCTGCCGCACTTGCAGCGGTGCCCATCATTACGGCCGGTTTTTACAGTAAAGATTTAATCTTGTTTGATGCGCTTGCTTCTACACAAGGCAGTACTTGGTTGTGGCTGGGTGGTTTTATAGGCGCATTCATCACAGTATTGTATACCTTTAGAATGGTATTTGTGACCTTTTATGGAGAACAGAAAAAGGTCATTGCGCATGATCCTGAGCGAGAGACGGCGATGATGATTCCTTTGATGGTATTGGGCGTGTTGTCGATAATAGGTGGATGGATAGAACTTCCTCATGCATGGGCCCATTTCACTCCTTTTTCCCATTTTCTCGAGAGCTGCCTGCCAGCGACTCAGTTAAAGGCAGGCGTGGAAAGTTGGGAGTTGTGGCTTCAGCTCCTCACAGCCATCATGGTAATTGTGGGCATTTATTGGAGCTGGCTGGCTTATGTGAAGCGGCCAGCTTTGGCCTATCAACTCAAACAGACTGCCTGGGGGCGTGCATTATATCCTTTCTTTTACAAGGGGTGGATGTTTGATCAATTATATGATACTTTGTTGGTAAAGCCTGTGGTGTGGTTGTCGCGGATAGATCGACACGATTTTATCGATTATATCTACGAAGGGTTTGGACAGCTGAATATTGGGATCAATAAGGTTTTCAGCCGCACTCAAAATGGGTATTTACGCTGGTATTTGCTTTGTGTTGTAGGGGGTGTTTTGATTATATTTAGCTTAATCTTGTTTGTATGATGCTCACTGATATACTCACGATTTTGTTTGTAGGTGGACTGCTCTGCTGGTTGATTCCTGGCTGGAGTAGGTGGATAGCTACACTGGCCGTAGGCTTGGATCTGGTTTTAGCAATAAGCCGCTGGTGGCCATCTGCCCATACGGCAATGACGGGTAAATGGATAGTGGAAGAGCAGTATGCTTGGATGCCTTCAATGGGAGCAAGCATTCATCTCGCAGTAGATGGGTTTAGCTTACTCATGATTGTGCTCACGTTATTGATTGGATTATTGGGCGTATGGATCTCTTGGCATGATCAAGCCATTGCTGAGAAAAGAGGCTTCTTTCATTTTCATTTGTTGTGGCTGATAGGGGGTATTACGGGTGTGTTTATGGCTATGGATTTGTTGTTGTTTTACTTTTTCTGGGAGTTGATGTTGATTCCCATGTTTTTTCTGATCAGCATCTGGGGAGGTGAACAGCGAAAGAAGGCCAGCATAAAGTTTTTCTTATTTACCCAGCTGAGTGGTTTATTTATGCTCATTGCCATTTTGGCTTTGTACATTTTACATGGGCAGCAAACGGGTCAATATAGTTTTGATTATGCGGTATTGCTAGGCACTTCTTTGTCGCCGTCGTTAGCCGGCTGGCTATTGGCGGGTTTTTTACTAGCATTTTTAGTCAAGCTTCCTGCTTTTCCATTTCATAGCTGGTTGCCCGATGCTTACACCCAATCGCCCATTGCAGGTGCGGCTTTGTTGGCTGGTTTGATGTCGAAGACAGCAGCTTATGGAATGTTGCGATTTGCCTTACCTCTTTTCCCGCAGGCTGTACATGCGTTTGCACCATGGATGATTGCTTTAGGGGTTATTGGTATTTTGTATGGAGCTAAACTGGCCTATGCACAAACCGATTTAAAGAGGCTAATTGCCTTTTCGAGTTTCAGCCATATGGGATTTATTGTGTTGGGAATTTTTTCTCTACAGGAGCTTGCCTACGACGGAGTGATTCTAGAAATGGTGGCGCATGCCATTAGCATAAGTGGATTGTTTTTCTTGGTGGGGATGCTTCGGCAACGCATTCAGCAAACCAATTTAGATGCTATGGGCGGTTTCTGGGAATATATGCCGCGCATGGGTGGAATAGCCATGGTTTTTGTTTTGGCTTCGCTGGGCTTGCCGGGGTTAGGTAATTTTATTGCCGAGTTTTTGATCTTGGCTGGCGCTTATCAAGCACATGTTGGCTGGACGGTATTGGCTTCGTTGGGGTTAATTGCGGGCATGATTTATTCGTTGGTGATTTTACAGAAAGTGTTTCACGGAAAAACCAGACAAGCTCTTCCTGGAGCCGATATAAAACCCTTAGAGTTCCTGGTAATGGCTTGCTTGGTGGTAGTTATTTTTTGGTTGGGCTTTTTCCCCCAACGAGTGGTACAAGCAGTAGATCCGGTAGTCAAACAACTGAAGCAGATCTCTTTACAAGAGTTGCCGGCACAGCAAGCCCATCAAGTATTTGCACAATCATCTATTTCCACAAATATTTAAGCTATGTGGCATCAACAAGTTATACCAGCATTATTCCCTCAGATCATCTTATCGGTAGCGGCTGTGGTGTGCATGTTGCTGATTGCAGTGAAACGTAATCATGCTGTGGTACATTTGTTTACCTTACTTTCATTGCTTTTAGCGTTGGGATCTTTGGGCCGCATTCCGGGAGTTATGGGGGTTGATGGTTTGTTTGTAGTAGACGGGTTGGGGGTATTTATGACGGGTTTGATTTTGATTACGGCGTTTTTCATTGGCATATTTTCCTATCCATATTTTTCGCAGTCGGTTTTAGAGCGGGAAGAATATTACATATTGCTCTTATTGGCCACGTTAGGAGCTAGCTTAATGGTGATTAGCAATCATTTCATTTCCTTTTTTCTTTCGCTTGAAATTTTGAGTGTATCGTTGTATGGCATGATAGCTTATACCAAGACATCCACGGTTGCTACGGAAGCGGGGGTGAAATATCTCATGTTGGCGGCAGTATCTTCGGCCATATTGTTGTTTGGGATTGGGTTGATGTATGTAGCCACAGGGCAGTTAGGATTGTCGGGAATAGGTAGGCAAGCGGTTTACACGCCTACTTCAGGCTGGTTCACAGCTGGGTTGGGGCTTGTATTGGCGGGTTTGGGATTTAAATTGGCGTTAGTACCTTTTCATTTATGGACACCCGATGTGTATTCAGGAGCTCCCGCGCCCACTTCTGCTTTTGTAGCCACTATTTCCAAGGGTAGTGTGTTTGTGTTTTTATGGCGGTTGTTTGATAGCATTGGCAGAGATGAGCGTATGGTCATCATTTTCGTTGTGATTGCTGTGGCGTCGATGTTGATCGGAAATTGGCTTGCACTCAAGCAGCAAAACCTGAAACGTTTGTTGGCTTATTCTTCCATTGCACATTTGGGATATTTGATTGTGGCTTTTGTGGCTGCTGGTGATCGTGGATTAGATGCCGCGATATTTTATTTAGTAGCTTATTTTATCAGCATGTTGGGTGCATTTGGTCTGATCAGTTATCTCACGGAATCGGGCAAAGAAAAACTATTGCTTCAAGATTATACAGGACTGTTTTGGCAACGACCGGCTCTGGCTATTTTATTATCCTTGATTATGTTATCACTGGCGGGCATTCCGCTTACTGCTGGCTTTATCGGTAAGTTTTATGTGTTACTAGCAGGGGTTTACAGTGCTCAGTGGTTGTTGGTGATGGTATTGATTCTTTCCAGCGTGATTGGGTTGTTTTATTATTTACGGGTGGTGGTGCAGTTGTTTTCTCGCCCCGATCATGCGGTATATTTCCCGAGATCACCGTATGCGATTTCTACGGGGATGGCTTTCTTAGTGTTGTTTATCTTACTGATTTGGTTGGGAATAGCTCCAGGCAATTTGATTACACAGATTCAGCAAGTGGTGCATTTGGCTCGTGGTTGAGCCATTTAGTAAAATATAGCAGGTCTACATATTCCCCTCCAGGCTGCCGTAGAAAGCGAGACAATCGACCTTCTTCCATGAAACCAAATGATTGGTACAGGTGGATGGCTTTTTCGTTGTTGGCCATCACTTTGCAGTAGAGCAATTGGATTTGCGGATGATGAGAAAGCCAGCGAAACATTTGGGTCATCAAACGCCTGCCTATACCCATATTCCAGTATTCGCGAATCACGGCTATTCCAAACTCAGCTGTGTGCTCAATTTTACTACGATTACCCTGTGTAACGCTCAGGGTGCCTACAATTTGATCTTGCACTACAGCCACCAGGTAAAGGTTGTGTGGGTGATTTCGAAAGCTGCGAATAAAATCTTGTTCAGAGCGTAATGTATGCTGGCTGGCTTCTGTTGGGGTGGTCATGAGAAATTCGGTATCTCTTACGGCCTGTTGAAAATAGCTCAGCAAGGCTGCCGCGTCGTCGGGTACAGGTTCACGAATGATTAACTCTTCGCCGTTCGACAGGAAATAATGCATGCACCTAAGTTAGCAAATCTGCTCAATCGGCTGGTGGAGAAATTTTGTCTGCACCAAAGTATGGGTGTAATACTTGGGGCAAATGAATACCGTTAGGTTGTTGATAGTTTTCTAGCAATGCGGCAACGATGCGTGGGAGTGCTAGCGAACTACCATTAAGCGAATGAAGGAGTCGGGTTTGCTTGCCTTCACGAAAGCGAATTTTCATACGTTGGGTCTGAAAAGTTTCAAAATTAGAGACAGAGCTTACTTCTAGCCAGCGTTGCTGAGCAGCGCTATATACTTCGAAATCGTAGGTGAGGGCTGAAGTAAAACTCATATCGGCACCGCAAAGCTTCACGATACGATAAGGCAATTCCAATGTTTTCAAAAGATTTTCTACATGTACAACCATTTCTTCTAGCACTTCGTAGGAATGATCGGGATGCACGAGTTGTACAATCTCAACTTTGTCGAATTGGTGCACCCGGTTTAGCCCTCGTACATCTTTACCGTAAGAGCCGGCTTCTCTACGGAAGCAAGGTGTATAGGCAGTGAGTTTGATAGGCAGTTGCTCTGGTGATAAGATGGTATCGCGATATATATTGGTCAGAGGCACTTCTGCAGTGGGAACTAGGTAGAGCTGGTCATCAGAAATGAAATACATCTGCCCTTCTTTATCGGGTAATTGGCCTGTGCCAAAAGCCGTGTGTTCGTTCACGAGCAAGGGTGGTAGATATTCGATATATCCTGCGCGGGTATTAAAATCGAGGAAATATTGGATGAGGGCTCGTTCCAGCCGAGCTCCTTGGTTTTTAAAAACGGGGAACCCGCTACCAGTGAGCTTTGTACCTAGATCGAGGTGAATCAGATCATATTGCACAGACAAATCCCAATGAGGTAGGGCATTATCAGGAAGGGTAGGTATTTTTCCACCCTGGCGTACTACCACATTATCGTCGGCCGATTTTCCTATCGGTACGCTCTCATGGGGCAGATTAGGTATTTGCAACAAGAGGTGCTCTAACTGCTGCTCAATCTGTTGGCGTTGTTTTTCCAGTTCATCGATCTGTGTATTCAACTGGATCACTTCTTTTTTTTGGGTTTCTGCTTGCTGATGTTGCCCTGTTCTTAAGAGCATACCTATTTCGCGAGAGGCAGCATTTCGTAAGTTTTGCAATTGATCTTGTTCGGTAATCAGCTGGCGACGTTGAGCATCCAACTGCAAGATTTCATCGATCCATTCTGGGTGATCAAAATGTTTGACAGCAAGGCGTTGTTTTACCCAATCTGTTTTTTCCCTAATCAGTTGTATAGCCAGCATGTGTGAAGTTTTTGCAAAGATAGCGGCTCGCCCAAATGTAGCAGCATTTCTTTCAGAATAAGGATTACTTGCAACTAGCTGATGGCATCATAGTAGCCCAATAGCTAGGCAGGATAATCCTGTTGGATAGTGCATGTAAAGATAAATTGCCTATAGGTAAATAGCTTTTTAAACAAAAATAGGTGAAGGGTATGGGTAAAAAACTTATTGAGCTTATTTTACCGAAAGTTGGGAGTCGACGATGTTGCAGTAACTAGCAGTACCTGATGCCATGGAATATCATGCTCAAGTAGGATTTGCATTTGTGAAGCATGGTTTTGGTCTTTCTCGAGAGCAGTGAAATTCAATACTTACCAACGATAGGAATACGCCTTCCTGTACCAAAAGCTTTAGAAGAAACACGAAGTATGGGACAAAACTGATGTCGTTTATACTCATTGCGATTGACTAAGGGAATAATTCGTTTGACCAGATTTTCGTCGAATCCCATTTTGATGATTTGCGGTATAGTTTGGTGTTGTTCGATGTACTGATATAAAATGGGATCGAGTTGTTCATATGGCGGTAAGCTATCGGTATCACGCTGTCCTGGCCGCAGCTCGGCTGAGGGAGCTTTTTCTAATATCGATGAGGGGATGATTTCTTGATTACGGTTGATATAACGTGCCAAAGCATACACTTGAAGCTTGTATACATCCCCCAAAACGCTCAATCCGCCAGCCATATCGCCATATAGCGTACCGTAGCCCACAGCTAGTTCACTCTTGTTGGAGGTATTTAGCAGCACATAGTCAAGCTTATTGGCGGCAGCCATCAACAAGGTGCCCCGAATGCGCGATTGGATATTTTCTTCTGCCACGTTGAATGGAAGACCTTGAAACAAGGGATGTAAGATATCCAAAAAGCTTTGGTAGATATTGTGGATGGGTAAGATGTGATAAGCATTACCGAGACGCCTGCTCAGCTCAACAGCATCATCTACAGAATGTGTAGAAGAAAATGCTGAGGGCATGATGAGCGATAATACACGATCGGGACCTAAGGCTTCGCAAGCCAATGCAGTAGTTACGGCGCTATCAATGCCACCGGAAGAGCCAATTACCGCACGCCTTAATCCCATTTTTAAAAAATAATCTCGAATGCCCAACAACAGCGCTTGATGAATGCGTTCGATTTGAAATGAAGGGCGCAGCTGGCGTGTAGAAGCGGGTGGCTCTGTGGAAATAGGTGGTTGTTGGGCGATTTCATACAGTGATATCGTTTCAACGGCTTCCTGGAATGAAGGCAAATGTTTCACCAAATGAGCATTGGCATTGAATACCAGCGATGCACCATCGAAAATTAATGTAGTTTGTGCACCCACTGCATTGCAATAAATTAATGGCAGGTGATAGCGTTGCACATTTTTTCGGATGATTTCTATTCGTTGTTGCTCATGGTCGTAATCAAATGGGGAAGCCGAAATATTGATGATGAGATCGGGTTGTTGGGGCATCAACATATCTAATGGACATATCCGATACAGTTTAGGATCTTCTACATTCCAAATATCTTCGCAAATGGTAAGGGCGATTCTTTTTTCTTTGAAATGCACTACATGCCAGCTATTAGCAGGCTCAAAATAACGGCTTTCGTCAAACACGTCGTATGTGGGAAGCAAGGTTTTGTGTACCACATCGAGAATTTGCTTGTTGTACAACAGATAAGCACTGTTGAACAGTCTTTTGCCCTGTGGAGAAGGATTTCGAGAAGGGGCGCCTACAATCACGCCTATGTCCTCGGTATGGGCACAAATTTGTTGTATAGCCCACTCACATTGATCAATGAAGTCTTCAAATTCGAGCAGATCCATAGCAGGATAACCACATACACATTGTTCGGAAAACACCACCAGATCAGCCTCTTCTGCACGCGCCTGCTCAATGGCGTCAATGATTTTGGCTACGTTGTCATGAAAATTGCCAATATGGTAGTTCTGTTGTGCGAGTGTGATCTTCATCCAAAAAATCCCATCTGGTAGCTGCAAAAATAACATATCTGCTGCTGCAAGGTGAAAGAGAAATCAATGGCATGGATTTAACAAAAATTTCTATAGACATACCCGTCAAATATATAAGTTTGCCTCTATTCATTTAAGTTGATCGCGTATATGACCAAACATACAGGCTGGAAAGCATTTCTGGTATATGGGGCCATATTATTGAGTGGTTGCATGCACCAGCAAAAGCGCCCCCTGCCCGATGTTTCCCACATTCAGGTTCCACCCATAAAAATTGAACGTTTTGATCAAGCACTTACTTCGCTCGATACCCATCATCTACATGAAGCGCTGGCAGCATTGTACAAACAATATCCTGTGTTTATGCCAGTATATTTTGAGCAAATTATGAATTATGGCCCCTATAGTGATACCAATCAATTGCTGTTTACCGAAGTGAAAGCCATGTTGCAGTCTAAGGATATTCATGCATTACAGGATACTATCAATAAGCATTTTGCTGATCTAAGCTGGCTGGAAAATCAGTTGCGTCAAGGATTTCAATACTTGAAATATTATTATCCTCATTATGCCATTCCTCGGGTAGTTAGTTTTTATTCTGGGTTAAACAATTTTGGTGCAGTCACGGTCGACAGTGTGTTGGGGATTGGATTAGATATGTTTTTAGGAGAAAATTATCCGTTTTATCAACAGGTGGCCGATCCTTATCCCACATACATGCTTCATCAATTTTCACCAGAATATATCGTGCCCAATTGTTTTAAAGTGATAGAACAGCAGCTTTATCCACCTAAGCAGGAAGGCAGCTTACTCGACATGATGGTGCAGGCAGGTAAGCAACTTTACTTTTTAGATGCCATATTACCCCATGCGCCCGATAGTGTAAAAATAGGCTTTACCCAACAGCAGTTAAATTGGTGTAAACAAAATGAACGCATGATTTGGCAATATTTCATTCAAAATGATTTGCTTTATGTGCGCGATATGCAGCAAGTCATGCATTACATTGGCCCAGGTCCCAGCACGCAAGGCATGCCCAAAGAATCGCCCGGCAATATTGGTAGTTGGGTGGGTTGGCAAATCGTTCGCAAATATATGCGTGAGCATCCTCAGGTGAGTTTATTACAACTCATGCAACTCAACGATGCCCAGAAATTGCTCACTGATTCTCGCTATCGACCCTGAAGTTTATTCAAAGTTGAGCGAGAATACCACCATATGCGATTTCATACGTTGAATAACATCTGAATAAATCAATCCAGGAGTGGGTTTGAAAATATTGCGAAAACCATTGCTGATTTTTACTTCTGGCGAGAGCACGAAAGCGGTAAAATAGATATGAAAGCCAAATCCCAATTCATATCCTAAATCGTATTTCGACAATTGAATCATATCTTCAGCTTTGCGAGCAGTGGCATTGGTACTCACATCATCGGCAAAACGTAAGCCAGTAAATGCATATACTCGGAAATGACCAAATCGATCAGAGTTAAGTACGGCTTGTAAGGGGAAATTCAATAAAACGGATTCAATTTTTTTATTGGCTTGAGTAGAGTCTTTGATGGTGTATTGGATATTGCGATCGGTAAAAATCAAGGCAGGATTAAAACGCAGATCCACATGTTCGGTCAGCCGCATGGTGGCTCGAAAGCCCATAGTTAGTCCACCATTATTGAGCGGTTGTACTACTTGAATACTATCTTGCTGTAAGAAATAAGGTGAAGGGTCGAGATTGAAAGTAGAGTTTGCATAGCCAAGCGTGATGCCAAAATAATAATCGGCATTATCGATATCGCTGGAGAAAAATTGGGCATAAGAGGTCAGGTGAAAGCTATTCAAGATTAAGCCTATTGCAATGGTTAAACCTGTTTTTTGTAGCCGCTGTATGCCGAACAAATGCCAAACGTGTACCTGTTGCATGTGACCTGTTGATAACCAATTTTTGTTAATAGATTCATCATGTCTTGACCATATGGGAATGCCCTAACCGACTCGGGTAAATAGGCATATGCCTCGCGGTGGTGGGCTATCCATTTCCCTATCATTGGGGTGATATAACGAAAATACAGGCCATATAATTGTTTGATAAGAAAATTTTCAGGATGAGAAAATTCAAGGATCACGGCTTTACCGCCGGGCTTCAGTACCCGAAGCATTTCAGCAAGCCCTGTTTCCACATGTTCAAAATTGCGTGCGCCAAAAGCCACTATCACGGCATCAAAATGATGATCAGGGAAAGGTAATGCTTCCGCATCGGCTAATTGGAGCTGCACACGGCTTTGCAAATGAGCTTGACTAATTTTTTCTTCCCCAATCTGCAACATGTGTTCGGCCATGTCTACTCCTATGATCGTGCTCTGTGGGTATGTTTTAGCCAAGAGAAGTGCTACATCGGCCGTGCCAGTAGCCACATCTAAGATCATTTTAGGTTGTACATCTGATAGCAATTGGATGGCTTTTTTGCGCCAACGCACATCGATACCTGCAGAGAGCAAGCGGTTGAGCAGGTCGTACCGGCCGGCGATTTCGTTGAACATTTGTGCCACCTGTGCTTTCTTGCTTAACTTTGAGTGGCTGTACGGAACCACAGGCTGTTTAGGTTTATTTGATGATAACGGCATGGGGCACAAAGTTATGGCTTCAGATTGCAAGTCTGATGTATGTATAGGCGCAGATATGGAAATTCTTTCGGCACGGTTAATCAGTTGTAGTGCAGATTTCGGTGCTCTTCCCAAGCCTCAGCTGCCAGAATATGCATTCGTGGGGCGTTCCAATGTGGGGAAGTCTTCATTTATTAACATGCTTACTGGCCGTCGTCGGCTGGCACATACCAGTGCTACGCCTGGCAAAACGCAAACCATCAATCATTATTTAATTGAAAGCCAGCCCGATCCTTTGCAGCAGCTAGGGCGTGGAAGCTGGTATCTAGTCGATTTGCCAGGGTATGGTTATGCGCGTCAACCCATGCAACAGCGTAAAAAATGGGAAGAGCTCATCAGTCATTATTTACGCCAACGTTCTAATCTACTTTATACCTTTTTGCTGATCGATAGCTCTATTCCCCCTCAGGCTTCCGATCTGGCTTTTGCTGATCAGCTTGGCAACTGGGAGCTCCCATTTGTGTTGATATTTACCAAAACCGACAAAGAGAAACAACGTGTAGTGCATCGAAATATTCATGATTTTTTGCAGTACATGCAAGAGCGTTGGGAAAGGCTACCCGAATATTTTTTGGCTTCTGCGGTGAAGAAAACGGGAAGAAAAGAAGTGCTCGACTTTATTCAGGAGTGGAATATACGTTTTCAGGCGATTGCCTAGTTGACAATTTTATTTGCACAGCAGCTACTAGCAAACGCTTCGGGTTTGGCTTTAAAAGCAAAGCCCATACCTAAAATATAGCCCATGGCTTCACGCAAAGCCTCATTGCTTTTGAAATGCGGATTGGTATTAATGTCGGCATGTACTTCCATATCCACATCGTAGGTGTTAAACAGGTCGCAAAGCTCATAAGCTATCTCAATACTCTTGCTTACTTCTACTAACATCCGTTCGCGAATGGAATAATGCTGGCGAGTCTTTTCATTATGAATAAACATAAACCCACCATGCCCTTCTCGAAGAAATACAATCACTGTGGCAAATTCGGTTTCATCACCGCGTACCTGGCTGTCTGTACCAATACATACTTTTAGGTGAAATCCTTTGGCCGTTTCTTTTTCGATGGCCTGGCGAACCGCTTCTTTGATGGGAAGCTTGATGGGTTCACCATTAAATCTTCGCCAATGCATATAGATTTGGATTCAAGAATAAATGAGCTAATCTAAAATAAAATTTTCAGTGTTGTTTGTTTTGTTTTTGTTAACTAATCATTTAGATCTATTGTTTAAACCAGCATGTTCAAACTGATGAGTGCTAAGCAACACCAATGTACAAGCTTCGATAGTAGCAATACCCGCTTGTTGTAGGGTAGCTGCTAATGCCGGGTTTTCTGCCCCTGGATTAAAAATAACTCTTGCTGGATGCGATTGTAAGAGCTTTTCTTGATATTGAAATTGATGCCGAGGATGTAGATACATGCTTACCGTATGAATAGGTATATTAGGCCATTGGGTTTGAATAGCTATTTTCCCAATTTGCCCTTCATGAATACCCAAAGCAACAACGGGATATCCATGTTCTTGAAGACGCATCACGGCCAAATAGCTGTATCGTGAAGGATTTGGAGAGGCACCAATAACCAGCGTAGTGAAAGCTTTATCATGCATAAGCCTGGTGATTCAACTTTAAATTGGAAAAGTTAAATCATCTATTTGGTAATGCCAAAATCGGTTATTAATTTTAGTGCATAATTATTTTTTATGGTTACACGATTAAATGTAATTCTTACATTATTTTTGCTTGTAGCCGCTTTTTCATGCAAGCAGTCGACACATTCAGCCAAGCAACCTAGTTATTCAATTGACTCATTGATTATGGAACATTTATTGCCCGACTCTACGGCCTTTGCCGATACGGTGGATGGGAAAGAAGTACGGATATATTATTTGGAAAATCATCGAGGGATGGCTGTAGCCATTACTAACTACGGTGGGCGTATTGTGAGTTTGGTAGTGCCCGATAGTAGCGGGCAGCCCGCAGATGTGGTGTTGGGTTATCCAAGCATAAAAGATTATCTATCGGATAGCAGTACCTATCTGGGTGCTCTCATTGGTCGTTATGGTAATCGTATTGCTAAGGGGCGTTTTACACTCAATGGAAAGACTTATCAGCTTTACATCAACAATCCCCCCAACAGTTTACATGGTGGCCATCATGGATTTGACAGCAAGGTATGGGAGGCCCGTCAACCGTCGGACAGTGTATTGGAACTTACCTACGTGTCGCCTGATGGGGAAGAAAATTATCCCGGCACACTCACCGTACAGGTAACCTATACGGTTACTGATAGCAATGCTTTAGAAATTAGCTATCGAGCTACTACCGATAAGCCCACGGTGCTTAATCTCACCAATCATGCTTATTTTAATCTTTCTGGCGAAGGGTATCCTTCCATTGGCAATACGGTATTGCAATTATTAGCCGATCATTATACCCCCATCGATAGTACGCTGATTCCAACTGGTGAGATAGCGCCTGTAGCAGGCACTCCGCTCGATTTTACTAAGCCCATGCCTATAGGCCAACGCATTGATTCACCTTTTATTCAGCTGCAATACGGTCATGGCTATGATCATAATTTTGTGCTCAACAAGCCTGCGCCCGATAGCCTGAGTTTGGCTGCTGTGGCTTATTCGCCTGTAACGGGTATTGAAATGAAGGTGTACACCACTCAGCCTGGCGTGCAGTTTTACAGTGGTAACTTTCTAGATGGTAGCCACAAGGGCCTTGCGGGGAAGCCTTATGTGCGTCGATCGGCTTTTTGTTTGGAAACACAACATTTTCCGGATTCGCCCAACCACCCCAACTTTCCAAGTACTCTGTTAAATCCTGGGGAAATTTTTACCAGCCAAACGATTTATGCTTTTGGCATTCATCAGTAGCCATGTACTGGCTGAAGTATGGTATAGTGAATGCTTGGTGTAGAGCTTATATGTCTAAATTAGCGTAGCGGGCATGTTTTTCAATAAATTCCCTACGCGGTTGAACATCTTCACCCATCAGCATAGAAAAGATTCGATCGGCTTCCGCAGCGCTTTCTAAAGTTACTTGTTTCAGGGTGCGTGTGGCTGGGTTCATAGTAGTTTCCCAGAGTTGCTCGGCATTCATTTCACCCAAACCTTTGTAGCGTTGCACCGTTACGGAGCCTTCTTTACCGCCACCAAGGCGTTCTACGGCTTTTTTACGTTCTTCTTCTGTCCAGGCGTATACGTGTTCATTTCCTTTCTTAATGAGATATAAGGGTGGCTGGGCAATGTACACATAACCTTGTTCAACGAGTTCTTTCATATAGCGAAACAAGAAGGTGAGGATAAGGGTAGCAATATGACTGCCATCGACATCGGCATCTGTCATGATGATAAGCTTGTGGTAGCGCAGTTTAGATAGGTTGAGGGCCTTATCATCGTTTTCGGTACCAATGGTAACGCCGAGTGCGGTGAAGATATTTTTGATTTCTTCGTTGTCGTAGATTTTGTGTTCGGCAGCCTTTTCTACGTTTAAGATTTTACCGCGCAAAGGTAAGATGGCCTGGAAGCTACGGTCGCGACCTTGCTTAGCGGTGCCGCCTGCCGAGTCGCCTTCTACAAGGAACAATTCGCAACGTTCAGGATCGGTATCCGAACAATCGGCCAATTTACCGGGCAGTCCACTACCAGTGAGCACACCTTTACGTTGCACTTTTTCGCGTGCATTTCGTGCAGCAACGCGTGCCATTGCCGAGGTGAGTACTTTATCAATGATGCGGCGGGCTTCACGGGGGTGTTCTTCTAAATATGCTTCCAGCGTGGCTCCTACGGCACTATCAACTACTCCCATTACTTCCGTATTGCCCAACTTGGTTTTGGTTTGACCTTCAAATTGGGGCTCTGGTACTTTCACAGAAATCACCGCACTGAGTCCGTCTCGGAAATCATCGCCGGTGACATCAACTTTAGCCTTTTCAAACAACTTATTTTTATCGCCGTAGGCTTTGATCACTCGCGTAATGGCTCTCCGAAACCCCGCCACATGAGTACCTCCCTCGATCGTGTTAATATTGTTTACGTAGGAAAACAAGTGTTCGCCATAAGAATCGTTGTAGGCCATAGCTACTTCTACGGAGATGTAGTTGGATTCGTCGAAACTGTTTACATAGATGGGAGGAGAAGTGAGCAAATTTCTGCCCGCTTTACTTTCATGCATGAGCAAAAACTCTTGTAAGCCCCCTTCAGAATAAAATTCTTCTCGGTAGGTATGTTGCCCAGCATCGTCTGTCTCACGCTCATCTATCAGTTCAATTCGCACCCCTTTGTTCAGATAAGCCAGCTCTTCTAAACGGGTAGCTAAAACCTCACGGTTGAATGTGAGTACAGTGAATATGGTGGGATCGGGTTTGAAATGAATAATGGTACCCGTATGTTCTGTGGTGCCAATCACTCTAACGGGGTATAGCGGAACACCTCGAGCGTATTCCTGTTCAAATACTTTTCCATCGCGGTGAACGAGCACATGAAGCTTTTCCGACAGGGCATTCACGCAACTTACTCCCACACCGTGCAGCCCACCAGAAACTTTATAGGTGTTTTTATCGAATTTTCCCCCCGCATGCAAAACCGTCATCACAATTTCCAGCCCAGAGCGTCCATCCTTGGGATGAATATCAGTGGGGATGCCACGTCCGTTATCTTCAACAGTAATGGAATTATCGGCATGGATGACAACTTTGATGTGTGTGCAAAATCCAGCCAATGCTTCGTCGATGGAGTTATCTACAACTTCGTAGACCAGGTGATGTAGCCCTTTGCTACTAATATCACCGATATACATGGCAGGCCGTTTACGTACAGCCTCCAGGCCTTCTAAGATCTGAATGCTTTCGGCGGTATATTGTTGAGCAGTTGGCAGAACAACAGGTTGGTTATCTGTGACCATATGGAAAAGAAGAGGTTTTTACAAAAGGACAAAGGTACATAATAATGGGCGAAAATGCTGCATTTTCAGCCATTTGTGCGTATCTAGCAACTTTATTAATATCTTTGCAAATCATGAATCAGGAATTAGCTTTTTTTCAATATATCCACCACAAGCCGTTGGCCGATCTTCGCTTAGAAAGGCTTTCAGAAAGGGAATTATTAGCGGGTGATGATATCCGAATTCAAGTAAGCCGTTATCTCTGGGCCAGCGATGATCCAATGGAAGCGGCAGCTTTTGTATACCACTTAAATCAGGATACGCAACAACTAGCTTTAGAATTGAAATATTGCATTCCTGGTAAGCGTTACTGTGCACTTGCAAACTGTAAGGCCACACTTTGTGCTTATGCTCACCAGGAGGATGAGTGTTTGCAAAGCCAGTCCACGGTTGAGATTATTACTATCGCTTTTTCTTCTACCTTTTTCTGCTCACGTGAGCTCGACTGGCTAGCCGAATGGCCTGTTTCTGCCAGTCATCATGCCGTGGTCTGGAAACCTGTGCAGGTGAATAATCGCATCATTAGCTTGCTTAACCATTTGCTGCATCATCCTTATCAGGGGTTAGACGAGCGTCTTTATGTGCAGAGTAAAGCTTTAGAACTGTTGGTGGTTTCACGTGAACAGATGCACCAAAAACCTGTACATAAGAAAACCCGTTCTAGATTTCTCACCCACCCCGAAGATCGCGAAAAAATTTACCAAGCCAGAGACATCATGTTGCAACATCTCGACGAGCCCCTGACCATTCGTGAGCTTTCTCGGAAAGTGGCAATGAATGAATGCTATCTAAAAAAAGGCTTTAAAGAAATTTTTGGAACCACCATTTACGATTATTTCCAACGGGAGCGCATGGAAAAGGCTCGCCAGTTGCTTTATGAACAGGGTATGAGTGTATCTGCGGTAGCCGCTCAAATGGGATATTCAAGTATTTCCCATTTCAGTACGGCCTTTAAAAAGTACACTGGATTAAAGCCCTGTGAATTGATTCGCTAAAAAATTTCCGATCCGGCAAAAGCATTTTCCGCATCCGCGCAAATGAATTGTTCGGTTGGCTATTAGCTTTGTAAAAGATTTAGCTCTATTAGCTCATGCTGTTCTCCTGCATCCGTCTCAATGCTTTGGGGCGGATGTTTATTTCTATCCATAAAGACCAGGCTTGACAGGCTTTTGTTGTATCTTTGCAAACATTTTTTAGGAAGTTTTACCCAATCGATATGGATACAGCCAAGCGATATCCAGAATACACTCAACTCAATCTCCCTGCATTTGAACGGGAAATTTTGCAACAATGGGAACAGGAAAAAACATTTGAGCAAAGCGTGATGCAGCGTGAAGGCAGGCCTGCCTTTGTGTTTTACGAAGGGCCTCCTTCAGCAAATGGCTTGCCCGGCATACATCATGTGATCTCACGTACGCTCAAAGACCTGGTATGCCGTTACCGAACCATGAAAGGCTTTCAGGTGAAGCGCAAAAGCGGTTGGGATACACATGGGTTGCCCGTAGAATTGGGAGTAGAACAGGAATTGGGCATTTCAAAAGCCGATATTGGGAAAAAGATATCTGTTGCTGAATATAACCGCAGATGCCGGGAAGCCGTGCTGCGGTACAAAGACAAATGGGAACAACTCACCCGGCAAATGGGATACTGGGTGGATTTGGAACATCCCTACATCACGTTCGACAATACCTATATAGAAACCCTATGGTGGCTGCTGAAAAAGTTGTACGAAAAAGGCTTGCTTTATGAAAGCATTAGCATTCAGCCTTATTCTCCTGCTGCAGGTACAGGTCTCAGCTCACACGAGCTCAACCAACCCGGTACCTACAAGCTGGTCAAAGACGCCAGCGTAGTGGCCATGTTTCGCATCAACTCCCAGGATGAACGTAATCTTTCTCATCCTGCTTGGCAACAAATTATGCAGGCTATCACCACCTATCGTGAGCAACATCAAGTAAATTTTCCACTCGAACAGGAACAAGTATTTTGCCTGGCCTGGACAACCACTCCCTGGACCTTGCCGGCCAACTTAGGTTTGACCGTAGGTCCTGATTTTACCTATAGTGTTATCCGCACACGACATCCCTACACTCAAGAGATTATACATGTGATCTTGGCAAAAGAAAAAATAGGGGAATATTTTGCTACTCCAGATTCCGAAACTATTGAATCGTCGCCTCTTGTGCTCGATAATCATCGCAAAATTAAATCACCTTGGGTAGAACTGCTCACCCTAAAAGGCCAAACCCTCCAAGGTCTTTACTACAAACAACTCATGCCTTTCGAAGCCAATCGCCCTGAGCATATCGAAGGCGACCCATTTCGTATCGTAACGGGCGATTTCGTGACCACAGAAGAAGGTACAGGTATTGTACATACCGCACCGGCTTTTGGAGCCGACGACTTTCGTGTAGGCAAGCAATATGGGCTGGGCATCTTAATATTGGTGGATAAAGAAGGCAAATTCATCGATGGTTTAGGGGAATTTAGTGGTCGATATGTAAAAAATTATAAAGACGATCCCCATTATCAAGATGTAAATGTGGATCTATGTAATTGGCTAAAAGTGCGCGGACTAGCCTTTCGAATCGAAAAATATGAACACAACTATCCCCATTGCTGGCGCACCGATAAACCTGTGCTGTATTATCCCCTGCAAGCCTGGTTTATCCGAACTACTGCTTTTCGCGACCGCATGGTAGCTCTCAATAAACAAATTCGTTGGAAACCGGCCAGCACAGGAGAAGGGCGTTTTGGCAATTGGTTGGAAAACATTGTAGATTGGAACCTGAGCCGTAGCCGTTTCTGGGGCACACCTCTGCCTATCTGGCGTACAGCCGATGGCACGGAAGAAAAATGTATTGGCTCTATAGCCGAGTTGAAAACTGAGCTCCAAAAGGCTGCTGCCTTTAACAAAGCAGAATACCTCCAACCCGATGCCGTGTTTGACCTCCATAAGCCTGATGTCGACGAAATGGTATTGCTTAGCGATAGCGGTAAACCCATGTATCGTGTGCCCGATCTGGTAGATGTGTGGTTCGATAGCGGCGCCATGCCTTTTGCTCAATGGCATTTCCCATTTGAACAGGTCGATACATTTGCCCAGAATTACCCAGCCGATTTTATTTGCGAAGGCGTTGACCAAACGCGTGGTTGGTTTTACACCTTGCATGCCATCAGCGCCTTACTGAAAGAAGAGATTCAAGAAGAACTTCGTAGGCAAGGCTTCTCAGCTGATGATACTCGTTATCCTGGACTTGCCTTCAAAACAGTTGTGTCGAACGGACTGGTGCTCGACAAGCACGGCAACAAGATGAGCAAGCGCCTGGGCAATGTAGTAGATCCCTTTGATACCATACGCACCTATGGGGCCGACGCTACTCGCTGGTATCTCATCACCAATGCCTCTCCTTGGGAAAATCTTCGCTTCGACGTGGAGGGCATTCGGGAAGCCCAGCGTAAATTCTTCGGCACTCTATACAATACCTATCAGTTTTTTGCACTTTATGCCAATATCGATGGTTTCACCTATTCCAGTCAGCCGGTACCTATCCACGAGCGCCCAATCATTGATCAGTGGGTGATTTCGGCACTGAATACCCTGGTAAGTCGCGTCAATGAAGCGTTTGACGATTATGAACCTACTTTAGCCGGAAGGTACATCGAAGATTTTGTGATCGAACAACTAAGCAATTGGTATGTACGCCTAAATCGGCGTAGGTTTTGGAGTCCTTTGCGACTTAGCGATAATGGCCAGCTGAGCGATGCACGCGACAAAGAGTCGGCTTATCAAACCTTATACGAATGTTTGGAAACGATATCCTTGTTGATGGCGCCCATTGCCCCATTTTTTGCCGATTGGTTGTTCCGTAATCTCAATGCCGTCACAAAGCGTTTGCAGGTTTCATCGGTGCATCTGGCCGATTTTCCACAGCCCAATAGCACGCTGAGTCAGCCCGAGCTAGAAGCACAAATGCAATTAGCGCAAGACATCACCTCCCTTATTCTTTCTCTGCGCAAAAAGGTAAATATCAAGGTGCGCCAGCCTTTGCGTAAAGTGCTTATACCTGTAGTCAACGAGCAAATGAAAAACCGCTTGCAAGCCGTAGAAGAGCTGATTAAAGCAGAAGTGAATGTCAAAGCCGTGGAATATGTTACCGAAGCAGGAATCCGCTATCGGGTTAAACCCAATTTTAAGGCCTTAGGAAGCAAGCTGGGCAAGAAGATGAAAGTGGTTAACGAATACCTGCAAACAATTGAACAGCCTGCTATTCTAGCACTCAAACAAGGCCAACCTCTCGAGTTGAAATTTGTGGGAGAGCGCATGGCCCAGCCAGGAGAAACTCCCGAAACCACCGTTCAAATCTTGCCCGAAGAAGTAGAAATATTTCCTGAAGATATTCCGGGTTGGATAACGGCCAACAAAGGCAATCTAACGGTTGCGCTCGATATCACCGTAACGCCAGAGCTGGAAAATGAAGGCCATGCCCGTGAGTTGGTCAACCGCATCCAGCGGCTGCGTAAGGAATCTGGATTAGAAGTAACCGACCGCATCCATGTGCAAATAGCCGATCATGCACTTATTCGACCTGTAATTAACGATTCCTATCTTTATAAGTATATTTGCACCGAAATTTTGGCAGACCAGCTCGATCTCGTTCCTCAAATTCAGAATGGCAGTACGATAGAAGTCGATGAAGTACCCTTAACCGTTCACATTCAAAAAACCCGATAAGCCATGGCAACTCGGAAAAAAACAGCTCAACAAACACAAACCACACCCACAAAGAAATCCGAAACAACTACTAAAAAGGTTTCGGTTACTACCGCAAAGGCGGCCACAGCACGTGGTAACAAAAAAGACGAAAAAACCAAATCCACATCTACCCGTGCAAACACTGCCTCTACAGTCAAAACTAAAGCAACCTCAGCTTCCCACAAGGCTGCTGAGAAAAGCACTAAAGCTGCTTCTGCCAAGGCTGGAACCACTCATACAGAAAAATCTAAATCTACCAAAACCCAACCACAAGCTGCAGCTGCAGGGAGCTCTAAGCCGAAACCTGCAACCACCCAACCATCGGACAATCGCGCCGAGATCGTGTATCAACCAGAATTTGAAAAATCGGTACTCGATCAGCCCGGACAACACACGGGTCCCGTATATCGCTACAGCGATGCCGAATTGCAGGAATTCAAAGAAATAATTCTCAAGAAGCTAGAAGCTGCACGCCAGGAATTAGCTTATCTGCAGGGATTGATTACCCGTAAAGACGAAATGGGTACTGAAGACACGGAAAACAAATACATGAGCATCGAAGATGGCTCTGGCACCTTGGAACGCGAACAGCTCAACCAAATGGCTAGTCGTCAAATCAAATTTATCGACCATCTGGAAAAAGCCTTAGTGCGCATCGAAAATAAAACTTATGGCATCTGCCGAGTTACCGGTAAGCTCATCGATAAGGCTCGGCTACGTGCCGTTCCTCATGCAACGCTGAGCATTGAAGCCAAAAAAGCCTTGAGTAAAGGTAGCTGATCAACTAGCGGGAATGCTAATCTGTTGCATGCGAATGAGCCTCCGATAAGTACCATTCAATGCCATAAGCTCTTCGTGTGAACCATGCTCCACGACGCGCCCATTGCTGAGTACATAAATCTCATCGGCATGCTGAATGGTGGAAAGCCGATGCGCTACAATAATGCTGGTGCGGTTTTTCATGAGTCGCTGAATAGCTTCTTGTACCAGCCGCTCACTTTCTGTGTCTAGCGAAGAGGTAGCTTCGTCTAAGATAAGAATGGGAGGGTTTTTCAATACAGCCCGCGCAATAGTGATTCGTTGCTTTTCTCCACCACTGAGCTTAATCCCCCTATCGCCTACATTGGTTTCATAACCTTGTTCTTTTTGCATGATAAAGGTATGAGCATTGGCTACTCGAGCAGCAGCAACGATTTCTTCAGGAGTAACCTCCCTATTGGCTCCCAAAGCGATGTTGTTGGCTATCGTATCATTAAACAAGATAGGCTCTTGGGTGACAATACCCATCAACTTACGCAAATCATACAAGCGATATTCCTTGATGTTAATCCCATCGATAAGAATTTCTCCTTCAGTCACATCGTGAAAACGTGGGATCAAATCCACCAGGGTCGATTTGCCGGCGCCCGAAGCTCCTACGATGGCAATAGTTTTGCCTTTTTCAATTTTTAAAGAAACTTGTTGCAATACCCATTGGTCTCGATAGCGAAAACTCACGTTCCGAAATTCAATAGCATGTTCAAAACGATCAATGGGGAGTGCATTGGGCTTTTCAGTAACATAGATGGGAGCGGACAAAATTTGTTGAATCCGCTCTGCGCTAGCTCGCCCTTTTTGGATATTGTAGGAAGTAGTGGAAAATGATTTCAGGGGGTTGATGATCTGCGAAAAGATGGCGATGTAGGCAATAAACACATCGGCACTCACCACGGGTGGAGACGATAGGGCAAGCCGCCCACCAAAAAACAGTACTACACACAAAACGACCACCCCGAGGAATTCAGATAACGGAGAAGCCAGATCGCGTCGCCAATTGATGCGATTCTTAATCCGAAACAATTGATGGTTTTCCTGTTGAAACCTCAGTTGCTGCTGTCGCTCTGCATTAAAAGCTTTTAAGATGCGCAATCCCGTAATGGTTTCATCCATAATCGATAGCAAATTGCTCAACCTTTCCTGGCCTGCATTTGAATGGCGTTTGAGCGACTTACTAATGCGCCCAATGATAAGCCCTGCTAGAGGCAGCAAAACCACGAGAAACAAAGTAAGTTGTGGACTTAAAACCAGTAAGGTGAAGAAATAAATCAGCACCGTAAAAGGATCACGGAAAGCACTTTCGAGAAAACTGATGATCGACACTTCAATTTCTTGCACGTCGTTAGTCATCCGGCTGAGGATATCGGCCTTTTTTTCTTCCGAAAAATACCCTATCGGCAATGCAATCACATGATTAAATAAATCGCGCCGAATATCCATTAGAATACCATTGCGAATGGGGGTGCTGATAAACGTAGCTGCGTAGGTAAACAGATTTTTCAACAAGATAGCCACGATTACCACTAAGCAAATGACTCCAATAGCATATGATTTGCCGTATGCATCAATCACTTGAGTAAGGTAATAGTTAAATAGTTCGATGAGCCCGGAAGACGACAAATGAAAGGCCGGCTTTATGTGCACGGGTTGTGTTTTCCCAAAGATGAGCGACAGAAAGGGAATTAACATAGTAAGCGAAACCAGTGAAAACACTATGGCCAGTAGATTGAATAAAAAATACAAGACAATCCCTTGGATATGTTTTTTTAAATACCGAAATACCCAGAAAAGATTTTTCATGCAATAGCCATTTTATGCAAACAGGGCTTTCCCCATGAGACCTAAACGGGCATAACCAGCCAATACATAGAAAACGCGGGCTTAAATATGCTTAGATCCTGAAAAAAACAACGTAAATTTACGAGTAAACTCGCGATTAAGTAGAAGCTTGTTTTGGGTAAAACTCCATTGATCATGCAAGAATCTAAACGACAAAAGCAAGTAGCTCGGCTCATTCAAGAGGAGCTAAGTGATATTTTTCAACGTGAAGGGTTGAATATTTTTCAAGGCGGAATGATTTCGATTTCTCAGGTAAAAATGACGCCCGATTTGCTAGAAGCACGCGTCTATCTGAGCTTTTATCAAATACCCGATCCCGAGCAAATGCTTACCCGCATACAAGAACGTAAGTGGGAAATTAAAAAACAGTTGTCTTCGCGCATCAAAAACCAGCTGCGTCGCATGCCCGAATTGCGATTTTTTCGCGACGATACATTGGAGCAGGTATTTCGGCTGGAAGAGATTTTCAAAAAGCTCCACGAAAACGATAAGCCTTCTCAGAGCTGATGGCGCAGGCAGGCATGATTATCCGGTTTGCTCAGCGTTATTTTTGGGGGCGTAAGTCCACACAGGCGATTCATATCATTTCCTGGGTGAGTGTGCTGGCCATTGCCGTGGGCACATCGGCATTGATTGTGGTATTGAGCGTATTCAATGGGTTTGAAGATTTGGTGAAATCGCTTTACTCCTCGTTTTATCCGGCCATTCGGGTAGAGCCTGCACGAGGGCCAAAGTTTATAGTACAAGCGGCACAATTGCAGCACATTAGGAATCTACCGAGCGTAAAGGCTGTTAGCCAAACAATTGAAACTAAGGCCAGCATCAGCTATAATAATCGGCAAATGGTAGCCATTGTGAAAGGAGTAGATACTGCGTGGGTGCGGGTGACGGGGTTAAAAGACAAAATTGTGCGTGGGGAATATGCATTGGGTTCGGCCGAGATTCCTGGAGCAGTCATCGGGATCGGCATAGAATCGGCATTAGGTGTAGATTTGCAAAATCCTATTTATCCTTTGATGGTATATGTGCCCAATCCACAGGTGCAAACTTTTCTCAATCCTGAGCAGGCTTTGCGTGTGGGGAGCCTGATTCCACAAGGGGTATTTGCCATCCAAGAAGAGTTTGATGATCGATATGTGATCACTCGGATAGATGAGGTGAGGCAGCTGTTGTTATGGCCTCCAGGAGCGGTCTCTGCATTGGAAATAGCCGTCTATCCCGGTGCGCAATTATCGGATATTCAGCGACGGGTGAGCCAAATTCTGGGTTCAGATGTAGTGGTGAAGACGCGCTACCAGCAAAATGAAACGCTTTATCAGGTCATGCAAACAGAGAAATGGGTGGTATATGCGCTGTTGAGTTTTATCCTCGTGATTGCTGCTTTCAACATGATTGGTGCACTTTCGATGTTGGTGATCGATAAGCAACACGATATTGCTATTCTTCGGGCTATGGGAGCTACCAATGGCTTGATTCAGCGCATTTTTCTGGCCGAAGGATTATGGATAGCTTTTACAGGAACACTACTAGGGGTGTGTATTGCTTTGGTCTTGTGCTTAGGTCAGCAGCGTTATGGTTGGATTAAGCTGGGGGGGCATTCATTTGTGATAGATGCTTATCCCGTGAGTTTGAAAGCTGAAGATTTTTTATTGGTAATCATCACAGTGGTGATTATTGCTGCCTTGGCCTCTTATTTGCCAGCTCATCGTGCCGGGCGTCAAGAGCTCGACCTGAAATCGCTACGGGCTTAGAAGTCGCCCAGTGAAGTTTCAGGAAGTTGAGCCATTGCACGTTTAAATTGTTCCTCGTTGGGGGCTGTACCGTGCCATTCGTGGTTATTTTCCATGAAATCGACACCCTTACCCATAACGGTATGCATGAGTATAGCTACGGGCTTACCTTTACCTGTGAGAGATTTGGCTTTTTCGAGTGTGTCAATGACTTGATCAAGGTTATTGCCATCCATCAGTTCGAGTGTTTCCCAGCCAAAAGCTTGAAATTTTATGACCAGGTTGCCCAATCCTGCCACTTCGCTGGTAGGGCCGTCAATCTGTTGACCGTTCCAGTCGACCGTTGCGATGAGGTTGTCGACCCGATGGTGAGCAGCAAAGAGAATAGCTTCCCAGCATTGGCCTTCTTCCAGTTCACCATCACCGTGCAGAGAAAATACCCAGCGTTTATCTCCACTCAATTTTTTACCTAAGGCGGCACCAATAGCTACGCTCATGCCTTGCCCTAGCGAGCCAGTACTGATGCGCACGCCAGGCAGGTGCTCGTGAGTGGTAGGATGGCCTTGTAGGCGAGAATTGATTTTGCGAAAAGTATAGAGCTCTTTGAGGGGAAAGTAACCAGCGCGAGCCAGTGTACTGTAGTACACTGGCGAGATATGTCCATTGGAAAGAATGAAGATATCTTCGTCGACCCCCGCCATCGTAAAATCTGGGTTATGCTTCATCACCTGGAAATACAATGCTGTGAAAAATTCTGTACATCCCAGTGAACCGCCAGGATGGCCACTTTGAGCTAGATACACCATTCGAATAATATCTCTACGAATCTGTGCAGCAATTTCAGTGAGTGAAGCCATATGGTGTTGATTTATTTTTACGCATCAAAAGTAAAAGAAAATTTTAAGCCAGAAGGCTTGACGGCTTGATTTTTTGATGGGTCAACTTTGCGAATATGACAAATTCCTGTAGGTTTGCACATCCCAAAATCGTTCTATGGAAGAAGAACTCACACTCATCATAGAAGATGCTGGTGAAAAAATGCAAAAAGCCATTCAGCACCTCGAATCGGAACTGGTGAAGATTCGAGCAGGCAAGGCCAACCCACAGATGCTAGAAGGCGTTCAGGTGGAATATTATGGCTCCATGGTACCCCTGCATCAGGTAGCCAATATCACGGCAACAGATGCCCGTACTATTGTGGTGCAACCTTGGGAGAAACAAATGGTGCCTGTGATCGAGAAAGCCATCATCTCTGCCAATCTGGGTTTTAACCCGCAAAATGATGGACAAATGATTCGCATTTTTTTGCCTCCGCTTACGGAAGAAAGGCGTAGAGATTTGGTGAAGCGAGTCAATGCCGAGGGCGAACAGGCCAAGATTGCTATTCGCAATATTCGTCGCGAGGCTATTGAAGAAGTAAAGAAATTGCAAAAAAATGGCCTCAGTGAAGATCAAGCAAAAGATTCGGAAGAAGAAATCCAGCAATTAACCAATAAATTCATCACGCTAGTCGATAAATATTGCGCAGCCAAAGAAAAAGAAATCATGGCTGTGTGATATCTTCCCTTGCAAGAATTCGCTGAAAATGCTACATTGAGGATTCATTTCAATGAATTCCTCATGTCTATCGTTAAGCTTGCTTCTATCTCCACTCAACCGCCCGCAGATGCGGAAAAGCAAAAAATAAAAAAAGAAACCAAGAAGCTTAAAAGAGCTATTGCCGATTTACAAAATATTCTCTATGCTGAGGCTAAGCATAGTGTGCTCATTATCTTGCAAGGTATGGATGCTAGCGGCAAGGATGGGGCTATTCGGCATGTGTTTAATCACATTAATCCTCAAGGTGTTCGGGTAACTTCTTTTAAGGTGCCCACTCCACAAGAAGCAGCACATGATTTTTTGTGGCGCATTCATGCGCATGCTCCAGCGAAAGGCATGATGCATATTTTCAATCGATCTCATTACGAGGATGTGCTTATTACCCGTGTACACGGTCTTATTACCGATAAAACGGCTCATTTGCGCATGCAGCATATCAATCATTTTGAACAATTGTTACAAGACCACCAAACGGCGATTTTGAAATTTTATTTACATATTTCCCGAGAAGAACAAGCTAAGCGATTGCAAGAACGCATCTCCAATCCTAAAAAACGCTGGAAATATAGCGATGCCGATATCAAAGAGGCACAACGATGGCACGATTACTTGCATTTCTATGAAGAAGTATTCGATATATGTAGTCCAGAAATTCCTTGGACGATTGTACCAGCAGATAAAAATTGGTATAAAGAATACCTGATTGCTTATCTTGTGCATGACTGTCTTTCACATCTGCATTTGCGCTATCCACGCCGAATTGCTCATTCTTCAACAAAATGAATATGTCTTTATGGGTATTGTTTTGTTGATTTGCTTTTTACTAAGCGTTGCTTTTATAGAATTATGGTATCGGCTTATTTCTTTTACGATGAAAAAATATTGTGTGAAAGAAGTGGAACATTTGCAATATTGCAAATATGTATTGGTATTAGGTACCAAAAAATGGGCAGGCCAACATATTAATGCTTATTTTAAATATCGTTTGCAGGCAGCTAAAAAGATTTTTGATGCTCAAAAAGCTAGTATTTGTATACTTAGTGGGTCAAGGCGTGCAAGGGGTTTGAATCAGGCTGAAGAAATGAAAAATATCTTGATGAAAATGGGGGTAGTACCAGAAAAATTTATCATTGACGAAAACGGATCGCGTACCTGGTATTCTTTACGATTTTGTGTGGCGCAGCATATTTCCTCATTAATCATAGTATCTCAACATTTTCATAATGCGCGAGCAGCATTCATTGCACGCTTTATGGGTATACAAGTGCAAGCTTTTGATGCTAAGGGCGTGAAAGGGTGGGTAAAGTATAAAATTTTGCTTCGCGAGAGACTGGCTAGGATACGGTGTTTGTGGGATATTTTCAGGTATGTAACTTCTGAGGTAGCACAAAAGCAATTTAGTAGTAACAAAACTTGATTATCTTTATTAAAATTTTCCCCATGTCAATCTGGAAAGACTTTAAAGAGTTTGCTGTAAAAGGTAATGTAATAGATTTGGCTATTGCAGTAGTCATTGGAGGTGCCTTTGGGAAAATAGTGAGTTCATTTGTAAATGATATCTTGATGCCTATATTGGCTGTGCTCACTGGGGGAGTCAATTTTTCAGATAAAAAAATAGTATTACAGGCAGCGCAATTAGATGCCACAGGCAAATTGATTAAGCCTGCTAATACACTTAATTATGGATCATTTATTCAATCTGTCATTGATTTTTTAATTATTGCTTTTTTCATTTTTTTGGCTATTCGAGCATTGCAAAAATTAAATAGAAAAAAACAAGAAACCACGCAAGCTTCATCAGCACCACCCATACCATCTAATGAAGAGAAATTGCTCACGGAAATTCGTGATCTGCTTAAATCGAAGAGCTGATTTAAGCGATTGGGTGATTATTTTTTTATCTGTGAAGGAGTTCTTTTCTTTGTCGTATGACAAACAGTTTATGTGTGTGGAAATACATCATGTTGATTTTTTTGTTTTTTAGCTTTTCTGCTCAAGCACAGCAAGATATCACTCGCTTAAAAACAGATATCGATTATTTTAAAAAAGCTAAAATTGGTGAGCCACTCGATACACTTGAGGGTTGGCGACAAGGCGTAGTAGTCAATCTCAATCTTTCACAAGGTAGTTTGCAAAATTGGGCTGCCGGGGGAGATCCTTTTTCTTTATCTATCAACGGCATGGGAAGCTTATTTGCCAACTATCGCAAAGGCAATGCCCGATGGGATAATGCACTTACCATGGCCTACGGGCTGCAAAAAACCAGCAGCACGGGCATGCGCAAGACCGATGATAATTTTGATTTGTCTAGCAAATATGGCTATCGATTTTCTCCTAAGTGGTACGCAGGTGCAATGTTTGACTTACGTAGCCAATTTGCTAATGGGTACTTGTATCCTAGCGATTCGGTCATTTCGCATGCTTTCGCTCCCGCTTATGTTTTGTTGGCATTGGGTTTTAACTTTCAGTACAACGAGCATTTTTCCTTGTTTCTTTCACCCATGACCTCAAGAGTTACGCTAGTAGCCGATCGTAGGCTAGCCAATTTGGGCGCTTACGGAGTAGACAGTGCCGTGTATCAATACCATGACAATGGTACCCGTACTTTGGTACAACGCAGCAAGCTGGCCAGCTATCAGCTGGGCGCATATCTCTCGGCTCAATTTAACCAAGAGGTAATGCCAAATGTGAATTGGAATACCCGGCTAGATTTATTTTCCAATTATCTCAAAAATCCCCAAAACATCAAGGTATATTGGATTTCTATAGTCGCCTTAAAAGTAAATCAACTCATTACGGTAAACTTAAATACGGAGTTAATTTATGATGATGATGTGCGGATTTGGAAAAATAAGCAAGGGGTGTATGGCCCTCGTACGCAGTTTAAAGAAATCTTGGGAATAGGTTTTTCTTATAAGTTTTCTCGTATTCCCGACTCGTAAGGTTTATCTTTGCTGAGCAGGTGTAAAAAATTGAGTTTTGGCGGAACGGATTACCTATACGATTCATTTGCCTCATTTTGAAGGACCTTTCGACCTGTTATTGTTTTTCATTGAACGGGATGAAATTGATATTTATGATATCCCTATCCATAAATTGCTGAACGACTTTTTGGATTATATCCATCAAATGGAAACCCTCAATATTGAGCTGGCTAGTGAATTTATTTTGTTTGTTTCTACTCTTATGCGCATTAAGGCCAAGATGTTGCTACCGCGAAGGGAATTAGATGAGCAAGGGCAGGAGATTGATCCTCGGCAAGAACTCGTAGATAAGATTCTGGCATATAAAAAATACAAACAAGTGGCTGTAGAGCTTTCGCAGCTAGAAGCAGAGCATCAGCAGCAAGTGAAACGGGGAAATATTTTGCGCGATTTAGAGCTCGTGGGTGAAACCATGGCTGAAGGTACCGAAGTGCAAACACTCACGCTATTTAAGCTCATGAAAGCCTATCAAAAAGCGCTGATTCGGCTCGAGCAACGGATCTCCAACCCCCAACATGTAGTGACGCGCTATTCCTACACGATGGAAAACTCCCGCGAGTTTATGGTACAACTCGTGTCACGCCACCGCACCCTGCCATTTGCGCGCCTATTTGAGTATTTCGAAAACCGCATGCATGCCATCTTTTTGTTTTTGGCCATCCTCGAGCTGGTTCAACAAGGAGTGATCGGCATGCTTGTTGGCGAAGGATATAACAACTTTATCCTCGAAAATCTACAACCTACACCCCGTTTAGCCTCATCACTACCCGAGTAATGTAGTCTGACTTGATAAAAAATAAATTTTCTTGCACAAAATTTGTTGTAACAAATAAAATAGATAACTTCGAGAAATTTTTTCACATTTAAAACGTACAACTATGGCAGAAACAGCAACCAAAACCATTTGGAAGGTAGATCCTGCGCACTCTGAAATCTTGTTTAAAGTGCGCCACATGGTAATTTCAACCGTAACGGGTAAGTTTGAGAAATTTGATGGAACGGTAGAAACCGAAGGAGATCAGCTGGAAACAGCTAAAATAGAATTTGTGGTGGATGCAGCCAGCGTAAACACCGGTGTACCCGATCGCGATAATCATTTGCGCTCCGACGATTTTTTTAATGCGGAAAAATATCCGCAGATTCGATTTGTATCTACTCATTTTAAAAAGGTTCAAGACCAGGAGTTTGAATTAGAAGGGCAGCTCACCATTCGCGATGTAACTCAGCCCATTAAGCTCAAGGTTGAATATGGAGGCATGGTTAAGGATCCGTGGGGCAATACTCGGGCAGGTTTTGTAGTGACGGGGAAAATTAATCGTAAAGAATTTGGATTAAAATGGAATATGTTGCTCGAAACTGGGGGCGCTGTGGTGAGCGATGAAGTCCAGATCCAATGCGCGGTAGAATTTGTACACAGCTAAAAGGGGATTAGCGCATCTACCCTGTTGCAAAGCCGGCTTTTAAGGTCGGCTTTTTAGTTTGTTTAACCAGCATGAGAAGTGGTGCTGATGATCACCTTTTCATGTAAAGCTTTGCGCACGGTAGCAGCTATGCCTTCAGCATCATATCCACATTCGTGATGAAGTTCTGCTGGCTTGCCATGATGCACCACTCTGTCGGGAATACCGAGGATATGCAGCTGGTTATGGTAGCCATTTAATGCCATAAATTCGGCCACTGCGCTGCCCAGTCCGCCAATGCGTGCTGCATCTTCTACCGTTATAATCACGGGATATTGTTGCAACACCTGATGAAGCAATTCTTCGTCGAGCGGTTTTAAGAAACGCATGTCGAAATGAGCAGGCTCTATACCCTCGGTAATCAAGGTTTTACGTGCCTGAATAACAAAATTACCTGCATGGCCAATAGAGAGGATAGCCACTTCCTTGCCCTCGGCTATTTGTTGGCCTTTGCCAATAGGTATTTCGCGGAAAGGCCTGCGCCAGTCGGGCATCACACCTTCGCCGCGCGGGTAGCGGATTACAAAAGGATGCGTGATATGCGGTAGCTGGGCGGTGTACATGAGGTTGCGCATTTCTTCTTCGTTCATCGGGGCGCTGATGATGAGGTTGGGAATAGGCCGTAGATAAGCCAAATCGTATGCGCCATGATGAGTAGCTCCATCTTCGCCAACCAATCCAGCCCTATCTAAGCAAAATACTACGGGAAGATCTTGAATAGCTACATCATGAATCAACTGGTCATAGGCCCGTTGCATAAATGAAGAGTAGATGGTGCAGTACACCTTCAGTCCTTGAGTGGCCATGCCTGCAGAAAGGGTTACGGCGTGTTGTTCACAAATGCCTACGTCAAAGGCTCGATGCGGCATTTTTTCCATCATAAATTTGAGAGAAGAGCCCGAAGGCATGGCTGGGGTAATACCAATGATTTTGTCGTTTTGCTCGGCCAGCTCCAGTAATGTCAACCCAAAAACATCCTGATACTTTGGCGGTTGAGGGGTGGGTGATATTTTTTTCTGGATCTCTCCATTGACCTTATCGAAGAGGCCTGGAGCATGCCATTTGGTTTGGTCTTTTTCGGCTGGGGCATATCCTTTACCTTTTACCGTGACGATATGCAGTAGTTTAGGGCCGGGTATGCTTTTTAAATCGGTAAGGGTATCGACTAATTTTTGGACATTATGTCCATCGATAGGTCCAAAATAGCGTAGTCCTAAGGCTTCAAATAAATTGCTTGAGCGAGTCAGCAGCCCTTTCAAGCCGGCTTCTATTTTGGCTGCCAATTCTCGTGAAATATCACTCATAGGCAATTTGCCCAGTAGCTTCCAGATATCTTGCCGCAACTTGTTGTAGGTAGGCGAAGTAGTAATATCGGTTAAGTATTCCTTGAGTGCACCCACATTGGGGTCTATCGACATGCAATTGTCGTTCAAGATAATGAGTAGGTTGGTATCTGATACGCCTGCATGGTTCATGGCTTCGAAGGCCAGCCCTGCGGTCATAGCCCCATCACCAATTACGGCAATGTGTTGGCGTTGAGTATCTCCAGCATATTTGGCGGCTATAGCCATGCCAAGCGCGGCGGAGATAGATGTAGACGAATGCCCTACCCCAAAAGTATCGTAAACGCTTTCGCTGCGACGGGGAAAGCCGCTGATACCTCCGTAGCGTCGGTTAGTATGAAACACTTTGCGGCGTCCGGTGAGAATCTTATGGGCATAAGCTTGGTGCCCAACATCCCAAACTAGCTGATCGTATGGGGTTTGAAACACATAGTGTAGGGCCACGGTGAGCTCGATTACTCCTAAATTGGCTGCAAAATGCCCACCATATACACTCACCATGTCGATGATATACTCTCGCAGCTCATCGCACAATACATTGAGCTGCTCGCGTGAAAGCTTACGTAGGTCATCGGGATATTCGATTTGGCTAAGTAGTGGCCCCGGTTGTATATTCATCGGATTCATTGAAAAAATTGAATTTTATCAAATAATTACAATATACGAAGTAAAAAGTTTACTCGCTTGCATACGGCATATGCAGGTATCGAATCAGGAAAGTTACGACGATTTAACCAAATCCGAGTATCTATCGCAAATGATAACCTACAGGTTGGGTGAGTGCGTGGATGCCCAATCTGGAAGGATGAAGTTATCTGATTTTATCTGGAGAAATGAAAATGAGAAGCGCTGTTAAAATGCATTTTATCCTTATCGACTGAAGCTTTATCCGTGAAATGATCCGCTGGTCATAAACTGAGACTGATTAGACCCCTAAAAAATGTACTTTTGAAAAAGCCTACGTGTATGTTGAAGCGGCCGAAAACATATTATTGGTGGTGTCAGATCGGCGGCTGGATGGCTTTCTGGTTGTTTAGTACCCTGGTCAGTTATATGTACAGCCAGAACGTCACCCTACAATCACTCATCGATCGAACGGTATTTATTCTTGCTGGCATCACCGTTACGCATGCATTTCGGCATTTCATCATTTACCAGCAATGGTTACAAATGCGGCTCGACCGCTTGATTTGGCGTATGCTAGCGGGCGTACTCATTTGCAGCTTGGTGATTACCGCTATCGTTGATGTCTACAAATATGCCTTTCACTTGATGACTCCTCAAGAAAAATCATTTGAATTTGGTCGCTTTTTCAGCATTTTCATCATCGTTCTCATCTGGTCGCTGATTTATATTCTCTGGCATTATATGGAAAAGGAGCGACGATATCAATTTGATCGATTGCGACTGGAATCGATGGTTAAGGAGTTGCAATTAAAAACAATTAAATCACAGCTCAATCCACATTTTATTTTTAATGCGCTCAATAGTATTCGGGCGTTGATCGATGAGAATCCTGAACGTGCACGCGAAGCTGTGACCGAACTATCCAACATCTTGCGCAATTCTATGCAAGCCGAAAAGGTAGAAACCGTGTCGTTAGAAAATGAAATCGCTATGGTGCGCGATTATTTGGCATTAGAAATGATTCGCTTCGAAGAACGCCTTGAAGTGAAGCTCAACATTGATCCGAATACCCTTGCCCTGCCCGTACCTCCGTTGATGTTGCAAACCCTGGTAGAAAATGCAGTAAAACACGGCATCTCCCGATCGGTGCATGGAGGTACCGTAGAGATTGTTTCGCGTAAAACCGATGCATTTCATGAGATCATCGTGCGCAACACGGGTCAGTTATCTACTGAAGGAGAGGCAACAGGCTTTGGTTTACAAAGCACCCGTCAGCGTTTAGAAATTTTGTTTGGCCCATTAGCTCATTTTCAAATCGAAAATAAAGACCCTCAAACGGTAGAAGCTCGCGTGCGCATACCCTTAATCCATGACACACACTCTATACATATGCATAAAACATTAACGATATGATGAGTCATATAACCCGTGCCTTGATTATTGATGATGAACGTTTGGCACGCAATGAACTTAGGCGACTGTTGAAAGAGTTTCCAGAGATCCAAGTAGTGGGCGAAGCTGCCAATGCTCAAGAAGGTATCCAGCAAATTGAAGATCTGGAGCCCGACTTATTGTTTTTAGATATCCAGATGCCCGATAAGACTGGCTTCGAGTTGTTGGAAATGCTCGACAAAGTGCCTGCGGTAATTTTTACTACTGCCTACGATGAATATGCCTTGAAGGCTTTTGAATTCAATGCGCTCGATTACCTCATGAAGCCTATTGAACCACGTCGCTTGGCCGACGCCCTGCAAAAGCTTCGCCAACAGGAAGAAAAAGAAAAACAAAACTTACTCGGGCGGGGTGTGCTCTCTGAACATGACCAAGTATTTGTAAAGGATGGCGAACGTTGTTGGTTTGTAAAACTCTATGATATTCGTTTGTTTGAAAGTGCGGGCAACTATGCTCGGGTGTATTTTGGGAACAATAAACCACTTATCCTCAAATCGCTTAATGCCTTGGAAGAACGGCTCGATCCCCGAATCTTTTTCCGGGCCAATCGCAAGCATATTGTGAATCTACGACATATAGAAAAAATTGACCCCTATTTCAATGGAGGTCTTCTCTTAGAAATGCGAGGTGGAGAAAAAATTGAGGTTTCTCGCCGCCAAGCAGTAAAGTTTAAGGAAATGATGAGTCTCTAAGTCTAAGTATTCTTTTGAGAAATACACCTTTTTATCATGTAGTTTTCCCCCATGCGTTGGCTTTCTTTCTTTGTCTGGAAACTTAAGAAAATTCAAGACTGTTAGAAAAATAGCCAAGGCTTGCCCCTTCTTTCTTTGTCTTGACACAAAGAAAGAAGCAAAGAAAATTCAAGACTGCCAGAAAAATGGCTGAAATGGGCTCCATTTCGCTACGGAAAATGA
>JAIMAQ010000005.1 GCA_023511875.1 Thermoflavifilum sp.
ACTTTCTTTGCTTCTTTCTTTGTTTCAAGACAAAGAAAGAAGGAACATGCCCCAGCTATTTTTCTGGCAGTCTTGAACTTTCTTTGCTTCTTTCTTTGTGTCAAGACAAAGAAAGAAGACCAAAGACCATCAAGTAGCAAAGCTTTGTTCAAAGCATGATCCTCTATTTCAATTCGCAAATTTTACAATAACGATACATCATGAATGCATATATTTCACCAGATAGTTGGCAATCGGCATTTCGTATTCAATACATCTGTAGTGAGTATTCATCAAAAAAATCAATAAACAGCATTGCTCATCATTGTCATCAACCTCCTTGCTGGAATATGTATCTTTGAGGAAAATCTATTGTAACATGGAATATCGTATTGAAAAAGACACGCTTGGCGAAGTGAGAGTGCCTGCTCATGTGTTTTGGGGGGCACAAACAGAGCGTTCGTTAGAGAATTTTCCCATTGCACGCGACATCAACCGCATGCCCAAAGAAATTATTCGTGCGTTTGCCTATTTGAAAAAGGCGGCTGCACTCACCAATGCCGATTTAGGTGTTTTATCTCGAGAGAAAGCCGAGTTGATTGCACGCGTATGCGATGAAATCTTGGAAGGAAAATTAGACGATCAGTTTCCACTGGTGGTGTGGCAAACAGGCTCTGGTACGCAAAGCAACATGAATGTGAATGAAGTTATTGCCAACCGAGCACATGTGCTGCAAGGCGGTAAACTTACCGATTATCCTAAGGTTTTGCATCCCAACGATGATGTTAATAAATCTCAATCGTCAAATGATACCTTCCCTACCGCCATGCATATTGCTGCTTATAAAATGCTTATAGAAAACACGATTCCAGGTATTGAGAAATTGCGCAATACCTTAGCCGAGAAAGCTAAGGCTTATTGGAGAGTAGTAAAAATTGGTCGTACTCATTTTATGGATGCTACGCCTCTTACGCTCGGTCAGGAATTTAGTGGTTATGTTTCTCAACTCGATCATGGTTTACGCGCCATTCGCCACACCCTGCCTCATTTGGCTGAGTTGGCCTTGGGTGGAACAGCTGTGGGCACCGGAATCAACACACCACCTGGATATGCCGAAAAAGTAGCACAGAAAATAGCAGAACTCACAGGCTTACCTTTTGTAACGGCTGAAAATAAGTTCGAATCTCTCGCTGCACACGACGCTATTGTAGAAGCACATGGAGCATTGAAAACGGTTGCCGTGAGCCTCATGAAAATTGCCAATGATATTCGCATGCTTAGCTCAGGGCCGCGTTGTGGCATTGGCGAGATCCACATTCCAGAAAATGAGCCCGGCTCATCAATCATGCCTGGCAAAGTCAATCCCACACAATGTGAGGCATTAACCATGGTAGCTGCACAAGTCATGGGCAATGATGTGGCCATCAATATAGGTGGCAGCAATGGCCATTTTGAATTGAATGTGTTTAAACCCATGATCATCTATAATTTTCTGCATTCGGCAAGGCTTATTGGTGAGGCATGCGTGTCGTTTAATGATCGTTGTGCAGAAGGGATAGAACCGATTCATGAAAACATTCGTCGGCATCTGCAAAACTCGTTGATGTTGGTTACGGCTTTAAATCCAAAGATTGGTTATTACAAGGCAGCAGAAATAGCTCAAAAAGCTCATCGTGAACATAAAACCCTTAAAGAAGCGGCTATTGAGCTGGGCTATGTGACAGCCGAACAGTTTGACGAATGGGTAGATCCAACCAAAATGGTAGGCAACCTTGATACGCCAGCGTTTTAATCGATATTCTATTACTCGTAGTTGAGCGAAGATACATTTCAATAAATGGCTAATATCTTTATTAGTGGAGGTACTGGTTTCATTGGTCAATATGTGGTGCAGCAATTAGTGCAACAAGGCCATCGGCTGCATGTACTCACTCGCCAGCATAAGCAATCCCAACATCCAGCCATAGAGTATTTTCCAGGCGATATTACCTCATACGAATCTGTCAATCGAGCCATGCGCGGATGTGAGCTAGCCTATCATTTGGCGGGTTATGCGAGAGCTTGGCATTGCCGTCGCGACTATTATTGGCAAGTCAATGCAGAAGGCACACGCCATATTTTAGAAGCAGCTATTGCACAGGGCCTACGGCGCGTTTGTGTGGTATCTACTGCTGGCATATTGCCTCCTTCCATCGACGGCAAGCCCATTACAGAAGAAGCTCCATTGCGTCCGGAATTGCATACCCTCTATGAAAGTTCTAAATGGCAGGGCGAACAAATAGCGAGATCTTATCTTTCTCAAATAGAGGTTGTCATCGCTTATCCTACTAAAGTGTTTGGCCCAGGACCTATTGATGAAAGTAATTCGGCCACCTTAATGATGCGCGATTATTTACTTGGCAAATGGCATGTGATCCCTGGTAATGGCAAGGGCGTGATGGATTATGTATATGTGGCAGATGTGGCTCAGGGCATTCAATTGGTGATGCAAAGAGGTCGAGCAGGTGAAGCTTACTTATTGGGAGGAGAAGCTGTGAGCTATGATGATTTTTTTGAACAAATCGCTCAGCTTAGTGGTGTAAGGAATAAATTGTTTCACTTGCCTGTTGCAGGGATTTATGCATTTAGTTATGTTCAATGGTTAAAAAGTCAATTCGGATACAAACCCTTGCTTACCCCAGAATGGGTGCGGAAAATCCCGTACAACTGGATCAAATCGAGCGATAAAGCTCGGCGTGAGTTGGGGTATGCGCCTCGAAGCTTTTGCGAAGGGTTAAGTTTAACATTACACTGGCTCCTGGAAGATTTGCAAATTTTGGCATAAATGAAAATACCATCTCCTCATGAGGATAGCTTGAATTTGATTATATTGAGCAAAAACTGCTCAGCATGCACCCTGAAAATACTCTCTGCCACGCTTTGATCACTGGGGCCAGTGCAGGCATTGGTAAGGCTTTGGCCCAAGAATGTGCAAGTAGAGGCATACCCGTATTGTTGGTGGCTTTACCGAGCAAAGAATTGGAAATATTGGCAACAGATATTGCAGAGAAATACCATGTCCACACCGATTATTTAGGTATTGATTTTTTGCAATCAGATAGCGTAGATCGAGTATATCATTGGCTTATAGATAAGCAATATGCTGTGAATATCTTAATCAACAATATTGGATTAGGCGGTAGGCGAGCATTCGAGCATTTGCAGATGACACAGATTGCAGATATGATTACCTTAAATATTCAAGTAACCACTCAACTCACTCGCATCCTCATCAATCAGCTCAATAGGCATCGGCCAGCTTATATCCTCAATGTGGGCAGTGCTGCTGGTTTCCTGCATGTGCCTTACAAGGTAGTATATTCGGCAACCAAGGCTTATGTGTATTCTTTTAGTCGGGCTTTACGTACTGAGTTAAAGTCGCAAGATATTCATGTATCGGTGCTATGCCCAGGAGGAGTCGTGCATAAACAAGATCCGATCGTACATCAAAAGATTAATGGTTGGTTATTCCGATCTGCGCATGAACAGCCAGAATATGTAGCTAAAGTGGCGCTAGATGGCCTTTTTCAACGACGCAAAACCATCACTCCTGGGTGGATGTCTACCGCTTATTATTGGTTCAGCCGCTTAATGCCACCTTCCTGGCTGGATCATGTCGTATACAGGCTATTTAAAGAATAACGCAAATAAAATAAGATAAGTGAATAAAATGTTTGAGAAAAACATATAAATTAGTCCTTGAGATGTTAAGAAAAACATTTTAATAAACCCTTCCCCTCATGGACAAATGGATGCAACAATTCAGTTCCAGAATCCGCCAAGTACAAAGGATTCAGCCCGATACCGATGTGTATGAGCCCATCATGTATCGACTCACCCAATCTGCAGATCAACGGGCTTTGAGAGAACTATTACTTACACGATCTGATGTAATAGTGCTTGATACGCTACATCATCAGTTAAAAGAGTTGATGAAACTCCAGCACCCTGCCGAGCAATTGCAGGAGCAAGAAATTGAAGAGCTCATTGACAAACATCTTGACCTCATACCAGAATGGCAATATGGTGTATGGGTATATTATCCTTGGAAAAATCATTTGGTTCATATTCTCGATGAAGATGAGTTTATTCAGGTCAGAACCAATAGAAATTTGTATAAAATCACTCGCGAAGAACAGCAGATATTATCTACAAAAAAGATTGGGATCATTGGATTATCTGTAGGGCAATCGGTAGCATTAACACTGGCCATGGAGAGAAGCTTTGGAGAATTACGCATAGCCGATTTTGATCAATTAGAAATTACTAATTTAAATCGCCTACGCACCTCACTTACCAATTTGGGCCTGAAAAAGACAGTTATAGCTGCTCGTGAAATCAAAGAAATTGATCCATATCTGAAAGTAGTTTGTTATCATAAAGGAATTACTACGAATAATTTAGATCATTTCCTTTTAGATGGAGGTAAGTTGGATGTATTGGTGGATGAATGTGATAGTGTAGAGATCAAAATTCATGCTCGATTAAAATCTAGAGAATGGGCAATACCTGTGGTGATGGAAACCAGTGATCGTGGTTTAATCGATGTGGAAAGATTTGATCTCAACAAAGATCTTCCTATTTTCCATGGATTGATTGATGAACAAGTTATTCAAGAATTCCTGAAAGGCGAAATGACACCTCAACAAAAGATGCAATTGGTGATGAAAATTGTTGACTATGAAAAAATATCTGATCGCATGAAAATGTCGCTTGCGCAAATAGGCAAAACCATAACTACCTGGCCACAATTAGCCTCATCGGTAGTAGCAGGTGGCGCTCATCTGGCATCTATTATTCGGTTGATATTGTTGGGAAAGATAAAACATTCTTTCAGGGAATATTTTGATATTGAAGATAGGATATTAGAGAAGGCTTTAGTTTATTGAATAATCATTTGCTATTTTATATTTTAAAGATGTTGAAGGCATACGTATTTCGGGCAAATAGTAGACCAGCAGATTGTAGAAGGTATATAGAGGCACATGTGAATGCATTGCGTGCATACGGAGTGAATGAAGTTTCATCCATAGATCCAATATGGCTCAAGAATCCAGATGTATTTATTATGCTCATTGAAGAAAAAGATACAGGATTAATTGTTGGGGGAGCAAGAATACAATTGGCTCATGAAGAAGTTCCTCTTCCCATAGAAACCGCAATCGGTCACATAGACCCTAAAATAAAAGAATTGATTCAAGAGCGGATACCTGGTAAGACGGGAGAATTTTGTGGGCTATGGAATCTAACACAATACGCAGGATTTGGCATTGGCAGCATCACTTTAGGAAGAATGGGCGTATCCTTGATAACCCAATTAGGCATGGGATCTTGTTTTGCTTTTGCTTCCATAACTACTACGAGAAATTGTTATAGAATAGGATTTAAACCCATAGATGTACTCAAAAATCAAGGTGTTTTTTTTTATCCAACCGATCAATTTAAGACGCATGCACTTCTTATAGATGACCCAGAGATAGTGAGCCATGCAGCCCCTCACGATAGAGAGCGCATATTCTCTTTGAGAAATGAACCCATTCAGTGTTATTATGAATCAGGAGCTAAAGGAAAAATATTAGTAGAATATAATATGATTGTGGAAGGACTTTAGCTGTATGCTACAATATGAAACTTAACCAAAAAATATTTATTTGTGGCGCATTTATAGCGCTAACCACATTCATCATACATCATGCGTATGCACAGAACGGTTTTAATGTAGATACAGTTTACATAGATGATAACTCTAGCCAGCTGCTCACAGGAAATCATTTTCTCTATTTCGTAGATTCAACATCAAGTTTAGATATTCAGGAGATTAACCATTTAGACCATCGATTTATTCTATATTCAAAAGATCAAGTTCCCAATTTTGGGCTTACAGATCATTTTATTTGGCTAAAGACGATTATCAAAAATACTTCTAAAGATTTTCATGTATTTATAAGAGTCGCCTACCCACTTTTGTCTGAAATTGAGTTGTATTACTATGATTCATCTACTAAAAAATGGGTAAAACAAATTTCTGGAGAAAAATATATATCGAATAAACAAGATTTTTTATCCAACCAATATACTTTCCAAATTCCCTTTTATCAAGGTGAATCGAAGACAGTGTATATCAGGACTCATTCTTTTCAACAGATGCTTTATCCGGTTTACGTAGGCACTTTCAACAAGGTCATGAGTTCGATATACCAGGAAAAATTGGTTTTTTATATATACGTGGGTATAATTCTTGCCATATTTTTTTATAACTTATTTGTGTTTATTTCTACTGCAGATTCAAATTATTTTTATTATATTATTTATGTTTTATTTGTTTTCTTCGCTCAATTTTCCTTGCTTGGCTATTCAGCACATTATTTATGGCCAGGAAATGCTTTCTTTATTAAGCAAGGAGTAAATATTTCGGGCATATTATCCGGGATATCGGTAGCCTTATTTGTAAAAAACTTTTTACGTACAAAATCTAATTCCCCATTTTTTGATAGATTCCTTTGGGCATACATCATCCTTTATCTGGCTTGCTTTATACCTATCATTCTGGGGCAAAGTAGTTTTACATATCAAATGGTGGATATATTATCTTCTACAGGGTCTCTGTTGATTTGGATAATAGGTATTAATTTCACTTTCAAGAAAATTAAGGAAGCTAAATATTTCCTCATTGCATGGACAATATTTATTTTCTCTGTGATCATATTTGTGTTAAAGGATTTTGGCTTGTTCCCATATGATTTTTATACGAAGAATGTGATGTTGTTAGGATCTGCTATTGAAACTATTCTTATTTCCCTTGCCCTTGCTGATAAAATCAATACATATAAACTCGAGAAAGAGCAAGCACAAGCTGCAGCATTATTGAAATCTGAAGAATTAAGAACAGTGTTAAGCCACCAAAATATTACTCTGGAGCGTATGGTACAGAAACGTACAGAAGATTTGGAACGAGCCAATATAGAACTTAAGCAAGCCTTAAAAAATCTTCAAGAGGCAGAAGTGCAGCTTGTACAGGCCGAGAAGATGGCCACATTGGGCCAACTTACTGCGGGCATAGCTCATGAGATCAATAACCCCATCAACTTTGTAAAATCAAATATCAGGCCTCTTCAAATGGATCTTCAAGACATGTTGATGTTAATTCATGCTTATGAAAAAAAACTACATGCTTTGCTCCCTGCAGAAACACTCGAAGAGGTGGAAGCCATTAAACGTAAAATCAATTATCCCGCATTGGTTGATGAGATTCGTACATTGCTAAAAGGTATTGAAGAAGGTGCAGAACGTACGGCCGAAATTATCCGCGGCTTGCGTATTTTTAGTCGGCTCGACGAAAGCGAATTAAAGAAGGCCGATCTCCATGAATGCATCGACTCTACTTTGGTATTGCTTAGAACCTCAATACCCGACTATGTGCAGGTTGAAAAACATTATGGCCAATTGCCTTTAATTGAATGTTACCCTGGCAAGCTCAACCAGATGCTCATGAACTTACTTACCAATGCAATTCATGCTGTAAAGAGTAAGAACCCGAAAGATCCTGAAGGTGAAAAAATTATTATCACCACAGCGGTTGAGCCCGATGGGCAGCATATCCGCATCAGCATTGCCGACACGGGTATAGGTATGACACCAGAAGTGAAACAAAAAATTTTTGAACCATTTTTTACGACCAAAGAAGTAGGAGAAGGCACTGGATTGGGATTGCCCATCGTATATAGCATCGTAGAAAAACATGCTGGTCATATTTTTGTTGAAACAACCTTTGGAAAAGGTTCAGAATTTATCATAATTTTACCCATCACCCCAAAAACGGTTGCATCAACGCCATTAATAAGGGGCTAAAATAAGTCGTATATGCCTGCTGAACGCGTTAGGATTTTATATGTCGATGATGAAGTGAATAACTTAGTTGCTTTTAAAGCCACTTTTCGAAGAGACTATGAAGTGTTTACAGCCCCCAACATAGAAGAAGCCTATGCCATTCTTCGTGAGAAACAACCCCTGCATTTGATTATAGCCGATCAACGTATGCCTGGTATGACGGGTGTGGAGTTTTTAACCGATATCCGTAAAAAATATCCCGATCCATTGCGGGTATTGCTTACTGCACATATGGATTTGGAAGCCTTAATCGAGGCTGTCAACGAAGGCCGCATTTATCGCTATATTCGCAAGCCGTGGAACGAAGCCGAATTACACAACACCATCCACAATGCTTATGAAATTTATACCACCAGGCAAGAGCTTAGGGAAAAAATGCAAATGTTAGAAAAAACAAATGATGAGTTGAGCCGCTTCATTTACAGTGCTTCACATGATTTGCGCTCACCCCTTATGTCGATATTGGGTATATTGAACTTAGCTAAAATGGATCAATCGGTAGTAGATCCCAATGGATACTTGCAAATGATTGAAAGCAGCGTGTTGCGGCTCGATGATTTTATTCAAAAAATTATTGAATACTATAAAAATTCACGCTTAGAAATCGAACATCAACCGGTTGATTTTAGACAACAAATTGAAGATACAATTGCTAGTTGTCAACACTTGCATCCTCATGTAACATTCCAGGTGCAAGTGGATCAACCCGTGCCTTTTTGGGGAGATAATTTCCGGATCAGCGTTGTGTTGAATAATTTGATATCCAATGCCATCAAATATCAAAAACCCGACGAGCCAAATCCTTGGGTTAAGATACAAGTAGTAGTGAATACACAAGAAGCAGTAATTGAGGTAGCAGATAATGGCATTGGTATTGTACCTGAGCATCTACAAAGTATTTTCAAAATGTTTTTCCGTACCAAAAGTTTAAATAAGCCCGGTACAGGTATTGGATTGTACATCGCTAAAGAAGCTGTAGTTCGTATGGGTGGTACCATCGATGTGCAATCGGTATATGGCGAAGGAACACGTTTTGAACTACATCTCCCCAATTTTTACGCACAGCAACATCAACCAGAAAATGCAGGTTAATGGTACGCCACTTTTGTGGTCTGTGTGAAATGATGTAAACTTGTTGCGTCAATCTTTAGCTTATGGATACGTGGCAGTCTTATCTTCAGACCAATCGGCAACGTTTTGTGCAAGAATTAATGGAGTTATTACGCATTCCATCAATCAGCACAGATTCAGCATATCGGCAACAAGTGTTGCAATGCGCCGAAAAATTAACACAATACCTCCAGCAGGCGGGAGCCGAAAAAGTAGAAATATTCCCAACAGCAGGCCATCCTATTGTATATGCTGAAAAGCATATAGGCAATCACTTACCCACGGTATTGGTTTATGGACATTATGACGTGCAGCCTGTTGATCCAGTTGAACTTTGGCATCATGATCCATTCGATCCGATCATTCGCAACGAACGGATTTATGCACGTGGTGCTAGTGACGATAAAGGCCAGTTGTTCATGCATGTAAAAGCTTTAGAGCTTATGGTGCAAACCCAGAGTTTGCCAGTGAATATTAAATTTATCATTGAAGGGGAGGAAGAAATTGGTTCGCCACACTTGGCCGATTTTGTTGCCCAACATCATGATTTGTTGAAAGCCGATGTGGTATTGGTGAGCGATACGGCTATGATTAGCTTAGAACAACCATCTATTGATGTAGGTGTACGTGGCTTGGCTTATGTACAAGTGGAATTGACCGGCCCAGATCATGATTTGCATAGTGGTGTATATGGCGGCGCTGTTCCTAACCCAGCTACCATTCTTTGCCAGATGATTGCCTCATTGCACGATGCCCATCATCGGGTAAATATTCCAGGTTTTTATGCAGATGTGGAGGAAGTATCGGCTGAAGAACGGCAGTTGCTTGCTAAAGCCCCTTTTGATCTGGAAGCTTTTAAGCGTGAAACGGGTATTACAGAGGTGTGGGGTGAAGAAGGGTATACGGTGAGAGAACGTATTGGCATTCGGCCCACATTGGAGGTGAATGGCATTTGGAGTGGCTATACGGGCGAAGGGGCAAAAACCGTATTGCCTGCTAAGGCTTATGCCAAGATTTCCTGTCGGTTAGTCCCTCATCAGGATCATCAAAAGATTGTGCGTTTACTCACCGATCACCTCAAGCAAATAGCCCCAGCATGTGTGCGGGTAGAAGTCAAGACTCTGCATGGAGGTGATCCTTATGTGTTGCCCATTACTCATCCAGCCTATCAAGCCGCAGCCAAGGCCATGCAAACCACTTTGGGCAAGGCACCTGTGCCCGTGAGGGGTGGCGGTAGTATCCCCATCACAGCCGTGTTTCAACAAGTGTTGGGTATTCACACAGTATTTTTGGGCTTTGGATTGGACAATGATAACCTGCATGCTCCCAATGAAAAGTTTGATCTAGCCAATTTCTACAAAGGCATTGAAACAATACCTTATTTCCATCAATACTTTGCAGAAGCCATACGCCTAGACTCGCCCAGGTCTTCAAAATAATTCATTACGGATAAACTCATTTTATTTAGGCTAAATTTGCCTGCTGTTTTACCTGAATCAATTGTCTATGCCTCGTAGCGCTCATCCCGATGTATTGCCAGGGCAAGTCTTGTTGGAAATTGCTCACCAATTTGGTACTCCGGTATATGTGTACCATGCCGAAAAAATTGAACGACAATATGAAAAGATGAAAAAGGCTTTTCAAAAAGCCCCCGTACAAATTTTTTATGCATGCAAGGCATTGACCAATATCAATATCCTTAAACTTATGCACCAATTGGGCACCGGGCTCGATACGGTGTCTATTCAAGAAGTACAGTTGGGCTTACGCGCAGGCTTCCACCCACAGCAAATCATCTTTACACCCAATTGTGTGGATTTAGATGAAATAATTGCCGCTAAAGATCTAGGAGTGAAGATCAATATCGATAACATTTCTATCCTTGAACAATTTGGCAATCGTTTTGGCAATAGCTATCCCGTATGCATTCGCCTCAACCCACACATTAATGCAGGCGGTCATTACAAAATATCTACTGGCCATATTGATAGCAAATTTGGTATTTCCATTCATCAGATCCGACACATTGAACGTATCGTGAAATCTACTGGCTTGCATGTAAATGGGCTGCATATGCATACAGGTTCGGAGATCAAAGATGTAGATGTATTTCTACGAGGTGTAGAAATCTTGTTAGAGATGGCACAACATTTTCCGGAGCTTGATTTTATTGATTTAGGAAGTGGGTTTAAAGTAGCTTATCATCCCGATGATACAGAGACCGATATAGATTTATTAGGCGAAAAATTATCAACATTATTTAATCAATTTGCAGCACAATATCCACGACCTCTTAACTTATATTTTGAGCCTGGTAAATATTTAGTGAGCCAGGCTGGTTATTTTGTGGTGAAGGTGAATGTGATTAAGCAAACGCTGGCTACTGTATTTGCTGGAGTAAATTCTGGGTTTAATCACCTTATTCGTCCGATGTTTTATGAAGCCTATCACATGATTCGTAATATTTCAAATCCTAAAGGTCCTGAACGCATTTATACTGTAGTGGGGAATATTTGTGAAACAGATACATTTGCCTGGGATAGAAAAATCAATGAAATACGCGAAGGTGATTTTTTAGTCTTCTATAATGCAGGTGCTTATGGATTTGAGATGTCATCACGCTATAATTCTCGCTTTCGTCCAGCAGAGGTATTAGTGAAAGATCATCAATACCATTTGATTCGCAAACGAGAAACCCTCGACGATTTATTAGAAAATCAGATTGAAGTGTTGTGAATGGGTATATAATTTTTCTGTGCAGTTTATAATAGTTTGTACGATCTTGTTTTGAAGAACAAATGACACTGGGTGCATATATTTATTTCTTCCTGCTTCATCTAGTTTTTTATAACCATATCTAGGCAAGATATCTCTAATTGATGCCGTTTCATGATCAAAGCCTACTGTGAAAGAAAAGTCATACATCTTTATAGCTCATTTTAAAATAAAGTATGCCCGTCTAAAAGAAAATTCATATTAAACTGCTAACATAAGAAATAGTAGCTTTTCTCAGACAACCATAGAAAAATGGTTTGATAACGAGTCATGCAAAAAATAGGATAGGATGAAGGTAAAGGTGGATGTATCAAAGAATTGAATCAGCATTACACAAGTTCATAAGAGTATTTCATTTTCCGTAGCGAAATGGAGCCCATTTCAGCCATTTTTCTGGCAGTCTTGAACTTTCTTTGCTTCTTTCTTTGTTTCAAGACAAAGAAAGAAGGAGCATGCCCTGGCTATTTTTCTGGCAGTCTTGAATTTTCTTTGCTTCTTTCTTTGTTTTAAGACAAAGAAAGAAATAACCCAGAAGAAATACTTATTGTACTGAAGTCATAAAATTCCAGAGCATATGGTAAACAATAACACACGATATTGTGCTTATTAGTATTTAATGTATTATAAGTCTCCCTGCTGCTTGGTAATTGACTATATATTCTTAAAAAATGATGAGATGGTATTTCCACACAATCCCACCAATTTTTCATACTTTTTTTCTCGTGTATACGTGTTGATATGGTGACTAAATTGGATTTTTAAATTTAGCAAATAGCCTGGTTTATGAGGAATGAATAGAGGTTATTGTTTATGTGCATCGAGCAATAGCTAACAATTACACTTGTAGTTCTGAATTAGGGCTAGGTTTATCTTTATTTAACTAAAGTAGCCCCGACAGGAATCGAACCTGTATTAACGGTTTAGGAAACCGCTGTTCTATCCATTGAACTACGGGGCCAACAAGTCGCAAAGATACAAATTCTTCATGGCCTATAAAACCTTTGCTACTTACCTTTTTAAGGTGATTAAAATCATCGTTATGGGTAACCAAAGTCACCTTTTACCTATATGAATATACCTACATTCGAGAATGATATTTTTCACCTTAAAATGTATGGATATGTCATACTTCCATCAGGCTGCAGCCGTTTCGATACATGTTCACCATCAAAAACTTTTTTTGCCTGTACTCAAGCAATGCGTCAGGCTAGTTGAACAAGCAGAAAAGAAAGGAATTGGGCTAGAATATGTGGGCTTGAGGATTGAGGAAGATGATCAAGGTCAGCACCTGATTTATTTGAAACTAGATGGGGCAGATCGCACCGTAACAGGTAGTTTACGAGGAAAAGATTTGTTTCAAGTACTGCGGGTGTTGTTTGATCGGTTGATCCGCGCTTATCAGGGGAATGAGCAACTTAGTCATGTGTCTTTTCTATGAGTTTTCTGCTTTTGTAGTAGATTTGAAACATGAGTCGGTCTATGCTTATGCAGGCTATGGTGCTGCACGAAGCGGGTAAGCCATTACAGTTGGAACAGTGGCCAATACCTCGTCCCGGTTTGGGGGAGATATTAGTACAGGTGATGGCTTGTGGTGTGTGTAGAACCGATTTGCATGTAGTAGCGGGAGAATTACCCAACCCACATCTGCCATTGATTCCGGGGCATGAAATCATTGGGCAAGTAGTAGAAATAGGAGAGCAGGTGAAACGGTGGAAGGTGGGCGATTGGGTAGGTATTCCCTGGCTGGGATATACATGCGGACAATGCACTTATTGCAAAAAAGGGCTAGAAAATTTGTGCGAAAACGCCTTGTTTACCGGTTATACCCGGCAGGGTGGGTATGCTGAATACACCGTAGCTCATCAAGATTATGCTTTTGCCTTGCCAGAAAATTTTCGTCGCCCTGAAATGGCGCCCTTATTGTGTGCAGGATTGATTGGGTTTCGTTCATATCGCATGATTCATCCGTCTGCTAAGCGTATTGGGCTGTATGGGTTTGGTGCTGCTGCACATATTCTTACGCAAATCATAGGGCAACAAGGTAAAGAAGTCTATGCCTTTACTCGCGATGGCGATACAGGAGGTCAATCTTTTGCTCTTCGCATGGGGGCGCATTGGGCAGGCGGTTCATCAGATAATCCTCCCGCTAAATTAGATGCAGCCATCATCTTTGCTCCAGTAGGTGAGCTTATTCCTCGAGCCTTGTTAGCTGTAGATAAGGGAGGCCAGGTGATTTGTGGTGGCATTTATATGACCGATATTCCCTCGTTTCCGTATCGCTGGTTATGGGAAGAGCGAAGGATTCAGTCTGTTGCCAATCTTACCCGGGAAGATGGAATCGCATTTTTTGATACGGTTCAACATGTTTCTCTTCAAATTACAGCTACATTTTATCCACTCAGTAAGGCCAATCAGGCACTTCAAGATCTTAAGCAGGGACGCATTAAAGGTGCAGCAGTATTACGCATGAAAGACGAATAAGTGCAAAAAGAAAATATATTTTTAATACGTTTGGATTGACTAACATAACTTCTCTCTAATTGAAGTGAGCGAGTTATTTATTAACGGCATTTAACACATTCTCTAAAGGCACACCTATTAGCTGCTCAATCTGTAATTTTGAAACATTTAAATCATGTTGTATAGTAATCTTTTTGCTTAACTCTTCATTATAGCTTTGTAACGCCTTGTTGTATTCATCTATACTCACTTGCCCACTTCTAAATTTTTGCTCAGTTTGCAAATACGTATTATATAGATTCTCTGTAATTGTTGATTGAATATTCAGTTGTTGCTTATACATGAGATAGTCTTGGTATCTGCTTAAGACTTCAGTTTTAATTTCTTCCATTTTGCTTAATTTCATCATTTGGGCTATTTCCATTGCTTTTCTAGCTGCTCTTACCTTATGTGCGTGTGTAGTAAATATACCTAGTGGAATCACTCCACCAAAATTATATCTAGGATAATAGATATTGGTTAGGTTTTTAGGGGGGTTAACAGAATATTCATTTATATTTCCAGATATTGCTACATTGTTCCACCAATCTGTTTTAGCTAGCTTGAGTTGTTCATTAGCTTGTTCTACCTCTAGCTCGGCTGCCTTTGCATCAGCATTTTCTAATGCCAGGAGTACAAGCTGCTTGGCTACAGGGTCGTCTTGTGGAACATAAATTCCATATATTGTTGTGCTGTTAGTTGCTGGTTGGGATTTGATTTGTCCAAATCCTATCATAGACATTGATGTAAACAAACATACAAATAGCTTTAATTTTATTTTCATATCAAATTTTTTTCTTGATTTAAGAATTTTAGCTTAATCATGGCAGCTAAGATACCATTATAAATAAAACTAATACTAAAATTACTCACTGCTCCTTGTGAATAATCAGCCATGAACCAGGTAAACAATGCAGCTGCGAATCCAGCAAAAATCATTTTTTCTTTCTGATTTGTTTGGTGATAATATTCATGTATGGCAAATTTTAGAATAATGAAATAGATAATGAGTTGTATAAGAAATCCCACCCATCCTATCTCAAGAGCATTTTGTACAAATACACTATCTGTGGGGAAGCCAGCTAATGGATGATTGGGATAGAGCATCAGTGCATCTAGCCCTGTTGTCTTTAATCCCCCACCGATGGGATGATGGTGCATATAATATTGTTTAGATTTTCTGTTTAGATCTCTTACTATCATAGAGGGATCATTATTAGGGCGAAATGTACTTCTTACTCGATTTAGCACACCATTTTGAAGAGGAGATAAAATGAGTATGGCACCTATGAGCACAATACTTCCAACTATGAGTAGATTTTTTTTATTCTGTATGGTAAGTAATCCCAGGAACAAGATTCCCATTGGTATGATTGCTATAGCGGTACGAGTTCCTGAATATGTTACACCTAAGAGCATGAATATCATGCAAAGGATAATCATGGCCATTCTTTTGCGCGATAATCTCATTAATAATAAGCTAATCAAGAAAACAATAGTACCCGATAAGAATACTCCAAATGCAGCAGGATCAGATAAGGTAGAATACTTTCTAATGAAACCCGACTGATAAAGAATCCCAAATGTATGTGGGTCTTTCATTAATTGTGCATATTCCCAGGGCGGCAATCCTACCCATTGTTGAATACACCCATACATAGCTACTATTGTTGCTAGGGCAATCCAAAATTTGATGAAAAAAAATATTTTTTGCTTATTGTTAAATAAATATAAGGCTATGAGGTAGAATAAAAATCCCATTACAACCAATGGATAAATTTTTACCCATCCCACTGGTGGATATGCGTTTGGGTTGAATACTTCTAATCCGTAATAAACTACAGATACAACAAACGTATACGTAATGATATTATGGGTGTGTTTCCATATACGTTCATGATGGAGAATTTTTCTTAGGATGACTCCTATAAATATTGACGCTACGATAAACTCACCGCCAACACTTACTGGAATTTTGTTTAAATCGAGTAAGCGTTGCAGAAAATAGATAAAAGCTCCATATAGAATACATAGATAAAAAGCAATTAATGGATTTCCAATACTAACTAATAAGATAGTGATAAAAGTAATTATGGCAAGCACCGCCCCACCAATTGCAATAGACGCAGAATATGCGTAAGAAATTCCCACAACAGCTATGAATAGTACAAGTAAAATAGCTGCCCATAAAAGTTTGTGTCTTTCTATTCGTCCTATATTTATCATGAAGCTTTTAGAAGAATTCAATCTTAATGAAAATGAATATTATCCATATTAGGATAAATATGGTCATGATTATCTCCAGGATTTGATTGTTGGAATGTCGGGTATTCATAAAATATCTATTGAGAAAACACAATCTCTTGTTGGGGCTTAGGTTGCAAGGTCGTTTTTGAGATAGATTTCTCTACTCTTTCTTTGTTTAACACAAAGGCAAACCATCCTCCATTCCTAATGATTAAATTGTATATCATAATGCTTAAAGTGATGGATAGAGCGAGATTAATTGGCAATAAGATGGTTGTATTTTTTATACCTAGCCCGCTAGCAAAAAGAGTTCTAAAAAAAGATGCAATACTCACATGTAGGATATAAACATATAACGAATGAAATCCTACAACTTTAATAATTTTCATTTTATCCCATTTTCCAATGATAAAACAGATGTTTAATATAAATATGCATCCAATTAATGCCACCAGCGCAAAAAGAAAGATATTGGTATATTCTATATCTTCATGATTTAAAAAATACCATTGTGAGATGATAAAGAAAGGTAGTATGCTCACAAGTAGTATATATGATGAATAGAATTTTTCATATTTCTTATTTAATATTTTATTTGAAATTAAATCACCTAATGCAAAGAATGGATAAAAATAAAGTAGATCATGTATGGGCCCAAAGTTGTATATTGTTGATAGGTAGTAGAATACAGTTCCGATGGCTAGTTGAATGAAGGCAGAAATTCGAAAGGTTACTTTTAGCAGAATATACAATACAGATACATTAAATAGGGCAAATAGATACCACATCTGATCTAGTGCATCTGGATTGGTTAAAATATATGCATAAGAATGTATATCTCGTTGGGCGTTTGTATATTTTGAAAAGATAATTTGCAGGGTTATCTGGATAATGCTCCATAATATATATGGGTATAACAATGTTTCAAACTTTATTTTAATTAACTTTAGCCATCCTCTTTTTTCCAGGCTTTTTGTAATAAATATCCCGGATAGAATAAAGAAGAGGGGCATTCGGAAACTAAAAAATATTTCATTTGCTTTTAATAATGTTATATGTATAGGTAAATCGGCTCGTTGAAAACCAATTAATATGTGTCGATATGCAACAAGTATTAGGGCAATTCCTTTTGCATAGTCAACCCATGCCAATCTGCTTTTACTCGCATTAGATACATTAAAAAGATATTCTACCCAATTGGATATTGCTTTTTTCATTTTACCGATCTAGATTTTCAAATTCTACTTTATTCAGAATTGCTCCATTAAACTTACCGTTTAGGCTTCTTAAGTAATTAATCCCTTCTTGGTCATCTTGTTTGATAACGGCATCTGATGCGAAAACAGCAATTATTCCATCCACATAATCTACCATCTCTTTTGTGTCAGTATACTCATTCATAGGAGCTGCTTCAAGGAAGATATAGTCATACCAATCTAAGAGATCATGCAGATGTTGTAAAATATTTCCTTCAGGTAATATCTCATTTGGGGTATAATCTCCTCCTTCACATCCGATTACATCTACTAATGGTATGGAAGTATGTGTTACTATGCTTTCTAATTCTTCATGGGTTAACCGGGTATTTCTGGTACTAAAATTTTCCAGTGTTGGTTTCGCTTTTGTTAATACTGTTAAATCATTATTGCAAAAATTGGTATCTATCATTAACACTCGTTTCTTGCTCAGGCTAAAGCTATATGCGAGTGCCTGGATAAGTGTTGTTTTCCCTTGTTGGGGCTCAGTACTGGTAAATAGTATAATTCGATTACCCGATTTTTCAATCTGATGTCTAATTTTGCGAATTAATTCTCGAATGGTATTTTGTCGTTTCTCGTGTTTTGGAGAAGTAATAGATAATAATTCCCAGATTTTGTTTTTCCTGAGATTTACTTTGTTTACTGGGCTCAAGATTGGCAATCCGGTTTGTTTCATGAAAAATGATGGAGTTTTTATAGAAAGGTCAATGTATTCAAAGAATACGATTAGAAACATACATAAGAATGCTGCTGTGAATCCTGATAATCCCATAATGATTATTCGGTGCGATGGCAAGGGATCCACTGCTGGTTGCCCAATCAGTATTTGTTTGAACCCTGCATCCTGCACACCTTGATTTATAGCATTGTTGTATTTTTCTTGTGCATTTAAGTAGTCGGCCCTGGCCTGATCTACTTCTTTTTGTAATGCCTCAATAATTGCATTCCTACTGGTAGATGATTGTACATTTGCAGATAGATTACGAATGGCATTCTCTAGGTTTTGGATATCAGATTGATCAGATTGTATTTTTACTTGTAAATCAGATTGTTTCTGAATTAAGCTAGCTTTTGAAGGAAAATCACTCAATGAGTTTTGCGCGCTTTGAGATAATTTATCTTGAAGTTGTCTACGAAGTGAAACGATTTTATTGGCTATATCAGGAGATGGATGATTGTCATATGCTGACTGTAAATCACTGATTTGTTTATTGAGCTGGATAATCGCTGTATTATTTTCAAAAATCGTTTTTTGAATTTGGTCGTATTGATTTAGCTGTCGTTGTACCTCACCTAAGGCAATTTGGGCATTATTGAGGTCACTCTTCTTTTGTTGTAATTTGGCTTGATAATCTTGAATAAGGGAAATATTGGCATCTGTAATTGCCGAATTCCCGCCAACAAGTACCCTATTTAATCGATTTTGTTGAGAATCTAGGAATGCCTTTTTCTGTGCGATTAATGTATCGAGGAGTTGAATATTTTCAACTGAGCGCTGCACTAGATAACTCGTATAAAACCTGTTAAATTCTCTACACAGTGAGTTTACAATAAATGCAGATAATAGTGGGTTTTCTGTTGTACAGTCGATATCTATATAGTCAGTCTGCTCAAGCCGATATACATGTATATTTTTAGATAATGACTCCTCGTCATAGCCATAAATCTTTAATAATTTTATTAGCTTTCTTTCTGTTGTATCAAACGAAGAAAGCATTTTCATTTGCTGCAGTTTCTGAGAGAAGATCCTTTGTGCCTCTTCAACAGATATTTCTGAGAAAATATCTTTTAATGCTTCCTGGCTAGGTGTTCTAAAAGGTGTTTGTGATTTGTCCAGGTCGTGTAGAATAAGGGTATAAGAAAGCACGCTCATTACCTGTGGAGAGGTAAATGTTTTGATGACATTATCGAATTTTAGATTAATGGTATAAATATCAAACCCTTGATCATTATTTAGTTTTACCTGGTCGTTTAAGGTGAAACCGGTTGCAATCTCTGCTTTTGAAAAATATTTTTTCTTTTCATGGAGAGTAAAAAAATACGCTGCAATTATTGCAACCAGGAATACTGTAATGATCAGCCATTTCCGTTTCCAAAGTGCACGAATGAAATATACAATATCCATAACGAAAATTTCTTCATCGTTAGTATTTTACAAAATTCCGGCCTTCCTTGAGAAAGAAGGCCGAATGGCATTTGTTTTTATCTCCTGATCAGCTTAATCGTTTGGTCATGTTGTTCGGATTGCGACTGTATTTGCAGGAAGTAAACCCCATCGGAAAGCTGACTATTGGACAAGTTAATCCGAATATCATTCCAGCCTTGTGGAAGTAAACCAAGTTTCTGTTCATAGACAACTTGACCATTCATGTTGATTAATCTCACCTGATATGTATCACCCGATTTTTGTATGGGTATTGCCACATGCACGGTGTTGTGGAATGGATTAGGATATGCAATGGCTGCCTGTTGACTGGTATTGAGGATGTTGTTAGCCATTCTCCAATACATATATGGACTTCCAGGTTGTGTGGCTTTCAATTGTCCATTGTCGTCATAATCGTCATAACCTTGAATGACCATTGCACCTAATATGGCAAATTGTGTTCCATATCCATTAATGATTTTGATGGTGATGGATCCATTTTGATCGGGTGAAATGTTGTCAATCTCAACAGTTTGCTTTGCATTATTGGCTACGCTTAGCGTGACCATTTGGTTATTTACAATGAATGCACTGATACTGTTCCAACCAAATCCTACTAAGCTTCCAAAGAATACTAAGTTATATTTTAGTGATACATTGAGATTGCTGAGAACCATTACCACTGTATCTAAACCATTGTCTAGATAGTATTCGCCCAGCATCACCTGGTCGGGGAATACTCCTGAATTATTTCCAGTCACAACACCTACATTATTTTCGCTTTCAAAATTTTTGGGAATCGTTAGTATTAAGTTAGATAGATTACCATTAGCATCTTTTAATCCTGTATATACATCGCCATTGTTGGGGAAGCGATTAGTGTTGTTCCATGGGCTGCCGGCTCCCGCTTCTCTAGCATTGAAATTCAAATATATGGCATATAGTGGAGTGGTAATGCTTGTCGTATTGCTATAATCTGAAGTCGTACTATTATTCCAGGCCTGTACCCGATAGAAGTATTTCGTATCTCCTGCTACACTGCTATCGATATAAGATGTACTATTTGCAGGCAGACTTGCAATTTGGGTGTAGGTTCCATTCTTACTGAGTGATCGCCATATCGAATATCCCGTTTCGTTCCAGGCTTGATCTTTCCAGTTTAATAAGATTTGATTTGCATTTGATGGATTTATCGTTGCTGTAAGATCTGTGGGTGGAAGAACAATTTGGGAACTACTGTCGTATTCTTCGATAACAATTGCATTTAATACTGCATAGTTCGAATTTGCCCCTGCTTTGACATTAATGGTAATATTCCCATTTTGATCAGGCTGAATGCCATTTAGCTGTACGGTTTTGCTTCTATTCCTATAAGCATTTAAACTGTCGGCCTGATTGTTTATGCTGAATACAGTCGTATAATCGATTGCTGAGTTGGTGGGGTTGTATAATGAACTATTAAAGAATATGAAATTGTATCTTTTCCCTCGATCTAAATTAGATAGTTGAAGATGGTGAGTACTGGTATCTGTTTGAACATAGAAATATTTTATAACTGCATCAGGATAAATGCCTGAATTATTGTAGGTAATATTTCCGTATCCAGCCGAGTTGCTCCAGGTATCTACATTTGTTAGGATATAACCAGTTGGTTGGCTGGCATTATCTACGAGTGGAATAGAAGTATTCCCGAATCCCCAGTTAGCTAAATTATTCCATGGTGCAGGTGCCAGGCTATATGCATTTGTTGCATTCACCAAGATAGTCTTAAAATATTTATTATTGACTAGCAAATTGATGGGCGAGGTAGTAGTGGTTCCGCCATGATTGGTAGTAGCGGTTATGGTAAAAGAATAATTCCCGACATCGTCTTGTGAAGCAGGGTTCAAGATTAATAAACCTTTATTGTTGTTGGAGTCGATTATGCTCACAAATGCTGGAAGCTGGTTTCCTGTAAAGTGTATACTATCGATATTATCTGCTGATGCTGTAAACTGTATGGTATCTGGAGCTCCATAGGGTATAGATATTTGTGTAGGAATTCCAGTAATGATAGGGTTAATAGATGCAGTAGTGATAGACAATGTATCAGTAAATGCAGAATATCCATGTGCATTCACGGCTCGAATCGTATAAGCATAAGTGGAATTGCCATGAATTTGAGTGTCGGTATAGGATGTATCGCCACCATTTGTGGGATTCGGATTTAGTAATATGAAGCTAGTATCACCCGGGCCTTTTCTATATACTTCAAATCCATTAGCAGTATTAAATGCATTGGTTTTCCAGCTCAAGACGTTGGCATTATTTTCTTTTCTAACGGAAAAGTTGATAGGTGCATATGGTGGTAGTCCATCATCATAGATAGATGAAAGTACCATAGCATTAATATAACCAACAGGTGCATTCACCCCTTTCTTCATCATATAATGTATAGTACCATCTGCTTGTGGTATTAATTTTGAAAATGTAACTGTACGTGAGGTATTGTTTTGTACATAAATAGAATCTATTTTATTACCCACCCTGAATACCGTATATCCGTTATCGGCCACTCCATTCCATATACTGCTAGAAAAGAAAGTGATGTTGTAGGTTTTTGTTGTATCTAATCCCGTAAATACTCCTTCCACAGAATCAGGAGCACCAAATATGCCAAAGTAATAGTATTCTTTCATGACATTATCTGGATACACGCCAGAGTTATTACCAGTTATAGCTCCTCCATTGTAGGCATTCCATACTGCAGGATTTAGATGAAATCCAATACCAGATGTTTGACCTTGATCGTCTGTTAAATTGTTGATTTGCGGGCTGCTCATATTATTCCAAGGTGAAGGAGCAGCCGTTTGGTAGCTGAAGTTAATGTAATAATTTTTATTTGGGCTTACATAATTTACTTGCAAGTTGAAGAAGGCACTACTTTGTAGCCCATATCTATCGGTTACGGTTACACTAATGGTATATGTGCCTGCATCTCCATATCCAGGTGTAAGGTGAAGAACAGCTGTACGCCCATCCACAGTATCTAATTTCATAAAAGGAAGCATGGGACTTACAGTGAAATAAACGTAATCTCTAGGTGTGGGAATATTTGCTCTTAGAGTATCATCTACATGTGTGGCTACATTCATGGTGACCTGGCTTTGGATAACTGGTGTAGGGGCATAGATATCGTTAACTGCGATATTAAAAGTAACGGTATCAGTACCCCCATGATTATCTCGAGCCGTAACTTGAAGACCTGGATAAGGGCCTCTTTGGTTCATAGTTGGGTTGGTGAAGGTAATGACTCCTGTTCCATCACCATTATCCTGAAAACTTCCAAATGAAGGAAGATTTAATGCTCCCAAAACAATGGGATCGCCGTCGGCATCTATAGCTTTTACAGCAATGTGGGAAACTGTGTCGGGTGCGATAATGGTATATTGACTTGATGAATTGGGTTGCAGAATTTGAGGTGAATGGTTGCCAGTCAATGCAGTATCCAAATAGCTATATCCAGAATCTTGACCAAGTACATTCTCTGCAGCAATACGATAGGCATAAACCGTATTTGCAAATAATCCTGAGTCTATATATTGGTATGCTTGGGCTTGTCCATTCCCATTTACAAAACCAAGTAATTGAAAATGTATGGTATCACCCACAGAACGATATAAGCGGAAGCGTGTGCTGCCAGCTGCGGCTTGCCAGCTAATGGTGATTTGATTGGCATTGTTGGCTGTTGCCAATACCTGGGTGGGTTTAGCTGGTATAGAAGGAGCTGCAAGCGTAGTAGCACTCATCCGAGGATTAGCGAATACACTATCTGGAATGTTTTTGCGATTATTTGATGGCCCCCAAAGTATTTGCATACCAGCTCCGCCTCCGGCCTGGAAATAAGTAATGGTAATTAAGTGGATACCTGCTGTAAGCGATATGGTTCCGGATTTATAAGTCATTCCGTGTAAGCCATCGTTGTTTACTAAGGCTGGCGCATTGTAGCTATAGGGAGTATCGATATACAATTTACTTCCATCATCTGAATACGTCCAGAACGTATACGATCCAGTCGTAGGTATATTGATATAGCCCGTCCACATAAATCCGTAATTGGTAGGCTGAGTGGCTGGATTCAACGTTACATTATTGACTTGTCCAGTAGAGGTGGGAGTAAGGCTGTTGAAATTGGGTAATTGACTCCAACTTGTGCCCGTAGTGTAATACTTGTATTGAAGCCCTCCAAGATCTATAGCACTAAATCCTGATGCTCCATATTGGTTAATTGCTTGTACTTTATAATAATACGTAGTCGCAGGTTGTAAAGTGCTATCGATAAATTGGGTTACATTGGCGGGAGTGGTATATACAATGGAATATGGGCCACTCAATTGAGTAGCACGATAGATTTCAAATCCCGTTTCATTATTGCTATTATCTTGCCATTGAAGCTGAATACTCCGGTATGACAAGGCGGTAGCTTGAATATGGGTGGGTGCTGCTGGTACATTACCCGATGGACTTACAGATTCTGCAAAAGCGCTATCGGGAATGGTAGATTTTGCAAAGCTCCCCGTACCACTCGTTTTTGCCCAAGAAACAGTAAGTGAATATCCCCCGGTTTGTTGATAATACCAAACAGAAATAGGGAACCAACCCGATTGTGTAAAAGTATAAGCTCCACTTTTTTCTGTTGCACTATGTAAGCCATCATTATTCACGACAAGCGTATTGTTGATAAACAACTTGCTGCCATCATCAGATTTGGTGTAGAAAGTATATGTACCTGCATAAGGAATATAAACATATCCATTCCATGCAAAAGCGAAATTGGTGCTTTGAGTAGCTGGACTAAGCGAAAAATTTTTGCTTATACCTGTAGCCACGGGTACAAGATTATTTAAATTGGGTAGGCTACTCCAGCTTCCTGTATACGTATAGTAGTTATACGTTAATCCAGCATATTTGGGTATGGCTGTGATCTGGTTGCTAGGATTAGAAATATTCCCCGCAGCATCGAGTGCCTTCACTTGTATGCTATACGTGCTATCGTGTTTGAGGTTGGTGAGTAAAAAGCCAGTATCTGAGGTGACATATGATTTTATTTGGTTTACATATATCCAATATTTGGTCACTCCCACATTATCAGTTGCGCCACTCCATTTGATTGCGATACTGGTAGGTGTGGTTGACACCAATTGCAAAATAGGAGGGCTGGGGGGTAAATTGTCTGATAAGGTTTTAACGCTTACAGGCGCTGTTGTAGTGCTGGCAGCAGTAGAGTCAATAGCACGTATGCGATAATAGTAAGTTGTATTTGGATTTACGGTGCTATCAATGAATATGGTAGAATCAGCAGGGTTGATAGCAATGAGTTGATAACCGCTATCTTTTTGCAGGCTCCGATAAATTTCAAATCCCGTTTCGTTGAATCTTGGATTAGGATTTTGGCTCCAGGAAAGTTGGACGCGGGTTTGCGAAAGAGCAACAGCTAAAGGATTAGCAGCAGGATCGGGAGGGTTAGGACCATTGGCGTCGATTACAGTAAATGGTGCCGAAGGTAATGAAGAACATCCACCATTCTCTTGTACTAAAGCAATATATTTTCCAGGCACGGAAGTCGTAAAATTTTGTTGTGTGCCCACCACTGAATCGGTTCCATATTTTTTCCAGGTATAACTTACATATCCCGATGGCAAGCTAAGGGTAACAGTGGTATTTCCATCGGGTGCAGGAATAGCTGCACTCATATGAGGAGCTACTTGGATATTGGGTGTTTGTGTGGGAGGTTTGATGCCAATTACTACAGGTGTTGGAGACCAGTACGACCAGGTATTTCCGCGTTTGATACGTGCATCATAAGTGCCCAATGAAGTTACTAGCAATGTATTCCCGGTGTCGGGTAACAGCACACCATTTTTTCTCCATTGATAACCATCAAATCCAGGAGAAATACCTAGTGTAACGTGGATATTATTGGTGTCTTCTGGGCAGAAAAGGGTTTGGCCATAGAAAACTACTGGGTTTACTTTATTGGCTCGATTGTAATAGGGAAAGGCATCTGGTTCTGCATAATGTAAATCCCATACCCCATGTCCTGCATTAGGATATACGGTATATGTAATAGGCGCACCGGCTTGCTGAAGCAGGTTTACTATTTGTTGAGAAGTATATGGTGAAGGATTTCCATCTAGCCCTCCTTGTGAAAGCCAAATGGGGATATATTTTAATGTATCAATGTAATTAGATAGACTCGAGTAAGCTGCACTAATAATTTCGGCACATGCAAAATACGTAGGATATTTTGTGAGAAACTCCCAATCGCCCGTACCACCAGCAGAGAGGCCAGATAAGTAAACCCGATTTAGATCGAGCTTGGAGTTTACCGACATGTATTTGATGATTTCAATCAAATAAGTAAATAAAGGTTCTCCCCAAAATCCATTCTGACTTTGAGGGTATAAGACAAATCCATCATATGCTCCACTGTTCACCGCATTCAAAAAAGTCTGGCCTTCCCATTTTAATTGAAGTTCATTATCATAAACTGTTCCACGCTCACCCAGCCCGTGTAGAAATATGACCATGGGGTATTTCTTGGTAGAAGTATCTGTCCACGTTTTCGGAAATAACAGTCGGAATGCCATTCCTTTGTAATAGTAGCATTTATATGGCGTTGTATTCCAATTCATATCCACTGTTCTTACCCATTTGCCAATTGAATCCCAAGGAGGTACAGTTGGGGGATGAGTAGAATCGTAAGTAATGACGGAATCATTGGGGTTAAGCACCTGAGCAAACACTTGCATGTGTAATGCAGAAATGCTCAGGATTAGGATGAAAGATAAGTAAAACTTTTTCATATATTGAACAAGTTGATGGTAAATTACTTGCGAGGTAATATTTTTCTAGAAGTAGAAATAACCTATCAAATTTTTAGTAAAGTTATTTTCGAATTTTGCTAAAATATTCCCGAGTTGGTAAATGCATAAAAAAAACTGGTTATCGCATGAAAATGCACATTATTGTAAAATTGAATGCCTTATTTTGCTGTTTTAGGTAGAATGAGTAATTTTTTACGCATATGCTGTTGACTGGGAGATGTGGGATAGAAATATTTCTTCATACCCAAGAAAGGCTTTTCCCAAAAACGATAACTTATCCAGCTTATTCCAATACTGATCAATACTATGCAGATACCTAAAATTAGTATTTGTATATAGTTGATTTCAGGTATTCCATTAGTAGTATTTACTTTGAAAAAATGCATAGCCACCATTTCGTATAAGATATAGTGATATACATATATGCCATATGAATACTTCCCGAGAAATTGCAATGCTGAAGATTGAAAAACTATGGTGCAAAGGTTTTTTTTAATAGTTAAGCTATAAACTAGCATGCAAGCAAAAGAAATATCAAATAGGGTATAAATAGGGTATAAACGCAAGAAACTTGCACTTTTAATGATGAAAATTCCCATTATAGAACCACAAACTGCCAGCACCATGATGAATGGAATAGTTTTTTCCAGAATTGATTTTTGGTATCGAATAAGATAGGCAATAATACCTCCAACAAGAAGCGCATCCATCCTGGATAATGTAGATAAATATGGGTATGTATAATTTAAACTCCAAAATTGCCCGAGTTTTAATCGGAATAAAATGCTAAAAATTATGAGCGATGTTGTTACTAACAAAAAAAATCTTCTGGGGAGAATATAAATAATGATTGGCCAAAAAATGTAGAATTGTTCTTCAACTGCTAATGACCAGAAATGTACAAGGGAGTGATTTTCCGGAAATCCTTTAATAGAAAACAACCAATTTTGCATATACAGCCAAAACCACTGCTGATGATGTGAATAGAAAATAAAATTTTGTCCCCTGATTTTTTCCAACCCTACAAGGGGGATGAAGATAAATAAGATACATAATACCAAATAATACAGAGGGAATATTCGGAGTACGCGTCTAACAATGAAATTCTTGTAATATCCTTTGCTGTATTTTGTATCTAATAGAATACCCGTAATCAAAAATCCAGAGAGCACAAAAAATAAATCGACTCCTACCCATCCCAGCCTGGTGATTAAAAACGGGAAACAATGATATAACAATACCAATAAAATGGCCATTCCTCTTAGCCCGTCGAGTGCGGGAATATGAGAAGGTAGTCGTTCTGGAAGGCGAACATTTGGAATCCACATAGAAATATTCATTCTTCAGATATCGTATATGTAGTGAGCAAAGAATGATATCGATTTGCTTTTTCCCATTTTACCTTTTGCTTACCGGTTATGAGTTTCCATAATCCTATATATACTGCGATATTCATCAATAAGAAGTAGTAGAATGGATATATACCTTTTATTTTTTTATTGCGCATAGCAAATAAAAATCCCACTCCAGCTAATGTGTAAAATGTTATTTGGCCATATCCTGTTATTTCATAAGCTAGTCCGGCATGTTGCCACATCAAGATTAAATTCAATATGAACAATCCGGGCAGCAAGAAAGGTACTACGGCCCATCGCAATACTCGATGAGAAATATATTGGAAAGAAGCTATTTTGTATTTGAAAATATTTAGCAAAGGCAAGAGTCTACCCATTGCTTGAAATCCTCCAGCACAAATGCGAATTTTACGCTTTTGTTCGTCTCGCAGGGATGCAGAAGGTGCCTCTATGCTCCAAGCTTCCGGAGCGTAGGCAAAACGAAATCCTTTTTGTACGATTTGCAATGATAACACAAAATCATCTAAAATAGTATCTTCCGGAAGGGGCTCAAATAAGGCTGTACGTATAGAAAATAATTCTCCGGCAGCCCCTACTACTGTATACAACATTGCATCAAGGCGTTTGAGCCATGATTCGTATTTCCAGTAAAGACTTTCACCTTGTCCAACGGCGTTTTCTTCTATGGGTTTCACCCGTTTTTCTCCTGCCACGCCCCCCACTTGCGGATCTCTATAATATGCAGCTAATCGCATCAGTGTTTCTGGATGAAGCCAAGTGTTGGCATCAGTAAACACCACTATTTCAGTTGTTACGTGTTGCATCGCTCGATTTAAGGCTGCCGTTTTCCCCTTACGTTCTGGCTGATGTAAAACTTGTATGTCTTTGAATCGACGAGCGATATCTGGCGTTTCATCTGTAGAACCATCTGTTACCACCAACACTTGTTTTTTCCATGCTGGATATGACAATGCTAAGCTATTCACAATTTTTTCCTGGATGCAAGAAGCTTCGTTATAAGCAAAAATCACCAATGTTAAGTCGGGAAGATTTTTCGAATAATTTTCCAGCGAAATGCTTGAAGGGGTATTTTTAAACTTCACTAGCGTATAAACGATCAAACCATATCCTAGATAGGCATATAGCGTAATGACTATGCCAGTAAAAAATAATAGTTGTATTTCATGCATAGGTAAAGCGATAAACATCGAGTCAAAGGAAATGATTAGATAAATACCAATGGTATGGAATTAGGCTATCGATATAATCTATTTAGTAAAGTGGTATTTCTGGTGATGGAATGAAAAATGGAATGTTACAGGTTTTGGAGCGTCTAATATGTAAATGATAGTCAGAATGATAGGCATTTCCAAGGATTTTCTATGCAAAAGTGTTTCTTTCAGGGGGTCTCCAAGCATGGAAAAGCTGGGTGTAAATAAAGGCGTTCCCATGCCATTTTATGCATTTACCAAGATTTTTCAGACGTTTACCAATTTCGAAAAAGTAACTAGGAGAAGCATGGTATTTTTACGTCGTTGTTTTCATATTGTTTACCTGAAAAATAATGCGTTATGAAACATACGGCTACAAAATCTCAAAATCCTCTGAGCAAGTTGTTGAGCAATCCAGTGGTGATTGCACTGGGTATTATCCTTTTATCGTATTTCTTGTTTTACGTGTTTCAACATTTGTTCAGCTAATTTACATCACATTGTTTGTTAACCTAAAAATCTTTCTTATGTGGAATGCCTATCATCCTTTTTCTTCGTTTTCTTCCGATGGCGAGCCTGCGGAAAAGAAGATTTTCTCTTCTGGAGCTATCAATGGAAAGCCTGCTAGTACCAAAACCCAACGCGTGATGAAAAAGATCTTGATTATTGACGATAGTAAGCCCATTCGCTATTTGCTGGATACGATCATTAGTAAATATTACCAGGTGATCACTGCTTCAGATGGATATGAAGCTATGTATTGGCTCTCTCAAGGAAATAGGCCAGATGTGATTATTTCTGATTTGCAGATGCCCAATATCAACGGATGGGATCTGGTGAAAAACCTCACCAGTAGTGCTATTTATGGAAACATTCCCATTATAATTCTTTCAGGTTCTTCTAATGATGAAATTGTCCAAAAATGTGAAGAATACGGTGTAGCCGATTTTTTAGTTAAGCCTTTTAATCCTTCCCGTCTATTAGAGGCCATCAAAAAAGCACTAGACAAAAAGGCAGGAATGTCGGTAGATATGCATGGATAATCATATCTGACCAGATTATCATCTACTGATATGACAAAATTGTGATGAGTGGGTTGTGCAATAAATTTCATCCATTAACCCCTAAATATTTTTTATGGAAATTCTTTCCACATATTCCCATTCAGTTAATAACTTCTACTTATCTCAGAAGAGGGGAAAGGAAGTTTTATATATTGGTAGCCAATCGTTTGCATTAATCGAGAAGCTGGTATCACTAGAATATCAAGTTCATCATGAGAGTAATTTATTTTTGGCCTGGGAAGAACTCATGTGCATAGTAACAGAGAAGCGTACTATTCCCAATGCTATTTTGTGTGATTTTCATGTATCACTCCAGGAATTATACATTTTTTTGAATAATTTAAATCGATATTCTTGTTTTCAGAATATTCCCATCTTTTTATTGGTAAATAGAAAAGAGGAGATTGACTACAACAAAATTTTTCGTCCTCCGTTAGACCGAGTAGACGATTTTATTTTCATTGATTCTAGTGCTTATGTGGTTGATTATAAAATACGATTCTATAGTTTCTTTAACCAAGCTCGTGTTCATAATTCAATCATTTCAGAGCCTTCCAGAAAGTCGCTGAATGAGATTATAGATGCTTTCTTGAAACGTGCATTTGATTTGGTAATGGCCTCTTTGTTGCTGATTGTATTATCACCCCTATTACTACTTGTTGCATTAGCCATCAAGATAGATTCTTGTGGGCCAATATTTTATGTATCCTTGCGTGTGGGTAAAGGGTTTAAGATATTCAAATTTTATAAGTTTAGAACTATGGTTGCTTCTGCAGATAAGCAACTTCCACATCTGATACATTTAAATCAATATCATAAGAAATCCACACAAGATCCAGAATTTATTAAAATAAAAAATGATCCACGTATCACCCGTGTAGGTAAATTTCTTAGAAAAACGAGTATAGATGAATTGCCACAGCTATGGAATGTGATTAAAGGAGATATGTCGCTTGTTGGGAATCGCCCTTTACCTATTTATGAAGCCACAACACTCACTACCGATATATTTAGTACACGTTTTATGGCTCCAGCAGGGATTACAGGTTTATGGCAAATATCTAAAAATAAGAAAGCCAATATGAAGGCTAGCGAGCGCATTCAATTGGATATTCAATATGCTTCTCAGCGAAACTTCCTCTCGGATATGAAGATATTGTTTTCTACTCCAATGGCTATGATTCAAAAAGAGGAAGCATAATACATTCAATTTATATATTGGAATCATTTGTTTATGAACGTTATTATTCATATACTGTTTTATATTGTTTTGTTTTATTTGGGATATAGTGTGGTATATATTTTTATTTTAGCGATTGCAGGAAAAATTAATCAATTCAACTCTCAAAAGATAAGCGTTGAGCAAATTAATAATTCAATCGATTATTATAGAAGAATTGCGATTTTAATTCCTGCTTACAAAGAAGATGCTGTTATTCTTTCTTCTGTGCTTAGTTATGATAAGCTTCGATATCCAAAAGATAGATTTGATGTGTATGTGATTGCCGATCAATTGAAGCCAGAAACAATAGCGGCACTTAGTACTGTTAATGCGCATATTATATCGGTTTGTTTAGAAAAAAGTAGTAAAGCTAAGGCGATAAATGTAGCTTTTGATACAATTCCCTCAGAATATGACATTGCATTAATTTCCGATGCTGATAACATCTTGCACCCAGATTTTCTTACCTATATTAACTATCAATTTTCAAAGGGGTATATGGCTGTGCAAGGACAGCGAGTGGCAAAAAATTTGAATACCCCATATGCTATTCTCGATGCTGCTAGCGAGATGCTAAATAATCATTTGTTTAGAAGAGGGAATACTGCTTTAGGACTTAGCTCAGCAGTAATTGGATCGGGTATGGCTTTCGATTTTGCTCTTATTAAGGATGTCTTTAAGCATATTGATGTATTAGGTGGATTTGATAAAGTATTGCAATTGATTCTTACTAAAATGGGAGTTCATATTGCATATGAGCCTAATGCAATTGTATATGATGAAAAAATATCTAGATCAATTGATTTAAGTGCACAAAGAAAACGATGGTTGTATACCCATTTTAAAACATTATGTACATATTTTAAAGATGGGCTTAATCAGTTATTCAAAGGGAATATAGATTATTTTAATTTATCAGTTTTACAAGGTTTAATTCTACCGAGAGTATTTCTAGGGTTATTATTGATCTTCTTTTCTATTTTTAGTTTCTTAATCTGTGAGTTTATTCTTCATTCATACCTTCTGTTTTATGTTTTTTTGTTTTACTTGTTTATTTATGTTTTCTCAATATGGTTGTCTTTTCCCCGTATATTTATCATAAAGTATTTATTTCCTAGCTTTTTTTATATTCCACGTGTAATCTGGTCAATGATTAGTGCTTTGTTTTCACTTCATCAAGCCAGATCAAATTTTATACATACTTCACATTTACATCACCAAGTAAATAATCCTTTATATGAGTATAGATAAACAACCACTTGTTTCTTTTATTACGTTAAATTACAATAATACTAACTTAACGGTTGATTTCCTTCGTTCATTAAGGAATATCACTTATAAGAATGTGGAGGTGATTGTGGTAGATAACTGTTCTAATGAAGATCCTGCCCCATATTTGCAGGCTGTTTATCCTGAAGTTAAGATTGTTTATAATCCGGTCAATCTGGGGTTTACTGGAGGGAATAATGTTGGTATTAAAGTGGCGAGTGGAGAATATCTCTTTTTTATTAATAATGATACTGAAGTAAGTAATAATTTAGTAGAGCCTTTATTAGATATTTTTGAGAAATACCCAGATGCCGGTGCAGTGAGCCCCAAGTTTCATTATTATTTCTATCCTGGAATTATTGAATATGCGGGATATTATGAAGTGAATCCTATTACGGGTAGAAATAAAATGGTGGGTTGTTTAGAAAAAGACCAGGGCCAATATGATCAGGTGTGTGTTACCCATTATGCTCATGGAGGTGGCATTATTGTACCCAAACGAATTATCGAGGAGATAGGTGGGTGGCCTGAAATATACTTTATTTATTATGAAGAATTTGATCTTTGTTATCAGATTAAGAAGAAAGGATACAAAATTTATTATCAACCTGCTTGTACCATTTATCATAAGGAATCGATGACCACTGGAAAGGGAAGCCCATTTAAGGTATATTATTTGAATAGAAATCGTATCCTTTTTATGAGGCGAAATGTAAGTAAGTTTAAGTTGGCTGTTTTTTTATTATACTTTACCTTTATTACTGTACCCAAGAATGTGGTTACTTTTTTAGTTAAGAAGGAGGTCAGACAACTCCAAGCTTTTTGTAGAGCCATATTTTGGCATATTAAGCATCCCATTCTTTCTTGAATATTTAACTTTATGTGTGGTATTGCAGGATATTGTGATTTTACTTTTCATTCTTCGATTCATCATTTGAAGGAGATGACAGATGCTTTGATTCATCGTGGGCCAGATGATCAGGGATATGAAATATTCGATAACACATTTGCAAATATAGGGCTTGGGCATCGGAGGCTATCTATTATTGATCTTACTCCGGGCGGTCATCAGCCTATGAGTTTTGAACACTTAACGATTGTATATAATGGCGAGGTGTATAATTTCATGTCTATCAGAGATGAATTGGTGCGTAAAGGATACCAATTTAATTCCCAGAGCGATACCGAAGTATTGCTTAAAGGATTTCATTGCTGGGGAACAAAGGTGGTAGATTATTGCATAGGCATGTTTGCCTTTATAGTATTAGATCACAAAGATCAAAAACTTTATGCTATACGAGATCGGGCAGGTGTTAAACCTCTTTATTATTTTTGGAATGGGGAATTATTTCTTTTTGCTTCTGAGTTAAAGAGTTTTTATACTCATTCTTTGTTTCCGAAGCAAATTGATCCTAATGCTTTAGCGCTATTTCTTCAGTATAGTTATATTCCTGCACCATATACCATATTTAAGGATACTTTTAAACTATTACCTGGTCACATATTATGCTTGGATTTAGTAAAGAAATCTATAGAAAAGCATAGATATTGGGATGTTTCTGCATGTTATCGGCAGCCTCTATTTGAGGGCTATGAACAAGAGGTAATAGATCGTACGGAAGCATTAATGCTTTCGGCATATCAATATAGGATGGTTGCTGATGTACCGGTAGGTATTTTTCTAAGTGGGGGTTATGATAGCACGAGTGTGGCTGCGTTGTTGCAAACTCATTCGTCTAATCGATTAAAGACTTTTACCATTGGCTTTCATGAAGCAGATTATAATGAAGCCAAAGAAGCTAAAGCTATTGCTGAATACTTAGGCACCGATCATCATGAATGGTATGTAGTTCCAGATGATGCAGTACAAATTTTACACAACATCCCTGAGGTTTATGATGAGCCTTTTGCCGACAATTCAGTTGTTCCAACTATATTGGTTAGCCAATTTGCTGCCCGTGAAGTAAAAGTAGTTCTTTCTGCAGACGGCGGGGATGAAATATTTGCTGGATATCGGAAATTTAATCAAGCACTTCATTATACACAAGATTTTCCTCGATGGTTACAGCGGGTCTTTTCACATTCTATGCAGCTTCTTGATCCAGAATTTATTCCTTTTTTTAATCGTCAATATAATTTTTCTACTCGTTATGAAAAAATGAAGAGAATATGGGAAAAATCTCAGCCTGCCGAGGCGATTAAATGGATTAGCCAATACATTACAGAAAATGAGATTGATCAATTATTGTCTGTCCATACTGTAAGGTATAATACTCTATTTGACTTAAATGGATCATCAACCATGAATGATCCACTCAATGCTTTGCTTAATATCGACTATCAAACTTTTCTTGTTGATAATAATCTGGTAAAGGTAGATAGAGCTACTATGTCGGTAAGTATTGAAGGTCGAGAACCGATGTTAGATCATCGGCTTATTGAATGGCTTTCTAGGCTGCCTGCTCAATGGAAGATTAATAATGGAGTGAATAAATATTTATTGAAACAGATCGTGCACAAATATGTTCCTAAAGAGCTAATGGATAGGCCAAAGAATCCATTTATAGCTCCGCTAACTGTCTGGTTTAAAAATGAATTATCCCACTTATTGAGTGTGTATTTAAGTGAGGATCAATTGAGAAATTCTGGATTTTTTAACGTCAATGAAGTAATTCGACTTCGAGATGCTTATCTATCTGGTAAAAAGATAAGTTATCAAAAAATCTGGAATATACTTGTTTTTCAATTATGGTATAATAAATGGATGGTTTAATATTTTTACTAAATCTTTTGTTATGAATTTTACTTCGTTAATTACGGGTGGTGCCGGTTTTATTGGCTCACATGTGGCTAAACAATGTTTAAAATTAGGCCACCGAGTGATTGTTCTTGATGATTTAAGTGGCGGTTTTGAAGATCATCTGCCAGAAGGTGTAATATTTGTTAAGGGATCTGTTACTGATGCGCCTCTTGTGGAGCGCTTATTTGATCAATACCAGTTTGATTATGTATATCATTTGGCAGCATATGCTGCAGAGGGTCTATCTCATTTTATTCGGAGGTTTAATTATACGAATAATTTACTGGGCAGTGTGAATTTGATTAATGCTTCTATTAAGCATAAAGTAAAATGTTTTGTATTTACTTCCTCCATTGCAGTATACGGAAAAGGACAGTTGCCTATGACTGAGGATATGACACCCATACCAGAGGATCCATATGGTATATCAAAGTATGCGGTGGAATTAGATTTGAGGGCTGCTCATGAGATGTTTGGATTGAATTATATTATTTTTAGACCTCATAATGTATATGGTGAGAATCAAAATATAGGCGATAAGTATCGAAATGTGATTGGTATCTTTATGAATCAAATTATGCAGGGTAAACCATTAACGATATTTGGTGACGGAAATCAAACGCGTGCCTTTAGTTACATCGATGATGTGGCTATTCCTATTTCAAGATCTGTAGAGATACCCGAGGCTTATAATCAGGTTTTTAATATTGGTGCAGACAAGCCGTATACTGTGAATTATTTGGCAGAAGTGGTGAGCAAAGCGTTTGGTGTGAAACCTCAAATTCAATATCTACGAGCTAGGAATGAAGTTGTTCACGCATATGCTGATCATCAAAAATCTAAAAAAGTTTTTCATTATGCTTCAAACATGAGTTTAGAAGAAGGTATTTATCGAATGGCAGAATGGGCTAAAAAGGTGGGTCCTAGAAAAAGTCAAGAATTTCATAACATTGAGATTCGAGAAAATCTGCCCGAAGGCTGGGGCAATTAATTATTAATATTTTATGCATTTTGGTAAAACACATATTTTACATGCAATTCGTCAGGGGAAGATTGGTGGTGGAGAAACTTATGTACTTCAACTGGTAGAAAGGTTGGATGGTTCTCGGTATGAGCAGAGTGTACTTAGCTTCACTGATGGACCCTTGGTAGATCGTTTACGTGAGATGGGAGTAAAATGTTGGGTTATACCTGCCTATGGGGCATTTGATATGCATATATGGCCTAAGCTCTCTAGATGCATTCGAGATAACAATCCTGATGTTATACATGTTCATGGGTCTTTAGCAGCCAGCAATTTGGTTCCTGTGGCCAAATCGTTTTCAATACCTATTTTGTATACTATTCATGGATGGTCGTTTCATGCCGATCAGCATCCTTTTCATTTTTATTTAAGGAAAAAAGCAGAACAATGGATTACTCGGCGAACTACTTTGAATATTAATGTATCTTATGCTGATCAACAGCTAGGGAAACGATATCTTAAGAATTTCTTTTCTCGAGTAATACATAATGCTGTTGACATTAACCTATTTAATCCTGATCATTATTATCCAGATATTCGTGCTGAATTCCAGATTCCCCAAGATGCTATCATCATTGCTTTTATAGCGAGGCTAACAAAACAAAAAAATCCTGATGTTTTATTAAAAGCTTTTGAAAGGCTCTTATCTATTAGTTCATCTCCAATGTATTTGCTTATTGTGGGTGACGGAGAGCTTAGGCAAAAGATGAGTGATTGGGTTTTTCATCATCGGTTAAACCAATTTGTGAGGTTTACAGGTTATCGACAAGATATTCCTGCTCTTCTTGCTGGAAGTGATATATATTGTTTGCCTTCTCTCTGGGAAGGATTACCTATTGGGTTGTTGGAAGCCATGGCTATGAAAAAATTAGTGATCGCATCCGATATTCCCCCGCATCGCGAAATCATCATTCATGAGAAAAATGGATTACTGTTTCATCATTCAAACGAGTCTCAGCTTACTGATTTATTTCTGAAGGCATCCTCGAATAAGGAATGGAGAGTGGCCCTTCAAGAATCGGCTAGAGAAACTATCACAGAGAAATATTCTATTTATCAAATGATTCAACAAATTGAAGAAATTTATGAGTACATTATCTCCCCCACTTCAACCTTCGTATTTACTCGATGAGAAATTTGAGTATACCAGGGTGGCCGATATTAAGCGTTTATTGTTTATCAGGCAGGCCCTGGAGCAATTACCACTTTATTCCCGAGTTTTAGATGTGGGTTGTGGGAATGGCGTGATTAGTAGATATCTTGGAAGATTAGGATTTCAGGTACTGGGAATTGATGTGAGTGAGAAAGCTATTGAACAAGCGAGAAAACTAAATGTATGGAGCCATGTACAATTTGAGGTCATGGATGCAGAAAAGCTAAGTGTAGAGGCCCATCAATTTGACGCTATTATTTGTAGTGAGGTTTTAGAGCATCTTCACCATCCCGATATTTTATTGAAGCATTTGAAAAAGTTGCTAAAAGATAATGGGAAGTTGATTGTTACAGTACCCAACGGATACGGTCCAAGAGAATTATTTGTTACCAAACCTATTTTGCATCTTAGGAGTAGGCAAGGACCAGCCTGGAGATGTATCCAATCAATAAAACGTTTTTTGGGATATCAGGGCACTACGGTTCAATCTTCTGCTGAGGATCTAGATCATGTTCAATTTTTTACTAGAAAAAAACTCTTGCAATTAGCAGAAAGTGAGGGGTTTAAGATCACGAAATGGAGTAAATCAAATTTTATAGAAGACGTGTTTCCTATATCGTTTTTTAGTAAAAGGTTTCCACTATTGCAAAAAATTGATTGTTGGCTGGCTGATCTGCTTCCTTATTTTTGTACAGGTGGATTTTTAATGCTTTGGGAGAAAAAAGATAAGGTTGTTCGAGATTCTTGATCCTTATCATTAGCTTGCATATCTTACATTACAGTCATGAGGCTGGCAATATATGATGCTATAAGGTTGCACGAATAAATATTTTACTTGCTTTTAACTGCCGTTATTTATTTCATTTATCTTGTCGAGCTCATCTAGTATAGTGCTATCCTTTTTCACATCAAATTTTCTAGCCCATAATTTATTTGATTGTGTGATGAGTGGTAAATCGTCTATGGTTAATATCTTCGGATTTGCTGCCTTTGGGTTATTTAGTTTCGTAGACCAATCCACATAACGCAAATCATCGTTTATAATTTTAGGAGCAAATGGTGAGTGAACAGCTATGGTACAAAAAAATATTTCATCACCACAAGTTGTATATTTAAAGAAGCGAACAAAATCGGAATGTTTATTCATGAAATTGATGATGTATTCTGCCAATCCGCTGCTGATAGAAAACCACCTCGAATATCCATAAGGTTTCCACTGATAAGGGAATTTTCTTTTAGGGAGTATTCTTTTTAATAGGAAGCTCAGCCTATATTTTCCTCTAATTTTCCAGTCTTCGAAATGAAAATGCTCAATTTTAGGCAAAGCTTCTTGCCATTCGTCATATATAGATTTGTAATGCATAAATTCTTTACCAATATTTTTCTCAAAAAATTCTATAATGTATTTATTTGACTTAATGGGATAATCTTGTCCGCTGATGACATGGATGTAATCGTATGATTTTCTTGTAAGCAATATTTCTTTTAGCCCATTTACTGTAGCCATAGCATTGCTAAATCCAGCCCATTGCACATTTATCCTGTTTTTAATAAATTGCACGGGCAATCCAGTCAATTCTTTCCTGAATAAATTTTCGTCTATTTTCTTATCCACATGAATATAAATATCAATATCCGGAAATGATAATCTTTTCACCAGTCTTGCTACTTGTTCTGGATTTTTGTGTACTTGTATTAAATAACACATGTGCATTATTCAAATTTTTTAAAATGTGGATGAGTGGCAATTTTTAATAAAGCGAAATCGCCTTTACTATCGCCATATACATGTATTTCGCTATAATCATTTAGATTTCTTATTTTTTTTAGTCGGAGTAATTTTTCTTCTCCATAGCAATTATTTCCATCTATTTTACCGGTAATCTTTTGATTCTGTATGTCGAGTTGAGTACTTATACACATTATACCTTGTTGGCTACACCATTCTTCTACCCATTCTTTACATGAAGCTGTGATAACGATAATTTCATCGCCTCTCTGCTTATGTTGCTTGATGGCTTCTAGAGCTTGTTTCCTCAACAATTTTGGTAATACATGTTGTTGAAATTGATTTCCCCATCTTACAAAATCTTGTGCATTCATTCCCCCAAAGAAATAGGTCAGCACTTTTTCTTTAGCTTGTTGATTAGGTAAAATATGCATTTTGTATAAAACTAGTGTGGGCAAAAGTTTTATGAAACCGATAAGCAATGCTTTTTTCCCTTTTACATACTGGATGAAGGCCAAAAGTGTATCTGATCTGGTGATAGTATGATCGAAATCAAAAATGGCTAAAGATCTTTCGGTGGGCATTTTTAAAATCCTTAAAAAATAAACGCATCATTTGAAAATTTCAAAATTTATGAATAGATAGATATTTTTATTATTAATTTATATTTTTTAACATGTATAAAAAACGGTTTATTATCAAATTCTTTTTACAACTCTTCGTTGGCGTTTAAGCTTGCCCGATGACATATGTTTTATCCCTTGTTTATATTAATTTTTTAGCATTATTTTTGAAAATAATTTGTTTCAAGTTTTCATTTGTAGAATTTAAACATAATTTAATGCATTTATAACAACTTTTGCTGACCATATCCGTTAAAATAGTCGGATGGTAAATTGGGCTTAGTTACAAATATCCGTTGCCTATGAAAAAAACCATATCGGAAAGCAAGATATGCCATTTATGGTATATTTGCTTTCATCACAGCTGGGCAAATATTTGCGCCCTATTTGCATATCTGTTTTTCCCGCTATTTCTCTATGCGCAGGGTGATCAGGTAGCTATTCAGGTTCCCATCAATCAATATGGATCTACAGAAGGGGCGTTATTGCATTTGCCAGATGATTATGCTTCTACCACTCATGCTTATCCTTTAATCGTATTTTTTCATGGGACGGGCGAATCGGGAACAGATCTGAGCAAAATTTATAACAGTTCTGGTGCCGGAGGGCCGGCTTATTTTATTGCACACAATCAATGGCCGAGTTATTTCATCAATCCTCGAGACGGGCAGCCATATAAATTTATTGTTGTTTCTCCTCAGGCCAGCTCATGGAGTACCGATTATAAAGCGGTTCCGTTTATTTTGGCTTACCTGGTGAAACAATATCGGATCGATACAAACAGGATTTACCTGACTGGGCTCAGTGCAGGTGGGTGGACAACCTGGAGTTATGCGGCGCATTATCAGGTTGTGCCTAACTATAAGCCCGCTGCTATTGTTCCCATGAGCATGGCTACCGTGCCGGGATATCCTGATGCTTATTACATGGCCCAAGATAGTTTATATGCCTGGGGTTTTGGCGATCCCAACGGGGATATTTGGGGGTTGAGAACCATGCAAGGCATGGATAGTATCAACGCTTATGCGCCTGGACATGCACGATTTACGGCTTATTCTGGTGGGCATTGCTGTTGGAACCGTTATTATAATCCTACTTATCGGGAAGTGATCAATGGTAAGTCCATGAATATTTATGAATGGATGTTGCAGTATGCCCGTGGCAAAATAGATTCTTTACCTCCTGCCCCTAATGAGCCTCCAGTGGTAAAATTGGCTAGCAAACAAATTACGATTACTTTACCACAAGATAGTTTACAACTAGATGGATCGGGTTCATATGATCCTGATGGTACCATAACTGCTTATACATGGCAACAGGTTAATGGACCTTCTCAAGCCCAAATAATTACATCCACAAAAGCAATAACATGGGTAGATAGTTTACACGTAGGAACTTATCATTTCAGTTTAACGGTTACCGATAATGGCAATCTAAGCGCAACAGATACGCTCACTGTTGTTGTAAACCCTGCTCCTAATCAGCCTCCAGTAGTAAAATTGGCTAGCAAACAAATTACGATTACTTTACCACAAGATAGTGTACAACTAGATGGATCGGGCTCATATGATCCTGATGGTACCATAACCCATTATTTATGGGCACAGTTGTCGGGACCAAACACAGCTAATATTCTTTCCTCCACTCAAGCAAATACCTGGATCAAAGGCTTACAAGCCGGGAATTATGCATTTACTTTGACCATCACAGACAATGGCGGATTAAGCACAACAGATACCCTTTATGTAACAGTAAATGCTGCGCCGCCATCTCCTCCTGTGATCGTGCTTAGCCAATCTAATATTGTGCTCACTTTGCCTGTCGACAGTGTATGGCTTGATGCATCGGCTTCGTATGATTCTGCAAGTCATATCATTGGATATCAATGGCAACTTATTCGAGGAGATACTACGGCTCAAATCCTTTCTCCTAATCAAGCCCGTACACTCGTAAGGCATTTGCAAGCAGGTAATTATGCATTTACGATTACAGTAAGAAATGAGGCAGGGTTAACATCTGTAGATACGGTGCACGTGCAAGTACAAAATCCTCCTAATCAGCCTCCAGTGGCGGTTATTCAGATTGCAGCAGACTCGGTAGTGTTGCCTATGGATTCAGTATTTTTAGATGGAGGAAGTTCCTATGATCCCGAACATGGGAAGCTTAATTATTTCTGGCAACAAATAGATGGTCCTGCGCCCGCTTTGATACGAAATGCTACTCAAGCACAGACATGGGCGACACAACTCATTGCTGGAATTTATCGGTTTTCATTAACGGTAACCGATAGTGTTGGCGCAACGTCACAAGATTCTATAATCATTCGAGTGATAGCACCTATTGTTAAGCACAATAAAATTATTCTTCCCGTATGGAAGCAGCTTTGGTATCCTAATATTGATAGCCAATTTAACATTCAGCCAGGAGATACTATTTGTATTCCAGCTGGTGATTATCCTAATCTTTCTATTGCCAATCTTCATGGAAGCCCAGAAGCGCCTGTAGTCATTCAAAATTGCGGAGGAGTGGTGAGAATTGGAGCACATAATACTGCAGGCTATGGGTTTCTTATTCAATATAGCGATTATTTTGAATTGAGCGGATCAGGTACTCCTGGTATTGAATATGGATTTGAATTAACAGGCACTCCAGCCGCAGAAGGTGGGCATCAGGTTCAGGGTTTATTTTTAGGTTATAAGGTTGATCATATTGATGTACATAACATTTATGTAAATCATACTTCGGGTACGGGTATTGAATGCTTAACTCGAGCCATTTGTTCTGATCCCTCTACCTGGAGGCAAAACTATATCATGGAGGACTTGAAGTTTCATCATATTAAAATGGTGGGAACGGGTTTTGAAGGGTTCTATATTGGACGAACGGCCGATTATCAGGTAGATACAGGTTGCCCGGTTGATACTTTGTATAATCCTTTGATTAAAAATATAGAAATATACGATAACGTGTTTGATTCAACGGGAAATGATGCTATCCAATTAGCTCTTGCTTATGAAGGCACAAATTTGATTCATGACAATATTATTCATTATCCAGGAATGAATGGAGGATATGGCCAGGGAATGGGCATTTTAATTGGTGGTAACACTCGTGCAGATGTATATAATAATATCATTGATCATGCGCAAAACCTACCCATTCAAGTTTTGGGTTCGGGTTTATCCCGGATATACAACAATATTATCTCCAATTCAAATACAGATGGAATACAGATAGGGGGTGGCAATACATATATTGAACCCACAGCAGTTTGGGTGTTTAATAATACTTTCGTAAACATTCAAGGAAATGGCATTATTGTGTGGGGGACCACTACAGATACCGTAAATCGGTTCTATAATAATTTAATGGTAAATATCCAGAAAGCTTTGTATGATAAACCCGATTCTGGTTTTTATATTCCTCCCGCATCATCTATAGGCTATCAGGTTAAATATGATATTAAAAACAACCTGCTCATTCAAGACATCAATAAAGCGGGTTTCGTGAATCCCAGCGCCGGCGATTATCATTTACTTCCTAGTTCACCAGCTGTTGATGCTGGTATGGATTTGCGTACTTACGGTATTTATTCAGATTTCGATGGCAATACCCGCCCATATGGCCGTGCATTCGATATTGGAGCTTATGAATATGCTCCACATCCCAATCAACCACCTCGTGCTATAGCTAGCGCTAATATCGATACGATTCAACTACCTGTAGATAGCGTATTGCTGGATGGGAGTCAATCTGTTGATAGCGATGGATACATTTCAAGTTATTTTTGGCAATTAAAACAAGGCCCAGCTGGCTGGAAGATAGATCATGCCAGCTCTAGTCAAACCATAGTATATTTTCAACGTACGGGTAGTTATGTATTTCAATTGACTGTAACAGACAACGCAGGGGCCAGTGCTACAGATACCGTAGTCATTGTAGTATTACCTGCTTTAAATCGGCCACCAATTGCTGTGACCAATAAAAGTGTAACGATTTATTTGCCCGTTGATTCTGCTTGGCTCGATGGGTCTGCATCTTATGATCCAGATGATAGTAGCTCATCTAATTTGCATTTTCGTTGGTCTTATGTTCAAGGGCCATCTTCTTACTCTATTGCAGATAGTCTTTCTGCACAAACTTGGGTAAATCAACTTGTCGTTGGTCAATATATCTTTAAATTGCAAGTAGTGGATCATCAGGGAGCCATAGATAGTGGATATGTGACCGTTAATGTAAATCCTTCTTCTTCTCGAGCACCTCACGCTTATGCAGGGCCAGATCGTACCATCCAATTGCCTCAAGATACTGTTGTGCTCGATGCCAGTGGTTCTACCGATAGTTTAGGAGAGATTATTAGCTACCGTTGGCAAGTTCTCGCTGGCCCCGTAGGAAGTATGGCCCATATCATGGATTCTTCTGCTGTTCGTACTTTTTTACAAAATCTTATTGCAGGAACATACATCGTTCAGCTCACTGTTACAGATAATAGTGGGGCTATTTCTTCAGATCAACTTCGAATTGTAGTACTTCCTTATGTAAATAAACCTCCAGTTGCCAATGCAGGCGCAGATGTTGTGATTACTTTGCCTGATCGTACGGCCACCTTAAATGGCTCTGCTTCGTATGATCCTGATGGCCATATTGTCTCATATAGGTGGGCATATATTTCTGGCCCAAATACGTTTACCATTGTAGGAGCAAATACGCCTAAACCTATTTTATACGGATTGGTCGAAGGAGTTTACACTTTTCAATTAACTGTAACCGACAACGATGGAGCATTTGCAACAGACCTTGTACACGTTACAGTTCAGCCCGAACCCAACCAGCCGCCCATAGCCAATATTCGAGGAGATACTCTTGTGGTATTTCCAATGAATAGCTTGGAATTAAATGGCTCATATTCGTATGATCCTGATGGCCGAATTATATCTTATCAATGGAAGCAAATTTCTGGGCCTATTGATATTCAAGTAAATGGTTGGAATTCTCCAGTTTTACAATTGAGCCAGCTCGACATAGGTAAGTATACCTTTGCATTAACCGTTACCGACGATCGAGGTGCAGTTTCAACAACACAATTTAGTTTTACAGTAACCGTAAGTAGCTCTTCCAGTAATTCATCTTTGATTGCTTATCCAAATCCTGTACATGATATACTGCATGTTTTCTTTTATAATCAGCAAGATGGGCAATTCCTGATTCAGATATTTAGTTTAGATGGTAAATTAATGGCTGCTTATCAATTTAGTAAAGCTCATACAAATTCATTTAATGAAACCATAGATGTTCATCAGCTTCCTCCAGGTATGTATATATTACAAGTTGGAGGGTTAAACAATACATCTGTTCAGCAGAAGATTGTTAAGCTGTAAGGAATTATGTAATGTAGCTTTATTCAGTATTTGAAGTTGATGAAGTTTGATGTTTTATATTATATACCTATATAAATTTTATCATCAATAATTGATAATGCAATTATGATCATTTATTAATTTTCTGTATTCATCCCTATATTTGATGCATCTTTAATTTACCATGTAATAATATATTTTTAAAATTATTAAAAGATTCAGTGAATATATTAATCATTTTTACCTGAGTGTATTTTCCTAATAAAGCAGTGGAAATGTACGCCCCAATTATTGTAACTATAAGGCTTCCTATCGCCGGTCCTATATATCCGAAATATTTAATTAGAACATAATCAAAAACTATATTTAGAACAAGCACAATTAAATTTATCTTAAGTGTTATTTGTGGCTTATTAATGGAGTTTAGTATGTTACAAGCATGATTCTGAATAGGTCTTAAGAATGCATATAGCATAGATACTACGATTACACTCGATGCTGCTAAATAATTATTACCAGCTAATATTCTAATAATAAATTTGTTCATGACAATTACAATTATACTTATGGGTATTAGTAGCGTAACGATTATTCCACTGATTTTCTCAAACAACATTTTTACTTTACTCATTCCTTCTTGTCGCTCTGCGATTACACTTTTGGGAAATATTACATCGGCTATAGCAAATGTTGGAACATCGATCATATTATTGATTCTGGCTGAGAGGTCGTAATATGCCACATATGTATTTCCTATTAAACCAGCCACCATGTATCTATCTAGGTTGGTAAATATGTTAGATAGTAATCCTGAGGTAAATATATACTTCCCATATTGTATAAGATCTTTTATTTGTTGTATTCCTGGTTTAAATATAAAGCTGATGTATTTTTTTGTGTAGAAAAATGATACGATTAATGATAGTAGAATTGATATATTCTGGTAGATAACTAATCTATCAAGACTGGTATGAGTATTTCTAATCCAAATTATTAGGATAATTATGAAAAAGACTCCTTGCCTAACGGTATACGACATAAACGTGCCTGTAAACGTTAAATTTGATTGTTGAATATATTCAAAATGAGAAAAAAGTATCAAAAGTAGGATCCCAATACTGTATAAATATAACATTGATGAGAGCTCGGGAGAGTTTAAGTATTTACTTATAATTGATTTCCCGATTAATATAATTAGTATCGCAATGATACTATACATGATATTTATTACAAATGCAGAAGAAAGTATTTCTGTCTTTTCATTTTTTGATTGATAAAACCTGATTACTCCATTTTTTAGTAATGAAGTTTTGGTGAGTTCAAATGTGGTGCTAATTGCGAGAAATAATGACCATATGCCTACTTCCTGTTTGTCTAATATTCTTACTAGAATCATATAGCTGCCCACCCCGAATATGAGCATTGACATTCTTTGGGATATGGTAAATATTGAAGATTTTATCCAGTAATTCTTGTATAGCCTGGTTAACTCTCTATATCCTTTCATGTATGTAAAATCTATTTATAATTTTTTTGATAGCATATCCACTAAATATTATTAAAAATGGTTCCATAGGAACTGTATATCTTGAAATTGATAACATCATGGTGTGTATACCCGTTATAATAATAACTGGTAGGGTTAGAATGATAATTTCTTTTTTATTGCTATATGCTATGAATCCGTAAATACCAGTGATGATGAGAAAAACATTCTCTAATCCTATAATAATTCTCGAAATTAATCTTCTCGATCCGTCTAATGTACTTGGAAAAGGACCCCATAGTTGCCATAATGAAGCCAACCTTTGTTCAATAAAGTATACGGGATGTTCTATTGCTTTGTTTATGTACTCTTTTTTAGCATCTCTACTTGTTTTAATTTCTGGATGCTTTTCGGGTGCATCCCATGCGATGTGTCCTCCAAATGTGTAGATTGAATAAATAATATTTATCTTACTGTTGCCGGCTATAGCAAATTCCCCTGTTTTTACATATGAATATGCACTAACTGATAAGGTAATAATTGCTCCACCAATCAGTATCTTTACTGGAAATCTTTTTTTTGTTATCCCATCAAATATGATTATGGCTATCCATATTGGAAATAATGTTGGCCTCATCACTGATGATATTCCGAAAAATATCCCCGATAGCCATTTTTTATTTTCTACATAATAGTTATAAGCTGCGAGAATAAAAAAGGTAGAAGGCACTTCAGTTAATAGCCATCTGGTATAGTTAAGTTGATTAGGATATACACACATGATAGCTGCTGCAATTAAGGCTGACCAATCATCTTTAATCAGTTTTCTTGAAATATTGTATACATAGTATATGCTTATTGTTCCCACAATAATATTAAACCATAATAAAATAGTCACAAGAGAATTTTTCCCCAATAATTTTACCACGATAGAGATGATAAATGGATATCCATTTGGGGCATAATTGATATAAGATCCATTCAATATTGCATTTGCTTGTTGATAATACATATGGGTGTCCGTATGGATATGGGGCAGTCTAAATACAAAACTCATCATCAACCTAAATATAAGCCCAGCGATAAGTATGTATATGATGTAAATATTTGGATATATTTGCTTATTATGATGAAGCATATTTACATATTTAATCTTTTAAATATTGGTTCTGGTATGATTTTAATGATAAACATAATCCATAACCATAATTTTTTTACATAAATTGTATTTTTTCTGCCATGTATCGCTTTCCAAATCCTTTTTGCTACTTGTTCAGGTGAGGCTACGAGTATTTGGGGAAGAGACATATTTTCCGTCATTTTAGTGGCAACATAACCTGGCTTGACAGTAATTACATTTATTCCTGAGCTATATAGCCTATTTCTTAATCCCGATAAGTATGCAGTTAATCCAGCTTTTGCACTCCCATATAAATAATTGCTTTTCCTTCCCCGATCTCCTGCCACTGAACTAATTGCCACAATCGTTCCTTTTTTTCTTTTTTCCATTTCATTTGCTATTCTGTTTAAGATAGATACTGCTCCCAGATAGTTTGTAGACAAGATTTTATACGCTTCTTCCCAGTTTTTCTCTGCAGCATTTTGGTTACCCAGATATCCAAAGCAAAGAATTACTAATTCTGGAAAAACGCTTAATTGTTGAATAAAATGCTCGTGTTGATCAAATGATATGGCATCAAAATAAACAGTATCTACTTGAATGGAATACCTAACTTGTAGGTCGTGCTGAATTCGTTTTAAATAATCTATATTTCTGGCTGCAAGGATTAAATTAAAATTTTCTTTAGCCAGTTGCTTAGCTATTGCCTGTGCAATATCAGATGTGGCTCCCAAAATAAGTGCTACTGGCATATTTTTCTTGATTGTGTGGTGATGTAATTTCCAATCTATCTGATTGCATGGATCGAAACTTATATCCGGTATTATATTTTCTCATAATTTCATGCCAAGCCTGTGCATGAGGATAGCTCTTCCAAAAAATTTCTGGTTGCATACGTGCATCTTTAGTAAGATACAATCTTCCTCCATAGTCCAATACCACTCGATCGAGCTGATCCAAGAATGTAAAAAGGCCTTTTTTAACGGGGAAGTCTAATGCAAGTGTATATCCTTTCATAGGAAAGGAAAAGAAGCTCTCATCATTTCCAAAAAGTTTTAGCACAGCTAAAAATGATCCTGTTCCATATTGATTAATTCGTTTTAGAATATCAATTAATCCCTTTTGACTACTTTCAATTGGTAGAACAAATTGATATTGTATAAATCCTTTCTTACCATATCCTTTATTCCAATGAAGAATTTTATCGAGTGGATAGAAGAACGGATCATAATGCACAATTGTGTGTATTTGTTTTCTAATATTCTTCCAGTAAAATAAGTTGTTAAACGCTTTCATGGTGAATGGGTTCAAGAAGAACGATGGCATATTTACTGGGAATGAAACATGGTTGGTTGGATGTGTAGATAATGCTGATGAGTGAAGGTGATGTTTCAGCTTATCTTTATCGGCAGGTTCTCCCATCATTAAAATGCTTCTTCCAAATTGTTTACCCTGCTTTAGGCAATCGATCCATGCCATTGTGTATGTACAGTGTTGATATATTTCAAACAAATCTAAAATCTCATATAAATCTCTTGCTTTAATTTGTATATGATCAATATATGATGTTTCTATCTTTTTCAGCTTGAATTTTGCTCGTAATATGATTCCAGTTAAACCCATTCCACCACATGTTGCTTGAAATAATTCTGCATGTTGTTGTGGTGAACAAGTATATATATTTCCATCTGCTGTAAGTACGTCTATTTCTATTACATGTCTACAAAATGTACCATCTATATGGTGGTTTTTACCATGTATATTTGAAGCTATGGCTCCTCCTACGGTGATGTATTTAGTTCCTGGACTGACGGGCAAGAACCAACCTTTGGGTACAATGATTTGCAGGATGTCGTCGAGTAACATACCTGCCTCACATGTAAATATCCCCTTTTCAATATCAAATGAGATAGCTTTATTAAAGTGTAAAGTAGAAAGCATATAAGATGAAAGAGAGGAGTCGCCATAACATCTGCCATTGCCACGCGCAATGATTGAAGGCAATGTGAGGAAATTCTCAAGTTCTTTATCGGTTCGGAAATGATAGAGTTCAGATTCAATTACTGGGTAATTTCCCCAATTAGCTACTTTCTTTCTCATGGATTTTTTGGATAATGGTTGTTTAAATAGGCATCTTTATTTTCTGGTTTCACAAATACTTCAATCATGCTATACATACCTCGTCTGGGCCCAGAGAAACTGTCAACAGGTACATAATATTTATATAAATCATCTCTAAGGCTAAAAGGATAAAAATTGTTTAGGCGTGGAATGTATTCAAACATGACTAAATCGTATTTATGTTGTTGAATTTTATGATGGTAATCCTGAATTTGCTTGTCAAACATCGCTACCCCTTTGTGATACCAGAGGGGAATATTGGATCCTGTTTCCAAAGGATATCCAATAGCCTGAGCAAGTGGTGTAAGTTCGGTCATATTCAATACATGCAAATGTTTACTATTTTCTTTTATCCATCGGTTGTTTATAAGCCTATTTATTCCTTCAGCAGTTGAAGCAGGCATGTATATACGGCGAAAAACAGGAACGTTGCAAAATACCCAGTTAGTTATGTCGGCATGGGTTTCTAGGGTATCGGCCGGGTTGGGAAGCATGTAGGTATGCATCGATACAACTTGATAATTGAGTTGTTCATTAATATGAAATGTTCTTTTAACAATTCTGCTCGCATACTTCCAAAAATTGGCAGACCACCACAAAAATATACAAGCTATTCCCACAAGTACTATTTGTAAGTTGGTAGATAGTATTTGTTTAATAGACGGAAGATGGCTAAATATAAAAGCAAAAGCAAAGGCATGAAAAAAGATATTATTGTCGGGAGGGGTATAGCTAGTGACTTGAAAGATAATGGCCTCAATGAGTATACCTAGTGTTAGTAAAGCAAAAACGAATTCCTTAGGATTATTCCAAAATGATCTCCAAGATGAAATAAACGGTATAAGTTGTACAACAATGATGAATAAATAAAATTTAATCCATTCAGATCCACTAAAAAATACATCAAATATATCGTATACCGATATCCTAGCATTGTGTGGAGGTTGTCCATAATTAAACCAATAACCAAACTTATACAGGAGAAAGGGTAGAATAACTAACAATGCAATAGCAATATAAAATCCGAGAAATAGCAACAGTGGATAAATGCTTTTAGTTTGTAAACTGTTATATATCAAAATACCCAAGGCAATCAGCAATGCCATTCCTCCTCCATCTTGTTTAGTAAAGAATGACCAGAATAAAAATATTGCAGAAAGTGCAAGATAAATTATTTTTAATCTTAACTGGGTACTATGAAATAAATATTTTAAAAGAAATGCTAAACCTATAACCTCGAAAACGATAACAGATTGGTCGTACCACGGCCAAAAGTTAAAGAAAGAGTATGAAACCACATATAACAAAACAGACAATAGCCTGATAGTTGGATCTACTGACAATGAAATAAGGATACTCCTGAAAGCTAAGCCAGATATGATGTTGATGAATACTTGTGCTTTAATGAGTGTAATCAAGTAAGGGCCGAATAGCTTAAAGAATAATGCGGGTATAATCCAGTATCCGAATCCCATTGGGAGGCCAAAGTCTTTATAAGGAACCTGCCCTAAGAACAACCTATATGCACCTTCCCAAGAGAGAAAAATATTTACCCGATAAGGTAAGCTAACAAACAATGGAATAACCGCAAAACCAGTGATGATTATCCATTCAAGCCAGTTGATTTGTTTTTGATGCAGCAATAAAGTTCTTGCCATACTGTATGGTTATTAATCAAAGATGTGAAAATCTGGAAAGTAAATCAGGAAGTAAAAACTTAGTAACCAAAGTAAAAGAGTGACTTGCAGAAAACGATCTCGATATAAGATCTTGGTGGGTGAACCACTATTCTTATCTACATAAGTAATTTGTAAATATCTCATCACTCCTGCAATAACGAATAAAGCTGTATAATATAATCGATATGTACCAAATCTATGCTCAATATCTGGGGAAAGTGTATACATTAAGTATGCAACAATGATGATAGCACTTACTAGGGCAAGACTTACATTCATGAAATCGAGATTATACCCCCCAATCGATTTCCGCATGTCTTGCCCAGTAGATATTTTGATCAGTAGATCATCTCTTCTTTTAGCAAAAGCCATTAATAAAGCTAGCAAAAACACCATAATCATTAGCCATTCCGATACTGCAATATCTGCTGCTATACCACCAGCTTTAATTCGTAGATTAAATCCTGCAGAAAGAATGAGTATGTCGAGTATAGAAATATTTTTCAATCCAAACGAATATAGTATATTGATGATGAGATATAGACCAACGATAAAAAGAAATTTGATTGATATAAAATATGATATTACACAGCTCATGATTAGGCAAATAGCCATTAAGACTACTGCCATCGGTACTGAAACTTTACCTGACGGAAGTGGACGGAATCTTTTCTCAGGATGTAATTTATCGGCTTCTATATCTTGTATGTCATTGAGTACATATACACTACTAGCAGCCAGGCTAAATGCACACCAGGCAATAATTACATGATATAGCTTATAAATGTTTAGCATTTCTCCTGCAAAGAATAGCGGTACAAATAGAAATAGGTTTTTTATCCAATGGGCTGGCCTCAATAAAATAAAATGGTTCATGATTATTGAAGGAAGGCCTATCTTATTATGCCCTTTAACCTTGGAATATACAAATGCCATGTGATTATCATTTAATATTTATCTCCCATGTTTCACTTCTGGGGTCTTGTGTCTTAAATAAGTTTTTTGCAATTTTTTCTTCGGTGAATAAAATATACTCCCAAATTTTAGAAGCCACGTTTTCCCAGGTATGCTCGCTTGCGAAAGCTATTCTCTCTGCAATCTTGCTATTATTATTTTCTTGTATTGCTTTTTCAATTAATGCTGGGTAGTCTTCTTTTACATTTGCTAAGTAACAATATTTCTCAAACATGTTCATTGCTTGTGTACTTGTAGCTACTACAGGTTTACCCATGGCTAGATACTCATCTATTTTCAATGGGTAATTTCCAATTGTCATTTCATTAATCTTTTGAGGGTTGATGCAAACATCAAGTGATTGAATATAGCCAGGTAAGCTCTCTAACGTTTTTTTTCCTAAAAAGTGTACATTGGGTAAACGATGTAATGAGCTTTTTTGGAAATTTTCATCTTCAGGGCCGATCAAAACGATATGCCATTCTTTTTTTTGTATTGCAATATGATGTATAATTTGTTCGTCTATCCTGAGTGCGTATAAGTTGCCTACATATCCAATTCTTGGGCGAGGTATATTTTGTATGTCTGGCGGGGTATCATATGTCTTATTTCCATTAAATAAGGATAAATTACATCCTTGTCCAGTATAATAACTATTAGTGTTATATTGTTTCAAGTATGCTTCAAGATAGTGAGAATTAGCAACTGCCAGATCAGCTTTTTGGATATGAATAGGTTCTAGCCTATCGGCATGATATTTAAAGTATGGGACTGCTCTTAGATAATCCCTACAATAATATACATATATATTTGGCTGAAGCAATTCTTTTAGATAAAAACCTCTGAATATATCATTGTCGTTGAACAGTACGTAATTTCGAAAACCCAATTGCTTGATAGCCCATTGAATATCTTTTGCTAGGCGTTGATTATTGATCTTATTCAACCAGTCGAATAATCTTGCAGACTTCACCCAATTGATTGATTCATGTATGGTGGGTGGATAAAGATTCCAGAAATGATCATCTATTTGTATGATGGCTGGTTTTTTGCCTTTAATCACATCAGCATGATATCTGAATTCAGGATGCTTATTCTGGCGTATCCATGATTTTCTATTGATAGGGATATTTACATATAAAACTTGGTGAGTTTTTACCCATTCAGTGGCTATATGTTTGCAATTGCTACCAATATCGGTATACCAGGGTTGTAGCCCAATGATTACAATATTTCTATTGCTATTCGACATATCATTTACATGGGGGATGAACAAACTAATTTTCAACAAAACTAATTGATTATAGAAGGGGGAAAAATCCTATTTAGCCTGAGATATAAAAAAATCAGGGAACGTAATCAGAAAGTAAAAATATGAGAGAACCTTCTAAACTAGAGTTAGAGCTTAGTACCGCGTACGGGAGTCGAACCCGTCATTCCTCCGTGAAAGAGAGGCGTCTTAGCCGATTGACCAACGCGGCAAAATGGATTGCAAAATTAAGTTTGGATGCTAAATCTGCCAAATTATTTTCTCGAAGGGATCTAGGTGAGATGGTTTCATGCATTAATTTGTACTTTTGCGGCTGATTTTTCACGATTAAAATCCTATTCACAATGGCACAAAAAGTTAAAATTGGCATCAATGGATTTGGACGGATTGGTCGTTTGGCTTTCCGGCAAATTTATAAAATGGAAGATGTAGATGTAGTAGCTATTAACGACCTCACTAGTCCAGCTGTACTGGCGCATTTGCTCAAATACGACACAGCGCAAGGGCGTTTTCATGAAGACGTAAAAGCTACAGATCAGTCGATCATCGTCAACGGGGAGGAAATCATGATCTATGCCCAGAAAGATCCCGCGCAAATTCCCTGGGGTAAGCATGGGGTAGATGTGGTACTGGAGTGCACGGGGCATTTTACTGATAAAACTAAGGCCGAAGCACACCTGAAAGGAGGTGCTAAAAAAGTTGTGATCTCTGCACCGGCAACGGGTGATTTGAAGACGATTGTCTTTAATGTGAATCATAACATTTTGGATGGCTCTGAAACAATCATCAGTTGTGCTTCTTGTACGACCAATTGCTTGGCTCCTATGGCGCAAGTGTTGGATGAACAATTTGGCATTGTGCTGGGATTAATGACTACCATTCATGCCTATACCAACGACCAAAATACACAAGACTCTCCGCATCCAAAAGGCGATTTGCGCCGAGCCCGAGCTGCAGCCATGAATATCGCGCCCAGCAAAACAGGTGCTGCTAAAGCCATTGGTTTAGTATTACCTAACTTAAATGGTAAGCTTGATGGCGTTTCCCAGCGTGTACCCACCATTACTGGATCTTTGACAGAACTCATCACTATTCTCAAGAAGAAAGTAACCGTAGAAGAAGTAAATGCTGCAATGAAAGCGGCTAGTAACGAGAGTTTTGGTTATAATGAAGACGAAATTGTGAGCAGTGATGTCATTGGTATGACCTATGGATCGTTGTTCGACGCCACTCAAACAAAAATTATCACACAAGGCGATCAGCAATTGGTGAAGACAGTGGCCTGGTACGATAATGAGATGAGCTATGTATCTCAGTTGGTGCGTACCTTAAAATACTTTGCCCAGTTGATTAAGAAATGAATTTGGAGGGTCGAAATCTTCTAATTAAGCCGGCTATGGTAGATTTTCAGTCTTTTTCTTTTCGCGGCCATCGAGCCTTGGTGCGTGTAGATTTTAACGTGCCTCTAGATGAATCGCTCCACATTACCGATGACACCCGCATGCGGGCTGCAGTGCCTACCATTCAAAAAATTCGGCACGATGGCGGAGCCGTGATCTTGATGTCGCACCTAGGACGTCCTAAAAAGGGACCAGAAGATAAGTATTCTCTTCATCATCTGGTCAAACATCTGTCGGAATTATTGGGCACAGAAGTCTTATTTGCAGAAGATTGCGTGGGTGAAGCTACCTTCCAAAAAGCACAAGCTTTACAACCTGGACAGGTATTGTTGTTAGAAAATCTGCGCTTTCATCCTGAAGAAGAAAAAGGAGATCCTGGTTTTGCTAAACAATTGGCACAATTGGGCGATGTTTATGTCAACGATGCTTTTGGTACCGCTCATCGGGCACATGCTTCTACAGCGGTAATTGCTCAATTTTTCCCAGCCGATAAAAGGATGTTTGGCTTATTGATGGATGCTGAAGTAAAAAATGCCGAACGTTTACTCCATCATGCCGAAAAGCCTTTCGTTGCTGTATTAGGAGGAGCTAAGGTTTCAGATAAAATAGGCATCATCACCAATCTCTTGCCACGAGTATCTACACTTATCATTGGTGGTGGCATGGCTTATACATTTTTGAAAGCACAAGGAATAGAAATTGGTAAGTCGTTGTGTGAAAGCGATAAGCTCGATTTAGCAAGAGATATTCTTCAGCAAGCAAAAAATAAGGGAATAGAAATTGCCCTTCCGGTTGATTCTGTTGTGGCACCTCGGCTAGATGCAGCTGCCCCAACACAAATCGTCGACAATCAACATTTTCCTGCCGATCAAATGGGTTTGGATATCGGCCCTAAAACGATTACCCGATATAGAGACTTAATTTTAACGGCAAAAACTATATTGTGGAATGGCCCTATGGGCGTGTTTGAGCTGGAACCTTTTGCAACAGGTACCCAAGCCATTGCAAAAGCCGTAGCCGAAGCCACTCGATTAGGTGCTTTCTCGCTAGTAGGAGGGGGCGATTCCATAGCAGCCTTGCATCAATTTGGGTTAGAAAATCAAGTCAGTTATGTGTCTACCGGCGGGGGAGCACTTCTGGAATATTTTGAAGGAAAAATCTTACCTGGTATTGCTGCCATTCGTGGAGAATAAGATAAATTAGGATTTGTGAGGTAAAATTAAATTCGAATCTACATTTACATGCATGCCGATGTGAAAGAAAAAAGCCTCCGTTTAAGAGGCTTTTTTGTGTATGCTCGATTTTTTCCGCGGTGAAACTACGGGATGATGTTGTATGGTTGATGTGGAGCCTCGTTTATGTGAGTGATGATACGTCCATTTGTTGTCTTTATTAGCAGGGGTTTTGGTAGTAGCTTCCAATTTATTGTTTTCCAAAAATAGTTTCTGGGATTCGTTTAAAATAGTCTGCTGATAAGACTTGAATATAGCCACTTTATCGGCAGGAAGATTTAACATTATTTGTCCATTACTTGGGGGTTTTTCCCATTCCGGATTTAATCGTTTCAAAGCATTCACATCCATCTGGAGATATTGGGCAATAACGGGGAGAGCATATTTCCCATTTAGTGGAATGCTTTGAATATCGGCTGTTGAGAGCCGATTGGTGGAGCTCATGGGTATATCCTGATCAGCATTTGTTTCATCGAGCCCGAAGAATGACGACAAGCGTCCTAGCGTGTAAGCAGTAGCCAGAAAGCGCATCACATGGCTTTGAGTTTCGCTGGGCAAATATTTTTCGAGATCGAAAAAATTATTGCTGCCACTTTGCTCGATGGCGTTCATGACTGCAGCTGGGCCGCAATTATAAGCTGCAACCACCAATAACCAATCATTGAATGTGTGGTGCAGATCTTTTAAGTATTTTGCCGCTGCAACAGTAGATTTATATACATTTCTTCGATCATCGCGATGGCGATTTACGGTGAGTCCCAGCAGTCGTGCGGTTCCAGCCATTAATTGCCAGAGGCCTACAGCACCTACTTTCGATACGGCATTGGGATTTAACTCCGACTCGATCACGGCTAAATAGCGTAGCTCTTTGGGAATGCCATACCGAGAAAATACCTGGTCGATAACGCGAAAATAGGGTCCACTCTTCGATTGAATGGCCTGTAGATGAGCACGATTTTCTTGCCAGTAATTGGCTGTGAATTTTCTTACATAATTGTTCAAGCTACTCGTGATAATGCTGGCACCTGCCGATAGGGGTGCAGCTAAGTTAATGATACCTGATGAAGCCGATGAGCCAGCTTCGGTAGAAGAAGTGTATTCTTTTTGGGTAATTACCGTATCCTTGACTAATGCCCGACGTGTAGTATCAATAGGTTGAAACATGCTGTGTGCGGTAAAACCCGGCAAAATCAAAAACAATAAAACGTACAATTTGCTTTTCTGCATAAGCTCATATTTTTCTAAATGCCCCACCAGAGGCATATATTCAGTTTAATTTGGAAAATGTTGTACATAAATAATCGGCTACTTGTAATAATTGTTTTTCCCGAAACCGTCCGGCAACCAGCTGAATCCCGAACGGTAGTCCATTGCTGTGTGTAAACAAGGGAATCGAGATTGCTGGTAATCCAGCCAGGTTGGCAAAAACGGTATATACATCACCCAGATACATTTTTACAGGATCATCTGTTTTTTCGCCCAGCCGAAAAGCTGTTGAGGGAAACGTTGGCATAAGCAAGCAAGCATATTCGTCTAAGATTCGATTTGCTTCTTGTGCTACCAATCGCCTCACCTGTTGGGCTTTTGTGTAATATGCTTCATAATAACCTTCACTCAGTACATAAGTCCCTAATAAAATGCGTCGCTTTACTTCTCTTCCAAAGCCTTCCGAACGGGTTTTCCGATAAGTAGCTTCCAGTGTTAAGCCAGTTTCATTTGATGTATGATATCCATAACGAATGCCATCATATCTAGCCAAATTGGCCGAAGCTTCAGCCGTTGTGAGCACATAATAAGCCGGTGTAATCACGTCAAGATAGGTAAAATGTACTGGATTCACAATATGTCCCTCCTCATTTAGTCTTTTTATTAGCGATCGAATAGCTGCACTGATTTCCTGGTCCAGGCTAGGATGTTCGAGTGCTTCTTTCATGTAAGCCAATTTCCATGGCTTATTTTCAGGCGAGGTGAGCGGTAGATAAGGTTCAATGGGCAAAGGGCTGGCCGTACTGTCGTACTCGTCTGGGCCGGCGATCACTTCTAATGTCGTTGCCACATCAGCAATATTCTTGCCAAAAATTCCGATTTGATCAAAGGAAGAAGCATATGCAATAAGCCCATGGCGGGAAACGCGGCCGTAGGTTGGTTTCAGCCCAATAATTCCACAAAAATCTGCAGGCTGCCTCACCGATCCGCCCGTATCACTACCCAGTGCCAGCATGCATAGATCGGCGCTCACTGCGGCTGCACTTCCTCCTGAAGAGCCGCCCGGTACATATTCAGGGTTTAAAGGATGAAGAGTGGGGCCAAAAAATGAATTTTCTGTGCTGGAGCCCATTGCAAACTCGTCGCAATTCAATGAGCCGATAATAATGGCTTCTTCTGCAAGCAGTCGTTCTACAGCGGTGGCGGAGAAGAGTGATCGAAAATTTTGGAGCATGCGAGAAGCTGCCGTGAGGGGATGGCCGGCGTATGCGATGACGTCTTTAATGCCCAAAACTACGCCTGTGAGGCGTTTCAACGTGTGTTCCCGTTGAATGCGCTGATCGATTGCTCTAGCGCGATGTAAAGCCTCGTCGGCATATATATGGATAAATGCATTCAAGTGAGCATGAGCTTGAATGCGTTCTAGAAAATACATAACAGTTTGCTCACAGGATGTTTGTCCTGTTAGCAAACGAGTATGATATTCCTGTACATTTCTGAAAACAGACAATGTGCAGACGTTTGGTGAGGGAATACCTCTTCAGGAGGCATGTTTACATTATTGCCCGGAACCCGTATTGGTGGAGCTCACCGATGTGGGATTATTGGCCGGCTGCGAAGTTGTGTTATTAGCAGCAGCGTCTTTCCGAAAACTGTCTTCTATTTCACGGCGAACATTGTTCTTAGCATCGTTGAATTCCCGAATCCCGCTTCCCAGACCTCTCATGAGTTCAGGGATCTTTTTGCCACCGAAAAGCAACAAAGCAATCAATGCAATCACAAACAGATGGCCTTCGCTGAAGAGCATCAGCAAATCCCCGTGTGCAAAATAGTGTAACATAGACGCACTTTTTAATAGTGAAAAATAACCTGAAATCCAAACAAAGATACAGGTATCTACGATATTTAAATAGGGTTGGTTGGTAAAGAACTAGAAAAATTTAGTTAATGTTTCCAACATCCATCTACTTATTAAATGTTGTCTATCGTTTTTCTCGGATCCTTGCCGATTTACCAGAACGCTCACGCAAGTAATACAGCTTTGCACGGCGCACTTTTCCCGTTTTGTTGAGTACGATAGACTCGATGCTAGGTGAATAGAGGGGGAAGGTTCTTTCTACACCAATACCGTCTGAAACTTTTCTTACCGTAAAAGTGGCGGTGTAGCCACGTCCCTGACGCTTGATCACGTCACCTTTGAACGACTGAGTCCTTTCTTTGTTTCCTTCCACAATCCGATATGTGACGGTAATATTGTCGCCCGGTTTAAAAGGAGGAAATTCCTTAGCTGGGGTCAATTGCTGATGGATAAAACTAATGGGATCCATGGCTCTTGGCTTTAAGATAGACGCGCAAAGGTAAGGAAGTTTTTTGACCCAGGAAAGGGTAAGTTTATTTTTCTGGGAGGTGATGCCGATTGAGCAAATCGGGTCTACGAAGCCTGGTGCGTTCCAGGGCCTTTTCATAGCGCCATTGTGCTATTTTTTCATGATCTCCGCTTAATAAGATTTCTGGTACCTTCAACCCCCGAAAATCTGCTGGTCGGGTATACACGGGGGGCGAGAGCAGATGATCTTGAAAAGAATCGCTCAGGGCCGATGTTTCATCGTTTAAAACGCCGGGAATGAGCCTGGCTACAGCATCGGTTACCACGGCCGCGGCTAGTTCTCCACCCGAGATGACATAATCGCCAATGGAGATTTCTTGAGTCACATATTTTTCACGTATTCGCTCATCAATGCCCTTGTAGTGGCCGCAAATCAGCAACAATGCATTTTTCAAAGATAGCCTGTTGGCCATGGCCTGATCAAAGGTTTGCCCGTCGGGTGTCAGGTAAATAATTTCATCGTAGGTACGTTGGGATTGTAAATGTTCAATGGCTCTGGCAAGCGGTTCGGGCATTAATACCATACCTGCGCCTCCTCCGTAAGGGTAATCATCGATTTGCTTGTGGGCATAGGGTGTGTAATCGCGCAGGTTGTGTACCTGAATCTCAAGAAGCCCTCTTTCTCGTGCGCGTTTGAGAATAGAGTGTGCAAAAGGGCTTTCCAACAACTGCGGCACGGCACTAATGATATCGATACGCATGGGATCTTCATTTTTGCAGATATACATCAATAAGCCCTTCTGGTGGTTTTACTTGTACAGTTTGTTGGGCATGATCGGTAGCTATCCAGGTATGTTCATTAAGTGGAATCAACAGTTCATGGTTTTGAAAATGGGTTTTAACAATGAGTTGGCCTGAGGCTTGGATGATTTCTTCTACCTGTCCTAATGTTTGAAATGCCGATGCATTTGCATTGATGATGTGATAGCCCAACAAACGCAAAAGTGAATGTGGGGCACGACTGCGGAATTCAGCTTCAGGAAGGTAAAGTGGCTTATGTATTAGCCTTAGGGCTTGTTCTCGGGTATCGATTTCCTCTAATTTAAAGAGAAGCTGATTATCGTCTATCAGATAAACTAGCTGAATGAAATAAGGGATATAGCTATTTCTCCGAGGTTCTATAAAAACTATTTTCCAGTCGGTTAATACAGGCTCTTTTCCAAGGGTATGCTGAACAATAAGCTGGCCTTGGATACCTTTCACCGCTACAATTTTTCCTATCGGAAAAAACGATGCACCCGATTCCATGACTTCTCGAGCCAATGGAAAGTATTTGGATCAAAAGTATGGTATTTGTTGGTTATTCGGCAGCAGGCTGATCTGAGGCGTTGGATGGGGATTCGCCTTCTACCTTTTTCACGATAGGAGTAGCCTGCTGTAGCCTTGCCTTCTTGTGATATTCCTTTCTAGCGGCTATTTTCTTTTCGTGCTCGGCATTCCATTTCTCAAAACGTTCCCAGGCGGTTTGCTCGTCAAACAAGCCTAATTTCACGCCGCGCAGCAAATGTTTCAAATATAGGATGCCTTTGAATGAGAGAATTCGCCGCACCGTATCGGTTGGCTGAGCACCCTTTTGCAACCAGTGCAGGGCTTTGTTTCGGTCGATCGAAATAGTAGCCGGCACAGTAAGTGGATTGTAAATTCCAATTTTCTGGATGAATTTACCATCACGTGGAGCCCTGGAATCGGCTACTACAATGAAATAATAGGGCTTTTTCTTGGCTCCATGACGTTGTAATCTGATCTTAACTGGCATAAATAATCGAATTATTTTTTTGCGAGTTTCTACATTAGGTATGCAAAGCTACTTGATTTGTCAGGAAAAACCTACAGGAATTTTTCTAATAAAATTAATTTTTCCGAACCTGCAAGGGGTTGAATCCACCCATTTTGTTCATCATTTTCATCATCTGACGCATTTGCTCAAATTGTTTTAAAAACTGGTTTACTTCTTGAATGTTGCGGCCCGATCCCATAGCAATACGCTTACGGCGACTGCCGTTGATGATATCGGGATTTGCTCGTTCTTGGGGGGTCATTGAGTTGATGATGGCTTCTATGCCTTTGAAGGCTTCATCGTTGAGGTCAAGATTTTTGATTTGCTTACCCATGCCAGGGATCATGGCTAGTAGGTCTTTGAGATTGCCCATTTTTCGAATTTGTACCAGTTGTTCTTTGAAATCGTTGAGGTCAAATTGGTTTTTTCGGATTTTTTTCTCTAATCGTTTGGCCACTTCAGCGTCATATTGCTCTTGGGCCTTTTCAACCAGAGAAACGATGTCGCCCATTCCTAGGATGCGTTGTGCCATACGATCTGGGTAAAACACATCTAGGGTATCGGGTTTTTCACCGGTACTGACAAATTTGATGGGCTTTTGGATGGTGTATTTAATAGATAAGGCTGCGCCGCCTCGGGTATCGCCATCTAGTTTGGTAAGCACAACGCCTGTAAAAGAAAGCCTGTCGTGAAAAGCCTTGGCTGTGTTTACTGCGTCTTGGCCGGTCATGGCGTCGGCCACAAAGAGAATTTCTTCTGGATCTACAGCAGCCTTGATTTGGGCTACTTCTTGCATCATATCTTCGTCGATAGCCAGGCGGCCAGCGGTGTCTATGATCACTACCTGATAGCCTCGGTTTTTAGCTTCTGTTACTGCCTGGCGAGCGATGTCGACTGCCGACAGGCTGGTTTCTGAGAAAACGGGCACTTGTACTTGCTCGGCTAAAATTTTTAATTGTTCTATAGCTGCTGGTCGGTAAATATCGGCCGCCACGAGCAAGGGCGATTTGTGTAACTTATTACGCAGGTAATAAGCCAGCTTTGCCGAGAAAGTAGTTTTTCCCGAGCCTTGCAGTCCAACGATGAGAATGACGGAAGGTTTTTTTTCGAGAGAGAGCTGTGCGGCTTGTCCACCCATGAGGGCGGTAAGTTCGTCTTGGACAAGCTTCACCATGAGTTGGCCTGGGGAAATGGCCTGTAACACTTTTGCGCCCAGGGCTTTTTCTTTCACGCGGTCGGTAAACTCCTTAGCGATTTTATATTGCACATCGGCTTCTACTAGTGCTCGGCGAATTTCTTTTAGGGTAGAAGCTACATTGATTTCGGTAATTCTTCCTTCACCCTTGAGCTGCTTAAATGCCGATTCTAACCGTTCTGATAAAGATTCGAACATATTTTTTCCTTTTCCAATGGGAAGTGCAAAGTTAGGAGCTTTCGTGCACACGTTACCTAAGGACGTTTTGTGCCCGAGTAGAATGATGAAAGATCAGTGTATGATTAGGCTCCGAGAAAATGACGCAGGTGCCTACAGCGTGAGGCTGTACGCAGTTTGTTGATGGCTTTGTCTTTAATTTGCCGCACCCTTTCTCGTGTGAGGCCAAATTTTTCACCGATATCTTCTAGTGACATGGGGTGCTCTATACCGATGCCGAAATATAACTTGATAACATCTTTTTGGCGTTCGGTGAGGGTCGACAAGGAGCGTTCAATTTCTCGGCGAAGCGATTCATGGTAGGTTAAAGCCAAATCGGCACTTTCTGAATTCGGATTTTCCAGTACATCGAGTAGAGAACCGTCTTCGCCATCGGCAAAAGGTGCATCTACCGAGAGTGGCCGCCCCGAAAGGCCCAGGGTGGCTTCCACTTCTTCTGGGCGAATATCGAGTACTTCTGCTAATTCTTCAGCCGAAGGTTCCCTTTCATATTCTTGTTCGAGTTGGGAATAAGTTTTGGTAATCTTGTTTGACAGGCCTACTTTGTTAAGTGGTAGTCTCACAATACGCGATTGCTCGGCCAAAGCCTGCAAAATCGATTGCCGAATCCACCATACGGCATAGGAAATAAACTTAAATCCTCTCGTTTCATCGAATCTTTGGGCGGCTTTGATCAGGCCAAGATTGCCTTCATTGATGAGATCACAAAGTGAGAGCCCTTGGTTTTGGTACTGCTTGGCCACCGAAACCACAAAGCGCAAATTGGCTTTAGTGAGCTTTTCCAACGCCTTTTGGTCGCCCTGCTTAATGCGGATGGCTAATTCTACTTCTTCTTCTGGGCTGAGCAAATCTACTTTTCCGATTTCTTGAAGGTATTTTTCTAAAGATTGGGACTCTCGATTGGTGATAGATTTAGTAATCTTCAATTGACGCATCGACATGGTAGTGAGCGGATTTTTGTAGGTTAAAAAAATGTTAAAAAGCGTGCGAGCAAATATAAATATTTTTTGATTCCTTCAAAAAAAATAAACAAATCTTGAACAAATTTGTAAAATGCGCATCCAGTAAGCAAACGAGGCAGTTCGAAAAATATTTTGATAGACTCTATATTTTTCTATACTTGCAGTTTTAGGTGACATTTGTTAAATGTTTTATTATGAGTAAGCGTGTACAGTATACTTTGGAATATCCCGTGCGGTGCTCACCCGCAATTTTATATGAGTTTTTGTCTACCCCAGCCGGCTTGCAGGAGTGGTTTGCCGATAAAGTAGATTTGCGTGATAACGTATTTTCTTTTTCTTGGAATGGATCAGAAGAAAAAGCAACTATTGTGGAGCAAAAGCCTGAGGAGTACATTCGTTTGCGTTGGCTTCACAGTAGTCCTGACGAGTATTTTGAGTTTCGGATTCAGAAATCGGAAGTCACTAATGAAACTGTGTTGATTGTCAAAGATTTTGCAGATAAAAAAGAAATAAGTGATCAATCTCAGCTTTGGGATTATCAAGTAAAAGAACTACTCCATAGAATTGGTGGGTTGTAGACGTTCACTAAACGCTTATTATGCCCAAGCAGTTAAATATTTGAAGGTATTGATCTTTTGCAAAGGGAATAAATTGTTCCCATTTTTCCAGAGGATAGCTTTTCGCTAATTTCACAAAATGCCTTTTTAAAAGTAGCTGTTTATATGTTTCCAAACTAAGTGCAGTGAGGGGTTGATAGTGTGAACGGTCGTGCAATTGGTGCGTCCATTCCGCGTCGCTACAACTTATCCACCAATCTGATTGCTGAAGGGTGTAAAAATGTTGTTCTAGCTGAAAGCGATATTGATGCAAGAATTTTCCCGACACATGGAGGGTACAGGTAAAATAATGCCCCCACCAAAATAGGCTTCTGCAGGCAAAGGTATCTGACTGACTAAAATATCGTGGAAAATCTAAGATCACATAAGGCAAGCCTTGATATTTTTCTCCGCGCGAGATTTTGGCTCCTGTGTGCCGCCACACATCAGGAATTCGGGCATGCTGAAGGTTTTCTTGCAAGATGGCTTGTAGTTGAGCCATCAAATCAATGGCTTTTTCCAGGATATGATTTTTCATCAAGATCCATTCGCTATTGCTCACCAGTAATAGTTCATCTGCAGAAAGTCCTAAATTTGTTGGCTCTTTGTGGATATGCATAAGCACATATTTACATCATGCAAGGGTTTTTCACAAAGGTGATGAAAATTTAAAATCAATGGGGCATGAAGAAGCTCGATAAAATGATTATTAAAGCGTTTTTAGGCCCCTTTGTGATTACCTTTTTTATTACCCTCTTTGTGCTCATCATGCAGTTTCTATGGAAATACATAGATGACTTGGTGGGAAAAGGTTTGGAGTTGGGGATTATCTTGAAGCTATTGGGATACATGAGTACACAAATGGTGCCTTTGGCTTTGCCTTTGGCAATCTTGCTTTCTTCGATTATGACCTTTGGTAATTTGGGAGAAAACTTTGAACTGGTAGCCTTAAAATCGGCTGGCATATCGTTGATGCGCTTTATGCAACCGTTGATCATTTTAAGTGGAATAATTGCGGTATTAGCTTTTTTGTTTTCCAATTATGTGATTCCCTGGGCAAACCTGCATGGCGATTCCCTTTTGTATGATATTCGCAATCTTAAGCATGGTTTCAATATTCGGCCGGGCGTATTTTTCACCGAACTTGAAGGGTATGCTATTCGAGTAGGTGAAAAAGCTCCCGATGGTAAAACCATTTATCATGTAGTGATTTATGATCGATCGGTAAGCACCAGCGATAAGTTAATTTTAGCTGAGCGAGGCGTAATGGAGCAATCGCCCAACAAGCGTTATGTCATTTTTACACTATTCAATGGTTGGGAATATGAAGAGCGTGGTTTCAGACCCGATGTGAAAAATGATTTTGTGCGGGTACATTTTAAACGTTTTGAAAAAATATTTGATTTGAGTTCATTTGCTTTTACCCGAACACCTATTCAGCTTTTCGCGGGGTCATATCAGATGTTAAATGTGAAACAACTCGATCAAGCCATCGATTCTATTCGCAAGCAGTTAGATGATCCAGGTCGCAGGGTACAAGCTGAAATCACTCCGCAGTATGCGTTTTATACCTGGAATGATACTGGCTGGCTTCATCATTCCGTGCCTGTTCCTACTCACGTGCACCGGTTTATCGAAACCATACCCGACTCTGTATTGCCATATGTACTCCAACGCATTCAAATGAATATCCAGCAAGATCAGAATGTGGTGTTACAAGTGGCAGCACAGAATTATCAAGACCTCATTGATAGCATACATAAGCATCAGATTGAATGGAATCGAAAGTTTACTCTTTCGTTTGCCTGTATGGTATTGTTTTTAATTGGGGCGCCATTAGGGTCTATTATCCGAAAGGGCGGATTAGGTACCCCTTTGGTATTTGCGGTGGGCTTCTTTGTCATCTATAACGTGATCTCTACTATTGGTGAAAAATTGGCTCGCAATGGTGTGGTAGCGCCTTGGTTTGGCATGTGGCTCGCTACCATGATCTTGGTGCCTATTGCTGTTTTCCTCGTGTATAAGGCTTTGAATGATTCGCAATTGTTTAACAAAGAATTTTATTATAGGCTAGGTAAACAATTTCGGCAATCTTTCAAAGCGTTTGCCCACACTTGGTTGTGGAGAGAAAAAAGTTAATGACTTATCGGTACAAATAGCACATACTTTTCTTGAAAATAATCTCTTTTGATTGCTGAATGTAAGAGATGAATATGCGGATGGCAACCACAAGCTTCTACTTCTTGGGTGATATCTCCACCTTTTAAACAAATCAATCCATTGCCCGATGCAGGTAATAATGTGGGTTTAGCCCATTTCCAAAGTTGGTTGAGAGGCGCTACTGCCCGGCTAAGGGCAAAATGAAACCGATGGGCAGGCAACTGTTCTGCGCGCATGTGCTTGGCTTCTACTTGTGTTAATTTTATTTGATGAATCACATCCTGTACAACACGAATTTTTTTACCAATAGCATCAATCAATAAGAAATGGGTTTCTGGAAATAATATGGCCAATGGAATACCCGGGAAACCTCCACCTGTGCCAATATCTACGATGTATTGATGAGCAGTAAATCGATAAAATAAGGCTATGCTTAGTGAATGAAGTACATGCCTTTCATATAATCCGTCTAGATCTTTTCGAGAAATGACATTAATTCGTTGATTCCAGAAATGATAAAGATCATACAAAGCTTGTAGTTGTTGAATTTGCGTATCGCTCAATTGTGGGAAAAAACTGATGATGAGTTGCAGCTGCTCTTCTATATGTGGCTTTGCCATAAATTTATTCATGTATTCACGACCAATGAATGTCCACTTTCTTTCTCCATGTCAAAGGAGCAAACAACAAATAATATACACAATATGCCATATCAAACAATAAATAATATGGTTTCAAATCAGATTCTTGTAATAATTGCATGCTTTTACGCAAAATAATATGTTGTACAACAATTCTTATAAAAATCACTCCCCCTGTGATGCTCCAAAAAATAGCAGGTTGCAGAACATGAGTAGAAAATATCAAGCTCAATATTAAAAATGTGTAATAAGTAATATGTGAGGAAGCATATAGAGCAAGTCGAAGCTGATCACCGCGTCGATAATATTTTCCCGTACTGAGGTGTCGCTTTTTTTGTTGCCACCAAGATTTCCAGCTAGTTCGTGCTGGCGTGTAAGTAAAAGCTTCAGGATGGATAATCACGGATACATTATGTGAGGTAGCTGCCTGGTTGACAAATAAATCATCATCTCCTGAAGCAAGGTGTTGATGAGCAACAAAGCCTTTATGTTTGAAAAATAGATTTTTCTGATAGGCCAAGTTGCGGCCAACGCCCATGTAAGGAAATCCTGCCAGAGCAAAAGAAAGGTATTGTAATGCGCTGAAAAATGCATCATAGCGAATCACCTTATTGAGCCATCCAGGCCTTTTTTCGTAAGCGCCATAGCCCAGCACGATTTCTTTTCCGGCTGTAAATCCCTTACTCATCCATGCCGCCCACCATACTGAAGCCGGTCTGCAATCGGCATCGGTGAGCAACACGTGTTCATATGCTGCACTTTTAATGCCTATCGAAAGCGGGAATTTTTTTCCAGGAATACCCTTTGCTTGTTGATAAAGCCTAATGGGGCGCAAATGGGGATAAACTTTACTCATGTCTTGCAATAAGCGTGCTGTGTCGTCTTCTGAGCAATGATCTACGATAATCACTTCGTAGGAAAGGTTTCCAGAAGCATCTGCATAACGTTGTTGAAGCCAATGGTGCAAGTTTTTACGAAGATGATGCTCTGCATTCCGTGCACAAACGATAATACTCAATGGGAAATTTGCATGCCCATCAGGTGCCTCTGACGGTGGAACATATACGGCCAGTCGTCTGAAGAAAAACAGGTAATAAAACAACTGGATGCAACTTGCTATCAGAAAACCTATCCAGATGATCAGGGAGAGATGGAGCGACATATAGCGCAATGTATCAAATCGATTGGCGCGCAAACCTAATAAATTTTATAACTATCTAGGTAAAGAATTCAAATAACTTTGCGGCCGTTGTATGGCTTTTAGATTCGACTGTTTACATTGCGATACGGCCACGCATGCAAGGGTAGGCGTGCTGCATACCGATCATGGGGCTATTGAAACGCCTGTTTTTATGCCGGTAGGCACTGTGGGTACGGTGAAAACAGTGCTTCAGCAACAGTTGTGGGCCGATCTACAGGTGCGCATTATTTTAGGTAATACATATCATTTGTATTTACGCCCTGGAATCGATGTATTGCGGCAAGCAGGTGGGTTGCACCGTTTCATCCATTGGGATGGAGCTTTACTTACAGATAGCGGCGGATATCAAGTGTTTTCATTGGCTAAAATTCGCAAGATCACGGAAGATGGGGTCTGGTTTCAATCGCATATCGATGGCTCGAGACATTTTTTTTCTCCACAACTAGTGATGGATATTCAGCGGGCTATTGGTGCCGATATTGTAATGGCATTTGATGAATGCGCTCCTTATCCCTGTACGCATGCCTATGCACGTACATCTGTGCAGCTTACCCATCGCTGGTTGGATGCATGTTGGAAGCATTTTCAGCCCGAAAATGAATATGGATATACTCAAACCTTATTTCCTATCGTACAAGGCAGTGTATATCCCGATCTCAGAAAATGGTCGGCCGAATATGTTGCAGCTAAAGATGCCGGCGGGTACGCTATTGGTGGGTTAAGCGTAGGCGAGCCAGAAACACAAATGTATGAGATGACGGCCTTGGTTAATGAAGTTTTACCCAAGCATAAACCCCGATACTTAATGGGTGTAGGCACCCCTTGGAATATTTTGGAAAGTATAGCTTTGGGAGTAGATATGTTTGATTGTGTGATGCCCACACGCAATGGGCGCAACGGCATGTTATTTACATGGCAGGGCATCATCAACATTCGCAACAAAAAATGGGCTACCGATTTCTCACCTATCGATGCACAAACAACAGGGCCAGTGAGTAGTTATTATACACGCGCTTATTTGCGTCATCTCTTTGTTGCACAAGAAATAACAGGATTACAAATTGCTACTTTGCACAACTTGAGCTTTTACTTACAATTGGTAAAAGAAGCACGAGAACATATCTTGCAGGGTGATTTCGCTGCCTGGAAACAACAAATTATCCCTCAATTAAAAACACGGCTGTGACTTTAATCGGTTGAATATTGTTGGGTATGCGTGTGAAAAGATGTGGTCTTTATCTGATTTTGCATATACAATGAAAATGTTTTTTTGAATATTAAATATTTGAATATTAAATAATTGAGTGCTACTGCCATAGCTGCTAGCAAAATACCACCCATGACATCAGTAGGGTAGTGTACACCCAAATCCATACGCGAATATCCTACTATGCAAGCCCATCCTAGCATCACTCCAATTATCCATTTTTTTCGGCGAAACGCTATAGCCATTGAGAAGGCTGTAGCAAAGGCACCTGTTGTATGTCCAGAAGGAAATGACCAGCCTCCGCCTTCGGTTTTTTTCTCAATTACTTGATAGCTATGCCAGGGACGAGGCCTTTTCACCAGTTCTTTCACTCCCCAAGAAAATATACTTGCTGAAGCTAAACAAGAAATTAAAAACAATGCTCTTACACGCATAAACGTATCTTTTTGCCAAAACGCGGCAATCAAGCATACGAGTGGGATTACAATAGTTATATAAGCAGCCGTAAGGGTAATCAAGTTCATGGATGCATCCCATAGCGGAGCGTGATGAATGTTTAGTTTCTCTAGTAAATGAATGTCCCATTGCTGCAGGGAGCGAGATAAAAAGATATGGCTTAGTAGCATAAGGATAAACAAATTCATGTTTACATTTAGCAAATGTTCAATCCCCTTAAAATTAATTTGACTCAGGCAAATTATAAAAAGAAGCTGAAGGAATTTTGAAGTGGCAATTAATTTTTGGTTAACGTGGGGGTAGATAATGATGCAAGCGATACACAAAAAATTTTCTAGCTAGTTGATTATTTCGGTATTGGAGAATAATTACTGGATCATCAATATGTTCAAACGATTTCCCGTAAGTAGACATGACATCGATAAAATAATTTGAAGGTACAATACAATAAGCATCATCACCAGCTTGTAATTGCCGATGCTGTGGAGGATTGATGGCATATTCATGTAAATCATCCGCTGCCCCGATGCCTTGTACGGGTTGATGTGTGTACCATGCCACATAAAATTGTTCATGTGCAAGAGGGAACCATTTATTCGAAATGATAAAAGCACCTTCTTGCATACGCCTTTCTCGAATATCGGTTTCATAAATTTGTTGAAAGGGCCGGTGAATTTGTCGCCATCCATACATATCGAGCGTAAAATCGCCCGATCCATATTGCATAGGATCACGACTGCCCAATGTGCCTGGATAGAAAAGAATACTCCACCAACCTACGATGATAACGACTATGAAATATCCAATAGCCCATTTCAAGATGCTAGGTATGTGAAGCCTGCTGGTCATGCGTTCATCCAGGTAAGCTGCTGCTATAAGCACCAGGCTGCTATAGGCAGGTCCACTCCAATGCGGTAAAATGCGATGAAACCAGGAAACTACCAGCAACACTGAAATGAGAGGTAAAGAGCTGCACAACAACATGCGCAACTGCGTATTTTTCAAGGCGGTATACTTCCCACGAAAGATTTTTATCAAACACCACCAGATGAGTACATATATAAACGGATTTTGATAAACAAATTCTCCTATCAGTTCAGTAAAGAAATCGATTGGGTGTAAACCAGCATGCAATAAACTCACACGTTGACTATGATAGCTATAGGTGATGAAATGATGCTGAATGTTCCACAATAAAATGGGAATTAAGAATAATAAACTAATGAGTCCTGCTAAATAAAATTGTATTTGCTTCAAATATTGTCGTTGAAAAAGCAAGACATACAATCCAGCTCCCAGCCAAAGGAATAATCCATGTATTTTGCTAAACGTGGCCAATCCCGCCCAAAGCCCAAACCATAGCCATTCCTTCTGCGGGTGATCAATATGGTTCGATAATTTTAACAAGCTTCGTAAGGCAAGCCACCAAAACAGCAACTGTGGGGAATCGGGTAAGATAAAGACTCCAGCAATAATGCTGCTATATAACATGCATTGAAACAATAAAGCCGCTATCCAGCCTGTATGGAGGTTACGGAGCATACGTCCCGTATCGAATACCACATATGTGCTTATTGCTGAATAGATAATAGCCGATAGCCTCACCCATAACTCTTGATGTAATGCTATGCCCAGTGTGGTCAACCAAATACTCCAGCCAACAAGAGGTGGATGATCAAAATAACTCCAGGATGGATGTAAGGCATAAGTCCAATAGTATACTTCATCATTGCCCAATGGTAAGGAATAAGCCAAAAAAAGGTGCAATACACTACTGATGCCTATCAAATAAGCGAGTTGTCGGGTATATGGTCGATAGGGAAAATCCATGGGTATGCTGTGGCATACGAAAATAATGCAAAATCTGTAGTCGCTTTAAAGTCGACGGCCAAATCCTCCTATATTTGTTGCCTCATCGAGCAGATCCAATACATGATGCGTAAACTCGACTGGTATATACTTCGCAAGTTTTTAGGTACTTTTTTTTATGCCATTGGCATTTTGATCGTTATCACTGTAGTGATAGATATTTCGGAAAAACTCGATGATTTTGTAGACAGTCATTTGAGTGTACGGCAAATTATCTTTGAATATTATATTGGATTTATTCCGCATATTGCCGCTTTATTGTTCCCCTTGTTTGTATTTATTGCCGTTATTTTTTTTACATCTCGACTTGCCTATCGTTCCGAAATCATTGCCATGCTCAGTGCTGGAATCAGCTTCAATCGCATATTGCGCTCCTACTGGGTAGGAAGCGTGCTGCTGGCTATAGTGCTCTGGGCAGGCAATCGATGGGTGGTGCCCCATGCCGATCGGATTCGAGATGCATTTGAAGACAAATATGTAAACCATCTGGACAACACCAAGCAAATCAGTAATGTACATCTGCGCATCGATAGCTTTAGCTATGTGACCATGTATATTTATGATCCTATTTACAAATATGCTTCAGGATTTAAGCTGGAAAAAATAAGAGGTCAAGACCTATATTACAGATTGGAAGCGCAAAACGTGAGCTGGGATTCTACCCAAAAAGCCTGGAAAACAAGCATGTGCATTATACGCACTTTCAACGGTTTACATGAAACAGCTCGTCAAATACCCGATACCAGCCTGCATATCCCTCTCTCGCCCGACGATTTATTGCGGAAAAGCAATATTACCGAGATCATGACTACGCCCGAGTTAAATGCCTATATCAAAAAGGAAAAACTCAGGGGAAGCGAAGGAATCAATGCCTTGTATGTAGAAAAATATCGCCGCGATGCATCGGCGGTGGCGGTAATCATCCTCACGCTCATTGCGGTGGCAGTGGCAAGCCGTAAGGTGCGGGGAGGAAGTGGCCTACACCTGGCTATAGGCATTGTGATCGGATCTGCTTATATCGTAGTCTTGCAGTTTTCCTACACCTTTTCCGTAAAGGGAAATCTCAATCCTCTCATAGCCGTATGGTTGCCCAATATATTGTTTGCTGCTGTTGCCTTTGGTTTGTTGCGCCGGGCACCGAAATAAACCAGCTATTTAAACTGTCATCATACATAATTAACCGATTGATTGAACTGATTTTCATCAGAGCCGAAGGTAAATTCCTAAATTTGTCTAACGCATCTTGTTTGCCCAACGATCATCTAGAAATCTTTAATCAATCATAAATCTTAGGCGATATGAGCACACTAAAAGAGAAATTTAAGGTTAAAGCTGAACAACAAGCCGCGTATGTAAAGCAATTGCTTCATGAATACGGGCATGTGAAGATAGGCGATATCACACTCTCACAAGTTTATCAGGGTATGCGTGGGGTGATTGGTTTGGTATGTGAAACATCTTTATTAGATCCCAATGAAGGAATCCGTTTTCGCGGATATTCTATTCCACAACTGCGCAAGCAATTGCCCAAGGCACCTGGAGGGAGCGAGCCTTTGCCAGAGGGCTTGTTTTACTTGATGTTATTGGGTGAATTGCCTTCCGAACAAGATGTGATCGACATGGCCAATGCTTGGGGCAGGCGTTCGCATGTGCCCAATCATGTGTTCGATGCTATCGATGCCTTGCCCTTGTCGACTCATCCCATGACCATGTTTACCGTTGGCATCATGGCCATGCAAACTGAATCTCGCTTTGCCAAAGCCTATGCCTCGGGCAATATGAGCAAGTCCGACTATTGGGATTATACATTTGAAGATGCCATGAACCTGATTGCTCGTCTACCTCGCATTGCAGCATATATTTACCGCCGTAAATACAAAGGAGGCGACAATATCCAGCCAGAGCATTCGCTCGATTGGGCAGCCAATTTCGCGCACATGCTAGGTTATGACGACGAAAGCTTTTATGAACTCATGCGTTTATACATGACCATCCATGCCGATCATGAGGGCGGTAATGTGAGCGCACATACCGTACACTTGGTGGGCTCGGCTTTAAGTGATCCCTATCTGGCTTTTTCTGCTGGGATGAACGGACTAGCTGGCCCTTTGCATGGCCTGGCCAACCAAGAGGTCATCAAATGGATTAAAAACATGCAACAAGAATTGGGAGGTGGATTGCCAACAAAAGAACAGATTGCTGAATATGTGCACAAAACCCTCAACGAAGGCAAGGTCATTCCTGGCTACGGACATGCCGTATTGCGCCAGACAGATCCCCGTTTTCTGGCACAAATGGATTTTGCTAAGAAACATTTGCCCAATGATGAACTCGTTAATCTGGTTTGGCGAATCTATGAAGTGGTACCCCCTATTTTGCAGGAGTTGGGCAAAGTGAAAAACCCTTGGCCCAATGTAGATGCGCATTCGGGAGCATTGCTGGTCCACTATGGATTAATAGAGTATGAATTTTACACCGTTTTGTTTGGCGTAGCGCGTTCATTGGGTGTGCTGGCCTCGCTATGCTGGGATCGTGCACTGGGTCTGCCCATCGAAAGGCCTAAATCGGTAACTACCGAATGGTTGGAAAAATTCGCCAAAGGCCAATTGCAAACAGTGGAAGAAGAATAACATTGCATAGCTCGGGCCTGCAGCATTTCCCCAAAAAACAATATATATTCATAGGGATGAAGCCATATCATGCAGGATGCAGGAGCTTCTATATGGAACATGCCCATAGCCTATATTAAGGGAGTAGGCCCCCAACGGGCTGAGCTCTTGAAAAAAGAGCTTCAACTGTTTACGGGGCGCGACCTGATGATGCATTTCCCTTATCGTTATTACGACCGCTCTGAGATTACGCCTATCGCAAAGCTCAGCCCTCAGCAAGAGTATGCCCAGGTAAAAGGCAGATTACTGCAATTTCAGCTAGTAGAATCCAATCGATATAGCACGGCAAGCCGATTAATCGCTGAGCTCGAAGACGAGACAGGCTTCGTGCAGCTGGTTTGGTTTAATGGTTGGCAGTGGGTCAGAAAAAGCTTGCAACCAGGCAAAACATACTTAGCTTTTGGTCGATTATCATTTTTCAACAATATTCCACAAATCGTACATCCCGAACTTCATGATTCGCAAACTGCTCCTCATGCCTGGCCTTATGAACCTGTATATCCAACAACAGAAAAACTAAAATCACGCGGGCTCAATAGTCGCGCTATAACCCGTATCATGGCCGCTTTCTGGGAAAAAATCTCAGACAAGGATATTCCTGAGAATCTACCCGAGCATATTTTACAGCGTTATCAATTGATGGAACGAGCAAAAGCCTTTCGAGCTATTCATTTTCCCAATAGCCTGGCTGAAGCCGAAGCTGCTCGTCGTCGGTTAAAGTTTGAAGAGCTTTTTCTTTCTCAGCTGCGTATAGCCCTATTACGCCATCAACATCATGAGCAGTCGAAAGGCTGGAAGTTTGAACAAGTGGGCGCCTTATTCCATGCATTGTATAACAAGCTGCCATTTGCTCTCACCGAAGCCCAGAAACGCGTGATTCGGGAAATTCGCCGCGATATGCTTACTGGCCATCAAATGAATCGCCTCCTGCAAGGGGATGTGGGCAGTGGTAAAACTATTGTGGCTTTACTAAGCATGCTGATAGCAGTAGACAATGGTTTTCAGGCCTGCCTCATGGCTCCTACCGAAATCTTAGCCCAGCAACACTTTAGGCATATCCAGGAATTGCTCGATGGGTTGCCCGTAGAGCTTGCCCTGCTTACCAGTAGTGTGAAGGGGGCAACGCGCCGACAAATTTTGGATGGTATCGCTGCAGGGCATATTCGCTTGCTCATTGGTACCCATGCCTTGATTGAAGACGTCGTGCAATTTGCCCGGCTTGGCCTGGCCGTGATCGACGAACAACACCGTTTTGGAGTGGCTCAGCGAGCCGCCCTCTGGGAGAAAAGCGATATTCCGCCGCATGTATTGGTCATGACTGCCACGCCCATCCCTCGTACCCTGGCCATGACCGTCTATGGCGACCTCGATGTTTCGGTGATCGATACGCTGCCACCGGGTAGAAAAAAAATCATCACCGTGCACCGTACAAGCGATCGCCGACATCAGGTAATGGATTTTGTGAAATCTCAAATCCGCCAGGGACGACAGGCCTACATCGTTTATCCCCTTATCGAAGAATCTGAGAAGCTCGACTACGAGAACCTGATGCGGGGCTACGAAGAGGTTAAAGCTTATTTTCCCGAACCCGAGTTTCGCATCAGCATGGTACATGGGCAGCAATCTGCAGAAATCAGAAATACCAACATGCAACGTTTTGTACAAGGCATTACTCATATTATGGTGGCTACCACTGTGATCGAAGTGGGGGTTCATGTACCCAATGCCAGTATTATGGTTATTGAAAGTGCCGAAAAATTTGGTCTTTCTCAATTGCATCAACTTCGGGGAAGAGTAGGCCGGGGAGCCCATCAGTCTTATTGCATTCTGCTAACAGCTCCAGAGATCGGCAAAGAAGCTATGGAGCGTATTCAGGTGATGACGCAGACCAACAATGGTTTCTTGATTGCAGAAAAAGATTTAGCACTCAGGGGCCCAGGCGATATCGAAGGAACCCGGCAAAGTGGTATCATGGAGTTTAAACTAGCCGATGTGGTAAAAGACAATGATCTGTTGATGAAAGCACGTGAGGCCGCCCAACAACTGCTCGAACAAGATCCCCTGCTGATGCAGGCCGAGCATAGTCAGTTGTTGAGCTGGTTGCAAAAAGATAATCGAAAAACCCACTGGAGTAAAATATCTTAAGCTAAATATACCCTCGCATGAAGCATTTCAACTTTTTATGAACATCATGGTGTATCATCTGCATCGCATATTTGGCCATATCCAACACCGTATTCAAGGCCGAGCAACATCTATTGGCTCGATGATAGCAATCGAGCGGTGGGGGATGATACAATTTATGGGTTTATGCATGTTGAGTTGTCCATTGTTTAGTTCGGCGCAGTCTTCTTTTGGAGATATCAGTTTCCAGGAAAACAAGGGCCAATGGCCTACCCAGGTGAAATATCGAGCCGATATGGGTGGCGGGGCATATGTGCTCTTGAAACAACATGGTTATGGCGTGGTGATGTACGACACGGCCGATATGCATAGGCTTTGGTCAATAGTTCATGGGGGTGAGTATTCATCTGCAGCTAGCCCCCTGCATCGTCCACGCTCTCGTTTCCCCCAAGCCCTATCATCACCTGCCCAACCAGCATTTCCCATTACCCTACATGGTGTGTATTACGAAGTGCAATTTTTGAATAGCCAGCCTACCTCATTCAAAACCGATCATCCGTCTTCTACACAATACAACTATTTCATAGGCAATGACCCCGCCCACTGGGCCAGCCATGTGCAAGGCTATGGAGGGATCACTTATGAACGGGTCTACCCCCATATCGATGTCAGGCTTTATACCGAAGCAGGTCGTCTGAAGTCTGATTGGATTCTTTATCCCGGAGCTCGCGTGAGGGATATTCAACTTCAATACGAGGGCGTGACTAAGTTGGAAGTGAAGAAAGGCAATTTGCTGCTCAAAACCGCCATAGGTACGGTCACTGAGTTGGAACCCTTTTGCTATCAATATGTGCGAGGGCAACGCCAGCAAATTGCCTGTAAATATATACTTCATGATCTTCAAGTAGGTTTTCAAATCATGGGTACTTATGATCCTCAATTGCCTTTGATCATCGACCCTGTAGTGGTGTTTGCTACATTTACGGGCTCAACGGCAGATAACTGGGGATTTACGGCTACCTATGATGCGCAGGGTAACTTTTATGCAGGAGGCATTGTGTTTGGCGATACTGGAAGCTATCCTGTTACACCAGGAGCCTTTCAGCAAACATATGGCGGAGGTGTAAGTGAAAGTGGCTATTATGGCTATGATATGGCTATCGCCAAATTTGATCCTTTGGGGCGAAAACTACTTTATGCCACCTACCTTGGAGGTTCCGGAAATGAACAACCTCATAGCTTGATCGTTGATCATCAGGGCAATTTAATCATAGCGGGCAGAACTAATTCTTCAGATTTTCCCCACGATATTACTTATGGGCCGAGAGGTGGCTACGATATAGCCGTGGCCAAGCTTAGTGCTGATGGAAGCAGGCTTATTCATGGAGTGGTTATTGGCGGCAGCAATAATGATGGGGTGAATATTACCTTTGAGAAAGAGGCTGGAACAGTTTCCCTCATGCAAAATTATGGCGATGATGGCCGCAGTGAGGTGATTGTAGATGAACAAGATAACGTGTATGTAGCCAGCTGTACCCAGTCGGCCAACTTCCCGGTTACTCCTGGAGTTTTTCAATCCCGCAAAGGGGATAATACTGCTCCCCATCAGGGAAGTAATACGATTCGTACGCCTAATGGACCATTAAGTATTCCATATAGTTATTTTGACCAAGATGCCGTAATTCTTAAGTTTCATCCTGATCTTACCCTGAGCTGGGCAAGTTATTTAGGCGGTAGTGGCAACGATGCTGCTTATGTCATTGATTTGGATCTTCAAGGAAATATTTATGTGGCGGGAGCTACTTCTAGCAGCGATTTACCAGCAGGGCGGCAAAGCGGTGCGGTGCTTCAACCCAATTACCAGGGCGGCGATGTGGATGGGTTTGTAGCAGAAATTAGTAACGATGGTTCCACTCTTCTTCGTCGGACTTATTTGGGTACTACAGGCATCGATGAAGTATATGGCCTAGCCTTAGACCGGCAGGGTTATCCCTATGTGTGTGGCACCACAACGGGCAACTGGCCCGTAGTGAATGCCCAATATGTAGAGCCTGGGGGGAAGCAGTTTATTGCTAAGCTCAAACCCGACCTGAGCGGGTATGTGTACGCTACTACCTTTGGCACCAACTCCGCCAATCCTAATATTTCACCCGTGGCTTTTTTAGTTGATCGTTGCGAAAATGTGTATGTCTCGGGCTGGGGTGGAGCATTAAATACCAACCTCAACTATATCCATGGAGGAAGCACCACAGCAGGCATGACTCTTACTCCTGATGCCCTTCAAAAAACTACAGATGGTTCTGATTTTTATTTCTTTGTATTAAAACGAGATGCGTCTGGCTTGCTTTACGCTAGCTATTGGGGAGGTGCAGGCATACTTGAGCATGTCGACGGAGGTACCAGCCGTTTCGATCCACAGGGCGTCATCTATGAAGCTGTTTGTGGGGGCTGCAGGGGCCTTTCCAATGAGCCTGTCACGCCGGGCGTGTGGTCGCCTTTTAATCGAAGCAGTAACTGCAATGAGGTAGCGTTGAAGATAGCGTTTAATTTAAGTGGGGTGCATGTTGGGTTAAAGTCAGTAGGGGGAGATACGAGTGGATGTGTGCCGTTTACGGTACAGATAGAGGATACGGCGGGGTTGGCGAAGCGGTATGTGTGGGATTTTGAGGATGGGAGTGGAGAGGTAGTGACGACACAGGGCAGCCAGCAGCATACGTATACGCGGGTAGGACGGTATCGGGTGATGGTGGTAGGGATAGATTCGAGCAGTTGCAATGTAGCCGATACGGGTTATATGTGGGTGAAGGTAGGAGATAATCCGGCGCGGATAGGATTTTTGATAGAGAAGGTAGGGCCGTGTACGAGTTGGCAGTATCGGTTTATCAATACGAGTGTAGCGATGGGAGGAGGGGCGTTTACGGATAGTTCGTTTGAGTGGGATTTTGGGGATGGGAGTGGGATTGTACGCAGTGGGGTAGACACGTTGGAGCATGGATATGGGTCGGCGGGGGTGTATGGGGTGAAGTTACGGTTGATAGACACGAATTTTTGCAATGCGCCGGTGGATAGTGAGAAGGTGTTACGGGTAGCCAGTAATGTAAGGGCGAATTTTTCGGTAGGGAAGATAGGATGTGCGCCGTATGAGGCGGTTTTTGAGAATAGGAGTGAAGGGGGTATAGGATTTGAGTGGGATTTTGGGGATGGGAGCAGCAGTAATGAGGTAAGTCCGGTTCATTTGTACAGCAAGGCTGGGGAGTATATAGTGCGGTTGATAGCGAGTGATAGTACGACGTGCAATAAGGCAGACACGATGGTAGATACGATACGGGTATATGGGCGTCCGGTATCGGATTTTGTAGTGAGTCCGGTGCCGCCGCAGGAGAATGTAGCGGAGGTATTTACGAATTTAAGTCAGGGGGGAGTGAGATGGTGGTGGGATTTTGGGGATGGGAGTGGGGATACGACATACAATACGAGTCATTTATATTCGGCGAGTGGGCAGTATGAGGCATGTTTACGGGTGGCCAATGAGTGGGGATGTGAAGATACGAGTTGTCGGGTGGTGGAGGCGTTGATACATCCGATGTTTGATGTGCCGAGTGCGTTTTCACCGAATGGGGATGGGGTGAATGATAAGTTTTTGGTGAGGGGATATGGGATAGGGAGGTTTGAGATAGAGATATACAATCGGTGGGGGCAGAAGGTGTATGAGAGTCGGGATATCAATCAAGGATGGGATGGTACATATCGAGGCAAGCCACAACCGATGGATGCCTATGCCTATGTAATCCATATCCAATTTACCGACGGTAGGCAGACAACTAAAACCGGGAGTGTAACGTTATTGAGATGATGATCTTCATGGTATATCAATTGAGGCAAATTTTTTCAAGCCCAACACGTATGAAAATCGTAAGTTTAGCAAATGGAGCAATGCTACGATGAAACATGCAAAAGACTGTGCTGCATTCATTCTGGCTGGGAATGGTATTTTTCCACACTCAGTCGAAACTAAAAGACGCTTGCTAAACTCTTTCGGCGAGTTGGGCAGCTATTGGATTTTCTGGAGCTTCATCCTATTCGTCGTAGCCTGTAAACAGGTCTACGGGCAAGCAACAAACACCACTCTAGATGCTGGTTCACCCTTTGGCCAAGAGCAGGCAAGCTCGCCCGCAGGTCTGGCAGCGCCGCCGGCCAATGCTTTTCCTCCCTTGCTTTTCGTTAAAAATCAAGGACAATGGGATGCAGATATTTTATATCGAGCCAATTTGCCAGGCAATGGGCAGCTATTTCTACGGTCAAACAGCATAGCCGTCACCATTTTTAATCCTGAAGACATAGAAAATATTTCTCACCAGTATCATCCCGATGGCAATGCTACAGCTCAAGAAGAGGGAAATACGGGTGCTATGCGTACCCAGGGGAAAGCTTTATCCTCACAAAATCAAGACTTGCGCTGGGTTGTTCACGGACAGATGTATGAAATACATTTTGCCGAGGCTAATCCTCAACCTCAGATTGTAGCCGATCATCCGAGCACTACGTACTACAACTATTTTATCGGCAACGATCCAGCTCGCTGGGCTACACATGTGCAGGCTTTTGAAGCCGTTACCTATCAGCAGCTATATCCCCATATCGACTTACGCGTATTTTCTTCTGCTTCCCAACTTACCTATGATTTAATCGTTTATCCGGGCGGCAATCCCAACCAAGTCGTTATGCATTATCAAGGGGCAGATAAAATAGAGGTAAAAAAAGGTAAACTCATCATATCAACCCATTATGGCCAAATCGAGGAACAGATGCCTTATGCTTACCAATATGTAGGTAATGAAAAGCGCACCGTGAATTGCAAGTTTCGGGTAAAAGGAAATCAGGTGCAGTTTCATTTTCCGAATCCTGAACAATGGGATAGACGTTACCCATTAATTATTGATCCCACCATTGTGTTTTCTTCTTTTACCGGCTCAAGGGCTGATAACTGGGGATATACCGCTACATACGATGCGCAAGGCAACATGTATGTGGGTGGTATTGTGTTTGGGCAAGGTTATCCTACCTTACCCACCAATCCTGGCCCCTTTCAAAGCAGCTTTGCCGGTGGATCGTCTTATGAAGGGAATGCGTACGGATTTGATATGGGGATCAGCAAATTTAGCCCTAATGGCAGAACGCTGTTGTATGCCACTTATGTGGGTGGGTCGGGTAATGAACAGCCCCATAGCTTGGTGGTAAATAGCCAGGGAAATTTAATCATTGCCGGGAGAACAAATTCATATAACTACCCTGTCTATCCGCAAGGCAACAAAGTAGGACCTACTGGAGGGTGGGATATTGTTGTCACCGAGTTAAATGCTACTGGTACTGCCCTTATCGGCTCTATGGTTATTGGCGGAAGAAACGATGATGGGGTGAATATCACTTCCAATCGTGCTTCAGGCACTGTTGGTTTGCTGCGTAATTATGGCGATGATGGTCGCAGCGAGGTGATTGTAGACAATGCAGGCTACGTGTATGTAGCCAGCAGTACTCAGTCGGCCGATTTCCCTACGACAGCTGGCGTTTTCCAGCCCAATAAGGGAGATCCTGCTAATTCCGTTACTCGAAGGGGGCGTGGAAGCCCCATAACATATAATCAGCAAGATGGAGTGGTCATTAAACTCAAGCCCGATCTTTCCGGAATCGTGTGGAGTAGCTTTTTGGGTGGAAATGGAGATGATGCAGCATTTGTATTAAAATTAGATGCCTCAGGCAATTTATATGTGGCTGGTGCTACGAACAGTACCAATCTAGAGCGTTTGGCCACCAATCCTTCGGGAGTGATTCAAAATAGCTTCCAGGGAGGCGATGCCGATGGATTTATCGCTGAAATCACCAACGACGGATCTAAACTATTGCGACTGACTTATTTGGGTACTCGTGGAGCAGATGAGATTTATGGCATTGCTCTCGACCGAAACGGATTTATATATGTGTGTGGCACTACCACTGGCAACTGGCCTGTGATCAATGCACAATATTTTAATCAGGGGGCTAAACAATTCATTGCCAAACTACAACCCGACCTAAGCGCTTATGTTTATTCCACTACCTTTGGGAGTGTTAATGCTACTATGCCTAATATTTCTCCAGTGGCTTTTTTGGTAGATCGGTGTGAGAATGTTTACGTTTCGGGCTGGGGTGGTGGGGTTTGCGTGAATAACCTTTATTATGAGATTGCAGGAACGTATGGCATGCCCATTACCCCAGATGCCATAAAAAAGACCACAGACGGGCGTGATTTTTACTTTTTTGTTCTAGAACGCAATGCTACCAATATCCTGTATGGGAGCTTTTTTGGGCAGGATGGAGGATGTACCGACCATGTAGATGGAGGTACCAGCCGTTTTGATCCCAATGGGATTATCTATCAGGCTATTTGTGCCAACTGTGGAGGCGGAGCTATTTTCCCCACTACACCGGGCGTGTGGTCGCCTTCTAATCCCACGCTTCGTCCCGGCAATCCCTATCAAGGCGCCATGTGCAATGAGGTAGCGTTGAAGATAGCGTTTAATTTAAGTGGGGTGCATGTTGGGTTAAAGTCAGTAGGGGGAGATACGAGTGGATGTGTGCCGTTTACGGTACAGATAGAGGATACGGCGGGGTTGGCGAAGCGGTATGTGTGGGATTTTGAGGATGGGAGTGGAGAGGTAGTGACGACACAGGGCAGCCAGCAGCATACGTATACGCGGGTAGGACGGTATCGGGTGATGGTGGTAGGGATAGATTCGAGCAGTTGCAATGTAGCCGATACGGGTTATATGTGGGTGAAGGTAGGAGATAATCCGGCGCGGATAGGATTTTTGATAGAGAAGGTAGGGCCGTGTACGAGTTGGCAGTATCGGTTTATCAATACGAGTGTAGCGATGGGAGGAGGGGCGTTTACGGATAGTTCGTTTGAGTGGGATTTTGGGGATGGGAGTGGGATTGTACGCAGTGGGGTAGACACGTTGGAGCATGGATATGGGTCGGCGGGGGTGTATGGGGTGAAGTTACGGTTGATAGACACGAATTTTTGCAATGCGCCGGTGGATAGTGAGAAGGTGTTACGGGTAGCCAGTAATGTAAGGGCGAATTTTTCGGTAGGGAAGATAGGATGTGCGCCGTATGAGGCGGTTTTTGAGAATAGGAGTGAAGGGGGTATAGGATTTGAGTGGGATTTTGGGGATGGGAGCAGCAGTAATGAGGTAAGTCCGGTTCATTTGTACAGCAAGGCTGGGGAGTATATAGTGCGGTTGATAGCGAGTGATAGTACGACGTGCAATAAGGCAGACACGATGGTAGATACGATACGGGTATATGGGCGTCCGGTATCGGATTTTGTAGTGAGTCCGGTGCCGCCGCAGGAGAATGTAGCGGAGGTATTTACGAATTTAAGTCAGGGGGGAGTGAGATGGTGGTGGGATTTTGGGGATGGGAGTGGGGATACGACATACAATACGAGTCATTTATATTCGGCGAGTGGGCAGTATGAGGCATGTTTACGGGTGGCCAATGAGTGGGGATGTGAAGATACGAGTTGTCGGGTGGTGGAGGCGTTGATACATCCGATGTTTGATGTGCCGAGTGCGTTTTCACCGAATGGGGATGGGGTGAATGATAAGTTTTTGGTGAGGGGATATGGGATAGGGAGGTTTGAGATAGAGATATACAATCGGTGGGGGCAGAAGGTGTATGAGAGTCGGGATATCAATCAAGGATGGGATGGTACATATCGAGGCAAGCCACAACCGATGGATGCCTATGCCTATGTAATCCATATCCAATTTACCGACGGTAGGCGCATCACCCGAACTGGTAACGTCACTTTATTACGGTAACCCTTTATTCAGAACAAACTATGTATACCATTGCATCAAGCAGCCGATTGAATCGGTATAAAAAAGCCAGAAGCCAGATTGGGCTTTTACTTCTTGGCTTATTCACTTTTGCCGGTATGTGGAGAGGTGCGAGCGCTCAAGATCTTCATTTCTCTCAATATTTTTCTGCGCCTTTGTTGACCAATCCGGCCAATACAGGTTTTATCCCTGATGCTAATTATCGGTTCGGTATAGATTATCGAAATCAATGGACTACTATTCCCGTTCCCTATCGTACCATGTCGGCTTTTGGAGATGCACAGCTTTTGCGTAATCAGCTCACCTATGGTTGGGTGGGTGTTGGGGCTGTAGTGTTGCAAGATGTGGCAGGAAGTGGTGATTTAACCTCTACCAAAATTTATGGTTCGATTGCTTATCATCAACTACTAGGTTTGGGCAGCTTGCTTTCTGCAGGATTTAATGTGGGTTATGCCCGAAAAAGCGTAAACTTGAGTAAGCTCACTTTCGATGACCAATGGAATGGGAAATTTTTTGATGCCAGCTTACCTTCTGGTGAATATAGCGCTATCACACAAACCAGCATCAGCTATGTAGATCTCCAGGCTGGATTAAATTATGCCTATTTTCCAAACGATCATGTGTATGTCAATTTAGGCTTTTCGGCGCAACACCTGAATACTCCACGAGAAACTTTTTACAGTGGCGATAATCGTATTCCTCGGCGTTATATTGGCTTTGTCAATGCAAGTATTCAGTTGTCGAATATGGTCATCATCAATCCAAATGGTTATTATTCTTTTCAATCGGGAGCACATGAATTAGTAGCAGGGGGTTATTTGCAAGTCAATCTTTCTGGTAATGGTGCTCAGCAATTGTTAGGAGGCGTATACTATCGTGTTGGCGATGCTTTGATCCCTATGGTAGGTTATCAGTTAAACAACCTGAGGTTAATGTTTAGTTATGATGCAACGATGTCGGCCTTGGGTTCGAATATTCAACATAATGGTGCTTATGAAGTATCTTTGGTATATCAAGGATTGTATCAGAATACTAACTACCGTCATGAAGAGAAAAAGTTTCGCTGTCCCAGCTTTTAGTAGTTATTTCATCACATGTTCATTTGTGTGTATCATTGCTTTTTTTCATCAGGTGCATGCACAAGATAGGTCGATGTACGTTCCTGCTCATCAGCGAGATTATTCACAGGAAAATGATGGAGTTCCCGCTTCTTCTTCAAACTCTTCTCGTTTTTTTGTGGGGGGTAACGTAGAACTTTCTTTCTCGAGCAATTATAGTTATGTGGGCATTTCTCCACTCATTGGCTATCGGCTTACACCTTGGTTTTCCCCAGGTGTCAATCTCAATCTAAATTTTGTTTCAGATAAAACAGTACCTTATCAGACAACAAATTATACAACTATTGGTGCGGGTGTTTTCACACGCTTCTTCCCATTCCAATGGTTATATTTACAAGTACAACCAGAGTATAATCAATATCAAGTAAAGGTAAAAAGCGGTGGCAGTATTATCGATAAGCAAACTTATCATGTATTTAGCTTGCTGATGGGTGGTGGATATATTCAACGAATCAGCGAGAATTCATATTTTAATTTTGGGATATTGTATGATGTGATTCAGAACCCGCACTCACCTTATTATGGCATTCCGGTGATACAAGGAGGAATGAATATAGGATTTTGATCATAATCCTTGCTTGTATTCTGGATGTGCTTTTATTAATTTTTCGTAATGATGACGGTAAGCTCTATTCCATTTTCTTCCCATAATACTGCTTCCTATGCCACTTTCTACGGCTTTTACCCAGTAATTGAAGAAAGATAAATGAGGATTCCTTCTATAAAATACTAAACCAGATCGATGAAAGTTTTTTGAACGCAGGATCAGGTTGGCCAGGAAATTTTCTACTCCAGAATATAATTTCTTCCCAGTACTATCTTTTTCTCGGTTTAATGAAATTCTCAGTTGATCATAATATAAATTCATATTCCCTGTAATGATATAGGCGTTACCTCTTGCTTGCATGCTTGCGTGTTGAATATTTCCAGATATTACCCATGCATGAAACCACGATTCAAGCATGGGGTTAAATAAAGAGAAAGCAAATGGTGATGATTGCACCTGAAAAGTAAATAAATGAAGAGGTGAGTGGATATCTTCTAGATAATGTAATTGTATGATTGGTTGATCCATGAGTTTACCCTTAGCTGTAATTTGCAGGTAGCTGGCTTGTGATGGTTGTGATGTGAAGGGAGATATGGTTGCATCAATATCATTAAACCAAACAGTAACAGGCTTGCCAGTTTGTGGAGCTACTTCTGTGTAAGCAGCATATCCTTCAACGATATTCCATTTGTGTATATCCACTCGAAATGGAAGTAGTTGTGCCACTCCCCCAGGGAGTGGTTTTATAGCTGCTTCATTGAGTGGAAGTCGTTTATCACGATAAGCTTTAAGTATTGGTCGATATAGCCGAAAAGAATCGGCCTTTACCAGATGATCTTGCCACCAGCGTATAGGTTGAAAATTGTATAGTTGCCATTTAGATGAGCTAAATTGAATATAGTCTTTTTGCCAGCTGAGTTGCTCTTCGAATTGCTGTAGATTTAGAGCAGGATAAAATTGCAGGCTATCGCATGTAAGAATTTTTTGATGAGCATCGTAGGTATTGTTCCAAACATGTAATATCCAAACTGGGTTTTGGTATGTACAGGTGGTAATTTGCCAACGAGCATGAGGAGAAATAGAAAAAATGTGTTGCCAAAAATTAGAATGGGTATTGGTAAGTTGAAAGTTGTAAAATTTTCCAGAACCATTTACGAGCCAATCCTCTTGTTGAAGATTAAGTTTTTGCAAATTCAACGAATCGAGCGAAAGGTGCCACACATCATTTCCAGTGGGAGCCGTTGTGTAAGACAATTGGGAACCATTTACATTCAATGTTTGTACGTGAATGTACTTATTTGTTTGAGGTTGTTGTATATGTAGTGAAGAAATATCGGCTTGAACATGTTGAGCAACTGTGGTCACTTGATTATTGTTTTCAGTGAGAGTGAAATTGTATAGTAAGGCGTTGGCATGGGCAGAAATACTAGTGGAGTCTCGGTTAACGATAAATATTTGTGCATCGGTTATCTGTAAGCTATCGGCCTGGATGGGAATAACCTTCATTGTTGGTGATGTATGAGGGAATTGTGTAGTAGCCATATATTGGAAATGAGGTGCCTGGATATGGATATATTTTAGATGATATAGCCCAGTTTGGATTTCATGTTGATTGGTATTCTGCGTCAACCAGGACAAAGTAGGAATGTAAATCTGCAGGGAATCTGAGGTGCTTGAAGTATATGATACTTGAGTTACTGTTGACTCATGATGCTTGTGTAGTTGAAATTGTTGAAAACGAATATGTCTGTTATTCAAAAATAACTGACCATCTTTACCGAAAATATTAAAATTTTGTAATCTAATTTTGTTGGGTGTTACAAGCAATGAATCGAGGTTGGCTTTTATTAGGTGGAGATTAATCTTTTGCTGTTGCTTGTCATTACTCAATGTGCATGCAGTTTCTCCTGCAATAAGGCGTTGAATAAAAATATTTGCTTTTTTTGGTCTTTCAGCTAAACTCATATTCGAATTTTGCCAATTAATCTTTGCCGATTGCCATCCAAGTTGGCTAATTTGTATAATATGTTTGCCAGAATCATTTTTTGCTTTTCCTATGCTATCTACAAAACATGTAGAGCAAGAAAAATCTAATCCATTTTCATGTGTGATATGAAATAGATTTGCTTCGATATGGTGGTCATCTATAGATAATCCCTCAGCATATCCTGCCACTGATGGCATGTGAAAATCAATTGATCCTATTTTGGCATGGCGTAAATTGGGTTTATAAGTGTTTCTAAATTGTTGAATATGGATAGACGCATCGACATCTTTTGCATCTATTTTTTGGTTAGGTTCTTGTAGGGTAATTCTCCCATTTTGTATATCGAGAGATTGTATGTTTTGCAGAAATGGAAAATTGTGCTTATTGAAATACGTTAAATACGTTGTAGGTATTAAGTTAATAGAATTGTTCGAAGAGGATTTATGTTTAACCAGGAAGATATTTGGAGATAATAAAATAAGCGATGATGGATTCAGTTTTCTTTTAGATATCAACATATTAATATTTACCCGTGGCAAGATCATGCTTGAAGCATTCAGGTAAAATTGATTATTATTCTTTTTGTTGTTATGATGAAGCTTGGGTTGAATGAGGGTAAGGGTATCTTGACGGAGAAGAAGTTGTCTTAAAGAAAAATCCCACGAGTTATCTGAGCTGTGAAATTGATATTGGTGCATATCAATTGTAGCTTGTTGAATGCTAAACGGGTTTTTACTTTTAGCATCAAATATGATATGACTTAGAGCAAGCTGTTGATTGCCTCCTGTGAGCAGGTATTTTGTAGATGTACCACCTGCATGAATTTGTAGAGAAGCATTTTGGATAATCGCCTGATGGATAATGGCACGATCTGTAATTCGTGACAGAACATGTTGTATGCTCTGGTTTGTATCTAATATGGATGTTGATAAATGCTGAAGGCTGAGGTGGATATCTATATATGCTTGTTTCACCACCAGAGAATCGCTTTGTATGGTTTTGTTGAAATAGAGCTGCGCAAACTGATTTTTTTTGAAATACAATTCTTTTGCATGTAGGTTGTAAGAGGTTATTAGCTTATTAGGGTTATATGCATCAAATTGAAGATCATGAATTCTACAAGAACTATCTATGGTAGAAATATAAAAATTCTGGAAAGAAATTTTTTCTTGTTGATGATTCAATGAAATCGTTTGAGGGCCAAGTTGAAAGGTTACCTGGTTGTGAAGGCTTTTTTGTTTTTTTTGCTGTTGGAGAGTTGCTGTGTCGATCTTAAAATGTTGTATTTGCAAGTGAATATGCTGGATAATGGTTTTCTCTGCAATGGGTGTAGTAGTCGAATCTGAAAATATCAATTTTCCTTGTGTGATATTCAAATGTTCGATCTGCAAAAGATTGAGTATCTGTAAGATTTGCGCATATACTCGATTCATTTGTTCGGCTAAGCTCATTGATGAGATTTGAGCTTCATTTTTGTTTAGGTTAATATACAGGGCTGGACTTTTACAGATTACGGAGTCCATATACAAGGCTCTGTTAAAGATCAACTCGGGGATGTGGCGAATTTTTATGTATAAGTAAGGAATGTCGAGTATAAATGTGGGTTGTTTGAGATTTTCTTGAAAAGCTTTTAGTTTCACTTGATGCAGGGTGATCACTTGTAGGTTATTGTGAATGTGCATATCGTGGATCTGCAGGTCATATTGTCCGTTGGTTTGGGTTTCGACAAGCTTTCGGATGAGGCTTTCTGCATGTTGAAGCATCCAATAGCGAATGCCTATAAACGCAAGGATAAACAGTAGAACACCTGCAGCTAGATATGCCATCCGCTTGTTGTGCTTCATTTCCAGTTGATTCATATTTCTCTCGCCATGCGGGATGCGCGGCGAAGAAAGCCAATCAGCAAATTAAGTGATTTTTATATTTATCCTGCATAAGACACATTTTTCTTATTTTCCCACCCAAAAACGATATGCTCCTATCTCCATCGGCACTATTGCTTTTTATAATAGCGTATTTTCTGCTCTTACTCATGATTTCCTGGCTTACTGCAGGTAAGGCCGACAATGAAACTTTTTTTATTGCCAACCGTAATAGTCGTTGGTATCTGGTGGCATTTGGGATGATTGGTACTTCGATTTCAGGAGTAACGTTTATTTCGGTGCCTGGAACGGTGAAGCAAGATGCGTTTTCCTATTTTCAATTTGTATTGGGGAATGCTGTAGGTTACGGCGTGATCGCATTAGTGCTCATGCCCATCTATTATCGTATGCGGCTTACTTCGATTTATACTTATTTACAACATCGTTTTGGATTTTACAGTTATCAATCGGGCGCATTCATTTTTCTCGTATCCAGAACCATTGGCTCAGCATTTCGTTTGTTTTTGGTGGCCATTGTCTTGCAGAAATATATCTTTGACTATTGGCATATTCCTTTCTGGGTTACGGTAGCCGTATCGCTATTATTGATTTGGACATATACGTATAAAGGCGGTTTGAAGACGATTATATGGACAGATACTATTCAAACATTATTTCTTGTATTGGCTGTGGTGTTAACGTTGATCGTGGTGGGGCATCGCATGCAACTTACTGTGCCGGGCATGATAGATGCGATTGTCCATAGTCACTATAGTCAAATATTTTTTTGGGAACATTTCGCATCAGATAAACGTCATTTTGTGAAGTATTTTTTGGGTGGGATAGCTGTATCTGTAGCTATGACGGGATTAGATCAGGACCTCATGCAAAAAAATCTCAGTTGTCGTAATCTGAAAGATGCACAAAAAAACATGTTTTCCTTTACAGCTGTTTTTGTGTTAGTGAATTTATTTTTCCTGAGTTTAGGAGCGTTACTTTATTTGTATGCGTCTGCTAACCATGTGGTTTTGCCACAACGGGCCGATTATTTGTTTCCCGAAATTGCTTTTCATTATCTGGGAGGTTTTGCTGCAGTAGTCTTTATCCTGGGCTTAACGGCTGCCACTTTTGCTACTACAGACTCAGCCATGACGGCGCTCACTACATCGTTTTGTGTAGATTTTCTTCGATTTACAGACCAGCCAGAACCTTATCAAAAGCGCAAGCAGATTAGGGTTCGTCAATGGGTGCATTTCGTGTTTTCAGTAATTTTTTTACTTGTCGTATTGTTTTTCAAATACGCCGTTAATGAATCGGTTGTCAAAGCCGTGTTTACTGTGGCTGGTTACACGTATGGACCTTTGTTGGGACTGTTTTTCTTTGGCATTTGCACACAAAGAGAAGTTTGCGACAAGTGGGTGCCTTGGGTATGCATCGCTTCGCCTTTATTGTGTGTATTGCTCGACCAATATAGTGTGCAATGGTTCGATGGATATCGTTTTGGCTTCGAGCTGCTCATCGTTAATGGATTGTTTACTTTTGCAGGACTATGGTTGATTTCTTCACCCAAACAGATTGCCCAACAGTAGTTTGCAACAAACTCAACACTTGTAGCGTTTGGTATTTGAAAGCGATAGCATATGAATGAATTTCTGAAAAAAATAAAGATTCGCGATTGGGGAGAGACAAGGGCTCATTCGAGTTGGCAGATCTTTAAGATCATGGCCGAATTTGTAGAAGGTTTTGAAAACCTTAACCGTATAGGTCCTTGCATTTCCATTTTTGGGTCGGCTCGTACACGCCCAGGCGACAAATACTATGAATTGGCTGTGCGTATTGCCAAACGCCTTGCAGAAGAAGGCTTTGGTATTATCACGGGAGGCGGTCCTGGAGCCATGGAGGCTGCCAATAAAGGTGCGCACCTGGCTGGCGGTAAATCGGTGGGATTAAACATCGACCTGCCCCATGAACAGGAGCCCAATCCATATGTAGATAAAGATAAGCTGCTGAAATTCGATTATTTTTTTGTGCGTAAGGTCATGTTTGTCAAATATGCCCAAGGCTTTGTGATGATGCCAGGTGGTTTTGGCACTATGGATGAATGTTTTGAAGTGCTCACACTCATGCAAACGCGTAAAATCAATCCCGTGCCCGTAGTGCTGGTAGGGCATGAATATTGGGATGGGTTATTGCAATGGATGCAGCAAACGATGTGTGAACAATATCACCATATTCGTCCTGAAGATTTGAAGATGTGGCGAGTGTTTGATCATGAAGAAGAAGTAGCTCGATATTTTATTGAATATTATGCCGAACATCGGCTCACTCCAAATTTTTAAATGATGGAGCTATTCACCCCAGGGCTCGAAGCTTATGCCGAACGTTTTACTTCATCCGAAACAAGCATCTTGAAGGAAATCGCATCTTTCACGCAAGCCCATACTTCACGACCTCACATGATGAGTGGGCATCTTCAAGGAGTATTTCTGAGCATGATTAGCCGAATGATCAAGCCTAAATATGTGTTGGAAATCGGAACGTTTACGGGTTATTCTGCTATTTGCTTGGCAACAGGCTTGCAGCCAGGGGGGTATCTCATCACCATAGATCGAGACGAACGTTTACATACACAATGTAAAGCATTTTTTCAGCAAGCAGGACTGGCCGAGGTGATTCGCCCCATCACGGGTGATGCGCTATATATTCTGCAAGATTTAGATCAAACATTCGACTTAGTATTTATCGACGCAGATAAGGAAAATTATATCACCTATTACGAAACCATTTTACCTCGAGTAGCTACTGGTGGATGGATATTGGCCGATAACGTATTGTTTCACGGAGAAGTGTTGCAGCCTATTGCCAAGCAAAGTAAACCTGCACAAGCCATCCAGGCATTTAATCAACACATAGCCGCAGACAATCGAGTGGAGCATTTGTTGTTAACGATAAGAGATGGACTGATGTTGATTAGAAAAAAATAAATTCGAAATGTCACTCAAAGCTATAGCAGGGTTTACGACTTTGATGCTCCTGGCCAACATCTGGCGGGTGCATGCCCAAGATCAATGGATTACTACAGAGACTTATATCGAGCAATACAAAAATTTAGCTATTGAAGAAATGATTCGAACAGGAGTGCCTGCATCTATTTCATTGGCTCAAGCCATCGTGGAAAGTCAATCGGGTAATGGCTGGCTAGCGCGCAATGCCAACAATCATTTTGGTATTAAATGTAAGAACTGGACTGGTGCTACAGTTACTTATAACGATGATCAACCCAATGAATGCTTTCGCAAATACCCCACAGCAGCCGATTCTTGGAGAGATCATAGCGATTTCCTCCGACAAAATGCACGTTATGGATTTTTATTTCAGCTCTCTCCTACCGACTACAAAGGTTGGGCCTATGGCCTCAAACAGGCCGGCTATGCCACCAATCCTGCCTATGCGCAAATGCTCATCCGGGTAATCGAAGATTACCATTTGCAGCAATATACGTTGGAAGCACTGGCATTAGAAAAAGGCCAAGATACTGTTGGCATGGCTACAGCTCTGGCCGCTTCGTTTCCTGTGCAGGCAGCATCGTCTTACCCATCGGGCGTGTTTACCATCAATCACCGAAAAGTGACCTATGTGCCCGCTGGTACTTCTTTGCTTACCTTGGCCCAGCAATACGGCATTAAGTTGCGCAAATTGCTCCGCAACAATGATCTCGAAAGCGATGCCCCACCAGCAGCACCCATATTGATTTTTTTGCAAGCTAAAAAGAAAACAGGAGCACACCTCAGTCATGTAGTGCAACCCGGTGAAACGATGTATAGCATTGCTCAGCAGGAAGGTATTCGCTTAAAATGGCTCTACAAGCGCAATAGAATGCAACCGGGCGATGAGCCAGCAGTGGGCCAAACCTTGGTTTTACGTGGAGAAGCTACTCATCCACCTCAACTAGTTAAGGTTTCGGAAATTCGAAAACCAAATTTGTTTTCAACCCTTCTGGGTAATAACGTTGAACAGACGATTGATTCAACTTCTACTACTCATGCAGCCCATGCTCATCCAGACACGATATCCCAAGCCACACAACCTCCTGCTCAAGATGCATCCGATTGGGTCCGCAATCCCTGGACACAAAGTACTCCAACCCCTCACACAGAGCCCACTAAAGTCATTTATCATACAGTAATGCGTGGAGATACACTTTATAGCCTGGCTAAAAAATACCGGGTAAGCGTGCAGCAGCTGATCGACTGGAACCACCTGAACGGTAGCACTATTCATATCGGGCAACGACTACTCATTTATTCTTCTACACCATAAACGAGCAACTATGCCTTCCATTCAAATACACGACAAAATCTTTGTTCCTTATCTATCTCAGCAGCTTATCCAACAGCGAATTACCCAACTCGCTCAACAATTAAATCAAGACCTACAGGGCGAACGACCGCTGTTTCTCGCTATTCTCAACGGCGCGTTTATGTTTGCCGCCGACCTGTTTCGTCACCTAACGATTGAGGCCGAGATCTCTTTCATCAAATTGGTTTCTTATAAAGGCACGCGCTCTACAGGACATGTGATTACCTCTATTGGGCTTGATGAAGATTTGTATAATCGCACCGTAGTGATTTTGGAAGATATTGTGGATACCGGTAAAACACTTCATGAATTTCTACCTCAGATCCGCCATCAACATCCTAAACGATTACTCATCACCGCTCTGCTTTCCAAACCAGATGCCCGCCAATATCCCATTCATGTTGATTATCTAGGTTTTTCCGTTCCCAACCGTTTTTTATTGGGGTATGGACTCGACTACGATGGATTGGGTAGGAATTTACCAGAAATCTACCAGCTCAAAAATGCAGAGGAGTAATCCTAAAAAAGCTCGGCTGGCTAAGCCATGAAGATTAAAAAACATGATTACCTTTCTCTAAGCAAATGCATGTTGCGGATGCATTTGTAAGGCATTTGTTTGAAATTTAAACTGACTCTTGAAAAATAGGACTGAATTTAGGTCAAAGTTGAAGTATGAGAAAACTGAATCAACACACACAAGTCCATCGGAGTATTTCATTTTTCATGGCGAATGGAACCCATTTTGGCCATTTGTTTACAGTCTTGAACTTTCTTAGGTTTCCAGACAAATAAAGAAGATTACAGATCAAGATTATCATCTCATGCTCCCTTTTAGTCTAAATTGCCCGAAGGAAAATGCATTTACTCAGAAAACATTAGGGCAGTACATTTTCTAAGCATATTCAGGTTTTTTATTTCATCTATTTAAAAGGCCAAATAGCACTTAATATACTTCAATTTTCATTCCTCTGCCTGGCAACCCTATAATGAAAATTTAACCACAAATGTTTTATAAACAAAATTTTCATATTATCTTTATTGCATAACCGTTGATCCTTTTTTGCTCGGAAGGGCAATTAATAAAGCCACCTATGAAAAACCGGCGTACGGTCTGCTGCGTCTTGCCTGTATTATCTGCCTGGATATGGGTGGCCGTTTTCTTTTTGAGTCTTCAAGCGGCATCGGGTCAGGTGGTAGCCCGATTTGAAGCCGATACCACACAAGGTTGTTCCCCGGTTATTGTGCATTTTATAGATCTATCTACGGGTAATATTGTTTCGCGATATTGGGATTTTGGCAATGGGAACCATATTCGATATGATAGTGCAGTGAATCCCAGTGCCAGTTATATCGAGCCTGGTTATTACAATGTTTCGCTTACAGTAACCGATGCTTCGGGGAATAGCTCCACACAAACCTTACAGGTGGCTGTATTCGGAGCGCCCAAGGTAAGCTTTATACCCGATTCGGCTTGGGGATGTTATCCAGTAACGGTAAATTTTAAGGATCGGTCATTGCCTGGATCGGGGTATATTACTCAATGGCTATGGGATTTTGGAGATGGCCATACTTCAACGCAGCAAAATCCCATATACACCTATACTACTCCAGGAAAATATCGCGTACAGCTTATGATAACCAATAGCTACGGCTGTACTGGTGTATCCGATACAGCTGGAGTGGTGGTAGTACCGAATCCTGTAGTAGCCGCTTTTACGGCCGATAGCACCATTTCTTGTCAGGCTCCGTTTACAGTGCAGTTTTCCAGCCAGAGCCAGGGTGATGGGGCATTGCATTATTACTGGGATTTTGGAGATGGTAACTCTTCAACCGACCCTCATCCAGTGCATGTATACACAAAAAGTGGAGTGTTTACGGTAAGTTTGATAGTGACCGATAGTTTAGGATGTAGCGATACATTGGTGAAAACACAATATATTCAGGTGGGCAATCTGCCGCAACTAAACGTGAATATTCCTTCTCCCATTTGTGCCCAATCGCAGGTGTTATTTACCAACCCAACTCAACCCACTCCACGACAGATTCAATGGATGTTTAGCGACAGTACTATTTATTCTGGCCCACAGGTCAGTAAATCCTTTTTTTCTCCAGGAAATTATTCGGTTCAAGTCATCAATACTTACAACAGTGGATGTAGCGATACTCTAAACAAAACATTTACAGTTGTTGCTCGGCCCATGGCCGATTTTCAGGCTTCTCCACGGATAGGCTGTGATGTGCCCTTGAGGGTATCGTTTCAATATACGGGTTCAGGTGCAGTGAAGTATTACTGGGAGTTTGGAGATGGAGGAACGGATACTACGGCTTCACCCATACATGTATACCAAACTTTTGGCAACTATACGGTAAAGCTCAAAATAGAGAATGCTGCTGGCTGTATGGATTCGGTGGTGCGAGACGCTTACATTCAGATTCAACCACCTACGGCTCGCCTATTTGCCAGTCCTGATCACGGTTGTGTGCCCTTGCAGGTAAGTTTTTCTGCCCAAGTGCATAGCTTAGACAGTATAGTCAGTGCTGTATGGGATTTTGGGGATGAGCAAACAGCATCGGGGCTTGCTGTTCAGCATACTTATCTCAAGGAAGGGATTTATACGGTTAAACTTACGATTACCACGCAATCGGGATGTACCAGCAGTTTCACTTATCCTACCCCTATTCGAGCAGGAACTCCGCCAGCTGTTAATTTTTCTGCTACACCCACCCAGGCTTGTGCAGAAGTAAATATCCATTTTACCGATTTATCTAACCTGGGCGAACAATGGTTGTGGTTGTTTGGCGATGGCGGTACATCTGCTCTGCAAAATCCCACCCATATTTATGGCGATACAGGATACTTCGACGTGAGTCTTATAGTGACGCATTTAGGTTGCACCGATACTCTCATCAGACCACGCTATATCCATATCTTGCCTCCCATTGCTGCTTTTGACATAAACAGGAATTGCAGTACACCTTATACCATTCAGTTTTTGGATCGTTCCATTGGGGCTATTCACTATCAGTGGGATTTTGGAGATACTGCTTCAGGGGCCGCTAATTACGACACGATTCCCAATCCAGCACATGTGTATTCCAGCACCGGTACTTTTACCGCAACGCTTACCGTAAGCAACGATACCTGCACCTATACTACCCAACATACCTTTCAGATTATCGACGAGCATCCCGATTTTACGGTGAGCGACACCGTTTTGTGTCGAAATGATTCTGTTAGCCTGCAAGCGGTGAATATTCATCCCAGCTTAATTCGATCTTATCGGTGGACTTATCAAGGGCCGGCATCGGGTAGCCAAACCACTACTCAGCCCTCTGTGCATTTTACCCTGAGCCAGCCTGGTGAATACAGTTTTACTTTGATCACTACCGATGCCAATAATTGCACCGACACGGTTACTCATGAACGGTTGGTACGGGTAGAAGGGCCTACGCCTAATTTTACCGTAGGCAACCAAGGTTGCGCACAAGTAGCCGTACCCTTTCAAGATGTATCGGTACCTAATGGTAGCCCTTTGGCCTCGTGGGTGTGGGATTTTGGAGATGGGGTAAAAGATACGCTGTTGGCCAACGACACGATACACAATGGCAGCACTAGCCACATCTATCAGCGGTCGGGCACCTATTCGATTACGCTTTTGGTAACCGATAGTAATGGTTGTTCTCAAAAAATCACAAAACCCAATGGTGGGTTGCATATTACTCAGGTAAAAGCCCAATTTTATTCGGCAGATACTTTTTCATGTCCTGGCAAGCCCGTTCATTTTGTCAACCAATCTACTGGGCAGTTGGCTGAAATCCGTTGGACCTTTGGTGATGGCAGCAGCTCTTTACAAAGCAATCCCGTTCATGTGTACGACACCGATGGGGTATATGATGTGGGCTTGTATGTAGCCAATAGTTATGGTTGTAGTGATAGTTTGCTTCGGCCAGCGTATATCCATATTGCTACACCGCATGCCGCTTTTTCTATCAGCAATTTACCCGACAGTGGAGGGGTAAAATGTCCACCCTTTGTAGCGCAATTTGTTAATCATTCGGTGAATTACCGTTCGGTAAAATGGGATTTCGGTGATGGATCGAGTTCGCAGTTGGTTAATCCTACACATATTTATAATCTTCCTGGAAGCTATACCATTACCTTGGTAGCAACAAGTGATGGAGGATGTACCGATACGGCACGGCTGAATTTTGTGATCCATGGTCCTGTGGGGAAAATCATGCATCAGCCCATGGCCGGTTGTGGCCTTCCTGTAACGATACAGTTTAAGGCTACAGCTACAAATGCCATTTCTTTTCAATGGGATTTTGGGGATGGACAAGTCTCAGCGCCCAGCACCGATACCATCATCACGCATACCTATACTCAGCGTGGCGACTACAAGCCAGTGCTCATTGTACGCGATTCTTCGGGATGTAGTGTATCATTTCGCAACGATGATTCGCTCATTGTCGATCAGTTGGCTGCAAGTTTTACCATGAGACCTCGCATTGTGTGTGATTCGGGCGTAGTAGAGGTTACGGATACTTCTCATAGCTTTGCCGCCGATACCCTGGGATTTCCCAATCAAGTGGTCTGGGATTTTGGAGATCCCGGGTCCAATGACAATACTTCCACCCAACGCCAGGCAAGTCATCATTATCGTCGTCCTGGTGATTATATCATTCGGCTTACGGTAACGACTCGTTTTGGTTGTAGCCAAACAGTTACTGATACCATACATGTTGTTGGTACTACGCGGATAAGTATTCAAGGTCCCGACAGTGCTTGCTTTGGGGTTCCCATGCAATTTTCTTCGGTGTTATTAAACAATTATAAACCCATTCGCAGCTGGTATTGGGATTTTGGCAATGGGATGATCGACACCACAGCCTCCCCTCCAACGCAGCAATATCCTTCTGCTGGGGGGTTTTCAGTAAAACTCATCGCTACCAATACCGATGGGTGCAAGGATACAGCCTGGCATCCAATAACTATTTTCCCCATACCCGTACCCATGGCTGGTGCACAAGATTCGATGTTATGCTTGGGCCAGCGTACTCAGCTGCATGCGCAAGATGGTGAAACCTATCATTGGTGGCCAGCTGATGGCTTGAGCGATACATCAATTGCTAATCCAGTGGCAACTCCCACTCGAGATACTTGGTATCATGTATTGGTAACCAATATCTATGGATGCCAGCAGATAGATTCAGTGCCTATAAAAGTTTCTCAGCCTTTTGCGATGCGGGTAGGCGTAGATACCACTATTTGCGCGGGCGAATCGGTACAGCTATTTGCAGAAGGCGGAGCGGCCCGCTACCGATGGACGCCTCCTACTTACTTGGATGATGCAGAGTCTAGCAGACCAGTTACTCATCCCGATTCATCGATCACTTATCGCATTGTGGGATATGGCCATGATGCCTGTTTCACAGATACGGGTTATGTGCATATTCGGGTTGTGCCATTGCCTGAAGTGCATGCCACGCCCGACCAAGCGCTGGTGGTAGGTTCGCAAGTGCAATTACAAGCTCATGGCAGCCCAGATGTGGTGAGCTACCAATGGTCGCCACCCGATTGGCTAAGCTGTACTGATTGCGCTAACCCTATAGCCACACCACGTGGAAACATTACCTACCGGGTGGTAGCAGCCAATGCATTTGGCTGTCTGGCCATTGCTACTACAAAGATTCGCTTGGTATGTTCATCGGGGGTAGTGTTTATCCCCAATACTTTTAGCCCGAATGGAGATCAGCAAAACGATATTTTTTATCCTCGGGGCAAAGGCATTCAAATTGTGAGGTTTTTCCGAATATTTAATCGATGGGGCCAGCTCATGTTTGAACGAGAAAATTTTCCTATTGACGATAAAAGTTTTGGATGGGATGGAACGTTTAAAGGAGAGGCTTTACCACCAGATGTGTATGTGTATGTCACCGAAATGGTATGCGACAATGGAGAAGTCTTTCAGATCAAAGGAAATGTAACCCTGTTGCGTTAATCTAGTACACCCTATTACAACCTATTTTTCACCTAAAACCATGTCCTATGAAAAAACTGTACGCCTTTACAGGCAGCTTAGCTGTTGTCTGGGTGTTGTGGGGGGGGCATATCAGGGCTCAGGATATTCACCTCTCGCAATTTTACGAAGCGCCGTTGCTGCAAAATCCAGCATTGGCAGGCATTTTCACTGGCGATTATCGAATACAGGCTGTATATCGAAACCAGTGGAGCAGTGTAACTGTGCCTTATCAAACGGGTGCACTAAGTGGGGAGGCTCGTTTCCCCGTTAAAAATTCATCCGATTTTATCACGGTAGCTCTGCAGTTTACTTACGATGTAGCAGGCACTTCTCACCTTCACGCTTCACAAGTTATGCCGTGTATTAACTACCACAAATCACTGAGTGAAAGCCGCAGCATATATTTATCGCTCGGTGTGATGGGGGGTTGGGTGAATCGTCAATTAGATCCATCGAAATTAACTTTTGACAACCAGTACAATCCTGATTATGGATTCGACCCCAACGCACCTTCCAATGATCAGCTATCGGTATATGGCTATCAATATCTCGACGGAGCAGTAGGCATGAGCCTCAATGCTGCATTAAGCGAAAATACATATGCCTTTGTTGGCGTTTCTTATTACCACCTTAACAAGCCCAAAGTATCGTTTTACAACAATAGTCGAATACTTCTTCAGCCCAAATGGCAATACCATGCTGGTGTTTCTTCTACCTTCAACGAACGCATCTTTTTGATTGGGGAGTTTAACCACATGGTACAAGGAGCTTACGAGGAAACTATGGTAGGCGGATTAGCGGGGATGGGCCTGCTTAGACAAGGTCTGGAAAGCAATATAGCCGTGTATGTAGGCGGGTTTTTGCGTTGGAAAGATGCCTTAATTCCTGTGGTGAAATTAGATATGGGGGAGTACGATGTGGCATTTAGTTACGATATGAATATCTCTAAATTGGCTACAGCAAGTGAAACCGTAGGCGGCTTTGAGATTTCGCTTTCTTGGAAAGGATTTTTTACTAACCCGAATAGCTCGTTAAATAAGGTAAAATGTCCCAGATTTTAAACTTTTTGATAGTGAACAAATCAATACCAATAAATATTCGGGTAGTTGGGCTTGACAAAGCGCAATTAATTAGATAAAACACATATAAGTTTTAATATAACTTTATCATACACATGATTGTTTTTTTCATAAAAAAAATGTAAGTTTGGCTTATGATGAAAAAATTTACACTCATTATTTTACTTATCCTTTGTAAAACCACCCTTAGCTTTGGACAAGCTTTCGGAGATGGGGATGGGAAAGTATTGAAGCTCTATCCCAACCCTGCTTCTACGCAGATTAACTTAGAATTGCAAACCCACGGTGATCAAACCTACGAAGTAGTGATCTATAATTTCCTGGGTAAAAAATTTGATGATTTTAAGCTTTCAGGTGGTCGGGTCACATTGAGTCTTTCGCGCTATTACAGCGGTATTTATATTTACCAGCTCCTCGACATGCAAGGAAATGTTGTAGAGTCGGGTAAATTTAATGTAATCAAGTAGGGCTTAGTATACCTGTAGGATCAAGAATTTTAAGTAAGCCGTGCTTTCAATGTGCCAAACGATGGGGTGGTCGGGGGCCTGGGTGTGAAACACTACTTGGCGAATATTTCTTCGAGCATCCATGGCTGCTTTTTGCAGGATTTGCATAAATAGATCAACAGAGATCAGGTTAGTACACGATGAAGTGATGAGAAAGCCTCCAGGGCGCACCATTTTCAATGCCCTCAGGTTAATTTCTCGATATCCTGTGATAGCGCTTTGAATTTGTTGTCGGCTTTTAGCAAAAGCTGGAGGGTCGAGCATGACCACATCGAAGCTTTTCTTTTCGCTGGCCCATTGCTTGAGTAGGTCAAAAGCATTGGCTTGAATAAACGTACATTTTTCACGTACTTCGTTGAGGATAGCGTTTTCGGTGGCTAACTCCAAGGCCTCACTCGAGGCATCGATAGCGGTAATATGCCGAGCCCCATATGCAGCGGCGTGACAAGTGAAACCGCCGGTATAACAAAATGCTTCTAAAATTTCTGCATCTTTTACAAAGGGAGCAATTGCCTTTCGATTTTCGCGCTGATCGAGAAAATATCCCGTTTTTTGCCCGTTTTCCACATCTACCCAAAAATGCAAACCATTTTCTTCAATTTGTATGCGGGTATCGAATGGGGCAGAGAGAAATCCTTTTTTTAACGGCAAGCCCTCTAGAGTTCGTACAGGGGCATCGTTGCGTTCATACAAGCCATTGGGATGTAAAATATCTTCTATGATCTCCACAATTACTTGCTTCCATCGATCCATGCCTAAGGCCAAGGTTTGTAGCACCACATAATCGCCAAACTTATCTACAATTAAAGCGGGTAGCCCATCGGCTTCAGCAAATACTACTCTGCACGACTCCGTATAGCCAATCTTCTGGCGGTAGGCCCAGCTTTGGCTAATTTGTCTGTGAAAAAATGCTGCATCAATAGCCTCTAGTTTTCGCGTCAGCAACCTCACCCGAATTTGAGATTGTGGATTCCAATATCCTCGCCCCCAAAACTGTTGTTGAGCTGTAAACACATCAACGATGGCCCCAGGCCCCTCTGGCACCTCTGCTCGCTCAATTTCTCCTGCAAAAATCCAAGGGTGGCCACCGGAAAGCCTTTTTTCTGCCTTACGAGTGAGCACAATTTTTCCTGCCATGCTTTCGTTTCGCTATCTAAAACGCCAAATATCTGGCTTTTTATCCATTTTGTTTGAGGCAGGAAGTTTGCCTGAAGGTGTCAAATTGTCGTACAGCTGCGATTGGCAACATAATTGACTTAATTTTGTACCTAATTTAAAAAATCGAGACAGATATGGACGAAAAAGAACGCCAAACAAATGGATTTCAACAGCCAGAATCACAGCAAATTCCGCCAACAGTGCCCGAGGAAACGCAGCCTAATGAATTGAATATCGATGAAAATGTGGGCGGCACCACACATCTGTCCGATGAAATGGAAGAGCCCTCTGTAGTAGCTAAGCTGGAAGCCGAATTGGCTGAATATAAAGATAAATATTTGCGCCTGGCAGCCGAATTTGACAATTATAAGAAAAGAACGGCTAAAGAGCGCCTCGAATGGATGCAAACTGCGGGCAAAGAAGTGATTGTATCTCTATTGGATGTGCTAGACGATTTTGATCGGGCAATTCAACAAATGGAAACAGCCAAAGATATCGAATCCTTGAAATCGGGAGTAATGCTCATTTATAATAAATTCAAATCCATTCTCCAAGCCAAAGGCTTAAAGGAGATGGAAACTTTACACGCCCATTTCAACCCTGAGCTTCATGAGGCCATTTCTGAAGTGCCTGCCCCAAATGAACAACTGAAAGGTAAGGTGCTCGATTATGTACAAAAAGGATATTTGTTAAACGATAAAATCATCAGGCATGCCAAAGTGGTGGTGGGGAAATAAAAAATTTTTCTCAAAGCAGGGTGGTTGCTAAACAAAAACAGCCATGTCAAAGCGAGATTATTATGAAGTGCTGGGGGTATCGAGAAATGCCTCGCAGGATGAAATAAAAAAAGCTTATCGGAAGATAGCGCTGCAATATCATCCAGATCGCAACCCCGGAAATAAAGAGGCCGAGGAGAAATTCAAGGAAGCCGCCGAGGCCTACGAGGTACTCAGTGATCCCGAAAAAAGGGCTCAATACGACCGTTATGGCCATGCTGGCATGAGGGGAGGCTTCTCGGGCGGGGGTATGCGTATGGAAGATATCTTTAGCAATTTTGGAGATATCTTTGGCGACGATTTCTTTGGCAGCTTTTTCGGCGGTAGTACCCGCTCTTCTACTCGCCGGCACCAAGGCACTCGTGGGTCGAACCTGCGTATCAAGGTGCGGCTCACCTATGAGGAAATGGCCAATGGTGTTCAGAAAAAAATTAAAGTGAGAAAATATGTGCCTTGTGATGCCTGTGGTGGCACCGGTGCAAAAGATAAAGGTTCTTTTCAAACTTGCCCTACCTGTGGCGGCTCTGGTCAAGTGAGGCGTGTTACGCAGACCTTTCTCGGACAGATGCAAACAGTGATGACCTGCCCTACTTGTAACGGTGAAGGGACCGTTGTTATCGCAAGATGCGACAAATGTAAGGGATCGGGTAGGGTGTATGGCGAAGAAACCATTTATGTAGATATCCCCGCAGGCGTGCAGGAGGGGATGCAACTCAGCATGAGTGGCAAAGGGAATGCAGGTGAACATGGCGGACTGGCTGGTGATCTGCTGATTGTCGTTGAAGAAGAACCTCATCCCCAACTGCATCGCGAGGGATTAAACGTTGTTTATGACCTATATATCTCTTTCCCAGATGCCGTTTTTGGAACTACGGTAGAAGTGCCCACTATTGATGGGAAGGCTAAAATCAAAATTCCACCGGGCACGCAGAGCGGGAAAATATTCCGACTTAAAGGCAAGGGCTTTCCTTCGGTAAACTCTTATGAGCGGGGCGATGAGCTCATTCACGTGAATATCTGGGTGCCTCAGCACCTTAGCCCTGAAGAAAAAGAACTATTGGAGAAAGTCCAACACTCACCCAACTTTCAACCACAGCCCGATAAATCAGAAAAAAGTTTCTTCGAGCGGATTAAGGATATTTTTGGATGATACCAGATTTTAACTACTGCATTTAGTAAAAAGCCCCGCAAAGCGGAGCTTTTTATTTTAAATTAATATCGGTAATAATCGGGCTTATAAGGTCCTTCTTTAGGTATACCCAGATAGGCTGCTTGAGCATCAGTGAGCTCATCGAGTTCAACGCCAATTTTTTTCAGATGTAGACGCGCCACTTTTTCATCTAAATGTTTGGGCAATACATACACTTTATTTTCATAGCGATCGTGGTGCTGCCAGAGTTCCATCTGTGCCAATACTTGGTTGGTAAAAGAATTGCTCATCACAAACGAAGGATGGCCAGTGGCACAACCTAAATTAACCAAACGCCCTTCTGCTAGCAGAATGATGTCTTTGCCATCGATAGTGTATTTATCTACTTGTGGTTTAATCTGCACTTTGGTATGGCCGTAATGGGTATTGAGCCAGGCCACATCAATTTCAATATCGAAATGACCAATGTTGCACACGATGGCTTTATCTTTCATGAGTCGGAAATGCTGTTCTGTGATGATATCCCGGCAACCCGTTGCTGTCACAATGATATCGGCTTCCTTAACAGCATCGATCATTTTTTTTACTTCAAATCCCTCCATAGCTGCTTGCAACGCGCAGATCGGGTCGATTTCGGTGACGATTACCCGAGCGCCAGCCCCACGCAATGATTGAGCCGAACCCTTACCCACATCGCCATAACCTGCTACTACAGCTACTTTTCCGGCGATCATGATATCGGTAGCTCGTCTGATAGCATCTACCAGGCTTTCCCGGCAGCCATATTTGTTATCAAACTTAGATTTGGTTACGGAGTCGTTGACATTAATGGCTGGTATGGGTAATTTACCCTTAGCCATGCGTTCGTAAAGGCGATGTACGCCTGTAGTCGTTTCTTCGGTGATGCCTTTAATATGTTGCACCAATTCAGGATAACGATCTAGCACCATATTGGTGAGGTCGCCACCGTCGTCGAGAATCATGTTGAGAGGGCGGTCGGGGCTTCCAAAGAAAAGGGTTTGTTCAATACACCAGTCAAATTCTTCTTGGGTCATTCCTTTCCAGGCAAATACGGGAATGCCTTTTGCAGCTATTGCAGCGGCTGCATGATCTTGGGTAGAAAAGATGTTGCATGAGCTCCAGCGAACTTCAGCACCTAGCTCAATCAAGGTTTCGATTAATACGGCTGTTTGGATGGTCATATGAAGGCATCCCGCGATACGAGCCCCTTTGAGTGGCTTCAACCGGCCATATTCTTCCCGAAGAGCCATCAAACCAGGCATTTCAGCTTCAGCCAGTTCTATTTCTTTACGACCCCAATCGGCCAGTTGGATATCTTTTACCTTGTAGGGTAAGTGAAAATCAATTTTGGCATGTTTGGTTTGAGCGGTAATAGACATAATGCATGATTTTTCAAAAATAAACAATGGGTCAAATTTACGATTCTAAACGTATTTATTGTAATGGAGTTGGCGATGGGATCGTAGAGTTGTAGGATTTAGTTGAACACTTGTGATAAAATAAAACCTGCCGATAGGCAGGCATGCATGAAGTGCGGCAGAGGAGATTCGAACTCCCATGCCCTTGCGGGCGCTACCACCTCAAAGTAGTGCGTCTACCAGTTCCGCCACCGCCGCATTGGGGGTGCAAAGATAATAAAAAGCCTCAATCATCGGTATAGGATAATGCGAAAAGTGCTACCCCGTCCAGGCTCAGACGATTTTAAAAGAAGTCGGCCATGGTGATAGCTTTCTACAATACGTTTAGCAAGAGATAATCCCAGTCCCCACCCTCTTTTTTTGGTAGTAAAGCCGGGTTTAAAGATTTTCTTTCTGAGGTATTTAGGAATACCTCGTCCACTATCGCTGATGTCGACCCATACCGTGCTACTGTGTTGTTGGATATCGATTTGGATAATACCCTGGCCTTCTGTAGCATCTAGCGCATTTTTCAATAAGTTTTCGATGACCCAGCTAAACAAAGTAGGTGAAAGCAGCATAATCAGGGAAGATTCTTCGTGAGTATGTAAACTGAATTGTATTTTTTGAGAAGCTCGTTTTTTGATGTATTGTACGACGTTCTGGATAAGGGCAATCAAATCGGTTTCCACCAATTCGGGCTCGCTACCAATTTTAGAAAATCGCTCTGCAATCAAATTAAGTCGTTCCACGTCTTTTTGGATTTCGGCTGCTAAGCCAGCCTGGTTAGATTGTTCTTTTAGCATTTCCACCCAAGCTTGCAGAGAGGAGAGAGGGGTGCCCAGCTGGTGGGCCGTTTCCTTAGCCAGCCCCACCCAAAGTTGATTTTGAATAGAGCGGTTGCTACTACTAATGGCCATAAACACAATCAGTAGAAACAAGGCGACGACGGTAAGCTGTACGTAAGGATAGTAGCGAATTTGTTTGAGTAAAAAGGAATCGCCATAATAAAAATAGTTTACTGCTTTTGGGTTAGTGGGATCGTAGTGTTCCAGAATGGGTGGATGTTGCGATTTGAAGAGCTGGAGTTGGTGGTACAAGTAATTGGGATCTTTAGCAAGGCGATTGGAATCGAGGTTTCGGGAGTCGATGATTTTGCCCGCACTGTTTACCGCGATTACGGGAATGGTGGTGTTGTTGGTGATGATTTTGAGTTCCAGGTTAACATTATCGGTTGGGGCAGCTTTTTGCAGTTGTTGATAGGCTTCAACCCATTCTTCAATGCGTCGTTTTTCTTCTTCTTGCATGTGCCTCACCAGTTGATTGGTGTAAATAACGGTAGCGGCTACGATCAAAGTAGCCAATAAGAGTAAAAGATTACGCCAGCTGAAAATCCATCGCATAGTGAAGGATAACCATCAAAAATAGCAAGATTTCTTTGTGGGATAGAAATTAGAGCATATTGCGAATAACAGAATCTCTATTTTTGTTGCAAAACGCAGCTTGTTGTCGACTCAAGATCTACGATTCCCAGCAGTAGCAGTGGTGATATTGAGCTGGAACGGACGTCAGTTACTGGCACGTTTCCTGCCATCGGTTTGTCGATCTACCTATCCTAATCTGCGTATTGTAGTAGCCGATAATGCTTCTACCGATGATACGATTGAGCTGCTGCGAGAAAAATTTCCTACGGTTGAATGCATTCAACTAGATCGCAACTATGGTTTTGCAGAGGGATATAATCGTGCACTTGGTCAGGTGGAGGCCGACTATTATGTGTTGCTCAATCAAGATGTGGAAGTAGAGCCTGGATGGATTGAACCCATTATTGCTCTTATGGAGCAAAAGCCAGAGTTGGCTGCCTGCCAGCCCAAGTTGTTGGGTTATCATGAACGCACATATTTTGAGTATGCGGGAGCGGCCGGGGGCTGGCTGGATGCGTTAGGATATCCATTTTGTCGGGGCAGATTGTTTTATACAGTTGAGCCAGATACCCATCAATACGATGATGAGGTGTATGTATTTTGGGCTTCGGGAGCGGCTTTGTTTGTCCGAGCCAATTTGTTTCATGAGGCAGGTGGGTTTTATGGTGATTTTTTCGCACACATGGAAGAGATTGACCTATGTTGGCGTTTACAACGAATGGGCTATCGCATAGGATATTGTGGGCATTCGGTGGTCTATCATTTGGGTGGGGGCAGCCTACCCCAGGGAAACCCACGAAAAACTTATTTGAATTATCGCAATAACCTGATCATGATGGCCCGTAATTTAAACCGTGGCCAACGATGGCGCCGAATTCCTTTTCGTATGTTGCTCGATTTAGTATCCATCGTCTACGGTATATCGCATCGTACACCCCCGGAAATGTTTGCTATTCTTAAGGCACATCGAGATTTCATCAAATGGTATCGAAAAAATCGCCGGAGCCTGCCTCTTCAAACAGCTCCTCCAGAAAACCTTCAAGGATATTATCCCGGCTCCGTGATATGGGAATATTTTGGTAAGAACAGAAAATTTTTTTCACAGCTTTCATGTAAATGCAAGCATATCATACTAAATTTGCCCATAAAATAATATGCGCAATGGAACACGAAATGCAACCTGCTCGCCCCGATTATCGTGATATTCTTGCCAGTCGCACTTCTACTTCAAGGTTTATCTTTTATCTCTATATAGCCGTTGCTATAGCCTTTTTCTTGGGCATGTGTTATGGGTTGTATGTCCATCGTTACAAGGGCAAACCCAATGTTGAAATTCCTTCCAGCACACTATACAATCCTACCTACAAATAAGTGGTTGATATGAAATGGATAACAGTGAATGTGGGTTGCCTGCTTCAAACTTGAGAACGAGAGCGCAAAGAGTATACGATTACGGCTATCAAAATCAAAAGCAAGATAAAGCTGAGGATTTTGGTGATGATGTCTAGATGATTAGGAGGTCCTTGATCCCTGAGGTTTCTCACAGGTAAAGGCTTTCTACAAAATTACAGTACATTTTGGGCTAGAAATTTCAAAACAATTATTGTTTTGTTAATGTATTTGGATCATACAGATATTGGATCTTACAGATATTGGATCATACAGATATTTGAAAATCGCGTAGGGTTTGGTTTAAGCTGGTTTTTAAGTCGGTCGATGGCTTTCGTTGGCCAATAATCAATGCACAGTTGACCTGATAATTTCCTGCTGGAAATGTTTTGGTATAACTTCCAGGAACCACCACACTACGTGCGGGTACGCGGCCACGATATTCTACGGGTTCTGCACCTGTAACATCAATGATACGGGTAGATTGTGTGAGCACCACATTTGCACCCAATACGGCTTCACGTTCCACCACTACTCCTTCGACGATAATACAACGTGAACCGATAAAACATCCATCTTCAATGATTACAGGAGAAGCCTGAATTGGTTCTAATACGCCACCAATGCCCACACCTCCACTCAGGTGTACTTGCTTCCCAATCTGGGCACAAGAGCCTACGGTAGCCCAGGTGTCGACCATTGTTCCATCATCTACATAAGCTCCAATATTCACGTAAGAAGGCATGAGCACAACTTGCTTGCCCAGATACGCTCCGTAACGAGCAGTAGCGGGTGGTACAGCCCGTACACCGAGGGCAGCAAAATTGCGTTTCAACGGAATTTTATCGTAAAATTCAAATGGTGGTAATTCCATGAGCTGCATTTGCCTAATGCTGAAATACAACAGTATTGCTTGCTTGATCCATTCGTGGGTTACCCATCCATGTGCTTCTCGACTGGCTACTCTAAGCTCGCCTCGGTCGAGCATGGCAATTACCTCTTCAATGGCTTGTGCGTAAGTTTTTTCTTGTATCAATTCTCGATGTTGCCAAGCCTCTGCTATGCGTGTGGCCAATTCCATGGCAGAAATTTTCGCAAACATACAATCAATCCATTGCATTTCAACAGTGTGCTATTGTGCTAGCATTTCGGGCTTTGTGTTAGTTTTGCTGGTAGTGAAGACCTGCCTCATTATCCAAACAGCTTTTATCGGAGATGTGGTGCTAGCCACGGCTCTCATTGAAGAGCTTCACCAAGCACACCCCGACTGGCAAATCGATTTTTTACTCAACCAGAAATGCCAATCTATTTTAGAGGCTCACCCTTATATCCGAAAATTGTGGATCTGGGATAAGCAACATCAGAAATATGCGCATTTGTGGAAACTTTTACGACAGATTCGTCGCCAGCATTACGATGTAGTGATCAACGTACAGCGTTTTTTTTCTACCGGATTACTCACGGCTTTTTCTGGAGCGACTTATACAGTGGGTTTTGATAAAAATCCATGGAGTTTTCGCTTCAACCGAGTGGTGAAGCATGAGATGCGAGCCGGATTGCATGAAATCGATAGAAACCATGCTTTAATAGCTGAATTAACAGGCTATCCAAAAGCATTTAAGCCTAAATTATATGTTGGCGAACAGGTAAAGCTACGCATATCGCATTGGCAACAATTACAACCGTATGTGTGTATAGCACCTGCATCAGTTTGGTTTACCAAGCAATGGCCACGCGAAAAATGGCTAGAGCTCATTCACCAGTTGCCCACCACCTGGCATATATTTTTGCTGGGCAGCGTTGCCGATCGTTTATTGACTGAATGGTTATGTGCGCATAGCCATCATAAGCAACTACATAATCTAGCGGGTGAGCTAGATTTATTGGAATCGGCTGCCCTCATGGCCAGTGCTCGCATGAATTTTGTAAACGATTCGGCACCTTTACATTTGGCTTCAGCCATGAATGCGCCTACAGCAGCTATTTTTTGCTCTACTGTTCCCGCCTTTGGCTATGGCCCGCTAGCCGATGTGAGCTATGTGATCGAAACGGCAGAGCAGCTTTCTTGCAGGCCATGCGGGTTGCATGGGAGAAAAGCATGTCCACAAAAACATTTTCGTTGTGCATGGGGAATACCCGTAGAAGCATTGTTAAAAACACTGGGGCTATGAAAAATGAACAACCGTTATTTCTTGAGGATGTCGAAGCTTGTTTGCAAGTCTTGCGGCGAGGAGGCATTATTTTATACCCAACAGATACTATTTGGGGAATAGGTTGTGATGCCACGTTGGCTGACGCGGTCCAACGAATTTATATGCTCAAACAACGTCCCGCTAGCAAAAGCATGATCATTTTGCTAGCTGATGAACGCGATATCTTGCAATATGTAGCCGATCCACATCCTCATATTTTCGATTACTTGAAAACAACAGATCGCCCAACCACGGTTATTTATGAACATGCTTTACATTTACCCGAGAACCTGATCAATGAAGATGGCAGCATAGCCATTCGCATAGTGAAAGAACCATTTTGTAAAACGTTGATTAAACGATTGCGGAAACCATTGGTATCTACTTCAGCCAATGTGAGTGGTGCTCCTTCTCCAGCCCATTTTCATGAGGTGTCTGATGTGATTAAGCAGGGTGTAGACTATGTGGTGCGTTATCGGCAGGATGATTTCTCTCCGTCTCGGCCTTCTCGCATCGTCAAATTTACTACCGATGGGCAGATGATAGTGATTCGCCCATGAAAGGGCGGAGAAATGGCTAATTTTGCTCTCCCTTGGCTGGTTGATACCACCATGTTTCCAATGACCCGTAAGGTATGGCTGTTACTATTCAGATTAAACACTGGCCGATTCCGCTCAATGAGCAAGAGCGTATTATTTTTCAAGCTGTAGCGCATGCCGCTGCAAAAATGGGAGTGAAAGCTTATGCTATTGGTGGTTTTGTACGCGACAAACTGCTTGGCCGTCCCGTCAAAGAAATAGATTTCGTGTGTGTGGGCGATAGTATTGCTCTAGCAAGAGCTGCAGCTAAATGCTTGCCTGGAAAAACCTCTTTGGTACAGGTGTTTAAACGTTTTGGTACTGCGCATTTCGTTTGGCAAGATTATTCAATAGAATTCGTTACGGCTCGTCGGGAAAGCTATCATCCCGATTCCAGGAATCCGGATGTGGAACCCGCCAGCCTGGAAGAAGATTTGTTGCGACGTGATTTTACGATCAATACATTGGCCATCTCTTTGCAAGAATCAAGTTTTGACCAGCTCTTAGATGCTTTTGAAGGATTAGAAGATTTGCGGCAAAAACGCATTCGCACTCCTGCCGATCCGATAATTACGTTTCGGGATGATCCGCTCCGCATGATGCGCGCGATTCGGTTTGCCACGCAGCTGCATTTTCATCTGGCACCCGAATTGGTAGAAGCTATTTCTCAAGAAGCCCCACGCATTCAGATTGTGTCGCAAGAACGTATTACCGATGAGCTCAATAAAATACTGATGGCCCAAAAGCCCTCTATTGGCTTTGAATGGCTTTTCAAAACGGGCTTGCTACAGCTTATCTTTCCACAAATGGTAGCACTGGCAGGCGTAGAAATGATCGATGGTAAGGGGCACAAAGATAATTTTTATCACACCCTTCAGGTTGTAGACAATGTAGCGGCTAGAAGCGATAAACTTTGGTTACGATGGGCAGCTTTGTTACACGATATTGGTAAGCCGGCTACTAAGCGCTTTGATCCACAACAAGGCTGGACTTTTCATGGTCATGAGGTAGTGGGGGCACGCATGGTACCGAAAATTTTTGCTCAGCTCAAGTTGCCCACCCATCAGCCAATGGAATATGTGAAAAAGCTAGTATTGTTGCATTTGCGCCCAATAAGTTTAACCAAAGAAAATATCACCGATTCTGCTATTCGCCGTTTACTCTTTGAAGCGGGCGATGATTTGGAAGATTTGATGTTACTCTGTGAGGCCGATATCACTTCACGCAATCCCCAAAAAGTCAAGCGCTATTTACAAAACTTTGCCCTGGTGCGTAAGCGCTTGCAGGAGGTGGAAGAAAAAGATCGTATTCGCAATTGGCAACCGCCTATCACAGGCGAAATGATCATGGAACGCTTTAAACTTCCCCCATGTAAACTGGTGGGCGACATCAAAAATGCTATCCGCGAAGCCATACTCGATGGAAAAATCGGAAACAATTTTGAAGAAGCCTGGGAATACATGATTCAAGTGGCACGTGAATTACAAGTGCCAAATGTTGACTAAATTGCAATAGTTTGTTGGTTGATTAAATAAAGGGTTATATGGCTGTTTTTCGTTTTCGGGTATACTGGGAAGAAGATGATAGCGTGTATCGAGATTTGCTGATCAGATCTGACCAGACTTTTGCCGACTTGCATAAAGCTATTTTAACGGCTTTTGAATTTGACCAGTTGCATGATGCCGTTTTTTATCGAAGCAATGATAATTGGCAGCGAGGCAGAGAAATTGTGCTCAAAAAAGAAGATCGACCCTATACAGTGGAGCCTTTGTTGATGAATGAAACACCTATCGGAGCTGCCGTGCACAATACCAACCAGAAATTTGTGTATGTATATGATTTTCAGAAAAACTGGACATTTTTGGTAGAGTTGATACAGGTGATGAATGAAGAAAATAAAAAGCTTAGTTATCCCTATTGTACCCGTAAGGAAGGACTGGCTCCCAGTCAATATACCAACAAACTTCCTGGCAACGATAAGCTGCTCGAAATAGAAGAAAAATATGATTTGGGTGCAGATGATTTTTCTCCAGACGGCTTTGGTGAAGAGGGAGGCACCCGTGAGGATCTAGCCGATGATGAAGAAACATTCTGAACAATCCTATCCCCTCGTTATTGTTATTGTAGGCCCTACCGCTTCAGGGAAAACCGCCCTGGCACTAGCACTAGCTCGCCATTTTCATACTTCCATCATTTCGGCTGATTCACGGCAATGTTATCAGGAGCTCAACATTGGCACGGCCAAGCCTACGCCAAGCGAATTGGCCGAGATCAAGCATTATTTTATTAACTCCCACACTATCCAAGAAACCGTTAATGCTGCCCTGTTTGAGCAATTGGCGTTACAATATGCTGCCGAAATTTTTCAAGACCATCGAGTGGCTATTGTGTGCGGAGGTACGGGTTTATATATCAAAGCTTTTTGTGAAGGACTCGATCAAATTCCCACCATACCAGCCGATCTGAGAAAACAGCTTCGGGAACAGTATGCAAAAAAAGGTTTGGCTTGGCTGCAGGAAGAGGTTCGCCAAAAAGATCCTGAATTTTATGGTCGGGCCGATATTCGAAATCCGCATCGGTTGCTGCGTGCTTTAGAAGTATATGAAGCTACAGGCCAGTCGATCTTGCATTTCCATCGAAAAACTCCTCATCAGCGTCTGTTCCGTGTATGTAAAGTGGGGATTCAGCCTCCCCGCAAACAGCTGCATGCGCAGATAGCACAACGCGTAAAACAAATGGTAGCGCAAGGCCTGTTTGAGGAAGCACAAGCGTTATGGGATTTTCGTCAACATCCAGCACTACAAACCGTTGGTTACCAGGAAATTTTTTCTTGGATGGAAGGAAAAATTTCTCGTCAACAAGCAATCGAACAGATTATCGTGCATACTCGGCAATATGCCCGCCGCCAGATCACTTGGTTTAGACGCGATTCCCAGATACATTGGTTGGCTGCCCCTGATCTCACAACCGCCTTACAACTCATTCAGCAGCAATGCTCAGATCTTCCAACCTAAGGTAAGTACAATCTGGCTTTGGTGGGCTTTCCACAAAGCGGGTTTTGGAGAGGGTAGGTTCAAACTATTGGGTTGAATGACGTAATAGGGCTGATCTTGGTTATTCCAGGTGCTCCATACATAGGTGAGATCGATGTAAAATCCTTTATTGCGATAGCCAATTCCTCCACTATAATGGGTTTGATGGGCATTTACATTTTGGCTTGATGCTGCATAAGGGTTGCCGTAGTAGGCAAATCCAGCACGTACCGCCCAAATGTTCCATTTTAATTCCCCACCCAACCGAATATTAGAGCCAGCTTGGTAGAGCTGTTGAATCGTTTGATTGGTTTTGTTTTGTTGCGCAATGTCGGAGGGATTTGATTGGTCAAACCGAAAATGAGCGCGTGAATAGTTGACCCACTCATAATCGGCTGTCAAAAAGCCTTTTACACTTTGCGGATCGGGATTGTTGAGCCCGAAGACATAGCTTGCACTCCCCGTGAAATGAATAGGTGTGGTGAGGTTATAGGAATAATCGCCTAAATAACCACCAGTAATATCAGCGGTTGTAGCAGAAACCGTTCCTTGATCAGTGGTATTCGTCGTGACTGAGGTATAATAAGTATCGTGCATGGAGTAGTAGGAAGGTGTCTGGAAAGAAACCCCCAACCTCAGGGAAGCAACAGGGGCATAAATTAATCCCAGAGTGCCACTTACCCCTACCCCGGTTGTTTTCAAGTAATTATACACATCGTAATATTTGAGTGGTGAGCGAGAATCACCAGGATTTGATTCTTCAAACGTTTCATCGCGTTGATACGAGATAGAAGGGATATTTAAAGCCGCGCCAATGAAGAATTTATCCAGGTAATTACCTGCAACCGATAAGCTAAATACGTTTAACCCTCCTTTGGTGATTTGCGTTTTGGATTGTGGCAAAGCATAGCCATCGGCAATAATCTCACTAGGCAGGCTGCTCCATCCAATAAATTGGTTATTGTTGTTATACGCAGGGCCAATAAGTCCGGCTTTGATCGATTCGCTGATGCCAAATGGATAATTGCTTTCGGCTGTTTGCACATCAGTTACTTGGTCGTTGGCCAATGTGATTAAATAATTATCGGAATAAGAGGAATAGGTATTTGGAGAAGTATTGATGGTTCCTTGGTAATATAGGGCTTGGTTGAAATCGGCAACCCGGTTTTGTCCTACACCAAAAGTGATATTTTTCCATTTGCTGCTAGGCCTACGGCTATTGCTGGCCAAAATAAGGGCAATGTTTTGCAGGGTAAGCTGCGTTTTGCTATCGCTAGCCGTTGTTTGATAATAGGTAGCACGGGTATCCAAGCTGTGAACAAGCGGAGTTATCGAGAGATCATTGGTTTTAAAAAAACCAATTCCAGCAGGATTCACCCAGATATCGGAGGCATCCCCGCCGAGGGAGCCTGCCGCACCACCGATAGCCATTGCACGGGCAGTACCTCCGGTAAAGGTTTGGCTGTAGCGCAATGCATCCGTTTCATCTTGAGCCCAAAGAGCTGTACTCATCCAGAAAGAACAACAAATCAGCAAAATGAATTTTTTCATGTGAATGGTTTTTATCAACTGTCAACCTATATAATACCAGTGCCTTGCGTCGTCACGAACGCGAGGGTCAAAGGTAAGTATAGGGTAAAATTTCCAACAATCGTTCCAAGATTTAATGGCCTCCTCTGGGGCTGAAAGTTCTTACGGGAGCGCTATTTTCTACAGGAGCACTGCGAAATACAGGAGCAGAAAAGCTTCTGGGCTCAAAACTGCGGTCCGGGGCCATTCGAAACTCTGTGTTGGGAGAAGAAACGTTGTTGTTATTGGAGCGGAACATCCGGAAAAAACCACGGTTGTTGGCAGGTGAGGTGATGGGATGTTCATCGCTACGCTGAATAAAGACTCGCCGATTGTTAGCTGGGCTATTGATGGGCGTTTCACCTCGAGGCGTAGTAAAAATCCTACGGGTGTTGGATGGAGTGGGCGAAGTGGAGGGGTTGTCGGAACGATTAGGCTGCTGATAAAATATACGTGGAGCATTAGTATTTATAGGGGCGGAGGTAGTACCACCTATTTCAGTAGCAGACCGTGCGCCATAATTTACTCGTGGGGCATAGGTATTGGCAGGGCGCGGATTCAGAATAACTTTACCACTAGCCCATCCATAACCATAGTAGGGCAACCCATACCCATAATACGGCGAATACCACCAATACGGTGAATACCAACTGTTGTAAGCATACCATCCGATGGGTGCCCAAAGATCCCAGTAAAAAGGTGAATAATAATTTCCAAAACTTAATCCTAAAGAAAAAGAAGAGCCCCACCAGGGGGTATAACCATAATACCAGGGTGAATATGCATAATAAGGGCTAAAAGCATAGGAACGATAAAAAATAAACGGATCGTAAAAATAATTGGGATCATCAAACATTTTGAGCCGCTGGGTATAGGTAAGCCCATTATTATCTTGATTGTCGTATACAACATATTGATTTCCATCTTCTTCATTCACCGCAGTTGCATTTGACGAGCGATTGGTTGTAGCTACGGGCTGCGAAGTTTGCGCAGGAGAATAATACACATCATCGGGCGTTTGCCCTGTACGGTAAGCTGCTGCACAGCCTCCTAAAAAAAGGCCAAGACCAAGCAGCATATATGTAAGTGGTTTCATGATCAAAAGTTTTTTAATACATACCTTAATTGGTTTAACCAAAGTTACTGATTTTAAGACAAGATTTTATGAAAAAAGTTTAGTCTTTTCTCCAATAAGATGTTTATCTATATCGGTTTCCACAGCTTTAAGGTTGGCCGATTGGTTTTTTTGCATTTCTTTGCGAGACTAAAGCAATCATCAAGATATGGGTAAAGAAATCACTTCCCGTTTGCAAGATTATGCACAATGGTATAACGATTTGGTAATCAAAAGCGGATTGGCCGATTATTCTGCTGTTAGGGGTTGTATGGTCATCAAACCATATGGATATGCGCTTTGGGAAAACATGCAGGCTACGCTCGACAAAATGTTTAAAGATACGGGACATCAGAATGCTTATTTTCCTTTGTTCATTCCCAAAAGCTTTTTGAGCCGGGAAGCCGCTCATGTAGAGGGTTTTGCAAAAGAATGTGCCGTGGTTACACATTATAGGCTAAAAAGCGATCCTGCTGGAGGAGGTGTTATAGTTGATCCTGAAGCGGCTTTAGAAGAAGAGCTCATCGTGCGTCCCACGTCTGAAACCATTATTTGGAACACGTATAAAAACTGGATTCAATCGTATCGCGACTTGCCCATTTTGATTAACCAATGGGCCAATGTAGTGCGTTGGGAAATGCGCACGCGGTTGTTTTTGCGCACAGCCGAATTTCTTTGGCAAGAGGGGCATACCGCTCATGCCACGGCCGAAGAGGCGATGGAAGAAGCTCGTCGCATGCTAGAAGTGTATACCCATTTTGCCGAATCCTATATGGCTTTGCCGGTCATTCAGGGTATTAAATCGCCTGCAGAACGGTTTGCAGGGGCGGTAGAAACTTTTTGCATTGAAGCCCTGATGCAAGATGGTAAAGCCTTGCAGGCAGGCACTTCGCATTTTCTCGGGCAAAATTTTGCTAAGGCTTTCGATGTACAATTTCTCAACAAAAACAATGAGCAAGAATACGTTTGGGCTACTTCTTGGGGTGTTTCCACTCGCTTGATTGGCGCGCTGGTGATGGCACATGGCGATGATGATGGCTTAAAACTGCCGCCGCGACTGGCTCCTATTCAGGTGGTCTTGATTCCGGTATATAAAAACGATGAGCAGAGGGCGGCTATTGACGCGCGTGCTCGGGAGATTCTACAAAGCTTAAAGCAAGCTGGTATCAGGGCACAATATGATGATGCCGATCATGTGCGTCCAGGCTGGAAGTATGCCGAGTATGAGCTCAAGGGAGTTCCTCTTCGGTTATCATTAGGAGAGCGTGAGTTACAACAGCACCAGATCGAAGCCGTAAGACGTGATACCCGGGAAAAACTCTCCCTCCCTTTGGATCATGTGGCCGAGAAAGTGCTTCGGTTGCTCGATGACATCCAACAGCAGATGTTTGAACAGGCTAAGGCTTATCGCGACCAGCATATTACTCCTGCCAATAGCTGGGAAGAATTTATTCACATACTCGACGAGCAAGGTGGATTCGTGTATGCACATTGGGATGGAACCGAAGAAACCGAAATTCGCATCAAAGAGCTTTCTAAAGCCACCATTCGCTGTATTCCGCTCTCTCCTTGGCCGGGCGATGACGGGCCAGGTAAATGTGTGCTCACAGGGCAACCCTCTGCACGAAGGGTGTTGTTTGCACGGGCTTATTGAAATCATATCGTGTATAAGGCAGGATCCCGGTAAAATAAAAACTACTAATAGAGAATAACATTTTGTATTTTTACTTTTGGTCAGGTCTAAGAAATTATATTTTTTAACCCCGAACCGGTCATTGTTCAAATAACAAACCGCAACTATGGATCCTGTCATTAAAGCCGTCATCGTAGAAGACGAGCAAAAAAATATTGATATCCTCGGCAATATCCTTGAAAAATATTGTGAAGGAGTGCAGCTCGTTGGCTCAGCAACTTCTGTAGAAGAGGCTGAAGCACTATTGGAAGAGGTGCAGCCCGATGTATTATTCCTCGATATTGAAATGCCTCCTCACAAGGGATTTGAACTACTCGAGAAAATAGAAAAGCCTACTTTCGATGTGATCTTCATTACCGCCTACGAAGAATATGCCCTGAAGGCCATCAAGTTTTCTGCTCTCGATTACTTGTTGAAACCCATTAAGGTAGCGGAAGTGAAAGATGCACTCGATAAGGTAAGAGAGCGTAGGGCAAAAAACATTCTTAGCACTGCGCCTACTAGCTATTTGAAAGATTATCTCAAAACTAGTGGTAGCGGTCTTTCAAAAATCGTGATTCCTGTCAATGATGGGTATAACATCATCGACATGAAAGATATTGTGTATTGTGAAGCGCTCGACAGTTATACCAAGATCAAACTCACCAATGGCACACATCATGTGGTGTCTAAATCATTGAAAGAATACGAAGAGATGCTTGAAGATAAAGGGTTTTATCGGGTACACAAATCTTATCTCATTAATGTAGATCATATCGTAAAAATCATCAAGGGCGTTGGCGCAGCCGTTATCATGTCTGACAAGCAAAATATTCCCATTTCCAATCGCAAGAAAAACGAATTCTTTGATTACTTGCGCGCCATTATGAACATCTAATGACTTTATTCTTCGTTTTCGATATCGTAATAAAAAATCCCGTCGATACCCGGGTATATGCCTTCGATTTGAATATGCCGGCCTGCGTTTTCTACCAATTTTTCTAACTCAGCCACCGATCGTACAGGATATCCATTAACTCGAGTAATTACAAATCCTTCGCGCATATTGGTTTGCGATTTAATAAGTCCGTCTCCAATATTGCCCACGGCTACGCCGCCCGATATGCCCAATTGATTCGCATCTTTTTTGCTTAAGGTCATGAATTCAGCACCCAGCTTATTCAGCGCCGAATTATGAATGACGCTCGTTCCACCTTCTTGATTGCGGAGCGTTACCAGCACATTTCTTTCTTTCCCATCACGAATAAAGCTCACATTGATTTTATCTCCAGGTTTGAAGCTGGCGATTTTTTCCATTAATTCTGATTCGGAATTAACGGGTTCGCCATTGATAGCGGTAATCACGTCGCCTGCTTTCATTCCTGCAGCAGCAGCCCCGCCATCGGGATCCACACCTGCAATGACTACTCCTTTGCCATAGGGATTGCGGTTGCTAAGAGAGGCTTGTGTAAAGGTGTTGGTTCTATAGAGTTGAACGCCTAAAAATGCACGTTGTACTGAGCCATAGGTAAGAATGTCGTTGACCACTTTTTTTACGATGTTCACAGGAATAGCGTAGGCATAACCTGCATAAGAGCCAGTCGGCGAAGCAATGGCAGCTAAAATACCAATGAGCTGCCCTTGGGTATTGACAAGTGGGCCACCACTGTTGCCAGGATTCACAGCCGCATCGGTTTGGATATAAGCATCTACAGGATAAGAGCCTTGATGATTAACATCTATTTCGCGTGAGGTAGCACTGACAATGCCTGCCGTAACAGTGGTTTCTAAATCCAATGGGTATCCGGCTGCTAGCACCCATTGTCCAACCTTTACGTTGTCTGAATTGCCATACAGGAGATAGGGTAAGTTGTGTGCGTCGATCTTCAACACGGCCAAATCGGTATTGGGATCGCGACCTATCACTTTGGCTTGATAACTTTTCCCATTGTAGAGCGTGACCACAATTTTACTGGCTCCCGAGATCACATGATTGCAGGTGACGATATACCCGTTATCGGAAATGATCACTCCCGAACCCGAAGCCATCTGTCCGGGTATATAATATCTTTGACCGCCTCCAAAGAAATTAAATGGATCAAAAATATCTCCAGGCTGAGTTATTTCTTTAGGAGGAATTGTGGTTTTGATATGAACGGCTGTGGGAATAACAATACTGGCAGCTTGTTCGAAATCGGATGGGGAACTATTCTGGTTATTTCCTCCAGTAATATTAGAGGCTAGCCGTACATAGTTGATGGGTAGGTTTTGACTGCCATTTTGGAAAGGCCCTGGCAGCGAATTAACGTATCGAGAATAAAGGTATAAGGTCGTTAAGCTCACGAATACGCTGATTAAAAGGGTAAACAGAAGCTGACGTATTTTCATAGCTGTATATTTTTAATTTCTTTAAAACAATCATTTACCTCTTCGACAAATTTAATACCCATCCAAAGCTTTGTGGATTTGAACATAAATGGTTTAACAATAATTTATTGCAATCGTTAAGTAGGGGTTAAAACTTGGGTGCCGTTTTTCTCAAGGCAAGTTGAGCAAGAATTCCAGCGTATTTATGCCATCGGCATAGTCTTGCAATGTAGGAAACTGGGCTTGTCCGAAAGGAACAAATTCTTTACCCACGATGCATTGAATATCGCTTGAGTGGATGAGTGTTTGCAAAACCGCCTGTTTATCTGTGTAATATTCATACAACACCACGCTTACGGGAGAAAATAAGGCTTGATCAGGCTTTAAAATAAGCGGGCTAATGAGTTGATGGGGTTCATGATTGAGGATATACACGGAGAGATAATAATCGAAATTGTGCCGATAAGAACGATGATCCATAAAATAGATAAAATCCTGCACGGCTGGAACAAGAGTCTGGAAATCATAATCAGCGGGAACATATAGCTTGGTCACATTTCGGCATCCCAATCCGAAATATAAAAATATATCTTTCGCCAGCAGCTTGAGATCTGAAAGCGATTCGGTGCCATCGAGAATAGCTACTGAGGTGCGATTCCGCCGAATAATGTGGGGATATCTGCTGAAGTAATAGTCAAAATAACGAGAAGTATTTTGGCTTCCCGTGGCAATATAGGCATCACAGCCGCGCAATAGCTCGACTTCCTTTGTCGAAAAGCCTTTAGGCATCCACTCTTGTAAGCGCTTGGCCAAAAAGGGCATCAAAACCCGATCACGTGAAGCATATTTTACCCAGATTTCATGCCCGCTTAACCATCCGCACAGCAGGTCATGAAACCCTACCATGGGAATATTGCCCGCCATGACTATGCCCACTTTGCGGGGAGTTTTGTTGTGTTCAATTTGCAATCGATAAGGTTTGATCCAATCCCATAACCTATCTGGTTGCAAATACATCTGAGAAATATGATCTGCAGCTACTTCAATGAATTGTTGTGTAAACCAGGGATTTTCTAAGGAGGCACGTTTTTTAATGGCTGTCCATTCCGGATCGTTGGATTGCATGTATTCACCTAATTTGCCCAGTACTTCAATTTTTTCTTCTAGCAACATGACATATGTTTGTCAAAACACCACAAAAGAATTTTAAAAAATTTGTGCTTTCTTTGTGTGAACAAGTATTTTTGTTGCAAAATAATTGGTTTTCTAAAACGAATATGCAATGGCGCTCAAGATTACAGAAGAATGTATTAATTGTGGAGCATGTGAACCCGAATGCCCCAACAATGCTATTTATGAAGGAGGTGTAGAATGGGCTATTGCCGATGGCACATCTGTAAAAGGCCCTTACACCTTACTCGATGGAACAGTAGTAGATGCGGAGCAACGTAATCCGCCCATTAGTGTGGATACTTATTACATTGTGCCGCATAAATGTACTGAATGTCAGGGCTTTCATGAAGAACCACAATGCGCAGCCGTTTGCCCGGTAGATTGCTGCGTGCCCGACGAGTTGTACCGGGAAACAGTGGAAGAATTGCTCGCTAAAAAAGAACGTTTACACCTCTAATGACTGATAGGTAAAGAAGGTATCTTTATTTTCAACAAGCCGCTCTACATTGGGCGGCTTTTGTGTATTATAGATCGTCTAGGCATCACAATCCTCAGAAAATTCCGATATTGCGAGTAGCATGCAGTTTCCACGGAAAATAGCCATTTTTGGATCAACCGGATCCATCGGTCGTCAGGCGCTCGAGGTGATAGCCGCCCATCCAGAATTGTTTGAAGTAACCGTACTCACTGCCTGGAAGAATGCCGAATTGCTGATCGAGCAGGCATTGCAATATCGTCCAAGGGTGGTGGTAATCGGCGATGAAGGGCAATATCCTGTGGTAAAAGAAGCATTACAACATACGGGTATTTGCGTACTTGCTGGGTTGCAGGCATTAGAAGAAGCCGCAGCTGGTGAATACGACGTGCATCTGGCGGCTATTGTGGGCTTCGCAGGCTTAAAACCTACTCTTTCTGCTATACGGCAGGGTAAAACAATCGCTTTAGCCAATAAAGAAACCTTAGTGGTGGCCGGCGAATGGGTGATGAAAGAAGCCCAAGCTCATCAGGCACAGATCATTCCTGTGGATTCCGAACATTCTGCTATTTTTCAATGCTTAGCTGGTGAGCAGCACAACCCAATTGAAAAAATCATTCTCACCGCATCGGGAGGCCCTTTCCTGGGGAAAAAAACCAACTTTTTGGTCAACGTTAAGAAAGACCACGCCTTGCAGCATCCCAACTGGCGTATGGGCGAGAAGATTACGATCGATTCATCATCGTTGATGAATAAGGGATTAGAGATGATCGAAGCCCGTTGGCTATTTAACCTCCATCCAGATCAAATCGAAGTGATCATTCACCCCCAATCGGTCGTGCATTCACTTATTCAGTTTACCGACGGGTCAATCAAAGCACAAATGGGCTTGCCCGATATGAAACTTCCAATTCAATATGCCCTTTCTTATCCGCAACGTTTAACAAACGATTTTCCACGATTTTCCTTCAAGCAATATCCTTATCTCAGCTTCGAACCACCCGATACCAAAACATTTCGTAATCTTGCCATTGCAATGGAAGTGTTGCGAAAAGCGGGCAATGCGCCTTGTGCCATGAATGCTGCCAACGAAGAGGCTGTATGGGCATTTCTGCAAAATAAAATCGGATTTTTGGAAATGTCCGACGTCATTGAACACGCACTCCAGAAGGTGGACTTTATTTTACACCCTTCCCTATCGGATTACGAAGAAACCGATCAATTGGCCAGGCATCATGCTCGAGTACTTATCGAAAAAATTCGGCACAGCATCTAAACTTATTTCATTTTACGATGACTACAACTCAGATTTTGATTAAAGTTGCTCAACTCATGCTCTCCCTTTCTATCCTGGTGATTTGGCATGAGCTGGGGCATTTTATCCCCGCAAAACTGTTTAAAACAAAGGTTGAAAAGTTTTATTTGTTCTTTAATCCTTGGTTTTCGTTGTTTAAATTCAAAAGAGGAGAAACGGAATACGGCATAGGCTGGCTGCCGCTTGGAGGCTATGTGAAAATTGCTGGGATGATCGATGAGAGCCTGGACAAAGACCAGCTTCAACGCCCGCCTCAACCCTGGGAATTTCGGGCTAAGCCAGCATGGCAACGCTTGATCATTATGGTGGGTGGGGTATTGATGAATGTGATCTTGGCTTTCATGATTTATGTAGCCATTTTGTGGGTATGGGGAGAAACCTACTTGCCTCCACAAAACTTAACTTATGGCCTTTCCACAGGCCCACTGGCCCAACAAATTGGCTTGCGCGATGGCGATCGTATCATGGCTGTGGACGGCAAGCCCATAGACAATGTTTCGGCTATTCCCTACGATATCATCGTCAATCAAGCACATAGCATACAGCTCGATCGCAATGGCGTGCAGATCAGTTTGCCCATACCTCCAGGATTCATCGAGCAAATGGTCAGAAGCAAGGGCAAAGGATTTGTGTCGATACGCATGCCGGTAATTGTAGATACCGTTTTGCCTTCGGCCCGGTTTCTCGAAGGTAAGCTCATGAAAGGCGATCGTATCATTTCGGTAAATGGCCGGCCCACGCCTTTCGATCAAGACTTTCAAGAAGCCGTGAAAGGCCTCAAAAACACAACCGTGGTATTGGGGGTACTGCGCCAACCTCACGACACAAGCTATGTAAAAGCACGAATCAATGATCAGGGTTTGATTGGTTTCGGAAAAAGGCCTCCCGATGAAATTTTTCATTTTGAAACAAAACATTATTCTTTTTGGACCTCTATACCCGCGGGTATTCATAAGGGCTTATCAAGCATAGGTAGCTATTTGCAGCAACTCAAATTGATTTTCTTTTCTAAGGAGGTTAAGACTTCTGATTCTTTAGGCGGTTTCATCACCATTGGCAACTTATTTCCTGCATTTTGGGATTGGCAGGCATTCTGGAGCATGACAGCATTTTTGTCGATCATTCTCGCGGTGATGAATATCTTGCCTATTCCTGCACTCGATGGAGGACATGTGTTGTTTCTCTTGTATGAAATCGTTACCCGCCGCAAACCCAGTGAAAAGTTTTTAGAATATGCCCAGATTGCCGGGATGATTATCTTATTTGCCTTATTGTTGTATGCAAATGGGCTGGACATTTGGAGACATCTCACTGGTCGATAATGCTCACGACTGACAAGAGTACTCAGTAGCTGGCAGCTTTGCAGTTAAAGTGGATAACCTGTCAGCTATTTTTTGTGGTAGCGGCTGTAGAATGAGATTTGCTTAATTTTGCATGGGGCCGAAAGGTTTTGACAACATGGGTTCTTTGAAAGTGTAAGCATGCCGTGCGTTGGATCATTAGCACGTAAATCTGAAGATCCAAAGAGTAAATGGCGACTATTCTTACGCCATGGCTGCCTAATCAGTGATTAGGACGCCATTATGGCCGGGCTTGTAGATACACCTGTGGTCGACAGCCCCGCCGAATCATTTAGCACACACAGGTTGCGGCAATAGCCTGCTACAGCTATTGCTTAAGATCACGTAGCTTAGGGAAGCCATCGGTTTGTCCGGCTCCAGTGGCTTCCTGAACTCCAATGCCGGAATAAGCATGTAGAAAGCTTTCAGGGAACATGGATGGACGCGGGTTCGATTCCCGCCGGCTCCACTCTATACCTCAGATTTCCCCTCAGGCAAAAGTGTATATCCTATTGGAAGCCAGAGGCGCTTCAAAGATATTTTTCTTGATCCTTTTGGGTAAATACTCTTGGTCTACATAATCTGGTAAGAAAAGCCATAATGCCTTTCGTATGGATCGATGTGCACGGCTAGTGAGCTCGCGTAAGGCCGTATTTGCTTGTTCCATAAAACGTAGCACTCCCTGTTGATCTGTTTTAGGGATGCAAAAAGTAGCCGATAAAATAATGCAACTGCCGCTTTTTAAAACTGGCAACAACGCTACTATCCATTGATCCCAAAAGAGATATAAATCTTGATGTGCATTTTCCCAACGTTGATGTAGCCAGGCAATATGCAGTTGACCATATTTCCAAAGGATTTTCTGAACAATGGTCTCAGGATTCGAGGATTTATCTAATGGAAACCAAGATGCATAAGGGTTCCATTTTCTAATAGATTCCCATTCAACAATAGTTTGTTGAGATGAGGGCGTAGACAGTATCAAGTGAGTACCTGTGCCTTTCAGGCCATACATCATGTTCCTCATCTCGGGTGTGTGAGCCTGGGTGATAAGAGTAATTTTGTTGTTTAATGTTTGCTGAATAATGCTCTCTATCCATTGTGGCAAGGATGCATGGGGATAACCGAGAGGGTTCGTGGAGCTAAGGGTAGCCATGGGAGGGAGATTTTAGATGAAACCATGAAAAGATCACCTACGATACATGCAGCGAAAACAATGCCGTCGAGGAAAAGAAATAGTTGATTGCTCGTTAATTTCCTGATAATTTGTATTTTCTTAGGATTCATTTACATATAATCCGTTTTTATGGCTATGCATTCAACTTCACGTTTAACCATTATTCATCTTAGTGGATATCAGCGAATGCTTATTGCGCTGGGGGTAGCGATCATCACGGGCTACATGCTACGGCAGCGAGCAATTCAGACATGGGAATGGGTGCTATGTATGTGGTTGGGATTTGCGCTTTCGCTTATCGCATTGATTTGGATGAGCATATTTCGCTTGCATCCTTCACAAGTAAGGCGGCAGGCAGCCGTGTTAGATACGGCAAATGTGGTTGTGTTTATACTCATTATCTTGGCTGCGGTATGTAGCCTAATCGCCATTTTTCAATTGTTGCTTATACAAGCTAATTCTACACATCAAGCTTTGCTTAGGCATTTGTGGCTTTCTGTGGCAGTAATTAGTAGCTCATGGTTTTTGGTTCATTCTATGTTTACTCTGCATTATGCTCATCTGTATTATTTTGGTAATGTTGCTGCCAATAAGCAATTGGCTGGTGGATTAGATTTTCCAGATAACCACAGACCCGATTATTTAGACTTTGCCTATTTCGCTTTTTGTGTAGGGATGACTTTTCAGGTATCTGATGTAGTCGTGAGATCGGGGCGTATCCATCGATTAGTGCTTCTGCATAGCCTGATTTCTTTTGTTTTTAATACGGTGATATTGGCTTTGATGGTAAGCTTGCTGTCTGGGATAGCTTAAGCCGAATTACGACTGGCATTGATGATTCCAAATGAGCAGCGAATAGCCAGCTTTTCATAAACTTCTATTTGAGAAGTAGCAGCTTTCTTTTCTTGTAAAGAGCGGATCTGGGAAAGAGCATATTGCTGAATGGTAAGCAATGGCAGCATGATTCTTTCTCGCATTTGTATAGAAAGCTGCTCAACGGGGTAATTTTGCATGAGGTCATTAGCTCCAGAAAGCAATAGTAAATATTTTCGGGTTTTCTCATATTCTGCATAAAGCATATTCCAAATCTTCCCAAATCGAGGATGATGGGCCAGGTAAGCAGTAAGTGGGAAAAAGCTTTTTTTCATCGACATTTCGCAGTTGTCTAACAACGTGCGAAAGAACAGAGAATTTTGATACAACTCTTGCAGAGCTTTCCATTTGCCTTCACGATACAAAGCTTCTAAAGCGGTGCCCACACCATAGTAGCCAGGTACATTTTGCTTAATTTGACTCCAAGAACCCACATAGGGAACGGCTCTGAGATCATTTAGGTTGAGTTTGGCCGAACGATTACGGCTCGAGGGGCGACTAGCGATATTGGTTTCTGCATAATAACGTAAGGGGCTAGCGTAATTGAGGTAATCCAAAAAATCTGGATGATTTTTCAATGCTTGAAAAGCCTGAAAACTCTCTGCAGCCAAACGTTCGAGTAATTGCTCTTCTTCGGCAGTAAAGGTGTAACGTCGAGAGGCAAATAAGCCATTGGAAATACCGGCATGCATCAGCTGCTCTAGGTTGTACTGAGCAGAGGTGGTAGTACCGAAATTGGAACTAATCGTTTGACCTTGAACGGTAAGCTGAATCTCATCATTGGCGATATTTTGCCCCATTGAAGCATAAAATTGATGGGTTTTACCCCCTCCACGTGCTGGAGGCCCTCCTCGACCATCGAAAAATATGACATGCACCCCAAACTCTCGCGAAATACGGGTGAGGACTTCTTTGGCTTTATAGATGCTCCAGTTGGCCATCAGGTAACCCCCATCTTTAGTGCCATCTGAAAAGCCTAACATGATGGTTTGCTTGTCGCCCCTGCGTTTCAAGTGTTCACGATAAGGAGGGTATGCATATAAGGTGTGCATGACCTGGCTAGCATGCTGTAGATCTTCGATAGTTTCAAACAGAGGTACGATATCTACGGTAAGTTGCTCAGGTGCCCATCCACTCATGAGAAATAGACCGTAGACCTCTATGATATCGGTTGCTGAGGTGGCATGACTAATGATATATCGATGGCATCCTGCTTCTCCATTTTTGTACTGAATATCGCGCATGGCAGCCATCACTCCCAAAGTATCTTTCACCAATGGATCTTCATAATCGGTTGGGTTGAGTTTGCTACCAATAGATGATAGACACGACAGTTTTTCGGCTTCACTGAGCTGGTGATAATATGCGGGGAGCACGTTTCCCTTAGCCACAATTTGATCCACTACTCTACGATGTATAGAGCTATCTTGCCGAATATCGAGCGACGCAAAAAACAACCCGAATGCATCTACTTTGTGCAATAACTCTTCTACCATGCCCACAAAGAGCCCATTGTGCTCTGCAATCAGTTGTTGGCGAATGCGGAGTAGAGGTTCGCGAATATCTGACACGCACAAGTGGGTATTAGATGGGTGCTCAAAAACATGTTGATAAAGTAGTTCTTCTAGCTCGGCAACCCATCCCGAGATACCTTTAAACGTTAATCTGCGTCTAAGTTTGCGCACATCGCGATAGTAAGAAACCAAGATAGCATTGCGCAACGCATCGGCTACTTTTAAGGTGATATCCACGGTTACATATGGATTACCATCCCGATCTCCCCCTGGCCAAAACCCTAAACGAATGGGTACTGGGAGAGCTAAAGCATCGTTTCCATTGAGATGCGAGCGGAGAGTGGTGAGGATTTTGCCCACTGCTGGATAAAAAACATGCTCCAAATACCAGATCAAGTTCATGGCTTCATCGTAGGGCGTAGGTTTTTGCTTTTTAAAAAAGGGTGTCTTGCCCAACTGCTGCAGATATGTATTCACCAAGGCAGTATTATCTTGCATAATAGCCTGTGAGAGATCGTGAATGATTCCCAATACTTCGCTGGGATAAAACTGTGTGGGATGAGCCGTTAATACAATGCGTACCGAAAAATGCTTCAATTTTTCTCGAAGTTGAGTCCAGGCATTTTGCTGCTGTACTTCGTTGAGTAAATGCTTGAGCGTGCCTTTCCCATTGAGATCGTTTACAGCGCCAAAGGCGGCGTCTTCTAAAGCATCAAAAAGCACTACCTGCCGCTCGGCATATTGAATAAATCGGAAAAGCAAGTCGATACTATCTTTCTCGGTCTGATATTCGGTGTATTTGGAGATAAACTGCTCGATGATTTCGGTTGGACTCAACCCGCGTTGATAGCTTTCCTCACAAAATATGATAAACATGGAAAGCAAAACTCCCGTTTTTTCCACGCGGTGAAAAGGAAGCGCTGAAAACAGACTGTTGTACAGCTGGAAGCGCATGGCTACCAGATTCCGGAAAGCATTTAGCGAGGCTTGCTGTCCATTCATGAGCAGAGATACGTTGATGATGATGTTTGAAACAAAGCAAAATTAAGTGAAACGACTATCTAATAGATATTTTTTTGAAATTTTATTTATAAAAATGAATATTATCTAATAATTAAACTTTTTTATTCGATATTATCTAAATAAATGTAATTAGTTTATTTGCTATAGCAGGGTTTTCGTGTAATTTTATGGCAAAATACTTCGCTATGCCTTCGTTTGACATCGTGAGCAGAGCCGACATGCAATTGATTGACAACGCGGTAAACATCACCCGTAAAGAAATTGCCAATCGTTTTGATTTTAAGGATGTGCCCGTGAGTATAGAGTTAAACAAGAAAGATCATATGCTTGTGATAGAAACAGAAAGTGAAATGAAGTTGCAGCAAATTGTGGATGTCTTGCTTAGCCGCACTATGCGGCAAGGGGTCGATATTAAAGTTTATGATTTGAATAAAGCGGCACAGCTATCGGGCAAGCTCATACGCAAAGAAATTCCGATTCGAAACGGTCTTTCCCAAGAAGAAGCCAAAAAATTAGTCAAATTTATACGTGGGCTCGGGCTTAAAGTCCAAGCAGCGGTGATGGACGATACCGTCAGGGTGAGTGGAAAAAAGATTGACGACTTACAAACAGTGATTCAGCACTGTAAAAAGGCTTCATTTGATTTTGCCCTGCAATTTGTAAACATGAAGTCCTGATATTGCTCACTGGGTAATGTAGTTATCGTTGAAGAAACGGACATATCCCTCTAAGTCTTTGGTTTGGTTTAGTAAGATAAAATTGCTGCGTGAAATAATGTAAAACTCGTAACTGCCTGTAGGCAGCCCTTGTAACAATGCGGGTGCAACTGCCCGAATCTGATCGAGAAAATGCAAGGCTCGATCTTCATTGGAGAATGTACGAAATATCAACATGGTGATGGTAGGCGTGAGCGCGTATGGCCCTACTAAAATATTGGAATCGGCCTGACTTCCGCGGAGATAAGTGGTGAAGCGTTGGGTAGATGCTTCTAATATTTGGGCATTGGGTTGGCTAAAGACCATGATCACGAAATGGGGATCTTTTTCATGTAGTGTATAAGGCGTGCTTGCTACAGGCGGTGGGGCTGGGGTAGGGTTAACAGGAGCAGAGCGGGCTTGGGCCGTATCGGGTCTTTGAATGGGTTTAGGCGCAGCAACTGTAGGCAGCTGTGCATTTTTGGGGTTTTGAGCTGGCGTTTCAACAAGGCTTTGTGTGGTATCAGAGACCGAAGGCTCGCTTTCCAGTCGGGCAATGAGTTGTTGTTTATGCTGCATCAGATCCAGGACTCGCTTGGCTAATGCAGTTGCTGGAAAGTTGGGATATTGAAGTGCTAAACGTTCCAAAATGTGCTGTGATGAGTCTTCCGCATGCAATTGGTATAAACTCATAGCCCACAACAATTGAAATTGAGTAAGTAGGGTATCGTTCATCTCATGGGCAAGTGCTTGTTGAATAAACACGATGGCAGAGTTGAATTGTTGTTGTTGATAATGCTGGTATGCGCTATCGTACCATGCAGAAATGCGGTTGGTATGTGTTGTGGGTGCAGGCTGTAGAGCTTGGGAATAGATAGACGTGGGATAATTGCGAAGTAAAACTTCTCGATAGTAATTGGCTTGGTTTGTATCTTTCAGCTCTTGATTAATCAAGAAAAGCAAGTAAGCAATTCGGGGATAGGCCTGGGTTTGGGGAAATCGTTGAAGCAGGGTGTTGAGCATGTTGCGCGCATCGGATGGCCGTTGCAATTGAAACGCTAAGATTTCAGCAGCAGCCAGCAGGGCTTGTTGTATAGAATCGTTCGAAATTTTTAATTGCTCGGCGGTGAGGGGGATATTGTGAAGCAGGGTTTGCTCGCCTAAGCTCAGCGAAGTATCGACCTGAGCAACCTGATTGGTACTTGCTGTATCTACCTGGCTAGCAGCAGGAGCTGAGAAGCCTTGGATAGCTGATGCACGCCGCCAGTTATCTACTAGTGGACGGTTTCCCCAAATCTGTAAAAATGTTGTGTACCCTGCAGATTTGAGAGCTGGGTTATTGAAATACCAGGCAGCTTGCTGGTTCTTCGGCTTGTTTATATCAGGTGCATTCACTTGTAACCCGGATGGATTTCCTTCCAAACCCAATATATTTGCTCGGGCAGCTCGCTCACGATTTTTTTCGGCTACACGCATTTGTTGTTGAATATTTTCCCATACAGCATGTACTTTTTGTAGGCGTTGCTCAGGCGGCAGGGCAGCTAAAGCTTGTAGGCTATCTTGGCGGTTAATGGTTTGTAGGTGTGCAGCTAAAACTCGTACAGCTTGTAATTGTTGGGTTAAAGAATCTTTGCGCGGATCATTGCTCGGGAGCAACTGCAAGGCTGTGTCTAGATATGCAGCAGCTTGTATAAACTGTTTTTCCGACATCAAGATTTGAGAAAGCAGCAGAGCACTATAGCTACGGGCTTCGCTAGAAGGGTTGTCCATGTTTACGGTGTGCAGGCTAGAAAGCAGATACTGAATGGCCGTAGCGGTATCGGCATGTTTCAACGCTATGTCTGCCATACCGTGATAGAGGATATCGCGGTATCGTTCGTAGCGATTTTTATGAATCATTTCTTGCAACCGCTGATAGGGATTTGGTGTTTTGCCAGCACCATTTGAGGAGAGCAAGGCTATCTGATAAGTGGCATAAAATTGCATCATGGGATCATGACTGATTTGCGCACACTGGTCAAAAGCAGATATAGCCAGGGCGGAATCGTGTTGCAGGGTAGCGATTTGTCCTAACAAATATGTCCATCGAGCTTGAAGCGACTTATCAGGTTGCAGGGCAATAGCCTGGCGGAGATAAGGAATCATTTGGTCGTATCTTTGTTGCTGTTTATACAACCAGGCCGCTGTTTCAAACAATTGACCTCGCAATCGCCCTGGGAACTGGGTATCGTGCATCAACAGGTTGAGTAGCGACTGGGCACGAGCCACATGCCCTTCAGAGAAATAAGTTTTCACCAGCCAAATCAAGGCTTCATTACGGCTCGAGGGGTGCGAGAACAATCCTTTTTTTTCTGGTGTGGCGATGTTTATGTGGTTACTGCCTTCGGCCAATGAGCCAATCACTGGATGGTATTCGCCTTTTACAGCAGGAGCACTGCGCAGGTTTATGTATTGAAAAGCTCGCTCGGCTTGTGCAAATTTTTGCTCGTAGTAATAAGCTTTCCCCAATAGCAGATAAAGATTATCAATCCATTTTCCGCGTGGATCGTGTACTTGGATGCCCACCGATGCGCGAAAAATCACCGAGTCTAGCAAACCCGTTACTTGAGAGAATTCTGCTGGAGTGTAGGGATAAAAGCTTAGTAATTGGGTATAATCGTCGTGATGAAGACTAGCGGCCATTTGCAAAGCCATGCGCAAGTTGCGACGAGCGTTATAGACAAAGTTGTAATGCGTAACTAAGTTTTGATACAATTTGCGAGGCAGGGTAAATTTTTTATTCACTAAAAGCTCGGCAGGTACTTCCTTGTCTGCATAGATAGAATCGGCTTGTTGGGGAGTAAGAGCTGCCTGATTGTTGCTCAATATCTGGTTTAGGTTTAACTGAGCCAGCGCCCGCAAAGGAATTCCCAATAGGCAAATTCCCAGTGCCCCTAGTATGATCCCCTTGTTTAACCTGAAAATATTCCCCATACAAGCAACAAAATTCCATTTAAATCGTTTCCATAATACATTTATTGCACAATAGCTTGTAGAAACCCTCGATTTTTTTTGGATAAATGGAAACCCCTTTCGACAAGCCCAATGTAGATATATGATTCAGAAGAAGTTTCAGATGAATAACAAGTTTATTTAATAATATCAAGTTTTCGTATATGAAATTTTTATTTTTTGAGATTCGTTTGTAATTTGGAAACATGAGCAAGTTGGTAGCTAGAATGAGAAGGAGATTGAAGCGGCTTAATGATCGCTTCAGGTTAGTGATTTTAGATGAAGACACACTTGAAGAAACAGCATCATTTATTTTATCGAGAAAAAGCATTTATGTGGTAATCAGTTCACTCATTATGGTAGCTTTTCTCATAGCATATGGTGCATTTGCCTTAACTCCGTTGAAGTACTATATTCCCGGATATGGTGATGTAAAGCTTCGGCAAGAATATATTCGTTTAAACATGAAAATGGATTCATTGCAAAGCGTATTGCAAGCTAAAGAAAAATACTGGGATGATGTGCGCAAAGTATTGCAGGGCGATAAACAAATACAAAGTCCCGATAGTCTTTCATTAGGTCAATGAGTAAATCACTTATTTTAACACTAAAATACCAGAGCTATGTTGTCTAAACCACATTCATCAACTCCGAAAACGGCCGTATGTGGAGAAGTGAACTTAATTGCTACTGGAACATTGATCCAGGGGAGCATTACTTCTGCAGGTGATATTCGCATTGATGGGAAGATAGATGGTACTGTTTGTGCAGATGCACGTGTGGTTGTAGGAAAGGAAGGAGAAATTCATGGGGATATCATTTGCAAATCGGCCGATATCATGGGTAAGGTAAGAGGTACGATTCGTGTGGAAGATTTATTGAGTTTGAAGGAGACTGCCGTGGTGGAAGGGGATATTTATACCCATCGATTAGAAATATCGCCCTCGGCGGTTTTCAACGGCCAATGTCGGATGGGCAACGTAGAATCGATGGTTTCCTCATTGGAAGATGAGCCTGAAGTAAAGATTGATCATGTCGCAAAAGCCACCGCATAAGCGTTCATCCTGGATTCGATATACCAGCATGACCACAGAGTTGCTGGTTACTATCGGGCTTGGGGTGGTGGTAGGATTGTGGATAGATCGGAAGCTCCATTTATCGATTCCGATATTTACCCTTATTTTGTCGTTGGGGGCCTTGGTTGTAGCTTTGTGGCGAATCGTCAAATCTTCTCGGGATGGATAATTTTTACTTTCGCTTGATTGCCCTGTTTTGTGCAGTAAATGGAATCGGAATTGTTTTTTCTCATGCATTAGAGAGCTTGGGTATAGATGATCTAGCAGGGGCATTGGGAAATTTGCTATTAGCCATCATCACCGCTATTAGTTATTATCTGGGTAAAAAAGCCATTTACCATCCCAAGCATCAGGTATTTTCCCGAAGGCTGTATCTCTCCACGTTTTTGAAAATATTTATTTATGGAGTTGCGATGGCAGGCTATGCTTTTATGCGAGGTGCAGATTTTACTCGCAATACCATTTTGATGTTGCTCCTGTTGTATATTGTTTATTCAATAATAGAAACTTGGGCACTGGCTAAGATGGCACGTTCGTCTTCTGGTCATCAATAAAAGCTTTTGCTTTCGCGCAATTCATTGGGCACATCGGGGGTATAAACTGCGTAGCGAAATCCTTTTTGAAGGGCATAAGCGCCGATGGTTCCGTCTTTACGAACGGCCAGAAAAGCCAATTGAATGCTACGGGCATAATCGGGGTCTTTATTGACCAGTCGTTCTAAGGCCAGTCGGCAAGCTTGTTCTGGATCATATCCTTGTCGCATGAGTTCTACTACGGTATGCGTGCCGCAGATACGCATATTGGCTTCTCCTACGCCGGTAGCGGTAGCTGCGCCCACCTCATTATCTACAAACAACCCGGCACCCACAATGGGGGAATCTCCCACACGGCCATGCATTTTAAAGGCCAATCCACTGGTAGAGCAGGCGCCCGATAGGTTGCCTTGCTGGTCTATAGCCAGCATACCAATGGTATCGTGGTTGAAGCTGTTGCCGGGCATTGTATTTGGAGTGGCGGGTGCAAGTTGGTTTTCGATGTTGATCACGGGATGGTAGTCGGCTTTTTTCAGCCATTCTTTCCAGGCTTTTTCCGAGGCTGGGGTGAGTAAGTTTTGCTTTTGAAATCCTTGAGAAAGGGCAAATTGCAGGGCGCCTTCACCAGCCAGCATCACGTGAGGTGTTTTTTCCATCACTTTTCGGGCAACCGAGATGGCGTGCACAATGTGTTCCAGGCATGCCACAGAGCCTGCGTTGCCATGTTCGTCCATGATGCATGCATCGAGCGTTACATGTCCATCCCGGTCAGGAAGTCCGCCCAATCCAATGGTTTGGATGTTGGGGTCGGCTTCTGGGACGCGCACGCCAGCTTCTACAGCGTCTAAGGCTCTACCGCCATTGTTTAGGATTTCCCAGGCCGCTGCATTGGCCTGCAGTCCAAAATCCCAAGTAGAAATCACCAAAGGTTTTATTGGATTGCTGATGGTCAGCTTGAAGGAGCGGCGTTTAGGCAGTAAAGAAAGGCCAAATAAGCTGGCCGTTGTCATTTGGAGAAATTCTCTACGATGAGTCATAGGTTAATTTTTTGAGTTAATATCCTGAAGCGGCATCGTCGCCACGATGATCACCTACACCGATGATATAGTTTTTTCGTTTGCGAATAATTAATTCCGTACGGCCAATGGCTTCACGCTTTTCTATTTGATAGCCCATTTGCTGCAATGCTTGTGTTAAGCTGTCGGGGAATCCTTTTTCTACATATACTACATCGGGCAGCCATTGGTGGTGAAATTTAGGATTATTCACAGCATCGTGAGGCGAAAGATGAAAATCCAAAATATCTACCAATGTTTGAAACACAGAAGTGATGATGGTAGCTCCCCCAGGAGTGCCTGTAAGCAAATAAGGCTGTTGATCTTGGAGGACAATGGTGGGAGTCATGCTGCTGAGCATGCGCTTGTAAGGCGCAATAGCATTGGCTGTTGAGCCGGTAAGTCCATACAAGTTGGCTGTGCCGGGTTTTGCACTAAAATCATCCATTTCATCATTGAGTAAAAAGCCCGCGCCTTCTACTACCAGTTTACTTCCATAAAGGTTGTTTAAGGTATAAGTAGCAGAAACAGCATTACCCGCACTATCTAAGACACAAAGATGGGTAGTTTCTTCACTTTCGTAAGGGAATCGCCCTGCTTGAATATCTTGGCTGGGGGTGGGGTGAGCGGGAGTAAAATCGCTGATACGCCGATGCAAATAATTGGTGTCGAGGAGTTGAGATATGGGTATGCGCACGAAATCGGGATCTCCTAAATATTGAGCCCTATCGGCATAGCTGCGGCGTTCGGCTTCGATCATTAGTTGCGTAGACAAGGGAGAAGCATATCCCCATTGGTCTATGGGGTAAAAATGAATCATGGTGAGCATTTGCTGGAGCATGACACCCCCAGCAGAAGGTGGCGGAACGGTTACTATCCGATATCCGTTGTAATTAAATTCAATGGGTTGCCTTTCGATGGCCCGATATCGGGCGAGATCTTTGGCGCTGATGAGCCCATGATATTTTTGCATCGTTTGTACAATCAAGTTGGCGGTTTCTCCTGCATAAAATCCATCTTTTCCTTTATCGCGAATGCGCATAAGGGTCTGGGCCAGCTCGGGTTGTATCAGGGTATCACCTGCTTTCCAACGAGTAGCTTTTACAAAAGCTATTGGCTGGGTGTTATAGCTCAGAAAATCGCTTCGGGCATCATTAAGCGATTGTGCTTCCTGTGCGCTAATGCAAAAACCATGAGCAGCCAGGTCAGTGGCTGGTTGAACGAGCATTTTCCAGGGCAACTTTCCATAGGCTTTCCAGGCTTCCCATAGCCCTGCTACCGTACCTGGAGTGCCTACTGAAAGTGCGCCGTATAAGCTAAGGCGAGGATTGGGCCGGCCAGTACTATCTAAAAACATATTTGGGTTAGCAAGGCCTGGAGCCTCTTCTCGATAATCGATTACTGTATTGCGGCCATTGGCCAAATGAATGACCATAAATCCTCCACCGCCAATATTTCCTGCGGCGGGATATACAACGGCTAAAGCAAATTGTACGGCTATAGCGGCGTCTACTGCGTTACCACCTTGCTGCAGAACCCATGTACCTACCGCACTCGCCAAGGGATGAGCAGATACCACACATCCATGCGTGGCAACAATGTCTTTTGGGAAAATGTATGCATAAGGGTCAATGGTTTTCCCTATGGGGCTAGATTGAGCTAGAACAGCGACGGGCAGGCAAAAGATAAACGCACAATACCAAACCGTGGAAGAGAATTTTTTTCTACAAAAAACATGATCACATTTCATGATTTGTTGATTTCTGATGTATGTATGAGGTTGATTTTTTTTAAAAACTACACATGGGTTGATCCAAAGAATAAACAACAAAAATGAGTAAAAATATTAACCCTCATGAGGGTACAAAAGAATAAAAATTCTCAAATTATTGGAATAGTTTTTGCGCATCTTTGTTAAGAAATAATTATTTCACTTAAAACCATTCTTATGCAAAAACGATTTCTTTCATGGGGAAAAATCCTTTGGCTCATCGTGGGAGGATTACTGATCATATCTTCCTGCCAAAAATCAGCCAATACAGCGGGCCCAGCCCATGTTGAATTTTATTTAACCGATGATCCAGGAGCATATCAGGCAGTATGGATTGATGTCCAGCAAGTGTGGGTAAATACTTCTAACGATACTTCAGACAATAGTTCGGGATGGCAGCAAGTGCCTTTATTTAAGCCAGGATTATATAATTTGTTGGATTTGCGAAATGGGGAAGATACTATTCTGGGTGCAATAGATCTTCCTGCAGGCAACATCTCACAGATTCGATTGGTACTCGGTACAAATAATAGTTTAGTACTGAACAATGGTACTCAAGTACCTTTAACTACACCGTCTGGACAGCAATCGGGTGTAAAATTAAATGTACATCAATCGATTACAGCAGGAGTACCTTATGCCATTGTGTTAGATTTTGATGCGGCTCGCTCTATCGTGAAAGCTGGCAATAGTGGGCAATATTTACTCAAACCTGTGATTCGTACTTTTTTGAAATCGACTGGTGGTGCTATTGATGGTTATGTATTACCCGATAGTGCTCAAGCTCAAGTTTGGGCTATCATGAATACCGACACCTTGGGTGCTTTGCCCGATAGCACAGGATATTATAAGTTTTGGGGAATATCGGCTGGCACTTATCAGCTGGTATTTCAATCAGATAGCACTACTGGTTATCGAGATACAACCTTAAGCAATGTGCAAGTAACTACAGGCCAAGTGACGCATGTAGATACTGTGTGGTTGCATAAATAATCATGCTTTTAACCATTGAGCAGGAGGGAAGAGCTGATCAGCTTTTCTCTCCTGTTTTTTTGTCTACTCATTTTGCTTCTCAATAAAAATGAGTTGTATATCTTTGGAGATCCTCATTGAATAACAAAAGCTTGGATATAAAGAGACAAAATTTTCAATAGTTGATTTTTGGAAATGATCTAAGATAAGAAATCAATTATTTTATCTTTAAATATACATTTATGCAAGAAGAAATCATCAACAGTTTGCATACTCCTCAAAAACTTGAACAGTTGTATCAAGAGAATAAGATTGCTTTTAAAAAAGCATTTAATACTTTATACCCTCAAATTCGAGATCATCTCATTGCTCAATTTTGGTATATTCGATTAAACTTCGAGGCAAAGGAAGCTCCGTCGAGATTTTCAAAGGAATGGCTATGGATAGCTGTGGCTTCGTTAGTAGGGGGTTGTATAGCTAAGCTTTCAGATTTTTTTTCTATTCCTCGTGCAAATTTTTATGCACATTATTTTGCATTTATCGTGTTTGTGCCCTTAATTATTTATTTCTCCTGGAAGCGAAAAATTTCGATGAAGAAGTTATTGATCACATTCTCAGTTATTCTCCTTTCGGCAATCTATATGCAGATGCTTCCTCAAGGATTAGATAAAGATACGATTGTTCTGGCTTGTATTTACCTTCCATTTTTTTTATGGGCATTGTTGGGTTTAGTGTTTATGGATTGGGATGCCAAAGATTATTTGAAAAGATCAAGTTTTCTTCGTTTTAATGGCGATTTGTTGGTAATGACTACGCTTATTTTAATAGCTGGTGGGATATTGACGGGGATAACTATTTTTTTGTTTCGTTTGATTGATATTCAGGTAGAAAATTTTATTTCCAGTAATGTAGTAAGCTTTGGCTTACCCGCATCATTTGTTGTTGCGAGTTATTTGATTTCTAAAAATGCTCAATTGGTAAACAAGATTTCACCCGTAATTGCCAGAATCTTTACTCCACTTGTATTCATCACCCTCTTGGCATATTTAATAGCGATCATATTCAGTGGAAAATACCCTTATAACGATAGAGGTTTTTTGCTGGTGTTCAACCTGGTGTTGATAGGAGTGATGGCCATTATTTTCTTTTCTGCATCGGCTATTCAAGCCGATTTTTCTTTTCGCGTTACCAGTATATTATTATTTGGACTAACTATAGTAAGCATTGTGCTTTGTGTCATTGCCTTATCGGCCATAGTGTTCAGAACGATCAACTGGGGAATAACCCCCAATCGATTAGCTGTATTCGGTAGTGATTTCTTCATCTTGATTAATCTTTTGATCACGACTTATCAATTTGCTCGATCCTGGAAAAATCCAGATCAAATTGAACATGTGATGAACAGTATTGCCTTTTTTCTTCCGTTCTATATAGGTTGGGCAATGTTGGTCTGTTTTACATTCCCCTTGATTTTTCGTTTTCAATAAAGAGTTGTTATTTATCATTTCATTTCTGTTTAAAAAAAGAAAACGATTTGGTAAATAAAATGAATAGCCTGCACGGTTTCTCCAGTTACCGGAAAATGAATCGGCTCAGGCGGTGAGGGCTGCTGGTATTGAATTTCCTGATCGTCTGTTGTGTTGTTCTGATCCGGTACCGGGTTGGTTTTTGGCTGATTATGCGTAGACGTAGGCTTTGCCTCCGTGTCGGCAGAACCGGAAGGGTTTCCACCCATCACTTTTTCCACCACTTTTCATTCTGCTTTTTTAATCAGATTTCTAATTTGTGCATTTGACGGGAAATAGATGAAAACAAGAGAAACCAATACGAATAATAATCTATGCATGAAAAATAGATTTTTTATATAAGCTGAAATTTTTCATCGCTCAATAACCCTTCAATATCAAAAAAATTTTGAATGCTAGCAATATTTATTGTTTCAATTCTATACTTGATAAACTATTTTTTCAAAGAGGTTGGCTTCGAAGTTACCAGTTTTTGGCCTCAACAAGTTTTCTAATTGGAATTGCCAATTCGATAAGCTGCATAGCTCTTTAATGAGTATTTCAGGAGGCACATGAGCAGCATAAAGAGAATATATTTTCATGGTGAAGAACAAAAAACATGTGAAGAAATTGTTGAAAAAATGAAGTATTAATGCCAGATGAATACATAACTTTGCCGAGACATTAGGGTTTCCGCAAGCACAAGCTGCGGAATGAAAAGGGAATCAGGTGTGAATCCTGAACACTACCCGGTGCTGTGAGCTCTTTCCTCATTTATCATCGAGTTTGGATCCACTCGACGAGTTGCCTATTTAAAATTTAAATAGGCACTGATGAAAGAGGCTGCTGGACATCTTTGGCCACTGTTCCCTATTGTGGAATGGGAAGGCGTTCAGCAGAGAGCGAGTCAGAAGACCTGCCCTGGTGTGACACATTCGAGCTTTCGGGTAAAAAGCGTAGAATGTATAATTGCTTTATTCAAGCCATTATATTTCTACCTCTTCCGTATTGCATTCCCCGAAGCTCATAGTGTGATTTTGGTTAAACGTAAAACAAATGAACTATGAGCAAACATGTTTTTTTCTGCATGCTTATTGGCTATTCTTTTGCCGCTGCAGCACAAGCCCCAACCGACACTTCCATTAGTGCCCATGCACAGCTGAAAGGTGTGGTGGTTACAGCCACAAAATTTCCCAAACCTATTGATCAAACTGGCAACTCGGTCATTGTGATTACGCATGAGCAATTGTTGCATAGCCAGGGAGAAAGCCTTGCACAGATATTAAATGATCAAGCGGGTATCACCATCAATGGAGCCAATAGCAATCCGGGTAAAGATAAGGCTATTTACATTCGTGGAGCGGGAAGCGATTATGCTGTTGTGTTATTAGATGGCATGCCTTTGTATGATCCCTCGGGAATGGGCGGAGCCTTTGATTTGCGACTTATTCCTGTGGATGAAATTGAGCGTATTGAGATTGTTAAAGGTGGCTTGTCGACCTTGTACGGTACAGATGCCATTGCTGGGGTGATCAATATTATTACCCGCCGCGCAATTCATAAACCTGTTGGAGGCAATGCTTCCTTATCGTATGGTAGTTATCAAACTTTTCAAGCACATGCCGGAGTTGATGGCCAAATTCAAGCTTTTACCTATGATGTGCAATATGATCATCAACAAACAGGAGGCATCTCTGAAGCCACCGATACTACTGGTAAAGCAGGCTTTGATAAAGATGGGATGAACAGCAATGCCGTGTTGGCTCGACTGGGATGGCAAGTCAATCCCCAATTTCAACTACACCCATTTTTCCGATACAACTATTTTTTTGGCAACACCGATGCAGGCTCTTTTACCGATGCTCGCGACAATTATCGGGCAGAAGATTTAGATGCAGGCCTGCAATCGACTTATCAATTGCCGAATGGAGCTATTCATTTGCATTATTTATATGAACAAACCCACCGCAAGTATCACAGTCAATCGTATGGAGATTCACGATATCAAGGCTTGCAGCACGATGCAGAAATTTACTGGAATCAAAATTTTGGGAAACATTTCCAACTATTAGCTGGAGCCGATTATCGCTATCTCAAGATGCCCGATACAACCGCAAAAAAGAAAAACCCATCTGTATATCTCTTAAGCCCATATATCGCTTTGTTTTGGGCGAATACTCAAGGGCTAAATCTAGAAATAGGCGGGCGTTTAACTCATCATCAACAGTATGGCGACAATTTTAGTTTTACTTTCAATCCTTCCTATATCTTGCGTTCGGGCATTATCTTTTCTGCCGATGTTTCCTCTTCTTTTAAGGCACCTACGCTCACTATGCTTTATGGACCTTATAGCCCTAATCCCGATCTTCGGCCAGAGATCGCTTACCAATATGAAGCTGGCATCACTGTTCCCTATGCAACAGGGTCGGATATGCGGTTTACTGTTTTTCGCAGGATAATTCGCCATGTGATTGTGTATACTCCTGCTAAGTATATTAATCAGGATAAGCAGCGCGATTGGGGCATGGAATATGAAAACAAAGTACAAGTCGGGAAAAACTTGTCGTTTATAGGTAGCTTTGTGTTTTTAGCTGGGCAATTGACTACTGTGCAAAACGGTAAAGATACTACTTATGATAATTTACTACGTAAGCCTAAAGCTTCCTTTAAGCTTGCAGCACAATGGCAAGTCACGCCCGAATGGTTTATTGGAACTTCTCTTGAAAATGTAGGCGATCGAACAGATTTGAATTTCAATACTTATCCATTTGCACCTGTTACATTAAAAGCCTATACCTTATGGAATGCTTTTACATCATATACTTTTCATAAAAGGTATATGTTGTATCTTCAACTGAGAAACATTACCAACACTTCATTTACTGAAGTTTATGGATACAATACAATGGGCTTTCATGTGATAGGTGGTATTCGAATAAGAATCTGACAATGGATAAACAAATGATTTTGATAACTTGCAAGCGAAATGGTGAATAAAAAATCCTTTGCGATTATGTCTACCCAGAAATTATATGTACACACTCGCTTATGGCTGCTGATGATAGCTGCTGTAGCTTTATGGAGAATAGGGCTCACCCTGCAAACGGGTGGTTTACTATTGGCCAATTTTAGTCCGTTGGGCGCTATGGCTATTTTTGGTGGAGCCTGCTTTTCAAATAAGTGGAAAGCCATTGGATTCCCTTTGCTTACGCTTTGGATAAGTGATGTGATATTGAGCAAGCTGGTATTTTTTCACCATTGGCAATTGTTTTATGCTGGAAGTTTGTTTACATATAGTGCATTTGTGTTGATGACTCTGGCTGGTCGTTGGATTATTCGGCGGATCAATGTTTCCTCTGTAATCATTGCTGCGGTGGTGAGTACCTTTATTCATTGGATAGTTTCTGATTTAGGTGTTTGGCTCGATGGGCGCACATATCCACTCACCTGGGAGGGATGGATTGCGTGTTTAACAGCAGCTATTCCTTTTGAGCTCAGGTTATTGGCTGGCACTCTTGTATATGGTGCGGTATTGTTTGGCATTGCCGTGTGGGTTACGCGGCATAAGGCTCAGCCAGCAGCTCATTCTTTATAACCCAAGCAAGTGGAATTCTTTCATGGCCAGCAGATGCTGGCCAAATTTTTTTCTGACGGAATGCTCGGGGTTAAAAGTTTCCTCATGATCACCAGGGGAGATAAAAATTAAATCCAGTTAAGCTCTATTAGGCCTTTAAAACCATCAAATATTTTCCGATGAAAGTCTGCTCATTTATTCCAGCAGTTACCCAGATGATTTATGATATGGGCCTACAGGACATGCTTTATGGAGTAACCTTTGAATGTCCGCCGCAGGCGCGTGCCGAGAAGCAGGTGCTGGTGCATTGCATATGGGAAGGGCGTGAATGGAATGGGGAAGAAATTGACCGCATGTATAGCGCTGCCAAAGCCAGCGGACAGTCGATCTATTGGGTAGAAGAAGAGCTCCTCCAGGCCATTGCCCCTGATATTATTTTTACGCAGGATGTATGTGAAATATGCCAGATAGATACGCGTTGTACAGCAGCAGCCATTGCTCGTTTGCCCAAACAGCCTAAGCTGATTTCTATAAGTGCAGCCGATTTAGATGAAGTATTTGAATCGGCAATTCTTATTGCTCGTGAAATGGGGCGAGAAGAAGCCGCCTATGCTTATCTATCCGAGCTGCGCAGGCGGCAAGATGAAATTTTAGAAAAACTCTATAAGCAACGAATGCCTTTACGAAAAGTGGCTTTGATCGAATGGTTGCATCCCTTGTACAACTGTGGTCATTGGATTCCCTTTCAAATTGCTTGTGCTGGAGGCATTGATCTGTTGAGTCATCCACGAGGCGATTCTATTGTTATGCCCGTAGAAAAGCTGATCAAATACGATCCAGAGATAATTGTGTTTGCACCCTGTGGATATACAGTTGCTCAAACCCGCGCAGAACTCAACCGATTACGTGCTTCTGGGCAAGGCTTAATTAGTGATCTCAATTGGCAACAGCTGCAGGCGGTGCGTCATCATCGGGTATACTTGGCCAGTTATGATTTGTTTACACAGCCTAGCGCTTCTACCCTTGTCGATGGTATTTGCTTGCTCGCTGGTTTATTTCATCCCGATTTGTTTACAGTGCCAGAACACTTGCAAGACAAATACGAAGTGTATTATGTGTTGCAGCCATTGCCAAAAAGGTAAAATGAAGAGTACTGACGAAGCGCTAACTTAGCGGATAATCAGCATCTGCAGCGTTTTGTGGGTGCCGTTTGCATATTGCACTTCTACCCAATATACTCCAGGACTTGGGTGACGTACTTGAACCGTGCTCGTGGGGCTATTGATTTGGAGTTGCTCTACGACTTGCCCCAACAAATTCATGATACGTACTAAGGCTTGCTGGCCATTGGTTATAGGCACGTGAAGAGTAAACGATCCTGCATTGGGATTAGGCCAGAGCATGGGATTACCACCGGGCTCTGTAGGTAAATGAATAGCAATCACTGGTGAATAGGTGAAACGACCATCGAGATCTACCTGGCGCAAGCGATAGTAATAAACAGGCAAGAAATCTTTCAACACACTTATATCTGTAAAGGAATAATTGTGCGGTATTTGGCTATTACCCATGGCTTGTACTTGACCAATCTGGGTAAAAACTTGCCCATCATTGCTTCTTTCAATAGCAAAATAGCTACTATTGTATTCGCTGGAAGTAGTCCACTCCAAAACAACTCCCAGATTTTGCTGATAATACCCATTGAAGCTAGTTAAAATCACGGGTAAAGTGATGCTTCCTGAAGAATGTGTACTGATATAGTTGATTTTGTTTGGGTTGAGGCTTAAAGAACAAATGTTGACGTAATTGTAATAATTGTAAATGCCCGTACTGTAGCCGCCGCTGCAGGCATATACATATGTTCCAGGGTAATTGGGATCTGAGCATTGACCCACAAATTGGCCATTGGGCTTGATAATGATGGTAGAGGAGTCGGCTGTAGTGGCACCTTTTTGTAGGGCAATCACATGTCTTGGAGTGTCAGAGGGAATACCATATCGAGTAGAGGCCGTTGTGCTATCTACCAATTTTCCTCCACTTTCGATCATGATATACACGGGATAATCGAAGAAAAAATCAATGGTGGGGGAAGCATTGGGATTGCCTAATGTCAAGGTTCCGAAAATATCTATCGTGTCGATTTGGGTAATCATCTCTTGTGGAGAAGGGGAGGTGATATCGAGTGTGTTTACACTGATGCCCGATGGAATGATTACTTTCACTTTATTCCCTGGCTGGGAAGGTTGTGGGGGTGTTGAGCTACCCCAGGTGGTGGGATCATTCCATCCGCCATTTTTTACGGCGGTAAACACATCCACTGTTTGGGCAAATGCGTTTATTGATCCCAGTAAACAGATCAGGAGTAAACATTTATGCATATCATCTGAATTGGATGATTGGATATAGCCAACAAATGAATATGATATTCCCCAGCGATAAAAATACGGAATAGAAGATGGTAATGGGTAAATTTTCTACCAAAAAGGGAAAATTTTCTGTAAGAGGTAAAAAATAAAAAGGAAAAGTTTTTTAAACCAGTAAGCGTTTATACATTTGAATGGTATTTTCCAGTCCGTAATAAAGTGCATCACAAATCAAGGCATGACCAATAGATACCTCCTTCAATTCAGGGATATGTAGTTTAAAAAATTTTAGGTTTTGTAAATTCAGGTCATGACCTGCATTAAGCTCCAGGCCCACTTGCAATGCCCGTCGAGCGGTTTCTTTGTATGCATTAAACAGTTCAAAGTTTTGTGGTCCATTGGCTGCCTCAGCATAAGCTTTAGCATAAGGGCCAGTGAATAGTTCTATACGATCGGCCCCCGCTTTTTTGGCAGCTTCCACCAGAGAAGGATCGGGGTTCAGGAAAATGGATACACGAACCCCAGCAGCATGTATTTCTTGGATTACTTCCCGCAAAAACGATTGGTATTTAACCGTATTCCAGCCCATATTGGAAGTGAGCACACCAGGTGGGTCGGGTACCAGGGTGCATTGCTCGGGCTTTACTTCAGTGACTAAATCGATGAACGATGTGGTAGGATAGCCTTCAATATTAAATTCTGTATGCACAATAGGCCTAAGGTCATATACATCCTGAATGCGAATATGCCGCTGATCGGGGCGAGGATGCACCGTGATGCCATCGGCACCAAATCGCTGGCAATCGGCAGCTACTTGCAAAACATTGGGAAGATTCTCTCCACGTGAGTTGCGGATTAAGGCTATCTTATTGATGTTTACCGAGAGCTTGGTTTGCATTTCCATGTTGCGAAATTACCACTCTTAGATAAACAACCATCAGAAACCAGTAAATAGAAGAAAAGAAAACGCAAGAAAATCACATTCCCGAAAAAGGGAGAAAATCGGGAGACGGGGGGACTTTAGCAGCATCTGTTAGAAACGATCATAGGATACCGGTCAGATAAACAAATCTTTAGTGGCATCAAACTCTTCATGCCGATCCACTTTGTTTCTCACCAGGTAGATCGTCAGCACCGTGCCGCATGCTACCAGCAATAGTCCAATTATTCCAAATGTTAAAGGCCAGTTCACACGTCGAAATTTATCAAGTGAAACCATTTTTTTATGCATATACGAAATATAGAATCATGCCAGATTTCTTTATTATAAGACACATCAAATCTCCAAAAAGTTGCATGCTTTTGTGCACCGATTTGTAGTTTTTTGGTAAAAACTGAGATTTAACTATTTAACGGATGATTGAGTAAATTATTCGGCAAGGGATAGTGGGAAATGCCCATTCGAAATTTGTGTTTTTATAAAAAAATCCGACATTTGCACCCTATTTGTACCGAAAACTATTTATATCATGGCTAGAGTTTGTCAGGTCACTGGTAAGCGCCCGATTACGGGGCACAAGGTTTCGTTCTCAAACAAAAAATCAAAACGCAGGTTTTATCCCAATCTGCAAACTCGCCGATTTTATTTGCAAGAAGAAGATCGCTGGATAACCCTACGACTAAGCACTAAGGCCTTACGCACCATCAATAAAAAGGGCCTGTATACCGTTGTGAAAGAATTACGTGCCGCAGGCCAGCAGATTTAATCACTTAAAAATGTACATGCCATGGCAAAGAAAGGCAACCGCGTTCAGGTGATTTTAGAATGCACCGAACATAAAAATTCCGGTTTACCTGGAACTTCGCGGTATATCACCACGAAGAATAAAAAAAATACCCCGGAACGCTTAGAACTCAGGAAATATAATCCTATTCTGAGAAGAGTAACCCTTCATCGAGAAATTAAATAACCTAAAATATTTTTGATATCATGGCTAAGCAAGCTAAAACCGCTATCAAGACTAAAGATGCTCAAGCCAGCGCAGAGTCGAAAAACTGGACAAGGGTGATACGCGCCGTACGTTCACCCAAAACGGGAGCATATACTTTCAAAGAAGCCATTGTGCATAAGGAAAAGGTAAAACAATACTTATCGGGCAAATGATTCTTTTGCCCATAGCCGCATAAGCGATAGGCAGAGCCATTCCATAACACAGGGATGGCTTTGTTATTTTTGATTCAGTATATTATCTTGTCAATATGAGTCTTTGGAAACGATTTTTTTCGACCGATAAAAAAGCCGAGCTCGACAGTGGATTACAGAGAACTCGAGACAACCTCTGGAGCCGCTTAGGGAAGCTATTCACGGGTAAATCTACCATCGATGAAGACTTGCTTGATCAACTGGAAGAAGCTCTCGTAAGTGCCGATGTGGGAATTGATACTACGGTAGAAATTTTGCAGCGGTTACAAGAAAAAGCTGCTAACCAACGATATCGCAATAGCCATGAATTGCAACAGTTGTTGGAGCAGGCGGTGTTGTCGCTACTTCCTCCAGTTGCGGATAATTGGGAGCCCTTTACCATACCCGCTAACCAGAGACCTTATGTGATTTTAGTTGTTGGCGTAAATGGTGTGGGTAAAACCACGACTATTGGAAAATTAGCCTATCAATACAAGCAGGCAGGTTATCAAGTCATGTTAGGAGCGGCCGACACTTTTCGCGCGGCAGCCGTGGATCAGCTCACGATTTGGAGCCAACGAGCCGGCGTGCCACTGGTGAAACAAGGAATGGGGGCCGACCCAAGTGCCGTGGCTTTTGATACAGTACAAAGCGCTATGGCTAAAAATATGGATGTGGTGATTATCGATACTGCTGGCAGGCTGCACAACAAAAAACATTTGATGGAAGAATTGGGAAAAATCAAGCGTGTGATCGGGAAAAAACTACCCGGAGCACCCCATGAAATATTGTTGATACTCGATGGATCGACTGGACAAAATGCTTTGGAGCAAGCCCGCCAATTCATGGCAGTAACCGAGATTACCGGCTTGGTAGTCACTAAGCTCGATGGAACAGCAAAGGGTGGAGTGGTATTGGCCATTTCACATCAATGTCAGGTACCTATTCGGTATATCGGACTGGGTGAAAAAATTACCGACTTGCAACCCTTCGATCCCACAAGCTTTGTTCATTCACTTTTTGATCACCAGCCAATACCATAAATTATTTCTGAAATTGATCAGTTGAACTTATAAATTTGTTGTCTAAAATTTCACAGCGTATGCATGTAGAACCGATAGATCGAGTAGACAACCTATCCCCAGAAACCTTCCGAGAAAAATACCTCAAACCCCGCAAACCCGTTGTTATTACTGGATTATCGCGCAACTGGCCAGCTTTAACCAAATGGACCTGGGATTATTTCATTGAAATTGTAGGCAAGGAAAAAGTAGGGTTGTACAATCACAACCGAGCCGATGCGCATACTCCCGTAAATGGTTATGACGAGGAAATGTATTTCAGCGATTACTTGCAGATGGTTAGAAAAGGCCCGGTACAGCTAAGGGTATTTTTGTTCAATATTTTCAAATATGCTCCTCAGCTGGTCGAAGATTTCACTTGGCCCGATCACCTCATTAAAGGATTATTAAAAAAATATCCGATGCTTTTTGTTGGAGGTGCTGGTAGCGTGGCACATATGCATTACGACATCGATTATTCGCATATTTTTCATACCCAATTTGTGGGGCGCAAACGCGTACTCCTTCTGGAAAACAAGCAATCGCCTCTCATCTATCGCATGCCATTGACGGTGGAAAGTGCAGCCAGTTTTGTAAATTGGCATATACAACTCGACGAAGAAAACTTTCCCGCTTTGCGCTATGCACGTGGCTATACAGCCATTCTCGAGCATGGCGATACCTTATTTATGCCAGCAGGTTATTGGCATCATATGGAGTATATGGACAGTGGATTTTCTATGAGCCTGCGTGCTCTCGATGAAACCTTGGCTGGTAAACTAAAAGGCTTTTATCATATTTTACCCATGCGCATGATGAATAATTTCCTCATCAAAACACGACCTGAGTGGTGGTATCAATATAAACGTAAAAAAGCACGCCTCAATGCCGAAAAGGCTATGCACAGGCTACAACAGACAGGCCTATCATAATTTTTATTATTGATTTGATGTGGGTGTAAAATGAATCTTTAATCGATCTTGATCGATTTGCTTTTGCAAATCTTCAATCTGCTGTTGTAATTGATCTACTTGATTTTTCAGCTTGCTATATTTGTTGTTGAACCGTGCAGCCCTGTTGGTAAGATGCTTGGCACGGCGAGCAAACTTTTTTGATTTTTTAGCGGCTTTGCGATCAGCAGGATGTTGTTTTAATTCCTCTGAATATTTTTTGGCTTTGTTCAACAAATCATTAGCCTTTGCATTGAAATGATCGGTTCTTTCTTTCATATGCTGGGCATCTTTTTCCTTGCGTGCCAATGTGATTTTTAATTTATTTAGCTTTGAAAACTTTTCCAGCGTCTCTTGCCTGGCTTGTAAAGCCTGCAAGGAATCGGCCGATATCTGTTGTGCCCAGCCATGAACGGTGACAATGGTTAGACATCCAAACACAATCAAAATTATTTTTTTGAACATAAAAAGGGTTTAAAACAATAATAAAAGTAAACAATTATCAACAAATAAAGTTTAACATATATCATCGAGATGCCCAATTTTGCTCAATCTTTTTTGAGATATAATGATAGCCTAAGATTACCAAAGGTTTTGCCAGAGGGCATTCGAGCGCTTCATCCTTTTGCTGATGAGAACATAAAAAAAATTGTTCACCAATTTTATTCTCGATTTTATGCAGATACCCAAAAACGAATTGTTTTGTTGGGCATTAATCCGGGGCGATTTGGTGGCGGTGTCACGGGAATTCCATTTACAGATCCGATTCGGTTGAAAGAAGTTTGCCAAATCGATCATACACTTCCATTGAAACCCGAGCTCTCTTCCCAATTTATTTATGCAGTAATTGAGCGTTATGGAGGTCCAAAGCCGTTTTACCGTGATTTTTTCATACATTCTTTATATCCATTAGCATTGATAAAGGATGGCAAGAATGTGAATTATTATGACGATCGCAAATGGCTAAAAATCTTTAAACCTACTATTGTTGCACACTTGCATGCATTACTGCATTTGCCCATTTATCAGGAAGTGGTAATTAGTATTGGTGAAGGAGAAAATTTTTCGATTCTGCAGAAACTCAATCAGGAATATCATTGGTGGCAAGAACTATTTGCCTTGCCTCATCCTCGATTCATTATGCAATACCGGCGTAAGCAAATGGAAACTTATATCAACAAATACTTAGAGGTGCTCCAGCTGGCCATGGCAAAGATTAGATAGTAAGCGGCCTTCTTTAAACTTATCATACCGTTTGTAAATTTTTTTGCAACAAAATATTTTTTCGAAGTATTTTAGGGTGCTACAAGATTTTAAGTTCAGCAGTTATGAAAAAAGCTACTCTCTGGTTTGGCTTACTAGCCTCAGTATACCGGTTTTCTTTGGCTCAAGTTACTTTCCCTGTAAATGGCATTGCAGATCCCCGCACACGTAGTTATGCTTTTATTCATGCCACTATTGTAAAAAAGGTGGGAGATACTTTGCGCGACGCTACTTTGCTGATTAAGCGAGGAAAGATCGAAGCTATTGGTCAACATTTGGCTGCACCAGCCGATGCAGTAGTTGTAGATTGTTCAGGAAAATACATTTTCCCCTCATTTATTGATCTGTACAGTAGTTATGGGCTTCCACAGCCAAAGCAAGCCGAAGCTATTTCTCGTCGCAATCGTGGCCCTCAGTTTATTTCCAGCAAAAAAGGAGCCTATGGATGGAATGAAGCTATTCACCCAGAAATCGATGCGGGTGAGTTATTTGATGCAGATGATAAGGTTGCGGAACGCTATCGTAAAGCTGGCTTTGGAGTGGTGCTCACCGCATCGCAAGACGGGATATCTCGTGGTACTGGAGCACTAGTGAGTGTGGCTTCGCCAGATGATGTGCGCGACAACTTATTGATATTAAAAAAACGCGCATCTGCTCATTATTCATTCGATAAAGGAAGCTCTACACAAGATTATCCCAGCTCATTAATGGGCGCTATAGCTTTGCTTCGGCAAACCTATTACGACGCTCGCTGGTACGCCAGTCGGCCTCCTGAAGAAGGCACAAACCTTAGCCTTGAAGCCTGGAATGCCACGCAATCTTTGCCACAAATCTTCGCAGTGAGCAATAAATGGGATGCTTTGCGTGCGGCTGCTATTGGCAAAGAGTTTCAGGTCTCTTATTTAATCAAAGCGGGAGGCGATGAATATCAGCGTATAGACGAAATCAAAGCCACAGGGTGTAATTTTATCTTACCGCTTCATTTCCCTGACCCTTATGATGTGAGCGACCCAGCCCAAGTGCGCTTTTTGAGCTTGGCCGCCATGAAACATTGGGAGCTGGCTCCTACTCAACCTGCGACGTTCGAAAGGGCCAACATACCATTTTGTTTTACACTCGACGGGCTGAATGACCCAACCGATTGGCTTAAGCAACTGCGTAAAGCTTTTCATTATGGATTAAGCCAGGCAGCGGCCTTAAACGCACTCACCCTAAACCCAGCAAAGTTTTTAGGCGTTGATGATCAGCTGGGTAGCCTGGAGCCGGGTAAATGGGCCAATTTTTTGATTTGTTCGGGGCCTGTGTTTGACGAGCAAACGATCTGGTATCAGCACTGGATTCAAGGGTATCCTTATGTGCTCGAATCCCGCGGGTGGACAGACATTCGGGGCAACTATGTGGTCGACCTCTCAGATGGAAATAAGCTTCAATGGTCGATTAAAGGGAAACGCGTAGCTCCAACCTTGCAGGTTATCCGTGACGGTGATACCCTTAGCGGAAACATCAACTGGCCAGCTTTTCCCGTGGGCACGCAGCAACAGCTCATTCGCATGAGCTTCCCGGTAGCTCCGCAACGGCCATCTCCTGGGAAAAAATCGAGTGCCGATTCTACTGCTCAAATCTTGATGAGTGGTTGGATACACGGAGATACCATCATGGGCACGGCTCTCATGCCCAGCGGTAAAGAACTCAACTGGATTGCCTATCGCACAGCACCCTACACCGGCCAGCCCGATACTGCCGATAAAACCCAAAAATATTTTCCCCGGCCAGGACCAATTTATTATCCGTTTCAAGCATTTGGATATGAACATATTCCCCAACAACCTGAAGCCATTTTGATCAAAAATGCCACGGTATGGACCAATGAGTCGGCCGGAATTTTACCTCAAACAGATGTACTCATCCGAAAAGGGAAAATTGCAGCCATAGGTAAAAACTTAACAGATAAAAATGCTGTAATTATTGACGCCACAGGCATGCATCTCACTCCTGGCATCATCGACGAACATTCTCATATCGCCATCACAGGTGGAGTGAATGAAGGAACCCAGTCTGTCACTTCCGAAGTGCGCATAAGCGATGTAATCAACCCAGAAGATGTAAACATTTATCGCCAGCTGGCAGGTGGAGTAACGGCTTCACATTTGTTACATGGCTCAGCCAATACCATTGGTGGACAAACCCAACTCATCAAAATGCGCTGGGGGCACAATGCAGAGCAACTTAAATTCCAAGGATGGGATCCTTTTATCAAGTTTGCCTTAGGCGAAAATGTGAAACAATCTAATTGGGGCGATGACCAGCATGAGCGTTTTCCACAAACCCGTATGGGGGTTGAACAGACAATCGTAGATGCTTTTACACGGGCACAAGATTATGATAAATTACCCCCTGGCAAACGTAAAGATTTAGAACTAGAGGCCTTGGTGGAAATTTTAAATCACCAGCGTTTCATTACTTGTCATTCATATGTACAAAGCGAAATCACCATGTTGATGCGGGTAGCCGAGCAGTTTGGTTTTCGCATAAATACCTTCACGCATATTTTAGAAGGGTACAAAGTGGCCGATAAAATGAAAGTTCATGGAGCTGGAGCCAGTACTTTTTCTGATTGGTGGGCCTATAAAATGGAAGTAGTAGATGCTATACCGTACAATGCAACCATTCTCGATAAGATGGGGGTAATCACAGCGATCAACTCCGATGATGCAGAAATGGGTAGGCGCCTCAATCAGGAAAGTGCTAAGAGCATTAAATATGGAAACCTCAGTGAAGAAGAAGCATTGAAGCTCTGCACGCTTTACCCCGCCAGGTTGTTGCATGTAGATCGCTGGGTAGGTAGCATCAAACCAGGTAAAGATGCCGATTTGGTATTGTGGAATAATGATCCATTGAGCATTTATGCACGAGTAGAAAAAACATTTGTGGATGGAACCATATATTTTGATCGGGTTACCGATAGCCTAATGCAAGTGCGCAACCAACAAGAACGTAACCGCATCATACAAGAAATGTTGCAAGCCAGGGCACATGGCGAAAAAACCCAGCCGATACGCCTGTTTACCCGATTTGTAGAAACAGAAGATGCCGATTTAGAGATTTCTGATGAGCCCTATCTCAGAGCCGTGCGCGGAGAGATAGAATAAACAAATCTCATTATTACACCATTAAATCAGTTTTAGAATGAAAAAATATTTTTCAAGCTTACTGTTATTCTGGATAGGATGCATGAATGGAATAAGTGTATGGGTAAAAGCACAGCCTCAGATCTACCCAGCTCCACCACAACAACATAAAATTGTACTTGCACACGGTACTATTCACATTGGTAACGGAAAGGTCATTCCACGAGGGATGATAGCTTTTGACCAGGGGAAAATCATTGCGGTAGGAGACAGTGTAGATATCACGGGTGCCGAGTTAATCGATGTATCGGGCATGCACGTGTATCCTGGGCTTATTGCACCTGTTACGGATTTGGGCTTGGTGGAGGTAGAATCCGTCAGGGCTACACGCGACAACGATGAAGTAGGCCAAATTATTCCTTCTGTACGTAGCATAGTGGCATACAATACTGATTCGAAGGTTATTCCTACCCTGCGATCTAATGGAATTCTTCTGGCACATATCGTGCCCGATGGAGGGCTCATAGGCCCTACTTCATCGGTGGTGCAGCTCGACGCTTGGAATTGGGAAGATGCCGCTTATCGAATGGATATAGGCATTCAGGTGTATTTACCCCGTTTATTCCCTGCCAATGAAGATGCCGAAAAAAAAGCCCTTCAGCAGATCTATCAGATAAAGCAATTTTTTCAACAAGCAGCCGCATATTTCCAGGAGCCTATTCATCAACATCGCAACCTGAGTTTTGAAGCTGTTAAGGGGTTATTTGATCGCTCAAAAACCTTATTTGTCCATGCAGATCTGGAAAAAGAAATTTGGATAGCACTCGATCTGGCAAAAACATTTCATTTCCGAACCGTGATTATTGGTGGCGCCGATAGCTGGCGGATAGCCGATGAGCTTCGCAAAAACGATATTGCCGTAATCCTGCGCCCACCACACAGCCTTCCCCTAGTTGCTGATGATGCCGTTGATTTACCTTACCGTACTGCCGCCATTCTTCAGCGAGCAGGCGTTATGTTTTGCATTGGAGAAGAGGGTTTTTGGCAACAGCGCAATTTACCCTTTGAAGCCGGAACGGCAGTTACATATGGGCTTAACCCTGAAGAAGCATTACAAGCCATTACGCTAAATGCAGCCAGGATATTGGGCATCGATAGCCTCACAGGCTCACTCGAAGTAGGAAAAGATGCCAATATTGTAGTCAGTCGCGGAGATATTTTAGATATGCGTAGCAGTAAGGTGGAATTAGCATTTATTCAAGGAAGAAAAATCAACCTAGACAATAAACAAAAAGAATTGCTCAAACGATATGTATACAAATACAGGTTAAATATCGATACCACGCAAATTTATTAGTCAGATGATCTTAAATCATATGCATTAAAAGGCTTGCCAGTAGGGAGTTCCAAAGGTTTTGGTAGAAAAAAATTTGGTAAAAAATAAAGCCTTCTTATCTTTGCATCCCGCTATTGAAAAGTTCTTTGCAAGCTGTTACAAATACTAATAAATGTGGGGGATGCTAAAAGCGGAATTTTGGGTAAAAAATTTTGTAGAGAAATAGAATCCCATTAACTTTGCAACCCCGTTTGATAAAAACGGGTTCAACGAAGAAATTGTAACAACAATATAAAGTTCTTTGAAAGTCGGAAGCAACAGCCAGTCACACGAGAGTGTGATGACATACAGGTAAGTTAGCGGTCACATTGCATGCTGTTCTGGAAACAGGCAGCATACAGGTTCAAATTCATTTACAATGGAGAGTTTGATCCTGGCTCAGGATGAACGCTAGCGGCAGGCCTAATACATGCAAGTCGCGGGGTAACCCTGCAGCAATGCAGGGCTAGACCGGCAAACGGGTGAGTAACGCGTACGCAACCTGCCTCTAACTGGAGGATAGCCCCTCGAAAGAGGGATTAATACTCCATGATGTTACGGAAGGGCATCCTTCTGTAACTAAAGCTCCGGCGGTTAGAGAGGGGCGTGCGTCCCATTAGGTAGTTGGTAGGGTAACGGCCTACCAAGCCGACGATGG
>JAIMAQ010000006.1 GCA_023511875.1 Thermoflavifilum sp.
TCATTTTCCGTAGCGAAATGGAGCCCATTTTAGCCATTTTTCTGGCAGTCTTGAATTTTCTTTGCTTCTTTCTTTGTGTCAAGACAAAGAAAGAAGACCCAATGATCAACACTATTGATCTCACATGCTTCTTTAAGCGCTAATAAATGACTTATAGAAAAATGCATGTGCTCGAAGAAACAAAAAAGAGCGAAAGGCATAAACCCTTTCGCTCTTTTGATTATCTACTTGCTCTTTTAGTCACTTCCCCGATGCATGCCTCCCGGAGGTAGGCCCGGGCGCATGCCTGGAAATATCATCATGTGATCGCGCGGTGGCTGTGGTGTAACCCCCTTATAATTTCTCAGGTTATAAGTAAACGTAACCAGAAAATATTGCTGCAATACATTAGTAGTACTATTCTCAATATAGGTTTCGGTAACGTTTCGATTAATGCTCCGATTTTGCTTGAGCAAATCAAACACCGTAAGCTTCAATTCACAGTTTTGTTTCTTGAAGAAATACTTACCCATGCTAACATTCCAAAGTAAATAGGGCTTATCATATGCTTCGCCTAAACCACTATATTTCTGAAATGTAATATCATTGTTGAGCTCAAGACCTTTCCAAAAGATCCAATTGATGCGGGCGCTTGCACTATTTGAAAAATAATTGCTATTCAAATTGGGTTGAATCGAGTTTCTGACAATATTATAGTTGGGTGTATACGACAAGGTAAAATCAAGGTTTTCGCTGATATTACTACTCACGACGATGGGAAAGGTAAATCCAAAATTATTGGCATAGTTCTTCATATAATTCACCAAGCCAGGCATACGGCTAAAGTTAATGCCAGCACTTAAATTCAGATTGGACTTGATAAACTTCAAAGGCAAGCCCATGCCAGCAAACGAACGAATACTCCAGTATCCATTCAAGTTCACCGGATAAGTAAGCTGTGATCCCTTGTTTAACACCACGCCATGAGTCAATACACTATCTCGAGTGGCTGTGATAGTAGCATTGGTAATATTGTTTTGTGTTTGTTGCACGCCTAAGAAAGCAAAAAACATCTTATTCTTGTCGGTATTAGCAGCAGAATAACGAATAAATAACGACTGAGAGGTTTCTTGCTTTAGGTCTGGATTACCCGTGCTTAGCTGCAAAGGATTAGAGTTGTCTACTACATCTTGTAATTGACTAATAGATGGAGCATTGGTAGATGTTCTAAAAAAGATTCTTAGATTTTGGGTATTGCCCATTCGATACCGCATCATGGCATTTCCTAAAAGGTTATAAAAAGTACGCTTAATCGTAAAATTCATCGGAAACACTCTATCACCTTCTAAGTCGGCAATCTGATAAGATAATCCAGCACTAAAAAATAAATTGTTATTTGCCCGATATCGATAACTCGCACCCAATTGATAAGAAGTGTAATAGCTTTTATAGTTATTCGTTAATCCTGTATCTAACTGAGAATATTGTTGTTTAGTGGGATCAAATTGATAAGTATTTTTATCTGATTCACCCGATGTATGCGATACATTATAGGTAAGCAGAAGCTGACTTTTCTGGCCAATAGGTTCGGTATAATCAAGAGTAGCACCTATTTGATTGGTATTAGAATGAAGAGCAGATTGCTGATTGGTGGTATCAAATATATTTTGATCTTTGAAATAACTATTGGTGGCTAGCAATAGGTTGGTTGCATTTTTCTCACTAAGCCCCGTATGTATATTCAAAGATATAGTTCTCCCTTTCTTATTAAATGCATGACGCCACAACAGATCGCTTGCATAATTATATCCATTGTTGTGTGAATTTCTTTGTGTATTCGTCTGGCTAATGAGTAAGCTATCTGGTGTATAATAAGCCCCTGCAATTGTGTTAGTACTGTTATATGTTTGCGTGTTGAAGCTAGGTGTGAAGATCAATGAATTTTTATCATTGATCTGATATTCCATACGCATATTGAAACGGTGGTTATAGTTTGTAGCTTGCGACAGATCATTTTCATGATAAAGTTGATTAGTATTTTGCGAAACAAAATATGTGCGGTCGAGGGTTTGTTGATTATCGTTATGGGTGTTATTAAAAAAATAACTTCCTGTGACGGTGATTTTTTTACCCCAGTCGTCAGAGTAATTCAAGCCTATAGAGTTTGTTGTCACAATACCATTTTGTTGCCCCACGAGAAAATTCCCAACCCCTCCTGCACCTCGATAGCCTCTGCCAAATCCGCCACCACCGCCAGTTACACCCAATAGATCTTGAAAAGCAAAGTTTTGTTGGTTTACATTATTGCTCATCCCAATCAAAGAAATACGGCGATCTCCGTTAAAGATATTGATATTACCTCCCAAAGAATACCGAGAATTGGAGCCATAGCCTGCATATAGCTTCCCAAATTGTCCGTTTCGCCGATCGCGGCGTGTAACAATATTGATAGTCTTTTGTGTATTCCCATCATCAAAACCTGTAAATTGTGCTTGATCACTCATTTTATCAAACACTTCCACCTTATCAATAATTTCTGCGGGGAGGTTACGCAATGCCGTAGTTGGATCGTCGCCAAAAAAAGGTTTTCCATCGACCAATACTTTTTGTACCGTTTCACCATGAGCTGTAACCGATCCATCGCTATTGACTTGAATACCGGGCATTTTAGCGACGAGATCTTGTGCCGTTGCATTGGGGTTAGTTTTATATGCCTGCGCATTATACTCTACCGTATCGCCCTTCATTTGCGTAGGAGGCACTTGCCCAATTACCTTTACTTCTTGCAGCTGGGTTTTACTAGGCTGCAGATGCAGATTCCCTAAGGCAACAGATCGATTGCCAACAATGGTTAGACTGCGTTGTAAGGGTTGATATCCTAAATACGTTACCATGAAACGATAATTGCCATTGGATAGATGATCAATACGAAATTGTCCATGCTCATCACTGATGCCATATAGTTTCTGGGTAGTATCGCGTGCAGGAATAAGCACCACTGTAGCCCCAACAAGTGGGCTATGGGTACCAGCATCTTGTAAGATGCCACTCACCGAGGCTTCTTGCGCCCATAGTTTACTCAGGCCAAACGCACCTATTAGGAGTGTAAAAAAAATTCTTCTCATCTCTATATTTTTTAAAGATCAGTAGATATCCCATATACAAACCTTCATTCCGCTTTGTGAATATCATGAAAATGTATCCGTAAATGTTTCACAACTCGTGTTCATATGTTCACCACACACAATCTTTTTCATTTCATCACCCAATGACATAGATAAGCATAAATGGCAGGGGTAAAAACCCCCGCCGATGATACCAAATGAAACATGAAACTTGTATCCTCATTGCTTTTTCTCAGCGGTTGGATCCACCACCATTATCATTACGTCTAAAATTGCGACGCATGTTTTGCATCATGTCTTGATACTGCTTGTACTGATCGTCGTTTAGTATAGCCCTCAAACGTTCATCACGCTGTTGCTGCAAGCTTTGCATGGCCGAACGCATAGCCTCACGATCGCCCTGGTTTTGTTCAAAAGCTGCCTGCATGGCTTTTGAAATATCCAGGTTAATGGCTTCAATGGAATCTTTTTGCTGATCTGTGAGTCCACTGATTTGCTGCTCCATACGCTGAGAAAAACTTTTAGCACGCTCTTCTGGACTCATGCGGCCCTGTGCATGGCTTTGCATTCCCCACAAGCCTAAAGTAACGATGGCAATGAACAAAAACGGAATTTTTTTCATACAAGTAAGTTTTAATGAAAGTGATGAAATGAAAATGAACATCTAATTCGATGGTAAAATTAGAATGAGGTTTATCCGAGAGAAAATAAATTCAACGTATGTACAACCCATGCCTATCAGTTATTTAATTCACTCAACCAAAGTTGTAGATACAGGATATGCTGCAGCAAATATTCATTTGCATAAAGTTTACTGTAATTGGTTGTATAAAAAGAATTGTTCATTGAATTTAGGTGAGCTTGCGCATGGCTTTCTAGTATCTTTGTGGATATGAGCAAAACAATCAAGTGGTTGCCCAACCGAAAAACACGGGTGATTTTGCTGCATGCGCTGGTGTGGCTCGCCTACGGGGTAGTATTGATGAACTGGCTTACTTTTGGCTATTTCTATCTTGCCGCTATTCCCCTCATTTTACGCACGCTATTCATACAGGCTGCTATCTTTTATCTCAACACAGAACTGTTGTTGCCGCGACTAATGGAGCGAAATCATTTCATTGCATATATTATTTCTGTAATTGCACTGGTAGTAGGTGCAAGTGTGTTGTATGAGATTACCAATGATTTATCTGTGATCCGAAATGCATTTATGGTATTGCGCCCACCTCATAAACCACGTTTCCCACATGGTCATCGACCCATATTAGGACCATGGTTTGTGATCAACATGTTTTCTTCGTTGGCAATTTTGTTTGTGAGCACCACCTATTGGGCTATTGTTCAGGCTCGTAAGCGCTTGCAATGGGAATTTTCGATGAAAAATGAAAATCTGCAAACCGAACTCAAATTCTTGAAATCACAAATCAACCCACATTTTTTATTTAATGCGCTCAACAATATTTATTCGCTCTCTTATACGCGTTCTGAGAAAACGCCGGAGATGATCATGAAATTATCCAATATGCTCCGGTATATGCTTTATGAAAACAATGAACGCAAAGTAAGTCTTCAAGAAGAAATCAATTATATTCGCCACTATATCGATTTTCAACTATTAAAAATTGAAGGGCAACCCAAGCTAGAAATAGACATGGATGAAGTAGATTATAGTTTGCAGATTGAACCGATGCTATTTATTCCTTTCATTGAGAATGCATTTAAACATAGCAACGTTGAAGATACGCGCAAGGGTTGGATTCGCATGCAGTTGCGCACAGCCAACAAAACAGTATATTTTCATATCAGCAACAGCATACCCGATAGAGCGTATACTAAAGATGAAGCTGGTGGTATTGGATTGCAAAACATCCGTAAACGCTTAGAATTATTATATCCCAACAAACACCAATTGCACATCGATACTCACGATGGTGTGTTTACCGTAGATTTGCAAATCGATACCCAATAATATGCATCATGACATTGAAATGCCTCATTGTAGATGACGAATACCCTGCTCGGGTATTGCTCAATGATTATGCAAAAAAACTGCCATTGCTAGAAGTGGTGGGCTTATGCAAAACTGCTTTAGAGGCTACCGCTGTGATCCGTGAGCAACAAATAGATCTGATCTTTCTCGATATTCAAATGCCAGAACTTACTGGCTTAGAGTTTTTACAAACATTGGCTCAGCCGCCTCTGGTAATCCTCTCCACCGCTTATGCCGATTATGCATTAAAAGGATATGAATTAAATGTGGTTGATTATTTGCTAAAACCTTTCTCCTTTGAACGATTTGTACAAGCAGTAAACAAAGCCGCAGAATGGTTTCAACTGAAACAACAAGCTACTACTGGAAACGCTACCCCTTCTGCAGATGCATCCAAACCCTTTATCGTGGTGAAAGCCGATTACAAGTTGCATAGAATCTTTTATGACGATATCCTCTTCATTGAAGGATTGCGCGAATATGTGGCTTTTCACACCAATTCCGGAAAAATCATTACTCTTGAATCTTTGAGAAACCTGGAGGAAACCTTGCCTGCCGATATGTTTATTCGCGTGCACAAGTCGTATATCGTTAACAAAACAAAAGTCAAATCGTTGTATGGCAATCAGCTCGATATTGCTGGGCAATGGATTCCTATTGGCAAGCTCTATCGAGACGAAGTGGTGAAACATTTGTTCAGCTGATCTCCCGATGTATTTGCTTCATTGAATCGAAATGTGTACTTTCATTCAATATTTTTGAATCGAAGCATATGGCATATCAGACCCTACAAGTACAGGCTCAAGATCGGTTGATGTTGATCACCATCCACCGGCCAGAAAAACTAAATGCCTTAAACCATGTGGTGATGGAAGAGCTAGACCTGGCCGTTGAGGAAGTACTCACCCGTGAAGATATTGGTGGAGCAATCATTACAGGCAGTGGAGAACGAGCTTTTGTGGCGGGTGCCGATATTGCGAGTTTTCAACAACTCAGCCCGGAAGAAGCACGGGCGCTTTCGATCAAAGGCCAGGCATTGTTTGCTAAGATAGAGCGAGCACCCAAGCCCTTTTTGGCTGCAGTAAATGGCTTTGCCCTGGGTGGAGGTTGTGAGCTGGCTATGGCTTGCCATCTGCGAATAGCCAGCATACAAGCCAAATTTGGGCAACCTGAAATCAACCTAGGCATTATCCCTGGATATGGTGGTACTCAGCGCCTACCTCGCCTCATTGGCCTCACACGCGCCCTACACCTCATGCTTACTGGCGAGATGATCACTGCCGAGCAAGCCCAGCAATATGGCCTGGTGATCGACGTAGTGCCACCAGCACAATTGATGGAAAAAAGCATAGCACTGATGCAAAAACTCCTTTCAGGCCCTATACATGCCATTCGTCATATTCTTCACTGTGCGTTGCTTGCCATGAATGGAAGTGAAGAAGGTTATGCGGCCGAAGCCCAAGCATTTAGCGAATGCTTTGCCACAGCCGATGCGCGAGAAGGTATTCAAGCCTTCCTGGAAAAACGAAAACCTCGTTTCCAAGGAAAATAAATCACTACCCACTGCATAGACAGGGCTTATCTTTGCTAGTAGAATAAGCGATCCAGGATTATGCCTCATCAAGATGTTCGCGTACGTTTCGCACCTAGCCCTACCGGCGGCCTTCATTTAGGAGGCGTCCGCACGGCTTTATATAATTACCTATTTGCTCGCCAACATGGCGGTAAGTTTATTCTGCGTATAGAAGATACCGATCAAACGCGCTTTGTGCCAGGGGCCGAAGAATATATCATCCAATGCCTGGAATGGTGCGGATTAACTCCCGACGAAGGGCCACATGTGGGTGGGCCTTTCGGGCCTTATCGGCAGAGCGAACGAAAACATCTCTATCGCCAATATGCTGAACAGCTGATTGAAAATGGCTGGGCATACTATGCTTTCGACACACCCGAGGAATTAGAAGCTAAACGCCGCCAACACCCTAACTTTCAGTATGATACCCAAACGCGAAGCCAGATGACCAATTCTCTCACCTTACCTGCCCAACAGGTAAAAGACTGGCTCGAAGAAGGACGTCCTCACGTGATCCGCATCCGTATGCCAGAACATAAAACCCTGCATATACACGATCTTATCCGCGGTGAAGTAGTTTTTCATACCGACCAGATCGACGATAAAGTGCTGCTTAAAGCCGATGGCATGCCTACCTATCATTTGGCTGTAGTGGTAGACGACTATCTTATGCAAATCAGCCATGTATTTCGTGGAGAAGAATGGCTACCCAGCACCCCTGTGCACCTACTTCTCTGGGAAAACTTATTTGGCATCGAATACATGCCCAAATGGGCTCATCTGCCCTTGATCTTACGGCCCGATGGACATGGTAAGCTCAGCAAGCGCGATGGCGACCGGCTGGGATTTCCCGTTTATGCAATGGATTGGACAGACCCCTTCACTGGCGAAACTACCCGAGGCTTCCGTGAAATGGGCTTTTTGCCAGAAGCGTTTTTGAATATGCTGGCTTTGCTGGGCTGGAATGATGGAAGCGAACAGGAAATCTTTGCACTAGATGAACTGACTGAACGGTTTTCCATAGACCGCATCCATAAAGCTGGAGCCCGTTTTGATTTTGAAAAAGCTATCTGGTTTAACCACGAATGGATAAAACGCTTGCCCATTACCCATTATCTGGAAACAATAAAAGCCTTTTTCCACCAACACCATATTGCCTTGCCCAATGACACACAGCTTATTCCCACCCTGGAGCTCATCAAAGACCGGTGCCGCCTGCTCACCGATTTTGTGGAGCAGGGAAAATTTTTCTTTGTACCGCCCGAAACATACGACTGGAGCGCTATTCAAAAGAAATGGTCGCCACAAATGAAGGCCTGTTTCGAAGCCTGGGAACAAGAATTAGCCAACATTCACCCCTGGAAAGCTGAAACCATTGAGCAATCACTGATATCTACTGCTACTCAACACGCCTTGAAAAAAAATGATATGTTGCTCCCATTACGCATTATGCTGGTAGGCGGTAAGTTTGGACCTCCTGTTTTCCAGATTGCCGAGCATTTAGGCCAACGGGAAACACAACAACGCATTCACCATGCCCTTTCCCATCTCGAATAAGCTATGGCTCGGGTGTACATTGGCACATCGGGATTTGCTTATGCTTCCTGGAAAGGTAAATTTTATCCCAACCACCTTCCCCGTGAGCAATTTTTTGCTTACTACGTCCGTCATTTTTCCGCAGTGGAAATCAATGCTAGTTTTTATCATACCCCGCGGCATACCACCATTCAACAATGGGTGGCACAAGCTCCTCCTGGATTTGTATTTTCGTTTAAACTTTCTCGCTACATCACCCATATTCAACGCTTGCTGGTCGATACCTCATCTTTAACTCGTTTTTTCACCGCACTACAACCTTGCACTCAATTAACCCATCCTACGCTTATCCTGATTCAATTACCCGCTAGCCTGAAACCCCATATTTCTTTACTCAGCGATTTTGTTCAAAAATTGCCCACCAATTTTGATTATGCTTGGGAGTTTCGCCATCCTGAATGGTTCCAGCCTGAGGTATATGAATTGCTTCGTGCGCATCGCATGGCAATCGTCCTGGCCGATAGCCCCCTATTAGCTGGAGGAAGGAGAAAATGGCCATGGGTAGATGTTTCCACAGCACCTTTTGTGTATATCCGATTTCACGGCTCTCAAAAATTATTTACCTCATCGTATACCGAAGAAGAACTGAAATCTTATGCCACCCTCATTGAGCAGAAGATGGCACAAGGGTTAGAAGTATTTGCTTTTTTTAACAACGATGCCGCTGGATACGCTATCGACAACGCATTTGTCCTAAAACGGCTCATATCCGAAACAAACTAGCTCAAGGGTGATGAAGAAATTTCCTTCTTCAATTCTTTTACCCAGGTATCTTTTAAGGTAACCGTACGATTAAACACAAGACGATCGGGTGTAGAATCGGGATCTACACAGAAATAACCCTTGCGTAAAAATTGAAATCTATCTTCTGGCTTGGCTTGAGCCAAGGAGGGCTCTGCATAAGCCTGCGAAATGATTTCTAGCGAATGGGGATTGATATAATCAGTAAACTCTCCAGGTTGCTCATCTGGATTCTCTACCGTAAACAAGCGATCGTATAGCCTTACTTCTATACCAATGGCATGGGCTACACTTACCCAATGAATAGTGCCTTTTACCTTCAAGCCCGACTGATCATCACCGCTTCGGGAGTTGGGCATATATTCAGCATACACAGTATGGACGCGGCCTTCGCTATCTTTTTCATATCCTGTACAGGTAATAATGTAGGCACTCTTCAAGCGTACCGACATACCCGGAGCCAATCGGAAATATTTTTTAGGCGGGTTTTCCATAAAATCATCGCTTTCGATCCATAGTTCACGACTGAACGGCACAGTACGAGTGCCCGCCGAAGGATCTTCAGGATTATTTTCCGTGGAAAGCCATTCTACCTGGTGTTCGGGATAATTAGTGAGAATGAGTTTTACGGGTTGAAGAACCACCATTACCCGCTGAGCAATTTTGTTGAGTTGTTCACGGATACAAAATTCCAGCAGGCTCATGTCGATAATGTTTTCCCGCTTTTGAACACCTATCCGTTCACAAAAATCACGAATGCTTTCAGGCGTATATCCCCTGCGGCGCAGGCCACGAATGGTGGGCATACGCGGATCATCCCACCCCCTCACATAACCTTTGTTGACCAGTTGCAATAGCTTCCGCTTGCTCATCACGGTATAGGTGAGATTCAGCCGAGCAAATTCATATTGGCGGGAAGGAAAAATCTCTAATTGTTCAATAAACCAATTGTATAAGGGCCGATGGTCTACAAACTCCAGTGTGCAAATAGAATGTGTAACCTGTTCGATGCTATCGCTTTGCCCATGGGCAAAATCATACATGGGATAAATGCACCACCGATTGCCTGTGCGATGGTGTTGGGCATGCTTGATGCGATACATGATCGGATCGCGCAAATGCATGTTTGGACTTGCCATATCGATCTTAGCCCGCAACACTTTTTCTCCATCTCGATATTTACCCTCTCGCATCTCTCGAAACAATCGCAAATTTTCTTCTATAGTGCGGTGGCGATAAGGGCTTTCAATACCTGGCTCAGTGGGTGTGCCTTTCATTCGAGCAATTTCTTCCGAACTGGAATCATCGACATACGCCAATCCTTTGCGAATAAGCTTTTCGGCAAAAGCATATAACTGCTCGAAATAATCAGATGCATAACATTCTCTTGCCCATTGATAGCCCAACCAACGAATATCTTCCTTGATAGCCTCTACATATTCGGTTTCTTCGGTTTCTGGATTGGTATCATCGAAACGCAAATTGGTTTCCCCACTATATTTCTGCGCAATCCCAAAATTGAGCACGATCGATTTAGCATGGCCTATGTGCAAATAACCATTGGGTTCTGGCGGAAAACGTGTACGAACCGACTGGCAACGGCCACTGCGCAAATCTTCTTCAATAATTTCTTCGATAAAATTACTCGCCTTGACTTCTTCCATAGGTAAATAAAAACAAGTATGCAAAGGTAGCGAAGAAAAGCATTGCTTAAAATATGGCGAGAAGTGGTGCTGAAGGCTTTAGTAGAACTTACGTTTGACAAACCAGATATCTCGCACAATAAACCCGAGATGCAGGCGTACGTAATTTTCGGTAATCAAGGTGGTATTGGCCCCAGAGCCTCCTTGTTGACCAATTTCTAATCCGAGGTTTACATTCAAGGTATGCGGAGCATTATACAACCCCAGCCCAATAGATACATTAACATCTCTCAATTGTTGGTTATAAATTTTCAAATAACCATTGGTATAGTTAAATGCACCCATTGCTACAATACGATGCCACCAATCGTTGGTATACACAGAATAATTTTGCTCAGGCTCGTATTTGATACCCAATCCGTAACGTTTGCTATTCACCATTTGCACACGGTTGTTTCCATAAGATGCATCATCCCATTTTTCGTAGGCATAATCGAGCAAAAAGCTTAAGCTATTTTGGTAAGTGAAAGCAAGACCACCGCGATATTGATCGGGAAGCCGAAAATCAGGTATTGCTGTATGGCTATAAGAAAGCGTATCGATGCCACTGATCACCGTAAGGTCGCGTGTAGCATACAAATATTGCTGGGGTGTATAGGTGCCCGCTATGGTATACGCCCAGTCGCGCCCTAACTTGCCAAAAAATTGGGCACCATAATTAACATGCACATTTTGATAATAATCTTGCTGAGTAGCCGTGAGCAAAGCACTATTGATATCATACCCTGCTGCCTCACTACGGGTGATATTGCCAAATATATAAGAAAGCCTTACACCCAATGCAATGTGTTTTCCAATCTGCCAGCCATTACCCCAGTACACTTCGTTGAGCCCTCCCGTACCTTGAATAGAGCTGGTTAACGACTGTGCGCCACCATTGTAAGTTTGTGTTTGCACAATTTGATAATTGACTGTGCTAAAGGGCCTTAATCCAAATCCCGATCCCCACCAATTATTAAATTTAAACGCCATATCAAAGCGATGAATACTAAAATAGCTGGCATTAGCCGAACTGAAATTGTTTTTAAAAGTTGCACTTGTACCCGAAGCACCTACTTCCAATACAACCAGTTGGCGTTGTAATCCACTGAACGAAGCAACATTGGCGTTATTGGGGTATTGGTCGCTGCGAACTGCCGTAACTGCGTTTCCTAAACCGGAAAGCATGCCCTCAGCGTTGTAGTTTATTTCACCAATGCCTAATGCTGAATACGGAAAATTGGGTCTCACTTGCGCATGTAGCGAAAACAAACCGATGCAACACAACCCGATAATAATAAACAAACTAACAATGCTACGAATAATCATGCCCTTGCCAATTTATGGAATAGTGTAAATGAGCATTTGAATACTCACCTGCATGGGATCAATGGCCGATTGATGATCATAAACCACCAAACGCTGAAAAGTGCTATTGTACGCCGGTCGTGGAATCATCAACATCAAATTGGTACGTAAGTTTAAATTGGTAACGTTAAGTGTATTGACCAAATATGGGGTAATATCATAGGTGTAATAAGAATTGCCAAAAGCAAAATCTTGAACCAAATCACCATGCTGATAATTTCCACTGGAATTGAACAGGCTATCGCGAATGGTGTAATAATCACTCACCTCTGTAAGGGTAACCATCGAAGGAAGAGGATTGTTTGGTGAATAGCTGCCTCGCAAAGGTTTCACCACGAGCTTAGCCGATAAAATACGCGAATAAGTGCCTATCTGTTTTAAATTGTCTATGCCAGGAAAGCTAATGCGGATGGCCGTTCCTGCCAAAGGTTGTAAAATGCTGATGTGCTGCGTTTTATTGGAATTTAATAACTTATGTTGACTATCTATACCGGCAAAAATAGATGCACGCTTATCTACATCCACATGATTGTATTGTAACCCCGTCTGGGTAATCTGGAAATCATTGTACAAAGGCGTTTTTGCATCAGTTTGGTTATGATAGTACATTCGAATAAAAGTAGAAGAATCTTTAGCAGCAAAACCCACAATCAACTGATTACTCCCGCCACGAATCATGAGCCCAGGCAAATAATTGTTGATAAATGCATTATCCGACGAAATAGAAGATGGATTATTGATGATCGCATCTAACCATTGCACGCCTAATTGATCGGGTAAACGAATCAATACCGAATCCCGACTTCGATTGGGATATACCTTGCCCGCCCAACTGGCCAATGGAGTGTTTTGATAGGGGAATAGAGTGGTATTATAAAAGGCGTTGAGATTGCCTAGATCCAACGGGCGAGTAAGTGCAAACACTTGCAAATGAAACATTGAATTCGTATCGCCTACATAATAACCATTTGGCTTCAATACCAGACACAATGAGTCGAATACGACTTTATTGGTAATACTCTTTACTGCTGGAGCACCAATGGTAAAATAGCTATAACTTTCAATAGCTCCTGAAAGCGAATCTGCATAAGCCCCTACTAAGGAAACACCCGTACCTGAAGTAGGAATAGAATCCAAAAATACGGTCTGCACGAATGGTGTTAATGTATCTACTTGCAACACATTGGTATGCGAAGGGAAAAAATCTCCTCCCAGTGCAGAGGTATCATTTTTGCAGGCATACAACCATATCATAAAGCTTCCTACAAAGGCAAGCCCGTATATCCGTTTGGTAAACAACTGTTCAAACATATTTGGCAATGGTGCAAATGTAACAAAATACCCTTCAAGCCATGCAACTTACTCAGAAAGCATTTATTTTCGAATATGCAATACCTATCAAATGCGGGTATCCAATACATCGAAAGCCATCTACATAACATTACATAGAACTCTCTACCCATGTGAAAAGTGGCTTACGGTGGGAAATTTAACAATTCATAAACAAGGGGTTGATGCTACCAAGATGAATATACTTTCAGCAAGATTTATCAAATATTTAGCGATTTCAAGATAATGAATATGCAGGTTAACTGTGCTACAACACGTTTTTTTAGTATTATTGCGCCTGATTTTCAAAAAATGAACAGCAAAAACTTAACAACATTCCGTGCAACGTTTCTCTGGTGGTTTCGTTCTTGTAAAAGTATACCTGAATCTATCATGCTTTTAACTACTAAAATTTTGCATTATTTCATCATTCGATAAACTGATCATCCATGAAGGCAATCTTCGCATACGGATACATGATTTTAGCAGGCGCTCTTATTTTATCGGGCTGTCATAGCAGCAGCTCTACGACTACCACACTAGGTAACTGGATTAAGCGTTCCGATTTTAATGGAGTTGCACGGAGTGGTGCAGTAGCCTTTGTGATTGGCGATACGGCTTATGTTGGCACCGGATTCGACGGTACCAATCGCTTATCCGATTTCTGGAAATTTGATCCATCGGTAAATGGTGGATATGGCGGCTGGGTACAAATAGCCGATTTTCCAGGCACCCCTCGCAACGGTGCTGTAGGTTTTGGGGTCAACGGAAAAGGATTTGTAGCTACTGGATACGACGGTACGAATTACCTAAACGATTGTTGGATGTATGATCCCACCACCAATAGTTGGACGCAAAAAGCTAGCATGCCTACCAATGGCCGATTTGGAGCAGTAGCTTTTGCGCTTAATGGAAAAGGTTATGTAACTACGGGTTATGATGGAAATTATTTAAAAGATTTTTGGGAATATGATCCTACTAGCGACCAATGGAATTTAAAACCCAATAGCTTGGGCGGTAGCAAGCGTATGTATGCCATGAGCTTTGTGATTAAAGATACGGCTTATGTGGTGGGTGGAGTAAACAATGGCTCTTTGGTGGCCGATTTCTGGGCCTATGATCCTAGCCACGATCAATGGATGCGTAAAACTGATATCATCGTGAATAGTTCTCTCCCCTACACCACTGGCTACACCGATATCGAACGCCAGCAAGGGGTAGCATTTGTGATCAACGATACAGCTTATATTGCCACAGGTATGGCTGGATCTAATCTCAACTCTACCTGGCAATATGATCCGAAAACCGATTTATGGACCAAACGCACCAATCTGGAATTTTCTACACGCGTAGGTGCTGTGGGCTTTAGTGTACAAGGGCGTGGATTTGTTGCACTGGGCACCCCCTCTCAAGGTAGCCTGATCGAATACGATGACGTTCGTGAATACCAACCCAACGTTCCCGACAACACAACCGATGACTAAACTATGGTGAGAAAAGGAAATATTTTCCATTCTCCCGATCAATATCGCTTCTTCACATTTGTTGGAGGCATCATATTGGTAATGGTGTTTATCGGATATGTGTTATTCACTAGGCATGCTCGTTTCCCTGCCAATCAAGCGGCCGACTCCCTGGTGGTAGAAGTAAAACCTATGCAGGTTGATTCTGGCTGGGGCTATCAGATTTGGGTAAATCAACATCCTTTCATCTACCAAAATCAAATTCCTGCTATACCAGGCCATCACCTATTCCGCAGTCGCGAAGAGGCTTTACGTGTGGGAGAATGGGTAGCCAACCGCATTCGTCAGCATCAATCACCTACCATTACCCAAGCCAACTTGCAACAACTGGGCATTACGATACCTGCACCATAAATTTGTAACGATCTACATTTTATGCCCATCTACGTTTGTCTTATTCAATAACACAAACGAAAATTTATATTTCCACTAATCAGAAAATCAGGAATTTTACCAATTGAGATGACCAAGTTGATGATTATATATACCGGCGGTACGGTAGGAATGATCTACGATGAAAAAAGCAGATCTTTACGACCCATTAGTTTTAGTGAAATTCGTAACCATTTACCCGAATTGTATCGGCTGGGCTATCATTTTTTTGTGCATGCCTTTCGCCCACCTATTGATTCTTCCAACATGCATCCAGAGCGTTGGGTAGAATTGGTAGAAATCATCGAACAACATTATTTGTATTACGATGGTTTTGTGATCTTGCATGGATCCGACACCATGGCCTTTACCGCTTCTGCCCTGAGTTTCATGTTGGAAAACTTAAATAAGCCGGTTGTGCTCACTGGCTCACAACTGCCTATCGGTCAAATTCGTACAGATGCAAAGGAAAACATCATTACTGCTTTAGAAATTGCGGCTTCTCGTATCAACAACCATGCAGCTGTACCAGAGGTATGCATCTACTTCGACTTTTTACTATTTAGAGGAAACCGAACCAAAAAATATAATGCAGAAAAATTTGAGGCTTTTTATTCCATGAATTATCCGCCCCTAGCCGAGGCTGGTATCAGCATCAAATATCATCATCCTTTTATTCTACCTCCACCAACGGCTCCCATTCGTTTTCATAAAAAACTCAACCCTCATGTGAGTGTATTAAAAATATTTCCTGGAATTACTCCGCAGACGGTCGATGCTATACTCAACACACCTAACAGTAAAGCCATTGTCTTGGAAACCTTTGGCAGTGGAAATGCGCCTACAGCACCTTGGTTTATCCGCAGTTTGCAACGAGCAATCAAAAAAGGAAAAATCATTCTCAACATTACCCAATGCGATGGAGGCTCAGTGGAATTGGGACGTTACGAAACGAGCGAAAAGCTACTCGAAATTGGCGTAGTGAGTGGATATGACATGACTTTTGAAGCAGCAATTACTAAACTCATGTTTCTACTTGGCCAGGAGCTCTCTCCTGATGAGATCAAACATTTGCTTCAACAACCCTTGCGTGGAGAGCTCACCTTGCCCGATAGCAACTTGCATAGCGCTATTCACAATTACTGGGCTACCAATCCCTTTTCCTGATCAGCTTTCAACAGCCAACAAACGCCACAATTCCGAGAAGATGCGTTGCGTGCGCTCTACCTGCCCTCGTGCAGCAAACCTTTCGTAAAAACCGGTCATTTGAAATCGCGATTTCTCTTTTGTCCAGGGCTGTAATAAGCTGATCCAACGCTCTACCCGACCTTCTTCTGGCTCAGCCTGGCCATTACGAGCCAATTCGATGGCCACCCGAATCATGGCCTTTAAAGTAACTGGCTTGGTGACCATATAGCGTTCATGTCCCCAGATATCGCCCCAGACTACGGAAGCGGCCTTTAAAAAATCGCGTAACACGGCATAGCGCCATTCGGCCTCTTTCCTCATTTCTGATTTAGTTCCCTCCCACCCTTTAGTCCACCGAAAGAGCTCGTTGAAAAGCTCGGCCTGCAAGATCCATTTCTTTTGTCGGCTCTTGCTCCCTAAACGGTTAATCTTGTATTGCAAAGGGCTGTCATCGCGCTCATAAAGCCATTTTGATATGATGGCCGCCATTTGCTTGTCGGGCGTAGTCCAAGCAATTTTTTCATACAAATCCACTAAATGACTTTTATTGATGCGGGTGGGTGTGCTGTTGATGACGACAAACATTTCGATGGCAAAATCTTGTGTATTGCCGTCGAAGATGATGCAAGGCACATCCATTCTGGCTTCTTCGGGATGTTTTTGCAAATAAAAATGCAAGGCGGCCAAGCGGTGTTGCCCATCGATAATTAAAAAATGCTCTTGCGGCTCGTGCAAGTTGCCCATATGCTCAAAACCCGATATAGGCTCGAATTGTAGTTTTTCTCGACTAAAAAGCAGTACAGTTCCAGGGATGGGCGGTTGATTCTCGGCGGTTTCATAAAAGTTTTCAATATCCAGAATCTTGCGCCTGGAGACCTCACGTTGAAAAGCATCGTCTGTTCGCTCAATTTTCGCAATAAATTGCCCTACTTCATCGGCTGGAGCAATTTCTTGCCGAGGTGCCAGGTCTCGACTTTCCTGATAAAAGCGGCTTACAAATTTGATTCGACGCAAAAGATCTTCAGCGGGGTAAGCCACAAAATAAAAAGCATTTCCTTTCTGGCATATTTGAGTAGCTAACATGGGCCCAATAGATTAACGAGGAAATATAGGTAGCAAGCTAAAAAATTTAGTGCACATACACAACTCACCAGGCCACCTATTCCCTAGTTAATTAGAGCTATTTTAGCTGGCACAACAGCTCAGCTGAGCCACATCTTTGGTAAAGGAGATCGCCGCCAACTTAATACTTTCCTGTAAAGTAAGGTAGGGGAAGAGTTGATGTGCAAGCTCTTGCACGGGGATACGGTATTTAATCGCCAAACTCAACGTCATGATCAATTCTCCTCCTTCTGGAGCTACTACTCGTGCGCCCAATAGCTCATCGGTTTCAGGCTGGCGAATGAGCTTTATAAAGCCTCGAGTATCGCGTGCAGCCAAGGCACGAGGTACTTCGCTTAAGGCAACCTTACTCACTTCATAGGGCACCCCTGCTTTTTCGGCCTGTGCTTCATCCCAACCCACTCCAGCTACCTGAGGATCCGTGAAAATCACCCATGGCAACACCCGATAATCGACCTTTTCCTGATCTGAGGTAAATGCATGATTCACCGCTATCTTGCCCTCATAAGCAGCCGTATACACATAGGCTGGCGTATTGGCCACATCTCCGATAGCATAAATATGTGGCACACTGGTTTGCATGTAGGCATTCACTTCAATATGCCCATTGGAAGCCAGCCGAATACCTGCCGATTCCAAACCCAGATTGTCTACATTAGGCCGAATACCGGTAGCTACCACCACATGCCCGGGCTCTACAAAATGGTGAGTGCGGCCATCCGAAAACGCTCCATAGATATGTATTCCTGTGGCATCGCGTTCAAATTTTTTTGCCCGAAAATTTGGCCATATCTCAATGCCTTCTTCCTGCATATATCGCATAAGGGCTTCGCTGATATCGGGCATCTGGTTGCGCAGCACCCGATCTGTAAATTCAATGATGCGAACCTTCACGCCTAGCCTCCGATACGCCATGGCAATTTCACAGCCAATGTATCCGGCACCCATGATGGTGAGGCTTTCTGGTTTTTCGGTAAGATCAAATAAGGTTCTATTGGTTAAATATCCCACTTCTTCTAAACCCGGAATCTGGGGAATATTAGGACGTGCACCCGTGGCAATCAGGATGACCTCGGCCCTGTATGACTCGCGCTCATTGACCACCACCGTATGGTCATCGACCAACTTAGCACGACCGGTAATAATTTTCAATCGTGCAAAATCTCGCACCACATCTAGATATTTCTGCTGCCTAAGGTTTTCAACCAATGCATGTTTATCTTGAATCACCCGAGCAAAATCTATGTCTGCTCCTTTAGGCTTTATGCCAGCAAAAAAGCTATGCTGAGCATGAAAAGCTGCTTCCGCACTACGAATGAGCGTTTTCGAAGGCACACAACCCACATTCACACATGTTCCGCCAATAGGTAAGCCTTCGTTGATCATCAACGTACTGATGCCCAACTCTTCAGCACGAATTGCAGCAGCAAACGCCGCCGATCCGCCTCCAATAATAATAAGCTGATAATCGGCATGCCCCGAATCCCGAGAACGACCTTGCTGCACGATCTCAATTTTTTGCACTCGGTATTGAGGGGTTTGGTCGATTAGGGCTTTGATTTGCTCGATATTGACCTGATGAGGATCAAAACGCACTTCTCCAGTACCTGCCGGGAACTGAACCTGCGCATCTTGAATACCCGCCTTTCGCAATAACAATTTTTGAATAGTTACTGCACAATGCGTACAGGTCATGCCACTGATTTCCAATCGAGCCGTTTGAAGATCGGATGCAGATTCACTCATGATTTTATTTTTTGATTGTGTAAAAAATGATGCTTAAAAAACATGGATAAACGCTCTGTATCGAGTTTCGTGTGATATCAATCCGCCACCCTGCCTGAATTACTTGCCATGCTGAGATCTCAAAATGCTTAGCCCATCAGATGCATAAAGCCATTTCTTCTTCGTCGGGCTTCATTGATTAGTGAGAAACAATTTCCTGCTTTTGCACCGGGAAACCCGTAGCATTGATGGCAGAATCGATTTGTTCTAACCGTACAACCTGAGGATCAAAACTAATCCAAGCCTTTTTATCGGGAAAACTCACACGCGCATCTTTCACGCCAGGCAGTTGTGTAACTACATGTTGAATTCCCCGTGCGCATGCCTCACAATCCATGCTCGGAATGCTCAAGATGGCTTTTGTAGGCTTACTCATATCTGCCACGGCACCCATAGCTATCATCTGTGAAGAAGGTTCCTGTGCAACATGAGAGCGAGACGACCCCAATAAATACCCACCATAGTATGGAAAAGCAATGGATAAAGCAGCAAACAAAGTGACGAGTATTAAGAATGTAGTGGATTGCATAAAAGATGAGCGATTGGGTTCTTCACAAGCACAATCTACTACTGTTGCTGCGCCCAACGACGCTGTCAAACCATTTTCACCACTCTCATCGGCCGCTGCAGCCGATAAGCGACGTAGGCTAGCTTTTCGTTTCAAATGTTGATACCAGCTAATGGCTAATATCGCAACCGTGAGTCCAATCAAATAAGGACGAGCAGGGGATAACCAAGAAAAACTCGAAGCCAAACCCGTGCTCCCCGCTAAAATGGCGAGTACAGGTGTAATGCAACATAAGGAAGCCGCAATAGCTGTGAAGACCGAAAGACCAAGAAACGACTTTTTCATAATGCGTTTAGTTTTATAAGTATTAATCAGCTAGCTTGATAGACAATTGATGTTGCTCAATGTAGGCAAAAAAGGGCTTTAACAAAGGCAAATGCGCTGGTTCAATACGATAAAATATCGTCTGGGCTGCACGTCGAGTAGTCACCAACCCCGCATCTTTAAGCTTGCGCAAATGTTGTGAAACGGCCGGTATACTCATGCCCAACATATCGCTCAAATCGCATGGACAAAGTTGATCCTCTGCATACAGCAGATATAGAATTTGCATTCGCACTTCATTTCCACACAAATTCAACAACCGACTCAATACCTGAATGCCTTTGGCTGAAGCTTTTAGCTTTTTACGTCCATCTTGAATCTGCCTCGGATCGGCATACACGCGAATACATGTATTGCGTTTTTTCATCTGAAAATATTTTATGATGTAAAAGATTCAGTAAAACTTCCTACCCAAATCATTTTTTCTTTATCCTATGCAAAAGTAGGAATATTTTTTATTTAAGCAAATAATTAAATAATAAAATTAACAAACCATTAAATAAATTATCCATCTATAGTTTATAAAAATCTAATCGAATAAAAAATCAGCATTACCCAAAATGAGCAATGCTGTTGAGAATAGAAACCACCTGGAAAAATTTGCTGTAAGTTGTTGGCTAATGAAGCTACAGTTTTCCCTGTTGTTCACAACCCACACATCCTACCTGCTGCTGAATGATTGATGAAGCGCCAGGTTGCCCACCGGCAGGCTGAATAGTAAAGAAGCCGCACACTACTTTCTCGCATTCTCTACAGTTTACATCTTTCACATGTACTTTCAAGCAAAAATATACAAGAGCACTGCAACACGGCACCGATAAGCTATTGGGTAAAACAAGCGAAAGCGGAATATTCACTCCCGTATTCATGTTGAGTGGGGTTCCCAATCCCCAAGTAAGCTGATGATTGACGAATGGTGGATTGGGATTGGTCAATACCAATGCGCCTCCCAATGTGTTTGCCGTTGTGGTTAAATGCATGAAATGATCACCCAACTGTGCGGGTTTACAATCGGGATATGTATATTGTACATGCACATCCATCAAGCTAATGTCTATCTCCTGAATAGGTAGATTGCCAGCAGTGACCCATAAACTGAAGTTACCCACCGATCCTGCAATACCTTGTGTTTGTAATTTAATATTGAACCTTTCTAAATCACAGCAAGCTGCCGACTTCACACACACGGGGCCGTCTTCATCTTGTATGGTTTGCAATACCGCATCTGTGCTCGTACCTTTCCCTCTAGCCAGAGGATTGCAGCATTGTGCACTTGTATCTTGTGGTTTACGTTGTACCTGTAAAATCAGCACCGCACATTCTCCGGGCTGTATGGCAGTGGAGGTCGGGAAACTAAAATTGGGAGCCGTGCAACTCATGCCTGATATCGGATGTTGTTGTCCCTGCGCATCCAACACATAACCGCTACAACCCAGCAAACTCACGCAAGCCGGAAGTGCATCTTGCACCTGCAAATGATTGAGTGCTACACTTCCTACATTACACAGCGAAATTTGATATTGAAAGTTTTGTCCAGGATTGACATACCCACTATTCCCCCATTGCCCATTGAGGCCTACTTTTTTCGTCACATCTAATTTAGCTATACGCAATACATTATAAGGCGCCGAAGAATTAGCAGTATATCCAGGACCGTTGAGTGTAGCTGTATTGATATAATTGCCAAACGATTGCGGCAAAACCACTGCATCAAACTGAATGATCAAATAATAAGCACTATCCAAATAGCAGCTCCCGGGCATGCCACTAATGCTCCAGATTAAGTTTTGCGGCGGAGTACTGGTATTGGTTACCCAGGAAGGCGGTGTAGTATCATGAATGGGGTTTGGAATATTGGGGAAGCAATTCCAGGGGTAGTATACATTAAAGCTTCCCATTCCATAAGTATAAGAAACGCTGCCTGGTACCAATTGCAGATTTTGTGGACTACCCAGAAAATCATTGAGCGTGTAACCAGTTAAAGGTGCACTCCCATGGTTGATTACCACGATCTGGAAGGGGATTACATCGCCCACATTATAGCTTTGTTGGCCATTGCGAATACATTTTTTAATGAAAGGTATAGGTTTAGGTTGCTGCACAATAAAGCTATCGCAGCTTATTGCAGCTCCTTGATAACTTGAGCCGGGAATAAATTGGCCACAATTATTTACCGTGTCTGAAAAACTGGCATTGGTATAATTGATGTGCGCGCAGTTCTTAACCGTAGTACCCGCAGGAGCCGTAATGGTAAATTTCACATCAATAGTAATACACTGATTGAGTAAAGTTTGCCCCGGCGTGGTAGTAAATACAAAGTTAGAAGGTGGAGAAGAAAATGAAATGGTTTGTGGTGTCCCAGCAGAAATTGAAAAAGTACTGCTGCCTACCTGAAGTGTACCAGATAATGGAGAGCTTATCGTCATGCTGGTTACTTGAATGCCAGACGGGAAAGTATCGGTAATCACAATGGAATCGAGGGGCACATTAGAGCCACAATTTCCGCAAGCAGAAATATGATAAAATTCTTCACATCCTTGAGTCCAGTTGATATATTGAGCATTAGGCCTGGTCTTATCGAAGCAAATTGAGTAATTAGGTTCTTTCACCAAAGTTACCGTATCGCATGCCTGACCCGAAATGTAATCACAACATAGTTTGATGTTTGGTTGAGGTATTTGCACAGTAGACGAGGGGCTGGGTACGGTACGAGCAGTGGGTGAAGGATTCGGATTAGATGGATTACCCACTCCCACAGTAGGCTTGCCTAAGCAAAAAGAATAATTTACACAATTCTGGATGAGCGTGCCTGCAGAATCACAACTTTTCGTCCACACATCATAAAATACATAATAAGAGTATACAGAAATAAAGCCCGTATTCCAGGTTGCCGTATTCGTGCCCAATCCAGTAACACCACTAGCACTCACCGCAGTAATGACACTCGTTCCGGAGACGACATCTTGCAAGGTACCACTATAAATATTGAGATCTCCTATGCCAGGATTGGGATTGGTATTTTGCACAACAATCCGCCACAGTACATAGCCTCCAGAGAGATTTCCCCATATTCGTTGCTTAGTCACTTTCCAATAGTTTTTAGCAATGGCTCTTAGCGAAACGTTTACCACACAACTGTCGCCACAGCTGGTTTTAATCTTAACCTTAAAAGTGCCCAGCTCTCTATTGCAGGTGGTACCAGGCAAAAAATGAAAAGGAACATTGAAGCCGATACCATTGTTTGTGGATATGGGTGTACTATTGGAATATACAAGAGGGGTGGAAGTGGTTTGGGTAAACTGGGTTGTGCTACTAGGTGGTTGACTACCTATAACCAGGTTATCGGATGTTTGAATGGAAACTGTATAAGACCCATTTGGGCATCTTACACTTAAACCTGGCAAGCTAATATTGAGATTAAAATCTATGCCCGACTGAATACTATCGAGAGGGGTTCCGGTGCTACTAACAAGACTCACATTAACTGGATAACTGCTATTGCCACCTAAATAACAGCTGCCTTGCCATTGTTGTCCTTGGCATAACCCCGGCAATACACCGAGAAAACCGAGCAACCAAATATATTTACGCATCATTGGTTTCATAGCTTATGGCATTGTAATGGGTCAATTGTGAAAACTGAAACATATCGTTTTGACACAAGATTTACAGCTATCATAAAACACACGAACCTGTAAGCACACTGTGTATTCTATCTGGCAACAAGATGGATCGAGCCCTGCCAATGGTGCTGGCAACCCCAACACTAATTGATATGGAATAGGCGTGTTCGGTGGAATGGGTGAAGGACTACTCATCCATTTCAATAGCTTAAACACATTGGGATTTCCAAACGACGCATTGCCAAATACTAGATTGGAACTACTTCCATTCACTGTAGTGCCTGTACCCACAATTACCCCACTGTGTTCTATACTATCCACCCCTGTCGTACATCCGCCGGGTTTAGCGGTATAAGAAAATGAAGCTATCCAAAACTCTAGGGCATATACTGGAAGCGGCGTTGCAGTAACCGTACCTGTGATGGTAAACAAATGCGGATCGGCAGATTGCATTTGCACTTGCGGAGTAGACAATTGAATATCTAAGCTATCACAAGCATGGCAAACACAAGATTTCAATGAATCTCCCGTAAGTAAATTGGCTGTGTTGCCAAGCTGATCTTGCCAATTTCCAAAAACTGTAAACGAAGCAGTACTTTGGCTGAGGCTTGCAGGAATGTAGGTAAACGTAAAACAAGCAGTGCCATTAGGAGATATGGTCAGTGGGGATGATAAAGAAAAAGCTGGACTCAAGCCTGAAATACTGCCACCACTGCTTGACGCAATGCTGGTATAATCTACATTACAACCCGAAGTACTTTGAGTGGGATGATTCGTTAAACATATTTTTACGGTGTATTTAGGCAAGCCTGTTTTCACATCCCATCCATCACAAGTGATTTGAATTGAATCGGTTACCGTTCCGCAACTGGCACCTTGTACAGAAAATGTGGCATATGGAGATGAAGTACCTGTGTTGGTTTCGGTTATTTTCCATTGGTAATAACGGATACGTTGCGACTCGCGCATTTTGCTGAACGCTTCTGTGGGCAAGCGATAGGGTTGATCTTGCCGAAGAACACTGGAAGCTATTTGCGAACTTATTTCACCCCGATCATTCAACTGAAATATTTCTATTAGATATTGGCCATTGGGTGGAGCCTCACCTACTACATGCCAGCGAAAAGCTGGGATTTGCTCGGCACTGCGAAATACAGCCCGCGGCCTGGGCTGGTCTAACACAATGCGAAACTCAGGTTGAGGTTGCTGCATACGCGATGTTTGTGGCCGCGTCGTCTTATTAGTGGGTCTAAAAACAATCGCCTGCTCTACTCCCCTCCCCGATTTACCCGGCTTCCCCTGCTGCATACGCGATGTTTGTGGCCGCGTCGTCTTATTAGTAGGTCTAAAAACAATCGACAGTCCAATATGCCCCTGAAAAAAGCCGTGGGGTATGGAATATGATTTTTCTACAAAGGGAGCCAGCTGAGCATTACTCAGCTGAAAACGAATCTCATCGGGACTCAAATTGAAATTAACTTTACTGATGTCGCGTTCCCGAACCAAAAATGAATAACTCGGCTGCCAATTATAACCCCCTTGTAGAAACAGGCCAAGTGGAAAAGACTTTAGCGGCCGCCATTGTATGCGCACATTCCCCTCTGCACCGATACGCCATTTTTTAAAATCATTTGGCACATGATAGTCTTGATACAATGCTTGCCGCCCCGTATCTCCCTGTTGGAATGCGGGCGCTTGCGTTTGTACCAACGAAGGGCCCGCCTGAAAAGCGATGTCTATAGCATCACTCTCCAATTGAAATACGGGGCTCAGGCTCAGAAACAGCAGATTCCAATTTTTTCGGCTCACTTCTGTAACAGTAAATGTGCTCACCTTATTCTCATAACCATCGAGCAAATGATGCGGGGTAAAAGCATATGAACTCGCTTGCAGGTTAAGTCCCCACCTGGATCGCATATTGCGTGCAGCATCGGCTTTGGTAAGCTTAGACCCTGCGGCAATATTGTCGACCACGTAACGGCCCTGCTGCGGAGCTCCGCTAAATCTAGGTCTATTCGGAGACGACTTGAATACACTAAAACCAAACTGTGGCATGAGCCAACCATCTGGTTTAGCATCGGTTACATGCGAACTGGTACCAAATGGCGTTCCATAAAATTGAAATTGAATCGGAGTAACGGATTTAATCGTAATCGGACGACCAGCGGATCTCATTGAAGTGAAGGTGGAATCTTCTCGAACACCATTTTGAATGGCCGTTCCCACAGACGCCTCATTGCTTTGAGCCATCAAGTAAAGGGGATTAACAAACCATGCATGAAAAGCCCATACTGCTCCCCATAAGGTCCATCTTTTCAAAGATTGGAGTAAACCGTTTATTCTCATAGGTTGGTGTTTTACCTTCGGTGTGCTTACAGACATGAACACACATCTAAGCAAATTTTGCTTGTCTTTATGTATAACGAGCCAGCAATTGTATAACTGGATTGAGAAATTGTATACCTAGCGATCCTTTCGCATGAGTGAGTAGAATGGGTAGTTCATCTCTGGTTTTGTGAATGCGTGTATTCGTGGAGAGCTTTGAGAAAATCCTCTTTTTGTCGGCGAGAAATGGGAATTTTCACTCCATTACGCAAAATAACATAGCTGGAAGCCCCGGCCACATAACGTGCCACATGGGTAAGATTTACTACATAGCGATGGTGCACGCGCACCAAGGAATATGTGGCTAGCTCTTGCTGCAACTGTCCTATCTGCTTACACACTAAAACGTGTCGTTGTTCGAATAAATGAATATGGGTATAATTTCCCTCGCTTTCCAAATAAACGATCTCTGCGGGGTAGACTAATAATCTTTCTTTGCCTACAGGAAGCATAATTTTTTTCTTCTCATTACTCTGCAATGGTAAATGTTGTTCTAACTGAAGTGGTAATGCATTTTTTTTAAGTTGAATACGCTCTACCACATGATGTACACATTCTATAAATTTTTCGGTTTGCACAGGCTTAGTAAGGTAACCAGCTGCTCGCACATCAAAAGCTTGAAGTGCATATTCATGATAAGCAGTAACAAAGACTACCTCAGGATTGTATTGCCCAATCATGTTCAGCAAGGTAAATCCATCTAAATCGGGCATATGGATATCTAGAAATAACAAATCTGGCAATAACTGCTTCACCTGCATCAAGGCAAGCTGAGCATCGGTTTGTGAGCCAATCATGTTGATCTCTGGAAAATGATCTTTCAACATCGACTTAATAAGCCTGATGCTTCTAAACTCATCGTCTATGATATAGCAATTGACTGATGCCATACAACTGTAGATTTGAAAATAGGAATTTCAAAAACAGCTTCAGTAAATGTTTCTGAGCCCACCTGTTTGGTATGTAAATAAAAACGAATGCCATGCCATTCGGCTCTTTTTCGGGTAATAGCCAATCCTTTGCCTTCTGCACTCTCTTCAATACCATTTAAATGATTGGGCAAGCCAGGACCATTGTCTGTGATCCGAATATAACAGATATTCTCACTTGCTGTAACTTGTACCTCGATGTAGCCCTTTTGGTGTTTGAGTTTACGGATGCCGTGCTTAATAGCATTTTCCACGATGGGTTGTAAAATCAAAGCAGGAACTTGAAATTGCATAGATTCAAGAAATTGATTCACTTTTATTTGATAATCAAATTGATCGCCAAATCGAAGTTTTTCCAACTCCAAATATTGCTTGAGGTATTCTAATTCTTGCTGTAATGAGATCAATGCATCTTGCCTCGTGTATATATTTGCTCTAAGAAATGCACTAAATTTATCAAGGTATTTAGTAGCTTGTTGTATTTCTTTATCATAAATCATTTGTTTGATAGCATTCAATGTATTGAAAATAAAATGTGGATTCACTTGTGCCCGCATCATTTGCATTTCTAAGTCCATTAATTTTTTCTGCTGTTCTAATTCTTTTATTCGTCGTTGATGTTTTTTTCGCAACGTTTGCCAGGTGATGGTACCAGCCGTTATAAACAAGATAGATAATAGGGTGATCCAAAAAATGGGTTTTACAAAAAATGGCGCTTGAATCTCAAAAGAAAAACGAGTTAGCCATGCAGAAGGTAATCCATCGCGCCGGATAGCTTGAACGAAAAAAGTGTAGTTACCAGGTGGTAATTCATACAAATAAACTGTAGGATCTTTGGAAATTACCCATTTATGTTCATTAAGTTTATATCTAAACCATACTCCAGGAAGTCCAGAATAATCTACTGCAGCTAAGTCGATGCGAACATGATTTTCTCGATACGAGAAAACTGGATGTATGTTTTCCGTACCTGTAAAATGCTTCTTGCCTGCATGTATACCCATGATATACACGGGGATATCAGTAGCTGGAATCGATAAGGTATCTGGGAAATAACTAATGCCGTTTGAAGTAGCTACATAAAGCCTGCCTCGATTTTTTTCGATATCGTTTATTTGATTGCCAGCAAGCCCATCGCTCAAAGAGAAAAATGTGGTTTGCACGTGCACATCAGTACGATATACTACCTGAATTTTTCCCAAGCAATTGTTGGTGCCTACCCAGATATAGTTTCCATCGGCATACAAACATTTGATTATATTCCCCGGAAAATGCTCGCCAGTACGTATAGCCAACATCAACTTACCTCGATGAAAAGCGAGTAAAGAATCTCCTCCATATGCTACCCAAATCCATTTCCGTTGATCAATGGCTAAAGCATGAATTTTTTGTTGACCAATTCTTCCATCAATATTCAATTTGATCATTTGCCCTTTAAGGAAATGATACACACCGTCTTCACTACCTACATAGCATTCTTCAGCAGAAATTGGTGCAATAGCTGTAATGCGTTTACCCGTATGTAATGTCTGTAAATGGTAAATTCCTTGATGATAATAACAAAGAAAAAGCTTGCCATGTGTACCTAAAAAATACGTGCTATCGTTTAAGCGGGCTGCAGTTTTAAAGCCTTGATATTGGGGAAATATATGTATGAGACGTTTCCCGGGTTTGAATTGATATAACCCAAGTTGTGAAACAATCAAAAAATAAGGTTTATTATAAAAAATATCCCTTATCCAAGCATCTATATTTAGAGATGTAGTAAGTGCTACTTTATGTATATATTGCCCATGTTGAATAAAGATTTCACCATGGTTGTTACCAGCAATGATGTTGTCATCCGTTGCAAGTACAGCATTCCAATTGGCCGCTTGAGGATCTACTTGCTGTAATATACTACTGATCTGTTGAGAACGAAGCATAATGAGCCCTTGTTCTTTGGTACTAATCCAAACTAAGCCTTTTCCTGGATCATACACTTCGTTCACAGATCCATTTTGCCAGATTTTTTGTTGCAAGCGTAAATGAACGGTATCCAATAAATATACTTCTCCTTGCAGGCTGGTTACATAAATACCCAGAGGCGCTTTATCGATTTGACGGATGGCAAAAGGCAATCGTCGAATGCGCAAAATCTTACCTGTGTTGGCGTCAATTTTAAGTAGCCGATTATGATTTCCACAATATAGAGTTGATTGTTGGGCTAAAGAAAAGCGTACGTAAAATGGTAATGATTTCTGTGCAATGACTCGATGCTGACGAACAAGTAAATATTTTTTGGGAAGTAAAACGCCATATGTTTGTTGATCGAATTTAAATAAATGATTGACTAATGCAGAGAAATATAAGCTATCAGTAATTTGCCGATCACGTGAATCAATCACATATGTCTGCCCATGAATATCAGAAATAGCTACATCGGTATCAGAAAGTACAAATCCCCTGTAGCTCCGAAAATCTTTCTCGAAAAGGGTTTTCAATGGGTGAAAAGAATCTGTAGAATCATCGTAATAAACAGGAGCTTTTTGAAAAGGCAAAGCCCAAACTGTACCCGTGCTATCAATAAGCACACTCAGAATATCGGAATCTAAAAGCCCATCAGCAATGCCATAATGGCGAAATTGAAATCCGTCAAATCGGGCTATACCATTTTCGGTAGCTATCCATAAAAATCCACGTTTATCTTGCACGCAATTGTACACGGCCTGAGAAGGCATTCCCTGACTGATCGAAAAATAGCGAGCAGTAAATGGTTGTGCACGAGTTGCCCAGGGCACAATTAAGCAATAAACTAAATAGCAGAGTATAAGTTGCCTCATTAGGTGGTTTGATGCTGCTATACTTGGATCTACCGAAAAATAATGTTTTTTATGATATTAAAAAAGCCCTCTATGCGAGGGCTTATCTCATGATGCACAGCGTGGAAATGAATCAGAATTTTAGCACGATCTTTCCCCTTCCATGTGCTTGATCCATACGCTCATGTGCTTTACGGAGATTTTCTACTGAAAAAGGCATGACCTCTTCCACCCAGGCCTTGGCTTTACCCCATTCAAACAAGGGTCGCATTTCCTCCAGGCGTTTTCTTTCACGCGTTAAGAAGATGCCATAAAGGGTTTGGTTTTGATGATAGAGTGGTGAAAGATTACCTGCTGGTGGTAAAATACAAGCTAGTCGCCCAAAGGGGCGCACCAGATCGAGCACGCCGCCTATAATTGGATTACCTTGAATGTCGAAAGCTGCATCTACGCGTTGCCCCTGGTTGTATGCCAGAATTTGTTGATGAAAATCGGGCTGGTGATAGTCAAACACAGCATCTGCACCTATTTGTTTCACAAAGTCGTGATGGTGTTCACTGGCCGTAGCAATCACCCGAGCACCAGCGATGCGGGCAAATTGTACAGCGAAAGAACCCACACCACCTGCAGCCGCAGTAATCAACACGGTCTCACCGGGTTTCACCTGCAAACGTCGCACAATAGCTTCCCAAGCCGTACCTCCAGCTAAAGGTATGGCTGCTGCTTCTTCAAAGGAAATACCTTGTGGTTTATGCGCCACAATAGCTGCTGGCACAACCGTAAATTCTGCATAAGTACCACGGGAATTACCGTGAATGGATGGAGTATAAAACACCTCATCACCTAAACGAAAATCCGATACGTGATCTCCTACTGCTTCTACTACACCTGCTGCATCGTAACCCAATATTGCAGGCAGGGTAATCTGTGCCCAGGTGCCATTTGCACGAATCTTAGCATCGACAGGATTAACAGAAATAGCTAAGTTGCGAATCAACAGCTCTCCTGAACCCGGCTCAGGCCTGGGCATATCGATGAGCTTTAACTGATCTACACTGCCAAACTGTTCAATGATAACGGCTTTCATCTTCTAAAGATTTTTATTGTTAACAAATCACTTATCCCACCTTTACCTCCCAACGCTGCATCAAACGTTGGGCATGTTGTTGATAACCTGCCGAAAGTTCTCGACTCCAGGTTAAAAAAGGATTATCCTCTAATCTACCCAGCACTTTTTCCATCTGTTGTTCATTATCATACACCATTTTCCGAAAAGGATTGTCGTAATCTTTTTTTCGTGAAAGATAAATTTGTTGATCTATCCACTGTTGGATGTGTATGAATCTTTGTAGCCAATCAATAAGCACAGAACGATTTATGTGCTCTGCAGAAAGCCGATGCAAGGCAAGCAATGCCGCTGCTGCATGACGCTGCTTTTCCAGCAGATATTGATCTGCCCATTCTCGATAGCGATGATGTAAAGTAGACCAACTATTTATTTTTGATTCGTGAATATCTTGAATCAATTGTTGCCGATAACGTGTAGGAACCAATTGCCCACCCACATTTTCCCATGGTTCCAAACTAACGTCTTGAAAGAAATCTAGCAAGCTTGAAAATTCAAGTTGTTCAAAAATAGGTAACAAATTTTTCACGCCATAATAATGAATCATATCTATAAATGACTGATAGCCTGCTGCAATTTTGATAAAAATATTGTTACGTGAAGAATGTTCGAGCCCTTCATAAGGTATTTCTATTTTCTGAAGGATGGGATCATGTGTCTGTAAGATGGATTCACCCAATTGAATAAATTCGGCCTCAGAAAAAGAAGCGTGAGCATGCCGATGTGCTGCAACGGCCTTGCCAGTATGATAAGCCATCAAGCGAAGAGCATGCAGCATCTCATTGACCGAATCAGGCGCTAAGAAATCATATTCTAAATATTGAATCTTTTCTGTTCGTTGATCGCGATCTTGATATTTCCATGCATTTCGAGCTAGAGCATACATGTTGTAACGAAACCAATAGCCAGGCATCACCTTCAAGCGGTTTTCACTTTCTTCATGAACCAATAATGAAAAAGGAATTTGCAAGTCAATTTCTGCTGGATAATTGCCTTTGGCAATCAAAGTAAATGTAGCAAAACGCGAGTTGTGTTTGAGACTTACGCACAATCCTGGCCAAAAACCTCTTCCTGCAATAATTTCGCCATCGGCTCCTCGAGAATTATGATTCGACCCAATAGTTGCACCTGCAGCCATATTGCTTTGCCCCATGACCAATGCTGCACACAAAAATGAATTATTGTGATGTTGCTCGTGTGCTGGAAAGATTAAAGAATTCAGCACTTCACAACAAGATACGGTGGCATTATTGCCTAAATACGAATTAATTAATCGTGCACCATATTTTAAATTAGAATGGGAAGCCATTACAAATCGAACGGCCTTTACCCCATAAAACACTCGACATCCGTAACCAATAATACCATTCACCAATTCACATCCTTCACCAATTTGAGAAGGCGCTTCTGCACTACTATTAATCGTGATATTTTTTATTTTATTCGCTCCTTTAATGTATGCATCTGAGCCAATACGTGTGTCTTTAATGATCTTGCAACTCTTGATTACGGTGCGATCACCTACTTCACCATAATATCCCCGGCGATGATCAAATTGCCGAGCAGTGAATTCCAGGAACTTTTGCATCAATACTTCATCGTCACGAAAACGGCTCCACAAATAGGCATCACCTGGCAACATACCTTCAAAAGGAAGTACTTTTCGCCCTCCATTTTCATTACAGATCTCCAGCCAAATGCGGTGTGATTCAGGCTCACCCTGTTTGAGAATACCGTTACCAAAACGGGCATAATCGGTAGTGGCCATTTCATCGACATTGGTGATGATCACTTCATTTCCAATGATGTAATGAGAAAGATAATTTACTTGATTGATCACCACATTATCTCCTAAATCGGAAGAACAAATCGTGCTGTTGTACAATCCCACAGCCAATCGTAGATTATGAAACTCTAGATAATAAGGCTCTAATTTCCCAATGCGGATGAGTCCGTAAAAATGGCAATTCTTTACCAGGCTGGGATCAAATGCATCGTCGACAAAGATATGATTCCAGTTGTCTGAAGTATTGTTGTTACGCACTAAGGTTTCAATTTCATAAGCTGTGAGCTGGCGATAATGACGACGTGGGTTTTGCTGGTTGCGAATATAATATTCATCGGCTCCTTCGGGCAAATATTGGGGGTCTATAAAATGATACCCCAAAGCTTGCAGCGGATGTTTGGTAATCTGATTCATAGTCATCAATTATTCAACGGTAACCGATTTAGCCAGGTTACGAGGCTTGTCTACATCATATCCTTTGGCCACGCCGATATAGTAGGCCAACAGTTGCAAGGGAATCACATTTAAGATAGGAGCAACGATCTCGTCGGCCTGAGGAACTACCATCACTTCGTTGGCCAGCTGAGGCACTACTTCATCTCCTTCATGAATCACCGCAATCACCTGGCCTTTACGGGCCTTTATTTCCTGAATATTGGAAATGATTTTCTCATGAAAGCGATCGCGAGTAGCCACAAACAATACAGGCAAGTGTTCATCGACCAATGCAATAGGCCCGTGCTTCATTTCAGCTGCGGGATATCCCTCAGCATGAATATAAGAGATCTCTTTGAGCTTCAAAGCGCCTTCTAAAGCTACCGGGAAATTATATCCTCGACCCAAATATAAGAAATCACGTGCCGTAGCATATTTGGCTGCAATATGCTTGATTTGGTCATGTTGTTGAAGGATTTCCTTGACTTTGTCGGGAACTAATGCCAGCTCGTGCAGCAGGTGAATAAATCGATCATTTGATAGTGTGCCTTTTTGACGGCCTACTTTTAAGGCGATCATGCACAACACAGCTAGCTGAGCAGTAAAAGCCTTTGTGCTAGCCACACCAATTTCAGGCCCAGCATGTGTATACGCTCCAGCATGTGAAACCCTGGCGATAGACGACCCCACTACATTGCAAATCCCAAAAATAATGGCTCCAGCCCTTTTAGCTTCTTCTATCGCCACTAAGGTATCGGCTGTTTCACCCGACTGTGAGATGGCCATGACGATATCTCCAGGATGAATCACCGGATTTCGATAACGAAATTCTGAAGCATATTCTACTTCTACGGGTATCCGACAAAGCTCTTCAAACATGTATTCGGCAGTGAGTGCTGCATGCCAAGAAGTGCCACAAGCCACCATGATGATGCGCTGTGCATCGATAAACTTTTGCATGTATTCTTCCACGCCACGCATGATAATCCTGCCTTGTTGTTCATCTAATCGGCCTCGCAGGCTATCGAAAATGGTATCGGGCTGCTCAAAGATTTCCTTAAGCATGAAATGATCAAATCCTCCTTTCTCTATGGCTGCCAACTCCAGATCGAGCTTTTGGATAAAAGGCGTTTGTCGTTCATTGCCTAAATTTTTTAACACCAACTCATCGGCTTTCACGATGGCCACTTCATAGTCATTGACAAAAACCACTTCTTGGGTATATTCAATAATGGGTGAAGGGTCGGAAGCCAAAAAATGTTCGCCCTTGCCCACACCAATCACCAATGGGGTGCCTTTGCGAGCAGCAATTAAGGTATCGGGATGATCAGCATCGAGAATAACAATCACATAAGCTCCCACGACTCGCCGCAACGCTATGCGCACGGCTTCTTCCAGTGAACATTGATTGTTTTGCTGAATATCTTCTATGAAATGAATCAATACCTCAGTATCGGTATCGCTATGAAACACATGATCTTTATTGAGCAGCTCTTGTTTGATAGAAGCGTAGTTCTCTATAATTCCGTTATGTACAATGGCCAGCCGCCCATTGCCCGACAGATGCGGATGGGCATTGCGGTCACTGGGCTCTCCATGTGTAGCCCAACGGGTATGACCTATGCCTACATGGCTATGTAAATCTTTCGCAGCAAGATATTCTTCTAATTCCGCCACCTTGCCTTTGCGCTTATACACAGTGATCACTGGCTGATCAGATGGGTTGTGTGGAGGGTATTGAATCAAGGCAATGCCTGCACTATCATATCCACGATATTCAAGCCGTTTCAATCCCTTGAGAATGACGGGGTAGGCTTCCCGATGGCCAATGTAAGCGACAATTCCACACATGGGTAAAATAGATTAATGATATGATTAGGCAAACAAATATCCAAAATTACTTCTTCAAAACCTTTACATCAGTAGAAAACTACTCATCGCATCTTTACCGATCTTTTTTGACAGTTCAACATTTTCTAAACAAAAATTTGCACGGCTTTTGAAGGTATTTCCGTAAAACCATATTGTATGCATTGGCCAATAAGAACATATATATTTTCTATTTTGGCTGCCTGTAGTATATCGATATTGCATGCACAAGACAGGCTACAGGGTCGTGCTCTACAAAAGGCTATCGAGCAGCGCTCTTTGGTATTTCATGCCCAAAATGCACTACCGCTTCGCGGAGGAATGATTCAATTAAATGATCACGGTTACGTGCTCAAGTTGATGCCCGATTCATTGTATGCCTATCTCCCCTATTTCGGTCGGGCTTACTCAGCACCCTTAAACCCCACTGAAGGAGGTATTCACTTAAAAACGGGGCGTTATCGCTACCAGCTCAGCCACAACAAATCGAGCTGGCATCTGGCTCTATTTCCATCAGAGAACACAACCGTTTATCGGCTGGATCTCAACATCAGTTCCGAAGGCTATGCCAGTCTTCAGGTAACACCTGAACAACGTGAATCCATTGGCTATTCGGGTTATGTGAGTGGGCCTTGAAGAGAAGATTTTTTGGGAGAGTTGGCATTTTCAATTTTTTGCATTATATTGGGAAAACGCTCGACGACCTTAGACCTAAAAACCCACTGTCATGATTAATGTTGCCAATATTCTCTCCCGCAAAGATCCACGCCTCATCTGGGTAAGTCCGGATACTCCCGTATTAGAGGCTCTTCGCATAATGGCCCAGGAAAACGTGGGCTCTGTACTCGTTATAGAAAACAATACTTACTGTGGATTACTTACTGAACGGGATTATGCTCGGAAAGTAATCTTAAAGGGTAAACATTCGGCCGATACTCCGGTAGCAGAAATCATGTCAGTAGATCTTCCCAGAATTTCACCAGAGGATTCTATCGAACACTGCATGGAACTCATGTCGGTCAACAATATCCGTTACTTGCCCGTTTTTCAGCAAGAAAAACTTGTAGGGGTGATTTCTATTAACGATGTCATCAAGGCTATTATCTCTCACCAAGAACAAACCATTCAACAGTTGACCTCTTACATTCATTCTTAAGTATTTCATGATCTATCGGCCTCAGTTTTGCATCTAGGGTTAAAAATTAGCCAGTCTGCTATAGATATACATTTGCTCAGGTGAGCTCATCTTGTCTTGTCATTTCGCATTTTTTGTCGAATCACGCCGTAAGCGATGAGCGAAGGCTTACCCCATGCTTCCAGCTTTTTGATACCAAAAATTTATTGGGCGTAGGCTTGGGTAATCAGTAGCTAGTATGTTTAAAGAGAAAGTGAGAGACTATTCAGTCGGGGAAGATTCGATAAGACCAAGTTTTTCTAAAGCCAGTTTAGCAGCTATTTGTCCTGCATCTTTTTTGTTGTAAGCTTTTCCCGTGCTCACAATTTTGCCATCGATGATGGCTGCTACGGTGAATATTTTTCGGGCGCCTTTCATTTCTTCTTCCAACAGCTCAAATGTTAATTGATGACCATATTTATTGGCCCAGCCATACAATTTGTTTTTATGATTGATCTCGGTATGTTCGAGGGTTTCCATATCCATGTAAGGTGCGATGATAGATTGATATACAAATTGGCGGGCTTTATCGTAACCCCTATCCAGGTAGATAGCTCCCACCAAAGCTTCGAGGGCATTACCGAAGATATGGCTAATCTTCAGCAGGCTATTGTATTTATCGTAATGAACCAGCTTACGCAGTCCCATTTTTATGGCAATATCATTGAGTTGCTGGCGGTTTACCATTTTAGAGCGCATCTCGGTAAGATAGCCTTCAGAGCGGCCGGGATATTTGTGATATAGAAAATCTCCTACGATGGCTCCCAGTACCGCATCGCCGAGGTATTCGAGGCGTTCATTACTATCTTTTTCATGTTCGGTGATGGATCGATGGCTAAGGGCTGTTTCATACAGCCTTAAATGTCGGGGCGTGAATCCGAGCAATTGTTTGAGTTGTTTTTTTAACTGTCGATTTTGATGCACGCCCAACCAACGGCTCCATATACGCAAACTTGAGCTCAAGGCTGGAATAACTTCAGGGAATAAATTTTTTGAAGATTACCGATGCATTATGTCCGCCAAAGCCGAAGGTATTGCTTAAGGCAGCCCTCACCTCCCGTTGCTGAGCCTGGTTAAAAGTAAAATTGAGCCGGGAGTCGAGGGCGGGATCATCGGTAAAATGATTGATGGTTGGGGGAACGGTATTGTGTACGATGGCGAGGATCGAGGCAATAGCCTCAATAGCGCCAGCAGCCCCCAACAAATGCCCTGTCATAGATTTCGTGGAGCTAATATTGAGCCGATAGGCGGCCTCTCCAAACACCTGCTGAATAGCTTTTACCTCAGCTACATCTCCGAGCGGAGTAGAGGTACCGTGCACATTGATGTAATCAATATCTTCGGGCTTAAGGCCAGCATCGTCAAGGGCTTGTTGCATCACATGGGTAGCGCCCAATCCTTCTGGATGCGGAGCCGTTACATGATAAGCATCGGCAGTAGCTCCACCACCAGCAAATTCGGCATAAATATGAGCCCCCCTTGCCAGTGCATGCTCCAATTCTTCCAATACCAGTCCGCCTGCTCCCTCGCCCATCACAAACCCATCTCTATCGAGGTCGAAGGGCCTAGAGGCTGTTTTGGGATCATCATTACGTTCGGAAAGAGCTCGCATAGCGTTGAAACCTCCTATAGCCACTTCATTGATAACACTTTCAGAACCCCCACAGACCATTACTTTGGCTTTCCCTATTCGAATAAGGTTAAATGCCTCTATCAAGGCATGGGTAGAAGATGCACAAGCCGAGACTACGGCAAAATTAGGTCCTCTAAAGCCATGGCGAATGGAGATTTGCCCCGCTGCAATGTCCATGATCATTTTTGGAATAAAAAATGGGCTAAACCGAGGCGTGCCATCACCCATGTAGAAGCCCTTAATTTCCTCGATCAAGGTAAACAAGCCGCCTATGCCCGACGACCAAATCACTCCCACCTCATCAGGATCGAGCGAAGCCTCCTTCAGCCGTGCATCTTCCACTGCCTGATCGGCACAAATGACGGCCAACTGCACAAAAGGATCCATCTTGCGCAATTCCTTTTTGTCGAGAAACTGCGCTGGATCGAAATCCTTAATTAAGCAAGCAAATTTGGTTCTGAATTTAGAGGTGTCAAACGATGTAATGAAATCAGCGCCCGACACTCCAGAGACCAACCCTGCCCAATAATCTTGAACAGTATTGCCAACAGGCGTAATGGCACCCAATCCAGTAACTACAACGCGTTTAAATTCCATTAATCGTTTGGCAAGGAGTTTAAAAAATCTATTTTACGTGTTCTTCCAGATAAGCGATTGCCTGACCCACCGTGGTGATGGTTTCGGCCTGTTCATCAGGAATGGAAATATTGAACTCTTTTTCAAATTCCATAATGAGTTCAACGGTGTCTAGTGAATCAGCACCTAAATCATTAGTGAAACTAGCTTCAGGTGTAACTTCTGATTCATCTACACCCAGCTTGTCTACAATAATTTTCTTTACTCGGGTTGCAATGTCAGACATAACGGTTAGTGTTTAAGGTTAATTTGACTGCAAAAATATAATTTTTGAGAAATCTTTTACCTGCAGGGAAATTTTTCGATCTACCCGCACGAATGAGTACATGTAGATTTTCTATTTTCTTTTGCTGACATTCAACACGATTTGATAGATATATAGCCATTGTTGGTTTAATCGATGAGATGCGCCTATCTGCGTCTGACCTGATTTTGCTACATTTGTTTAAGTAATTTAACGTGGCATTTTTTGATTGTTTTTGCTGATGATATATTGAATAATGATGAAAAAACTCTTCTGGATTCTGCTTATTGTGCTGGCTATTGGCTGGTTGGCATTTCATAAAATTCAAAAAGACCGGCAACTGCGCCAACAGCAAATGCTTGCTAGGCGCGGAGCTGGTGTGCTACAGGTAGACGTGTTTGTGGTAAGGCCACAACCCGTCCAGCAAACCTTAAATAGCAGTGGTACGCTGATCAGCAATGAAGCCATCAACCTACAACCTGAAATCACGGGACGTATTATACAGCTAAATTTTCAAGAAGGAGCTTTTGTACGCAAGGGCACACTCTTAGTGAAGTTGTTTGATGGCGACTTGCAAGCACAACGCCAAAAGCTGCAAGCACAGCTTGCCTTGCAACAGCTCACGCTGCAAAGGCAGGAAAATCTACTGGCTATCAATGGCATTAGCCAACAAGAAGTTGATAACACCCGCAACCAGATTGCTTCTATACAGGCCGACATTGAAAATATACAAGCCCAAATTCGAAAAACGGAAATATATGCACCCTTTAATGGCGTCATAGGTTTGCGCAATGCGAGTATTGGCGCCATCGTCAATCCGTCGACCGTGATCGCCACCTTGCAGCAAATCGATCCCCTCAAACTCGATTTTACGATACCAGAAAAATACGCTCCACTGCTCGACACCCATGTACCCGTAAATTTTCATACGGCCGGTTTCGACGAAGTATTTCATGGATATATTTATGCCATTGAGCCACAGATAGACCCGAATACACGAACCGTGCGCATTCGTTGTCACGTACCTAACAACAAGAATAAGCTCTTACCCGGTGCCTATGCCGATGTGCAACTGGTCTTACAAAAGATCCCCCATGCGCTGATGGTTCCTACACAGTCTGTTATTCCCACCACTCGTGATCAGCAAGTGATCGTGTATCGCCAGGGAAAGGTGCAATTCGTGAATGTAGAAACTGGCATTCGGCAACAAGATCTTATCCAAATCACCAAAGGCCTCTCGCCTGGCGATACCGTATTGGTTACGGGTATGATGCAGGCTCGCCCCGGAATGCGTGTTCAAATTCATCAAATTCTCTAGCATGAGTTTGCCCTCCATATCGCTTAAACGCCCCGTGTTGGCCATCGTCATGAATATCATCATCGTGATATTCGGAGTGATTAGTTTTAAATTCCTGGGCGTACGCGACTATCCCGCCATTGACCCTCCCGTGATCAACGTGCGTACCACCTACTCGGGTGCCAATGCCGATATCATTGAATCTGAAATCACCGAGCCTCTTGAAAAATCCATTAATGGAATCTCAGGAGTAAAAAGCATTTCCTCTACCAGCGCACAAGGACTCAGCAATATTACGGTTGAATTTGACCTGGGTGCAGATCTAGAAGCTGCTGCAAACGATGTGCGCGATAAAGTATCACAAGCCGTACGCCAGCTTCCGCAAGAGATTGATGCCCCACCAGTAGTTTCCAAAGCCGATGCCAACTCCGATGCCATCATCACCATGACCGTCCAAAGCAATACCAGAAGCCAGCTAGAAGTAACCGACTATGCCGAAAATGTGCTCATGGAAAAACTGCAAACTATTCCCGGCGTGAGCACAATTCAAGTATGGGGAGAGAAAAAATATGCAATGCGTCTGTGGATGGACCCTGAGAAAATGGCTGCTTACGGCATTACACCACAAGATGTAGCAAATGCTCTTAACCGAGAAAATATTGAGCTCCCATCTGGCAAAATCACTGGTAACGCTACAGAACTCACCGTGCAAACTGCTGGCCGCCTGCTCACCGAAAAGGATTTTAACAACCTCATCCTCAAAAACAATAACGGCCAGATTGTTCGGTTTTCCGACATCGGCCGAGCCTTGCTAGGACCCGAAAATGAAGAAACTGTGCTCAAAGAAAAAGGCATTCCCATGATTGGCCTGGCACTGGTGCCTCAGCCAGGATCTAATTATGTGGCTATAGCCGAAGAATTTTATCGACGTTTTAACCAAATCAAAAAAGATATTCCAAAAGATTTCCAGGTAGATATTGCTCGTGATACCACTCGTTACATCAAACAATCGATTTCTGAAGTAGAAGAAACACTGATCATTGCCTTGATCTTGGTAATACTCATTATTTACATTTTCTTTCGCGATTGGCTCATTGCCCTGCGACCATTGATCGATATTCCCGTATCGCTCATCGGGGCTTTTTTCATCATGTATATCTTTGGCTTCTCCATCAATATTCTTTCGCTACTGGCTATTGTATTGGCCACTGGATTGGTGGTCGATGATGGCATTGTGGTTACGGAAAACATCTTCAAAAAACTGGAGGCGGGTATGCCTCGCTTGCAGGCCGCTCGAGAAGGGGCCAATGAAATCTTTTTCGCCGTAGTAGCCACCTCTATTACGTTGGCTTTTGTATTCCTCCCGATCATTTTCCTGCAAGGATTAGTAGGTCGATTGTTTCGAGAATTTGGCATCGTTGTGGCTGGTGCAGTATTGATTTCTGCATTCGTTTCCCTCACCCTCACTCCTGTGCTCAATGTATTACTTACTCGAAAAAACCATCAACGTAGTGCATTTTACAACCAAACTGAACCTTTCTTCAAAGGTATGGAAAACGGTTATCGACACACGCTTACTCGTTTTATTCAACGTCGCTGGCTAGCACTGATAATCGTAGCTGCCTGCTTGGTCATCTCGGCCTTGATTTATCGGCATTTACCTTCTGAATTGGCTCCACTAGAAGATCGTAGCGAATTTCGCATCACGGCAACCGCACCCGAGGGCACTTCCTTCGATTATATGGATAAGTATATGGATCGGATGATTCGATTTGTCATTGATTCGATTCCCGAACACCGTATCATTTTAAGCGTGACCGCTCCAGGATTTGGTGGTTCGAGCGGGGCCAACCGAGGTTTCATGTATGTGACTCTTGTTCCTCCGGCCGACCGTACCCGATCGCAACAAGATATTGTCAATGAAGTAAATGCTCACCTGCGCGATTTCACTGAAGGACAAGCCTATGCTATTCAAACCCAAACCATTCAAGTAGGCCATAGAGGTGGTCTCCCCGTATCTTTTGTTTTACAAAACCTGGATTTCGACAAATTGCGTAAAGCGCTACCGCGTTTTATGGACGAAGTCAACCAGAGTCCTGTATTTCAAGGCACAGATGTAGACTTAAAGTTTAATAAACCTCAACTCACCATCCATATCGATCGAGCAAAGGCCACCAGCATGGGCATATCGGTAGCAGATATTTCTCAAACGCTTCAGTTGGCTTTGGCCAACACGCGCTATGGCTACTTTACCATGAACGGTAAACAATATGCCGTGATTGGTGAACTTGCTCGGCCATATCGCGATGATCCATTGGACCTGAAAAATATTTACGTGCGAAATAATCTCGGAGAGCCAGTACCCATCGATAATCTGGTAGAGATCCATGAAACCACAGCTCCACCGCAGATCTACCACTGGAACCGCTATAAATCGGCTACTATCTCGGCTGGATTGTCGCCCGGTAAGACCATTGGTGATGGCATTGCTGAAATGGAAAGAATCTTTCAAAAGCTGAAACAGGAAGGCGTATTGGATGATTCTTTTGTGAACTCGCTATCGGGCTCCTCGCGAGATTTTGCAGAAAGCCAATCGGGCATTTCTTTTGCCTTGATTTTTGCCCTTGTCTTGATTTATCTGGTACTGGCTGCCCAATTTGAAAGCTTTGTGGATCCTATCATCATCATGGTCACTGTGCCGCTGGCGGCTGCAGGCGCATTGATCTCCTTGTGGTTGTTCGACCAAACTTTGAATATATTTTCTCAAATTGGCATGATCATGCTCATTGGCCTGGTGACCAAAAATGGTATTCTCATTGTGGAATTTGCAAATAAAAAACGTGCCCAGGGCCTCTCTAAAGCCGAGGCTGCCATTGAAGCCGCCACCATGCGGCTACGTCCTATCTTAATGACCAGCCTGGCCATGTCGCTCGGAGCCCTCCCTATTGCCTTATCGCTGGGAGCTTCATCAACCAGTCGTGTACCCTTGGGTATCGTCATTGTGGGCGGCGTTGTTTTTTCTTTAATCTTAACCCTATTTGTAATACCCGCTATGTATACCTATTTGTCGTCTACACATGGCTTATATGCCGAGACGGCCTCTCCTGAATCCATACAGCAAGCCAGCCGTGAAAAAGCTTATGTTTGGGATAAGGGTTAAACAACGCCAGATGGCTTCATGATTTCACACAATTGTGAAAGACAATAAAATTTGGTTTATGCGCTTGCAAGCTTTTGTTTTACCTATTGCCTACTGGATGAACCTATGTGGAATATCAGCAGCGGCTCAACCCGTGCTTACCGTAGAACAAGCAATAGCTGTTGGTCTGAAAAATAATTACAATATTTTGCTGGCAAAGACCGAAGCCGATATTGCACGTAACGATTACCAATATGCCTATGGCGCTTTGCTGCCCCAACTCAATTTGACTGCAACCCGTAACTGGTCGGTCAACAATGTCAACCAATCATTTGCCGACGGCAGAAAAGTAGATAAGAAAAATGCACGTTCGAATGTATGGAATATCACGGGTAACCTTAACTGGACATTGTTTGACGGGTTGCGGATGTTTGCCGCCGCAGATGAACTGAAAAATATTCGCGATCGTGGAGAATATGCCGTGAAAAGCCAAGTTATTCAAACGGTAGCCGCTATCCTAAGCACTTATTACCAAATCGTGCAACAAAAACAACAACTTGCTTCTATTGCTGAACAAATGGAAATTTCTCAGGAAAGAGTGCATATTGCCCAAACAAAATTTGCTTCGGGGTTAGGATCTAAACTCGACTTACTGCAAGCACAGGTTGACTTAAACGCTCAGCGATCGGCTTACTTGCAACAACAAACCATTATCACCCAAAGCAAAGCCGCACTTCATCAACTCATTGCCCTACCCATCGACGAAGATTTTGAAGTGCTCGATACCATTCCTGTAGATACCAGCCTGGAAATCGAACAACTAAAAGCATTAGCTATCCAGCAAAATCCAGATCTGCTCATCGCTGCAAAAGAAATCGATATCGCTCAAAACAATCTTCAAATCACCAAAGCACAACGCCTACCCACAATTTCTTTCAACACTTCATATAGCTTTAATAGGCAGAATGCACAACCAACCAACCCTTATCAACCTATTTCCAACCGTAATCTGGGTTTGAATTACGGCTTCTCAGCCAGCATCCCCTTGTTTCATGGTTTTGATATCAAACGACAAATTGAAGATGCACAAATCAACATGCAATACCAGCAAACCTATTTGCAAAACCAAAGCAGTCAATTACAACTTTCTTTAAAAAATGCTTATGTCCACTATCGGTATTATGTGCAAGCTATGCAATTAGAAGAAGCCAATCTGCAAGTGGCCGAAGAAAATGTACATATTGCCCTTGCCGCATTTGAACAAGGGCAAACTACCTCGCTCGATGTACGCACAGCCCAACAGGGGCTAGCCGATGCTCGCTCTCGACTCATTACTGCTCGCTTTAACGCTAAACAAGCGGAAATCCAACTACGCGCATTAGCGGGTAACCTGGTGCAATAAATCCATTTATCATATGGACGACGCAAGATATCGATTGGAACAAATTAGCTTTTCATCGCCTGCTTATCAAGAAATGATTGCTCTTCGAGAAAAAATATTACGTACGCCCTTAGGGCTGCATTTTACGCCAAATGAGCTTGCTCATGAAAATCAAGATATTCACTTAGGTGTTTTTCATACAGTATCTCATCAATTGATCGCTTGTTGCGTGTTGACCCAAATAAATGCCGAAACCATTAAACTTCGCCAGATGGCCGTTGATCAACCCTTTCAGCGACAACATATTGGATCTGCATTACTGAGATTTGCTGAAGATATAGCTCTTGAAAAAGGATATCGGCTCATGATCTTGCATGCCCGCCTACACGCCGTTGCTTTTTATGAAAAACATGGATATCAAGCCATAGGAGAGCCTTTCCTTGAAGTGACCATTCCACACATGTATATGCAGAAAAAATTATCCTGAAGCTATGCCTTACAAGCTTGCAAGATGTAACGATATACTTCTACAGGACTAATTGCTTCAGGCAAGGGTATCTGCGCCGCTATAAATGGAGCATGCGTGGGTGGCGCACCTAAGAAGCTTCCAGCTGCAGCTTGTAGAGAAGAAGATGTATGAAAAGCATGCTGTTCCTCTCCATGCAAAGCCTTATGCTCATTGGCTGTGGCTGGCTTTGAAAAATAATATGGCTTAGCGGTTTCTGGTACGGAATTGGCATGAGCAATAGCGTAATGCATGAAAGGTGCGGCTTGCTGATCGATCCAATAATCGTAAGCAAACCAATAATGGGGAGCTGCCAGCAATACCAAATCACCCGTTCGCAGATGACTGAAATAATGGCTGCGCTTGTGGGTACGATCCCATATTTCTGCAACTCCATCTATTTCTCGACATAAATCTTTCAATTTGCGAAGCACCTGTCTGTCGCGCACGTATACATGAGCCAGCTGCTGATCGGTAACTACAAAGGCTTTCGATTCCCACACATCCAAAAACTCTTGTCCAAATTGATGCATCACTTCAAGTAATCCTTCTTCCCGTAGAATACGATTGATATACACAGGTTGATTAACTGAATGATATACGCTATCTGAAATCACTATCACTTGCACCTGGGCATCTGTATACAGCTCCATAAGTTGACCAAAAATAGCATCTATTTCTTGGAGCTCCCGGGCTATGGCTTCTTGCTGCAAGCCTTTTCGGGGCATTTGATAGGCCAAAGCCGGTAGGGACACAAGCGTAAGATGAGGCTTTTCATGCTGTTCAATCCATTGAGCAATACGTAAGATCCATTGGTTGACCTGGCTAATTTCTGCATCTATATCCAAAAGCCGCGAGGGCATGGCTTTTTCTTTGTGGAAAAATATGTCTTTTAACTCCTCCCATTCGGCGCACATCTGATGAAAAAGCTTTTGAGGCTTTATATAAAACTGCGGAACTACAGGCCAGAGTGCCCATCGCCCGGGACGGCACCCAACCACTATATCGCAATTAGGCTGTACATAATGCTCCCAACCAATGAGCGCACATCGAAAAGCTGGATTCAATGATTTGAGGCGATCCCAAATGGCAGGTTGCTGAATGAGCCTTCCATGAGGCATTTGCCAAGAGATGAACCCATAATCTGGTTCATACCATCCATTACCCACAATTCCATGCTCCGAGGCCAGCTTCCCGTGAGAAAACTCGCTTGCATAATGGGAGATAAACTCGGAAAAGGCGATTGAATGGCCGCGTGGGAAACTCGTTGTAACCAGGCGTGTAACTGAGGAGTGAAAGGGCTAATCCTATCAAGACCTAATCCCGACACGTTGATAACGGCAACTCTGTTCATATTCATACATGCATAAATACCAAGCAATCGGTCTTGTCAGAGGATAGGCCATCATGTTTCATTTGACCCCCTAAAAATATAGAAATCAATTGAATTTTGTGCGGATTTATTACACATAAAGATATGTTTACTAAGATTTTCGGGATACTTTATCTCTATGAATATGCTGCGAGAAAATGTAGATTTGTGTACTCATGTTTGCCACTTGTATTTATACTTGTTTGCTGTTGTTGAAGATCTGGCCAGCAAGTACTCCTTTACTTGCAGACATGCATTTGCCTTTTCATCTAACATTCTTGTTTAGACCTGCTTCGCAAGCTGTGACCGATTCAACGGGCGATAGTTTGTTGGCCAGGTGTATTCAAGCGTTTCATCATCGCAATCTCACAGAAGCCACTGTTTATGGCCTGCAAGCTGCAGAACGCTTTCATCAACAAAAGCGTTTTTCGGATGAAGCCAACTGCTATATTTATCTCTCTGAAATCAATAAACAATTAGGAACAATCGACAACACCTTGGCTTATAGCTTACAAGGCGTGAAGTATGCTCGTAAAGCTTGTGCCATTAGCGAATCTATTCGCGATACGGCCACCTGGATCCAAGCACTCAACGGCTTGGGCATTATTTTTCGAGATATTGGTCAGTTACACCATGTTGAATCGTATTACGATTCGGCTCGTGCTTGTTATCTTCAAGCACTTCATTTGATTCGGTTGTCCAACAAATCTCCAAACTACATTCCTAAACTCTACAACAACCTCAGTCAAGTTTACACCGAACACGATCATGATTATGCCACAGCCCTACAATATTTATTTAAGGCCATTGCTATTAACCAACAACATCATAATCTCACTAGCTTATCTTACAACTATGGGAATGTAGCACAAGTGTATCAGCTCATGGGAAATATGCAACAATCGATAGCTTATGCCCGAAAAACCGTTGCTGCAGCCGAAATGCTGGGTATGCCCGATCGCTTATTGAATGCATACGAACAAGCATATGAGAGCTTTAAGGCAGCACATCAATACGATTCGGCTTTATATTACTATGAAAAGTTTAACGTGATCAACGACTCCATGGCTACTGTACAAAAAACCCAGCAAATCGCTGATATGCAAACTCGTTATGAAACCCTGCAGAAAGAATCTACCATACGCCAGCTGGATATTCAAAATCGAGCAAAAACACAACAAATTACCCTACTCGTAACCGGATTGCTGGTATTGGGTTTGCTATTGGGCTTACTGAGTTGGCTTTATTTCCGCACCGAAAAACAAAAAAAACTTATTGCCCATCAATCAGATCAACTCAAGGTATTGATGAAGGAATTGCATCATCGCGTGAAAAACAATTTACAAATTGTGAGTAGCTTGCTTAGCCTTCAAAGTTATAAAACTCGAGATAGCTCAACCCAACTGGCTTTTCGTGAAAGTCAGCAACGCGTGCTGGCAATGAGCCTTATTCATCAGCGTTTGTATCAATCTGACCAACTTACGGCTATCGATATTGGAGAATACCTGACTTCTTTGGCTGAATCTGTGATCACGGCTTTCGGATACGATCCTGATCAATGTGATCTAGTTGTAAAAACTTCTTGCAAGTGGTTGGATATAGAAAAGGCTTTACCACTGGGTTTGATAGCCAATGAAATCCTTACCAATGCTTGTAAATATGCTTTTCCACATATCTCCCGTCCGCTGTTGCACATTCATCTTGAACAACAAAATGATCAACTTATGCTTACCATTTCGCACTATGGAAAAGATTGGGATAAACATTTGTGGACAACCCAGCAAAAATCATTTGGTAGTCAGCTCGTCACTACTCTATGTAAACAATTGCACGCTCATCAAGATTTAACGATTGTAAATGGAATGACTTCTTTTGCATTCTCGATTCCACAATCTGCCTAAGATGTCAGAAGAACAAGTACATATTTTAATTGTAGAAGATGAATCGATCATAGCCTTAGACCTGGCCACCGGCTTAGAACATGAAGGCTATCAAATTTCTGGCATTGCAGACGATGCCGAACAAGCAAAAAGTATTTTCTTAAACAATCGTGTCGATATTGTATTGATGGATATCCATATCCAGGGAGAAAAAGATGGTGTACAAACCGCGATAGAATTGATGCAAATTAAACAGGTGCCTCTTATTTATTTAACTGCTTACAGCGATGCAGATACCATCAAACGAGTGAAATCGACCTATCCAGCTGCTTTTCTGTCAAAACCTTACGATTTACATCATGTACGCATCGCTATTGAATTGGCATTACACAATTTTGCGCGTTTCCGCCATCAATCATCGGGCAAAATCATCTCCTTACAAGAAGATGCAGCCAATCTCTCCGAGCCAGGTAAAGAAACTATTCTGCAATTCGACGATGATATTTTTATCAAACAAAACTATCGTTTCATCAAAATCAAAACATCTGAGATCCTTTATGCCAGTGCCGATGATAATTATGTACACTTGCATACGGCTCAAAAAAAATATAGTTTGCGCATGCCACTTACACAATTACTGGAAAAATTGAGCACACCTGCATTGGTTCGTATTCACCGATCATATGCAGTTAACCTTCAGGCAATAGAATCGTTTACCGAACAAGAAGTAATGATTCATCATCAACATCTGCCCATTGGCCGAAATTATAAGGAATCTTTTCTTCAACATTTTCATTTTCGATAAGCCCAATATGTTGCTTATGGCTTGAAAAGGCTTGCCTACTTTTAAGTGAGATTTACCCACACATAACTGCCATTTGCCCCACCTGCTGATATCGATGGTGGAAACTCCTGTATTTTCGGTGGCATCATGGTTGAGCATTTATTTTTTAAACATATGTCATCAATACTTTGTTGCCATGGCCATGTGAATATGATCAGGTATTATCCCAAAATTGTTCAAGAAGAGTTGTACATTCTTTTTCGAAGTGAAACATTTACGTATGTCCAACTACAGGTAAAAGATTTCTATCAGCAAATCTGGTCGACACGTAACCTCATGCTACGACCAGGAATAAATGAATTGGTTTTGTATTTGGGATTTCTTTCTCCTGGTGTGTATTGGATGGAATGGGATCATCCCGAACTTCCTTATATTGAATTGGTGAAGGCGTAAGCTTTCCCTTTGTTAACCCACAGTTCCCAGAGTTTGTTACCCCAAAAAAATTATTTCAAGTGTATGCGACCCACGATCCATTCTCCTATCTGTTGCCCTTCTTCAGATCCAATCATACATGATTTGCGATAATGTATGCCTCCATATAAACGGCTGATCGCTGCTTCCTGAGCTGCTTGCTTAAATGAATGAAAACTGCGTACCTGACCAATGTAGGGATATTCTGTTGAATCTACGAAACTATAGCTATCACCATACAATTGGCCAAGCACTACCGCTGCAGCTGCAGATATGGTGCTGTGTGCGCTAGGATATTCGGGAAATGGGGGTGTTTGTAAATATTCATGCCATGTAGCATCTACATGATCATTGATCACCGTAACGGGGCGCACCATGAGGGTATGGTATTTCGCATCCCAACAAGAAATAAATCCATCGTGCACCGCTGCTGCTGTGATGGCATAAGTCTCGGCGGTACGCACCATATCAGCATGAGCCTGTTTAGCAACAATGCCGGCAATACCCATCCAGTGGCCGCCCGGCGTGATCTTCTTGTTGGCAAACATCAAGTGCCCCTGATGAATCATCGTATATGGATTGCAATCCCAAAAATTGGCAATATTTTTTTGCTCTCGCGTGAGATGTAGAGATGTCAAATACACCTCCATCACCTGCCGATAATAAGCACTCGTGGTGTCGCGCATATCGTATGGGATAGGAGGCTCTGGGCGAAATTGAGACGAAGAGTCGAGTGTAAACGGATGAATCGTATACCAATAGGGCTCAACACCATTCATATACTCGGGAGGGGTAGGCCGCCACTTGCCCTCTTCTCGAGAACCACTGAATTCGGGATAGCCTCGACTTTCTCTATAGTTATCTCGAGTAGCTCGCTGAAGGATGGTTGCAGCTATTTGATTGCCAAATACCATAGAACGATTGTAAACATCTGGATCTAAATGTTTTTGAAACCACAAAAAGCGTGGAGCAAAAAATTGCTTGAGCGAGTCGGTAGAAAAAATGAGCTGGCGAGCTGTTTGGTAAAAGGCTTGTAAACCAGCAAGCATGAAAGAATATGTTTCCCCTGAAATAGGATGAGGAATTGGGGGAAAATCATGCATCTGAGTAGCCAGCGAGGGATAACTGGTATCGGCAAAACGAATAGCTTCGTAGCTAGCTAAACTGGAATACGCATAAATGCGGGCGGCTACTGGAGGAGAAAATACATCATAAATAATGACTTGATCTAGATCTTTTACACTCTGGTGCAACCAATGTGGATCATTCAACTCATCACGAGTAACTACCTGGTTGTGACAACTCACCATACATAAGCTACTGGCTATAATAAACCACTGCAGCGCCTGGAAGCGTATGGCAGTAAACTTGCTCATGTATGAAATAATTTGATTATACCGTTTTATGTAACAGAAGAACAAATCTTGCTTTTTGCCCATCCACACAAATTTATTCACATGTTTTCAAATAAAGTTTATCAGCTAGTTTCAAATGGATAAAAGGATAAATTGAGAGAAAGATAACATGATGGCATCTACTACGATTGATATAAAAGTTGAAGGAGGTGCTCCTTTGAGAGCAACACCTCCTTCAACATACGGCTCTTTTAAAGCTCAATCAATAGCCCGGGTTTTGCTTGAGCGTGGGTTGCCCATTGACTACAGATCTATCGATCTCTTGTTGAGGAATGGGGAAGTATTCATTTTTGCCTTTTGTAAAATGCGCACCCTGCATCAATGTATATCCCGAGGCCACTTCATGTGCTGCATAGGCATTTAACACAGAGTCGGCTTCTCCCCATCTTACCAGATCAAAGAATCTATGCCCTTCCATAGCGAGCTCAATTTTTTCTTCAAAATGCACTAAGGCACGAGCCCTACTCTGCCCAACACTGGCGAAATAGCCAGAAGGATATGGGCTAATCACATAATTAGCCGCATAGTTACCCCATGGAAATTTTACCCAATCAGCAGAATTAGCTGCTCGATTCCTCACCATATTCACATAAGTCTGAGCCTCATCAAGCTTGCCCAATTCCACTTTTACTTCGGCAGCCCAGAGTAATACCTGCGCAAATCGAATATAGTGATAATTATTGGCGGTATAACCGCTTGTCCACGAAGAATTATCGGTATAAGTACCTTCTTCTGATTTATAATACACATTCTTTTTGGGAGCGTAAGGGCCTGCACTAGCCTGGTTACGAATCCAGACGGCTCCAGGGAAAAGCCCCCAGTCTAGATAGGGTATTCCCCTTCTGCCTACCGTCCAATCCAAACGAGGATCTACAGGAGTAGTCGTATCGGGCGTGAAGGGATCGGAAGAAGAAAGTCCCTGATCATTTTTAAAATCCGTATTGTTAAATGTATCTATAGCGGGTAATCCTGCAGGAGTGGTTTTAAAAGAATTCACGAGGCTATATGAGGGTTGAAAGAATCCACAACAACCCCCAGGGCCTCCTCCGTATGGGAAGTTAAGCACGTCGCCTGCATTAGCATTATTCGCCCCGGCTCCATCATTGACCGACATTTGGGCATCAAACACATCTTCAGCTGTATTATGATTTTTGGCTGGATCAAAGTTGTCGGAAAAATTAGCCAACAGCGCATATTTTTTACCACCTGCTGTTTTCCCGTTTTGAATCAAGTCATCTAGTAAGGGCTCTGCTTGAGCATATTTATGCTCGAATAGATAAGCTTTTGCTAAAAAGGCTTCGGCTGCATATTTATTTGCCCGACCGGCTTCTTGCTGGGTTTCAGGTAAATTGGCCATCGCATATTGTAAATCGGCTTCAATATTGGGCCATATATCTTTGTCATTGGGCACGCGCCAATTCCCTGCTGCGTAAGTAATGCTTTCATCTACCCAGGGCACCATATTCCAGATTTTCTTGGCTTCAAAATGATATAAAGCCCGCAAAAACCTGGCCTCTGCACTCACCTGAATCGTATCGGCAGGAGTCATGTCTTTGGCCAGGCGCATCATACGAAGCACATCGTTACACCGTTGAATAGCATCGTATAAAGCTTGCCATTTGGCCTCTAAGTATGCATTCGTAGGAGCGGGGTTCCAGGTTTCCAGCGGCACAATATCGGGCTGGTCGCCAGGGTCGGAACCTTTATGGGCATCATCGGCACATACACTCCCAAATACCCAGTTGTCGGCACTCGTACCCCAGGAGCCCACAATCCCCTCTCCCGCCCCACCTTCTCCATCCAGCATGGAATAAGCTCCTATCAGCAAGCCTTCTACACCTGCTCGATTGGCTAAGGTGTTTTGATCATAATTTCCAATAGGAGGCTTATTTAAGAAACTATTGCTACAAGCACCCATCAGCAATAAAGCTAAGAATGCAATGGGTGATACGAAAAATATCTTGTGTCTCATATGATTCAATTTTTATGATTCAGAATGAATTAGAATGATAGATTCAACCCGAGAATAAAGTTCTTTTGATTATTGGGATAATTCCCATAATCTATCCCAAAAGCAGCTGCCGAACCAAATAATTCAGGGTCTAATCCAGTGTATTTTGTGATCTGGAAAAGATTGGCTACTTGTAGATATACCCTGAGCTTTTCCAAATGCACACGGGAAACAACATTTTCCGGCAACGTGTACCCCACGATCAGAGATTTACACTTAAAGAAAGACCCATTTTCTATGTAATAAGAATTGGGTACCTGATTGGTACTAAACGTAGCAATATTTTCCAGAATGGGTGCTTTGGGGTTTTTATTGGTGGGTGTCCAGGAATTATACAGTAAGTCTTTACTCTTATTTCCCTGAAATGAAGCCCAGAAATTGGTCCAATACTTCACGTAATTGAGCACGTCATTCCCATAAGAACCATAAAAGACCACAATAAAGTCGAAATTCTTGTACGTTCCATTCAAGTTTAATCCGTAAGTAAACTTAGGATTGGGATCTCCAATGAAGGTTCTATCATCTGGCGTAATCTTGCCATCGCCATTAATGTCGGCATACTTAAATCGTCCTGGAGCGGCATCGGCTTGCTGGGGAGATTTGGCCACATCGTTGGTATCCTGGAAATACCCAATAACCTTATAGCCATAAAATGCACTCACTGGATGGCCAACTTGGTTGCGCACAAAATCACCTATACGGCTTCCTCCAGCCGTAAAATAGCCTCCTGGAATATTGACTACTTTACTCTTATAGGTGGTAATATCCAATCCCACGTTAAGCAAAAATTGCTGAGATATCGTAGCATGATAGTTTATGGTGATATCGGCTCCTGTATTTTGAATATCACCAATATTCACAAAAGGAAGAGCTGCTCCCCCTACTGTAGCCCCTGCTTGATCTTGGAACAAAAGTCCTTTAATTTTTTTCTTATAATATTCGGCTGAAAAATCAATCTTATTATTCAAAATGGTAGCGTCTAACCCATAATTACTCTCAATATCTGATTCCCAACCTGTTCTTGGGTTACCAATTTGGGTAGCATAGAATCCTTGAGTAATGTTTGAATAATCTGTAGTAATAGCATAATACGAATTGGCAGCCGCGCTACCAAACAGCGTATAAGCATTGGTGGGATTCACATTGCTTTGAGAACCCAAGATACCGTAGCTTCCTCTGAGTTTTAAATCATTAATCCAGGTAACAGATTTCAGAAAATTTTCCTGAGAAATACGCCAGGCCACAGAACCTGCTCCAAAATAACCGACTCGCTTTTCCGGACCGAAAACGGAAGAAGCATCTCGCCTCAGCGTTCCGCTTAATAAGTATTTGTCCTTATAATTATAATCGAGCCGACTGATCAAAGAATACAAGGTATTTTGATAAGCATAACTGTTATTGGTTTGGCCTTTAGGAGAGCCTGCCGACAACACCCATAGCGCGGGATCATCCACAAAATAGTTCAAGCGATTCCCGCTTACTCCACGGCCATAATTATTGATGGCTTCAGAGCCCACCAATATTTTCAGGTGATGATGGGTCCAGAAATCTTTGTTGAACGTGAGCGTATTCACCCAATCCCAAGAACTATTATATCCAGCTCCCTCTCCAAAGCCATTCGAAGCATTGTTTTCAGCATTTTCATAAGTATGATAAGTGTAGGACCAATAGTAGAAATTATCTATGGTGCCACCGAATTGGGTTCGAGCCGTGAAATATTTGAGAAAATCTACTTCCGCCCATACATTACCGGTAATATCCCAGTTGTATCCCCTATTCCCTTCGGAACGCACCTGGTTGGCCACTGGGTTTTGGGCATTTCCTAATTCTGGTCCTCTACTACCCGCCCAGTTGCCCATGATATCGTGCACGGGAATAATGGGCTGCTCCCGATATATCATGTTGATCACATTCTCACTGTTATAAGCAATTTGGGGATTACTTTTATAAAACATATAGGCATTTTCTCCTGCACGAATATGATCGGTGATATGAAAATTGGTATTGACACGAACCGAATAACGCTTCAAATAAGTAGCAATCAACGTGCCCTGCTGATCAAAATACCCCAGAGAAAATAAATACGTCGATTTATTGTACCCCCCGGAAAGCGTAGCGGTATGGCTCTGGATCAAAGCGGGTTTAAAGCATTCATGAAACCAATCCGTGCCTTGTTTATTAGCTCTTACGATTTGGTAAATGGGCCCTTTGTTATAATCAATATTATATAATTTGGGATCCACAGATGGGTCCCCTTCTTTTGCCCCTGCTGGAAGAATATAGTCTGGCAAAATAGGTTTAGGGCCATTTCCATACTGAACCGAAAAAGGATAACCGTTATTACCCACTTGACCCGCATTGATATCGGCTATCCAGAGGGCATTTGCTAACTCTTGAGAATTCAAGAGATGAAACACATTACCCTGCAAGGGCCTCTGGGTACCTACATATCCATCATAGCTAAATCGGGTTTTGCCAGCTTGACCCGATTTGGTGGTAACGATGATTACCCCATTTGATCCCCGTACGCCGTATATCGCAGCTGCACCCGCATCTTTCAGTACCTGAATAGAAGCAATATCATTAGGGTTAATATCATGCAAATTGCCCTGGACTCCATCAATAATCACCAGAGGATCAGTACTCCCAAAAGAAGTGATACCTCGAATAAACACATTGCTAGGCCCACCTGGAGCACCCGAAGTAATCACATTTACGCCTGCTGCCTGACCCTGAAGCATCTGCTCAGGATTGCCTACAGGTACTGCTTTCATCTGCTTTACATCCACTACAGATACCGATCCAGTAATGTCTTTTCTTTTCTCACTCGTATACCCCGTTACCACTACTTCATTTAATTGGCTAGCACTTTCTTGAAGCTTGATGGTAAGGCTGGAATGACCATCTACAGGTACCTGTTGGGTATTAAACCCAATAAACGATACTACGAGTACCGCTTGATCATTGGGCACCTGAATGCTAAAAGCTCCATCAGGACCCGATACCGCGCCCGTATTGGTGCCCTTTACTTGAATCGAAGCGCCGACCACAGGCGAATTGTCTGTGGCATTGAGGATTGTTCCCCGAACGGTTCGTTGGGCAAACGCCTGGGTGCTGAAAGTTATAGCACCCAGGATCATCATGGCCCGAAGCAACTATGTAAGTCTGTGTTTCATTGTGCAGATCCGGTTTATGGGTGAAAGAATATTAAAATAAGCATCAATAGGATAAAGGAAGGATTCATTTCATTTACTCACGCAACCAGGTTTTGCGCGTGAGCAAAACATTATGGATAAGGATAGTCGAGAAATAGAAGAAGGGAGGTAGCTAAAGACTGGTGATCGACAACACAATAAGCAGAACGATCAATTGTGTAAATCAAGTTCATGTTTGGTAGTTTATGGGTAAAGGAGTGTCAAAAATCAAAGACAATTTTATGCTATTTGTTTCAAAAAAACAAATAGTTTTTTAACTGTTTTTTATACTTTTTTATCTGCATTAACTATTTATTCAAATTCAACTTTCTTTTTTTCGAAAATTCTCCCGTATTTTGAAAGTACTATACATCATCCAAAATTATAACACCCATGACTAATAGAAGAACTTTCATCCAGCAATTATCGCTGATAGCGGCTTCTATGCTTGCTCAACCGCTTCTGGCCAGCACAGAAAAACATGACCGCTCCATTGGTTTACAACTCTATACCATCCGCGATGCCATGGCCAAAGATCCAGCTGGCTCTCTTGCTCATGTGTCGCGTATTGGCTATCGTGAGCTGGAAGCTGCTACCTACACGGGCACACAAAAATTTTATGGATACACTCCTTCGGCTTATAAACAACTACTCGATCAATACCACCTGCACCAAGTGAGTGGACATTATATTTTAGGCGGATTAGAAAAAACAGCTCGCTCACCTCTAGGCAGCATCCAGAATGGCTGGGAGAAGGCTATTGAAGATGCACATAAGGTAGGGCAACAATATATGGTCTGTGCTTTCCTCATGCCCAATGAACGAAAGACTTTGGATGATTACAAAAAGGTTGCTGCTTTATTGAACAAAGCAGGTGAACAATGCCATCAAGCAGGTATTCAATTTTGTTATCACAACCACAACTTTGAATTTCAACCCATCGAGAGGCAAATTCCTTATGAGCTGCTGCTCAAAGAAACCGATCCCCAACTCGTAAAAATGGAAATGGATATTTATTGGGTAAAAAAAGCTGGCCAAGATCCACTCCGATTGTTTGCTGCTCATCCTGGCCGCTTTGTGCTATGGCACGTAAAAGACATGGACAATACTCCTCGACATTTCTTTACAGAGGTAGGGCATGGCATCATTGATTTTAAAACCATTTTTGCTCATGCAAAAGAAGCCGGCATGCAGCATTTCTTTGTAGAGCAAGACCAGTGCCCGGGAGATCCTTTTGTGAGCATTACCGAAAGCTATGACTACCTCAAAAAACTACTCGCTTAACATAAAGACTTCAACTCATCAATATAAAAGCCCACCTAAAAAGGTGGGCTTTTTATGATCATTTCTTAAAAAGTATAACTTTATTTCAAGGCAGCTTCATAACGTTTCTCCACTTCGGGCCAATTGACAATATTCCAAAAAGCATTCACATAATCGGCACGGCGATTTTGGTATTTCAAATAATAAGCATGCTCCCATACATCCAATCCGAATATGGGCGTACCTCGTTGTTCGGCCACATCCATGAGGGGATTGTCTTGATTGGGCGTAGAAGTAATCACCAAATTCCCATTTTGCACAATCAACCATGCCCATCCACTCCCAAAACGCCCCATAGCGGCTTTATTAAACTCTTCTTTAAACTTATCAAAGCTACCAAAACTCTTGTTGATAGCTTCTGCTAGCTTGCCAGTAGGCTGGCCACCCCCTTTCGGAGAAAGAATAGTCCAAAACAAGGAATGGTTGTAATGCCCGCCACCATTATTTCGCACGGCAACGGGGTATTTGGATACGTTTTTGAGAATCTCTTCAATACTTTTGCTTTCTGCATCGGTGCCTGCAATGGCATTGTTGAGATTGGTTACATAACCACCATGATGCTTATCATGATGAATTTCCATTGTGGTTTTATCAATGTGGGGCTCGAGTGCATCAGAAGCATACGGTAAGGGAGGAAGTGTAAATGCCATAACTTAAAGATTTTAAAGGGTTAAAAATGAATGACTAACAGTTCAACAAAAATACAACAATATTTGCCTATGGCAAGTCATACACTTATCAATTTTACGTACGCAGCCATGGGCGAGCAATCTCGCGGAATGGCCAGGGCACCGCTAGCAAAATCAGCAACAAGGCAATACCAAAAAAAATCACCGAACGTGATAGTTTTTGGTGATTTTCCGTCGCTTTTTTCACCCGACTCCAACCTATATGCACCAATGCCCAGGCGATCAACATCATCACTTCATGCTCTACTGTAAAAAAGCGAATAGAGGCATTTTCCATGGCTTGCGACATATGGCTCCATTCCGAGACCCATCCGCCTACAACATATAAAACAATGCCTATAAGCAGCTGAAGATCACAACTGATCATGAACCATAACCCACTTCTTCGATGCACCGAAAGATATGGCTTGCGGCCAATAAGCCCGATGAAGGCACTTATCCAAGCCCATAGTCCCAAAATAATGACTGCCCAACGCAGCCAATTATGTAGAATAAGAAAAAACGTATGCATACGCTGTTGGTTAATCTCAACAAAAATAGCTTGTGCAGCATTGATTTCCAATTTTTACGTATTAAAAGTACGGGAACAATACTAAATTTGTTAGCACATACAAATCCATATATGTCTTTTGCGGGAAAAAACATTCGCATCTTACGGCAACAAAAAGGACTTACGCAGCAAGCATTTGCCGATAAGATTGGTATTAAACGTTCTTTATTGGGGGCCTATGAAGAGCAACGCGCCGAGCCTCGCTTAGAAGTGCTGCAGAAAATTTCAGAATGGTTTGATATCAGTCTTGAAGATCTACTCTTGCAAGACCTATCGGCTCCTGGTGCTCGGTTGAGACGCTTGAAACAACAGGCACAACAAGCTCCTCGACAACGTATTGAATTTGTTCCGCAAAAAGCTGCAGCTGGCTATTTACAAGGCTATAGTGATGAAGAATTTATTGAAGAGCTTAACACCTTTACCCTTCCTATGCTGGGAGCTGGGCATTACCGAGCTTTTGAAATCACGGGCGATTCTATGTTGCCTGTAGAATCGGGCTCTGTGGTGGTGGGGCATCAAATTCATGAATGGGATGATATCAAAAACCAACAAACTTATATCATCGTCACCCGCCAAGAGGGTATTGTGTACAAACGTATTCAGAAAAGCAACCGTACTCCTCAAAAAATTACCCTTGTTTCCGATAATCCTGCTTATCCACCCTATACCATTCAAAAAGAAGACGTGTTAGAGATCTGGCAAGCCGATTTAATCATTAGCCCACCGCCTCAAAAGCCACGTATCAGCGTGAATCAACTGGCCGAGGTTGTCCAGCAGCTCCAATCGAGAGTAGAACGGCTCCAGAAAAAATCTCGATGAGCGCATGCCGTATACACCTATCTACTCCTATTCACATTGCGCAAAATTTTTAGCCCCTTTGTAATAGGCACCACAGCATGAGGCAAAATGGCAAACACTTGATCTCCTGGTTGTAGATGCACCATATACCTACCGGTAAACATTCCAAAAGCAGGTAAGATAGCGTACCCGGCAGCGAAATAAAAACAAGGGAAGGCATATGCTTGACGTGCCTTGCCTTTCATACGAATATATGGATGCACATGCCCAGAAAGAATATATAGCCCTCGATTTACTTCGGGCAAAACGGTATGAGCATCTTGATAGTCATGCACCAAATAAAAAGGCGGTAATGACCATGCTGGTTTAACCTGTATATCTAGGGCTGCATACTGTTCTTGTGGTAAAACATCATGATTGCCTTTGATTAAATAAAAATCCAGGTTTCGAAATTGTCTTTGCCACAGCCTAATTTCATGGATAGATGTGTTGATCTCGCTGTGAAACCAATCGCCCAGCATGATGATCTCACGAGGCGCATAACGCACAATCAAGCTTTGCAAACGTCGCAAATCTTCTAAGTTGGTTTCAGCCGGCACAGCAATACCGGCTTTTCGGAAGTGAGCCGCTTTACCCAAGTGTAAATCTGCCAATAACAAAGCTGCACGTTCTTCCCAGTAAATCGCTTTTTCGGGAAGCAAATGCAACGTTTGCTCACAACAGACTAACCGCAATCCAGGAGTAGATGTATGGCTTACAACGGCCATGAGCAAATAGCTTCTTTAATTTCACAAAATTCTTTCCAGATCTCCTGTACCACTTCGGCTGCAGGGCGAATATCTTTCACCAGAGCCGCTACCTGGCCAATTTCCAATTCGCCATTTTCTAGGTCTCCTTCAAACATGCCTTTTTTTGCGCGACCCTTCCCCAACAAAGCTTGCAATTCTTCTACCGGAGCACACCTGCTTTCTGCCTCTTGTATCTGTTGAAAGAATGGATTTCTTAGCAACCGCACGGGTACCAATCTTTTCAAGGTAAGCATAGTATCTCCTTCTTGCGAGCGAATCACGGCTTGTTTGAAAGCCAGATGGGCAGAGGCTTCGTGAGTAGCGACAAATCGGGTACCAATTTGCACAGCTTCTGCACCCAGGGCAAAAGCAGCCATCATGGCTCTTCCGCTGGCTATACCTCCAGCAGCAATTACTGGAATGCTTACGGCCTCACATACCAGAGGCACTAAGCACATGGTGGTGGTTTCTTCACGTCCATTATGGCCACCTGCTTCAAAACCTTCGGCCACGACGGCATCGCAGCCCGCATCTTGCGCTTTCAAAGCATATTTGGCTCCGGGAACCACGTGCACCACCGTGATTCCATGCGATTTCAAGAATGCAGTCCATTTAGCGGGGCTCCCTCCAGAGGTAAACACAATGCGTATGCCCTCTTCTACAATGATCCGCATGTGCTGATCAATATCTGGGTATAGCAGTGGCACATTCACTCCAAAAGGCTTATCTGTAGCCGCTTTGCACTTGCGAATATGTTCCCGCAATACATCGGGGTACATGCTTCCCGAACCAATCAAGCCCAATCCTCCAGCATTGCTCACTGCACTGGCTAATCTCCAGCCAGCCGTCCAAACCATGCCTGCCTGAATGATAGGATATTGAATGCCCAACAAACGAGTGACTCGATTTTCCATCTTATTCGAAGTCGATTTCAGTATTATCTCCTATGTTTAAATGCTGTGAAAACCCTCTCAAGCGTGCATCACTACCTATCAAAGAATCAGACAACACCACTTCATTGAGCTTACTGTAAGCCCCAATAATCGACTGCTGGATGATGCATCGTTGAATTACCGTGTGCTCGCCAATCGTCACATTTGGACCAATAATAGAATCGCTAATCTGGCAGCCTTCGGCAATGCTTACAGGCTGCACGATGATGCTATTTTTTACTGCACCTGGAGAAATTGGTATCTGTTGTTGCTTTTTCAACAACGTGGCATTGGATTCGAGCAATTTATCTTTTCTCCCACAGTCAAACCACACCGAAATCGGAAAAGGCAAAAAGGTTATGCCTTTCTGAATCATACACGCAATCCCATCTGTAAGTTGAATCTCATCATACGAGCGAATGTTTTGCTCCACCAGCTGAGTCAGGCAATCAAACAGCACCACCGTATCTACAATCTTGTAAACACCTACTAAAGCCGTATTGGTGGTAGGTATGCGAGGCTTCTCTTCTACATGCACAATGTGATGGGTGCGATCATCTATTTCGGCAACACCAAAATCTCTCGGATCATCTACCTTTTTGATGCCCAGCATATTGGCCGGTGATTGTATGACTTCTTGCCAATTACATTCGCATATGGTATCGCCCATGACGATGATCACTTCATCGTTTTGAACGATATCTTTGGCCAACCATACCGCATGCCCTACGCCTTCTCGATCGGTTTGATGTACAAAATGGCTATGTAAATGCGGATATTTCTCTTGGATATATGCCCGAATCTTTTCTCCCAGGTGCCCGGTAATGAAAATAAATTCACGCACACCAGCTTCATACAACGGATCTATGATAAAATTCAGCAAAGGCTTGCCAGCAAGCGGAATCAAGGCTTTGGGCTGAGTATAAGTATGTGGCCGTAGCTTAGTACCCGCTCCGGCTACAGGAATAATGACTTTCATAATAAATGTTTAATGATAAACATATTTCCCTCCGTACGTTAAAATAACGCGCTTGAATCTATTTTAGGTCGTGAAATTAACCATAAATCACGGGGCAGAAAATTCCTATCATAAACGATTTATGGTCTATTTTTGCGAAAAACATCATGCTTCGCGACGAGCAAATCTTCCACATCATCCGCCAGGAATTAGAACGCCAACGCAAAGGACTGGAATTAATTGCTTCAGAAAACTTCACCAGCCTGCAAGTGATGCAAGCGATGGGCCAGGTGATGACCAATAAATATGCAGAAGGATATCCTGGACACCGCTACTATGGCGGTTGCGAATATGTAGACCAAAGTGAACAGCTGGCTATCGACCGTGCTAAACAAATTTTTGGTGCAGCATATGCCAATGTACAACCTCATTCTGGTGCGCAAGCCAATGCTGCCATCATGCTGGCTATACTACAACCCGGCGATAAAATCTTAGGACTCAACCTGAGCATGGGAGGGCATCTTACCCATGGCTCACCCGTCAATTACTCTGGCCGTCTATACCATGCCTTGTTTTACGGTGTAGATCGGGAAACGGGAAGAGTAGACTATGATCAACTCGAGCAAATAGCCCTTGCCGAAAAGCCCAAGCTCATCATCTGCGGAGCCTCGGCCTATAGCCGCGATTGGGACTATGCCCGCATTCGCCGAGTGGCCGATGAAATTGGGGCCTTCGTCATGGCCGATATTGCACATCCAGCCGGATTGATAGCGAAACAGCTCCTCCAATCACCTTTCGAGCATTGCCATTTCATCACCACAACTACCCATAAAACCCTTCGCGGTCCAAGAGGAGGCATGATTCTCATGGGAAAAGATTTCGAAAATCCTTTTGGCATCAAAACCCCTAAAGGAGAAATCCGTATGATGAGCTCACTCATCGATGCGGCCGTGTTTCCTGGTATCCAAGGTGGCCCCTTAGAACACATCATCGCTGCTAAAGCCGTAGCCTTTTTTGAAGTCCTGACCGAATCTTTTACGGCTTATGCCCGCCAAATCATCGCCAACGCACAAGCCATGGCTAAGGCTTTCATAGACAAAGGCTATCATATTGTTTCTGGCGGAACCGATAACCATCTGCTGCTCATCGATCTGCGCAATAAAAACATCACTGGTCGAAAAGCCGAACAAACCCTGGTAAAAGCCGATATCACCGTCAATAAAAACATGGTGCCCTTTGATGATAAATCGCCTTTTGTGACTTCGGGCATCCGCATCGGTGTGCCGGCTATTACCACACGCGGCCTCAAAGAAGAACATATGCCCCAAATCGTGGAATGGATAGATGAACTGATTCGCCACCCGGATGATGAGCAAAGAATCACTTCCATTAAACTGGCCGTGAATCGGTTTATGGAACAATTTCCCCTTTATCCTGAATTGGGGCAATGATCGTTTCTTAACGATTCATTTCTGGCTATTTGTCCATAAGCCGGAATGCCTGCGCAACTACGAGTGTGGATGTTTTGCTGTGTGAGGATTTCGGAGCTCATTTCATCAAACGACTTCCTGAACTGCATCTAGTGAGTTTTGTGCATCTAAAATTTAAAATAGATTTGGGATAAATAACAGCTTTCATACAGGGAACAACATCTAAAGCTCATTGCATAAGCATAGCTTACCTGTTCAGCAAGTCTGTTTGGCCCATTGTATTGCTTATCTAAACCTTAAAACACCTGATGTTTCATACTTCTACGTTGGCGCCCAGCCAGGCCATGATGCCAGCACCTAATTCGATGGCATTTTCATCGATATTGAATTGAGGCGTGTGTACCGTAGGGCCGATGCCTTTATCGGGCGGTGCTACACCCAGCCGGAAAAAACAAGCGGGAATCACTTGCGAGTAAAACGCAAAGTCTTCGGCGCCCATGCGAGCATCCACTTCTTTGACATGCTCAGGATCTACATAAGCTTCTGCTAATTGGCGTGCCCGCTGCGTCAGCTGCGCATCGTTGATCAAGCAGGGATAACCCACAGGGATCTCTACTTCGGCCTGGGAGCCCATAGCTGTAGCCGTATGCTCAATCGTTTGCCGAATCAAATTATGTGCTCGAAACCGCCACTCTTCATTCATCGCCCTAAAAGTCCCCAATAACTTCACTTCCGTAGGAATCACATTGGTCGTATACCCGCCATTGAATGCACAAATCGAGAGTACCGATGGAGAAAAAGGATCTTTATGCCGACTGATGACCTGCTGTAGAGATACGACTACCTGTGAAGCGGCCAAGATGGTATCGGTAGTGAGATGAGGGGAAGCGGCGTGGCCACCTTTCCCTTTAATAGTGATGTAAATCTCGTCGGCCGAAGCCATACTAATGCCGCTGCGAAAACCCAGGTACCCTACAGGCAATTCAGGATGCACGTGTAGCCCTAAAATGCCCGACGGACGAGGATTTTCCAGCGCTCCATCGCGAATCATGAGACTGGCACCCCCAGGATGCTTTTCTTCTCCTGGTTGAAAAATCAATTTCACGGTTCCTTTCCATTCGTGGCGCAGCTGCTGAAGAATATAAGCCGCGCCTAGCAAGCAAGTAGTATGCACGTCGTGCCCACATGCATGCATCACGCCAGGATGTTGCGAGCGATAGGGTACATCATTGGCTTCTTCAATAGGCAAGGCATCTATATCGGCCCTTAAGGCTATGATACGCGAGCCTGGGTCGCGCCCTTCGATCAATGCCACCACACCCGTACCCGCCACTGGAGCTCGAAACGAAATGCCCCAGCTGCGAAGTTTATCGATAATAAATTGCATGGTTTGGTGTTCCTGAAAAGACAATTCGGGATGCTGATGCAAATGATGCCGTATGCTTATCAGCTCGGGATAAATGCTTTTCGCAAAAGTTTTAATTTGATCCAACATATGAATAGTGTTCAATGACGGGTAGGTAAAAGTGCTTCTGCATCAATCATGTCGGGCACAATAAAAACCCCAAAAGGGAAAATCTCACGCAAGCTATCGCGCAAAGGCTTCGCATCGTCTTCATTCAAGAAATCTCCAATTCGTACCCGAAAATAAGGAGCATGATATTGGAGATAAGCTCGATATTGTGGAAAGCGTTGCAACAGCAAGGCTCTCACCTGGTTGGCTTTTTCGCGATCATCAGTACTGATTACTTGTACACGATAGCCCTTGTGGTAACGATAGATAAAAAAATTATACTGCCGGTACAGATGAGTCAGCTGGGTTAAACTACTGTCTTGCACCCATTGTATGGTGGGTGTTGCTGGAGATGGCTGAGCTTCGGCCAAATGAGTAAACATGGTCATCACCAGGCCTGTGCATAGTAAACAACAAATGAGCTGGGAGATGCGATACTGAAATACGAGCTGCATGGAGCAAATTTACACTTGTTGAAGTGCTTCTTGCACAATGGTTACTCCTGCACTACAGCCAATTCGTGTAGCACCTGCTTCGATAAAAGCTTTTGCCTGGTTATAATGCCGGATGCCGCCCGAGGCTTTGATGTGGATATGGGATGGCAATAATGTGCACATAAGCTTCACCGCCTCGAGGCTTGCTCCTTTTTCGGCGAATCCAGTAGATGTTTTTAAAAAATCTATTGGATACTGCTGGTATAAGTCGCAGCAATAATGAATTTGCTCGTCTGATAAGATGCCCGATTCAATGATAAGTTTCAAGATCTTATTGGAAGCATGCACTTCTGGCAAAATAGTTTCGATTTCCTTACGCAGGGTTTGTTCATCTCCCGTAAATAAGGCAGCCAGGTTAATGACCATATCGAGTTCATCGGCTCCGTTAGCTATTGCCGATCGAGTTTCAGTGAGTTTAGTTTCTATCTGGGCATAGCCCAGGGGGAAACCCACGACTGTAGCTAGTTTCACTGATGAGCCTTCTAGCTGTTGCTTTGCATAGGCCACATAATAGGGCGGCACGCATACTGCCGCAAAGCGGTACTGAAGCGCTTCTGCACATAGGCGAGCAATATCTGCCCGGGTAGCGGTAGGCTTTAGTAGGGTATGATCAATAAAAGAAGCAATAGCTATGGGCACGGATAAATGATTTTTAGGCTTCACGTCCATGACAATGTTTGTATTTTTTCCCACTGCCACACGGACAGGGATCGTTACGGCCAATTTTAGGCCCTACCCTTACGGGTTCATGTTTTACCGGTTCACCATTGGTTACCAGTTCGCCTTCATCATTCACATATTGCTGGCCATATTGTTCTTTGGAGGTCCGCATTCGGCTCATATCGGTACGTTGCTCATGTCCTTCACGAATAGCTTGGCGATGCTGCTGTTGGCCTTCGGCGATGGGTAATGCGGCCCTGCACAGGAACGAAACAATTTCTTGGTGTGTTTCACTATCCATTTGTTTGAACAAATTAAAGGCCTCCATCTTGTAAATCACCAATGGGTCTTTTTGTTCGTATACTGCACTTTGTACGGATTGTTTCAAATCATCCATAGCCCGCAGATGTTCTTTCCAGGCTTCGTCGATCAATGCCAGAAAAGTGTTTTTTTCTAACGCATGGATAAGCTCTTGCCCTCGAGTATCGATAATTTTCTTCAGGTTAGCTACAATATTGAGGCCTTTTTTGCCGTCGGTAAAAGGAATGGCGATGTTTTCGATGCGATCTCCTTGCTCTTTGTAGATTTGTTCTACTACGGGGTAGACCTGCTGGATGAGTGCTTGCTTATGCTGTTGATAGTGTTTAACGATTTCTTGGTAAAGCTTTTCGGTGAGCTCGCGTTCATCAATTTCTTCTAATTCCTCTGGTGTGATAGCCGTTTCAAATCCAAAGAGCTTAATGATTTCCAGGGTAAATTCCTCGTGGTTGTTTTCGTTTTTATGGCGAATGATGAGGTTTTGGGCAGTATCATAAAAGGCATTGTCTAGGTCTACGGCTAAGCGATCGCCATACAAGGCATGGTTACGTTTGGTGTAGATGATGTTGCGTTGTTTGTTCATCACATCATCGTATTCGAGCAGGCGTTTGCGAATACCGAAGTTGTTTTCTTCTACCTTTTTCTGGGCTCGTTCGATAGATTTCGTGATCATGCTATGTTGGATCACTTCGCCTTCTTTGTATCCCATTTTATCCATGAGAGCGGCTATACGATCGGAGCCAAACATGCGCATCAGATCGTCTTCGAGTGATACAAAAAATTGAGAAGTTCCCGGATCACCCTGGCGACCCGCACGTCCACGCAGCTGATTATCGATCCTGCGGCTCTCGTGTCGTTCGGTACCAATGATAGCCAATCCGCCGGCTTCTTTCACACCTGGTCCCAGCTTGATATCGGTACCACGTCCGGCCATGTTGGTGGCGATAGTGACTTTACCAGCCAGTCCGGCTTCGGCGATGATCTGGGCTTCACGTTGATGTTGTTTGGCATTCAATACATTGTGTGGAATCTTTTTCTGAGTAAGCATTCGGCTCAGTAATTCCGAAACTTCCACCGATGTAGTACCCACCAACACGGGGCGACCCGCATTGCGTAAGCGTTCAATTTCCTCGATCACTGCCCGATATTTTTCGCGCTTGGTTTTATAGACCAGATCTTGAAAGTCTTGCCTGATCATGGGTTTATTGGTGGGAATGATCGAAACGTCGAGCTTATAGATTTCCCAGAACTCTGTGGCTTCTGTTGCAGCTGTACCGGTCATGCCGGCCAGCTTGTGGTACATGCGGAAATAGTTTTGTAAGGTAATGGTGGCGAAAGTTTGGGTAGCGGCTTCTACTTTAACATTTTCTTTGGCTTCGATGGCCTGATGTAAACCTTCTGAATACCTGCGGCCTTCAAGGATTCGACCTGTTTGTTCGTCAACGATCTTCACTTTGCCATCGATAACCACATAATCGACATCACGCTCAAACAAGGTATAGGCTCGCAAGAGCTGTTGCACAGTATGGATGCGTTCGGCCTTAATGGCAAAGTCGCGCATCAGCTCATCTTTTTTCTGCAGCTTTTCTTCCGGGCTAAGCGAAGAATTTTCGAGTTCGGCGATCTGGGCACCAATATCGGGTAGTACAAAAAAGTTAGGATCTTCACCTGCGCGGGTAATTTCATGAATACCTTTATCGGTTAATTCTACGATGTTGTTTTTTTCATCGATCACAAAATACAACTCTTCATCTACCAAAGGCATTTCCTTTTGCTGATCGGCCATGTAATGGTTTTCGGCTTTTTGCAGGATCACCTTGATGCCCGTTTCGCTCAAGTATTTGATGAGTGCACTGTTTTTAGGTAAACCTCGATAGGCTCGCAACAAGGCCAATCCGCCAGTGCGGTAATCATCTTTGCCTTCAGCGATGAGTTTCTTGGCTTCATTGAGGAATTTGTTGACCACTTTTTTCTGCAATTCCACGAGCCGCTCTACACGCGGTTTAAGCTCATAAAATTGTTGTTCCTCGCCCTGAGGTACAGGGCCGGAGATGATAAGCGGTGTTCGAGCATCGTCGATTAATACGCTATCGACTTCGTCTACGATAGCGTAATGGTGCTTGCGCTGAACGATTTCATCTACACTGTGCACCATGTTGTCGCGCAGGTAGTCAAACCCAAATTCATTATTGGTGCCGTAGGTGATATCGGCAAGATAAGCTTGCCGGCGTTGAGGAGTGCTAGGCTCGTATTTATCAATGCAATCGACAGTGATGCCTAAAAATTCAAACAGGGGTGCATTCCATTCCTGGTCGCGGCGAGCTAGGTAATCGTTTACCGTAACGATGTGTACGCCTTCCCCTGCCAACGCATTTAAGTAGGCAGGCAAAGTAGCTACAAGGGTCTTTCCTTCACCCGTAGCCATTTCTGCAATCTTGCCCTGATGCAATACTACTCCACCAATAAGCTGCACATCAAAAAATATCATATCCCATCTCACAAGATTACCTGCAGCCTCCCAAGTAGTAGTATATACCACCTCATCGCCTTCAATCCGAATGTATTTTTTCTGAGTAGCCAACCGACGATCTAAATCGGTAGCTCGTGCTCGGATCTCTTCCTGGGTAGCAAACCGACGAGTGGTTTCTTTCATCACGGCAAAAGCTTCGGGAAGAATTTCGTTGAGCACTTCTTCAATTTGCTCATCGCGATCTTTTTTCAACTTATCTACTTGCTGATACAGCGCATCTTTTTCGGCAATAGCATCTTCGGGCAAGGCTTCTGCTTGCTGTTGTACTTCGCGAATTTGCGCATCAATATCGGCAAGATATTCCTGGATTCGTTGTTTGAATGCTTGCGTCTTTGCTCGTAACTCGTCGTTACTCAGGCTACTCAGCTCTTCGTAAATCTGGTTGATTTGTTCAACTATGGGAAGGATATGTTTGACGTCACGTTCAAACTTGTTCCCTCCAAATAATTTGGTTAATAAACCGATCATGACAATAAAAAATTAATTTTGGTTGAAAGCGTTCATTGCCGTTTATAGATTGCAACAATTGTACTGACTTGCGCTTTATGCCGAACTGGCATTCATGACCTGTAAAGTTACGCAGATTTTTGGGTCTGGCCGACCAAGGAATGTCAAAACAACGTGAAGGTTTCATATAACAGCTAGCAAAATTTGCCCAGGAATATTGGGTTTTCCATCATTTTTTATCAAGTTTGTGCCCAGCATCATTCATATGATGAAAGGCTTGAAACATACTAAGGCATGAAAGTTCAAGCAGGATAAGTTCTATCTAATCTTTATCACAAAATGTATTTGCAAATGAAAAACAGAAAGTTACGCATGGGCATGGTGGGCGGCGGACAGGGAGCCTTCATCGGAGCCGTTCACCGAATAGCTGCTCGTATGGATGGCTTGATTGAATTGGTTTGCGGAGCTTTTAGCAGTGATCCTGCCAAATCAAAAGCCACAGGTGAATCGCTATTCTTGCCTCCAGACCGTGTGTATGGCAATTTTGAAGAAATGATCAATCGCGAAGCCCAACTACCAGCAGGCGAACGAATGGATTTTGTATCGATCGTCACTCCCAATCACATGCATTTCGCCCCCGCTAAAGCCGCCCTGGAAAAAGGGTTTCATGTGGTGCTCGACAAGCCCATGACCTTCAACCTTCAAGAAGCTCAAGAATTAGAAAAAATTGTGCGGCAAACGGGTTTGTTGTTGTGCCTTACACACACGTACACGGGATATCCTATGGTGAAAGAGGCCCGGCAGATTGTTGCCTCTGGCCGTTTGGGAAACATCAGAAAAGTATACGTGGAATACCCTCAGGGCTGGCTAAGCGAACCTTTAGAAGGAACTGATAACAAACAAGCTAATTGGCGTACCGATCCCAGTAAAAGCGGCATAGCAGGCTGCATGGGCGATATAGGTACGCATGCATTTAACTTGGCTGAATATGTGACCGGGTTACAGGTAACCCGCCTGTGTGCGCAAATCAATACAGTAGTGCCCGGCAGAAGACTCGACGACGATGGAGCCGTATTGTTAGAATTCAATAATGGGGCTACAGGTGTGCTTATGGCTTCGCAAATCGCTGCTGGAGAGGAAAACTGCTTGAAAATACGTGTCTACGGGGAAAAAGGTGGGCTGGAATGGAAACAAGATGAGGCCAATAGTCTTTGGCTAAAATGGTTGCATGAGCCTGCCCAATTGCTACGTACTGGTGGGCCTGGGCTCTCTGCACTGGCTCAACACAATACTCGCGTTCCAGCAGGCCACCCCGAAGGTTATCTCGAAGCTTTTGCCAATTTATATCGCAATTTCGCCCTTACTTTGCAGGCACACCTCAATGGCGAAAAACCACGTGAGGAATGGCTCGACTTTCCAGGCGTAGAAGAGGGCGTTAGGGGTATGCAATTCATTGAACGGGTGATTGCCTCTGGTAAAAGCACTGAAAAATGGATAGAATTTTAAATCACATCATATGAAAACAATTAAAGGTCCCGCCATATTCCTGGCTCAGTTCATGAGCGATAACCCTCCCTTCAACAATTTGCCCAATATTTGCCGTTGGGCGGCTTCCTTAGGCTACAAAGGTGTGCAAATTCCTACCTGGGATAGCCGCCTGATAGACCTGCAAAAAGCCGCTGAGAGTAAAACTTATGCCGATGAAATCAAAGGCATCGTGCAGGAAGCCGGGCTGGAAATCACCGAACTCAGTACCCATCTCCAGGGGCAGTTGATTGCCGTTCATCCAGCATATGATGAACTGTTTGACAATTTTGCCCCCTCTGCTTATCGCCACAACCCCAAAGCCCGCACCGAATGGGCTATTCAACAGCTGAAATACGCTGCTATGGCAAGTCGCCATCTAGGACTTACTGCTCATGCTACTTTTAGCGGCGCTTTGCTTTGGCACACCGTTTATCCTTGGCCGCAACGCCCAGCAGGCTTGGTTAAACAGGGCTTTCAAGAACTGGCTCGCCGTTGGTTACCTATTTTAAATTTTTTTGATAGCCAAGGGATCGATGTGTGTTATGAAATTCACCCGGGTGAAGACTTGCACGATGGGGTTACCTATGAACGCTTTCTAGAAGCTACTGGCCATCATCCTCGTGCATGCCTGCTATATGATCCCAGCCATTTTGTACTTCAATGCTTAGACTACTTGGAATACATCGATATCTACCATGAAAAAATCAAGATGTTTCACGTAAAAGATGCTGAATTTAATCCCACTGGGCGCAGCGGAGTGTATGGGGGTTATCAAGATTGGATTGATCGCCCCGGACGCTTTCGTTCTTTAGGTGATGGTCAGGTAAATTTTAAAGCCATATTTAGTAAGCTGGCTCAATATGATTTCCCGGGTTGGGCGGTATTGGAATGGGAATGTTGTTTGAAGCATCCAGAAGATGGAGCACGAGAAGGGGCAGAGTTTATTCGCAAACATATTATTCACGTAACCGACAAAGCCTTTGATGATTTTGCAGGTGCTGGTGCCGATGAGCAGCTCAATAAAAAAATATTGGGCATTGATTAACCATTTCATTTATTTAATCTAGTATTTAAAACTTTCATTATGCAACGCGTATTATTCGTTTTTTGCCTATTGTGGAGCTGTGTGGGATTTTATGCATCATCTCAAGCACAATCATCGGTTTCTTCTGCACATGGCTGGATTAAGCTATTCAACGGCCACGACCTCAATGGCTGGCATACCTACCACCAAACAGCCCCAGCACCAGCCTGGAAAGTAGAAAAAGGATGCATCGTACTCGACCATAGTGGAGGTGCGCGTGGTGGCGATCTGGTCAGCAATCAAGAATTCAGCAATTTTGAGCTGGCATTACAATGGAAAATCAGCAAAGGAGGCAATAGCGGCATTCTCTTCTTGGTACATGAAGACCCACATATTGGAGCCACTTTCTTCTCTGGGCCTGAGATGCAGGTACTCGATAATCAATATGCCGACGATAATAAAAATCCCACTCATTTAGCTGGTTCGCTCTACGATCTCATCGCAGCCGATCCAAAAGCGGTAAAACCCTATGGCCATTGGAATCGCGTACGCATTCGACTTCTTAATGGGCATCTTACCTTTTGGATGAATGGGAAAAAAGTGGTAGAAACCCAACTCTGGACGCCTGAGTGGGACAGCCTAGTAGCCCATAGCAAATTCAGGCAATGGCCAGTGTTTGCCCGCTTCCATCAAGGGCATATCGCGCTACAAGAGCATGGTGATCAAGTGTGGTTTCGAGACATCCGCATTCGCGAGTTGTAATTTTATTGAAGACTACGTTTGCGCCGCTGGCGTTCTTTGAGTTGGTTGATGAGTTGATTGGTAAACTCTCGCTCGGCCACAAAAAGCAATGCCACCTTACGAGGAGGCAATACTTGTTCAAACTGTTGACGATATTTTTTTCGAATGTCTACCAGCTGCTGCTCATAAGCCAATTCATCGTTCAGTGCTTCATTCACCTCGGCATCGCTAGCTGCTGCTAAGTGTTGGGCATTCAATTGTTGCTGCCGATGAGTACGACGTAATGCATTCAATTCTTGTTCGTATTGATTGTAAATAGGCCAGAATTTTTCCGCTTCTGCTGGAGTAAGATTTAATCGATGCGAGATATAAGCAATCTTCAACGATTCAATGCGTTGCACAGCCGCCTGATTGTTCTGAGCTTTACTCCATACACAGGCTAAATTGAAGAAAACCGTAAACATGATCGAAGCACGTATCACACGTCGCATAATCTCAAGTATTTAGGGTAAATAATAATCAGATGCTGAATCCATATTCAAGTATTGTTGAATATCTTGTTCTGTTATCCCGCCCATATTCATCATCGAAAAGCTCTCTACGATCCGGGTGGTGTCGAGTTGATGCCAGATTAAATCGCTATTAAACAAATCGGTATTTGTTTCGAGATATTGGGCTATGGCCTCTGTTGGGATCTTGCTTAGCTTCGCTGTCAACGATTGTTGACGTTGATGTAGCCACCATCCCACTACGCCTAACCCTATTACACATGCAGCCATGGCTACCTGCACCCATCGCCTGCGCCAAAATCCTTTTCGATGGCTGGCAAGCCGTTGACCGCTCCCATCGGCCGAAAACAATGGTGGCATAGGAACACGTAAACGATCGGAAGACGAGAAACCCTGCTGCTTTGCCCATTCTGCAGGGAGCAAAGCATGCTGCTGAAGGCTAGCAGCAAAACCCTCAGGCAAAGAGAAAGGTAACTTACGAGAAAGATGAGCAATTTCGGGAGCGATTTCCCAAAGCTCGGCATGTGGCTCAGACAAAAGATTTTCCTTTGCCAGACGTCGCATGAGCTGTTGGGGGAAGGTGTTAAAATAATCTTTGGGAAGGCTAAAACTAGCCATCTCGGGACCCCCAAATGCGCCACCTGTAAGCGATAGCCATTCTTGCTCGATTTCTTTATTGTTCATAGCCTATGCATCTAAGGGTTTACGCAATTTAGACCCACTCAAATACCTATCGTTTAATCTTCTTTCAAGTATGCAACGATTTTTTTCACTGCATGATGATAAGACGCTTTTAATGCTCCTTCAGAAGTATGCAAAATCTGGCTCATCGTGGCATAGGGCATCTCATCGAAATATCTCAGGTGAAACACTACTCGTTGCTTTTCTGGCAATTTTAAAATAGCTTGCTGAAGCCTCCACTCCAGCTTACTCGCATCAAAATCCCGCTCGGCTCTGAGTTTGTTTTCTAGCTGATTTTCTACATCGTTCAGGGAAATAGCCTGTTTTTTCTTTTGTTGTTCGAGAAAACTCAAACACTCATTGGTTGCAATTCGGTATAGCCAGGTATATAGATGCGATTCTTCTCGAAAATCATACAAATGATGCCAAACCTTGATGAATACATTTTGCAAAAGATCATGTGCATCTTCATGATCAATGACTAGCCTGCGAATATGCCAATAAAGCTTTTCCTGATAACGCTTCACTAGCTCTGTAAAAGCCCGTTCTCTCGTTTCAGGAGATCTGAATAAACTGAGTAATTCTTGATCAGAATACGTCATCTGAATAGCACATTGGCTATTGTTATGCCTATCATATTATAACGACTGCTTCTCTGGGTTAAAGTTTAATATGCACATAAAAATAATTGAATTAAACCTAGATATAACTTCTTTGTCAAATGAACAACTTTTATTTTTCACCTAAAAACTTTTAAAGACTATGAAAAACAAATGCCTTGTACTGTTGATTGCTCTGTTGATGGGCATCACAGCTTCTCAGACCGTATTTGCCATGGGTCATCCATTTCAGGGAGTGAAACATGATGCAAAAGAGATTCATCAAGATCGTCGCGACATACGCAGAGATCGACAAGACGTGCAACAAGATAAAAGAGCGTTGCACCGGGATATCAATGAAGGGCATTATCGTGCTGCTGCACATCAAGCACGGGATATCTACCACGACAAGCGTGATATTCGGAAGGATAAAAAAGACCTCCGAAATGACCGTAAAGATTTGAAAGAAGATGTGAAATCTCAATCAGGAACGTCCACAGGCAGCAAGTGAAGGCTGTGAGTATGTTGAAATCCCGCCTATTAAACGGCGGGATTTTTGTTTTTATTTTTTTCGAATCAGTACTTTTTCCACGGCACTCACGATATGGGAGCTATCGAGTCCGTATTTTTTCAGCAATTCATCGGGTTTGCCGCTCTCTCCAAAAGTATCATTTGTACCGATATATTCAATTGGCACGGGATAATGACGCGCTGCAACTTGTGCAATGCTATCGCCCAAGCCACCATGGATATTATGTTCTTCAGCGGTTACGGCGCATCCTGTTTTTTGGATTGAACCTAAGATCGCTTCCACGTCGAGCGGCTTGATGGTATGCACATTCCACAAATCTACATGAATACCTTTTTGTTCCAATTCTTTGGCAGCTTCGATAGCCACCCATACCATATGCCCGCATGCGAAAATCGATACATCATCGCCCTCGTTGAGCTGCTGGGCTTGGCCAATCACAAAAGGTTGATCTGGAGGGGTAAAAATAGGCCATTTGGGGCGTCCAAAGCGCAGATATACTGGGCCTTCATGCTCAGCAATAGCCATGGTAGCGGCTTTGGTTTGGTTGAAATCGCAAGGCACCACCACAGTCATTCCGGGCAACATTTTCATTAAGCCAATATCTTCCAAAATTTGATGGGTAGCCCCATCTTCACCCAGAGTGAGGCCTGCATGCGAAGCACAGATCTTGACATTTTTTCCAGAATAAGCAATCGACTGCCTAATCTGGTCGTATACTCGGCCAGTAGCAAAATTGGCAAAAGTGGTGGCATAGGGAATCCATCCATTGATGGTAAGCCCTGCAGCTACTCCCATCATATTGGCTTCTGCTATACCACATTGAAAAAAACGATTGGGAAACTCTTTGATGAACTTCTGGAGCTTCAAGGATCCAGCCAGATCGGCTGTAAGTGCAACTACTCGTGGATTCTTCTTGCCCAACTCATAAATTCCTTCTCCAAAACCCGAACGTGTATCCTGATGTCCAAGAACTTGTATATCTTGTAAAGCCATAGCTGAAAATAATTAGCCAACGAAAGAACAAATATAAGTCAGTTTTTCAGTAGCCAGGTCATACCAGACCCTTTGCCATATTCAACTCCCATTGCCAAGCTGTGCGCATCATGTCGTCTAAAGTGTATTTAGGCTGCCAACCAAGTTTTTCTTTAGCCTTCTTATTGTCGGCATAAATCGCAACTACATCACCCGGGCGGCGTGGACCAATTATATAATTGAGCTTCACGCCATTGACTTTTTCAAAAGCTTGGATAGCTTCCAATACGCTTACTCCTCGACCAGTACCGAGGTTAAAAATCTCATAATTTTTTTCGTTGCGATGTTCCATCAAGTATTGCAAAGCCAGCGTATGGGCATGAGCAATATCCATGACATGAATATAATCACGTATGCAACTGCCATCACGAGTAGGGTAATCGGCACCCATTACTTGCATCTGAGGCAATTTGCCAATGGCCGTTTGCGTAATCACAGGCACTAAGTTATCGGGCTTGCCCAATGGCAATTCTCCAATCCATCCACTCGGATGCGCTCCCACGGGATTAAAGTAGCGCAATAAAATAAATTGATTGGAAGCTACTTTTGACACATCATAGATGATTTGTTCACCCATCTGTTTGGTTCGAGCGTAGGGCGACTGTGCTTCGCCTAATGGAGTTTCCTCTACAACGGGCAATTGTTGGGCGTTGCCATACACCGAGCACGAAGAAGAAAACACAAAATATGGCACCTGGTAGTCTTGGATATATTGCAACAAATTGATTAATGATTCTAGGTTATTGTGAAAATACATGAGGGGCTTTTCTACCGATTCGGGAACAGTTTTAAAAGCTGCAAAATGAATGATGCCTTCAATTTCTGGATGAGCGCGCAATACGGCTCGCAAAGCCTCATTATTGCAGAGATCAACCGGATAATTGGTGATTTTTTTACCTGTAATTTTTTCGATTCCTTTTAGCAAACGCGGCGTAGAGCGAGCATAATTATCGATCGATATCACATCAAAACCATGTTCGATAAGGTCTACTATGGTGTGTGAACCAATATATCCGCATCCGCCGGTAACTAAAATAGTGGCCATAGGTAAAAGAATTATAATAAAGATTCTTGTTCGATGATACGCATCAGATATTGTCCATATCCGCTTTTGAGTAAAGGACGGGCAATTTCAATAAGCTGCTCGCGTGTGATATAACCTTTGCGATATGCAATTTCTTCAATGCAAGCAATTTTGATTCCTTGTCGTTGTTCAATAACCTGCACAAATTGCGAAGCTTGCATGAGCGAGTCGAATGTGCCCGTATCTAGCCAGGCTGTACCTCGTCCTAAGATAGACACATGCAGCTTGCCTCTGCGTAAATACTCTTTATTGACATCGGTGATTTCGTATTCTCCTCTGGCACTGGGTTTCAGCTGTTTAGCGATTTCAATGACATCGTTATCGTAAAAATATAATCCTGGCACGGCATAATTAGATTTCGGCTGTTGTGGTTTTTCTTCAATAGAAATCACCCGATGTTGCCGATCAAATTCTACTACCCCATATCGCTGCGGATCAGAAACATGATAGGCATACACAATACCACCGTCGGGATCTAGGTTCTGTGAGAGCTGCTCACCTAATCCTGCACCATAAAAGATATTATCTCCTAAAATAAGTGCCACCTTGTCTTTCCCAATAAACGATTCGCCAATCACAAAAGCTTGTGCTAATCCATTGGGCTCGGGTTGTTCGGCATAGCTCAATTGAAGTCCATATTGACTTCCATCGCCCAACAAACGTTTGAATAGGGGTAAATCTTGTGGCGTAGAAATAATTAAAATCTCGCGTATGCCAGCGATCATCAAGGTAGAAAGTGGATAATAAATCATGGGCTTATCGTATACAGGCATCAGCTGTTTGCTGATGGCATAGGTGATGGGGTGTAAACGTGTACCCGATCCGCCAGCGAGGATGATTCCTTTCATGAAAAACCATATTGATGCGCAACAAATATAAATTGATTTTCACGGCCATCCGGCATCCCTACTCAGTATTTTTATTCATACAGCTTATACAGCGGCGATGGAAATGATAATGTCCCAGATCCAAATGTTATTAATCGAAACTCCCTAGCAAACGGGCAACGAGCACTTCACAAAACCTTGGCTATGTTATCGAGCGCACTAATGATGAATATCTTCTCGATCAAAAGGAGTAATAAAGTTTTGTCCTCATCTAAGAACATACGATGGGTAGAATCATCATCAGTGTATTTTTGATCTTCCATCTGCTTAACCAGCACGCATCAGAGATCATTTACCAAAATACTTTATAACGGGAAAGGTCGCTAAAAACTCCTTTATTCATACATATTTCATCGGAAATTCATTTGCAATTCACATCATGCATGGAGCTTGCAGTTCAATGAAGAATGGATATTCACGCATGATCAAGCTTTCTGCCGATATGCGGGTAGCAGAATTAAAAATGCAATTGCAACAGCTTACTGGCTGCCAGGTAGAAATTTACCATCACTATCAGCCTGCTGCTCCCGATGCACCATTGCATGTTTTGGGCTTTCAGATGCCTGAAGGATCTGGTAAAATATTCCATTTGTTTATCGATGGTACCTGGCGAGTTCGGGACCTAGAAACGTGGTTTGCGAGCGAATGTCATTTATTAGTCGATATTCAACTCTCCTATCCTTTCCCTTCTAGTGGAAAACATATTCGTTTATATCAATTACGCAATCTACATGATAGTTGTTGATGAAAGATTTTTCTGGATGGGATTTTTCATGTCGCGCGTAGCTTCGCTCACTATGATGATCTTACTCGCACGCTTCCTCATTCGAAAAAACACTAAAACCCCGTAGTTAACATAAAATTCATATTCAGTTAACATTGGGATGAACTAGCCGCTCGTCCTTTGCAATGCACCATGACATATATTGTATGTATCAATCGTATACCAGAAAAGCAGCGATGGCTGTTTGTCTCATGATTTCATTTTCCACTATTGCCCGTGCCCAACAACAGGCGTCTATCAACCTTCCCGGAAGTGGTAGGCTTTGGGGATATGCTTTTGGAGATTATTATTATAAAGCCCACAGCGACACTCTCAATCGTGGCGACGCCAATCAATACACCGGCATTCAACAAGGCTCCAATGCGTTTCAATTTCGACGCATATATTTAGGCTACGACGCTCCAATAAACCGGCAATTTGAAGCGCAATTGTTGCTCGCAGCGGAAGATGCTTCAGATGCTACCCAGAGCGGTAAGCTCACATTTTACATAAAGCTCGCAAACCTACGCTGGAAAAATATCTGGAAGGGTACCGATCTTGTTATAGGTCAGCAAGCCACCCCAGCTTTCTCCATGTTAGAAGAGCCTATTTGGAAATATCGCTCTATCGAACGTACCATTGCCGACATCCGCCGTACTCCATCTTACGACCTGGGTGTAGGCTTGCAAGGCACATTTAACCCAGAAACCAAACATGTTGGATATGACCTACTTGTAGGCAACGGCACCGGAGCCAAGCCTAGCACCAGCCGCTCGAAATGGTTTTATGCAGATGTATGGGCTAAGCTCTTTAATGAGCAAGTGGTCGTTGATCTGTATACCGACTACTACCGCATGCATTGGCAACCAGGGTTTCACCAGAGTCGTAACATGTGGAAATTATTTGCTGCTTATACCACTTCTTCATTTACCCTTGGAGCCTCGGCCTTCATCAACTTACTAAAAGACGGCATGGTGCAAACCTACTCTGGTAGCCAACCTGCCGATACCCTCAATCAGCAAGCAAGCGGTGTTTCTTTTTTTGTACGCGGTCAGCTGATTGCCAATAAACTTGGGTATTTTGCTCGAATAGATCATTACAACCCGGTAAACCATAAAAACTTAGCAGCTGATGATGAGTGGATAGGGCTAGTGAGTAATTACAATCCGCAAAACATAGAAAGATTTATCACGGCCGGGATCGACTTTACCCCTACTCCACAAGTACACCTCATGCCCAATATTTGGTATAATCGATATACTAGTGAAAATAGTTCATTAAAAGGCCGAACCTACCGCGATTACGACCTGGTATATCGGATCACATTTTATTATGTATTTGGTAAAAAATAAACATACAACACTATGAAAAGTACTTATCTGATTTCCATCGCAGTCGCTTCCACGACTCTTTTAGCCTCTTGTGGTGGAGGAGGCAGTCAAAAACAATCATCCACTCAAGACGACAAAACCTTATTGGGGGCAGGGAGCACATTTGTATATCCTCTTTATTCAAAAATCTTCAATGTTTATCACCAACAAACGGGTATCCAGGTCAACTATCAATCGATCGGCTCCGGCGGTGGCATCCTACAATTGATCAACAAAACAGTAGATTTTGGCGATTCAGATGCTCCGCTCACTGCCGACCAGGAAAAACAAGCCGGGGCACCGATTGTACATATTCCCATCTGTGCAGGAGCCGTGGTACTTACCTATAATTTACCGGGCATTTCAGATACCCTCATGCTTACGCCCGATGTATTAGCAAACATTTACTTAGGAAAAATCACGCGCTGGAATGATCCTGCTGTTCAATCTATTAATCCTAAGATCAAGTTACCTAGCCTCCCTATTGCTGTGGTACATCGTTCTGACGGTAGCGGCACTACCAATATTTTCACCGATTATCTTTCGAAAGTTAGCCCAGAATGGAAAACTCGGGTGGGAGCAAGTACATCTGTTAACTGGCCAGTGGGCTTAGGAGGAAAGGGTAATGAAGGCGTAAGTGGACTCATCAAGCAAACTCCCGGTGGATTTGGATATGTAGAGCTGGCTTATGCTATTCAAAACCAAATGCCAGTGGTCAAAGTGCAAAATGCAGCTGGCCAATTCATTGCCCCTACTATTGCCAGCACACAAGCTGCTTCTAACATTTCTCTACCTGCCGATGCCAAAGTGTTTGTTACCAATACTACAGCACCCAATGGATATCCCATCAGTGGGTTCACTTGGGCTATTCTGTATCGTGAGCAACACTATGGCGATCGATCGCTGAACAGGGCTAAAGAACTGGTTAACTTGTTTTGGTGGGTAACTCACGATGGCCAGGCTTACTGTGCAGATTTGCATTATGCCCCGCTGTCGGCCACCGCTCAGGCTACTGCCGAGAATTTGCTCAAATCGATTACCTTTGACGGCAAACCTATTTTCACCTCAACCACCCAATAAACTCTTGGTGCATGCCCTCTCCTTTGGCTACACCTCCAACTGAGAAATCGTCTCGATATTCCGATACAACGGAAGCTACCCGATCCTTGTCCAGAATGCGTAGGCTAACCCTACGCATTTCTTACGCAGAGAAAAAAGATCGATTCTTTCGGAATGGCTTGCTTTTGGCAGGACTCACAATACTTTGTCTGGTCATCGCTATCTTTCTCACGCTGGTCATAGGCTCTATTCCTTCGTTTAGGGCCACAGGTATTCATTTTTTCTGGGGAAAAGTATGGGATCCTGTAACAGGCGTTTTCGGTGCATTGCCTTTCTTAATCGGCACGTTATTGACCTCATTCCTGGCGCTATTGATCAGTATACCCTTTTCCATTTCCATTGCGCTTTTTTTAGGCGAATATTTCCCTCCCGGAAAAGGCAAGAATCGACTGGCAGGCTTAGTGCAAGAGGCAGTGGAATTGATTGCTGGAATTCCCTCGGTGATATATGGCTTCTGGGGGTTGTTTGTGCTGGTGCCTATCGTGCGCAATATTGAGACCCAATGGCATGTATTGCCTTATGGGGTGGGCATTTTCACGGCTTCGTTGATTTTGGCTATTATGATTATCCCTTATGCGGCTTCGCTGAGTAGGGAAATCATTAGTCTAGTGCCCGATGAGCTAAAAGAGGCTGCTTACTCCCTTGGAGCCACACATTGGGAGGTGATTCGTTATATAGTATTGCCTTATGCACGTACAGGTATTTTCGCTGGTATCTTGCTATCACTGGGGCGAGCCCTGGGTGAGACGATGGCCGTGACAATGGTGATTGGCAACACCAGCGCGATACCTACGAGCATTTTTTCTCCTGGTAACACCCTTGCGAGTGTGATTGCTAATGAATTTACCGAGGCCGCTAATGAAACATATCTTTCGGCACTAATTGAGCTCGGGCTGGTATTGTTTGTCGTGACCACCTTGATTCATTTGATTGGCAAAAGAGTAATTCGTCAATTCAGTACTACATAAGTCATGCAAATCGTTTCCATTAAACGACTTCGCCGTAGAGAGCTGAGATCTAAGCTAGTACGTTCAGGGGTGCTTTTTTTTACCCTGCTCACTCTCTTGCCCTTGGTGTATATCTTGCTGTATATTGTCAAACAGGGCATTGGTGCAATTAACTGGTCGTTTTTTGTGCAACTACCCAAACCCGTGGGTGAATCGGGTGGCGGAATTGCCAATGCCTTGGCAGGAAGTTTCATCATTGTTGGCGTAGCTACCCTACTCGCCGTGCCCATAGGCATTGCGAGCGCACTTTATTTGAGTGAGCATTCCAATGGCCAACTAGCAGGAGCCATTCGTTTCTGTGTGGAAGTGCTAGTAGGCATCCCTTCGATTGTAGTGGGTATAGTAGCATACGACTGGTTGGTAAAACCAATGGGCTACTTCTCGGCTCTTTCAGGTAGCGTAGCCTTAGCCATCATGATGCTACCCATCATGATTCGGTCGGCCGAGGAAACACTGAAGCGCTTTCCTACTTCCTTGCGTGAAGCCTCTCTTGCATTGGGCGTGCCCTATTACAAGACCATCATTAAAGTACTGCTGCCATGCAGCTTGAGTGGAGTATTATCGGGCATCATCTTGTCGGTAGCCAGAATTGTAGGAGAAACAGCCCCCCTGTTGTTTACTGCATTTGGAAATCCTTATCTAACGACCAATATTTTACGTCCCATGCAAAGCCTACCTTTGCTGATTTACAATTATGCCATTAGTCCGTACGACAGCTGGCATCAGCTGGCATGGGGAGCGGCTTTGGTTTTACTGATATGGATTCTGTTATTGAATATATTGACTCGAATAATTATCAGAAGATGGAGCGTCCGATATTAGAAGTTAAAGATTTTCATGCTTGGTTTGGTACCCATGAAGTGGTTCGCAATGTAAATTTAAGCTTACACCGAAATCGAGTAATCGCTGTGATGGGACCTTCGGGCTGCGGAAAAACTACTTTTTTGCGTTGTATCAACCGCATGCATGAACTCACTCCAGGAGCTCGGACGGAAGGACAAATCTTGTTAGAAGGAGAAGATATCTATCGCATGTCGCCTATCATGCTACGGTTACGTGTAGGCATGGTGTTTCAACGCCCCAATCCCTTCCCTCATATGACCATCTATGAAAACGTTTTGGCCGGATACCTGCTCAACAACATCAAGCTCAATCGCAATGACAAAGAGGCTATTGTAGAAAGCTCCTTACGCAAAGCAGCACTTTGGGAAGAAGTAAAAGACAACTTAAAAAAGAAAGGTACCTTCCTCTCTGGTGGCCAACAACAAAGGCTTTGCATAGCCAGAGCAATTGCCATGAAGCCCGATATCCTTTTGCTCGATGAGCCTACATCGGCACTCGACCCTATTTCAACTGCTGGCATCGAAGAATTGCTCCAAGAACTGAAAAAAAATTATACCTTAATCCTGGTGACGCACAATATGCAACAAGCCGCTCGTGTGAGCGACGATACGGCTTTCTTTTATATGGGCGAGCTGGTAGAATTTGCCCCTACCCGGCAACTGTTTACCGCCCCACAAGATCAGCGTACCCAAAATTATATCACTGGTCGTTTCAGTTAAAACCGTTTGAATCATGACTGCATTAGAACATGCCTTGAAAGAATTAAAAGAAGATGTGATCTTGATGTGGATCATGGTAGAATCACAACTGACCATGGCTCGAAAGGCAATGCTCGAATATGACCAAGACATGGCTCGTGAAGTGATGCAAAAAGAAAAACGCATCAATGCATACGAATTGAAAATCGATGAACAATGTGAAGATATCTTGGCTCGCTATCAACCAGTAGCTATTGACCTGCGATTTATCTTGGCTGTATTAAAAATCAATGCTAATCTGGAACGAACAGCCGACATCGCCGATGGAATTGCACGTTATGTGATCGATGCGCCTGAACCTTTTGACCACCAATTGCTACAATCTTCTCACCTTCTAGAGATGTATGATCATGGCATTGCCATGCTCGCCGATACCCGTATAGCATTTGAACAGGAAAATACTGGATTGGCTCGTAGCATTTTTCAACGCGACGAAATTATGGATGTTTATAATCTTGAAGCCCTGGATATCATTACCCACAACTTAAGCCAAGGCAGCCCCTTAATTCGTCAACAATTGTTGGTTCTCTCTATTATCCGCAAATTGGAACGTGTGGGCGACCAAGCTAAAAACCTTGCCGAAGAAATCATCTTTTACCTAGAAGCCAAAGTATTAAAGCATCATTCCCAAACCAATATTTGATACTATTGGTTGAAAATTAACACCCTTCCAATCACACACAGCAGGCCATTTTTGATATCCAATAGTTCATTTACTCTGTAAGTATAGCAAGCTATTACTTCCGCAAGCATGTAGCAGCATCACACCTGATGGCAACCGCGCGATTCATGTTAACTTTGTATTTCACGCACATCAATGCTTTCACATGTCGGAAACAAACTTGCGTACCAATGCCCTGATCAACGAAACGAGTCCGTATTTACTACAACATGCCCATAATCCCGTAAACTGGTATGCTTGGAAACCTGAAGTATTGCAACATGCACAACAAGAGCAAAAATTATTGCTCATCAGCATCGGATATGCTGCCTGCCATTGGTGCCATGTGATGGAAAAAGAAGTGTTTTCCAACGTAGAAACGGCTCAATACATGAACGCACATTTTGTGTGTATCAAAATAGATCGAGAAGAGCGCCCCGACCTCGATCAAATTTACATGCAAGCTTGTTTATTGATCAACGGGCATGGAGGATGGCCACTTAACGCATTTGCTTTACCAGATGGAAAGCCGTTTTATGCCACCACTTATCTTCCCTTAAAACAATGGCGGCAATTGTTAGCGCAAATTGTGTCTATTTATCACCAACAGCCCGATCAATTGCGGCATCAGGCCGAGCAGCTCACCGAAGGTATTCATCAAAGCTTCTCTGCCATTCAAGCTCCCATTGATAGTGAGAAAACTATTTTACAACAACGCTACACTGAGCTCTGGGAACATATTCGCCCAATGATCGACATGCAATATGGGGGATTTAGCCATGCTCCCAAATTCCCTATGCCCGCTGTATGGGAATGGCTTCTTCAATACGCATATTTTGGTAATCACCAAGAATCGCTTCAAGCGGTAAGCACTACTCTTCATCAACTAGCCTTGAGTAGCCTGTATGATCCCATCTCAGGAGGTTTTGCTCGCTATGCCACCGATGCTCGGTGGCGTATCCCACACTTTGAAAAAATGTTATACGACAATGCTCAGCTCATTAGCCTCTACGCACATGCCTATGCCCTCACGCATCAGCCCAATTATGTACATATCATTTCCCATACGACACGCTTTATTCAAGAATGGCTATCCCATGAACAAGGTGGATATTTTGCCGCTGTAGATGCAGATAGCGAGGGTGAAGAAGGCAAATATTACGTGTGGACGATCACAGAAATCCAACAATTGCTTGATCCTGGTACGGCTTCGCTCATATGCGCCTATTATCATATTACCCCTGAAGGCAACTGGGAGCACGGAAAAAATATTTTGTTCCGAACGGAATCTGATGAATCATTTGCCCAGCAGCATGGGCTTTCGCTAGATGCATGGCAAAAAATCTTGCAACAAGCACTCAACCGCATGAGGCAATACCAGCAAAAGCGTACACGCCCAGCTATCGACACCCAAGTGATTACGGCATGGAATGCACTTTTGCTCAAAGCATGGACAGATGCTTATAAAGCCACAGGTTTAGAAAATTTTCGACTCGTAGCTTTGCAACTCGCCAGTTTTTTAGAACGCCACATGATGCACGAAGATGGAGCTCTCTGGCGCGTCTATGCCCAAGGTCAAACGCATGTGCCAGCGATGCTCGACGACTATGCCTTCCTGGCCGAAGCCTGGATAGCACTCTATCAAATCAGTTTCGATATTCACTGGCTTTTACATGCGAAAAAACTATTGGAATATACGATTGCCCATTTTGCAGACCCACAGGGAAATTTGTTTTTTTATACATCCAACGAACAACGCACTGATCTTCAACTACGTAGTCGAGAAATAGAAGACAACGTAATCCCCTCGTCAAATGCTGCAATGGCACAAGTACTTTATTGGCTAGGAATTTATTTCCAACGACCTGATTGGCAGCAATGGGCTATGCGTATGCTACAACAAGTATTACCTCAGATCAACAGCTCTCCTGCTTACATGGCCAAGTGGAACCAATTGCTTGGACTCGTCCAGAAAGGCGTGTATGAAATAGCGATCATGGGCGACCATGCACTCGACATCGCCTTAGAACTACAAAAACATTATTTACCCAATTGCCTATTGATGGGTGGAACTGAAGAAAATCTGCCTTTACTGAAGAATAAATCAATACCCGGGCAAACGTGGATTTATGTATGTCAGCAGGGCATATGTCATGCTCCCTTGAAAACGGTTGATGAAGCGCTCAGCCAAATAAAGCCTCACTTTACACCGAATTTGAAATGATGCTAAAAATATTTTATGGAATTTTGAGTTATATATTCATGAACGCGATTTCTATCTATGCCCAAGAAAATACTGATTATTGAAGATGAGCCAGTAATGCTCAAAACGATAGAATTGCTGTTTCGTAAGAAAGGATACGAAGTGCTCACGGCAACGAATGGCAAAGAAGCGATGGAACAAATACGCGCTCACCGGCTGGATGCAGTGATCACAGATGTAATGATGCCTTATTTGCCTGGAACGGAAATCATTAGTCGTATCCGTCATGAGCTGAGTAATGAACAGATTCCCGTAATCGTGATTTCTTCTGTAGAGATAGATAGTTTGGTAGAAGAAGTTTTTGCCTTGGGTGCCAATGATTTTATTCGAAAACCTATTGTACCCACAGAATTAGTAGCACGTGTAGAAAAGTTACTTACATGATGAATATAATGATTCTGTAAAATCTATAAACCTATCCTATGGCCAGTTTGTACGACATCCTGGAGCGCCTTATTCCGTATCCATTTTGGGTAAGATATATTGCTCCTTTTGAAAACTGGATGGAGGCCCAACCTCCATTTATTCGGTTTGCTATTGGGGTGATCATTTTGTCTGTATTCAGCATCCTGTTCATGTATGCTTTACTCATCATCACACGCTTAAGTTACCAATGGAAATCACGTCGCAATGAAAAATTTCGTCAGAAGGCTGAATCATTGGTCATTGAGCATATCTTTCTTCACCCCGATATTGAGCGGGTTTCTCCAGAGCAAATTACCCTTCCCGATCAGCAATTCAGAACAGAATTGGGCTTAAACAAATACTGGCAACGCCAGGTGCTGATCGATGTCGTCATGTATTACCACAAAAACTTCGCAGGCAAAACGGCTCAAATATTGCGCAGGCTATACATTCAGTTGCGGCTCGATAAAATTTCTTATCGCAAATTGCGCTCTTGGCGATGGAATAAAAAAATTGAAGGCCTGCATGAACTCGCGGAGATGCAGCTGCAAGTGCCTGAAGTGATCATGCTTGAACTCACTACCAGCCGCAACCGAGTATTGCGTATGGAAGCGCAGGCTGCTTACATCAGGCTAAGTAAAAACGAGCCTTTTAAATTCTTCGATCATTTGAAGGAAAACCTTCTTGCATGGGAACAATTATTTTTATTTGAAGTCATCACGCACACTCCTGGGCTTAATATTCCGAGTTTTTCTCGATGGTTGAATTATTCCGATAATAAAGACCTCATGTTGTTTTGTTTGAAACTCATTGTGCATTTCAACCAGTTTAATAGCATTTCATCGGTGATCAAATTGCTTGATCACCGCGATGCAAGGATTCGGGAAGCAGCTATTGATGCCCTTGGGCAACTCGATGCTATAGATGCTGAAGACCAGCTGATACGCATGTATGTTGATCAGCCCACATTTTGCCAGGTAGCTATCATTCGAGCATTGGGGCGTATTCGCAGTGGCCGCTATATAGATTTTTTGCGAGAAGAATTTTTGCGTTCACAAGACTATGCTGTACGTAAAGAAGCCGCTCGAGCCATCATTGCTCATGGTGATGAAAGCCTTATTGAAAGCCTGCTACTGCATGCTCCAGAAGACCGTAAGCGCACCCTTGAACATTGTTTGGATCCGCTAATTAAATATTAAACCATGCTCCTGCAATTTACTTTATCTCATTTTTGGCATCAGCTACATAGCCTATACGAAGGGTTTATTTTCTACTATGCTGCTATTATCATGTCGATCTATGTCGTATTGGCTATCTTTTCTGCATTAGCCATTCGACAATTTCGGCGTAGAAATAGCTTTGTAGATTATAAATCTATTCTCAACTCTCCTCATGCACCCGGCATCTCCGTTATTGCTCCCGCTTACAACGAGGGGGCAACTATTATCGATAATGTGCGATCGCTGCTTACTTTAAACTATGCTAAATATGAAGTGATCATTGTTAACGATGGAAGTACCGACGACACTTTAGAAAAGCTCATTCGTGAATTCGAATTGGTACCTGTTAAATTTGATTATCAAGAACGCATCGTTACCCGACCCGTTAAACAAGTGTTTCGCTCTAACAATCCCGCCTATACGAAATTGATTGTAGTAGATAAAGAAAATGGCAAAAGTAAAGCCGATGCGTCGAATGCCGGTATCAATGTAGCCTCTTATCCATTATTTCTCTGTACCGATGTAGATTGTATCATTGAAAAAAACACCTTGCTGCACATGGTGAAGCCCTTTCTAGAAGAGAAGATTCGCGTGATTGCCGTAGGGGCCACTATTCGCATTGCCAATTCTTGTGAAATCGATCAAGGCGTTTTGTTGCGAGTGATTCCTCCTAAAAAATTATTGCCTCGTTTTCAAGAATTAGAATATATCCGTTCGTTTCTACTGGGGCGTATGGCTTGGAGCCAGATGAATGGGCTTATTATTGTGAGCGGCGGACTTGGATTGTTCGACAAAGAAATTGTGATTAAAGCTGGTGGCTACGACCATACCTCATTTGCGGAAGACATGGAAATGATTACACGCATGCGGCGTTATATGGAAGAAAATAAATTGCCTTATCGCGTGCGTTACATACCCAACTCACAATGCTGGACAGAGGGACCGGCTACGCTGAAAGTCTTCAGTAAGCAACGCACCCGCTGGGCGAAAGGCCTTATCCAATGTATTCATGTGCATCGCCGCGTAATTGGCAATCCCAAATACGGCATCATGGGGTTGCTCACCTATCCGTATATGGTATTGTTTGAATGGCTGGCACCTTTTGTAGAAATAACCGGGTTAATTTTTTACATCGTTTCAGCCCTTACCGGCACTATCAACTGGACACATGCGTTAATCTTATTGATTTACGTATACAGTTTCTCTATAGCCATCACTACCATCGCTATTCTCTGGGATCAGCTGACTTTTAAACATTATGATAGTGTATGGCAAGTAATCGGATTGTGCTTGATGGCTATCGTAGAACCCATTTTGTATCATCCATTAAATACCTTTTTTTCTATTCGCGGAAATTATTTTTATTTCACAGGAAAAAATCTTGCCTGGGGCAATATGTCGCGCCAAGGCTTTGCTCGCCGACAGATGGTCACTACTCAGCCTTCGGAAACCTCAGCTTAAAGCTGCTGTATGAAATTGTTTACACTAACATATACAAAGTTTCGACAACTCATTTGGTTTTGGTTAATGGTATTTTCTCTGGTCTTTTTGGTTCATCAAATAACCCAGGCCCAACAATTATCTTCCGACGATTTACTCCAGCAAGCGCTCTACGAAACCAACGTAAAGCACAATTACCCACGTGCTATTCAGCTTTGCAAACAAGGCCTAAGCCTGAGTCCCGATTATGTGGATATTCGCTTATTATTGGGGCGCCTTTATGTACTTACGCATCAATATAATCTTGCTCGGATTGAACTTTCTAAAGTGTTAGACAAACAACCCAATAATGCCAATGCATTAACTTACTTGATTAATTTAGAACTACAAGCCAAGCAATATGATGAAGCGCGCTGTTATGCCGATATGGCACTGTATTATTATCCGGATAGTGTATTTTTTGTATTGAAAAAAATGGCAGCGCTAAGTGCCCAACAACGCTTCGATGATGCGATCCATACTCTACAAGAAGCTTTAAACAAAAAACCCGATAACAATCAGTTACGTACAACATATGTTGACCAACTCATCACAGCCGCCCGCTATCAAACCCAACAACACAATTATTTGCGAGCTCATACCTATTTGCAACAAGCTCTACAAACAGATCCGGGCAATCGATTGGCACTGACATATATGATGAATTTAGAGACTGCATATGAACATCTCGAGGAAGCTTTGATTTACGCCAATCAAGCCTTGCAATTTTTCCCGGATGACCCAGAATTTTTAAAGAAAAAAATTGGCCTTCTCCTCGCTGCGCATAAGTATCTCGATGCCGAAGAATTCGTTCAACAGCTCACTCGTCGATATCCTGGCAATGCCGAATGGCGTAACCTGGCCACATATGTACATCTGGAGGCTGCGAGAGCCTATGCCCATCAAGATCCACAATATCAATATGTGGCTGTGCTTTCAACCGATCCTGCCAATCGAGAAGCTTTGCAAGCACTGATTAACCTCAACAGCGCCCGTGGCGCCTATGCTGAGGCCTTACTATTTGCTAATCGAGCATTACAATATTATCCAGCTGATACTTTGTTTTTATTGAAAAAAATTAGCCTACTAGACGCCTTGGGAAAATATGCCGAGGCTTATCCCATCACCGAACGACTATGGAAACAATATCCTGGCAATATGGCCTTGAAAAACCATTATTTAGATGAATTGATGCAAGCTGGGCATGATTTTGAACGAGATCAACAATGGGATAGTGCTGCTGCATGCTATGAACGCATGCTCAACGTAGATCCCCAATTTTTGCCTGCATACGACCGACTCATCTCCCTCGCCCTTCAACAAAAACAATACAACTTAGCCCTGGCCTATGTGCATCAAGCAGAAGCCCTGGCGCCAAACGATGAGCGTTATCTTTTTCGTGAAGCGGGAATCCTCGAAGCGGCCGGGCAATTTGCTCAGGCTGCAGCCATTAGCCGCCAGTTGATGTATAGCCATCCCCACAACTTACGATACCGCCAAGCATATCTCGATCAACTATTGGAGGCCGCTCGAGACCATATGCGTCAACAGCAACCCGACCTGGCAGTAGAGCAGCTTCAACAGCTTTTGCATACCGACCTCCACCAACCCGAGGCACTCGACCTCCTGATCAATGCGCTTTATCAAATGAAACGTTATCAGGAGGGCTTAACCTGGTGTGATACGGCATGGCAACTATACCCTGAAAATCGCGATTTTTTGGTAAAAAAAGCTGGACTCCTGGAAGCCACAACCCAGTACGTAGCAGCTGCTCGCCTGCTTGCTACATTACTTAAACGTTACCCATACGACAGTCGTCTGCAATCGAGCTATTCGGAAAACCTCTTTCTGGCTGCCCGACAATTTGCCGAGTCTGGCCTAGTAGATAGCGCTTCAGCTTATTATTGGACAGCCCTTAGCCAGCAACCCCGAGATACCCTTTCCTGGATGAGTTTGATCAACCTCAAAACCAGCCTACAACAAACCGATTCGGCGCTTATCATAACCGATAGTGCCTTGCGTTATTTGCCCAATTATCCAGAGTTATTCCTGAAAAAAGCTAGTTTTCAATTTGCCTTGGGTAAACCAAACGATGCTTTGCGTACGCTCGACAGTTTGAGACTCATGGATCCGCATCATCCAGGGGCAAAAGATTTAGCTCAACAAATCCGCATCGCCTCTTATCACCAGGCCATTGGCCTCGACTACAACTTTACCAGCTTTGGTGACCGCACCTCCTTACCCTGGAATCTAGCTAGCGCCTATTACCAACGCTATACCCAATGGGGCAGTTACGACCTGCGCGTAAGTTTCGCTAACCGCAACAACCGAAATGGCTGGCAAGGGGAAGCCGAAGCCTACTGGAACCACAACAAGCACAACACTTCTTATTTCGACCTGGCTTATGCACACGATTCCCTATTCCCCCGCTTGCGAGCAGCTTATACTTTTACCCACTATTTTCCAAAAGGCTGGCAGACCGACCTGGGCGGACGATATCTCAACTTCGATAGCAGCCAATTGGCGAGTATTTACTTGGGCTTGGGAAAATATTTTAGCGATTATTGGCTATATGGTCAGGCTTATCTCACCCCGCAAAACCACCAACTCTTCGGAGCCTATCGCCTCACGCTGCGTTATTACTACAGCGAACAGCGCGATGATTACCTCAACCTGATCGTGGGCACTGGCATCTCCCCAGATGATCGTAGCCGATATTTTGGATTAAAGCGCTGGCTCAGCCTTTCTGCAACCAATTTAGCCGTGGGCTATCAACATATTTTCCGCGGACAAACTATTTTGGGCTTTACTGTGGGGTGGACTAACCAGGAGATTGCGCAGGGTGTTCGACAAAATCAGTATGATGTATATGTTCACCTGGTTCAAAAATTTTAGCCTCATTTTCACCGTTATGTATTTACTGGCCAGCCTTAAAGCCTGTGGCCAACCAGCAACACGGCTGCCCATCGTTTATCAAGCTAAATCTGATTATATTCTCATTGTACCCCCCAATGCCGATCGCTATACCCTTCAGGCTGCTCACCTGATTCAACGCTATACCCAATGGGTGACAGGGTTTACCCTACCCCTGATCACCACCGCTGATACGACGGGCTTATGGGATAAGCCCGTGATTGCCGTTGGAAAAACGGCCTGGGTACCTGCAAAGTTGCAACAAGAAATATCTGCTCTGCCTGAAGGGAGTATATACATCACTACAATAGGGAAAAATGTTTTATTGATGGGTGGAGGCAAGAGAGGCGTACTCAACGCGGCTTATGCCTGGATTGAACGTGTATTGCAATGCCACTTATATGCCGATAGTGTATGGCAGGTGCCACATCAAAAAAATCTTTTCATTGACCCTTTATTTCACATCTTAGAACAACCCGTTTTTAGTTTTCGTCAGGTATATGACCCGCAAGCTATGAATGCCCGGTATATGGACTGGCATCGGCTGAATGATTTTGCAGATTTTTGGGGTATTTGGGGACATAGTTTTTTTAAACTGATTCCGCCAAGCCAATATTTTCAACGTCATCCAGAATATTTTGCACTCATCAATGGCCAACGCAGACCCACGCAGCTTTGCATGAGTCAGCCAGCTGTAGTCGCTCAAGTGGTGAAGGAATTGCGAGCACGCATCCAGAAAAATCCAGATGCCCTGTATTGGTCGGTGGCACCAGAAGACAATACGGCTTTTTGTCAGTGCGATTCTTGCCGTGCGCTTTATGCGCGTTATGGGGGCATTTCTGGCGCCTTACTTCATTTTGTGAACGAAATTGCTGCTCAGATTCCCGATCACATCATCACGACACTTGCTTATGGCCCTACACAACATCCCCCACAACATCTCGAAGCCGCTCCTAATGTAGGCATCATGCTCAGTACCATCGATTGCGACCGTGCTACACCTATTGCTTCTGATCCACATTCAGCCCAATTTCGTCAAGATCTGGAGGGCTGGGAACACCTCACCCACCACTTGATGATTTGGGATTACACCGTACAATTCACCCATTATTTAGCCCCTTTCCCAGACCTTCATACTTTTCAACCCAACATCCAATACTTCGCAGCCCATCATGTCGAAGCCGTGTTTGCTCAAGGCAGTGGTGAAGATCAAAGCGTGTTTGATGAAATGCGTTGTTATTTATTGGCTAAATTGCTCTGGAATCCACAAGCCAATACCCATCAGCTCCAAAAAGATTTTTTGCAAGGTTACTATGGAGCCGCCGCACCTTTCATAGCAGCTGCACTCGATCAATTACAACAAGCCTTGTTGCAATCGCATGCTCGGCTGGATATCTACGGCAACCCGCTAGACGCAAAAACGAGCTGGTTGAGCCCAAATGATCTCCAGGCTTATCGACGACATTTGGATAATGCCCTACAAGCCGTAAAAGATAAACCACAGCTGCAACGCCGTGTACAAAAGCTTTATCTTTCTTATCTCTATGTGAGGCTGCTTCAAGCTTGGTTTTATGGCACAGATCCTCATGGAGCTTTTCTCCAAGATGCTTCTGGTAAATGGATCATCAACCCTGAAATACCTAAGCTCATCAATCAATTTAGTCATATCTGCCAGCAACAACATATTCTTTACCTCAATGAAGATCACCAAACGGTATCGACATTTATAGAGCAGCTGCAAGATATGCTTGCTCAGGGGGTGCAGGTAAGCTTAGCTTTTCACAAACCAGTGCGATTGCTAACACCCAATATTGCCGACTATCCAGCTAAAGGGCCGCAAACGCTTACAGATGGCATTATAGGAAGCTATGATTACGCTTTTAACTGGCTGGGCTGGAATAATCAAGACATGAAACTGGAAATTGATTTACAACAAATCGATACCATCCACCAAGTAACGATGGCATTTTTGCAAGATCAACGACACGCCATCTTTCTACCCACGAAGATAGCCATATATGGAGGCAATGATAGGCAACAACTTCATTTATTACAAGAATCTACACTTCCCAGTGCAACACCCGATGAAACGGTTCATCGCAAAATCATTACACTTACCATACATCCCACTGCTATACGTTATTTACAGATCATAGCGAGCCCACTCGCTACTATGCCCGATTGGGCAAATCAACCAGGAAGAAAACCTTCGATATTCATCAGTGAAGTCATGGTCAAATAAAAGATAGGTTTTACTGTTTCTCATTGTTTACTTCCCACATGTGTGTTTGTGTTCAGCAAGTTTGTTAAATCATGAAGAGCACATGAAGATGATTGTATAAACAATGCATTCACCATTTGAATAGATATTCCATTTTCTTCACTTAACTCATCTTATTTCAACATTAAGCAACAGAAAGTTTCTAATAAAATTTCTCTTAAAGTTTAATTTTGATCTTTCGATTATACATCAAACATGCAACACATTCTGGCATACACACATCTCAAGCGCAATATTTCTCCTCGTTTTTCCATTCTCATTCCTACTTGGAACAACTTAGATTATCTACAGTTATGTATTCGAAGCATTCGCCAGCATTCTAGTTTTGCACATCAAATCATTGTGCATATCAATGAAGGCACCGACGGCACTTTGGAATGGGTGAAAGCTCAACCCGATATTGATTACACATATTCTCCCCAAAATATCGGTATTTGTTATGCATTAAATGTAGCCAGGCGATTGGTGCAAACCGATTATATGGTGTATCTCAACGACGATATGTATGTATGTCCAAACTGGGATCGTGAATTGTGGGAAGAGATCCAACGCTTGCCCAATAATTTTTTCTTTTTATCGGCCACGGCAATTGAGCCAATAGCTTCTAGCCATTGCGCTATCCAAGGTGATTTTGGATGGGATCCCCATCATTTTCAAGAAGAAGATTTATTGAACAGTTTTCAACAGTTTCACAAAACTGATTGGATGGGAGCTACTTGGCCTCCCAACATCGTACATCGAGATCTTTGGGATCTGGTTGGAGGCTATAGCATAGAATTCTCTCCAGGCATGTATTCCGACCCAGATTTCTCCATGAAGCTCTGGCAAGCTGGCGTTCGATATTTCAAAGGGTTATCGGCGAGCAGGGTGTATCATTTCGGATCAAAAAGCACCCATCGTATTCGCAAAAACAAGGGCTATTATACGTTTATTCGCAAATGGGGGATCACCTCAAGTACATTTACCCGCTTTTATCTGCAACGCGGAATGCCCTTCACAGGGCCAACACCAGAGCCAGTTTTGCCCGCATGGATAAGATGGAAAAATCAAGGAAAAAAACTCATTGCTGCCTGGTAGGCCTAAATCATTCCTGATGAAAAGCGTTCCAGCCTTGTGCTACCAGTTTATACTTATTCCCCCCTTTGGTGATGATATGAGCACCTTCGCTGATATCGGTGATATACCCTACAACGCTGATTTGCTCGCTGGTAGTGATTTTATCATAATCTTCTGGGCTAATGGTAAACAACAATTCATAATCTTCCCCACCACTCAGCGCACAAGCTGTAGGATCAAGTTGAAAAGGATAAGCCGCCAAACGTGTTTCTTCGGCAATGGGAATTTTTTCTTCATAAATCACACAGCCCACATTACTGCGTTTGCAAATATGCAAGATATCTGAGCTAAGCCCATCGCTAATATCCATCATAGCAGTGGGTTTGATGTGATTTTCTTGCAACCATTCTACGATATCTTGTCGAGCCTCGGGTTTTAACTGTCGGCCTATGACATACGTATAAGGCTCCAATTCGGGCTGCATCTTTGGATCATCTAGATAAAGCCGTTTTTCTCTTTCCAAGATTTGCAAGCCCAAATACGCTGCACCCAAATCACCACTGACACAGATGAGATCACCTTTACGGGCTGTGCTCCGTAAAACAAATTGATCGGGAGCCACTTCACCAATAGCGGTAACAGAAATAATAAATCCTTTTTGAGAAGAAGAGGTGTCGCCCCCAACCAGATCGACTCCATAGCGCTCACAAGCCAGGTATACTCCTTCATAAAACTCTGTCAAGGCTTCCACACTAAAACGATTGCTCACGGCGATGCTTATCGTGAGCTGCGTAGGAGTAGCCATCATGGCATATATATCAGATAAATTAACGACGACCGACTTATAGCCTAAATGTTTGAGGGGAGTATACAGGAGATCGAAATGAATGCCTTCGATGAGCAGATCGGTGCTGATTACCGTTTGTCGGCCAAAATGATCAATCACGGCTGCGTCGTCGCCCACGCCTACGAGGGTACTAGCATGTTGAATCTCGATGTTTTTAGTGAGGTATTCGATTAAGCCAAATTCACCGAGGGCTGAGATCTCGGTTCGCTCGTTTTGAGGAGGTGTCGGTGTTTCCATGGAAAAATATTTTACGGGTGGTTAAGCCGTTTGTACGGCCTGAAGTAATTGTGGATGAATATGTCCATTGGAAGCAATGAGTTGAGAGCCATTGAGCTGAAAAGGCTGGCCAGAAAAATCTGTTACCATGCCTCCTGCTTCGCGTACAATCAATGCTCCCGCAGCCACATCCCAAGCATGAATATAATGTTCCCAATAACCATCAAAACGTCCACAAGCCACCCAACACAAATCAATAGCGGCAGAACCTAACCTGCGCACAGGCACGCCCTGCTTGATAAAATAGCCAAATACTTCTACGGGATCATGAGGCATATCGCGCCATTGGTAGGGGAAACCTGTCACTAAAAAAGCTTGCTGGATATCGTCTTGCTGCGATACATGAATTGCTCGATCGTTGAGATAAGCCCCTTTGCCTTTCTCTGCAAAAAACAATTCTTGCAAAAAAGGATTGTATACGGCACCCATGATTACCTCGCCGTCTTTCTCGAGTGCAATCGATACAGAACAAATAGGAAGCCGATGAGCAAAGTTTACCGTACCATCGAGTGGATCAATGATCCAGCGATAAATACTGGTTTGTTGACTCGCCCCAGATTCTTCGCTCAACAGGGCATGATCGGGAAAATGTGAGCGAATGCGTTCTAGAATCAACGTCTCTGCGTGCTTGTCTACTTCGGTAACTAAATCATTGAGCGCCGTTTTATGGTCGACTTGAAAATTTTGGTCAATGCCTTCCAGCAAAACCTGTCCGGCTGCGCGAATGGTGTCTAGCAAAAATGATTTGAACATGTTACAAAGATAGGAGATCCCTGTTTGTTTCATTGGCCAGCCAATTTTGGCTTCTTGTATCTTTGAGTAGGCAACTTAAAGATGAAACTATCGATTATCATTGTACATCATCAAACACCCCACGACCTGGAGCTTTGCCTTTGGGCAGCGCAAGAGGCTATCCGTGAAATAGCTGCCGAGATCTGGGTGGTCGACAATGCATCGGATGGGGAAAATACCCGCAGGGTGAGCACTTATTTTCGCCAAGTACATTGGATCTGGAATACAGAAAACTTAGGATTTGCCAAGGCCTGCAATCAAGCGGCTCGCCAAGCTTCAGGCAAATATTTACTTTTTTTAAACCCAGACGCCTTCATCGATCACGAGGGGCTATGCCTAGCACTCGAGTTTTTAGAGACCCACCCCAACGTGCATATGCTTGGCCCTTGGTTGTTTAATATGAGGGGACAATTTTTAAAAGAATCGCGCAGGGCTTTTCCTACGCCATGGAATAGCTTCTGCAAGATGGCGGGACTCGATCATGTTTTTCCGAATGCGCGCCTATTCACTGGATATTATGGGGGGCAATTGCCCATTGATCAAGTACAACCTGCTGAAGTGCTCTGTGGAGCTTGCCTACTCGTACGCCACCAAGCCTGGGAAGTTGTTGGAGGCTTCGATGAAGATTTTTTCTTATACGGTGAAGATATCGACCTGTGTTTACGCATGTATCAGAAAGGTTTCCAAAGTTATTTTCATCCGAAATGGAAAGTACTGCATATGAAATATCGAAGCGCAGGCCAAGATGTACGATGGCATCGACAACATTTTTTCCAGGCAATGAAAATTTATGCGCACAAGCATTTCCCCTACAGCCAATGGTTGTTATTTCCTTTCATCGATCTCTTTTACACCTTATCGCGCTTTTCGCCGAAATTTACCCAAGTAAATTCTTCCATTACCCTCCCAAAACCTCCACAAGGCATAATCTTCACAAAAGCAGCAAACAGAAACCTGCCATTCAGCTTACCAGAATCGTGGAAAATTCTCGACATTGACAGCTTAAACGGGAATGGCTTGGAAGATGAGCTGCCAGAAGATAAGATCATTGTCGTCGATCCCACCACTTATTCCCTACGCACTCTCAATAGCTTTTTGATGCGAATACCTATTTCTTTCCCCATAGCTTGGATGGCGCCCTATTCAGGAAGGTTGATCCTAGCTAAATAAACGGGTAAATGATTTTTCAATTGGTTTTGCGGCCAATAAGTGATAAGCTATACTGGACTTTCTCATAGTTAATGCCTAATTTTGCCCGCACCTACCATCTAAGCTCAGGAACAGAATGCCCATCATCGGAAACTTAATTGCGCGTTCACTGCAGATCAAAAAGCAGTTTCAGATTACGCTCAGCACACCCCGCACCTACCAATTACAAGTGCTGAGACGATTGCTACAAAAAGCCCAGTTTACTGAGTTTGGCATGCATTACCATTTTACCCGAATCTTATTGTTACCACACTGGCTGCAAGAATACCAGCGCACCGTGCCAATACATAGCTACAACGATATGTATCGCAAGTGGTGGCACAAATGCCTGCAAGGCATTCCAGACGTCACCTGGCCAGGAAAAGTGCCTTATTTTGCCCTAAGCTCAGGCACTTCTGAATCGTCGAGTAAACATATACCTGTTACGCGCGACATGCTGCGCAACATTCGCAAGGTGGGAATGAAGCAGCTATACTCCATGGTCAACTTCGACTTACCTGCAAAAACTTTTGAAAAAGGCATTTTGATGCTGGGTGGCACTACCGCCCTCAACCAATGTGGAGATTACTACGAGGGCGATATGAGTGGAATTAGTGCCAAAAATATTCCCCGATGGTTTAGGGCTTTTTACAAACCCGGCGAAAAAATTGCCAGCAAACCCGATTGGGATCAACGCATTCGGCTCATCGTACGCAAAGCTCCAGAATGGGATGTGGGTACCATTTGCGGCATTCCAGCATGGGTACAAATCGTGATGCAAAATATCGTGGAATACCACGGGGTAAACCATATTCACGAGATCTGGCCCAATCTCGCCGTATACATCCATGGGGGCGTGTCAATAGAGCCCTATCGCGAGAGCTTCAAGCATTTGCTGGGGCGCCCCATCACCTTCATTGAAACCTACATGGCTTCTGAAGGCTCGTTTGGCTTTCAGGCTAGGCCCGGTGTGAGGGGCATCAAGCTGGTACTAAACGCCGGGATTTTCTATGAATTTATTCCTTTTACCCGAGAATATTTTTCTGAAGATGGCGAACTCATAGGCCATCCACCTAGTTACCTGATCGATGAAGTGCAAGAAGGTGTCGACTATGCCGTAGTGCTGAGCACTTGTGCAGGAGCCTGGCGTTATTTGATTGGCGACGTGGTGCGCTTTACCGATGTAGCCGAGCACGAAATCGTTATCATAGGTCGTACTAAGCAATTCTTAAGCCTTTGTGGCGAACATCTCTCGATCGATAATATGAACCGAGCTATCGATATTGTTTCCCGAGAGTTGGGTATTACTATACGTGAATTCACCGTTACCGGTATCAAATACCATGACCTATTTGCCCATAAATGGTATATCGGTACCAACGACCCACATGTCAATGCTGAACAGGTAAAAGCTTTACTCGACAAAACCTTATGTGAGCTCAATGATGATTATGCCGTTGAACGAGCATCTGCATTGAAAGAGGTTTTCGTGGAAATATTACCCAACGATGTGTTCATTGGCTTTCTTCGACATATCGGCAAAGAGGGGGGCATGAATAAATTCCCCCGTGTATTGAAAGACGAAAAGTTAAAACAATGGGAAGAATACCTGCGTAGTAAGCGAATCATCTCTTGAGTTCTATCTCTAAGCACATATTTTCTTAATTTCCCGCCCTGATTTTGAATTTTGAATAGGGCATGTTGATTGCTTTTCTCACCGGGTTGGCTATTGGCGCTTTTCTCTCGATCTCGATGGGGCCTGTGGTATTTGCCTTGATCAAGCAAAGCGTGAACAGCGGGTTTAAATCGGGCTTACTGTTTGCCTTAGGCGTATCGGTAAGCGATACGAGCTTTGTGCTGTTGGGCAATTTGGCCAGCCAATACATTTTGATGCTGGAAAGTTTTAAGCGACAAATCGGTATTGGCGGGGGCATACTGCTGATCTTCATGGGCATCCATGCTATTTTTTTCCGAAAGGTAAGCCTGGCCTCGGGTGATGAAGAAATGCTCATGCCTACCCTGGGTAAATCGGATTACCTACGGAGTTGGCTTGCTGGTTTCTTGATGAACACCCTCAATCCTGCCGTGATTTTGTTTTGGATTCCTACCATTGCTGGTCTAGCCGTTAAATTCCCCGACCCAGACCAGCGCGTAATCTTGTACGTAACTTGCTTAGGGCTTGTTCTCTCAACCGACTTGCTCAAGGCCACCCTGGCCGATAAGATTCGGCACAAGCTCACCCTGCGAAAAGTGATCTGGCTCAACCGTATCTCGGGCACGATTATCTGCTGCTTTGGATTGTTTCTGATTTACAAAGTTATCTTCGACGTAGGTAATATGGCTGCTCATTGAGAAGTAGTGGGTAAGCCACGGGGATGTTCTTTTTTCTTAAGCAAGCTCGTTGAAGCCCTTACCAAAACTTCTGCCTGCAACTTGCGCGTCTCAAATTCTTTTATAGGGCGCTTACTCTCGATCAGCTGCAACAATAGCTCAGTGGCTATACGCCCCATCTCAAAAGCGGGTTGTTTGATCACCGTGAGGGGTGGATCTAACAACTCGGTGAGCTCTGAATTGGAAAAACCTGCTAATCCCATTTGCTGGGGTATGCGAATCTGCAACAAACGTAAAACGCGTAAAGCATTTGTAGTGAGTTTGTCTGAAGCAGCAAAAATAGCATCGGGCCTGGGTCGCAACTGGAGTAAGCTGCGAATGGCAGTTTCCACTTCATCGTAATACATGCCGCCATGATCGCAGTAGCGAATCCATTCCCTGCGCATAGGCAATCCATGATCTAGCAACGCTTTCTCATATCCGGCCAGCCTTTCTTTGGTGATAGATAAGAAAGCTGCATTGGCCAGAATAGCAATTCTGCGAAATCCATTGGTAATGAGATGCATAACGGCTTTATGTGAAGCCTGAAAACCATCTACCGTTACTTTGTGTGTAGGAATATCTTCCGCCACCCGATCAAAAAAAACAATAGGCAAGCCCTGAGCATGGAGCTGACGAATCATGCTCAAGTCGGTAGTCTCTGTAGAAAGAGAAATTAATAAGCCATCTACCGATCGAGAAGCTAAATACTGTAAAGCACGCCATTCTTTCTCACTCGACTCTCTACTTTGCGAAATGATCACTTGATAGCCTTTCTCATAGGCAATAGACTCAATGCCATTGATCACTTGTGAAAAAAAGCTATTGGCTACTTCACACACAATCACCCCCAGTGAAAGGCTACGGCGCTCTCGAAGGCTTAGGGCAATAGGGTTGGGTTGATAATTGAGCCTGGCTGCATACTCCAAGACCAGCTTTTTGGTTGCAGGGTTAATCTCATAGCTGTCGCGCAAAGCCCTAGAAACCGTAGAAGTAGATAGGTTTAAAGCGCGAGCAATGTCTTTTATGGTAGGCGCTGAATATTTCATCTGGTGATGGGTTTGTGCTCACCCACCTGCTTCAGGTGGGAATGTAATTTACTTATTTTTTCTCAAACTCTCCAGTAGGCGGTACAACACCCATGGCATCGTAAAGAGTTTGTTGGATCTTTCCACGAATATTCATTTGAATCAGCTTCATATTTGCACCACCATCTGGACACACTCGATTGCTGAGAAAAATAAAGCTAAGCTGATAAGCGGGATCTACCCAAATGCAAGTGCCGGTAAAGCCAGTATGGCCAAAAGTCAATGGAGAGGCGCTAGCGCAAGGATAAGGCACTGGATCTTTCATCCGATCTTTTTCAGGCTTATCCCAACCCAATCCACGCCGACTAATATTACTGCGGTAACCCGTAAAGTATTGAATGGTTTGTGGCTTTAAAAAATGTTTGCCATTTATGGAGCCTCCATTTAGTAGCATTTGCATGAGTACGGCTAAATCATAAGTATCGGCAAAGAGCCCTGCATGACCAGAAATTCCACCAAACATGGCAGCACCAGGGTCATGCACGTCGCCATGCAACTGTTGCAAGCGAAATTGTTGCTCGTTTTCTGTTGGGGCAATATCGCGCAAAGCGGCAAAGCTACGTGGCCGAAAACCTGTACTTGTCAATCCAAGAGGGGCATAAAATGTTTTTTCTACATATGCATCCAGCCTCATCCCGGTGATAGCTTCTATCACCTTTTGCATGAGGATAAAATCATTATCACTATACACATACCTGTGCAAAGGCCCAAGCTTACTATCTCGAATCTGGGCATACATACTATCGATATAAGCAGGATTCATATATAAATGTTCGGCCACACGCACAGTATGTAGCGGATCACGCTCGTGACTATAGAGCACACTATCGGGATGCACACCATCATAGAGGGTAGAACGATAAAAGGGGATCCAAGCCACCAAGCCTGCTTGATGCAACATTACATCCCGAATGGTTAGTGGCGCCTTATCACTTCCCCTGAGCCAAGGCAAATAATCTCCAAGCGTAGCATCCAACCTAAGCTTACCTTCATCGTAAAGACGCATGGCGGCCAAAGTGGTTGCGCAGATCTTGGTACAAGACGCCATGTCATAAATCGAGCTCAGCCTAACGGGTAAACTGTCGCTATAATCGAGATAGCCGTAGGCTTTATGAAAAAATATTTTACCCCCACGGGCAGCCAGCACCACACAACCTGGTGTGGCATGGGCAGCTATAGCCTCTTCGGCAATGGTATCGATACGTTTTAAAATAGCTGGATCAACACCCACTTGTTCGGGTTGCACATAAGGTAGCACCACGCGATTGTGGATCCAAGTCATAAGGCCACTGCCCGAATGATAGCGCCCACTAATGCTTACGGGCAAACGCCCCTGTGGCGACAACCTACCAAAGAGCATGGCAGCCGCTGTGGCATCGGCCTGTGCATCTTCCCTTGCCGGCCGCGCTACATCACCAACAGATGGATAAGCCACTAAAATAGCTTCTCCATCAGAAAAATATTGCAGGGCATAAGGATTCCCAAAAAGCACCGTCACCGTTCGAGCTTCTTGTTGCAATTGTTGCACCAACAAAATCTCGGCGTCAGACAGCCCAAACCTATTGGCCGGAGACCGATCGAGCCCATGAACACCTACGATCACGGCATCGTAATCGTATTTCAGCTTTTCAACAAGTGGGGCAATATTTTCCCAGGGTGAAGAAGCCGGGAAAAAATAAGCATCTATGGGATGATACACCTGCAAAGCCTGAGCAAAGCTCCTCTGGCTAGTATCCAAGCCTACGCCCACATAAGCCAGGCGTTTGTTATCTTCAGTGGAAAAAGGCAACAACTGATGATCATTTCCCAACACGGTAAAGCTACTGTCATCGATGAGCTTGCGTAAGTGGGCGACTCCTTGATTGAGGTCTTCGAGTAGGTGGGTCGTATCGATCGGCTGCCAGTATGCTAGTCCAACTGCATATTTGGCCTCGAGAATACGTCGTACCCGTGCATTAAGGGTAGCCATGCTGATCCGACGATATCGGATAGCTGCATAAATCGTGTCAATAGCTTCTGATACATTTTCCGGCAACACAAGCACATCATTTCCGGCTTCGAAAGCACGCAAGGCGGCTTCACCATGTTGAAAATAGTTGGTTACCCCCTTCATATCAAGGGCATCAGTAAATATTAAACCCCGGAACGACAATTGTTTTCTCAGCAATTCGGTGATGATTTTATGAGAAAGAGAGGCTGGCATATGAGGTGCATCGTCGAGTGCGGGCACCTGCAGGTGGCCCACCATAATCCCTTTCACACCTGCCCGAATGAGTTGTTTAAACGGATACAATTCGAGGGTATCGAGCTCGCGGTGCGACTTATTGACAAGTGGTAAATCGAGATGTGAATCTACCTTGGTATCGCCATGCCCGGGAAAATGTTTAGCCACGGCTATAATCCCTTCTTTTTGCAGGCCCTGCATATAGGCCTTAGCATAATGGCCGACGATGTGCTTATTTTCACCAAAGGAACGATCATTGATTACGGGATTATCGGGATTATTGTTGACATCGGCATCTGGGGCAAAGTTGATCTGGATTCCCATGCGTTTACACTGCCTGCCCACCATTTCACCCATTCGATAAATCAGCGAGGCATCGGGAAGTGCTCCCAACTGCAACTGTTTGGGAAAAGGCTCTACGCCCTGCAAACGCATGGCCAGACCCCATTCGCCATCAATAGCTACCCATAGCGGCACCGTGCTGATCGACTGATAGTTATTGGTCAATAAAGCCTGCTGCACGGCATCACCTTGAAAAAATACGATTCCCCCCACACCCGTATCGCGGATCAGATGGGTAATCTGGGCTTGCTGCTCAGGCGTGGGAGGATTATACACCCGAATCATCATGAGCTGGGCAATCTTGTGAATAGTGTCCATGCGATGCAACACACTGTCGGCCCAACGACGAGCAGGTGGCACCTGATGTTTAACCATGTGTTGTGCTTGAACAAAGGTCGACAAGCTTATTCCTACGCATATTCCGAATAGCCTGAGGCTATTCCAAAGGTTTTTCGGGTATAACATGTGAACAAACATAAATGAATTTCAAATCTATTGGATTATTTTCTGAACTTGCAGGCTATGGCCGACAAAATTCAGCTGTTGCCAGAACATCTTGCCAACCAAATTGCTGCTGGTGAAGTGATCCAGCGACCAGCATCGGTAGTCAAAGAATTATTGGAGAATGCCGTAGATGCCGGTGCTCAAGAGATTCAACTGATCATAGAAGAAGCTGGCAAGCGACTTATTGAAGTGATAGACAATGGATGCGGTATGAGCGAAACCGACGCTCGGATGAGTTTCGAGCGGCATGCCACATCCAAAATTCGCGATATTGATGATCTATACCGCATTCGCACCATGGGCTTTCGCGGCGAAGCGCTGGCATCTATAGCTGCAGTGGCCGAGGTGGAAATGCAAACGCGGCTCCACGACCAACAACTAGGCACTTGGCTCGAAGTAGCTCAAAGCCGTGTAATAAAGCAAGAACCCTGTGCTTGCCCAGCTGGTACGCGTATTCGGGTAAAAAATCTATTTTTTAGCGTTCCTGCTCGTCGACATTTCCTTAAAAGTGATGCTGTAGAGCTTCGTCATATCTGGGAAGAATTTAACCGAGTAGCGCTGGCCTTTCCAGATATTCGCTTCAGCTTCATCCATGAAGGCGAGCTACAACTTCGGCTAGAAAAGGGTTCACTCAAGCAACGGATTGTGCAGCTGCTTGGCAAACCATATGCCGATAAGCTGGTTCCTGTACAGGAGCAAACCCCTTATTTAAACATCCAAGGTTTTGTGGGAAAGCCTGAAACCGCTAAAAAAAATCGGGGAGATCAGTACTTTTTTGTCAATCAGCGGTTTATTCGGAGTAGCTATCTGCATCATGCCGTAGCCAATGCTTTTGCCCAGATGATTTCTCCAGAAAGCTTTCCGCTCTATGTGCTTTTTCTGGAGCTAGACCCAGCAGAGGTTGATGTAAACGTGCATCCCACTAAACAAGAGATTAAGTTTAGTGACGAAAAAATGGTATATGCCTTTGTACAAGCGGCTGTGCGCCATGCTCTTGCCGTGGCTAGTGTCACGCCTTCGCTCGATTTTGAATTACCACCGCATATCCAGCATAGTCCTGCTTTGAGCAAGCCAGTAGACCCCCAACAACAGCAGCAACTTCTTCATTCCCCTCTATTCAACAGCTTCTCTCGACCCCATCAGGCGCATGCTATTGAACCCCTTACCAACAGTCATTCGGAGCATATGCCTGCATTTCCTAAGCCGTCTGGTTCCAGCCGTAATTGGCAATCCATCTATGCATTAGCCCACATTTCCTCTCCATCAGTGCCAGAACAAGCGCGGCTAGACCTCCCCGAGGAAAATCTTGAAAACGCAAGCTTCCCTGTGCAGCTTCACCAGCGCTGGATCATACAGCCAGTTAAATCGGGTTTCATCTTGCTTCACCAGCGCTATGCTCACGAGCGCATTCTGTACGAACGATACCAACAAGCCTTTACCCAACAACCTATAGCCACCCAAGCTTGCTTGTTCCCCCAAAGCCTGCAGCTTTCACCAGCCGATGCGGCTTTGCTCTTACAAGTGATAGACGATTTGCGCTTGCTTGGATATGAGATCAACCCCGATCCTCAAGATCCTCAGGTGTTTGTGATTAGGGGCATCCCGGCCGATTTACCCGCTGGCAATGAGAGTGAAACGATCGAAGACCTGCTTGCTCAATGCAGAATGAATCTAGCCTCCCTCCGACCAGAACGGCGAGAACAACTGATCCGAACTCTATCGCGCCAACATGCTGTACCAGAAGGCAAAATACTCTCTCGTCGGGAAATGCAACAACTCATCGACCAACTATTTGCCTGCCAAGAGCCTCAGCTGAGCCCATCAGGCAAAAAGACTTTTATTTGGATTCGGGAAGAAGAGGTGAATGCATGGCTAAGCTTATCTCATGGCAACAACCCATCGCGGATGGTCGAAACCCATATCCCTCCCGATCCTCTGGCACCCATTTCTTCGTAAACCCTGCATACTGTTGGGATAGGAGTCAAAAGCCCGTTATCTTTGCCGATCTAGACATTCAAACATGCTACGTTTTATACATCCCGCGCTCATGCTAAGCATTTGCCTGATAGCAGCAGCTTGTGGCCCGCACCAGCGCTCTGCCGCTTCACACCCGGATAGCTTGTTGACCATCCATCAACCTTTACCCACCCACCCTATTCGCTCGTTTGCCGATTCACAACCTTCTCTACCCCAAAAACCAGATACCTCGCCAGCAGCAAAACCCGATACAGGAAAGCATCATCCTGATACCACTCAACATGCTATAGCCAATCGACGAGTTTGGCCAGTGAAATTCCCCCCTACATTGCCGGGATCAATCTTTCCCGAACATCGGGTGGTGGCTTTCTATGGCAATTTGTATTCAAAAAAAATGGGCATATTGGGCGAATTGCCTCCCGATCAGATGGTTGCCAAACTCTTACAAATGGCTCACATGTGGCAACAAGCCGATACAACCAAAAAGGTGATTCCCGCCCTCCACTTGATTGCGGTTACGGCTCAGGGGTATCCCGGCAAAGACGGTAAACATCGGCTGCGTATGCCCAACTGGATGATCGATAGTGTCATGCATATGGCTAGCCGCATTAATGGACTCGTATTTTTGGACGTGCAGGTAGGGCTGAGTACGCTGCAAGACGAAGTTCCACGTTTGGAACCTTACTTAAAACTGCCCAACGTACATTTAGCTATTGACCCCGAGTTTTCGATGAAAACGGGTGCCGCACCGGGTACTCGTATCGGCACTTTCGACGCTGCCGATGTGAATTATTGTGCCGATTTTTTAACTCGTTTGGTCCAACAATACCACCTCCCTCCAAAAATCCTCGTTGTTCATCGGTTTACACAGCGCATGTTGACCAACTACAAGGACATTAAGCTTAGGCCTGAAGTGCAGATTGTTATGGATATGGATGGTTGGGGGCCAAAATCTTTAAAAATCGATTCGTATAAAAACTTCATTGCCCGTGAACCCGTGGAATACACAGGATTCAAACTCTTTTTCAAAAACGATACCCGCAATGGGCAACCGTTGATGACTCCTCAAGAAGTGTTATCCCTTTTCCCGCCACCCGTTTATATCCAATATCAATGATTGGGCGCCAATCGATGAAGCACTTGTTGTAATTTTTTTCTGACTTCTTCGGCAATATTCTTGAGCTGGTCATTGTGGACAGCAGCCATCGAAGCTACTGGATCTACAGCTGTAACCTCAATTTCACCAGCGGTATTTTCTTCTACCACCACATTACAGGGAAGCATAGTACCTATCTTATCTTCGGCTTGCAAGGCCTGATAGGCAAATGGCGGATTACAAGCACCCAAGATCCGATACTTCCGAAAATCTACATTGAGCTTTTTTTTCAATGTAGCTTGCACATCTATTTCGGTGAGTACGCCGAAACCCTCTGCTTGCAAGGCATCAGTAACCCGCTGGATAGCTTCTTCGAAAGTAACGTTTTCCAAACGCGTATTGAAATAATAACTCATAGCATTAGTTTTATTCGAATTTCATCTTTTATTCCAAAAATCTGCGTAACCTCCGTTACACGAAAAAAGTTAAATGGACAAAGCTTTTATTGGCTTCTACCTTTCATATTCATATCTGACATTTGCATACCCGCCATATTTACCCCACTTCCATAGATTAACTCATACTGGCTGTTGAGCAAATAGGCTCCTTGAGCTACTACTTGTTCACCGGGCTTCAGCCCCTGCCATACAGCAGCCCATCCCTGATGAATAGGTCCCAGGTCAATCTTTTTCCTTACATATGTATGAGGTTTTTGCTGTACCCACACCAATGGTTGGCCTGTTTCAAACATAATTGCCGAAGCCGGCACCTGCAAGGCACTCGAATAAGGCTTATGTGTGTCTATCTCCAACTCTACATAAGCCAATTCTCCAGGCTGGATATGGACTTGGGGATCAGAGATCACGATATTGAGCAAATATACCATTGATTGTGGCTGTACTGCTGGATTAGAAAAAGCTATTCGGCCTGTAAATATTTGTTGAGGATGAGCGGGTAGCTCGATGCGGATATCTTTAACCAAAGGCAAGATAGAGATGTCTTCAGGGCTAAGCTGTGCTTGTACCCAAAAAGTAGAAGTGCGCGTAAGTTGAACGACGGATTGCCCCTGAGCCACATAATCGCCTTCTTGTTTGAGCTTAGCGGTTAAATATCCACTCGTTGTGCTATACACCGTGAGGGTGTCTATCGACAAATGATGAACAGATTTGCCGCTGGTGATCAGTTGCCGAAATGCTTCAATTTGTTGCCTATTTAATCCTCGCCGTAAAAGCCGTCTTTCCAGCGCATGCAAAAAAAGAGTATCTGACGGCGCTCGATGTTGTATAGCAGTCAGATAAGTCTGTTCATCGGCAGCGAGATCGGGACTATATACCTGAAATAGGGGCTGGTGAGCGCGCACATATTCTCCAGGATTGTTGACATACAGCTTCGTAATCCAGCCAGAAAATACAGGACTATAAGTTGTTATTTGGGTAGGATCAAATACCGTAGTACCCGTAAGCCTACGTATCTCTACCACTTGCCCGGTGCCAACAGGGAATGTATGAATGCCCGCAAGCCGTTCCTGAGCCGAGGTAAGGGTAATGGGCATTGCAAACATGTCATGCATTTGTTGCTGCATATCTTGTCGGCCGTGCATATTGTGTACATGAGCAGAAACCGAATCGGCTGACACAGTGTTAGTGGTGTTGGATGACGGTTGAAGACGACATCCCGCCCCCAATGCAATTGCCAAAAAGAATCCTAATGAATATTGATTAATAGTGCTCATATCTTTAAAAAAATTATAGGTCACGGATGCCCAAGTATATGGGCTGATTTCTGAGCAGAAGAGTACCAGCTTATAGCAGATTCCAGTGAAACAGGGCTGTCGGGATCGACCATATATGCCGCATGACGAGCTACTCGTTCACCAGGAGAGAGTCCGCTTAACACCTGCACCCAATCGTTAGATATCATGCCCAATTGCACTTCCCTCACATGAAATACATGGGGAAATTGCTTGTCTTGAACCCAAACCACTTCATGGCGCCCCAAGAAGTCTACTGCAGAACGCGGTATAAACAATCCCTGCGGGGTGTGTATGCGAGGAAAAATCTCGGCCCGAATAAGGCTATTGTACTTCCATTGGTCAGGGATATTGTTCAAATAAACCCGAATCGAAGCAAAATTCTGAGCATCTGGATCTCGAATGGGAGGAATAAAGTCAACTCGTCCCTTTACTCTTCCTTGGAGGTTGCCTTCTAACCACAGATCCACAGGATCGCCCACCTGTATTTGCGCAAGCTGGGCATTACTCACTTGTACAATTGCCCAAGCTCGTTGCTCATTCAAAATAGCCAGCACTGGAACGCCTGCCTCCACATAAGCACCCTTTACATAGGGTAATGTCATTGGCTGCATGGTAGGAGATGAATGACCATCCTCCGTCGACATAAACCCCGAAGCGGGTATCTCGGGTAGGCTGAGGATGCCCGATGCTGGACTAGCAAGGACGAAAGTCACAATAGGTTGCAAACTCCGCCGCACCTGTGCAATCTCTCGTGGCAACATGCCTTGAAGACGCAGGCTTTCTTCTAGCGACAACACCAAGGCAGTATCGTGTTGGCGAACGGCCTGAATCCAATATTGCTGCACAGTAAGTAAATCAGGGCTATATATCCTCATCAGAGGTTGACCCTTGCGCACATGGCTGAATAATGAAGGTACATATAAGGAATCTATCCAGCCGCTCACACGTGGTGTAATTAACTGCGTATAGCGTTGATCATAAGTGAGGTAGCCGACGGCTTGAATAGTATCGGGAATAACTGCACGAGATGGAACAGTTGTAGCAAAATCGCCGATTACCGTTTCGGTAACGGGCTCTTCGAGTAAATTGAGCAAGCTATCTGGTTGTTCAGTTGTCGTATCCGCTGTCTCTGGCTCACTCGACAGTGAATGGAACTCTAACGTCATGCCACAAATTGGGCATTTCCCTGGCTGATCTCTATGTATCTGAGGATGCATGGAGCAGGTGTAATACCCATTTTGGTGCTGCACGGCCGCAGCATTCTTTTTCCCCGTAAACTCGTTGCAGCCATATGCCCAAAAGGCTGTAGTGAAGGCTATTATCCAGATGTGCAACCAGAGAATTCTTTGCATTATTGGGTGTTTCATAGTAAATGAGGTTTTGGGTTGTGTGGAAAAAACATGTTTTATTGTTCTAAAGCGGTTAACAAATCAATTTGCGTTTGCAAGTATTGTTGCATCAGATCCCAGTAGGTCAACTTTTTGGCTGTCCATTCCTGCCAGGCTTGAAGGGTTTCGTAAGCATCTCCGGTGAGCTCTCCTAATGCCTGCACATAAGATTGATAAGCCTGCTCATAGGCGGGCAACACTTGTTGTTGATATGCACGTACTTGTTCAGATAAAGATTGCAAGCGATGTTGAAGCTGAGCAATGCTTCCCTGAGCTTCAAAAAGCTGCTCTTGTTGCTGCTGACGAAGCGCTTTGATTTCTTCTCCCACAGCCAATATTTGATATCGCTGGGTACGCGCAGCCCAAGGTAGCTGTGGCAAGCTAATCATAGCCATCAGGTTGTACATATACATTCCATCGGGCATACGCATATTGTCCCACGTCAAGCCAATCTGTGGCTTCAGCTCGGCTTTCAGCAGCTGTTGCTGCCAAGACAGGCTAAGCGCCTGATGGGTCATCAAGCGAATATCCGAGCGATTGTGCAGCAAATAAGCAGTATCCACTGGCCCCAGCACTGCATGGGCTAAAGGAGGTACTGAAGTGTCTATTTGAAGCAAGGCGCCCACAGGTTTATTCATCAAGCCATTTAAGACGGCCGATTGTTGCCCTCTTTCACTGACGAGCGCTACTTCTTGGTTTTGCAAATCGGCCAAATTAGCCCGAGCCTGATAAATATGAAAAGGTTGCGCCTTGTTATAAGAAAGATTTTTCTCTAAAATCCGAATCAACAACTGGAGCTGCTCTTGTTGTTCTCTAACCGCTTGTAACTTATGCTCACTGATCCAGAGGAGCATATAAGCCGTTCGCGCTTGAAAATATAGCTGGTTTCTGAGTACGGCCTGTTGATCGGCATATTGAGGAATTAGTGATCGTTCATAATTGGCTTGTGCTTGCTGATGGCTAAATATGGGCAGGGTCTGTTGTAGGCGAATCATGGGCATTTTCCGTGCCGAGAGATTTCCCGTTTTCGACATTCCCGGGTAAGGAAATTCACTGGCTCCAACCCCTACTTCTGGCACTGGCCATCCTTTGGCCGCCAGCGCTCTTTGAATGGCTGCCTGTTGACTATAAACATAAGCTTGCAAGCCAGCATTGCGCTGATTCACGCTATCTAAAACCTGAGAAAGGCTGAGCCCTTGGGCATATGCTTGCCCGCCACTACACCCCCAAAGCCATCCCAAGAGGATAATGCCTAGACCTGATAGTGAAAATATCTTCATCTGATGTCTCATCTTTATTCAATTTTTACCCAAAAAGTTATGGAGCATGGGCAACACGGATTTCTCCATATCGCTTGAGCTCGCGTTCTTTAAACAGCAGATATACCACTGGCATGACGAGAAGTACACATTCGGCTGAAGTGATTACTCCCCCAATCATGGGTAAGGCAATAGGTCGCATAAGCTCAATGCCGGTACCTTTCGACCAGAGCACAGGTATTAAACCCATCAACACAATCAATACCGTCATTAGCTTGGGCCGTAGTCGACGTGCTGCCCCTTCTATCACATAATGTTCTAGGGTGGCCCGATCCACCGTTTTGCCTTTTTCCTGGATCATCTTATGCATTGCTTCGTCGAGATAAATGACCATTACCACCCCCGTCTCAATGACGATTCCAAAGAGGGCAATAAAGCCTACGACGACCGCTACCGACAGATTAGCCCCCCAGGCATACACCATGAAAATGCCTCCCATGAGCCCAAAAGGCACAGTGAGCAATACATTGATGGTATCGTGCCAGTTATCGAATGTGAGAAAGAGAATAAAAAAGATCAGAAAAAGCACTAGCGGAATAATGATCTGTAGCGTTTGCTTGGCATGAAGTTGATCTTGCCATTCTCCGCTCCATTCCAAAAAATAGCCTGGTGGGAGTTTCACAGATTGTTGAACCTTTCGAATAGCTTCCTGTACAGTACTCCCCATATCCCGTCCGCGTACATTAAATAGCACTGTACCCCGTAGCAAAGCATTTTCACTGTTGATCATCGAAGGGCCTTCACTCAACCGGATATCTGCTACTGCGCTTAGTGGCACAGGTCCATTGGCTGTTTGCACGGGAATTTGCCGAATCTGATCTAGACGATCACGCCAATCCTGTGCTAATCGGATGTTAATCGAATAACGCTCACGACCCAACACCATTTGGCTCACCGAGGCTCCACCAATAGCGTATTCAATCACCCGATTAATGGCTTCTGTAGAAAGACCATATCTACCCAGTGCATCTCGTTTTACAGAAATATCTAAAAATTTCCCTCCACTGAGCGGCTCGGGATACAAGTCCACTACACCGGGAATACCTTGCAAGGCATCCGCAATGCGTTGTTCGATCATGCTCAGAGTATCGAGCCGAGCGCCAAATATTTTCACACCCACATCGGTACGAATACCCGTGTTGAGCATGTTGATTCGGTTGATAATAGGCTGCGTCCAACCATTGGTCACACCTGGAATCTGAAGTTTTTGATTCAATTCTCGGATTAAGCTATCCTCAGTTACGCCTTTGCGCCACTGGCTACGTGGTTTTAACTCGATGATCGTCTCGATCATATTGAGTGGAGCAGGATCTGTAGCAGAGGAAATACGCCCAGCTTTCCCCAACACATTCTTCACCTCTGGCACTGAGGCAATGATATGATCCTGAATTTGAAGCAATCGTTTTATTTCCGCATTAGAAGCATCGGGTAGGGTTACTGGCATAAACAACAATGAGCCTTCATTGAGCGGTGGCATAAACTCTTGACCAAGCCGAGTAAACAATCCCAGCGAAATGAGCAATACCACGATATTCACCGCTATTGTTGTTTTCTTCCAATGCAGGCATTTTTTCAAAATGGGTTCATAAAGCCTTACAAAAAACGAACTGACAGGATTTGCTGATTCTGGCCGCATCCGACCTTTCATAAAATATACCATCAATACGGGCACCCAGGTGACGGCCAACAACATCGAGCTAACGATGACTAGCGTCTTGGTCCAAGCCAACGGATGAAAGAGCCTCCCTTCCCGACCAGTGAGCAGAAATACAGGTAAAAAAGAAACCACAATAATGAGAATAGAATTGAAAATAGGCTTACCTACTTGCCTGGCAGCTCGATCTATAATGGAAATTCGTTCTTCTGGTTTCTTATCAGACGATGTATGCATATGTCTGGAGTGAACATTCATGGTTAATTGTTTTCTGTAAGATGACGATGAGCATTTTCAATCATGACAATACTGGCATCGGCAATGACCCCAATTGCAATAGCAATACCACTGAGCGACATGATATTGGAGTTAAAACCCATCCAGTGAATAAATATGAAACTGATCACCACAGCAATGGGTATAGTGAGAATGGCTACCAAAGCACTTCGCACATGGAACAAAAACACGATGATGATAATAGATACAAGGATGACTTCTTCGATCAGCGTGTGCTGGATACTATGGATAGCCGATTCAATCAGGGTACTGCGATCGTAAGCAATATGGAATTCCACTCCAGGTGGTAGGCCAGCTTGCACGGATTTCATTTTTTCCTTTACTGCTCGGATTACCGCATCGGCATTGGCTCCGTATCGCATGATTACCACCCCGCCTACTACTTCTCCTTGCCCATTTTCGTCGGTAAACCCCAAGCGATGATCGCCACCCATCTGCACCTGAGCAATATCTTTCAATAAAATAGGGGTAGAGCCCACGGTAGCTACGGGAATCTGCTCAAGATCATCGAGTTTCTTGAGATAGCCCAACCCGCGAACGATATAATTCGTGCCATTCAAATCGATCACACTCCCTCCCACATCGCGGTTGTTTTCTTGAATAGCTTGAATAACTTGTTCTAAGGAAATATGATAATAAGTGAGTTTATGGGGATCTAATCGCACTTGGTATTGCGGTTGAAACCCGCCAAAAGAGGCTACCTCACTCACTCCTGGCACATCTTGCAATGCAAATTTTACATACCAATCCTGGATACTCCGCAAAGTACCTAGATCATATCCTTTCCCTTCTAACGTATACCAAAACACCTGCCCCACACCCGTGGCATCGGGGCCTAGAGTGGGCACCACATCGGGAGGTAATTGCTTTTGGGCATAACTTAATCGCTCCAAAACACGACTTCGTGCCCAATACGGGTCGGTACCATCTTCAAATACCACATACACAAAGCTCATCCCAAACATGGAAGTACCTCTGATATCTTTTACCTTCGGAATGCCTTGCAAGCTACTCACCAATGGAAAGGTTATCTGATCCTCAATAACCTGTGGCCCTCTGCCAGGCCATTCGGTAAAAACAATGACTTGTACATCGGAGAGATCTGGAATAGCATCTACTGGGGTATGCATGAGCGCATATATACCCCAGCCCAATAAGCCCAAAGTGAAAACGGTAACCGTAAATCGATTACGGATAGACCATGAAATTAAACGTTCAATCATGTTGTTTGTGCATTTGAAACGAATCAATACTTCATAGACCATGACATCCCTTGAGCTTTTGCTCAGCTGTTCATGGGCCTTACCTGTGAAAGCCGATTCGTATCAAATGCGCCAAACGCTATGGCGGAGATAAAGGGGAATTTGGAGAAGACTAAAAGGTGGACTATTCGCAAATTGTGGGTCGGCACAATCGTTCCAAAAAGGTAAATTCATCACCGATAGTCGATAAACCACCCCCACAGCCGGTGTATAGGATTTCCATTCCGAAGATGCATTGGTCAATAAGGGGTGACTATCGGCAATCTTCCAGAAATGGGTGAAATCCTGACAACAATTGGGCTTGGAAGCTTGCCCGCAATCATTTACCGGGAAATTAACCCGAATGCCAACTAACTCTCCACAACAATAATGTGCTGAAACGGCTATTCCACTCACCCCAATGGTGTATATCCACAATAAACCGAGAATGGCCGCTTTTTTCAGCATATGTTAGTCAATATTACTGACAACAAGATTTGCGATGGGTAAATAGGCTTTTGAATAAAGAACGTTTTTTCGATTGTTGGGTGGGCTGCGCTGTTGATGATGCCTCATCTTGCAGGTAAATGCGATAATGACCAGCAGCCTCTACAGCAGCTCTCACCTGTTCCATAGATACAGGCTCCTCACTGCTCATTACCGCCCAACCTCCCGATAAATTTACTTGTACATCCTTGACTCCAGACAAAGCTAAAAGTGCTTTTCTTATATTTTGTACGCAACCTTCACAGTGCATACCCTCTACCCGATAAACTTTTGTTTCCATCACGCATAACTTTTTACCAAACAAAGGTAATCTACTCCACACGCCAAGGTGTTATAAAATTTGTAGAAGAGTTTGTAAAATTTTTATTCGGTGCCATCTGTAAATTTATACCCCACTCCTCGTACCGAATGAAAATATTTGGGGTGGCGGCTATCCTCTTCGAAATATTTTCGAAAGTTCAAGATGAAATTATCGATCGTGCGGGTAGTAGGGTATACATTGTATCCCCAAACCACTTGTAAGATTTTTTCGCGCGGTACTACTTCGCCTTTGTTTTCAATCAATAATTTTAACAACATCGTTTCTTTCTTGCTGAGTTCATGTTTTTTCCCATCCTTACCCACACATTCCTGTGCAGCAAAATCAATTTTATTAGGCCCAAATTCGTACACATCGGGCACACTAGAACGATCGCGTAGTTTTTTATTTTTGACAATCAATTTCTCTACCCGCAGCAACAATTCCTCGAGATTAAAAGGCTTGGTCATATAATCGTCGCCCCCTTTACGCAAGCCCAGCACCCGATCGGCACTGGTATTGCGAGCACTCAAGAAAAGAATGGGCACATCGTTGTTTTGCAAGCGAATGTTTTCGGCCACAGCAATACCATCCATCTCGGGCAACATGATGTCGAGAATGATGAGATCGAAATATTCATTTTTGATGGCTTTAAGCGCATCTACACCATTGTCTACTGCAGTGACCTCATATCCTTCCAACTCCAGATTCAATTTCAGAGATTCCTGTAGGTTTTCCTCATCTTCTACCAGCAAGATAGAGGCTTTGTAATTTTTATGCATGGTTGATGGCATAATAATATGTTTTTAACGATTTATTCTCGAGCAAGGGGTAATGCTATTTCAAAGATACTGCCATGTGGCTTTCTATCCAATACCCGAATGATTCCTTGATGCTCATGAATAATTTTTTGGGTGAGATATAATCCTAGGCCCGTTCCTTTTGTTTTTCGGGTATTTTCATTGCCAATGCGATAAAAACGCTGAAATATTTTGGTTTTTTCTGCATCGGGGATACCCATACCTTCATCGGCCACACTCACCAATGCCAGATTTTGCTCACGCCTTAATCCCAACTCTACCGTGCTACCACGTGGAGAATATTTAATAGCATTTTCAATCAAGTTATTGATAGCCAAGCTCAGAGTAAGCATGTCGCCATTCACCCATACATCGGGTTCTACATGCGCAACGATTTGGTGCGATGGAGCACGTCGCTGCTGCTCGGCAATGCATTGCATCAGGAGCTGGCTCAGGTTCACCTTCTCACGAACCATTTGATATTGCCGACTTTCAAATTGAGAAGCCAAAAGCATGTTGTTGCACAAATGATTGAGGCGGTTAGTTTCACCCAGCATGCTTTCGAGAAGCTTTTGCTGCTTGTCGGTATCCAACTTACGTTTCAATAAGGTTTCCAAATTGAGCTGAAGGGCTGCTATAGGTGATTTCAACTCATGCGTAACGGCCATCATAAAATTGTTTTGTTGCCGAGAAAGTAAGATTTGCCGGCGAGTGGCTCGATATACATAAGCTGCGCCGATGAGAATAACCACCAAAAAAGTGATTCCTTCACCCCAATATTTAAATTCTCGCATACGCTCTTCATGAGCAATGCGCTCCATTTCTTGGTTGAAGCGTTGTGGATATTGCAAGCTATCCACAGTGAGGCGTAAATATTGCTCTTGACTCTCCGTAATGATATCGCTCTGATGCATCAAAGAAATGCCCCACCAAATCAATGCGGCCAACGTATAGATTAACAAAAAGAAATAAAAATAAGTGATAAAGCGTGTGCTTTTTTGCTTGAAAACCGCTTTTTGACGTTTCATATGATGATCTAAATCTTTTTAATTACTGCATATGAGCTGCAGCGCTATCGGCCTGTTGTTTGATGAACACAGCTTGTCGAGATCCAATCTTTTCAATTCTCAGGCCCACATTCATGATATAGGGCAAGGGATTATCGCGCATGTCTTGCTCAAAAGTAAATCGATAGGTTCCGATTTGGTTGAAATAAGCTCGATGCTGAATAAGGATGCGATGAAAGAAGATATCTTCTATACCAGTGCCAAACCATTTACCAGTAGGGTCGGCAAGCGGCAGCTCTACTCGACGCCGAATGGCATGCCCATTGGGAAATTCGGTAGTAATAAGTAACCACAAATTGCTATACCGATAATCATTGGTATGCCGCAACACCACGTAAATATCATATAAGGCAGTAGTATCGGTAATCTGCACAGTAAAGCTAGGACGAAAGTTGGCATACCATCGCTGCTGGGGAATGGCAACCTGTTGTTGAAACACATTTAATTTTTGGGAAAACTGGCAAGCACTACATAGACTCATCAGTAAGATGAAGCAAGCCAACAGATTTCGTTTCATATCTGTAACTATCTACTTGTAAAGATACATGAAAACAGATGCGCTAATTAGAGGATGTTTAACACTTGCTCTTTCGCTTTTTCCAATTCATCTTTCATCAATACCACCCATTGCTGGATGAGGGCGTCACCGGCTTTAGAGCCTGTGGTATTGATTTCTCGCCCCATTTCTTGTAATAAAAAACTCAACTTGCGCCCTTTTACCACTTCAGGATCATCTAATACCTGCTCAAAATATCGACAATGGTTTTCCAGCCTCACTATTTCCTCGGTGATATCCATTTTCTCGATGTAATAAATGAGTTCTTGTTCCAATCGGTTTTGGTCGACTTGCTCTTTTGACAAGTATTCTTGTAAAGATGCTTCCAATCGCCGTTTCACTTTTTCACGTCGTTGTGGATCTTGTTTTTTCACTTCTTGTAAATATTCCAAAATACGACATACATGTTGCCGCAGTGCTTCTTCCATAGCCATCCCCTCTTGTAAGCGATGCGCGTTGAGTGCTTCGATAGCTTCCAGTAAAACCGTTCTTACCTGTAGCCAATCTTGCTCGGGCAACACTTCATTAGCAGGCATAACCACATCGGGAAGCTTAATCAGTATAGGTAGCGCTTGCTGCTGCCACCCATCGGGTATTTGCAAATGGTGGGCTAGTTGTTGCAGTTGGTCATAATACTGTTGAGCCAATGCTGTGTTGAAAGCCACCAGATTTTGACCCTGGTATTGTTGTAGATTAATGCTGAGGTCAATAGAGCCTCGTTGCAAATATTGCTGCAATAGAGCTCTGATATCTGCTTCATAAGGCTTAAGCGCTGCAGGCAATTTAATATTGGCATCGAATTGCTTTCCATTGAGCGAACGCAGTTCCACCACCACGGCAAGGCCATTTTCATGTTTTTCGGCCCGGCCATAACCAGTCATCGATCTAAGCATATTTATACGATTTCTGATGCAAGATATATTTGGATGATAGCAAACCTAACAATATGTGGTTGGAAAAACAAACTCTATTAAACAACCAATGCTAGGTTGATTTCCTGTTGACTAAGTTCTCGATAATCTCCTGGCTGTAAAGATCCTAGTGACAATCGTCCAACCGCACAACGAATTAATCGCAATGTGGGATAACCGATAGCTGCTGTCATTTTTCGAATTTGATGATATTTACCTTCATACAACGTCATGCTGATCCATGAAGTAGGGATATGCTGGCGAAACCGAATGGGTGGGTATCTCTCCGGAACAGGTGGAGCCTCATGGAGTATGCGTATGGCATCGGCAGGCAAAGGACGTGTGTGATACCATTGTCGTTTGATACGAATCGGTACACCATTCAATAAAGGTGCAATTGCAGCTTCAGTGATCTGCCCTTCTACCTGCACCCAGTAGGTTCGAGTATGTCCTTTTGAGGGATGTAACAATTGTGTATGCAAGCGTTTATCATTGGTTAGCAACAACAATCCCTCGCTTTCATAATCTAACCGCCCAATAGGATATACATCTTTCGGAACGTCTACTACATCGGCTAGCGTAGTCTTGCCAGGCACTGCCGAGAATTGACACAATACTCGATACGGTTTATACAACATAAAATAACGGTAAGCATTGGGCATATCATATCATTCCTATCGTAAAATTATCATACAGATATAGATATCATAAAAAAGCCCAGCAGCTAAACTGCTGGGGCTTTTGCTGAATTACAATGGGTTAGTAAGTATGTGCGGTAAATTTTACTACACAATATTAAAAGATAATTTTGATTAAATAAAATTTTTTTTCTTCTTTTTATGCACATCATGTCAACTATATTTCTGCACAGATCGGCATTCAAAACCAGAATGCACAAATGATGCTACCTTTGCACAGCTTACATTTGTTTTACATCACTTATAAAAACATACTACATGCAATTACCAGCACCTATATCTGTTGAATGGATTGCCAAATATCTTCATGGTGAAATCATTGGTAACGCCCATCAACAAGCCAACGGAATTAATGAAATTCACCAGGTGCGGCACGGCGATATCACTTTTGTAGATCATGAAAAATATTACAAAACTGCTTTACAATCGGCGGCAACAGTAGTGTTGATCAATCAAAGATTATCTGCACCGGCAGGCAAAACCTTGATTTTGGTAGATGATCCTTTCCGTGCATACAATCAACTGGTTCGTCATTTTCATCCTTTTTCTTTTCCAGAAACATCTCTTGCTCAGTCCATACAAGTAGGTGAGGGAACGCGTATTGCTCCTGAAGTGGTGATAGGTGAGCATGTACAAATAGGAAAAGATTGCCTTATTTATCCCCATGTGACGATTTACGACCATTGCATAATTGGCGACCGAGTGATTATCCACTCGGGTACAGTAATTGGTGCAGATGCATTTTATTATAAAAAACGTACAGGCGAAGTATGGCAATATGAAAAAATGATCAGTTGTGGACGTGTAGTGATTGAGAATGATGTAGAAGTTGGTGCAAATTGTACCATTGACAAAGGTGTGAGTGGCGATACACTCATTGGTGCTGGAACTAAAATCGACAATTTGGTACATGTAGGTCACGATACACGCATTGGTAAAGGTTGTTTGATTGCTGCACAAGTAGGCATTGCAGGTACCGTCATCATCGAAGATCATGTGACGTTGTGGGGGCAAGTGGGTGTTTCTAAAGATCTAACTATAGGGCGAGAAGCTGTGGTGCTGGCGCAGAGTGGTGTTCCTAGCTCATTGAAAGGTGGGCAAATTTATTTTGGCTATCCGGCAGAAGAAGCTCGCTACAAACGCCGAGAAATTGCTTGGATAAAACGCATTCCAGAAATTTGGGAAAAGGTTAAACATCTGTAACTATTGCCTCCCGACGAGAGGGCTGCAAGCTCAGCAGAAATTGTTGACAAGTATATGCAATGGTTTCATTGAGTGGGGTAAATTGAAAATCAGGAAAATACTGTAAAAATTTGCTGGCATCATAATAGAGTCTTAACTGAGATGTATGCACCGTTTCGTGTGTCACCACCGGTTCATAATCACGATGTAGCCATGCTTTTATTCGTTGATACCATGCTACGCATTCTCCCATCCATTGATTAGCGGGGAAACGAGGAGGAGGCTGGTGAAAATATTGAGCAATAGTGGTAAACAATTGCCGATACGACCAGTTATCTCCATTCAATATAAACCTTTCTCCATTGATATTTGCACACATAAGCAAATGCATAGCTTTTGCTACATCGCGAACATCCACAAAACCATTTACACCTGTTGAGTAAAAAGGGAAGCCCGCGTATATTTTTTGAAACAATGCAGGAGAGCCAGTATGCCAATGGCCAGGCCCGAGAATGATAGTGGGATAAACTACTACTACTTGCAATCCTTCTGCCATACCACGCCACACCTCCATTTCTCCCAAATATTTGCTTAAAGCATATGCCGAATGAAACTTTCTATCTTCGGGCAAAGATTGTTCGGTGATGTGTTGCTCACCTTCTCCTCTGCCCAACGCGGCAACAGAGCTTACATGCACGAGTCGTTTTACCTGCATATCCAAACAAAGATCTACCAGTTGGCGTGTACCATCCACATTTACCTGCATCAATTCACGACGTGCTTTGCGAGAAAAACTCACCTTCCCCGCACAATGATAAACCTGGTGAACATCTTGCAAGGCTTCACGCATAGCCGCCAAATCCAATAAGTCGGCCTTCACCCATTCTACTTTATCTTGTATTTCTTCAGGAAAATCCGGGATCTGTGCTCGGTAAATAGCTTTCACAGACAGTCCTTGCGCCACGAGATGGCGAATGAGGTGACTGCCCAAAAGGCCAGTTGCTCCAGTAACCAAAATAGACATGATACCAAATGCTACACAAAAATACAGGGAATATACCAGGCACTCTTCAAATCTGGCAAGTCGTGCTAGATCGCCGCAATAAATTGTCGAAGAAAGCGCAGATCATTTTGGGAATATAAGCGCAAATCATTTACCCGATATTTCAATTGGCAAATTCTTTCTATACCCATCCCAAATGCATAGCCTGTGTACACTTCTGGATCAATCTGAAAATTACGAAGCAGATCGGGATGCACCATGCCACAACCCAAAATCTCTACCCACCCCGTGTACTTGCACAAACTACAACCCTTACCCCCACACACCGTACACGATATATCCATTTCTGCACTGGGCTCAGTAAATGGGAAATACGAAGGGCGAAACCTCACACGGGTATGATGCCCAAACATTTCTTCAACAAAATAATATAGGGTTTGTTTGAGATCGGCAAACGATACCTGTTGACTCACATACAACCCTTCTACCTGATGGAAAAAGCAATGTGCACGTGCAGAAATGGTTTCATTACGATACACTCTTCCTGGACAAATTACCCTGACGGGCAAGGGTTGCGATTCAAGTACTCGTGCTTGTACCGAAGAGGTATGCGTACGAAGCACCCACACGGGATCGCGAGAAAGGTAAAAAGTATCTTGCATGTCGCGTGCAGGATGATCGGGCGGCATATTGAGTGAAGTGAAATTATGCCAATCATCTTCAATCTCAGGACCTTCAGCAACGGCAAAACCAATGCTTTCAAAAATACGAACCATTTCTCGACGAACGATACTAAGTGGATGATGACTACCCAATGGCAAGGGCTCGCCGGGAAGAGTAATATCTACACCTGCAATCTCCGAAGCCGTCGACGTAGATACTTGACTTTGTTGAATACGTTGCCGATGGGCAGCATATTGGTTTTCTGCAAATTGTTTTAAATCATTCAACTCACGGCCAATGGCTTTTTTCTGCGCAGCATCGAGCATGCCTAGCTTACTAAACAATTGTTTCAATTGGCCTTTGCTGCCCAAATAACGAATTCGAAATGCTTCTAATTCTTGCGCATCGTTAGGCGATGCCAATGCTATGGCTTGGCGGAGTGTTTGAATTTCTTTCAATAAATCGTCCATGTGCGCAAAATTAGTTTTTTACTAGCCAAATACCTGTTTACGGAAACCCACTTTATAGAGCTGCCACCTCGATGACTTCAAAGCTACCCGGTACTAAAGGTGGCCGCCCGTGAGAGCCTGAGGTGGATTGTTGAAAACGCGCCGTGGAAAGAAATAAATGATGAGTAAGCGTATCTATTGTGCTGGTGCGAGCACCAGGGGCGGTCTTCAGGTTCTGCACTATTTTATACTGCTCAGGATCGCGTTCTTGAATAACCGTGAGAGTGCCTTCCCCATTCGAACTAAATATGTGATGCGTTACGGGATCAAAATCAATTCCATCACAACCCTTGCCAATAGGTAGTTTGGCCACTACTTGACCATTAACAGCATTCATCACTACCAATAACTGATTGCCACAACCAGCAAACAAGCGATGTTGACGCCAGTCAATAGACAACCCCGTAGGTCTCATACCGCCATTCAGAGGCCAACGATAATCTGCTTGAAAACGATGCAAGTCTATGCGTTGTATTTCGTTACGATCTTCAATATTCACAAACAAATGCCCCTCCAGATCGCTTACAGCTGTTTCGGGTTTACCATCCACAGGTATCGTATGTATCACCCGATCGTTTACTGGATCGATCACAGATAAATCGTGGCTGCGTCCATTGCAGGTGATGATGGTGTGCGTAAAAGGTTCAAACAAAATAGCATCAGGGTCTTGCCCAGTAGCAATATTGTGTAAAACGCGATGATGGATGATATCCACCACTGTCACTTCATTGCTTCGACCATTGCTGATATAAGCCTTATTAAGATCGGGCACAAATGCAATGCCATGTACGCCGTGTAACTGATGAATCACCGTAATCAACTTACCTGAATGCTCATCAACTACATCTACTTCATCACCATGAGATACATACAATTCATGAGTAGGCGTGTATACCGATAAATAATCCCATCCACCATTACCCCCAATAGGAATATCCCTAACCACTGCATAAGGCTGCACAAGGGCATACATCGGAAACAAAAACAATAATAAACCATTGATAAATCGCATCGGAGCAAAATTTTCACTAAGCTAACTCATAAAACCGAAGAAAATCTGAAAGGAATAAATAAAAATATGCTACCCATATTTCTCTCCGTCTATCGGTTACATGAAATGAAATACAGAAGGCTAGTCATGCGGAAACGATTTATTTGAACATAAGTTGCTTCACTTTTTCTGGATCTTCTTTTTCCTTTTGTAGATCAAAGAAGGTTCCAAACACTCGATCCCACAATGAGGTACTCACCCCAAAACCCTTGTGCTCATCTTTGTAATGATGTAGATGATGATTGCGCCACAAGGGTTTCATAAATTTAAATGGTGGTTTCCAAGCATGAATGGCATAATGCATACTCCCATAAATGAGATAACCCAGTAAGAAACCCGGAAAGAAAGCAAAAGCATATTTTCCAAAAATCAAATATTGCACAGAAAAGATAATAGATGCCAGTATCAAGCTAGGTACAGGAGGCATAAATAGTCGTTGCTTGTCGCGCGGAAATTCATGATGATTACCATGCAAAATGTAAATCACCCGCTGTATGCGTGGATTATCGGAAACGAAATGAAACACAAACCGATGCATGAAGTATTCAAACAATGTCCACGAAAACATGGCCAACAAAAAAATACCCGCTATCGTCCATGAAGGGATTTCTACATGGGTATAACTATAATACAGCATATACCCAATCACGGGAATATACATACCCCAAATAACCAGCGGATGCGTTTTAGTGAGAAATTCGAGGTACTCGTTTTCAAACAAACGCGCCTGACCTTTATTTTTAATCTTATCGAAATGCATAACCCATCATTTTCTCACCAAATTTACGGTTTACCCGTCAGCCAGTCAAGCATTCAGTTGTCTACGTCTCTGATAAGGGGTCGTTTATCCTGAGGATCTCGTTGTTCATAACGAATTTGAAACCTACTTAAATCGGGTTTATATGCTCGCTTTCGATGCAATTCATATTGATAAATAAGCTGCCCGAGTTGATATAAAAACGGATGTCCAATTTCTTCATATTCATATCGATCGTCGTTGAGCACTTCATCTTTGTTTACATATATGGTAGCCGCCAGCATGAATTCTACCTGATGAGTAAAATCTACCACATATGATACATCGGTGAGGAAACCATACGACCAACCTACTTTGTTAAACACCCTTACCCCCGGCGGCAAATGATGATGTGCACTGTCGCGAAAGAAAAATTTGACATAACTGTCGTAATACTGAGAAGAATCATATTTAGGATAATTGGTTTCTCCTGGAAATTGCGACAAGTATTGATAAAGAAAATGGTAATCATCGGCAGTGAAATGAAAACGAGATTTCTTGGGAACAGATTCAGGAAACAAAATTGCGCGAAGCATATACAATAAATCTTGTAGCGAGATTCGGTTTTGCATGCTAAAATCCATGGGCTCAGGAATCCATTTCCCCTGCCGATCATAATAAGCTCTCCCGATGTAGATGGGAGGGCCTGGTGGTATAGGATAGGGATTATACAATACAGGCTGCGCATAGAGTAAATGCCCTTCAGTGTCTAAAAAACGAATCGGGTTGGTATAGCGATTTTGTTGTTCACTAAGTCCCATAAATTGCCTGATGATGTGGGCGGTTCGATAACCTTTTTTGTGGAGTTGTTCCTGAATAGGTTGTTGGCCTACAAATTGATAGAGCCGATTGTACGCATCGTTGTCGCTTACGATAAAAGCCTTGCGAATGAAATGTGCCACAGAAGGATATCCGTTAGGAGAAGTGCTGTCGTACAGCTCTGGATGCTGCCAAGGATAGGCACTATCGATTTGCATGCGGGTATCTTTGTTTAAACCCGAAATATGCAACTCATGAATCTTTTCTAGTGCCAAGCAAGCCAAAGGAAGCTTTACTGTAGAAGCCGGATAGAAATATTGCTGTGGATCAGCATGATAAGCATAGGTGTGAAATTGCGGACGATTGTGTGCATCTCGTTGAATCTGTACATAAAGGATTTGCAATCGATAGGTATCGGGGTGGCTAATCACTTCCTGAAACAACGAATCTGGATGGGCAAACAAGAGTTGCTGAAACCACGCATTAGCGCGCGATGATGTTTGCCCTACTGCAGAAAACATACTCATGAGGTGTATTCCCCAGGAAACTATTACCCCTAGCAATAACTTTTTCTGGATGCCATAATTTTTCGGCCGGCTACACATGGGTTTCATATCTATTGCTGTATGGCGGCTCTTCGCTGCATCACCTCACGCCAGGTGGTAATGATAAATCCATGTTGTCTTAAAAAAGCTTGAAACCCAGGATCGAGCATGGCCAACATATCGGCTTTTCGGATATCGCCACTATCCGATATTTTCTGGAAAATACAAGAGGCATCGGTACAATGCATGATCACCATGGTTAATCCGGGTTTTAATTCCAGCAATGTTTTTTCATACAAAGCTACTCGCCATTTGCGCAGGTGATCATCATCGCGAGGCATATTAGTTGGTATTTTCCAATCATAGCTAGTATTGTGTAAATCATCCAACACGGGCAATCCTGCTTGCCAAAGCATTTTACCCAACGCTTGTAACTGTTGCAATTGTTCTGGGCTAAGCCTCATTTGTTTGTTCAAATAGCTATCGTGCCCACCAGGCAACATAATTGGAATATGATGGCTGATGCCCAATTGCACATAGGCTTGTAGAAAAGCTGGTGTTGCAAATAAAGTACCCATATGGGAGTCGAGGTGTGTAGGATAAAAGCCCATACGCTCTGCCATCGCCAGCTGAGCCTCTATTTCACGACTCACTTCTTGTGGTGAAGCATGCTTCACCACATCCGCTACATCTGGCCAAAAATGCCCTGTGCTATCCACCAAACCGGGTACAGCGGCTGCACCCGCCACAGGCATCCATCGATAATCTTTCCATTCGGAAGTCAAGGTTAAATGCAAACCCGCATCTACATGATGCTGAATAATATACCGCACCATATGCGGCACCCAAGGGCAGGGCATCATAACACTGGTAGAGCGTGCTGCACCTTGTTGCAACACCCGAATAATGCCGCTATCGGAATCAAACGACATGCCTGCATCATCCATATGCAAAATCAAAACACGCGCGGTATCCGGGAAACCTAGTCGCATTGCATAAGTGCTGTCTTGTGCATGTACATAACGTTGTTGGCAAAATAGCAACAGACTCGCTGCACAGATAAGGTAACGAAACATATAGCTCAATACATTTGGTGTCGAGCAGAAAGTTAGGGGTAATTTTTGGTTTTTCATGCCAGCCTCAGCATGAATTGCTATTTTTGCAAGCCCATCGACAACAATCTATTCAACATGGCTCTGGTGTTATCGGAACAAGAACGTATACGAAGAGAAAAATTAGCTCAACTACAACAACTGGGCATTGATCCCTATCCGGCTCCATTGTATGAGGTAAATGCGCATGTTCAACATATTCGCGAACAGTTTGATCCCGTACATCCTGAGGCTTTTCAAGATGTATCACTTGCTGGTCGTATCATGACCATGCGCGATATGGGAAAGGCCAGCTTTGCTGACTTGCAAGATAGCACGGGCCGCATTCAGCTATATGTGCGGCGCGACGATATTTGCCCCGGGGAAGATAAAACACTGTACAACACCGTCTGGAAAAAATTGCTCGACATTGGAGATATCATTGGGGTAAAAGGATATGTGTTTTATACCAAAACTGGAGAGCTCTCTATTCATGTGCGTTCGTTTACCCTACTGTGCAAATCGCTTCGCCCCTTACCCATCGTCAAAGAAAAAGAAGGTGAAGTATACGACGCCGTAACCGATCCAGAATTTAAATACCGCCAGCGTTATGCACACTTGATTATTGAGCCCCAAGCTCGCGAACGCTTTGCACAAATTACTCGGATGAAGCAAGCTATTCGCGATTTTTTGAATCAGCGTGGAGCATTGGAAGTGGATACTCCTGTGTTGCAAACTATTCCGGGTGGTGCCGCAGCTCGCCCGTTTATCACCCACCACAATGCATTGGATATTGATCTATACCTGCGTATTGCCAATGAGCTATACTTAAAACGCCTGATTGTTGGAGGTTACGATTGGGTATATGAGTTTAGCCGCAATTTCCGTAACGAAGGTATGGATCGTACCCATAATCCAGAATTTACCATCCTGGAGTTTTATGTGGCTTATAAAGATTATTTCTGGATGATGGAAATCACCGAACAATTGCTGGAATATGTGGTAAAAACCCTGCATGGCACTACGGTAATTCCGGTAGGCGATAAGCAAATTGATTTTAAAGCACCTTATCCACGTATTGCTATCTTCGACGCGATTCATGAGTTTGCGGGAGTAGATGTAAGCTATATGAACGAAGCACAGCTTAGAGAAGTATGTCATCGGCTCCATATCCCTATCGATCAGACCATGGGCAAGGGAAAACTGATTGATGCTATTTTCAGCGAAACTTGTGAATCTCATTTCATCCAGCCCACTTTCATCACTGATTATCCAGTGGAAATGAGTCCACTCACCAAGAAACATCGCAGTAAACCCGGGCTGGTAGAGCGTTTTGAGCTCATCATCAATGGCAAAGAAATCGCAAATGCTTATACCGAATTAAATGATCCCATTGATCAACTACATCGTTTTGAAGAACAAGTGAAACTCATGCAACGTGGAGATGAAGAAGCGATGTACATTGATTACGATTTTATTCGGGCATTGGAATACGGCATGCCCCCTACTGCTGGCATAGGCATTGGTATAGACAGGCTGGCCATGTTGCTCACTAATCAACCCTCTATCCAGGATGTGCTATTTTTCCCGCAGATGCGCCCCGAGCAGTCTTCACATCACCTGGATAAAAAAACCATCTCAGAGTAAACCTGCTGGATACGATCATGGCAAGCGCATCCATATTCTTCTATGCACCACCACAACAGGCTGAGGGTTAACAGCAACTACTACTGGCGGCGGAACAGGTGATATCACAACTCGCAAATGCCTATGTACAGGTGCAGGATATACCACAACAGGCGGGGGCAAAGGTCTACCTATTTGTATGCCTACAGCCACATGTATTTGAGCCGATACCCGATGAATGCCCACCAGGGAGCTTATACAACAGGCTAACAGCCACGCTCGATGTATCATAAACCGCATTTTTTATAAATGAGACCAACCCTGTAACCGAAGGTTTAATCGATAAATCAGCTTGCATGTTTAAAGATTTTGGGTTATTTTTCTTCTTCAAAAACAAAACGTATGAAAAATATAATCCCCAACCGCGTAGCCATGATTGTCTTTGCCATTCCTTTCTTGTATATTGGCATCAATCATTTGCTGTATGCTTCTCAGATGGCATCAATGTCGCCAATTCCTCCCGGCAAGTTTTGGATTATCATATCTGGAATAGCTCAGATACTAGCCGGTATTTCATTTATCATCAACGTGCGAGCTAAACTTGCGGGCTATTTACTTGCTTTGTATTTATTGCTCGTTATTGTGCTGGTACGATTGCCCATGGGGTTTCATGATGCTAATCAAAATCTCATGTTGGTGAAAGACTTAGGCCTTCTGGCTGGGGCTATTTTATTAGCCAACCAAGCAGCTTCCCCACAGAAAAAAGAAAGCTAGGTGCCACTAGGCTGTTTGTGATGGGGCCGAAGTAGCTTGTGTTGCTTCGGCTTCTTTTTTGATGTCGTCTAAAATACGTTGTAAAACTTGTAAGAGTTGATCAGGTGGTACCACGCCAGAATGACGCCAGAGAGGCTCACCCTTGCGAAAAACCATTAACGTGGGCACTCCAGAGATTTGATATACACTCGCTACTAAAGGCTGCCGGTCTACATCTACTTGATGAAACAAAACCTGATCACCTATGCGATGTTTCACTTCTTCCAAAATAGGCTCCATCATCTTGCAAGGCATACACCATGTGGCAAAAAAATCGACCAACACAGGTTTTTCACTTCGGATGATCTCCGAAAACGTAAGTTGATTCTTTGACATATTCCTCTATTTTTATACTTAAAATCCCATGCTTTACCTGGGCACACGACACGTGCTAATGCCCAGTATTCGGTACAAGGGGCAAAAATTGATCAATGCCGTCAGCAATAATACAATGCCGACAATCAATAAAACAATGCCCCATGTTCCAGTAACGGTATGGGTAAAATATAAGATACCTAACACGATGGCTATAAGGAACCGGATCAAACGGTCGAGTTTACTCATATTGGTTTTCATAACTTGAATTTTTATCAAAATAACTACATAAAACGATGTTTTTACGTAACATGGGTTACATAGTATGCTTTGGTTGAAGCAGCACAATACGATTACGGCCCAATTGCACAATGCCTTCGTTTTCCAATTGCTTAAGCAAGCGTGAAACCACTACTCGATCGGTACCCAACTCGTCGGCCAATTGCTGATGGGTGATTTGCAATTCATGGGATTTATTCAGAGAAGATTTTTTTTGAAGCAGTGTTAATAGGCGTTCATCCATTCGTTTAAAAGCTACTGCGTTGAGCACATTGAGAACTTCTTCAAACCGACGGTGATATAAGCGAAACATAAATTCGATAAAGCCATATTCTTCACGAATCATGCGACGAACTTCATCAATGGAGATCAACAAGATATCGGCATCTTCTTCTACTACTGCTTTGATCTTACTTTTTTCATCATGCAACCCTCCTAGAAACGACATCACACAGCTCTCCCCAGGTTGGATGTAATACAGCAGGATTTCTTTTCCTTCTTCGTTTTGCTTCAATATCTTCACCACTCCCGACAGCACTATGGGTACGCTACGGATATAGCTGCCTTCTTGCAACAACACTGCTCCCGATGGGAATGTGCGTACTTCACCCACTTCCATCCATTTTTCCCGAAAATATTCTTCCATAAGCTCGATCTTATTTAGCCATAAATATAATGAAAGATATGGCAGATGGCTAAACAACTGTTACTGCTCACTCATCTGCCCGAGTGCTGACGGAAAAAAGCTTTTATGAGCTCCCAGGCTACAGCTGCCGAAGCGGGATGATAGCTGGCTCGAGCATCGCAGAAGAAACCATGATCGGCAAGAGAAAATACTACGTTGATATAATCTTTTTGTTGAGCATCGAGCGATCGGGTAATGGCCTGTATATGATCGGAGGTGATGTGCTTATCTTGCCCTCCCCAACACAAAAGCAATGGCGATTGAATGTGATCAACCCGATCGAGCAATTGCTGAGCAATACCTCCACCATAAAAACATGCAGCAGCACGCAGCGGAAGCACCGTTGCAGCTAAAAATGAAACCCTTCCCCCTAAACAAAAACCAATGGAAAGTATTTGCTCTGCTTGCACCCGAGGATGAGCCGCCAAAGCCTCAGCCGTAGCGCGTATGTCGGCCTCAAGCCCCTCGAGAGTAAGGGCATTTAGATGCTGTCTTGTTGCTGCAAAATCAGTGTAGCTACATACAAATCCCTTTGCTGTGCGATGATATAGCTCTGGTGCCATGACCACATATCCTTCTGCAGCTATGCGCCTAGCCACATCGCGGATATGATCGTTGACGCCAAAAGCTTCCTGAAAAAGCATTACTCCTGGCAAACGCTTACCAGTAGCCTCTTCTGGAAAGGCTACATAAACATCCATTTGGGTACCATCGGCCACAGGAAATGTTTTCAGCTCTTGAAAAACCTTGCTCATGATATTTCATTTTTATGGTAAAAAAATTGCAGAATCCTGGCTCGTAGATTTTTGGCGTTTGTTGCTTGCAACTGGTTTGTTGGATATCCATCCTCTGATGATGTGTGGCTAGCTGGCCTATGTCTTAGCCATAGGGAAGCCAGCAAACAAAAAGTCGCCATGATACCTACTGCCCAAGGCGCACTCAATACACCCGCGATAGCCCCAGCCGCCAGACTGCCAAAAGGCATTGTACCTTGTAAACTAAGCGTATAAAAGCTCATAACCCTCCCCCGCTTGTCGTCGGTCGTAAAAATTTGCAATAAAGTGTTGGTCGTGGCTGTATGCAACATTTGTGCGAAACCCGTTACTGCCATACACACCAGCGATAACCACAATACACGCGACAAAGCAAAGACAAGCATCCCCACGGCAAGCGTGATTCCTGTAAACGACACAATGCGCAACATGGTAGGCAACGTCTTGCGATTGGTAAGATACAGAGCACCTGTGATAGCGCCCACCCCCGAAGCACTCATCAACATCCCAAAAATACCTGCACCTCCGCCCAGTATGCGCTGAGCAAATACGGGCGCTAAAGTGCGTATGCTGGCATTCACGAAACTAACAACTGCTAATAAGCCTAATAAACGCGCCATCTGTTCATGATGCCATACATACCGAAATCCTTCTTGTAAGAGCTGCAACACATGCCTTTCTTTTTCTGTAGAATGAAATTGCTCATAGATCAACCGCATCGCTATCACACAAGCCACCACAACCGCATAGCTTAAGGCATTTATAAAAAAACACCAGGCCTCTCCAACGGTAGCGATCAACACACCTGCCACAGATGGACCAATGAGTCGAGAAAGATTGAATATGGTGGAGTTGAGGGCAATCGCATTTACCAACGCCTGCTTATCGCGATTGACCATTTCAACCACAAACGATTGGCGCACGGGCACTTCGAAGGCATTTACCGTGCCTAAAAATATACTTAAGCCAATAAGATGCCACACATTTACCACATGCACTATAGTTAGAAGTCCAAGCAGCAAGGCTTGCAACATGGCAAGCGACTCAATGCGGGCTAATGCCTTCTGCTTATTCCATCGATCGGCATATACACCTGCAAACGGAGCAACGAGAAATATGGGAATTTGCTCACAAAAACCTATAATGCCCAACCAAACAGCCGAATGTGTAAGCTGATAGGCCAACCACATCATGGCCATTCGCTGAATCCAGGTACCAATCAACGAAAACAACTGCCCTATTAGAAACAGCCGATAGTTTCGATAGCGCAATGCTTTTTGCTGATGCCAATACCATCTTAGTCTAATCGTACTACTTTTCCAACCCTTCATCTGTCTTTCTTTTCGTATGCATGGCTTTGATCACCATGCATAAATAGCCAAACATTTATTCTGTTGTTGCGGGCGGGATCGTTAACACGGGTACCGAACTGCGAAACAACATGGCTCTCGTATGCCTAACTTTCAGCAAGCTCTCCAGTCCGTGGTGAGCACGGGGAATCATCAAAATCATATCGGCGTGCTGCTCTTTCACAAAATCTTTAATCCCACTTACTACCTGACGCGACACAAGTTCATGAAAACTCATGGGCACCCCTGCCAGCTGGCTGTTGATCCAGTCTAGCTCCTTCCTGAGCTGAGCTTCCTCTTCTTGGCGAGTAGGGCGCACATACAATACCTGGATCTCAGCCTGGAAAAGCTCAGCGATGTTGCGAATACGATCGAAAGGAATAGTACGCCGCACATCGATCATATCGCAAGCAAATACGATTCGACGAATACCTTGCTGAATGGGAAAATCGGCCCTGGGCGGCACAGTGACCACGGGATAACCTGCACGCCGCACAATTTCAAGGGTATGACTCCCCAGGAAAATATTGCCCATACCAGCCCCCGTGAGCCCAATCACGATGAAATCAACGCCTGCTTGGGCACTCACCTTACGAATATGATCAATAAGCCCTTCATTGGTGGCAATACATTCTATTTTTAACTGGTGATCTACGTCTTGTTTGATTTGTTCTTTGCGTTCCTCTAGCCGTTCGCGGATATAAGTTTTCATCGTGTCGAAATGCAACATGTTTAATTCATATTCCGATACAGGCGAAGGGGCTTCAAATACATGCAACAATATTAACCTACCCTCATTGTGAAACTGCTTGGCCAGCAATTGTGCAGCATAAGTAGTTGCATGACTTGCATTGAGCGAAAAATCAGTGGGCGCTAAAATGGTTACCATAACGTAAGATTATCAGATCTGTTCTTTATGGTTAATTTACGCATCTTCTGCCGATTATCCACAAAACGGAGACAGCTACTACCCTCAATGTGCACCAGCAGGCATCATGCCTCTACCACGGTTAAATTTCTGTAAGTACAGCAAAGGGATCATGAATAGAAAAAATACACCTACAATCCAAAACACATCAGCATAAGAAAGCAATGCCGTTTGTCGCATCAGTTGGCCATCAATGGCTTGATATGCCATCTTACTGGCTGATGTAGCATCATACCCTTTTGCTTGAAAGCCGTGTACAAATAGATAATAGCGATCCAAAAAAGCATTATTGTATGGATTCATGTGTTCAACAAGTCGATCACGGTGAAAGGCAATGCGCCTGTCTAAAAAGGTGGTAATTAAAGCAATGCCAAACGAGCCACCCAACTGTCGAGCCATATTATTTAATCCAGTACCTTGCCCAATATCTTTCCCGCGCAGCTCTTGAACGGCTAGAGTAGTGATTGGCACAAACAATAAGCTCATTCCTAAACCTCGAATGATGAGTGGCCAAAAAAAATCATTTGTGCCCGAGACCTGCGTGGTATAATGCACCATTTGCATACAAAAGAGGAAAAAAATGAAGAACCCCGCCGTAGCTAAAAATTGCGCAGGAACCCGATTTTTCAACATAGTACCTACCCAAGGCATCATAAAAATAGTGGCTAAACCACCTGGTAAGAGTAAAAGCCCCGTTTGTTCAGCCGTAAATCCTAAAATGTTTTGACACAAAATGGGAAATACAAACACCGATCCATACAATCCCAAACCCAAGATGAAAGAGGTAAGCATGCCTAAGCTGAAGCTGCTATACCGTAAAATGCGAAAATCTACTACTGGCTCTTCTACATTCATTTCTCGCCAAACAAACAATATTCCAGCCACTAGAGCAACAAAACTGAGCACGGTGATAAAGGTTGAAGCAAACCAATCTTCGCGCTCGCCCTTTTCTAACACCGTTTGCAAGCAACCTACAGATATGGCTAGCAAGGCAATGCCCCACCAATCTACCGGTTTGTGTCTACTGCTTCTGGGAGTATGCCGAATAAAAGTCACCACTAAAAAGGTGGCCAGGGCACCCACGGGAATGTTCACATAAAACACCCAAGGCCAGGAAAAATGATCATTGATATAACCGCCGATGGTAGGCCCTACAGTAGGACCCACAACCGCACCCAATCCAAACAAAGCCGTTGCCATTCCAATCTCCTCGGGTGGCCAAGCTTCCAGCAAAATGGCTTGAGCCGTAGAAAGCAAGCCACCACCCGCCAGCCCCTGGATAATGCGGAATATGATCAATTCGTTTAGGCTGGTGGCGTGGCCACAGAAAAATGAAGCCGCGGTAAACACGATGATCGAAAACAAAAAATAATTTTTACGTCCAAAACGCTCACCCAGCCAGCCCGACATGGGCAATATTACCACATTAGAAATAGCATAAGCCGTGACCACCCAGCCCACTTCATCGAGCGTAGCACCTAGATTACCCATGATATCGGGTAACGATACATTGACAATTGTGGTATCAATCAGCTCCAGCAAGGATGCCATGATCACGGTGATGGTCACAATCCATTTTCGAATACCTTTTTCTGCCATTTTATTTTTTTATTCCATTACTAAATGCCCCGCTTCTGCTGTTTGTCCACGGTTAAATTTTTGGAAATACAACAAGGGGATAATGCATAAAAAGAATACGCCCACAATCCAGAATACATCGGCATAGGTGAGCAAAGCTGCCTGTTTCATGAGCATGCCATCTGTGGCTTTATAAGCCATTTCTTTTGCCTGCTGAAAATCATAGCCCCTACTCATGAAACCATGCCAGAGCAATTGAAAACGCTGAATAAATGATGGATTGTAGGGATTAATGTGGCCGATGAGTATATCTCGATGATAAGCCATCCGCCTGTCTATAAAAGTAGTGATCAAAGCAATTCCAAAGGAGCCACCCAATTGCCTACCCATATTATTGAGTCCAGTGCCCTGGCCAATATCTTTACCTCGCAAATCTTGTACAGCAAGTGTGGTGATGGGCACAAATAGCATACCCATGCCCAGCCCACGAATGATGAGAGGCCAAAAGAAATCTTCGTTGCCCACTTGTGCTGTGGTGCGTTTTTGCATCATCATACAAAAGATGAAAAACACAATCATCCCGGCTGTAGAAATAAACTGTGCGGGTACTCGATTTTTCAACATCGTACCTACAGCTGGCATCATGAAAATCGTAGCTATTCCTCCTGGTAGCAGCAAAAGCCCGGTTTGCTCAGCTGTAAATCCTAAAATGTTTTGACACAAAATAGGAAAAACAAATACCGACCCATACAAGCCCAATCCGTAAATAAAAGAAGTAAACATTCCTAAGCTAAAGCTTCGAAATCGAAATATTTTCAAGTCAACGATGGGCTCGGTGGCGACCATTTCTCGCCAGATAAACGCTATAGCACCGAGAATGGCCGCAAAGCTGAGTATCTGAATATAAGTAGTGGCAAACCAATCTTCACGTTCACCCTTTTCTAAGACAACTTGTAAGCTCCCCACCGCAATAGCCAGGAAAGCAATTCCCCACCAGTCGATAGGCTTACCCTTACCCGTAGCGGGTGTAGCCCTGATGAAAGTAACCGATAGGAAAGTCGCCAAGGCACCCACAGGCACGTTCACATAAAATATCCAAGGCCAAGAGAAATGATCGGTGATGTATCCACCCAAAGTAGGGCCAATTGTAGGGCCTACTACGGCTCCTAATCCAAAAATTGCTGTAGCCAATCCCACTTCTTCGGGCGGCCAGGCTTCTAACAAGATAGCTTGAGAAACGGCCATGATGCCACCTCCTGCCAAACCTTGAATAATCCTAAACACAATGAGCTCATTTAACGAATGGGCATGGCCACAGAAAAATGAAGCCAGTGTAAAAATGATGATCGATATTGTGAAATAGTTTTTACGTCCAAAACGTTCGCCCAGCCAGCCCGACATGGGCAATACAATTACATTAGCTACTGCATAGGCCGTGACCACCCATCCTACATCATCGAGTGTGGCTCCCAAATTTCCCATGATATCGGGCAAAGAAACATTGACGATGGTGGCATCAATTAACTGCAACAAAGCAGCAATGATTACCGTAATAGTAATGATGATCTTTCGAAATCCTCTTTCTGCCATAACGCTCCGATTTTACTGTTTTTACGGTCATCACGGCCTGAATTGTTTTATCTAAGTACGGTGCTTGGCGCTTATTTCGGTGATTATTTTTTGATATGTACCCTTACAAATACACTCAATCCTGGGCGCAAGCGTTTACGCCATTCTTCATTCAAATGGGTAAAGGCAATACGTACGGGCACCCGCTGCACCACTTTTACAAAATTGCCTGTAGCATTGTCGGGTGGCAATAACGAGAATTTAGCACCCGTAGCACCAGAAAAACTTTGCACTACCCCTTCAAAGCTGGTATCTGGATAAGCATCTACATCGATATCTACTCGCTGCCCCACGTGAATATCACCGATCTGCGTTTCTTTAAAATTGGCTGTTACATAAATACTCGAATCCATCACAATAGAGAATAGGGTTTGGCCAGCCTGCACCAGTTGGCCAGGCTGAATATTTCGCTTAGAAACGATGCCCGAAACAGGCGCTGTAATCACTGTGTATGATAATTGCAGTTTAGCAAAGTCAACATTGGCTTTTTGGATATCAATATTCGTAGCGGTTGCTTTTACTTGTTGTTGTGTGGTGCTCACTTGTTCATGTAAAGCGGCAACTTGTTTTTGAGCGGCTTCCAATTCAGCTTCGGCAGCATCTCGTTGTGCCTTAATAGCATCAAACTGAGCCTGGGTAATCGCGTGATCATGCAATAAATTTAAGTAACGATTGTAATCTTGTTGGGCCTTCCACAGTTGCACTTGAGCAGCAGCTACACGAGCCTGAGCAGGATCAACATTGGCCGCTACCGATTGTACATTATAGCGCGATACATTTACATTGGCCATAGCGGCTTTTAATGCCGCTTCTGCTTGCTCAAGTTTTATGCGATAATCACGATCGTCTAAAATCACGAGCGTATCACCTGCATGTACATACTGGTTGTCTTGAAACAAAATATCTTTCACATATCCACTTACTCTGGCAACAACTGGACTGATATCCCCATCAATTTGTGCATCGTCGGTGGTTTGATAATGTTGATAATAAATGTATTCATGAATACCAAAAATAGCACCTCCAATTAAAACGATTCCGAGTACGATAGGCATGATTAATTTGCCAACAGATCGCTTTCCTGCTCTTTTTTCCATAATTAATTGATGATTTAGTTTCGAATAAATAGTTGTTTAATAAAGTTTATCTAATCATGGTAATAATGTTCCTGTAGATGCTATCAACTGATAATAAGCCAATATAGCATCCACACGCGCCAATTGCAAGTCTACCCTAGCTTTGAACAACAATGTCTCTGCATCAATACGGTCTGTTGTCGTAGCTAGCTGATTGCGGTATTTAGATTCCATCATTCGATCATTTTCTTCGGCCTGTGCCAAGGCTACTTCAAGTACGTGAATGCGTTGAAGAGCCAATTGATAATCATGATATTGCTTGTAAATATCTTCTTTAATTTGGTCGATAAGCATAGCCTGTTGCAATTGAGTTTCTGTTTTTTGCACCTCGGCTTCTGCTATGCGATGTGGAGCCGTATACAAACTGCTGATGTTCCAACCCAGTGTTAGCCCAACAGTAATGGGTGCCAGATAAGTGTTTGCTGGAGGAATTATTTTATTGTTAGGATTAATAAAATATCCACTCACACCTGCAGCAAGTGTAGGCAAGCGACTATCTTTTTCCTTTTTTATTTGCAAATCATTCAATTGTAATTGATATTGATAAGCTTCCAAGTCTCTCCGATGCTGTAATGCCATTTGCAAATAGCTATCGATAGGTTGCAAAGGCGGTACTGCTTGAAAGCTATCGGGTACAATCTCCGTGCTATCGGGAAGCCCCAGCAAAATATTTAAGTCGTAATTCACAATCTTGCGTTGGTTTTCCAATTCCAAAGCATTCAGATTAACATCAGATAGCTGGAGTTGAAAACGCAATACATCATTTTGTGTAGCCAATCCCTGTTGTTCAAAATGACGTGTTTCTTCAAGACGTTGTTGGATATCAGTAATATTTTGTTCAACAACCTGTTGGTTGCCGATAATCTTCAACAGGTTGCCATATACTTGTATAATCGATGATGCGATATAGTTTCGATTGTTGATCGTGTCGAGTGATGCTATCTTTTTTAATATACTAGCCGACTCACGCGCATAGCGCAATTGATTGCCAGCGAATATAGGCTCTTGTACAGAAAGCGTACCCAAATACAATCTAGATGTTCCGGGCAAGCGCAAAGTGTCTCGTCCAAACACCAGTTGCTTTGTAGGAATAAATGCCTCACTTACTCCATAGCTTATTTTTGCAGAAGGCAACATAGCATCGCGTGCCTGTTCATATTTGAGTATGGCTTCTTGTACACGTGCACGTGAGATTTGAATGGGTTTACTGTTTTGTAAACCCAATGAGATAGCCTTTTGTAGGGAAAGATGTAAAGTGTCTTGTGCGATAGCTCCTTGAAAATTCAAGCTAAACAAAATTCCAAAGCCTATACAATTAAGATACATCCGGAATGTTACGTGTTGCATATTTCTCAAGTCTTTACTTTTACGATGTTGACTTTGATGATTGATTCATATCTGCAATGAGATGTGTTAAAATCATCTTTTTTAAATGTTTTTTCACACGGTTCTTGATGCGTAAACTGTACTCATCAAAATTTATTTCTGGGATGTTCATGAGTCTACAGTAAAATGATTTTGATAAGGTCACTTGTGAAATGGTTCCCACAATACTGGCCACAGTTAATTCAATATCTACCTTCCGAAATATTTTTTTCTTTTGTCCTTCTTCGATAATTTTTTTAATGATATCTAAATTTTGCTTCTTTATGGCCATCATCTGCTCTTTAATATGGGCTTCAGAAAGCATAGAAAGCTGCCTGCTCATGATATTGTGAAAACGATGGTGAGTAAGAATGCGATCTACATACACATCAATTACTTTCTCCATTTTATGTATAGGATCTTCATTCGGATTTTTTTTAAGAATATCAAGCAAATTACTGGTATAACCTGCACGATATTGAATGAGTGCTTCAAGCAATTTTTCTTTAGAGCCGAAGTAATAAGAAATCATGGCTATATTCACCTCTGCTCGTTGAGCAATATCGCGCACAGAAGTGCCTTCATAGCCTTTTTCTGCAAACAACTCTTCAGCTACCTCTAAAATCTTTTCTTTTTTCATCACCAATATAAAACGTCAAAAAAAGCGACGCAAAATTAAACGACTGTTTGATTTAAACAAACGTTTAATTATAACCTTTACAAAAAAATAACAAATTGTTTGGGTGGGCTATCCAGGAATGCGAGTGATGTATTTTTCCATTTCTTTGATTTGCTTAACCAACTCAGGTGTAGTAGGGCGAAGGTCTTTGGCTTTTTTGAAATACATTTTTACCGCTTTAAAATCGCGCCGATTCATGGCTATAGCGGCTAATTGTAAATAAGCAGCTGAAGTATTTTCTTTGTCGGGCAAGCCCAGTCGGATAGCTGTACGCAAGTTAGCATAGGCTGTTTTCAAATCTCCTTTTTGATAGGCAATAGCCCCCAATTGAAAATAGGAAACCCCCTCATATTCCTTCATCGTCTTGCTTTTTGTTTCTAAGCTCTTGCGAATGTTTTCTTCTGCACTATTCAAATCTTGATCTACCATATCAAGATTAGAGCGAATCAAATAATATGCTTGACGAAGGGGCTTAAACAACAATTTTGGAAAATGAATTGTATTGAGTAAACGCCTGGCTTCATCAAATTCACCGGCTTCCACTGCATCTTGAATCAATCTCATAGGCCCTACCATGAAATGACCAATTAGCAAAATCAATCCAATTAAATAAACGATCCAGGCAATGAGAATGCCGCTACTGATATTCACCCATACACCAATGGCAATAATCAATAAGGCGATATACAAACGATATAAGATAAAAAATCTCCAAAATTTTTTCATGGGTAAAATTGTTGATGCTAATGAATAGATGCTCAGCAAAATTACGATTTCCCTGGCCATGAAAATATTTGTCGATAAAAGCGCAGAAAAACATAGAAATTTGATGCGTAATTGCTTGATCTATGCGTCATGTCAAAGATATTCTCACCATTACTTTTACCTTATTTGCCGTGATTGATATTTTAGGATCGATTCCTGTACTCATATCACTGAAAGAAAAATTAGGCCGCATACAACCCGTCAGAGCTACACTGGCATCGGGCTTGCTCATGATCTTATTCTTGTTAGTAGGTGAGCCTTTCTTATCGCTGATGGGCGTAGATATCCATTCATTTGCCGTGGCTGGTTCGATAGTGATCTTTATTTTAGGACTGGAAATGGTATTGGGGGTTGAATTTTTTAAAAGTGAAAAGAGTGCTGAAGCTGGAGAGCTGGTACCCATTGCTTTCCCATTGATTGCGGGTTCTGGCACGCTCACCACGATCATGTCGCTTAAAGCTAATTTTAGTTTTTATGATATCCTCGCGGGTATTTTGATTAACTTAATTGTGGTATACGTCGTTTTGCGATCGCTGCATTACATTGAACGTATGCTGGGTGAGGCAGGATTATTGGTGATTAGAAAATTTTTTGGAGTTATCTTAATTGCTATTGCAGTAAAAATTTTCAAAACCAATCTGGGCATTTAAGGTCGATTGAGTAGGAGAATTGCTAATTTTGCGCCACTTGGCCCCGTAGTACAATGGATAGTACATGAGTCTCCGGAACTCAGGATCCGCGTTCGATTCGCGGCGGGGTCACCGCTCGATTTCTTTTTTTCGGCATTTCTGCTGGGCATCTACTACGGCAATGGTGACCATATTCACGATTTGGCGAACAGAGCTTCCCAATTGCAATACATGTACGGGTTTTTTCATGCCCAGCAAGATAGGGCCAATCGCTTCGAAACCCGCTACGCCCATTAAGAGATGGTAAGCAATGTTTCCCGCGGCTAAATTGGGGAAGATAAGCGTGTTTACATCGCCCTTCAACAAATCAGTAAATGGATAGTTGTCGCGTAGCACTTCTTTATTGAAAGCAAGACTCGCTTGAATTTCCCCATCTACCAATAAATCGGGTGCCTTTTGTTTCACTATCTGCACGGCATCGCGCACCAATATGGCTTCTGGAGTATCGCTAGTACCAAAATTAGAATACGAAAGCATGGCTATGACAGGCTTGATGCCAAATTGTTCTACTTCGCGTGCTACCAGCAGAGTGATATCGGCAAGCTCTTCAGCACTGGGGTTGAGGTTGATGGTGGTATCGGCCAGAAATAATGGACCTTTTCGAGTAAGGATGATATACATACCTGCTACGCGTTTCACGCCGGGCTCTGTACCAATGATCTGAAGAGCCGGGCGAATAGTATCAGGATAATTGCGCAATAAACCAGAGATAAAAGCATCGGCCTCACCCGTTTCCACCATCATACAGCCAAATGGTGTGCGCGATCGCATAGCTTTTCGAGCTTCGTACAGATTCACACCCCTGCGCTTGCGCTTGTCGAAATATATATCCCCAAAACGAAGTCGTTTTTGTTCCATTTCATCAGACTGGGGATCGATAATGGGTACATCGGGCAGCTCGATCCCATTTTCTACCATTAACTGCTGAATCTTCCGATAGTCGCCCAATAAAATAGGATAAGCGATTTTTTCTTCCCATACAATACGAGCTGCTTTGAGGATTTTCACATTGTCGGCGTCGGCAAAGACTACCTTTCTGGGATCTTTTCTGGCTTTTGCTCCTAGAGACCGAATTAACTGATTATCGAGCCCGAGTCGATTGCTAAGCTCTACCCGATAAGCTTCCCAATCGGTAATCTGTTTTTGAGCCACACCACTTTCTATGGCTGCTCGGGCTACCGCCGGTGCCACAGTGGTAATCAAGCGCGGATCAAAAGGCTTCGGAATGATGTAGTTACGGCCAAAAGAAAGGGTTTTTTGGCCATAAGCGACATTGACAATATCGGGCACTGGCTGGCGAGCTAGTTCGGCCAAAGCATGTACAGCAGCCAATTTCATAGCTTCATTGATCTGAGTAGCTCGTACATCCAATGCTCCTCGGAAAATATACGGGAAGCCCAGCACGTTGTTGACCTGATTGGGATAATCCGATCGACCAGTAGCCATAATCACATCGGGCCGCGCTTTCACTGCTGTTTCATAGTCAATCTCGGGATCGGGATTGGCTAAAGCAAAAACAATAGGATTTTTCGCCATACCCTTCAACATATCGGCCGTAAGCACATTCCCCACGCTGAGCCCCAGAAACACATCGGCTCCTTTTAAGGCTTCTTGCATTGTTTTCACCCGGCTACGGGTGGCAAACAACATGCGCACGGGATCTAAATCTTTGCGATGCACATCAACTACCCCATCCTTATCGAACATAATGATGTTTTCTTTCTTAGCGCCTAAGGCTAAATAAAGCCGTACACAGGCAATGGCAGCCGCCCCTGCTCCACTCACTACAATTTTTACCCGACCAATTTTTTTATTGACGAGCTGCAAGGCATTGATTAAAGCGGCTCCAGAAATGATTGCTGTGCCATGCTGATCGTCGTGCATGACTGGGATGTGCATCTCCTTGCGCAAGCGTTCTTCGATATAAAAACATTCCGGGCTCTTGATGTCTTCTAAATTAATGCCACCAAATGTGGGTTCGAGCGCCTTTACAACACGTACAAATTCATCAATATCCTGCACGTTCAACTCCAGATCAAATACATCGATATCAGCAAACATTTTAAACAACACACTTTTCCCTTCCATCACAGGCTTGCTGGCTTCAGGGCCAATATTGCCCAATCCTAATACTGCCGTGCCATTGGTAATTACCGCCACTAAATTGCCACGTGCCGTGTATTGATAAACCGCTTCCGGATTCCGCTGAATGGCTCGGCATGGCTCCGCAACTCCAGGCGTATAGGCCAAAGAAAGATCACGCTGCGATTTGGTTTCCTTGGTGGGAACTACCTCAATCTTACCAGGCCTATCTTTTGCATGGTATATCAACGCATCTTGTTGCTGAGTAGTGTCGGGCATAATAAACAGGCTTAGGCTATGCAAGTTAACAAACCCACCGCAGAAGCACCTAGTTAATACCGATTTATTATCTTTACCCAAACTATATACTGCATGATTCAACGAATTCAAACTTTGTATTTATTGTTAGCCGCCTGTTGTGGAGTGCTTACCTGGATCATCCCTTTCGGTAAAGTGGAATGGCTTCAACAACCCTTAACGACTTACGTGGCCAACGATAGCTTCTGGCTCACCTTGCTCATGATATTGGCTATCTTGCTGGCTATCATAGCCATCTTCTTGTTTAAAAATCGCCCGCTACAGTTTCGCCTCACTATATTTGGATTGCTAGCTTCATTGGCTGCACTGATTTTGGAATATCGTATGATCCATCTCCACCAACAAGAAACTACATTGGTACAACGAGCTTATTATTGGATAGGCATAGCCTTACCAGTGATGATGATGCTGTTTTTTTTACTGGCTGCACGCAGTATCCGTAAAGATGAAAAACTCGTGCGCTCGGTCGATCGACTTCGTTAGAAGCCCTTTAGATACAACGATATTGGGAAAAAATACATCACGATGTGATTTCACTCCCTCTATACTTCAGATAGATAACTATTTGCACATCCACGGTGAGAAATTTTACCCACTCAAAAAATAATAAAACCGCTCGCTATGTATAGCTCTCAGCCAACGACATGAATAGGTACCCCCTGTAGAAAAGCTTTAAGATTTTCTACAATTTGGTATAATAGTCTTTTTCGAGCCGCCTGTGTAGCCCAAGCTTGATGAGGAGTGATGATGCAACGTGGTGCATGCAATAAGGGATGATCGGCAGGCGGAGGTTCTATTGAAAGCACATCGAGTCCGGCTCCTGCAATGCGGCCATTCTGCAAAGCCTCGGCTAAGTCTTGTTCCTGGATCAACTTACCACGAGCCGTATTGATCAAAAAAGCCGTGGGCTTCATGTGCGAGAGTAATTCACGATTCACAAAGCCAACATTACTGGCCGTCAGCGGGCAATGCAAGGAAACCACATCGGCTTGCGTAAAACAGGTCAACATATCTACAAATGATACTCCCTCCATGCGATCTCGCTCGGGATGCGTATGCACAGCAATGACCTGCATGCCCATAGCTAATGCAATGCGTGCGACCGATTTACCAATTCGCCCCAAACCCACAATTCCCATGGTGAGGCCTTGTAGCTCTACCAGCGGACAAAGCTGATAACTAAAATCCGAACAGCTCGACCAGTCTGATTGATGCACACTCCTATCGTGTAAGCCCACATGCTGCGTGAGCTCGAGCAAAAGAGCAAAACAGTGCTGGGCTACTGAAGCCGTGCTGTAATCGGGCACATTCGTGACCACAACACCTTTTGCTTTCGCTGCAGCCACATCGATCATATCGTATCCCGTGGCCATCACACCAATATAGCGTAATGAATCAGCCTGCTGGATATGCTCTGCAGAGATTGCTACTTTATTGGTCAATACCGCCTCTGCACCACGAATTCGATTGGCTGTTTCCGTGGAAAACGTCCGATCATAAATCCGCACCTCTCCTAATTCTCGTAAAGGTTCCCAGCTCAAATCGCCCGGATTAAGGGTGTATCCATCTAATACCACTATACGCATGAACAAAATTTTGTAAATAGTTAATTGAAAAAAGCTAAAAAATTGTCTTTATACCAAACAAAATGAGGAATTATTTTTGAGAATTCAAATCTTTTGACTTATTTCAACAACTCATTAAAACCTGCTACCATGCGTCGTTTTTTATTCTTAGCCATCTGGGTTGGATTAACGCTCTGCAATGGATGGATGCTCGCCAGTGCACAACCAGGCAATGGATTGGCTAAAACCCCGCCCATGGGGTGGAATAGCTGGAACCATTTCGGCTGTGATATCAATGAAAATATCATTAAAGAAATGGCCGATGCTATGGTGAACAGCGGCATGAAAGATGCTGGCTATACCTATATCAATATTGATGATTGCTGGATGGATACGGTGCGCGATGCACAAGGACGCCTGCAAGCCGACCCAAAGCGATTTCCACACGGCATCAAGTGGTTGGCCGATTATGTGCACAGCAAAGGATTAAAATTGGGAATATACTCTTCTGCTGGCACCAAAACCTGCGCAGGTTATCCAGCCAGCCTGGATCACGAAGAAATCGACGCTAAAACCTTTGCCAGCTGGGGTGTAGACTATCTAAAATACGACAACTGCTACAACCAAGGCCGCCCCCTCATTGAACGCTATCGAGCTATGCAACAAGCATTGGCTCACTGCGGCCGCTCTATTGTATTTAGCATTTGTGAGTGGGGGCTAGAAAATCCCTGGGAATGGGCTCCTCAACTGGGTAATCTCTGGCGTACTACCGGTGATATTCGCGATAGCTGGGAAAGTGTGATGAGTATCCTGGATCAACAAGTGGGATTAGATAAATATGCTGGACCTGGTCACTGGAACGACCCCGACATGCTAGAAGTAGGCAACGGTGGTATGACCACTACAGAATATCGCGCTCATTTTAGCCTCTGGTGTATACTGGCAGCTCCTTTAATCGCAGGCAACGATTTGCGAAACATGAGTCCTGAAACCAAAGAAATCTTGACCAACGGAGATATGATTGCCGTAGATCAAGATCCATTAGGCAAAGAAGGATATAAACTCCAAGATAATGGCGACGAAGAAATTTGGGTGAAAGAAATGTCGGACGGTAGCCGCGTGGTGCTGTTTCTGAATCGAGGAACACAAACAGCTTTCATGACCACCAATGCCGAACAAATTGGATTGCCTCAGGCTCCACACTACCGCCTTCGCAATCTCTGGTCGCATAAAGAGAGCCAAACGGCATGGCTAATTCGCGGATTTGTGCCTCCACATGGCGTATTGGTATTTCGTGTATGGCCCCTCTCTAATGGCTAGTTAGTAATTTTTGCGTAAGATTTCTTAAGCGCTGCAATCTGCTTCTTCAAGATACGAAGTACAGGGTCTAGTTTTGTTGTTACACAAATGCAACAATCATGTCTGCCCAGCAGCGTATAGACCTATCTGCAATAGCGCCAGAAGCTTATGAAGCGATGCGCGCTCAAGAAGCATACATTCGGAAAAGTGGATTGGATCGAAAATTATATGAATTAATTAAGATTCGAGCTTCTCAAATCAATGGTTGTGTGTTTTGCTTAAACATGCATACCCGTGAGGCTAGAGCCTTGGGCGAGACAGAGCAACGCATTTATGCATTAAATGCTTGGCAAGAAGCTCCTTACTATACAGAGCAGGAACGGGCTGCATTAGCGCTTACCGAAGCCATCACCCTGGTTTCTGAAACGCGTGTACCCGATGAAGTATTTGAAAATGCCCGACAGCACTTTAACGAACAAGAATTGGCTGCATTGATCTTGGGTATTGCAGCCATCAACACCTGGAATCGCCTGGCTATTACTTCCCGCACTCCACCCCAAGATTAAACATCTTTTTGTAAAACCTACCTTTGCAAACGCCTTACTGATTGGCAAACCAAGCAACGCTTACCACATGCCTCGATATGATCTTGCCTTGCGCCAACGCTGGCTTACCCCTGCTTATGTAGCTTTAGGACTGGTAAGTTTTTTTTGGGGCACTACCTATTTTGCGATACGCATAGGCGTTGCCCATATGCCAGGACTTATGCTTGCCAGTATCCGCCAAACCCTTGCGGGTAGCATGCTCATTTTGATCTACCTCCTAAAAGGACAACGATTGCCCAACATTCGTGAGTTGAGCAAGCTTTTGGTGATGGGCGTATTGCTATTGGGCATAAGTAATGGCCTCATGAGTTGGGGAGAAGAATATGTACCTAGCGGTTTAACGGCTATTCTAGCCGCAGTATACCCCATCACCATGGCTGTTTTTAGCCTATGGTTTTTGCCAGGCACTCATTTTACACGGCAATTGTATGTGGGTATGTTGCTGGGCTTAGCTGGAGTGTTATTCATTTTTTATCCTAACATTTGGCTGGGGCAGCAAGCTCATTTTTTATGGGGTGCCTTGCTCATTTTGCTTTCCACAGTGAGTTGGTCGGCAGGCACTATTTACGCTACCAAGCATTCTATTACCTTGCCTTTATTGTTTGCGACCGGCTGGCAGATGTTGTTTGGCGGGATTTCTCTGGTGCCTATATGCTGGATTACGGGCAACATTATTCCCTTGCGCACTATTCCTGCACAAGCCTGGTGGGCTATCCTTTACTTGATTGGATTTGGCTCACTAATTGGTTATGTGGCCTATATCTACGCCATTCATCACTTGCCCCCTGCGCAGGTATCGATTTATGCCTACATCAATCCCATTGTAGCAGTGATATTAGGCGCTATTTGGCTACACGAACCCATTGACCTACGCATAGCAACAGGATCGCTCATCACGCTCGTAGGAGTAGTGCTCGTACAGCGCAGCTTTCAGCGTACTGGGTAGACAAACGAGGTGAGTGGCGCTCTCCAAAACGGTTGATAAACATCTAATGGGGCAAAACGGGGTTATTTTGCATGACCGTTTCTATGCGCTGTCGGATTTCTGGCGTAAGTTGTCGATACACTTCAACCGCTTTCAAGTTTTCTTGTAGTTGCGATAGTTTGCTGGCGCCCAAAATCGTCGTACTCACGTGTGGGTTGCACAAGCACCAAGCAATTGCCAGTACAGGCAGGGAAATGCCTATATCTTCGGCTATTCGTTGCAAGGCTTTTACCTTTTCAATTTTTTCTGGGGTAATGAGTTTTTCTTTTAGCCATTCATATCCAGGTAAAGCAAGTCGGCTATCGCGTGGTATTCCAGCGTTGTATTTACCCGTAAGCAAGCCAGAGGCCAGCGGACTCCAGGTGGTAGTTCCCAAACCAATGCTGGAATATAGCGGAAGAAATTCTTTTTCTACTTTTTCGCGGTTAAACAGGTTATACTCCGGCTGTTCCATCGTAGGGCCTATCAAGTGGTAACGTTCGGCGATCATATGGGCTTCCATGATTTGGCCAGCACTCCACTCAGAAGTGCCCCAGTAGAGAATTTTGCCTTGTTGTAAAAGATGATTCATGGCCCAAACAACTTCTGCAACGGGCGTTTCTGGATCGGGACGATGACAGAAATACAAATCCAAATATTCTACTTGCAAACGTTGTAAAGCCTCGTTACAAGCTTCAATAATATGCTTGCGGCTTAAACCTTTTTGATTGGGCTTATTGTCTTTTCCATGCCAGCCAAAAAACACCTTACTGGAAACCACAAAGGAAGAGCGTTCCCAGTGTTTTTGCTTGAATATCTTTCCCATGATTCTTTCCGATTCCCCGTGGGCATAACCTTCTGCATTATCAAAAAAATTGATGTCTTGATCGTAAGCATATCCCATGAGTTCATCGGCTAATTTTTCATCTACCTGTTGGTGAAAAGTGGTCCAGCTGCCATAGGAAACAATACTTAATTGCAAACCCGATTGACCTAATCTTCTATATTCCATAGATGATGATTTTTCTATTTGCGGATATTGAGTAATTCACATCGTGTGAAGAACTTTTTTTATGAAACGGCATGAATATTGGTAGTTTTACTTAAAGGATTTTAGGTTAAAATAGGTTAAAGCGTTGAAAGGCCCCGTTTATACGGGGTCTTTGCTTTTACTCGGGCAATTGGCTTTGGTTAACCATGATCTGGCTATTGGTTACTTCAAGCACTTTATATTTCGAAAAGTCGGCCGAAGCCTCAAGCCCTTTGCCCATAATCAATTGCGTAGGAGTAGTAATTTTTACCCACCCCGGTGCAATAAACAACTGACGTTGTGGATCCCAATATAGGCTATCACATTCTAATCGCTCTCCTTGAATGTTCATTACCACTACATGATTTTCTACAGTGATCCGATTGGTATTTTCAAAGAACACTCCCTCGCCAGCAATTAAATTAGATTGCACGTGCAAGCTATCATCAAAAAAGTTAGCATGTACCCCACCATACATGATTACCCGCGGGGTATCTGTTTGATAATGTTTTAAATAAGGAGCCATTATTTCTGCACGTACCCGAGCAGCCTGGCTATACAGAATACGTACACTATCTGCAGTTTCTACATTGGTAAAAGGTGCATGTAAAGCCTGAATATCGGCTAATTTATTCACGCAACCGCTGAAAAGTATCACTAGCAGCCATATTCCAAACAAAAAAGTAAGGAATCGCATATGTCTAATACCTACAAACATGTTGCAAAGATGAAATCAAAATTTGGGTAATTGTAGGTCTCGAAAATGTCCATTCCATTTCACTCGCTCTTTTAATCGTTCTATTTCATCTATGATAGGGCGAATGTTTTTCAAATGTCGACGCAAAAATTCTTGACGTTGACGTTCATGCAACAGTTCCAATACTTGATATTCGCCTTCCAAACCCAGACAAGCATGATGAGCCAGGTCGTATGCCGATAAATGATCAATGGGTTTATCAAACGATTTCTCAATATTTAGCCGTTGATGTAGCCATTGCAAAGCCATGATGAGCGATTCCATTAACCGCCGATCACCTTCGGTGCGATTATCGGGATAGTGCACAATAGCACCGGCATAAGGCTTTTCTGGAATGTCGCGAACCACCTCTAATATGCGAAATACTTTAATTCCACGCGCGCGAATATCTATAGCCCCATCTGCATGAGTTTTTGCAATCTCGATCACTTGCATCAGCGTTCCGTATTCGTGCAATCGGCCTTTGATAACAGGTGGAATGCCGAAGCCTTTTTGGCTTTCCACACTTTCTCGAATCAATTGCTGATAAGGTTTTTCACGAATATGTAAATTTAACTGCTCACCTGGATATACTACCAGCTCCAATGGGAATATGGGAATGAAGTTAGTCATATTTCAATATTAACAAAAAAATCGGAATTTGCCCGCCAGTTATGGATTTGACATTATACCGACATGCAACCACTTTCTGCCATCGTCATTACTTTTAATGCCAGCGCATATATTTCCCAATGCCTGCAGTCGCTTATCCCTGTAGCTAGTGAAATATTGGTGGTCGACAGTTACTCAACCGACAACACCCCTCAACTGGCTCAAGCTTTTCCCGTGCGATTTATTCAGCATACTTGGGAAGGCTATGGGCAACAAAAAAACTGGGCCATGCAACTGGCTACTCATGATCATGTGCTCTTTATCGATGCCGATGAAGTGTTGTCGCCTGAATTACAGCAATCCATTCTGCAAGTTCGCCAGCAAGGCTTTACGGGTGGGTATCGTTTACAACGTTTGAATCAATATTTTAACAAATGGATTCGGCATGGATTGGAATATCCCGACCATAAGATTCGGTTGTTTAACCGGCTGCAAGCTCGATGGAGTGAAGATCCTGTGCATGAAACCGTTGTTTTTTCTATACCTATAGAGATTCAATTGTTGGATGGGTTTTTGTTTCATTATACCTATCGAGATATACATACCTTATGGTTAAAGATGGATCGGTATGCACATCTGGGAGCCGAAAAATTGTATCAACAAGGTAAAAAAGCCTCGACAAAAACATTGTTATTGCATCCTATAGCTACCTTTGGCAAAGCTTATTTGCTAAAAGCCGGTTGGAAAGAAGGCACTGCTGGGCTTATGCTAGCTGTACTGAATGCTACATCGGTATTTCTGAAATATGCCAAGCTCTGGCTCAAACAGCAGGGTTTAAATTAAAAGTTCTGTTAATTCTTGTTATCCCTTCAAACTAAATCTTGTGCGCATGCGTAAATAATGAATATAAACAAAGATTTATGTACAGATTTTTTTCTCGTTTATCTGCAAAGAAAGTATGGTCAATCACTAGCGTGTTGCTGATCTGTGCTTCATGCAGTTTTTCCCAATCGCATCAGAAATTTGTTACTAAAAATCATCAAATTATTGCTATGGATCATCGAAATAATCCCTACTATTCGAGAACAGACACCACCACCTTGCACGTGTCTGATGCAGAATGGAAGAAGATTTTACCGCCAGAAGTGTATCGGGTAGCCCGCGAAAGAGGAACTGAGCCACCCTTTCAAAACCGTTTCTGGAATTTTAGCGGCAAGGGTACATACTATTGTGCCGTTTGCGGAAACGCTTTATTTCGCTCTGATGCCAAATTTGCTAGCAGCTGTGGCTGGCCAAGCTTTTTTGAACCAGTTCGTAAAAACAGTGTTATTTATCGACCCGATCATTCTTACGGTATGGAACGCACTGAGGTCATTTGTGCACGTTGTGGCTCACATCTCGGGCATGTTTTTGAAGATGGGCCACCCCCAACTGGCTTGCGCTATTGTATGAATTCGATAGTACTCGATTTTGTACCCGATAGTACGGCACGCTAAGCCCATTCTGTACCCGTTTGAACGCCAAATAATAATTGAAGTAGGGTTTTCGTTATCCTAGAAAACCCTTTTTATGCTTTCCCTGTGCTGGATCATGCTTATGTGCATGTTTGTCTTGCACGCCAAAGATCCTGGGCATCAGATTGATATAAAGCATGTAGATCCAGATAAAGTATTTCTATTGATCGATAAATTCCATCATCGGCTTTATGTGTATGAAGATACCAAATTGCTTGCTTCGTTTCCGGCCGTATTTGGTAGCGATGATCTTTCAGATAAGATGATGGCTGGTGATCGGCGAACACCCGAAGGCACTTTTCATATCATTGCCAAGCGATATGATCAACGTTGGTCGCGTTTTTTGTTGCTCGATTACCCCAATGAAGAATCTTATCAAAAATTTCAAGCCCGTAAAGCTGCTCATCTCATTCCCGAAAATGCATCTATTGGGGGAGGCATTGGTATTCATGGTACTTGGCCAAAAGACGATTTTGTATTTACCTACATGCAAAACTGGACCAATGGTTGCATCAGTATTCCCAACTATGCTATTCGTCAAATATACGAGATCGTCAAAATTGGAACACCTGTCGTGATCAAAAGGCGACTCTGATATTTTTTAAAAAATCCAATCCAAATAAGTTGGTGTTTCGTACATAATAAAGAAATAACATTCACCAATTTTCTCACTGTAAAAACATTTAATATGAAACACCAACAAGTTCACATCTCACGGGAAGATACGCTTTCGCAGCCTCTTCCACGCAGAGCTTTTCTTCGTTATGCTGGGCTTGGCTCTGCCAGCTTAGCTGCCTTATTCATGGCAACTAGCTGCAAGAAAAACAATTCTTCCTCACCTGCATCTTCTACAGCAAATCTCAGCAACGACGATGTAGGTATTTTAAATTATGCGTATGCATTAGAACAATTAGAGGCGGCTTTTTATACACAGGTTGTGCAAACACCATACAGCGGTATCAGCCAAGTGGAGCTAGCCATGTTTACGGATATTCGCGATCATGAAATTGCACATCGAGAATTTTTTAAAGCAGCATTGGGTACAAGTGCAATTATCAGTTTACAATTCGACTTTAGTAGTATCAATTTCAGCAGTCGAAGCAGCGTAATTGCTACAGCAAAAGCTTTTGAAGATTTAGGTGTATCGGCTTACAACGGTGCTGGTGTTTATCTCAAGACCCCAGATTATCTGACCTTGGCTGGCAAAATTGTATCGGTAGAAGCCCGACATGCTGCTTACCTACGCGAGCTAGTGATGGTTGACACCTTTGTAGATAGCGATGTAGTAGATAGTAATGGTTTAGACATGTCGCGTAAACCTTCGGAAGTGCTTGCAATTGCAAGTACTTACATCAAAACAAAAATTACTAGCCAATTACCTTGATTCTATCCTATTTCTTTCACAGTAATAAAATTTAAATGTTATGAACATGTATCGCATTTTTCGGGCTATCGAAGAAATTGATCCCGAAGTATATGAACGCCTCGACACACGGCGTCAAGCTATGAAAGAGTTTGCTCATATTGGTAAAAAACTTTCGTTTGCCGCCTTGCCTATAGCGTTGGGAGCTATGCTCAACAAAGCGTATGCACAAAGCAACAGCTCTGCTAGCGTTGTTGACATTCTCAACTATGCACTCACTTTGGAATATCTCGAGGCCACGTTTTATAGCATGGGGGCTGCACAAGGCAGTGGGCTAATACCTAATAGTGCCGACCTCACCGCTGTTCAAAAGATTAGTACAGATGAAACTGCCCATGTGAATTTTTTGAAAGCCGTGATTCCGCAACTTGGAGGTACACCTGTAAATAAACCCAACTTCGATTTTACTGCTGGAGGTACCTTTCCAGATGTGTTTAGCAATTACCAAACATTTTTGGCGGTAGCACAAGCCTTTGAAGATACCGGTGTGCGGGCATATAAGGGTCAAGCAGCCAATGTGATGAGCAATAGCACAGTGCTGCAAGCAGCATTAGATATTCACTCTGTAGAAGCGCGTCATGCATCGAAGATTCGACAAATGCGTCGCGCTAATGGCTTTAGCAATAGCGTGAAGCCCTGGATCACGGGAAATGACACGGGCGGAATTGGCTCGGCCGTGCAGCCTGTATATGCAGGTGAAGAAAACACGGTACAAGCTGGCATTCAGATTACTGGTATTGGCGGATTATCTATTAGCGCCAACGCCGCTTCTGAAGCTTTTGATGAACCACTCGATATGCAATCAGTGTTGGCTATTGCTAATTTATTCATTAAATCATAGCAGCTAATCATCGCTTAGAATGATGAGGCTCGTGTTATCATAAAAACACGGGCCTTATTCATCTCTAGCAATCTTGCGGTAAGAAACGGTGATTCCTTTGATCAGGGAAGAACTAAACCCTTGATGTTCCATTTCATTGAGGCCTGCAATAGTGCATCCTTTAGGTGTTGTTACCTTATCGATTTCCTCTTCGGGATGACGATTGCCTCGGATAAGCAATTCGGCTGCTCCTTTAACAGTTTGCGCAGCAATGAGATTGGCCGTGCGAGCATCGAAGCCAATTTCAATGCCGCCTTGTATACTGGCACGAATAAAACGCAAGGCATAAGCTATACCACAAGCCCCCAGAATAGTGGCGGCATCCATGAGCTTTTCATCGATGACGATGGATTTGCCCAGTTGATTGAAAACTTGTTCTGTCCAGGTAATTTGTTCGGGTGTAGCCTGTTTGAAACTCAAACAAGTCATCGATTCGCGAATAGCAATAGCCGTGTTGGGCATGGCCCGAATTACGGAAACAGGCTTGTTGATCCAACTAGAAAGCTCATCAATCGTGATTCCTGTAACCACACTGATCAACAAATGATGTTGAGGCTTGAGTTCGGGTGCAATTTCATGGACAACGGTCTTTGTGTTGTACGGCTTCACTGCCAAAATCACCACATCAGCCCATTTCACGGCTTCGGTATTGCTCGTCATAAGCTTTACCCCTCTTTGTTCAAAATGCAAGATAGGCGTTAGATTACGCCGAGTGATCACGAGCTGGCCCGGCTGCAAAAATCCTGTTTGCAACAAACCTTCAGCAATAGAGCTGCCTAAATTCCCCCCACCAATAATTGCTAATTTGGAAAAAGACATGGAAATAATTTTTAATAATGTAAAGTTATAGCGAAATGATTAGAAAAATTTCATCAAATTCCTACTTACTAGATATTTTACCTAACACAAATTAATATATCATATTCACTCTGTGGGGAATGCCAATGGCGTTGATCTCGAACAGATGCAACAAAAAAGTCTTTGCCAGCATTGTTATGTTTAACCCTGATAATGAATCAGAAGGCTTCTAGCCTAACTTGTTGACATGAGTTTTCATGATGTCGATTAGCAATTATTATTCAGGAGTAACCCTTGAAGCAAGTGGAACATGTATCTAAAATAATAAAACAATCAACATGAAACTAAAACTGGGGTCAGATGAAAATAAAAGTGAATCAACGTACACAAGCCTATCGAATTTTTTCATTTTCCGTAGCGAAATGGAGCCCATTTTAGCCATTTTTCTGGCAGTCTTGAACTTTCTTTGCTTCTTTCT
>JAIMAQ010000025.1 GCA_023511875.1 Thermoflavifilum sp.
TTATCAAGCATTTACATTATTATCCATTTATAGAACCTTTATTCGTGCTTATTTTTATTGATATTGTCTTTATTAAGCCATCTTCACCATTTTTCACTAAATATGACGTTTCGTTTTTTATTCATAATTTGCCTTTATATTATTAAAACGCAGCACAGTTGTGCATTTTTCGCACTTTTTATTTATTTACAAAACTTGACATTTCGTTTTAACCCCCATACTGCGATAAGGAACTGGATTTTCGGGGTCACTTATATAACTATCAAATGCTTGATCAGTTTGATCCGTAGGTTTTACAAAAGATAATTGATGATGTGATCGTATATACAATCTTCTATGAATCGCTTCTTTAGGGGGCCAACTATCATAGCTCTTCCATACATTAGTGCCTGTTTGAAAACTTATTGCTTCTGGAAAATTCCCATTGCCCTTACCTTTCAGCCAATAATCAAACCATGGCTTTTGAATCTTTTGTTGAAAATAAGCTGCCGTATTCGTTCTCATTTGATAGTGCCCTATATGATCGGCTATTGCTTCTGCCCATTGACCATGATACCAGGGTCCCAAACAAATAAAATTGAAATGATGCACATCATATTTCTCCATATGCATGTACATCAGCTGTGGCCCATTGATATCTTCTTGATCCCAATAACCACCCACATGTAGAATGGGAATTTTGGGCGTGTCGATATAACTCAATGGTGACTTGTGCTTCCAATGAGCATCATCATTAGGATGGGCTACAAAAGCATTCCATGTTGGAATTGAATGATGAAAATATTTTTCATTGACATGATATAAAGCGCCCAATTGTAAATACCAATCATATAAATCATACTGTGGAAAAGGAAAAGATGTATCACCTTTAGCTGCTTCTTCTTCAAAACTATATTCAAACCCATAGGAAAGACGAAATGCACCATTATGATGAAAATCATCGCCTAAAAACAAATCTCCCATCTCGGCTTGTGGAGATACAGCCTTTAATGCTGGATGAGGATAACCACCACTGACCAATGCCAACCAACCCGGATATGAAATACCCAACTGCCCCACTTTACCATTGTTGTGGGGAATATACTTAAGCAACCAATCGATAGTATCATATGTATCAGTGCTTTCATCTACAGTATCTGCATCATGTTTGATTATCACGGGTCGTTGCATCACAAACTGCCCTTCACTAGATTGTTTTCCCCGAATATTTTGATACACAAAAATATAACCTTCTTTTGCCAAATCTTTTACATACGGATCTTGATCTGGAGGCACAGTGCCCATATTCCAACTACTATAGGGTGAACGCATCAATAAAATAGGAACAGCCTCCTTGACATGTTGGGGAATATAAATTCGAGTGAATAACCTCACCCCATCTCGCATAGGAATCATCACTTCTTCCTTGATGTAAGTGATACTATCTACCTGAGCAGATATAGGTTTATCAATGATGATCAGTGAAAAAAATAAAATAAAAGCGACATAAATTCTTCTCATCTGAAAATAATTTATCGTTTAATGGGTAAAGATTTAATATCGAAAGATAACAATATTCTTTAGATATTGTCAAGTACAAAATACATGCATACGCATCACTTATAAATTACATGCTGCCAAAATATTCATGAAACGGTGATAAAATTTTTTGTTATACCAATAAGAGTCTAAAATGCAGATATGATTCAACGATCTTTACTTTCCTATACAGAAATGAGAGAAGATGTAATCAAGCATATCCTCTGTGGTCACTTCTCCAGTAATCTCTCCTAAGTCATGCAGGCATTTACGAATATCGTTGGCCAATAAATCTGTGGGCAATTTTTGTTGTAATCCTTGAAATATTTCTTCTATGCTATTCTTTACCTGTTGTAATGCAGCATAATGCCGTGCATTGGTGATGATACTACTTTCGTTGTGGGCTTGCGCTTGCAATGCCATATCAATCATTTTGTTTTTAAGAGCATCAATATTCAAGTGCTTTTCAGCTGAGATACACATCACATGAGGATGATGAACTATGTCTTCTGGAATATGGGGTTGAAGATCTATTTTATTCATAAGTAAGATGTGTTTTTTACGAATCTCTTGGAGCCAGTCTAATACCTGTTGCCATTCAGAAATATCCACTTGTGTTGCATCGAATACGTATAAAATAAGATCGGCTTCCAGCACCTTTTGATGTGTTCGAGCAACACCAATTTGTTCTACAACATCTTCACTCACGCGTAAGCCAGCAGTATCGATCAGCCGAAATAATAACCCATTCAACTGTATTAACTCTTCGATGGTATCGCGAGTGGTGCCTGGAATATCGCTTACAATCGCACGATTTTCATTAAGCAGTGCATTCAGCAAAGTACTCTTACCCACATTGGGCTTGCCCGCTATCACTACTTGTAAGCCATGCTTCACCACATTACCCCAGCTATACGATTGTAGCAATTGTGATACATGCCGATCAATATCTTGTAATAATCGATACAATGCATCCCTATCGGCAAATTCAACATCTTCTTCTGCAAAATCCAGTTCAAGCTCAATGAGTGCTGCAAATTGCAACAGTTGATTTCTGAGTTGTTGTAAATCTCTGGAAAATCCACCTCTGATATGCTTAAGTGCATTTTGTGCCGCCGCTTCCGACTCAGCTGCTATCAAATCGGCAACGGCCTCTGCTTGGGTAAGATCCATTTTTCCATGTAAAAATGCCCTGAGCGTAAACTCACCCGGTAAAGCAATACGTGCTCCGGCTTCAGTAAGAGCTTGCAAAATTTGTTGCACAATCACTGGTGATCCATGTGATGAAATTTCTACCACATCTTCGCCCGTGTATGAACGAGGAGCTTTAAACACGGCAATGACTACTTCATCTAACCATTTCCCCTTCCAAATGAGCTTACCTACATGCAAGGTATGGGAGGCTACTTGAGTGAGGTTTTTTGATGGAAACATTTGATTCACTATGGGTAAGGCCTGTGGGCCACTTACCCGAATCACGGCAATAGCGCCCATTCCCTGTGGAGAAGCTGGGGCTGCAATGGTATCGTTTGCGTGTTGAAAGTATTTCATGAAGATTTATAGTTGGATGCATAAAAATAAAAATCCCGGTATGTGGTATACATACCGGGAAAAACTCTCACAAAAGATTTTACTGTAACACAAATCGTACTGGAATGGTGAATTGTACATTCACAGCCCTACCGTTTTGACGACCAGGTATCCACTTAGGCATCGACTTCACCACACGAATAGCTTCTTCTTCCAATCCACCTCCTAAATGTGGGCCTACCGTATGCACATCGCGAATGCTACCATCTGACGACACAACAAACATCACCGTTACGGTTCCCTGAATGCCATTATCACGTGCTACAGGAGGATATTGAATGTGGTTTTTCAAATAAGCCATGATCTTTTCGTTACTATCCTCGTCGTTGATAGAACCCGGGAACCGTGGCATTTGTTCTACAAATTGGAACACCCGATTGTCTTGCTTAGGCGCTTCTGTAACCCCCGTACCTGCACTCGATTGTACAAGATTGGGGTCGATACCATTAGGATCGCCTTTGATGTTACGGGTGCTAATGACTCTATTTTGGATTTGCGAAATATCCGGTGGAAGCTCCTCTGGCTTTACATCCTGGTCTTTTACCACCTTAGGAGGCGTAAACTTCACAGCCGATTTAAACTTGATTTCCTGAGGAGGTGGTGGAGGTGGTGGAGGAGGTGGGGGTTGGTTCTTATCGGGCAACTTCACCTCAGTGAGTTTGACATCGGCTACTTTAGGCTTTGGATTCAGACTTTCTTGTCTCTGCATGTAAAGCGTAAAGCTAAACAGCAGAAGAGAGAGGATGATGAAAATAATCATGCCAATTAGGGCATTTCTCACGCGCTTGGGATAGGTGACGCGCAGATAATACGCCCCATAGGCTTTATTCTTCCCCTCAAAAAGAATATCTAGAAAGTCGGCCGTCAATAAATCTTTTGGATTCATATCACAAATCTTTTATATCAAAAAACAACCCGTTGATCAGTTTTATTGTCCTCCCGAATTCAATGTAGGATCGGGGGCAGGATTTTGATCAGCTTCCTTCATGAGATTTCGTTCAAAATCATAAATGCTATCAACCAATGCATACTTTTGAACACCATTGATATTCATTTCATCTAACATATTCACCACATCTTCATAATCTGCATCATTCATGGGCTTAATAATGGCTACTAAGCTATCCCGGCCACCTGAATTTTTGATTACGCTATTCCACTTGTTAATAATCACATCACGAATGCCACCTTTGTTTGCAAACGTGGTTTTATACATGCGTTCATTCGGCTCTTGCCCAGTGCCATAGTAATAATACACTTGATGATCTTTGCCTAGAATAATCGTTAAGGCTTGACTTTCTTTTACCTTATTTTGTTCTTCCGGGTTTTTTACATCTTCCGGAAGATAAAGGTTCATGGTTTTGGGTTTTTGAAGAGTGGTAGTGAGCATAAAGAAGGTAATGAGTAGAAAAGCAACATCTACCATAGGTGTCATGTCGATACGTGTAGAGAGCTTTTTACTCTTGGTACCTTGATGTCGGCCACCACCGGCCTCTTTCATTTCTACATCAGCCATAGCTCAAACATTTTTAAACATAAATAAATTCATTTATTTGGCCGAGCTACCAGAAGCTTTTTGTTGTTCCCGCCAAGCAGCTGTGCCGGGAGGAATGGGTTTAAGGTTAGTGACCAAATGCAACTTATTGAGGTGATTGGCTTTTAAGGTTTTCAGCACTTGCTTCACTACTTCATATTTAGTATTGTCATCTGCTTTGATAACAAACTGCAGATTAGGATTGGCATTGTTGACATTCAACGTGTATTTAATCCATTGATCCAGTTCATTGTTGGATGAATCAATAGGAATTCCTGGCTGCGGGAAAGCATTGCGCTGATCGGCGGGTACGCTAAGCAGTTGAGGTAACATTTTAAATGGCACCCCTACTGGGCCACCAATCGCATATGAATTGATTTGATCCTTAGTTAGTCCCAGATGATATTGGCTATTGAGATCGCTCATTAATTGCTGTTTTTTAAACTTATTATCTAGATCGAAAAACACCCTTCCATCTTTCCCAATCAGAATCATGGCTATATTGGATTCTGGTAAAAGCTTGGTAGAGATAGAGGAAGGAGTGACAACTGTTACCGGATCATTCGGTTTAAACTTGGTGGTCAACATAAAGAAGGTAAGCAGCAAAAATGCCACATCCACCATGGGCGTCATATCAATAGCCGTACTCTTTCTGGGCAGCTTTACTTTTGGCATCTCAACATTTTTTATGATTCACATAAGAGATGAGCAAACAGATATAATTCCATAAATGCTCATGAAAAAAATCTTGTTGCCATCTCGTATAATGTAATGAATTATGTTTGCTTACTTGTAGTAAGCAGCGAAGCTACGGGTAAGGGTATAACCCGTTTCGTCAATACCGTAGGTAATGCCATCGATATTGGTCGTAAAATAGTTATACATAATCACGGCCAACACTGAGGTAGAAATTCCCAAAGCAGTATTTACAAGGGCTTCAGAAATACCCAATGCCAACTGAGTAGAGTCGGTACCGCCCGAAGCGCCCAATGCTCGGAATGCACGAATCATACCCAACACTGTACCCAGCAAGCCAAATAACACGGCTACCGGTGCAATGGTGGCAAAAAATACTAGATTCTTTTCCAGCATAGGTAACTCCAATGTGGTGCTTTCTTCAATTTCATTTTGGATGGCCAACACTTTTTGTTCGGTAGTGAGGTCAGTGTTCTCCACCATTTCCTTGTATTTCAGCAAGCCAGCACGCATCACATTACCTACCGAACCACGCTGTTTGTCGCATTCAGCAAGAGCCGCATCAATATTGCGATTAGCTAAATGATATTGTACACGACGAACAAATTCTGTGGGTTTGATTTTCCCTTTTGCTTTAGAAATCGTTAGCATACGTTCGATGGTAAAAGTAATTACCATCAAAAACAAAGAAACCAATACGGGCACAATCGGGCCACCAGTATACATCACCCCGAAATAGTTCAGTGCCTTCGCTTCTGATCCGATCCCACCTCGCACCCCACCAGCAAAATTGGCTGGATTACCCAGTACGAAAATGTAAAATAAAATGGCCACAATTAGGCAAATCGGTACTGCCAATACAGCAAAAAGATTACCCCCTCTTTTTGACGTTGTCGCATGTGCAGCAGTAGCAGGTTTTTGAGAAGCGCTCACAGTGGATTTTGTCTCTGCCATGTTGTTCGTGTTTTTTGTTATTGAATAATTGTTGAATTTACAGAAAGGCTACAAAGATATTAGCATCTGTTTAATAAACAAATGTTTTCACAAAAAATTCATCACGTTATTTGAGACATTGCATATTTCATAACTCACAGAATAACATCCATAACGCCATTCAATTGAAAATCAATGGGATACAAGTATCTTGATTAGAGAGAAAAGGATTAAAACAGGGACACAAGTTAGGAATTTTTTATTTTCCAAATTTAAAAATTTATCTGCTCGTAAACTTCTGTTGAAATTGTTGTGCTTTTTGAATGACTTCATTGCTCAAACGTTCTTTGTATTGTTGCACTTTTTGCAAAATCTCCTGATCATTACACCCCAGAATCTGAGCGGCTAATATTCCCGCATTGCGTGCATTGTTTAAAGCCACTGTTGCTACGGGCACCCCGCTCGGCATTTGTAAAATCGATAATACAGAATCCCATCCATCTAGCGATTGCGTAGATTTTACGGGCACACCAATCACAGGCAAGGGACTTATTGCGGCTACCATACCTGGCAAATGAGCTGCTCCTCCTGCCCCGGCTATAATGACTTTAATACCTCGCTGATGCGCTGTTTGGGCATATGCAAACATCTTTTCAGGCGTTCGATGTGCCGAAACAATATCTGCTTCAAACGGAATGGCAAATTGTTGTAAAACAATCGCTGCTTGCTGCATCACTTCCCAATCAGAGTCGGAACCCATGATGATGCTGACTAATGGCTGACTCATACAATGACTTTAAGCGTTTGCTTCACAAATTGAACTTTTTTCTCCAGTTCTGCAACATCATTTCCCAATATCGTCACATGCCCCATTTTTCGAAACGGCCTAGTTTCTGGCTTTCCATAAATATGCACATAAATCTCAGGCCATTTCAACACTTCTGCAAAGCCAGTATAGCGAGGCACTCCAACGTATCCTGGTTCACCCAACAGATTAACCATGGCCGAAGGCTTAATAAGAGTAGTATCTCCTAAAGGCAATCCTAACAAACACCTCAGTTGCTGCTCATATTGAGAAGTAATACAAGCTTCAATGGTGTGATGCCCACTGTTGTGTGGACGAGGAGCAACCTCGTTGACCCAACAGTTGCCTTGCTTATCTAAAAACATTTCTACAGCCAATAATCCACCTGGGCGAAAAGCCCAATAAGTTTGCTGAGCAACTTGATTAACTAATTGTCTCTGTTCTTCATCGATGCGAGCCGGGCAAAGCAGATATTCTACTAAATGTGCTTCAGGATGAAAAACCATTTCCACTGGAGGATAAATAGCAATAGTTCCATCTACCCCACCGGCTACAATGACACTGAGTTCTTTATCAATATCGCAAATTGTTTCTACCACCGAGGGGCCTTCTAGTAAATCAGCAAGATCGCTTTGTTTATCCACGCGTTTTACACCTCTTCCATCATAACCTGCTTTACGCGTTTTTTGAATAAAGGGCAACGAAATTTCTCCTCGTTTTAACTTTTGAATAATCTCTTCTGGGCCATCGACAAGTTGAAAAGGCATGGTAGGTACTCGGTGAGAAAGCATTTGCATTTTTTGCAGCCCCTTGTCTTGAATAATAGCCAATGATGCGGGATCGGGCAATATGTGAATACCTTGACGCTGTAAATCTTGTAACCCTTCTATATCTACATGCTCAATTTCGAGTGCTAGGAATTGAATTTGCCCACTCAATCGATGCAAATCTTCTTTCAAACGTTGGTTGCCTTGGATAAAAACCTGCGCCAAACTACTTGCTGGGCAATGGGGATCGGGATCCATAACGACCACAGGGAGACTCCATGCAGTAGCCACTTGTGCAAGCATTTTCCCTAATTGACCTCCAGCGGTAATTCCCAGGCGATATTGGGAGGGTATCAAATCCATGAAATGGGTTTTTGGGCAAAGAGAATTCTATTGAATAAGGAATACGCAAAATAGCATAAATAAAAAAGCCTCACCCAAACGGGTGAGGCTTAATCAATAATTTCGGCGGCTACCTACTCTCCCACCCCACTCGGGGGTAGTACCATCGGCCATGAGGGGCTTAACTTCTCTGTTCGGA
>JAIMAQ010000014.1 GCA_023511875.1 Thermoflavifilum sp.
GTTTCAAGACAAAGAAAGAAGGATACTCCCCAGCCATTTTTCTAACAGTCTTGAACTTTCTTTGCTTCTTTCTTTGTGTCAAGACAAAGAAAGAAGAGCATGCTTGGTGCTAAGTGCTTTTTAGAATGAATTAAGTTTTATAGAACTACTCAGTAGAAGTAGAAAACATTTCATTATATACAAGGTTATAAAGTTTATTTAAGTAAGGTTTGTGATGAAAAATGATTCATCTGAAAGAATATCTGGGTAAGGAAAACTTTTCGTGAAGCAAGGTCAAGTTAGGATTTTTGCTCAGCGGAGGGAGAGGGATTCGAACCCTCGGTCCACCGTAAGGCAGACAACGGTTTTCGAGACCGTCCCATTCGACCGCTCTGGCATCCCTCCGGTTTAGATCGCGAAGATACGCAGAACCGCTCAATTTCCATTTCTGTTCCCTTTTACCTCAATTTACCGACTCCTATCTGGCATTTACCGAAAAATATGACTTTGTTCTATAAGGCTCATGTATGTTTGCCTAAACAAAACACATATGAACGAAAAATCTGGAACAGAAACATGGGGTCAACGCGATGAACATGCACCTTCTCGAGGCAAATGGGGCGGCTTAATCATTTTTCTGACGGGATTGTTTTTGCTCTTGCAGCAGCTGCATCTGCCCATTCCCTATTGGGTGGTGAGTTGGCCTATGTATTTACTCATCATAGGGTTACTGTTGTTGCTCATCAGCCGATACAACAGTAAGATCGGAATCATCTTTATGCTGGTTGGAGCCTTGTTTTTGGTCAGAGATATTTGGGGATTACCTACATCATTTACACCTTATATCTGGCCAGTGTTGATCATGGTTATCGGGCTCATGTTAATATTCCGCCCCAAAAAGCATGGAGCTAGATGTGCGTATCGCAGATCTTGGCATATGGTCGGCGAAGCAGATCAGTCTGAGCTGTCGTCGACTGTGAGTAACGATGGTTGGGTGGAAACTACAGCCGTATTTTGTGGTACGCGCAGAAAGGTGATATCGAAAAATTTTAAAGGCGGGGAAGTGATTAGCGTCTTTGGAGGAGTGGAAATGGATTTTACCCAAGCCGATGTGCAAGGGAAAGCTGTTCTGGATGTTTCGGTGGTATTTGGTGGAATGCGTTTGTTTGTACCAGCTTGCTGGGATGTGCAAGTGAATATCACCAATGTCATGGGTGGGGTTGACGATAGAAGAGAATTGATGGGCATTGCACCCGATCCCAACAAAATCTTATCGCTTACCGGCGCAGTGGTGATGGGCGGTGTGGAGATCCGAAGCTTCCCTACTTAATATCATGCAATATTTACACGATACGAGATACAATATAATATTCAGCAATTACGCATAAACCTCTTTCGTATGAAATGGTATCTAGCCAAATTGGTTTATCGCATTGTAGTGGGTGATGGTCATCATCAAGCACAATTTGAAGAACAACTGCGGTTAATTATTGCTGCCAATCAACAAGAAGCGATTCAAAAAGCCCGACAAATAGGTAAAAGCAGCGAGCAAACATTTGAAAATGTCCATCATCAACTCGTGCAATGGCGATTTTTAGATATTTCCGAACTTTATCTCATACCACAAATTGAAGATGGTATGGAATTGTATTCACATATCGAGGAACCAGATTTTCCAGACAATTATTTGAAGTTGTTGAAGCATAAATCGGCTGCCATTGATTTAAACAGCATTATACAAGAGGAAGAAATATAACCCGATATGGGCGTGCTTAACTATTTATTTGCCCATAATAAGTCGCAACGTGGGAAATCTACTATGCCCATGTTTGTATGGATTCTCTCGGGATGGATCGTTTGGGCATTGCTTTGTGGATGGATACTTGTGCGTTACTATGGGCTATCCGTTCAAGATGCATTTACAGATAGTTTAACCTCGCATTTGTTGGGTCTGTCGCTCTTATTCATTATGGTGCGTGTGCTGTATTTCTTTTATCCAAAAAGCAATAACTTTTGGGTTATATGTGGGACAATATGCATAGTCTCTTGGTTGTTTGTATTCATTGATGAAGCAATATTGCCATTTCTTTTGCACATGCATACATGGGATATATGGTTACACAATACCGAGCCAGTGCGGTTTGGATTTATGTTTATCCTCAGCTTAGGCGCTTCCTTGTTGAGTATGTTTCATGCCAAGCATGTCGATGAGCAATCGCATCATATGCGTATGGAAGAAATACAGAAACTGGCTCGCGATGCTGAATTGTATAAACTTGAACAACAATTGCAACCGCATTTCTTATTCAATTGCTTGAATTCCGTATATGCGCTCATTGGTAAAGATCCTATGAAGGCAAGGGAAATGGTGATTCAATTGGCCGATTTTTTACGCGGCACATTGCGAAAAGAACAACGTCCTTTACTCAGCTTAGCAGAGGAATTGAAACAAATTGAACTTTATCTGCAAATTGAAAAGACTCGTTTTGGCCAGCGCTTACAAACGGTGCTCGATATTGGAGATGCGGCATTAAGCTGTGAATTACCAGCTTTGCTATTGCAGCCTTTGCTCGAAAATGCTATCAAATTTGGGTTATATGGGCATAGTCATGAAGCAGAGATTCGCATAACCGCACGTAAAACACTACATCAATTACAGATTACAATTACAAATCCATTCGACGAGAATTTATTGGATACGTCGGGAACAGGTTTTGGATTAAAATCGGTGGCTCGCAGGTTATATTTGATTTATGGTATGCATAATTTGTTGCAGACGGAGATAAATGATCATGTATTTCAGGTCACTTGCTTCATTCCACAAAAAATATGACGCGCATAATTTTAATTGACGATGAACCTCTAGCAAGAGATATTTTGCTAGAATATCTAGAAGACTATCCCCACTATGAAGTTGTGGCACAATGTGAAAATGGCTACGAAGGACTAAAAGCTATTCAGCAATATCGTCCTGAACTTATTTTTTTAGATATTCAGATGCCCCACTTAAATGGTTTTGAAATGCTTGAGCTTTGTGAGCAGCCTCCATCGGTGATTTTTACGACAGCCTACGATGAATTTGCTTTTCGTGCTTTTGAGGTACATGCACTCGATTATTTGCTCAAACCCTTTTCCAAAGAGCGTTTTCAAAAGGCCCTGGAAAAATGGGAGAAGCAACGATTTTCTGTTGAACGATTTTCTCAAGCCGATGCACTTCGTGTTTCTGGCCAATACCATACTCCTTTGCAAAGGATTGTAGTCAAGAAGATGGATGATATTCATATTATTCCCGTGAATGCGATTTGGTATCTAGAGGCAGCAGATGATTATGTGAAAATTTATACACAAGAGGGATATTATATGAAAAAAGCCACGATGCAATATTACGAAGAACATTTGCCTGGCGATCAATTTATACGTGTGCATCGATCTTTTATCGTTTCTATTCATCAGATAACGGGTATGCATATATCGGATAAGGAAGGGCAATATATTAGATTAATATCTGGTAAACAAATTCCGGTGAGCAAAAGTGGATATCAGAAATTAAAAATGATATTTGATATGTGAACGCTTTTTTCAAATAACAATAATATTATTTGAATCAGATTTATATTATCTCTTATTGGATTTTTTCTTATTTATAGGTGGTAAAGCCTGTTTGGTAGGATTTTCCAGAGTGTGCAGATGAATGGCTTCACTAATTTTGCGCACTGCAGTGGCTAGATGATTGTCGATTGTATTTACAGAAATATGCAAAATTTCTGCTACGTCTTTATTTCGAAATCCTTCCTCCCGAATAAGTTTAAATACCAATTTACATTTAGGAGGCAATTGGTCAATTGCCTGTTGAATACGTGTAAGCATTTCTGAAGAAATCAATAACTGTGCAGGATCGGGTACAAGTGGTGCCAAGCTAATATCGAGTTCTTCCCAAGACAAAATTTGGTGGTTTTGTTTTTGCCGAAGAAAATTCAAAGCTGCGTTGCGAACAGCCGTAAAAACGTACACTTTTAGGTTCTTCACTTTTTTTAATCGATCGCCTTTTTGCCAAATACGTATCAACACATCAGATACAATCTCTTCTGCATCGGCCTCATTTTTCACCCAAGTACAACAAAATCGAAGAGCGGGTTGGTAAAATTGCTCTTTCAAGAAACGATAGGCGCCCGCCGCATCATGTTGCTGCCAATAGCAAAGATATTCTTGTATGTATTCACTGTGCATCATCATCTAGGTAGGGGTGGATCGTCGAGTAAAACTAAAAAAAATTTCAAAACAAACTAGTAGAATGTTTATAAAATTTTGTCTTATAAGAAAAACAGGTATCACACTGTCATTATTGAATGACACATGGAAGATCGTATTTGGATATTGATTGGTAAAAAATTATCTGCTTCTTTGTCTCAGGCCGAAGAACAAGAGCTGAATGATTTGTTGAAACAATATCCAGCAGCACAATACACGTTGGAAGTATTGCAATCTTGCTGGCAATTACCTAAGCCTGACTCTTCAGCTAAAGCAACGGAGGAAAATATAGACTTATTAATGAATCAACCATTATCTCATAAAAAGCTTAGGACCTTTGATTGGTTAGGATTGATAATTATCGGCTTATTGTTTGGTGTAGGCATATGGATTTATCAAGGTGTTATTCTACCCTTATCTCGACCAGTTCTAGCCACAAAAGAAAAATCTGGTCATAATCAGATTATTACGCGTTACGGATCACGTACGCATGTGGTATTGCCCGATAGTAGTGAAGTATGGCTCAATGCAGGTTCAACATTAAGTTATGCTGAAAACTTTGCTCAGGCTAGCGTGCGGGAAGTTTTTCTGCAAGGCGAAGCATATTTTGATGTACATCATGATGAAAATCATCCGTTTATCATCCACACCCCTGATTTAGATATTCGCGACCTCGGCACAGTATTTAATGTAAAAGCGTATCCAGATGATCCGACCATTGAAGCAACTTTGATTTCCGGTTCTATAGAAGTGATTTTGAAGAATACGGATCGCCGTATACAACTAAAACCCCACGAGAAACTCGTATGGTTTCGTGGAAACGATAGTCTTTCCCTACACTTGCCCGATCAGCCGAATATAGTATTGCAAAATAACCATTATTTGGTGCAAGAGATTCATCAGGATAAAAAATATAAAATGTACCCTGAAACCGCTTGGCTAAATAATCGAATAATCTTTGAAAATGAAGCATTTAGCCAACTGGCAAAGGAAATGGAAAGGAGATATGCTGTACGCATCCATATCTGTTGTGATGACATTGCAGAAACACCACTTACCGGATCGTTTGCCGACGAGACTTTACAACAGGCTTTAGATGAATTGAAACTGATTACACATTTTCAATATCAAATCAAAGACCATGAAGTATTTATTACACATTAAATCTATACGTAGCTTGATGGACACAAGCTAAATAAAAACAGGAAATGTAGACACATCTCCTGTTGCACATTCAGGACCCCATCCAGGGTCGGACAGGTATCCTTATTATTTAACCAATAATGCCCCTAAGATATGAAATATTATTCATACTTGCCGTTTGTTCACCACAAACGATTTAAGCAATTTTCCTTGATCATGCGATTAACTACTGTACTGTTGCTAGTCGTGTTTCTTCAGGTCTCTGCCCGAAGTTATTCACAAAATGATCGAATCTTTAATCTCGATTTAAGTGCTGTGAAGCTAAGCAAAGCACTTCACCTGATCGAGAAGCAAAGCGATTATCGCTTTTTGTATAACAATAATATAGTAGAGGCTAATCAAAAGGTAAATCTTCAAATTAAGGATGGAACTATTGAAGAGGTGCTGCGTCTGTTAATTCCTTCAGGACTCACTTATCAAGTATTACCTAATCATGTCGTGGTGATCGTACCATTAGGCGAACAGGTGAAGCAGATTCGGGTAAGTGGCGTAGTACGCGATTCTGCAGGACAGCCTCTCCCAGGCGTGACGGTAAAAGTGAAAGGCACCACCATCGGTACCGTAACAAATGCCGAAGGGCATTTTAGCCTTGAAGTGCCCGATCATAATGCCATATTGGTATTTAGCTATGTGGGCTATACTCCTACAGAGATCCCCGTCTCTCAGTATACAGTAGGGCAAGAACTAGCTGTAACCTTGCATCAACAATCGAGTGTGTTAAATGAACTGGTAGTGGTAGGTTATGGTACACAAAAAAGAGGAGATGTAACCAATGCTGTGACTACATTGCAAAGTAATGATTTTTTAAAAGGAGCATATAATTCTCCCTTGCAGATCATCGAAGGAGAAATTCCGGGAGTGGTGATTTCTAATGTAGCTACTGCAGATCCTAATCAAAATGCAAGCATTCAGATTAGAGGTGCAGCCTCTATTTCAGCTGGCAATGGTCCACTTATCGTTATCGATGGTATTCCGGGAGGAGATTTAAGAACAATTTCTTATCAAGATATCGCTTCGATATCTGTATTACGAGACGCGGCAGCTTCAGCAATCTACGGTTCTAGAGGCGCTAATGGAGTTATACTAATTCAAACAAAAAAAGGTAGTTCAGGACCAGTCAGGATAAGTTATGATGGCTATGTTGATCACGATGGGATAGCCGCTAAACCTAATATTTTATCGCCTGAGGAATTTTTGGCCCACAAGAGAGATGCAGATTATGGGGCCAGAACAGATTGGTACGATGCACTGATTCGTCATAACAACATAGGGCAGAATCAGTATGTAGCCGTTTCTGGTGGTTCACCAAACTCGGTATTTAGATTATCTGGAAATTATCTTACTAAAGAAGCCATTGACATAGCTTCTTTTCGAAGAGAATATGGTATTACGGGTTCATTCCAACAAAAAGCTCTTGGCAATTTATTAGAATTAAATGAAAATATATTTTATAGGATTACCAATGAAGAATACACCAATTATGGGGCATTTAAAATGGCTGTGAAGCTCAATCCTACTATTCCTATTATGGATCCCAACAATCCTTCCCAATATAATACCTTATATGGGTATGATACCTATAACCCTGTTCAAGATCTAAAAACTCGAGAAAACGGAGCAGATCATACCTATTCTGCAGTAGATTTAAGGTTAAAGCTAAACCTATTGAAAAACCTCAATACGGAAGTGAGTTTATCCAGGCAAGGACATGATCGTTTGGGAAGGTTTTATTCGAATTCTCATTCTGCTGAATCTATTCAAAATAATAGAACGGGTCGTGCAGATTTAAGTGATGAAAAATGGATTGATTATACTTTCGAATGGTTGGGCAATTACTCGTTGAATAAGAATAAACATAGCCTGGAAGTTTTGGGAGGATATTCCTACCAAGAATTTAATGACCAAGGATTTTCGGCTGAAAATATGGATTTTCCATCAGATGCTTTTAGTTATAACAACCTGGGAGCTGGTAGCTGGAATCTTGAGCAAGGAAGATTGGGAATGTCGTCCTGGAAAAGCCAGGAGAAAACTATAGCTTTCTTGGGAAGATTGAATTACAACTTTGCCAACACCTATTATTTGTCTGCTTCAATCAGGCATGAGGGAAATACCAAATTTGGCCCAAATAATAAATGGGGGAACTTCCCATCGATATCTGGAGCTTGGAGAATGACGCAATTGCCCTTTATCCAAAATATCAAATCGATTAATGACCTTAAAATTAGGCTTTCATATGGGGTAACCGGTAGATCGGGTTTCCCTCGTTACACCGCACTTTCCAGTTATACCGGATATGGAATGTATCCTAATGATCAAGGGGAATGGATTCGTGTTTATGGTCCTGCAAATAATTATAATCCTGAACTGAGATGGGAGAAAGCCATATCTTACGATCTTGGCATAGATGGTTTAATGTTTTCCCAAAATCTCAACTTCAGTATAGATGGTTTTATTAGAGAAAGCAAAGACTTATTATCAAATTATGATGTGCCCGTAGGTACTTATGTATGGGATCAAATGTTTGTGAATGTAGGAACCACAGTATCTAAGGGAATTGAGTTTTTGGGAAATATCAAGCTGATTAACACGGCTCAATTTACTTATGCTACCCGTATTTCGGCTTCTTATACAAAAGCCAATTTGAAGTCTTGGTCAAATAATCAATATCATTCTCAATACACGGATCTTGCATTTTTACCCTCTCCAGGTAATCCAGGATATGCATACCGGCTGGAAGATGGAACAGAGATAGGTAGTTTTTATGGATATAGATATGCAGGTGTTGATGCAAACGGTAATATCCTGGTATGGAAAAATGGTGTAAAAGGAAGTGAAAAAATTAAGGCTACAGGAGAAGCTAATGCAGATAGGGATCGTACATATATTGGACATGGTTTCCCCAGATATGAATTGGGCTGGGGGAATAACTTTACGTATAAAAACTTTAATCTTTTCCTCTTTTTCCATGGACGATTCGATTATCAGATCCTGAACTTATATCAAATGTATTTTGGCTTGCAGGCAGAGCCCAATGTAAACCTGCTTAAAGATGCTTACACCCGAAATGGCCAAATTAAATCTGGAAAAGTGATTACAGATTATTTCTTGGAGAATGGGAATTACTTAAAGCTAGCCAATTTGAGCTTAAGCTGGTCGCCCAAATTAAAAATACCCCATGTAAGTAATCTGCAGGTATATGGCACCGTTCGCAATGTATTTACTTTGACAAGTTATACAGGACTTGATCCAGAATCGGTTGATGTTACCGGATTAACTCCTGGCCTCGGTAGCCTGGATGTATACCCCACTACTCGAACCTTTACCCTTGGAGTTAATCTGATCTTTCAATAACCATAAATAAACGAACATGAAACAGATACTCATTATTCTTTCATTATTGATTATATCTAGCTCCTGTACTAAGCTAGATGAGAAACCTTTTAGCACATTGGTCTCTTCTAATTATTACCAGGATAAAAAATCTTTGATTGCTGCTGTACTCAGGCCCTACGAGCATGGCCAATGGTGCGGTTGGGATGGCGATAGGTGGCTCATCTCTGAATTAACAGCAGATCAGTTTGTGTGGACGCAAAAAGGTAAACATGGATATGATGGAGGAGACTGGATGCGGTTGCACTATCATGAATGGACGCCAGATGATAACCATATCTATGGAGGTTGGGCTGGGCCTTATGAAGGGATTGCACAATGTAATATTATTATGAATGATATCAGCAAGCTAGATTACAGCAAGTTTGGCTTGACCGATGCAGATAAAAAATGGCATATTGCAGAATTAAGGGTGCTGCGTGCTTGGTTTTATATGTTTCTACTCGATTATTTCAGGAAAGTACCTATTATTACGCAACCTGGTGAATTAAAACCTGCTTCTACGGCTCAAGAAGTATTTAACTTCATTGAAAATGAGTTGAAGACAGCTCTTCCAGATCTTCCCCAGAATGCCTCAGTAGGAAGATGGGATCAAGGAGGTGCAGCAGCATTGCTCGTTAGATTATACTTGAATGCAGAAGCATGGACTGGTACACCTAAATACAATGAATGTGCACAAGTAGCACAAGATATAATAAATGGGAAATATGGAAGTTATCAAATTGATCCTGACTATAGAGGTCCTTTCCGTTCGGGTATTAATGGCTATAGATCTCCAGAAAATATTTTTGAGTTCCCACACGCAAAAAATATTTATGAATTTGGATTTATGTATTATTCTATGATGCATTATCAAGCCAGGTATTCACTTGATAATAATTACGGTGCATGGAATGGAATTCATTTGCAGCCATCCAAAGACTTAGACGGCAATCTGTATCAATTTAGCTCTCATTTAGGTACTCCCTATGAAAAGTTTGCCAACGATGATTATCGGAAACAACCATTTCATACTACTGGCAAAGGAGTACAATATGAAGGATTTTTCTTGATTGGCCCACAATATTATTTCAATTATGCTAAGGGTTATGGATTTGATAGTACCAAGCCTGTCTTGGGTACGGAAGAATATAATGGAAGGCCGTTGGTATATGTAGATCAAGTGGGTAGGTTTTCAGAAAAGCCCGGTGGGCGATGGACAGAAGGCTCACATGTAGCCACTGGAGAGGAAAATTCTGGAGTTCGCTTACTGAAGTTTCCCTGGTTACCTATGTCAGAAGATTTGTTTATGTACAATTCTGCTCCGGAGATCCGATTAGCAGAAATTTATTATGCATTAGCAGAGTGCAAATATCGATCTGGAGATAAATTGGGAGCTGCAGCTCTTTTAGATGCAGTGAGAAAAAGAGACTTTCCAGATAGTACATGGCCTCAACATAGCTACGTGCTCCATCCCGAAATGCTTACTGATGATGAATTTGTAGATGAGCTGGGAAGAGAATTTATAGGAGAGAGACATAGAAGAACAGATTTAGTAAGATGGGGTAGGTTTGGCGATGAATGGTGGGATAAAACGCCAGATACTAAAGATAAAACTGTATTCCCAATACCTACTAGGGCATTAAATACCAATCCTTTATTAAAACCTAATGGATATTAATGATATTTAACTCTGGTGATTGGTTTATGGGTAACTGAGTTAAGAGTAATAACCCGATCTTATGATTCTTCATGAGATCTTTTTCTAACAATTTCTATATAAAAATGCATATGTTTAAAAAGTATTTATTTCTCTTGTGTTATCGAATTCGTCATGATGTTCTAAAAAATACTTATTCTTTTTGAAGAACGAATCCAATAGTTACATTTAATTTAGGTGGCAGCCTGTTGAATTGAACACCTTCAACGCAAATAATCTTAAAATCTTGTGCAAGTTTTTGTAAAAGGGTTTCCCAGTCAAAACCTTTATGTTGATTCCTCTTTATCTTTTGGAGTTTACCTAATGTAGCCCATACAAACTCGGTGAATGTATAACTATTGTCTGATTTGTACCTTAGAACTCGTTTGACAAAATACTTGGTAGCAAAAATTAATCCTTTCTCATTGGGTACAGTAATAATGAGATATCCACCTGGTTTTAATATTGATTTAAATCTTTTTATATATCCATTCAGAATTTCTTCAGGCAGGTGTTCAAGTGTTTCGAGAGAGAAAATAATAGAGGCTTCTGCGACTGTTATTTCTTCTGGTTTGATGCAACGAGAAAAATGAGTATGTTCGTTCTCCTTAGTGCTTTGAGCAAGTGTAAGACCACCTTCCCAATCGGCGTCATAACCAAAGTATTTTCCACGGGGGGGGGGGTAGAAAATCTAAAAGCCTACCATCAAAACATCCCAATTCCACAATGCAAGACAAGTCAACATTTAATTCACTTAACTTCTTTCTAACCCATAAAAACCTTGCCAAATGTATTTGTTTTTTAGGAAAACTGTTAAATAATCTATCGTTGTAGCTTCTCATTTTTATTAATTTAGGCACCAGTATGCAAATAAATTATCTCTGTCACAATAGTCATTATTATCTGAATAGTAGATGAACAATATCTCTGTCTTCATGAGAAAATATTTATACTGAGTATACTTTATATTTGGTTCTTAGTGAAGCTATAAAAATTTCCAGTAAAATTATAAATATTTTTTGAGTATATAGCTACTAAGGGATCATTTTTGACGACCTATTCTGTAAATGCTAGAAGAGGCGAAGAACCAGAATATAGGGATCATGCAGCGAATAAACTTTTAGGCTCCATAAAAATGCTAATAGGCGGAATTGGCAGAAAATAAGTATTTTCAATTAACCCTTGACATATTGCAGGAATTAGTTATACTGAAAGAGTGCATGTTGCTTCTCCGTATTTTTTAACTATGACTATACCATTGCTATGCATGTGCCGTATGGGTATAGTTTTATATAAAAGACGATAAACATTCATGCCTTTATTTATTTTGTTAACACAAAGTAGCCATTAAAGGTTCGCCGTTAAATCTAATTTTCTGATAGAGGTAGAAGCAAGTGATCATTTATTCATTTGATGGAATTAGAAATAGGAAAGTGATTTCTCTAGGTTTTTTATTACAAGCTATTGATTGTCAACTGTAAGAACTGTTTACGAAAACGTTTCCATAGATTTTTTAACGGAAACAAAGAAAACATTATATATTGGGAACATCTTAGTAAGAATTGCCTATATTTATGCTATGACGGGTAAACAAGCACCTACTGGGAAAACATACTCCCTCAAGAATTTTTCTACAGATAATTTTTGGTACGATTGGGTAATTGCGCATAATGAATTTTATCGAAATAACGTAGTCACTATCCATGGAGACATGTATACCTTGAGCCCATACCATGTACTATGGCCTATTCCTCAATCTGCTATTGATGCCAATGTGAATGGACATATTAACCAAAATCAAGGATACTCGGGCGCAGAAAATAATGTTCCTCCACTAGAAAAAATACCAGAAGATTGAGTCATTCGTCATTAACTTAACAAAAAAATATCCAGATGAATAGAAGAGAATTTATTCGGAACAGTTTACTGAGTTCTGCTGCAGTAAGCCTTTCTGGGATCTCGTTGGCATCTACTCGCCACCCCTATAGAAAAATTAAGGTAGCAGTAATAGGTACCAATGGCAGAGGGATTGCTCATATTGAAGCGTTATCGCATATCCCCGACGTAGATATTGCATATATCTGTGATGTAGAACAACATGCACTAGCCAAAGGAGTAAATGCCGCAGAGAAATTAACGAATAAGCGACCCAAAGCCGTCAAAGACTTTCGAACGGTATTAGACGATAAGGAACTCGATGCAATAACCATCGCTACACCCGATCATTGGCATGCCTTAGCTACCCTTCTTGCTTGTCAGGCTGGAAAACATGTATATGTAGAAAAACCCTGTGGCCATAATCCTGCCGAAGGTGAACTCATGATAGCTGCTGCTCAAAAATATCATCGCCTGGTGCAAATGGGTAACCAGCGCCGATCCTGGCCAAACATCATCGAGGCCGTTCAGCTGATTCATGAAGGAATTATTGGAAAAGTATATTTTGGGGAAGGCTGGTATGCCAATGACCGTAAACCTATTGGCTTCGGAAAAATCGTTTCTGTGCCTTCTACATTGGATTGGGATTTATGGCAAGGTCCAGCACCTCGAGAAGATTATCGAGATAATGTTGTGCCCTATAATTGGCATTGGTTCTGGAATTGGGGAACGGGGGAAATATGTAATAATGGTACCCACGAAATAGATTGTATGCGTTGGATGTTGCAAGTAGATTATCCCATAAAAGTGAGTTCTGCAGGAGGAAGATATGCTTATCATGATGATTGGCAATGCACAGATACCCAAACAGCAAGCTTCGAATTTCCAGAGGGGAAAGCAATTACCTGGATAGGTCGTAGTTGTAATCCTTATCCTATTGAACATGGTGGAAGAGGATTTCGAATTTATGGTGAAAAAGGAACATTGGTAAATAATGGTGGAGATCATTATCGTATTTATGACCTCGATAATCACTTGATTCGGGAAAGCCCATCTAAACCAACTCCTCAAAATCCTGATGTCATTAATCCGATAGGCCCGGGCGTGCAATTAGATCTGGTACATTTCCAGAACTTTATTTCAGCCATTCGAGATGGAATACCCCTACATTCACCAATTGAAGAAGGACATATCAGTGTATTGCTTTGCCATCTCGGAAATATTGCCCAGCGCACCCAATCTACTTTAATTTGCGATCCTTCACAAAAAGGAAAAATTGTAAACAATGAACAAGCCATGGCTTTGTGGACGAGAAATTATCAACCCGGTTGGGAATTAAAAGTATAATCACCATTTAAAATACCTGAATTATGAAACATACATTATGCATTTGCATGCTAACATACCTTGTTTTTTGTAACCAATTATCCATTGCACAGTCGGCACCCTCAGGAAATTCTACCCCTTTGTTTAATGGCAAGAATCTGAACGGCTGGCATGAGTTGGGTGGAAATGCAAAATTTGAGGTGGTTGATGGCATGATCGTTGGCACATCTGTTCCGCACACTACCAACTCATTTTTAGTTACCAATCAACAATTTGATGATTTTATTTTGGATCTAGATGTAAAAGTAGATACAGGATTAAATTCTGGCATTCAAGTGAGAAGTGAAAGTACGCCTGATTATCAAAATGGCCGCGTACATGGATATCAGGTAGAAGTTGATCCATCGCCTCGTGCCTGGAGTGGGGGCATATATGATGAAGCAAGAAGAGGCTGGTTATATCCATTAGCATTAAATCCAGAAGCAAGGAAAGCGTTTAAAAATGGCCAATGGAATCATTATCATATCGAATGCATCGGCAATCAAATACGTACCTGGGTGAATGGTATTCCCGCAGCAAGCTTGGTCGACGACATGACCCATAAAGGATTCATTGGTTTGCAGGTACACGCTGTTGATGAAAAACATGCCGGTGAAAAGGTATATTTCAAGAATATTTATATTCAAACAAAGAACTTAAAACCTCGTCCATTCAATCATATTTTTGTCGTTAATCTTATTCCCAACAACCTTTCCCCTGAAGAACGGTTCAATGGTGTACAGTTGTTGTGGGATGGGAAAACCACAAGGGGCTGGCGGGGCATTTACCAGACGCATTTTCCAGATCATGGTTGGGTGATTCGTGATGGTGTACTCACTGTATTGCCTTCCAATGGCCAAGAAGAAGGGGGTGGCGGAGATATCATCACGGAAAAGGAATATGGTGCCTTCGATTTGCAGTTTGCATTTAAGCTCACTCCCGGTGCAAATAGTGGAGTAAAGTATTTTGTAAAAGAGTTGTATGATACGCACGGGAAATCGGGTATTGGACTGGAATATCAACTGTTGGATGATCAACGCCATCCAGATGCAAAATTAGGAGTAAACGGAAATCGCACCCTTTCTTCTTTATATGATTTAATTCCTCGCCGTGATATCGCTGCTGCATTTAAACCTATTGGGGAATGGAACTGGGGAAGAATAGTGGTATATCCTGATGGTAGAGTTCAACATTGGTTAAATGGATATTTGATGTTGGAATATCATCGTGGTGATGATGCTTTTAAACAATTGGTATTTATGAGCAAGTATAAAAACTGGCAAAACTTTGGTCTATGGCCAGAAGGGCATATTCTTTTACAAGACCATGGAAATGAGGTTTCTTTTAGAAATATAAAGATACAAGTACTCAAATAAATGCATTAGATTTAGGAAATTCAATCAAACAGAAAATGAGATATTCCAGAAGAAAGTTTCTCAAATCTAGCATGCATGTAGCAGCTGGTGCCTATATTGGCTCTTTTCTTCCCTCCGTACATGCATTCTCGGGCATATCTTTGAGATCGTTGAACAAGATTCGTGTGGCCGCTATTGGCATCAATGGAATGGGATGGGCCAATTTGCAATCTATGATGAAGCATCCAGATGTATTGCCTATAGCATTGTGTGATGTTGATGAGCGAGTGCTTAACCGTCGCAAAGAAGAGCTGAGCAAAATGGGAATCACTGTTGATGCGTATGTAGATTATGAACGCGTATTAGAACGTAAAGATATCGACGCCGTGATTGTAGGTACTCCCGATCATTGGCATTGTAAAATCATGGTAGATGCTTGTTCGGCTGGCAAACATGTATATTGCGAAAAACCGGTTGCTCGTACAATTGCTGAAGCCAGGGTGATGGTTGCTGCGCAGCAGCGATATGGTAGGGTTGTACAAGTGGGGCAATGGCAGCGAAGCATGCAGCATTTCCAGGATGCGGTGCAATATGTTCAATCTGGCTTGTTGGGCAAGATACGCCTCGTTAAAGCGTGGAATTATAGTGGCAAACCCGTTCCCATACAACCGGATCAACCCATACCAGCGGGTGTACATTATCGCAAATGGCTTGGACCAGCTCCCGATCGGCCTTTCAATCCCAATCGCTTTCATTATAATTTTCGCTGGTTTTTCGATTATGCAGGCGGTCTCATGACCGATTGGGGCGTGCATCTTATCGATTATGCTCTCTTGGCAATGAAGGCAAATTATCCTAAAAAGATTACGGCCATGGGGAGCAAATATGGATTTCCTCATGATGCTGAAGAATGGCCCGATACACTCACTGTGGTATATGATTATGGCGATTTCGCTATACAATGGGAACATGCTCGTGGTATTGATATGGGTTTGTTTCAACGTGGGCATGGAATTGCCTACATTGGAGAAAATGGAACATTAATATTGGATCGCGGTGGTTGGGAGGTTGTTCCTGAACAGGCAAATGGGGTAAACAAAATTGATCCTGTTCCTAGGAAACCAGCCGTAGATAATGGTTTAGATAAACATACAGCAAATTTTATAGAAGCCATTCAACGTCAAGATGCTTCTGCTGTGCACACGCCTATCAGCGCTGGTGCCTTAGTGGCAGAAGTTTGTCATATGGGAAATATTGCTTGGCAAACTGGAGAAGTTTTGCATTGGGATGCTTCGCACAACGCTTTTCTGGAACGGCAAGCTAATGATTGGATTACCCCTACTTATCATCATGATATTCCATTTCCCAAAGTGTGAATAACATGCTCAAGATAAAGGATGTTAACCGCCTTCAATATATACCTCTATTTATATTTTTTCTTTTTTCTTGCTCATCTCCACCATTGTTTGCTCAACATTCGACTGATTTCATCTCATTAGAAAAAACATATTCTTTTCAAGCATTATCGAAGAGTTTACTTCCTGTTTCTCAATGGCATCCTTATCCAAGTATTGCCGATACTTCAGGCTTATATAAGATTCCAGCAAGTATTCAACAAGCATATATTCATGCAGCACAAGCTATGTTGCCCGTGCGCTGGGAGCCCTTACTAGCTACCGCATTCTTGGAATATAGCCAAACAGGTAATCGATCGCATTATGAACAATTGTCTTTTCATCGGCGTGAGCAATTGGCTACATTAGTACTTGCAGAATTGTTTGAACGAAAAGGTCGTTTTATCCATGATATCATCAATGGCATATGGGCTATTTGTGAAGAATCGTTTTGGGGCGTGCCTGCACACATGTATTTACAAGGCAATCCGCATGAATTGCCCGATGTGCAACATCCAGTAGTGGATTTATTTGCTGCGGAAACAGCACAAGAAATAGCTTGGACTTATTATTTGCTAAAACCAGAATTAGATCGGATGAGTACATGGATTGCTCGTCGTATGCAATACGAAACTACTCGGAGAATTTTTATTCCTTATCTATTGCATGATGATTGGAGTTATTTAGGATTTCACTGGCGCAGTCATCCCGAGTCTAGCCAACGAGTAAATAATTGGAATCCGTGGATTAATTCAAATGTGCTTGCGGCCGCTCTTGTGCTGGCACCCGATTCTTTGAGAGCACGAGTAGTTTACAAAACATTACAAAGCTTGGATAATTTTTTGATGCCATATCCTACAGATGGAGGAAGCGACGAAGGGCCAGAATATTGGGATCGGGCAACAGGTGCTACATTAGACTATCTGGAAATGCTAAAAAGCGCCACTGGAGGTAAAGTAGATATCTTCAATCGGCCTTTGTTGTATCGCATGGCTAGCTATATTGAAAAAGTGTATATCGCCGATCCATATTTTTTTAATTATGGTGATGCCGATGCCCAATATCATCCCGACCCCGCTTTGCTGTTTAGATTTGGCCTGCAGCTACGCGATTCTATTCTGATGGGATTTGGAGCTTTTGAAGCCCGTCAACAACATTTTGGTGATTGCGTATTGCCATATAGATTTGGCGTATTAAATCGAGCGTTATCTGCTTTATCAGTACTTCATGATTTGCAACATATTCCTCCAATGCAACCTTTATATAGGGATGTTTGGCTTCCAGATTTACAAATCATGGTTGCTCGTTCAGATTCAGGTTCTTTGCAAAGTTTTTATCTAGCAGTACAGGCAGGCAACAACGGTAAGAGCCATAACCACAATGATGTGGGAAATTTTATTGTATATCATCAAGGTTATCCAGTACTGATTGATGCTGGTGCACAAACGTATACTGCCCAAACTTTTAGCAGCCATCGATATCAAATTTGGAACAACCAATCGTCGTATCACAACTTACCAGAAATCAATGGCACCATGCAACAATCTGGTAAGCGATTTGCTGCTTTTGATGTAAAATATAAAGCAAATACGCTACAAGCATCTTTATCAATGGATATAACTCGTGCATATCCTGATAGTGCAGGTGTATTGACACTGAAAAGAAAAATTACACTCATCCGCAACAAGGGCATTGTAGGATGTGATAGTTTTCAACTTCGTTATTGGAGATTACCCATTATAGAAAATTTTCTTACTCCATTATTTCCCATAATACAGGATGATGAAACTGTGCGTTTAGTAGATACAACACGTCGGCGAGCTTATCTATTACAAATAAACACCCAATCATTTTCTCCTACGATAGATACGGTATATATTCGAGATGGTGATGAAATAAAGCTTCCTAATGGAAATGTTACCCGAAATGGGCGCATGTTCCGCATATGGGGGGATCATATTTACCGTATTCGTTTTGTGCAGCATGATTCCCAAACGCAAGGTGCTATCCTTTTTCGTATTCAACAGATACCCTTTACGCCATGATAAACAGACGATCATTTATTGCTTCATTGTCGATACTTGGACTTGGATCAATTACACCTACCAACAAGCCTGCATCGGCTGCTGGGTTTTTCTCTTCTGCACAAGCCGACGATCGAGTTTATTGGGCGCGATTGCTATATAGCATTGCTTATCCAGTATGTTTTCATTTGAGTAAAAATACATTAAAGCAACAGATGCCTGTTGAAGTAAACACTCAATTTAGTCATGCAACTGAACGAGCTCGATATACGCATTTAGAAGCCGTAGGCCGCACCTTATCGGGTGTTGCCCCATGGTTAAGGGTTGAAGGTTTAACAGGGGAAGAGTTAAACATGCGGGATCATTTGCGAAGCATGATCTGGGAGGGGCTTACCCATATTGCTGATCCAGCTGCCCCTGATTATTTAAATTTCCATCAAGGAGAACAACCACTGGTAGATGGAGCATTTCTTAGCTTGGCTTTCTTAAGGGCTTGGAATGTGTTGTGGGAGCCACTCGACAATACTACTCAAAAGCGAATCATTCAAGCTATTCAATCGCAACGCGTGATTCAACCTCCAGCATCTAATTGGCTTTTATTTGCTTCAATCAATGAGGCGTTTCTGCTGCAGGCTGGAGAAAAGCCAGATCTACAGCGATTATGGAGAGGTGTGCAAGCATTTAAAGAATGGTATTTAGGCGATGGATGGTATGGCGATGGACCAGAGTTGCATGTTGATTACTACAATGCATATGTGATTCATCCTTTCTTATTACAGATATATGATGTATTGCTGCAACATCAAATGGTGAACTCAGAAGAATATCATCAAATAGTTGTGCGCATGCAACGATATGGGGAAGAACAAGAACGATTTATTTCTCCAGAAGGAACATATCCGCCTATAGGTCGTTCGATTGCATATCGCATAGGAGCCTTTCATGCACTTGCTGATCTAGCATTGCGTCATTTGCTTCCTACATCACTTAGCCCTGCTCAGGTAAGATGCGCGTTGACGGCCGTTATGAAAAAACAGTTTGAAGCTTCGGGTACTTTTGATCAACAAGGTTGGCTACAAATTGGATTCTGTGGTCATCAACCTCAAGCAGCTAATGTATATATTTCAACAGGAAGTTTATATTTATGTACTCATGGCTTTTTGCCATTGGGGCTTCCCCCGGATGATGCATTTTGGAAACAACCCGATGCCGACTGGACAGCTAAAAGGGCTTGGACAGGAACAACTTTTCAGGCCGATCATGCTCTTTAAGAAAAATTTTATTTTTCATGGTGAGCAAACTCAATATAATCACTAACCAATGGTGTGATGCCATCATTCCTAAATGCTAATGACGATTGCTCGCGACGATCGGAAGAGTGATTGAAGATATGAAACAAAATCTCGCAAACTGTTTTTATATTCTTCCCCGTTTGTGGGACGATAAGTTATGATTTCCTGTTTCTATAATTTCTAATGTGATTTCATTATTGTCGTTCTCGGTTAATGAGCATATATTTGAGATGCTTCAGTAAGTTGTAAATGGCAATCGTGTAAATACAGAAAAATTTTCTTAAAAAAACCTTTCATTGAGTTTAAGCATTTGATCAATAATCTTCATCCTTATCTTCATCATCATCATCATCATCTTCTTCTTGATCCTGGCTGAGATCAAAGTTCATCATATTCCCTAACAAGTCACTAAATTGAATAGTGGTTTCCACTTGTTTTTTGCTAATTAAGGAATATGCAGCCAATCCGTATAGCAAAAATTCCATGAGCAGCAATATTTCTTTTCCTTGTGTGCGTGGAAAATATTTCTTAGCCACATCTCGCAAGCCGTGCACGCTATGCAATTGCTGTTCCCAAATTTTATCGGATGCATCAGGATTTAGTTGAACCCGATTTCCTTTGTCGAACCATTGTGTGATGATTTTATATGGATTTTCTTCTGTGGTGGTAGAAGATCTTTTCTTCTTAAATGTTTCTGGATTGGGGAAATATTGTACAAACTGTGTACGAATGGCTTTATCTAAAAGATGATAGGCTACTTGAGTGGGGCCTTCTTGTTCTCCTTCATATACCAGTTCAATTTTTCCGGTGATAGCGGGAATGATTCCCAACAAATCGGTAACCCGTGCTTGGGTATTGTTTTCATTGTTGAGGATGCAACGCCGTTCGGCAGTGCTCATCAAGTTTTCATAAGCAGAGATAGTGAGCCTAGCCGAAACACCGCTTTTTTGATCTACATATTCGCTGCTACGTGCTTCAAAAGCTACTTGTTCGATCAGTCGTTTAATTAGGTCGGGCACTTGTATCATGTTAGCCTGTTCAGGCAGAATATTAGCTTCTTGTTCTGTGATTTGCATAGCCACTTCTATAGTGCGCGGATAATGCGTGATGATTTGGCTTTCGATACGATCTTTTAGCGGCGTAACGATGCTGCCTCGATTGGTATAATCTTCTGGGTTGGCGGTGAAGACAAATAAGATATCGAGTGGTAAGCGCAGTTTGAATCCACGAATTTGAATATCACCTTCTTGCAAAATATTGAAAAGGGCTACTTGAATACGCGCTTGCAGGTCGGGCAATTCGTTGATCACAAAGATGCCTCTATTTGATCTAGGGATGATTCCAAAATGAATGGCGCGCTCGTCGGCAAAGCTCAAGCGCAGATTTGCAGCTTTAATGGGGTCGATATCGCCAATCAGGTCGGCAACCGAAACGTCGGGTGTAGCCAGTTTTTCGCCATATCGCTCGCTGCGATGGATCCATTCAATGGGTGTATCATCGCCTTCTTCCGCAATGAGGCTGCGGGCGTGATGAGAAAGCGGGCGAAAGGGATCATCGTTGATTTCCGATCCAGCTACAATGGGTATGTATTCGTCTAAAAGATCCACCATTTGTCGAGCCATGCGGGTCTTGGCTTGACCGCGTAAACCCAAAAACAAGATATTGTGTCGCGAAAGTATAGCCCGCTCCGTATCGGGAATAACCGTATCGTCGTATCCAATGATGCCTGGGAAAGGATTTTCTTTTTTCTTCAGCTTACAGATGAGATTGATGCGAATTTCGTCTTTTACTGATTTAGGTTGATAGCCCGATTTTTTCAATTCACCTAGGGTTCGAGGAAACTTATCCATGCGTTAATGTTGTTTTAAAATCTACCTAACAATAAGTCATCTAGTCAAACTCTGATCAATTAACCTTGATCTATGCGATTAGTATATTTTTTTGCATTACACGGTGAATGTCTATAATTCTACACATATATTTCGTTTACCAGCTATTCAGCACGTTCACCATATAGAGATAAGGTTTTTGTTTTTCTGCGGATTGTGAAAAACAAAATTCGTGTGTTTAGCCTTATTTTATTCATCTTTAAGTGATATAATTCTTCTTAATGAAAAAATTTACGTTTGTTTCGCTCATAATCGTAAAACACCAGCTGGCCGAGCTTATCGGTGCCTGTGAAAAATGCTTTTCCCTGGTTGGTTTCTGTGAAATCTTTCACAAAAGCTTGCAGCCAAGGATCACTAGCAAGCATGAAGGTGGTAATGGGAATCTTGAGTTTACGACATTGTGCTGCCAAATTTAAGGTACGTACCACAATTTTTCGATCCAGGCCAAAGCTATTTTTGTAATATCGGGTACCAATTTTCAAACAAGTGGGTTTACCATCGGTGAGCATGAAGATTTGTTTGTTAGGATTTTTTCTTCGGCGGAGGATCTCCATAGCCAGTTCTAGTCCGGCTACAGTATTGGTATGATATGGCCCTACTTGTAAGTAAGGAATATCTTTGATTTCGATACGCCAGGCATCATTACCGAAAACGATGATATCGAGGGTATCTTTTGGATAGCGGGTGATGATGAGCTCGCTCAAAGCCATAGCCACCTTTTTCGCTGGGGTGATACGATCTTCGCCATACAAAATCATGGAATGCGAGATATCGATCATGAGCACGGTTGAGGTTTGTGTTTTAAAATCGGTATCCCGCACTTCCAAGTCATCGGCTTGCATACGAAAACTTTCTAACCCATGGTTTATTTGTGCATTGCGTATGGAAGCCGTGAAGTCGATTTGCTCGATGGTATCACCAAATTGATAGGGTCTTGTGTCGGCATTGATTTCATCTCCCATGCCTGAGATAAACGTGTCGTGATTACCAACAGCCGATTTTTTTAGCTTGCCAAAGATTTCTTCTAAGGCACTACGGCGTATTTCTTGCTCGCTTCGAGCCGTAATCACAATTTGTCCAGAACGCGTTTCTTCTTCGAGATAGCCTTTATCTTTCAATTCTTCAATAAAATCGCCCAACCCATATTCATCGGTGGTGAGCCCAAACTGCTTATCGAGCTCGGTGAGCCAGCTGAGCGCCTCGGCCACATCTCCACTGGTATAGGTGAGTAATTGCATAAAGATTTCCTTCAACCGCTCAAAAGGCGATTTTTCTTGTTCGCGCGGATCATATCGGGTAAACCAGATTTCACGCATGGCATCATCAATATTTGTGGTTAAAAACGTATCTAATTTACGTCAAAATCAACAAAACAAACGTTTGTGTGCTCGTTTAAGTTTGATTCAATGAAAAAATGCTGATATATTTACATTCTCGAGTATTTTCACGGAAATATTTCAACCAAATTTAACAGATCATGAAACGTTTGTGGATGTGTATAATGGCCATTGTTTGCACGTTTACAATGGCTCGTGGCCAGCTTACTCCCGAAAAATTGGGCTGGAAGCTAGGCGCACAGGCTTGGTCATTTCACCAATTTACCTTTTTCCAAGCCGTAGATAGCACGTTAGCCTGTGGATTGCACTATATTGAGGCTTTCCCCAATCAGCTCATTGGTGGAGGCATAGAAGGAACGATGGATTATCACATGTCGCCTCAAACGCGCCAAGCAATTTTGCAGAAGTTGAAGCAAAAAGGTGTGACACTGGTATCATATGGAGTAGTGGTGCCTAAAGGAGAAAAAGAGTGGCGGCAAATGTTTGATTTTGCCAAGGCCATGGGGCTCATCAACATCGTTTCAGAACCTGAAAAAGCTGATCTGCCCTTGGTATCGCGGCTATGCGATGAATATGGGATTAATGTAGCCATTCACAACCATCCCAGGCAAAGCGGTGCACCTTATTGGAGTCCAGATATCGTGCTGGCGGCTATCAAGGGTTTGAGCCCGAGAGTGGGTGCCTGCGCAGATATTGGCCACTGGACGCGTTCGGGATTAAACCCTATCGATTGCTTACGGAAATTAAAAGGTCATATCATTGAACTGCACTTTAAAGATTTGAATGAAAAAAGTCCGCAAGCACATGATGTGCCTTGGGGGCAAGGTGTAAACGATATTTCAGATGTAATTCATGAGTTGTATCGGCAACATTTTCGGGGAGTGATCTCGGCCGAATATGAGTATGATTGGGGTCATAATGTGCATGATATTCAAGAAAGTGTAGCTTATTTTCGTCGTGTGGTGGCTGGGTTGAAATAAGCCAGATGGCCAGATCATTTTATCGAATCAACAGCACCGTGCCCTTTGCCTGAAAGGTTTTACCGTTTTGTTTTTGGTATTTTATATACCACACATAAGTGCCCATGGGTGCGAGGTGGCCATGTATGTTTCCATCCCAGCCCAATTGCGGATTGGTGGTTTGAAAGATTTCTTTTCCCCATCGATCAAAGATTTGCATCGAAAAAGCTCGTAAGGCAAAGGTTGGCTTGGGTCGGAATAAATCATTTACGCCGTCTCCATTTGGAGTAAATGCATTGGGCATAAGCAGTTCTGGCGCACAATTGATCAATTGAACCTCAATACTATCTCGCGCTGTGCCACATGCGTTGGATACGTCAACCCAATAGAGGCCTGTTTGATAAATAGTACGTTGCGCGCTATCGCTTCCATCTTGCCACTTATAGCTGGTAGCCACTGGTGAATAAGCATTTAAGGAAAATGTATCGCCCACGCATGCTACGGTATCGGAGCCTAAAAATACATGAGGAGAAAACTGGTGTGCTATTTGGATACTATCTTGCACGCTGCAAGCGCCACTGCTTACTTTCACTTGATATTTACCTGCTTGTTTTACCCAAATAGATGGAGCAGAAGAACCCGTATTCCAAAGATAGCTGGCTTGTGGATTGTAGGCATTTAACAAGAGGCTATCGTTATTGCACAAGAGGGTATCCTTGCCCAATTCTACTTGTAAAGTATTGGGTTGTACTTGTACAGAGGTTTGATCGGTTATCTGGCAGCCTCCGCGCGTGGTGAGTTGCAAAGTGTAATTCCCAGAGGCCGATACCGAAGCATGGGCAATGCTGAATATCGAGTCGTGGCTTATTGCACCCGAAGGCGTTGACCAAAGATAATATCGGCCCACAACGCGGCTAGAAAGCATAATGCTGTCTTGCTCGCACACCAGCGTTTTGCCCTGGATGATGGGTGGGCTAGGATGTTCAATGAATAAAGGCACTGCTGAAGAAGCAACCCGACAGTTAGGTGAAGCGATATTGCCCCGCTCGGCTACGAGCAAGCGATACCAGCCCGAATCAGAAGGTTGTGCATCGGCAATAGAAAAGTTTAACTGATTGGCACCTGAGATATCTGTCCATTGCTGGCCGTCGAGGCTGAATTGCCATTGGTAGCTAGGATGCAGATAATAGCCTGGTTGTACGTTGGCCTGCAAGGTTATGGTATCGTGGATGCAGGCATAGCTGCCGTTGTTTTCAAAACTGCCTAAGGTTTGAATGTCAATGGCAGGCCCACATAAGGTAAAGGTGATATCGTCGAGAGCTAAATCATTGCCATTGCCACCTGGATTGTCGTTATAGATGGTGAGAATAAGGCTGTTTTCTCCTGCTGGTAGCGTAAAAGGCATGCCATATTCCGTCCAGGTAAATACATCATAACGAGGGATATTACCCGTAGCATATTCAGCTAAGGTGTCGCCTGTTTTTGCACTGCGAATCACAAAGCGCACAGCAGGATCAAGAGGCGTTTGGGTATATTGATTTTTGGGAAGTAAGTTGGCGATCCAGGCAGAAAAATAAAATTTGCTTCCCTGGCATAATCCATCGATTTCTTTTTCATAAAATTTTCCAGGTTCATAACTCGCATTCACGATCATCATATACCCATCGCCGGTATGGTCTTTCCCATTGGCAAACCAGTTGTACATGGGGCCGGTGGTTTTTTTAATGCTATACTGCCCATCATTAATATTTCCTTGTGATACATAGGTATAGCTCGTCACTGATGCAGGTAAAGCTGGGCCCACTTCGGGCGAAGAGGCGTTTCCGCCAAATGTTTCTTGAAAGATAGGAGAGCCTTTGCATTGCGACCAAGCATTTTGGAATGTATATATGTTTCCCATTACACAGCCAACCACGATGAGATATTGTAAATACTTTATCAAAGTAACTCTTTTATGCACGTTCGAAAATAAAAAATCCAGCAGGAAAATCATTATCCTGCTGGATGGCAATACTTGCTCTTTTACCCAACTACCAAATATGTACCCTTAGGCTATCGGGCCTATACATTTTATCTCCAGGCTGCACATGATAAGCCACATAAAATGGGGTAAGGTCAGACAAAGGATTATTGACGCGATACATTTCTGGAGAATGTGGATCTGTTTGTAAGCGCAGGCGAGCCAGCTTATCTGTATTTTTCATGCGCCAGATTTGAGCATAAGCTAAGAAAAAGCGTTGATCGGGAGTGAGTCCATCAATGAGTTGATTGCTTTTGCCTTCGGGAGTGTTTTTGAAAGCAGCATAGGCAATAGCTACGCCGCCGATGTCGGCAATATTTTCGCCCAAGGTGAGCTTGCCATTGACATGTAAGCTATCTAGGATTACGGAGTTGTTGTATTGTTCGATGACCAGTTGGGCTTTTTGCATGAATCGAGCAGAGTCTTCTGGCGTCCACCAATTGCGCAGATTGCCTTCAGCATCATATTGACGGCCTTGATCGTCGAAGCCATGGGTCATCTCGTGTCCTATAACGGCACCAATGCCCCCATAATTCACGGCATCATCACCATTTTGATAAAAAAATGGAGGTTGTAAGATGCCTGCAGGAAAAACGATTTCGTTGAAGCTGGGATTATAATAAGCATTCACTGTAGGAGGAGTCATAAACCATTCGGTGCGGTCGACTGGTTTACCGATTTTAGCAATCATGCGGTTGTATTCATACGCATCGCATGATTGGATATTTTGAATCAACGAGTCGCGTACAATATGTACGGTGGCATAATCTTTCCATTTATCGGGATATCCAATCTTTTTGGTAAAGGCTTCGAGTTTTTGGATGGCTTTTTGTTTGGTGCTATCGCTCATCCAATCCAGGTGTTTAATGCGCTCTTCATATGTTTTTTGCAGGTTATTCACCAGCTCCATCATTCGTTGCTTAGCCGCAGGTGGGAAAAAGCGTTGTACATATAATTTTCCGAGTCCATCGCCCATTTCATTATCTACCATAGCACACATTCGTTTCCAGCGTTCCTGTTGTTCGCGCTGGCCGCGAAGAGTACGCCCATAATAATCGAAGCTGGCTTCTACGAAGGGAGTGCTGAGATAGGGGGCATAATGGCTGATCAGATGAAAGCGCAGATAGGCTCTCCATAAATCGATTGGGGTGCTTTTGAGTTGTTGGGCTAATCCTTTATAAAATTCAGGTTGGCCTACCAACACTGTGTCTTGATCGGTAACGCCCAGTTGATGCAAAAAGTCTTTCCATTCAATACCAGGAGTGATGCGGTTGATTTCTTGCAAAGTGAGTTTATGATAGTTGGCATAAGGGTCACGAAGTTCTACAGGCGATTTGGATACTTTGGCTAGCGCTGTTTCAAGTTGCATGATGCTATGTGCATCTTTTTGGGCTTGAATAGAATCTTCGCCGCTAAGCGTGAGAATACGAGTTACATAACGCAGGTATGCTTGTTGCACCATTTTGGTAGCACTATCTGTTCGGAAATAATAATCGCGCGTAGGCAATCCTAATCCGCCTTGGTTGAACTGAGCCAGCATTTTCACGCTGTTTTTATCGTCAGGGCTGGCGTAGAAACGAAACAGCAGACCATCACCTTTTTTATGCTCAGCAGCAGCAAAATAAAGGATGTCGGTAGGGGTTTTCAACGCTGCAATGCGCTGTAGATCGGCCTGTAATGGGGCTAAGCCCAGTCGCTCAATAGTCGCAGAATCCATGCCACTGGCATACAAATCACCCACCTTTTTTGCAATGCTTCCTTCGGGCAACTGTTTGTCGTTGGCCACAGAGTCGAGAATCAGCCGCATGTTTTTCAGTGCATTATCTCTCAGGATGGAGAAAGATCCCCAGCTGCTTTGTGTGGGAGGTATTTCAGTATGTTTGAGCCAGTTGCCATTGGCATAGAGATAAAAATTATCTCCCGGCTTCACCGTGGTATCCATGCCGGTGAAGTCGAGAAAGGTAGCTGTTTGTTGCTCGTGATGGGTAGCACAAGAGGCCAGCAACAAGACGGTAGCGAGTACAGGTAACCAATGTAGTTTCATAAGCAATAGATATTTGTGTGTGAAAAAATTAACGAATGATAAGCTTGCTGATAATCAGTGATATCAATATATTTTCATTTTGGGTATCAAAATAAAAAAGATTTTATAAATCTCATAAAAATTTAGGATGAGCGGAAAGTGGCGTAATATTAAAAGCTCTACAATGATTTAGCAGCGGGATAATGAGGTGAGCTGTGACAATCATTGCTCCAAATGTTTTTAACTACTGGGAAATCCTGTGTCGAACAAGACTCGTAAAGATAGAAGTATACGACTGAATGAAGGATATTTGTTGAACATATACAATATCTGAGATTTAAAATAAAGGGTATTATAAAAAGAATTTGTAAGGCAATATCTTTCAAATAAGAGTCACACAACAATACAAGTTTCATCTATTGGATTATGCTCATTTGTGTTGGATGTGTACAAATGAATTTCATTCGAAGAGTTTTTCAGGAAAGATGCATACAATGAAATTACTTTATTCTGAGAAATAATGTTAAATCTCTTTGTAATTCTTGGAGACAGATTTTTTAAATTACATAACGATTAATTGAATACGCTATATCTTTTTGAGCAATAGAATAAAAGAGCCTAAAGAAGCTTCAAACTCTCATAAGTAATAGGTATTTTGGCGTTTGATAAAACATTTTATATCTTCAGACGACTAATCATATAATGATTCAGCAGTAATCACTGAACAACGATACTCATTTTGCAACCATGAAATGTATTCTTGCTAGAATGAAATATCTTCCAGTATTATTTTTTGTTATTTTATGTATTTCGTGCGATTCAAAGAATTGCGATAGCCTACCGGCACATTATTCATCATACACTCAAGCTGTAAACATCATCCGGCATACCCATTTTAAAATACATGATACTTGCCATACTTCATCAAGTAGCTGGATACGTGCGGCAGAATATTATAGTTGTGATGGTCAAACAGGATATTTTTTATTTAAAACAGATAAGCAATGGTATATTCATGCTGCTGTTCCAATAAGTGTTTGGCAGGAATTTAAAGATGCTCAATCCAGAGGGAGTTCTTATGATCATTACATTAAGGGTAGATATAGATTCAATCTATGAACGAATTGTAATTTAACTGTGATAATTGGTGAATGTTTATATGTACGTGATCCGGCAAGGTAAAACAACGCGTTGTAGAGGAGCAGCAAGTTTTTAATGTTTCAACAAGCTTAATCACCGTTTTTACAACTTCATCACAACTCAATCCTAACAAATAATGAAAAGGGTTATAAATAAATCGCTTGTTCATTTTTGTCGGGGTGGCAGGATTCGAACCTGCGACCTCCAGGTCCCAAACCTGGCGCGATGGACCGGACTACGCTACACCCCGAATCAGCTGATTTCTCGCTGGCAAAGATAATGGGAATCTGTTGAATAACCTCACCGCGATAAGATTTGCTCTATGCTTTCTTCGGCTGCCTTTATGGTCTTGGCAATATCTTCATCACTCAAGGCATAGCTCACAAACCAACTCTCAAAAGGTGAAGGCGGTAGATAAATCCCTTTCTCCAACATGGCATGAAAAAACTGTTTAAACAGCTCATTGCTGGCAGCACTGGCAGCAACAAAATCGTGCACGGGATATTCGGTAAAAAATACACTCAGCATAGAACCGATATGAGGAATTTGGTGAACTATGGCTTTCTTACCGAAAACTGTGTTAAGTCCATCGATTAATTGCTGCGTTTTTTGTTCCAAAGCTTCATAAATATGTCGGTTTAGGTCAAGTTCGCGCAGGAGCGTATATCCGGCAATCATCGCCAATGGATTGCCGCTCAAGGTACCTGCTTGATATACTTTTCCTGAAGGAGCCAGCAACGACATGATTTCTCGCTTGCCACCCACTGCACCAACAGGGAGCCCACCTCCGATGATTTTTCCAAAAGTAATCAGGTCGGCATCCAGCTGAAATCTTTCCTGTGCACCGCCAGGAGCGAGGCGAAAGCCCGTCATCACTTCGTCGACGATGAATACAATGCCCTGTTCTTGGCAGCGTTGTTGCAATCCCTCTAAAAAACCGGGCAAGGGAAGCACACAACCCATGTTGCCGGCAACGGGTTCTACGATGATGGCTGCTATTTCACCAGCATAGGTTTCCAAGAGAGTATCTACGGCTTGCAGGTTGTTGTAAGGAGCTACAAGGGTGTCTGCTGCCACTGAGGAGGGTACTCCGGGTACTTCTTGGATTTCGAGCGTAGCCACGCCGCTACCGGCCTGCACCAAAAAGCTATCGGCATGCCCATGATAACAGCCTTCAAACTTGATGATTTTATTTTTATCCGTAAAGCCACGAGCCAGGCGTATGGCTGTCATGCAGGCTTCTGTGCCGGAATTAACCATACGCACCTGGTCGATGCGGGGCACCATACGCAAGATTTGTTCTGCTAGCAATACTTCTAGTTCGGTAGGAGCGCCATAAGAAGTAGAGTGTTGCACTTGTTCTTGAATAGCCCGAACCACAGGTTCATAGGCATGTCCCATGATCATAGGGCCCCAGGAGTTGACATAGTCGATATAGGTGTTACCATCTACGTCGTAGAGATAGGCACCTTTTGCAGAAGCAATAAAAGGGGGTATTCCACCCACATGCTTAAATGCACGCACGGGAGAGTTTACGCCACCAGGGATAAGTTGTTGGGCTCGTGCAAAGAGTTGCTTGCTTTTGTGCAGATGCATAGCTTGAAAAAATAGAGGTTAAGCAATTTCTTGTAGTAAGCGGGCAGCTTGTTTGGCAAAATAAGTCGCAATCAGGTCGGCCCCGGCGCGGCGAATACTGGTAAGCACCTCTAGCATAGCTTTAGACTCATCAAGCCAACCTTGCATGGCGGCAGCTTTGATCATGGCATATTCTCCTGAAACATGATAGGCGCTTATGGGTACCCATACTTGTTGCTTCACGGCGTGAATCACATCGAGGTAGGCTACAGCAGGCTTGACCATTACGATATCGGCACCTTCTTCAATATCTTGCAGCACTTCTTTAATTGCCTCTCGGCTATTGGCATAATCCATTTGATAAGTTTTTTTATCGCCAAAGCCGGGCGCCGAGTCTAGCGCATCGCGGAAAGGACCATAGAAGCACGATGCATATTTAGCGCTGTAGGCCATGATACCCGTTAGGTGAAAACCATGTTCTTCCAAAGCCTGTCGGATAGCGCCTATGCGCCCATCCATCATATCGCTTGGTGCCACAAAATCGGCACCTGCCTCGGCATGGCTCACGCTCATCTTGGCCAGAACTTCTACAGTGGGGTCGTTTACGATTTCACCATTTTCCACAATACCATCGTGTCCATAGCTGGAATAGGGATCTAGCGCCACATCGGTCATCACGCATAGATCGGGTAGGTTGTTTTTTAATGTACGAATGGCCCGTTGCATGAGTCCGTTGGGGTTAAGAGCTTCTTTACCTGTGTTGTCTTTTAGGTCATCGGGAACCTTGGCAAACAACAATACGCTTTTCACCCCCAGACTCCAGAGTTCCTTAGCTTCTCTTACCAGCTCGTCGAGGCTTAATCGAAAATAGTCGGGCATAGAGGGGATAGGTTCTCGGACATCGTTGCCTTCAACGACAAATAATGGTGCAATGAATTGTTCAGGATGAAGACGCGTTTCGGCAACCATGCTGCGAATAGCTGGTGATCGACGAAGAATGCGGTAACGTTTCGATAAAAACATAATTTTTTGATTTATGGTACAACCATGGTTGCTTTGCTTTTATGCCCACGTGCGCGGAGTGAGGCATACTTCGAGCAGGGCTGCTTCGGGGCTACCCGGCTCGGGATTAAATTGATATACCCATCGTGCGCGGGGGGGCAAGCTCATCAAGATGCTTTCTGTGCGTCCACCAGTTTTTAGTCCGAATAAAGTTCCCCGATCATGAATCAGGTTAAACTCCACATAACGTCCCCGGCGGATTTCTTGCCAAAATATTTCTCTTTCTCCATAAGAAAGATTTTTTCTGCGTTGCACGATGGGCAAGTATGCTTGTAAGAAAGCTTGTTTATTTGCCTGTTGAAAGGCAAACATTTGCTGGAGTTCGAGCCCGGCGTATCCTGGGCGCAAATAATCATAGAATACGCCTCCGATTCCACGAGCTTCACCATTGCGATGTGTGTTTCGAAAATACACATCGCATTCGTGTTTAAAGCGTGGATATAAATCTTCTCCAAAAGCTTCCATAGCTTGTTTCAGGCATTGGTGAAAATATTGGGCATCTTCTTCAAACAAGTAATAAGGCGTTAGATCGGTACCACCGCCAATCCATCTATCGGCCACTCGACCAGCGTTGTCATAGAGTTCAAAATATCGCCAGTTGGCATGTACGGTGGGCACATAAGGATTGAGAGGGTGGATGACCAGCGAAAGCCCGGCAGCAAAGAAAAAACGATGTTCAGTCTGCAGCAGCTGGCGCATGTGTTCAGGCAATTCGCCGTATACGCTTGACGTATTTACTCCTCCTTTTTCAAATACTTTCCCCCCTTCTATGATACGGGTAATACCTCTACCGCCTGCGGCTCGCTCCCAGCTGTCGTACTGAAATTTACCCGTTCCATCTTCTTGCTCGAGAGCATGGCATATTTCTTCTTGCCATTGCAAGATGGTTTGGCTCCACGTATGAGCTGCTTCACTGATAGAAAGGCTGTCCATACACTCAGGCAAAGTTCTTAAACTTATCTAGCTTTTGGGGTGAGGCAATGTCAGCTTTTCGTAGAAAGCGCTTCTGGGGTATATTCCTGTACCGTTTGCACAAATATACGGGCGTTTTCTACGGGAGTTTGGGGTAAAATGCCGTGACCCAAATTGGCGATATAACGATTTACGCCAAAAACTTGAATCATGTGTTGCGTATGTTGTTTAATCGTGTGTGCGTCGGTGAGCAATACAGCTGGGTCAAGATTGCCTTGTAGTGTGAGCTTATTCCCCACGAGCGTACGGGCTTGATTGGGGCTTATCGTCCAGTCGATCCCTATAGCATGGGCACCGCTATTAGCCAAAGCCGAGAGGCCGAAGGAAATGCCTTTGGGAAAGAGGATTACGGGGCAATAGGCCGACAAAGTCGTGGTAATTTCTTGCAGATAGGGGAGGGCAAACTCTTCAAACGCCTCTGGGGTGAGCCATCCTGCCCAGGAATCGAATAGCTGAATGCAATGCACGCCGGCCTTTACTTGCTCTTGCAAATAGGCAATGGTAGTGCGGGTGAGCTTGCTCAGCAAATCGTGCGCTGCCGCAGGATAATGATAACAAAATGCTCTTGCCTTTTCAAAGCTCGATGAGCCCTTGCCTTCTACGAGATAACACAGCAAAGTCCAGGGTGCTCCCGCAAAGCCAATCAACGGCACCCGATTATCTAATTTCTCCAGCGTAGCACGGATGCCTTGAAAAACATATCCAAGAGATTGGCTAACGTCGGGAACCCGAATTCGATCGGTATCAGTAGGTCTTTCCACTGGATTAACCAACCATGGGCCTTTCCCTTCTATCAGCTGTACTTCTATTCCCATTGCGGGCAATACCACTAGAATGTCGGAAAACAAAATAGCTGCATCTACTCCCAACACATCGACGGGCAGACAGGTAATTTGCGCCACTAATTCTGGGGTTTGGCAACGCGTAAAGAAATCATATTGCTCACGCAATTTTTGGTAAGCGGGAAGAAAACGCCCCGCCTGTCGCATCATCCATACCGGTGGGCGGCTAACACATTCACCATTCAATGCACGCAACAGTAAATCGTTTTGTAACATATAATAGGCTTAGATTTCAATGTGCGGCAAAATAGGCATAAATTGTTTGCAGCAAAAATTTGGTTTGAGGTTCGGGGCTCACGATCACTTGTGAAGTATACGAATGCAGCGCTGCTGCCGTAGTTTGGCCAATGGCGAAGCAGGGGGCCTGACGGGGCAATTGGTTGATGGTAAAAAAACTTTCTACGCCGCTCGGGCTAAAAAAAGCATAACCATCAAATGCACGGTCGAGTTTTTTCGGGGTGAGTTGGGTTTCATACACGATGATTTCTGTTAAGGCGATGCCTGCTCTGTTGAGTTGCTCGGGCAAAGTATCGCGGCGGATGTTGCCACAGAAAAAATAAATAGGCGCATGTGCTTGGGTGGTGCTATATTGATGAATAATCTGAGTAGCTAAGCTTGCCGCATCGCTGGCTGTAATGGGCACACACTTGGGTTGCAAGCGTTTGAGGGCACGAGCCGTTTCGCCGCTCAGGGTAAATACCTGCCAGGGAAGTGGATGGGCGGCAACACGGTTGTCTAGCACCGCTGTTACGGCATGTGCACTGGTAAAAATAGCCCAGATAGGCTCGCGAGCAATAGTTTGCCAGATATCAGTGAGGGGCGAAGGCTCAACAGGCTTGGTTTCAATGAAAGGCAGAGCGGTGATTTCGATATGATGCTCCCTGGCTTCCTGCACGAAGCTCTCATCCATTGGGCGAGTAAACAAGATATGACGAACAGCGGGCATAGCTCTGCATCACTATTTACTGAAATGTAGATTTGGTTAATAATTCTTGTGCGCCTTGTTGCAATAGAAGTTGAGCAGCCTCTATGGCAATTTCTATGCCTGTGGTGATAGGTTTTTTTAAACAAATATCCAACGCCTGCCTACCATCTGCACTCAATATTTGGGCGGTAAACACCACTTCGCTGTTTTCCACACGAGCCAAGGCACAGATGGGTGTGGAGCAGCCCCCATGTAATTCTTGTAGAAACCGCCTCTCTATTGCCACGCACAATGCTGTCGAGGCATCGTTGATCCATTGTTGACAAAGCGAATACAGTTGGGTATCTTCTTCGCGAATCGTTACGCCTATGGCGCCTTGAGCCGGGGCGGGTATCATCCATGGTAAGGGAATGAGCTTTTCTTCTGGATTGAGCACCACTTGCAAGCGATCTAGTGCTGCACGCGCAAAAAGGGCACCCTGCCAGGAGCTTTCGCGAAACTTACGCACACGCGTTTGGATATTTCCCCTGAGGTTGACAAAGGAATGATGGGGATAGCGATGTTGCCAAGCAGCTCTGCGGCGAATGCTTCCCGTGGCTATGGTGGCTACCGAATTGGGTATGTCTATCCATTCTAGATTGCGACATAAGAGCATGTCTTCTACAGGCCCACGTGGAAGCACTGCGGCCAACAAGGTGCCCTGCGCCAGTTGCACGGGCACATCTTTGAGCGAATGCACCGCCAAATCGATGCGCTTGTTGAGCAAGGCTATGTCGAGCTGCCGGGTAAACACACCTTGCACGCCCATCGCATAAAGCGGCGTGTGCACATCTACATCGCCCTCACTTTCCACCGTTATGATTTGGCTCTCCAGTCCGCAACGTTGGAGGGCCAGCTGCACCTGCGCAGCTTGCCAGAGGGCTAGCTTACTGCTTCTGGTACCGATGCGCAGGGGCTCATGAATCATGATTCTGGCGCTGTAGGTGAGCAACTAGTACCTTCTGATGGGGTAATGGGCAGTACAACGGTAGGATGAACCGATAGGTCGAGCAATTCCTGAATGGCATGTAAATAGAGCTCGTTTTGAAGGGTATTTTTTTTACGCAGGTTGCAAGCAATATGATCAATGATTTTCTGGATGAGGCGAGAAGAAAGCTGTTCGTGATTCAGGTTTTCGTTGATTTGTCGCAATTCTCGGTCGTGTATTTGTTGCAGTTTTTGTTTTAAAGCACGGAGAATTTCGGTAGATCGTCGCATGCGATACCAGCAGAGAAATTCATCTTGATGTTGTTGAATAATAGCGAGTGCTTGTGGTATTGCCTCTTGTCGCTTTTGAATCGTTTCGTCTTTATAACGAGAAAGCTCATCTACATTCACGGTTTTCACATGTGGGAGTAGCCTAACTTGTGGGTGAACATTTTCAGGAATCGAAAGGTCGACAATTATTTTGGGTGAATGGCCAATGAAATATTCCGGCAAGATCGTGGGTTGAGAGGCGTTGGTGGCTACCAGAATGATGTCGGCTTGCTGAATCTCCTCAGGTAATTGTTCAAAAGGAGCATACTGAACATGATGCTCTCGAGCAAATAGCTCAGCAGTATCGTTGGTGCGGTTTACCAGAGTCACTTGAGCTGGGTTGAGGTATTCGATCAAGTTTTTACAAGTGCTACGCCCGATTTTACCTGCGCCTACAAGCAAAATATGTTTTTCACGATAATCGTTTACTTCTTGCATCAGCCATTGTACAGCAGCGAAAGAAACCGATACGGTACCCGAGCTAAGTTGGGTTTGGTTTTTGATTCGTTTAGATGCTTGGATAACTGCATTTACCAGGCGTTCGGTAAATGAGCAGAGAAATCCCCGTTCTTTCGCAAATCGTGTAGCTGCTTTTACCTGGCCAATGATTTCATAGTCGCCTAAAATTTGTGAGTCGAGCCCTGCACCCACTCGGAATAAATGTTCAATAGCTGCTTCAGCAGAATAGATGTATGCAATTTGTTCAAAAAGCTGTTGACTGCCACGTGTCACCTGGCAAAGCAAGGCAATAAGTTCCTGAGCCTGTGGTGCAAACCCATAAATTTCCGTGCGGTTGCAAGTAGAGAGAATGAATAATTCGGTGAAGCCTTGCTCTCGAGCAAGCTTAAGGGCTTTTTCGTATTGGTGATGATTTATAGCATAAAGGCTGCGGGTAGCCGCATCGCTGATCGTATGATTAATTCCACAACAGAAAAAATGCTGAATAGATTTCTCGCTATGTATTTCCTGGCTCATGCAGCAAGCATCTGATCTCCTGTTGCAAAAATAAAATTGTGTTTTTGATAAATCTGTTTTATCCTGTCATTGTGCTGTCATTTCTACAATGTAAAGGCACACAAAAAAGTTAGATAACCTTTGATGTAAAGATGTTGATGAGGATATGCATGTTTTTTATTTTACAAAAAGCACTTCAAATACCATGAGGCGTTAATTTCGCATCATTCAAAAAATCATTTTTCCAACTATTGATGTTTTGTTATGTCTACAGTGCCAGCCACAAAAGCCGTATTACTCATGAATTTAGGTTCACCCGAATCTACCTCAGTACAGGAAGTGAGGAAATATTTACATGAGTTTTTGATGGATAAACGGGTCATTGATTCACCATATGTTATTCGCAAGTTGATTGTTGATGGGATTATTGTGCCTTTTCGCGCGCCACGCTCGGCCGAAGCTTATCGCCGCATATGGTGGCCAGAAGGTTCTCCGCTTATTGTGCTGACGCGCCGGTTGAGTGCTTTATTATCACAACAAGTGGAGATACCGGTGAGCTGGTGTATGCGTTATGGTCATCCTCGCCCAGATGAGGCTATGGATGAGCTTTTGTTGAAGAATCCGCGGCTTCAAGAATTGTTGTTGATTCCTTTGTACCCCCATTATGCGATGTCGTCTTACGAAACAGCGGTAGAATATGCACGTTATTGGTATCGGAAAAAACGATATTCATTTAAGCTTCGCGTGCTTGCGCCTTTTTATCGAAATGATGATTATATTCAGGTGTTGAGCACACATATTCAGCAAAGCTTGCTTCCAGATCATTATTTGTTGTTTAGTTATCATGGTGTACCCGAGCGACATATTCGTAAGTCGGATATTACGGGCCATCATTGTTTGCTCACGCCGGATTGTTGTGAAACTCCATCACCCGCTCATGCATATTGTTATCGCCATCAAGTATTTACCACCACTCGATTAGTGGCCAAAGCTATTGGGCTTACGCCCGATCGATATGGATTGAGTTTTCAATCGCGGCTAGGTCGTGATCCCTGGTTACAACCATATACGGCCCAGCGTTTAGCAGAATTACCTGCTGAGGGCATCAAAAAGCTTCAAGTGGTTTGTCCTGCGTTTGTTTCAGATTGTTTAGAAACCTTAGAAGAGATTGAAATGGAAGGACAAAAAATCTTTTTAGAACATGGTGGTGAGCATTTTGAAATGATTCCTTGTTTGAATACCCAAGCAGCTTGGATAGCTGTATTGAAAAAATGGACAGATCAATTTGCAACGGGAGAATTGAGCAAGTTATTGCCTGAAAAGATACAGTAGGTGGCATCTTGCATACGGTTGCCATTTTAGTACCTGATTTTATCCGCCATTTGTTCCCATACTGTAAACAAAAGCAATGCATCTTCGCGTCCCATGGTGATCATGGGTATACGACGTTCCGAAAAAGGCTTGAGTAATTCTGCATAAATAAAGGCATCGTCAAACTGAATCCGAGCGGCGTCTTCGCGAGTACACCCAAAGATCACACGCCTCGGGCGAGCCCAATAAATCGCCCCCATGCACATGGGGCAAGGCTCGCAAGTGGTATAGAGATCGCATTCATGCAATTGAAAATCATGTAAATATTTACAAGCTTCACGAATGGCCACCATTTCTGCGTGTGCCGTGGGATCGCGATCTATGAGTACGCGATTGTATCCTCGTGCAATAATTTGATTGTCTTTCACCACAACAGCCCCAAAAGGCCCTCCTGCTTTTTTTGCTAATCCTTCTTGAGCCGATGCAATGGCCTCTCTCATAAAGATCATGTTTGGATGTTCCATAGCAACAAGTTGTTGGCGGCCCATAAAAATACAAAACTTCGATAGACTCCATAATGAGGCTATGTATTATGTAAAAATGTAAAACTTGTTGTAGCTTGCAAATGGGCTATAAATTCATCGCGTATGCCTTTACTCAGTAATGCAGGTGAACAAATGGATATGATGTTTGATCAAACCATTGAACACATTCGCCATGCCTTGCATTTACCTTATTGGGCTTGGGATGTAAGTGTTTTATTGGTAGCCATTTTACTGGGAATTTTTTTAAAAACGATGATCAGCCTTATTTTGAAACGTTTTGCACATCCCGAAGCACCTTTCTCCTTTTATTTAAATACTATTCGTTTTTTAGGTAGGCCGTTTAGCTATTTTCTTCCCGTATTGCTGATCAGATTATCGCTTCCCTTTTTATACATGCCACATTCGGCACGTTATCCCGCACAAAAAGTATTGCAAATCGCCATTATCATTTTAATTGCTTGGATTATTATTAACAGTTTTCGTATCATAGAATCATATATCGAACACAAATTCGATGTGCATGCGATTGATAATTTACGTGCCCGAAGAATATATACCCAGATGCAATTTTTGCATCGAGTGTTTAGTGTAGTGATTATTTTGCTAGCTGTTGCAGCCATCTTGTTGAGTTTTCAAAGCGTGCGTAACTTAGGTAAGGGGTTGCTAGCAGGAGTGGGCATTGGAAGTATTATAGTTGGTTTAGCTGCTCAAAATACCATATCTAATTTACTTGCAGGTTTGCAAATTGCGTTTGCTCAGCCTATTCGCATTGATGATGTGGTGGTTGTAGAGGGAGAATGGGGGAGGATTGAAGAAATCACGCTCACTTACGTAGTGGTGAAAATATGGGATCTCCGCAGGCTTGTATTGCCTATTACCTATTTTACCCAGAAGCCTTTTCAAAACTGGTCGAGAACTTCTACCGAACTCATTGGTACAGTATATGTGTATGCCGATTATGGTTTACCTACACAAGCTATTCGCGACGAGTTAGATCGTTTACTTGATAACCACCCGCTTTGGGATGGCAAGGTAAAATCGGTTCAGGTGACCGATGCCAACGAGCATACCGTGCAAATACGTCTATTGGTGAGCGCATCCGATTCAAGCAAATTGTGGGATTTGCGCTGTGATATTCGAGAAAAAATAATTTATTTTATTCAGCTACACTATCCACAATGCTTACCCAGGACACGTGCAGAACTTTTTCCATTAAAGAATTCTTCAGACTCATCTGCTGAAAAAATGGCATGATAGGCCACTGGCATGGGTTTTGAGAAGCGTTTGCAGGCTTTCCTTTGATTTTCATTGTACACAGGTTAAAAACAGATCTTATGAAACTCCACATTGCACAGGTAGCACCTTTGTATGAATCGGTTCCTCCCAAGTTATATGGGGGCACAGAGCGTGTGGTAGCTTATCTCACCGAGGCATTGATCGATAAAGGGCATGAAGTTACACTTTTTGCTAGTGGCGATTCACACACGCGAGCCGAATTGGTGAGCCATCTCAACGAAGCTATTCGCTTAAATTCACGTGTTCAAGATCCCATGGCGCATCATGTCATTCAAATGGCTGATGTGGCTGCCCGTGCCCATGAGTTTGATATTTTGCATTTTCATACCGATTATTTGCATTTTCCCCTTTCAGATTTGTTGCATCGACCGCATGTGACCACTTTACATGGCAGGCTAGATCTGCCCGATTTACCTTTTGTGTATAGAAGATTTTCTCATCAACCGGTAATTTCTATTTCTTTTGCCCAACGTCAACCCTTGCCTTTTGCACGCTGGGTGGGCAATGTATATCATGGACTGCCTCGCCATCTTTACCACTTGGGGAAAGGTGATGGAGGATATGTAGCTTTTATTGGCCGAATATCTCCAGAAAAAAGAGCCGATTTGGCTATTGAAATTGCACAAAAAGCAGGATATCCTATTTATATTGCTGCTAAAGTAGATAAGGCCGATGAAGCTTATTTTGCTGCTCATATTCGCCATTTGTTTGACCTGCCGCATGTACATTATATAGGAGAAATTGGAGATCGGGAAAAAGATGATTTTTTAGGAAAGGCTAAAGCATTGTTGTTTCCTATTGACTGGCCAGAACCTTTTGGCATGGTGATGATTGAGGCTATGGCATGTGGAACGCCAGTTATTGCTTTTAATCGAGGGTCGGTGCCGGAAGTGATCGACCATGGAGTTACAGGATTTATTGTGAATCATGTTCAAGAAGCCGTTGGAGCATTGAAAAAAATAGATGATTTAGATCGAAAAAGAATCAGGCAAGTGTTTGAAACTCGTTTTACTGCAGAAGTGATGGCCGATAATTATCTGCATATTTATCATCAGCTTTGTGGCCATAAGGTTGCACACCAGGTGTTTTTCCCAGAAGTTTTTGTGCAACCCAATACACTTTCAGTTTCATCTAGCATGCAAGTGGAAAAATCGGCCTAATCAGGTTTGGTATAAATAAAGGTTCATGACAGCATCTCATTTACGAGGACGCTCATCGGTTGTTGATCCAGAAACGGGCAGCAAGTATCAAATCTTAGCTATTTCTACTTATGCCGACGATCGGGTAAAAGTGCTTAATCGCACCGATACATTTGCGATCTTGGATCGTTGGGGCGATATCTTACCCTTGCCCGATGGTATTCATGGGTTATATCATCGCGACACGCGTTATATTCATCGGTTACAACTCCAGCTCAATGATACTCGTCCCTTGCTGCTGAGCTCCACTGTGTTGGAAGAAAATGAATGCTTGTCGGTAGACTTAACCAATCAAGAAATATGGGATGAAAATGGACATCGCATCCCCAAAGGAGCCATTCACATTCGCCGTAGCCAATTTGTGAGAAATGGCATTTTCTACGAAAAAATAGAATTGGTCAATTATCATCATCAAGAAGCTCGATTGGTATTTATGCTTTCCTTTGCGGGTGATTTCCGAGATATTTTTGAAGTGAGAGGTATTAAACGGCAGCATCATGGAAAAATTTTAGCCCCATTTTCTTCTGATGCACAACAACTGGTATTGGGATATGAAGGGTTAGATGGCATTTCACGGTTTGCTATTATTCATTTCGATACGCATACGCCATATTTTCGGCTGCAAGAAACAGCTACAGCAGTATTCGCGTTGCAATTGCCTCCTCAGCACCTGCAGGTAGTGGAATACAATATTTCTTTTCGTGAAGACTCCATACAAAAAGTGAGTACTAATCATGGTGAAGCATTGAAAAACTTGCAATTGCAGTTGCAAGAAATTCGTGAGAGTTTTCCAGAGATTTTTACGTCGAATGAACAGTTTAACAACTGGGTAAATCGTTCTAAAACCGATTTAGTATCGTTAACTGCATTGACGCCTCATGGTTGGTATCCTTACGCTGGAGTGCCATGGTACAATACGGCTTTTGGACGCGATGGACTGATAACAGCTTATGAAACACTTTGGCTTCTTCCCGAGCTTTCACGCGATGTATTGAAGTTTTTAGCCGATCATCAGGCTAATGCGCTCGATTCAGCTACAGAAGCCGAGCCCGGTAAGATCCTCCATGAGATGAGGCACGGCGAAATGGTGAACTTGCATGAAGTGCCTTTTCAACATTACTACGGCACGATCGATGCCACTCCACTTTTTGTGATGCTGGCAGGTGCATATTATGTCCGAACGGCCGACAGGGCCACCGTGGAAAAGCTATGGCCTCATGTGCAATTGGCCATGCAATGGATAGAGCAATATGGAGATCGCGATGGAGATGGATTTGTGGAATATTTTTCAGCTAATGAAAATGGGCTTAGCAATCAGGGTTGGAAAGATTCCTTTGATGCCATTATGCATGAAGATGGTCAGCTGGCGCATGCTCCCATTGCTCTTTGTGAAGTGCAGGGATATGTGTATGCAGCTTATTGTGCTGCAGCACAGTTGGCACAAGTGATGAATCAGCCCGAATGGGCCGATAGATGGAACCAAGCATCTATACGATTACAGAAAAAATTTAATGAAGTTTTTTGGGATAAAGACTTACAAGCATATGTATTGGCTCTCGATGCAAACAAAAAACCATGTCGGGTGCTAAGCTCCAATGCGGGGCAGGTATTGTTTACGGGCATTGCCGATGCCGATAAAGCCAGCCAGCTGGTGGCGCGACTCATGCAGCCAGATATGTTTACAGGATGGGGTATTCGTACGCTATCAGCCCAGGAGCGACGTTATAACCCTATGTCGTATCACAATGGCTCGGTATGGCCACACGACGTAGCGCTTATTGCGTGGGGGTTTACACGCTATGGTCATCAGCAAGACATGTTGCGCTTACTTACGGGTTTGTTTGATGCCTCCTTGTTCATCGAGCTACAACGCTTGCCCGAACTGTTTTGTGGATTTGAACGCCGCAAAGGTGAAGGCCCAACAGCATATCCTGTAGCTTGCTCGCCTCAAGCATGGTCGGTAGCAGCCGTGTTTTTACTCATTCAATCGATGTTGCATATCGATATTCAGGCCACAACAAAAAAATTATTTTTCCACAATCCCGTACTACCGGAATATCTCCAAAATGTGCGCATTCAACATTTACCACTGAGCATTGGGGAATATTGCAGCTTTGTGGTATATCGATATCATTCCAACGATACGGTGGGTATTCAGTTTATTGATAAGCCCAAAGATTGGGAAGTTATCATTGTTCAATAGAAAGTCGTGACAACAAGTTTTACATTCTCATAACCTTGTTTTGTGGCGATAGGGCCAATTTTGCTACTTAAAAATCAATGAGCATGAGTAAGTTGTTTGAAACTATTTCTTTTCGTGAAATCAGATTACGTAATCGGATCATGATGTCGCCTATGTGTCAATATTCTAGTGAAGATGGCTTTGCTAATGATTGGCATTTGGTGCATTTAGGCAGTCGAGCAGTAGGTGGTGTGGGCATTGTGTGTATGGAGGCTACTGCTGTTTCGCCTGAAGGCCGCATTACTCCGTATGACCAGGGAATCTGGAAAGATGCTCATATAGAAAAATTACAACAGATAACCAGCTTTGTGAGGCAACTAGGTGCCGTGCCAGCGATCCAGTTGGCACATGCTGGTCGAAAAGCCAGCACTGCTCGCCCCTGGGAAGGTGGTCATCAACTTAATCCACAGCAAGGTGGTTGGCAAACCCTTGCTCCAAGCGCTATTCCGTTTCGGGAAGGAGAGATTCCACCAGTGGCCATGAATATTTCTGATATCAAAAAAGTGATTAACGATTTTGTAGCAGCTGCAAAACGTGCACTGGAAGCAGGTTTCCAAATCATCGAATTGCATGGTGCACATGGTTATCTCATGCATCAATTTTTTTCTCCACTCACTAATCAACGAAGTGATGCTTATGGAGGGAGTCTGGAAAATAGGGCTCGTTTACTTCTTGAGGTAACTGCGGCTGTTCGAACGGTATGGCCAGAAAAATATCCCCTTTTTGTGCGACTATCGTGTACCGACTGGGTTGAGGGTGGTGTACAAGTGGAGGATTGTGTATGGCTGGCTAAGCAATTGAAACAAAGAGGGGTAGATTTAATTGATTGTTCATCGGGAGGATTGGTACCCAATGCTCGTATTCCCAATACCCCTGGTTATCAAATACCTTTTGCCGAGAAGATTCGCCAGGAAGCCCAAATAGCTACTGGAGCAGTGGGTTTAATTACAGAGGCACATCAAGCTGAAGATATTTTGCAAAAGCAACAAGCCGATCTCATCATCATAGCTCGTCAATTGTTGCGTGACCCGTATTTTCCCATCCATGCTGCACAACAATTGAATGTAGATATTCCTTGGCCCAATCAATATCTACGCGCAAAAACATCGTAACAAATTTCACTCTGCCAAAAGAAGAAATATCGATTATCAAGTTTATCTTTCAGTAAACATATCAAATGACTATTGTGGATTCACGTAAATAGATTTGCTGCCAGATGAATAATGAATAGTTGCATATTTATAGGGTTGAATTATCATTGTTGTAGCTTCTTTGCTTTTGCTCTTGAATACTAGATGTTCAATACAGTAAAAAGTATCTTAGGCCGGTTTTCTTTCTTGGTGTTGAAATCTAAGAAAGTTCAAGACTGCCAGAAAAATAGTTGGGGCATGTTCCTTCTTTCTTTGTCTTGAAACAAAGAAGGAAGCAAAGAAAATTCAAGACTGCAGAAAAATGGCCAGGGCATGTTCCTTCTTTCTTTGTCTTGAAACAAAGAAAGAAGCAAAGAAAATTCAAGACTGCCAGAAAAATGGCTGAAATGGGCTCC
>JAIMAQ010000026.1 GCA_023511875.1 Thermoflavifilum sp.
CCATTTTAGCCATTTTTCTGGCAGTCTTGAATTTTCTTTGCTTCTTTCTTTGTTTCAAGACAAAGAAAGAAGGATACTCCCCAGCCATTTTTCTAACAGTCTTGAACTTTCTTTGCTTCTTTCTTTGTTTCAAGACAAAGAAAGAAGGAACATCTCTCAACCATTTTTCTGACAGTCTTGAATTTTCTTTGCTTCTTTCTTTGTTTCAAGACAAAGAAAGAAGATTTGACGAGATGAAAGTTGATCACAATCATCTTGACGAGGTGATCAGCATCATTTGTATGTGCAACAGAATAATTGAACTTTGTGTACAGTTGCAGATAAGGAATAAATCAAATTGATTATATAGTTTGTAACTATTGTTACTGACAAAAGAAAATGACACGTATACTTTTCAATAAAAACCTAATACCATGAAGAATCATTATTTCATATTGATCATTGGTGGAGGCAATGCAGGTGTTTCTGTTGCAGCTAAACTATTATTAAAACGGAAATCGCTCGACATTGCGATCATTGAACCCTCAACCGTACATTATTATCAACCAGCGTGGACGCTGGTAGGCGGTGGCGCATATGATATTCAAAAAACCGTTCGCCCAGAAAAAACTGTATTGCCTAAAGGTGTTATTTGGATACAAGATCGTGTAGAAACTTTTTTACCCGAACAACATCAGGTGAAAACAGCTTCTGGTGAAACATATACCTATGATTGGTTGATTGTAGCCCCAGGTATTCAGCTCAACTGGAATCAAGTAGAAGGATTACCAGAAACGATAGGTAAAAATGGGGTATGCAGCAATTATGCTTTTGATTATGCACCTTACACATATACGTGTTTGCAACAAATTAAGCCCGGGCAAAGGGCTATATTTACCAGTCCGTCTACTCCGGTAAAATGTGGAGGAGCGCCGCAAAAGATTATGTATCTGGCGGCCGATTATTTTCAGCGCAAGGGTATACTTGATCAAGTAGAAGTAGCTTTTTACAGTGGAGGTACCAAGATTTTTGGAGTGCCTAAATATGCAGAAGCATTACAAAAATTGGTAGATCACTATCATATTCATCTACATTTTTATCATGATTTAATTCGTATTGACGGAGAAAATCGGATAGCTACGTTTAGGGTACATGATCCAAACGGCCAGCCTCATGAGGTGCAGCAAGTGTTTGACATGATTCATGTAGTACCTCCTCAGAGCGCACCCGATTTTATTCGGAACAGTCCGCTTGCCGATGCGCAGGGGTGGGTGGATGTGGATCCGTATACTTTGCAGCACGTACGTTATCCAGAGATATTTGGCATTGGGGATGTTACCAATACGCCCAATGCTAAAACAGGTGCAGCCGTTCGCAAGCAGGCACCTGTATTGGTAGAAAATCTACTCGCATTGGTGGATGGCAAGCCCATGCCTGCACGTTATAATGGGTATTCGAGTTGCCCAATTGTGGCGGGTTATGGCAAACTCATTTTAGCAGAATTTGATTACGAGAATCGGCCTATGGAAACTTTCCCTTTCAACCAGGCCAAGCCTCGGTGGTCGATGTGGATATTAAAAAAATATATTTTGCCTTGGCTATATTGGCATAAAATTTTAAAGGGAACGATTTAGACAATCAATACAGGGATATGCACATGGTGTCGAACATAGTTAACCGTTTCGCCGTAGATTAAATCTTTGATGCCACGATGGCCGTGCCCTCCCATGATGAGCAAATCGGCCTTTTCTTCTTGCACGATACGTACGATTTCTTTGCCTCGGCGCTGAAAAGCCAGTACACCTTTGGCTTTGCGATGGTTTTGCTCAAATAGGTCGATATATGTAGCCAATTGTTGTTGATCTTGTTGAGATTCCTGATCAAAACTTTGTCGGCCCAAGATACGCGCCGATACGCTTTCTACTACATGAATGAGCAGGTACTCGGTATCTTTATTGCCTAGCGAGAGTGCATGTGATAAGATAGCCCGATCTTTTTCGCTAAAGTCTAATGCCAGGGCGATCTTCTGAAATTTGGCTTGCTGGTTGTTCAGCATAGCTGGTTGTGGCGTATGCAAATAATAAGTTGTAGGTAGTTTTCTTTTACGTAAGAAAGGATAAAACAACGTAGTCAACAGTAAAACGGCGAACAACACGCCACCCGCAATAGCTGCTAACTGTGCCAATGGATGTGTGGCTTGCTGAGCCATATCGAGAATTTCTGTAAATACCATGCGTACATTCAGGTATACCAATACACTTACCACCAGCCATGACAAAATTTTTAATGTAGGAGAAAGTGCAAATCTCCCCATAGTGTGCCGATCGCTCACAAAGATGATGAGGGGGATGATGGCGAAGCTCAGCTGCATGCTCAGAATCACCTGGCTGAGGATGAGTAAATTTCCAACGGCATGTTCACCAGCAAGGGTGATGACCAACACGGCGGGAATGATGGCCAACATACGCGTGATGAGTCGCCTGAGCATGGGGTTGATACGTAGTCGCAAGTATCCTTCCATCACAATTTGTCCGGCCAATGTACCCGTGATCGTAGAACTTTGTCCGGATGCAATCAAAGCAATACCAAACAAAATAGGAGCAAGCTTGCTGCCGAGTAAAGGTTCTAACAATTGATAGGCATCTTGGATTTCTGCAATTTGGGTATAGCCCGACTTGTGGAATACTGATGCCGATAGGATGAGCAGGGCTACATTGACCAAAAAGGCTAGATTCAACGCGATGAAGCTATCGAGAAAATTGAGTTTTAAAGCTCTTTTGATATGAACAGGGTCGCGATGAATTTTTCGGGTTTGTACCAAAGCAGAGTGCAGGTAAAGATTATGTGGCATGACAGTAGCCCCAATGATGCCTATGGCAATGTATAGTGCAGCTTGGTTGGGTATATGTGGGATAAATCCGCGAGCCACCTCGTTGAGCTGGGGGCGCGCCATTAACAGTTCAATGAGCAGCGAAACCCCGATGATAGCGATAAGGCTGATGATCAATAATTCTAATTTGCGTATTTTCCAACGTTGTAACACCAATATCAAGAGCGTATCACCTGCGGTGATCAACACTCCAATCAGTAAGGGAATATGAAATAGCAGTTGCAATCCAATAGCCATGCCCAGCACCTCGGCCAGGTCTGTCGCTGCAATAGCTATTTCTGCCAGGACATACAAGATGAAGTTCAAGCTAGCGGGGTATACTTCTCGATTGGCTTGCGCCAGATCGCGCCCCCGCACGATACCCAGCCGCGCACTTAACACTTGCAGCAAAACGGCCATCAGGTTGCTCATCAAGATCACCCAGATCAACGTGTAACCAAATTGGCTTCCTCCAGCCAAATCTGTAGCCCAGTTGCCAGGATCCATATAACCTACGCTCACCAGATAAGCTGGTCCAAAAAAGGCAAATATTTTTTTCCATATCGATCCAGCTTGTGTGGTATCTACAGATTGATGGACTTCTTGAAGCGATGGGTGGAGAATTTCAGTTTTTTCCATAGGTCTGGATATAAACATGTTGAGCTACTTCGCGGCTCAGGGTGAAAGCGGGCTTTTTCATGAGCTTCACTTCTACAGAGCCGTCGTATGCATTAATCTGCAACACCCGAAGACGCGTTCCCAGCACAATACCTTTTTGGGTGAGGTATTGCAACAAAGCAGCCGATTGATCGGCCACCCTGGTCACCCGCAAGGGATGATTGAGGGGAGCTTGGCTGAGCAAGATTTGCTCATGTTGTTGAAAACTACCTTTTGCATCGGGAATTGGGTCGCCATGCGGGTCGAATTCAGGGTGTTGTAAAAAATGAGCTAGTCGCTCAATGAGCCGCTCATCGCGAATGTGTTCGAGCTCTTCGGCTAATGGATGCACTTCGTCCCATCTAAAACCTAACTTTTCCACCAAAAAGCATTCCCATAGCCTATGGCGGCGAATGATGTGTATAGCCTGTTTCTTGCCCAGGGCGGTGAGCTGTAAGCCGTAATACTTTTCATGATGAATAAGTTTTTTTTGTTGCAAGCGATTGGCCATATCTGTTACCGATGCTGGGCGTGTACGCAACAAATGGGCTACGGCATTGGTACTCACCTTTTGCCCTTGGCTTTCTAATTGGTAAATGGCTTTAATATAGTTTTCTTCAGCAATGGAAAGTTGCATGAAAAATACTTTTAGGCAAACTTAAATTTTAATTTTATACTGTCCAATATTTTTCATCAGCATCCTTAAAAAGGAGCTAAAGCCACAAGAAGAAGGCCAACATAGTTTCGGTGTATGATGAAGGAATTCAAAAATGGGGAAGGTCTATGCACTTATTCTTCGGGGCTCGGATGTAGATTTGGGTGAACGTAGGCATAGTCGTGCAGATAAGCATAGCGTTCGGTGAGCCTGCCCTGATGCAAGATGGTAGCCTTTTCGAGGATAGGGCTTTGGGGTTGAAGCAGTTCTGGAATAACGTATTTGATGAGTTGCTCACCAAAATAGCGAGAAGCATCGCGGGGGAGCTCATCGGGCAGGTTACCCACGCACATCATATCGACCGTATGGGGTAAGTAGGGAGGTAATTTTTGTCGGGTACAGCGGTCAACGCCATAGACGGGATCTTCAATGGTACTATCGCCTAAGTTGCAGGGTATAGAGCCCCCCGCATCGTTGGTGATATCGGCAATCACGCGAATCCGAAAATGTGGATTGCATAAGTCGTCCCAGCTAAAAAGCCTGGCCATACGTTCTTCCCAGTATATTCCATTGATGAGGATATCGGCGGCGGTAGTGAAGGGGAGAAATTTACATTCGTATTCTTCGGGATGAGCGTGAAAATGTTCACGCGAATAGCTACGATCGGTTTTACGCAGGTAAAGATCCCCCGCCTTAAGCTGGGTATAGACAGGGTATTGAAATTCGCTGATCAGAAATTCTTCGGGAGGAATATCTTTTATTCCCAGTAATCCCATTACTTCAAGAATACCAGCGGCTACACGTCCGGAGCCTGTGATCACGATTTTCAGGGGCGGGAGTTTAATGCCATAATAGCTTTCGGTAAGCTCTTGCAGGTCGTGACAAGTGTGAGCACGACGGAAGTTGAATAAGCCCGTTTTTTTCCCAAAAGCCATCAATCCATTGTGTGCACCTACTACGCCAGCAAAGAAACCAAAACCCAGCATTCGCTGCCCATCTTCATGCACGAGGCATTCGTAATCGATGAGGGTGATGCGTTTTTGCACGCAGGCTTGCATGAGTGGGCGGTTGTGAGGCTGTTTTTTCTTGGTATGCGAGAAAAACAAATAGGTTTTTTCAGGGATCAGCATATCGATAGGCACTTCTTTGATGCCTAGCAAGATATCGCAATGACTGAGGTCTTCGGCCAGCTGAATACCCGCTTGCATATATTCTGCATCGGTATAGCAACGGATAGGAGAAGGTTGCACCAGAATCTGGATATCGGGCCAGTGCTCCATGATCCAGCGACATTGGGTGGGGGTGAGGGCAACCCTATGGTCGGCAGGCTTTTTCCCTTCGCGGATGAGTCCAATCTTGATCATCCTGGCAAAGGTAAGCTAACGTGTGAAAATTCCTTTTAGAAACCGATTGCATTGCCACCGTCGACGCGCAAGATTTCACCAGTGATATAGCGTGCCGATTCGGAGCTGAGGAAGAAAGCTGCTTCGGCTACATCTTCAGGGCAGCCCAATTTACCCATGGGGGTGCGTGTCAATACCCGTTCTTTTCGTTGGGGGTCGTTATCGAGAGCACCGTTCGACATATCGGTTTCGATAAATCCAGGAGCAATAGCATTTACCCGGATACCCAAGGGCGAGAGCTCAACGGCCATGGCCCTCGTCATACCTTCGATACCTGCTTTAGCGGCCGTATAGGCGATGACCTGTGGGATGCCATACTGAGCAGCCATAGAGCTGATGAAGAGAATATGCCCCTTTTTCTGGTTGATCATTTGCTTAGCCACTTCTCGGCTCAACACAAAAGGTGCAATGAGATTGGTGTGGACGACTTCGGTAAAAGCGGCGTTTTCGGTTTCGAGTAGGGGTTTTTTGAGGTGAATACCCGCATTGTTGATCAGTACGTCGATATGCTGATGTTGGTCTAAAATAGATTTCACCAATTGCGGGATTTCTTCGAAGCGAGTGAGGTCGAATGTATACGGGTGTACCCTTGATCCTATTTCGGCTTGAGCATGATGGAGCTTATTTTTATTTCTGCCAATGATGATGGTGATATAGCCTCCAGCTGCGAAGCGCTTAGCCATTGCCAGTCCCAGTCCGGAGGCACCTCCAGTGATTACCACTACTGCTTGATCTGCGTGCATATATTTCTAAATTTTTCTCAATGATGATGCGCGAATGATGAGCTCAGAATGGATGATGATGGTATGCGTATGGGTGAGGGGCACGGTGCCTTTTAGGTGATTGATGAGATGACGTGCCACCAATTCACCCATTTCTTGACCCGGATAATGAATGGTAGTGAGGGGCGGCTCTACCACTCGGCTCACCAAATCGTCGTTAAATCCTACGATGGCCATATCTGCTGGAATACGAATGCCTTTTTCCTTTAAAGCATGCATACAAATAGCTGCAAAGGTATCGTTGGTGATAAAAAGCCCATCGGGCAAGGGTTTCATGTCTGCGATTTTCCGACCTATTTCCCATGCGCTTTGCTCGTCGAGTGGGCAAACGATCACTTGTTGCTCGCTAAAGGGTAGTTGATATTCATTCAGGGCCTGGCGATAGCCCTTTAGCCGATCGGCATAGACATTTCTCGCTAAATGACCCGTGATGTGTATAATGTGGCGGCAACCCTGCTCAATCAGATGTCGGGTGGCCTCGTAACCTGCTTTTTGGTTGTCGATGATAATATGTGTGGAATTGGGTAAGTTGAGCGCAACACGGTCGAAAAAAATCACAGGGATGCCTTTTTTGAAAAAGGGTTGAAAATGGCTGAGGTCTTCAGTATCGAAAGCCAATGACACGATCAATCCATCTACTCGGCTTTTAAACATCGTATGGGCATTGGCGACTTCTTTTTGTGCGGATTCGAGCGATTGGGAAATGATAAGGTTATAACCAGCTTCATTGGCTACTTTTTCAATTCCAGCAAGTACCGATGATACAAAATGGCTATTTAATTTAGGAACGATTACGCCCAAGGTGTTGGTGCGTTGCTTGCGCAAACTACTCGCGAAGGTGTTAGACTGATACCCCAAAGCTTGCGCTACCTCTAAAATTTTTTGACGTGTTTTTTTGCTTACCGCTGGATGGTCGTTCAACCCTCTACTTACGGTAGCAGGTGAAATGTGGAGTTGCCTAGCAATATCGTATATGGTAACTTCTTTGCCTTCTTTCACGGGACATGTTTTACAAGCTGGGATGAAAAAACAAGTATCATGAAATCGCTTTTTCCATTGCGGCACTAAATTAGAGATTTATTTTTTGAAAAAAAATATGAAATCGGTTTCAAAATTTAAAAAAATGTTTCTACATTTACACCAAGAAGCCAAAACGAGGTAAAAGAGAATGGGGCAGATGCACAGATTTTAGGGA
>JAIMAQ010000015.1 GCA_023511875.1 Thermoflavifilum sp.
TCATTTTCCGTAGCGAAATGGAGCCCATTTTAGCCATTTTTCTGGTAGTCTTGAATTTTCTTTGCTTCTTTCTTTGTTTCAAGACAAAGAAAGAAGAATACATCATTCTTCATCAAATCAAACATCATCAATCATTTTCTTACATCGACCTTCAGAAAAATGGCGTGAAAAAATGGGCGAACATGAGCGTAAAACGGAAAATGAGCTGAGGTATAGATAAGAGTTGAAGTATTAAGAAGCTGATTCATCATACATGAGTTCATCGGAGTTTTTCATTTTCCGTAGCGAAATGGAGCCCATTTTAGCCATTTTTCTGACAGTCTTGAATTTTCTTTGCTTCTTTCTTTGTTTCAAGACAAAGAAAGAAGGAACAGCTCTCAACCATTTTTCTGACAGTCTTGAATTTTCTTTGCTTCTTTCTTTGTTTCAAGACAAAGAAGGATATTCCCCAGCCATTTTTCTGGCAGTCTTGAACTTTCTTTGCTTCTTTCTTTGTTTCAAGACAAAGAAAGAAGATTACATCATTGCTGTGAGCTCGCTTCCCGTTCAATTCGATACGCTATCGCTACTCAGTAACTGTTGATCTTTGCCAAAACGGCCTTTAGATTTTCTAGTAGGTCTGAATTTTCTTAGGTTTCCAGGTAAAGAAAGAAGGCCCCAGCCTAGCGAAATAAGCAAACGAAAAGAGATGTATTTACTCGAAGCGATCCTCTTTTGACCCAGATAAAGGCACTGGTAAAAGGCCAAAATGTGTAGATTTACACAACACAAGGAGGCAAAAGATGTCGTCGCGTATCCCCACCATTAAAGAAATCGCTAAGATTGTAGGGATTTCTCCCTCTGCAGTTTCCCGGGCATTACATGATCATCCCAGCATTGGAAAAGCTACCCGTGAGCGAGTCAAGCAAGTGGCTGCTGAAATAGGTTATGAACCCAACCATTTGGCCATTTATTTTCAAAAGCGAAAAACCTTTACTATCGGGGTTATAGTAGCCGAGCTGGTAGAAGAATTTTTTTCGAGGGCCATATCGGGTATCGAAGAAATGGCCTTGCAGCATGATTATACGGTACTCATTGGTCAATCGCATGATGATGAAGCCCAAGAAAAACAGGTTATCGAAACCATGAAGCGGCACCGGGTAGATGGATTAATTGTTTCCATGGCCAAACATACCCAATGTTATGAGCATTATCGGTACTTGCAGCAACATCAACTGCCCGTGGTGTTTTTTGATTGTGTGCCAAATATGCCCGATTTATGGGCGGTTGAAGCCGATATGGTGGAAGGCAGTTTAAAGGCTGCTCGCTTTCTTTTGCGACAAGGCCATCGTATCATTGCATTGATAAATGGACCAGAAACCCTTCCAGCCAGCATACAGCGCCTACAAGGGTATCGACTCGCATTGGAAAAAAATCGCCTGAAATATGATCCTAACCTCACGTTATTTACCGATCTTACCCCATCAGGTGTTGCTGCTGCACTCAAAGAATTGCTTCATTACAAACGAAAACCCACGGCTATCCTGGCTTTTAATGATTATGTAGCCCTTGAACTCACCCATGAACTTCGACATCAACTACCCGAAATAAGCAAAAAAATAGCTATCGTGAGCTTTGCAAACCTGCATATCAATAAATATGTTGCCCAACCGCCTATAGCATCTCTCGAACAGTTTCCCTATGAACAAGGACAAAAAGCCATGCAATTGCTCATGCAGGCTATACAAGAAAAAGAGCAACATGGTCACCTATGTCATGCACAACGCATAGTGATAACCCCGCGCTTAGTGATCCATGCCGCTGTGGCCAATTAAGAAGTAGGCTGCCAAGTTTGTGGAGACAATCGCCATTGTTGCAATACAGGTAATTGTGCACCCAAGATTACTCCTTTATCTAAAGCCACTTCTAGCAACGCATCATAATGACTCAAGGCAAAAACGGGTATACCGGCTCGTTGAAAGGCCTCACGAGCTATTTCAAATCCATAATCAAATAAGGCTACTACCCCCATTACCTCTCCCCCAGCCTGTTGCAAGGCTTCACAGGCACGCAAGCTACTGCTACCCGTCGAAATCAAATCTTCTACTACCACTATTTTTTGCCCCGAAGTAAATATTCCTTCTATCTGATTGCCCAAGCCATGATCTTTAGGCCCAGAACGAACATACACAAAATTCAACTTTAGCAAATCGGCCGCTAACACGCCATGTGCAATGCCAGCCGTGGCAACTCCAGCAATTACTTCTACATCTGGAAACTGACGATCAATTAAATTGCTTAATTCCGATTTGATATAATCGCGGATATATGGAAACGATAGAATCCTCCGGTTATCACAATAAATAGGAGATTTCCAACCCGAGGCCCATGTAAAAGGTTGCTCAGGATTTAATTTCACCGCATTGATGTATAATAGCTTTTCTGCTACTTGATGTGCAATATCCATGCTGCAAACCTAAAGAAATTTACGTCAAACCAATTCCTCATTTCTTGTCTGTTTTAGAAATCTTATTTTTGATCAACTTTTTCTCCACACATGGAACCTATTGTCATCTGGATACAAGATGCTCCTTTTATTATCTGTCGGCAACTTGCTGATATCCCAGATATCGTGTTGCCTGCATCACAGCGTCAAGGGGCACTGATAGAAACATCAACAGCAAACATAGTCAAAACCATTCCAGAAATGTTGGATGGACAAGCTCGTGCTCGAATTATTCTCACAGAAGATGTAGATCATATTTTTCGGCAAGCCACTGCTATGCTGAGCTGGAGAGAAGCTGCAGGCGGATTGGTTACGAATACAGATGAGGAAGTATTACTGATCTTTCGTCGAGGAAAATGGGATTTACCAAAAGGAAAGATTGAAACTGGCGATAGTCCAGAACAGACGGCTCTAAGAGAAGTGTATGAAGAAACAGGCTTGTCGCATCTGGAAATACAACATTTCATTTGTCACACCTATCATGTTTATGTGGATCGGTATACAGGACAACAGACCTTAAAAAAAACTCATTGGTTTCAAATGAAATTCACGGGTACCGAGCTTACAGTGCCTCAAATTGAAGAAGATATTATCGATATTCAATGGATAAAGCCCATTCATCTGGAAAAATATTTGCGCTATAGCTATGGCACTATTCGCTACGTATGTTATCAGTCGGGATTTATCAAAACAATAGTCTCCTAAAACTCTTCATTTACTTAATTATAAAAAATATATGAATCACAAAACACTTCTTTTACAAGATCTAGAGCGCGAGTTTACCCTTACCGATATTGCGCTTCAACGTGTACCCGAGGCTCATTTTAGCTGGAAGCCACATGATAAATCTATGTCGCTCGCTCAGCTTGCCGGTCATGTAGCTACCTTATCGCGAATTATGCTTGTCGTTCTGCAAGAGCCAGAGCTCAACTTTGAAGGTAATCCACCACGTAGGCCGCCATTGCCCGAAAACCATGCTGCCTTAATGGAAAGTTTTTATCAAATGCGCGAGCAAGTATGGGAAGCCATTCAAACGACAACTGAAGAGCATTTATTTCAACATTGGGTAATGCGCAACGGAGATCAAATTATATTTGAGGGTCCACGCATTCAACTTATTCGCTGGATGGGATTACATCACCTGGTTCATCACCGCGCCGAATTAATCGTTTATCTGCGATTGCTTGATGTGGCGATACCAGGACTGTATGGCCCTTCAGCCGATGAGCCTCCAGCGTGGATGAAAAAATAAATACGTGAGCTTCACATTTTCGATCACTTAAATACACTGTTGCCAGAATCTTCCTATAAAAAATCAAGGCAGCTCGTCAGGTTATTTATTTGGTTGGCTGTCTCAAATCTATTTTTCGATAAGCCCATTGAAAAATTAAAGGGAAAACCAATAAGGAAAAAGTTGTTGCAAAAATTAATCCACCAATAACCACACGGGCCAAGGGACGTGAACTTTCAGAACCAATTCCCGTAGAAACGGCTGCAGGCAATAAACCTAAGATATCCATGAGTGCTGTCATTAACACAGGGCGCACATATGCCCTTACCCCATCTTGTATCGAACGCGTAAGTGCACCAGGTTGATGTACCCAGCGATCTAATCTTTCTTTAAAAGCACTAATCAACAATACGCCCACCAAAATACATATACCAAACAAGGCAATAAATCCTATACCAGCCGAAATGCTAAAGTTGGTTCCTGTACTCAGTAATGCTAGAATACCACCCACGATTGCAAAAGGAATATTTAAAAACACCAATGCTGCATCTTTTAAGTTGCCAAACATTGCATAAAGCAATAAAAAAATGAGTAATAAACTGATGGGAACCACTTCACGCAGGCGTTTAGAAGCACGTTGTTCGTTTTCAAAATCTCCTTGCCACATCATGGAATAGCCTCGTTTCAAATGAATAGCCGCATTTACCTTTCGCTGGGCTTCTGCCACTGCGCTCCCCATATCTCTACCCCTCACAGAAAATTTCACTGCAGAATAACGTTGATGGTCGTCTCGAAATATCAAGGCAGGGCCTGTTTCTGCATGAATAGCTGCTATCTCTTTTAGAGGAACTTGTGTACCTCTTAGTGTAGGTACCAGTAAATTCCCAATATCTTCTGCATTTTTGCGAAATTGTTCAGGAAAACGCAATCGAACATCAAAATGCTCAATTCCTTCATACAATTGAGTAGCAGCCTTCCCACCAATGGCCATCTCGGTAACTGTTTGTGCATCTGCCGTAGTAACCCCATACATAGCCATTTTTTGTTGATCAAGATCAATGCGCAACTCCGGCTGTCCTAAATTCTGAATCACACCCACATCTTGAATTCCCCTGACAGTTTTTAATATATCTGCTATTTGTTCACACGTATGTTGCATATATCCCAATGAATCGCCAAATACTTTAACCACAATAGATCCCTTCACCCCCGATACGGCTTCTTCTACATTATCCATAATGGGTTGAGAGAAATTTAAATCGGCACCTGGAATCACCGAAAGTCGTTTCTGCATGGCTGCAATCAAGTTGTCTTTACTTACATGTTTAGGCCATTGCGACTCAGGCTTTAAAGCAACGTCAAATTCTATATTGTAAAACCCAGTTACGTCTGTTCCATCATCAGGCCTGCCAGTTTGAGAAACAACTTTTGTTACTTCAGGAAATGAAATCAAAATTTTTCGCATTTCATTGGCTACTTGTACGGCTTTATCTAGTGAAACGCTGTAGGGCAACTGTGCCCGAATCCATAGAGATCCTTCATTTAGCTCAGGTAAGAACTCAGTCCCTAAAAACCGAAATGCATATAAACCCACTACAACGACTAATGTAGCGGTAATCAACGTAATCCGTTTGTGTTGAAAAGTGAATTGAAAGGCATGCATCACTCCTTTGGTAATTGTTTCAGCAAATGGATTATGTTTCTCACGCACATTTTTATAAAGCAGCCAATATATAAGTACTGGTACTAGGGTCAATGTATATAACAAAGCACCCAACAAGGCAAAACCTAGCGTATAGGCTAAAGGTGAAAACATCTTCCCTTCTACTTTTTGAAAAGAAAAGATGGGTATTAAAGCCATGATAATAATGAGCTTGGAAAAGAAAATGGCTTTACCTAGTTGCCCACCTCTGCGTTTGATTATTCCCATTTTAGCCAAACGATTGAATCTGGCCATACCCACTTCTTTTGCTTTTTGATCGAGTAACACAAACATTCCTTCCACCATCACTACTGCTGCATCTATGATAATTCCAAAATCTACTGCTCCTAATGAAAGCAGGTTAGCCGACATGCCCATTAATCGTAAACACATAAACGCAAAAAACAAAGAAAGGGGAATGATGATAGCCACAATGAATGTTGTACGCCAGTTAAACATGAATATAGATACGATCAAGGTCACCAAGAGAATGCCCTCAATCATATTGTGCAGCACGGTATGTGTAGCATAATGAATTAAATCTTCCCGATCATAATAAGGCACAATTTTTACATCGGGTGGAAGAATTTTGGTATTGAGTTGGTTAATTTTTTGTTTTAGTGCAGCAATGATGTCATCAGGGTTCTCTCCTCTCCGCATCAACACAATTCCTTCTACTGCATCTGGATTGTCACGAATAATTCTTTTTCCACCCGAATCTATGGCATCTGTCCTACCCACCTCTCCTAAACGAGGTAAGTTAGAAATCACCACTCGAGCTACATCTTTTACCAATATGGGTACACCATTTATTTGTGTAACAATCACATTTTCAATCTCGTGAATGTCATTCAACAGTCCTATTCCTCTCACCACATAAGCCTGATTATTTTTTTCAATGATATCTCCTCCAATGTTGATATTACTTTTGGCAATAGCCGAATATACATCTAATGAGGTGATTCCTAAGTCTTGCAATTTTTGTGGATTTACCTGCACTTCATAAGTTTTTACCATTCCGCCAAAACTAACCACATCGGCCACACCAGGTACAGACAATAATTGACGATATACTACCCAGTCGTTAATAGTTTTTAACTCACGAGGATCACGAAATTTACTTTCTAAGGTATAGCGATAAATTTCTCCAGTAGGTGTAGTAGGTGGTTGCACAACAGGGGTTACTCCATCAGGAAGATCGGCGTTGGAAAGCAATTGATATACCTGAATGCGTGCTTGTTGGTCTGTTACATGATCTTGAAAAATAATGGTAACCACAGATAATCCAAATATGCTGGTAGAGCGCAAGCTAATTTTCTTTTGAACCGGATTCATGGCAATTTCAATCGGAATCGTTACAAATTTTTCCACTTCTTCTGCACTGCGTCCTGGCCATTGGGTAATGATAGTTACCTGCGTATTGGTAACATCTGGGAAAGCCTCTATAGGCATTTGCTTAAAGCTGATAATTCCTGCGACTAATAGAATTAAAGTAATGAATAGAACGAAATATCTATTCTTTAAAGAGAATGCTATAATATTGCGAACAAACTTTGCCATTTTATATTATTGATTCAAGGCTTGATAAATGAACAACTGTTGATCACCGAGTATACGCTCTCCAGCTCGTAATCCAGATGAAATAAAGGCTTGGCCATTAACTTCTTTATGCACAACTACTGGACGAATTTCTACGTTTCGTGGACCATGATATACGAGCACATAATATCTACTGTGATCAAATACCAAATCTTTATCTGGAATACAAAGCATTTTCTCCTTCTCGGGATGAACAACTGTTACACTGGCAAACATTTCTGGCTTGAGCATGTATCCAGGATTGGGCAATACAATACGCACTTGCATGACTTTGTTGACAGGATCTAATACATGCATCATTTGACTGATGCGACCGCGAAATACTTTGCCAGGATATGCTAACGTAGTAATTTGCACACTATCACCATCATGCACATCATTAATGTTTGATTCATAAACATTAACAATCACCCATACATTGTGAAGGTCAGAGATGGTCAATAGCTCACTGCTATTATCTGGCCGAATCATCATATTGGAAGTAACTTGTTTGTTTACTATAAAGCCATCAATTGGCGCGCGTATCACATATGTCGATTGATGATTTCCGCCATTGATGTTGAGGATCTGTTGAATACGATGTAAATTGGCCAAAGCCGATTGATAATTGGCTTGTGCTTCCGCATATTCTTTTTGTGAAGCCAACCCACCTGCATATAAATCTCGTGTGGCTTCTAAATCTTTACGAGCTATTTCTACTTGAGAATTTGCATTAACCAGATCTGCTGCATAACTTGCCATATCACCACTCATCATGGTCAACAATACCTGCCCCTTATGCACATAATCACCTAAAGAAACATTTACTTCTTGAACCCTACCGCTTACCATTGGATAAATATGCACCACTTTATTTTCGTTGTAGGTGATTTTACCATTTAAGGTAACGGCATCAATGAAATTAGCATACTTAACGGTGTCGATTGGTATAGTAGCCATGATGCTATCGGCAATAGGAAAAGCATTATCATCAGGTTGAGACCGTTGTTGACGTTCACAAGCAGCTAGCCCTGTAAATATAAATCCAATACTTAATACAATTGCATAGCTGCATAGTTTCTTCAATTGATCAATCATAGCAATATTCATTAAACTTGTTGTTAACGGAAAATCCGACGCCCGATTACGTAATTCAATGTTTCAATAGATAAGATTTTATTTAGAAGGGCTTGTTGATAATCTAATACCGACTGCTTATATGCATCATAGAAATCAAGAAATTCTAACAAGCTAATGTTTCTACGTTGATAATTTACATTTACCTCCTGGAGCAATTGTGCAAAATTCGGATAAAAAGAGCTATCTATGCTTTGATATTGCTGCTGAGCCGCTAATGCCTGTTGATAAGCGGCTCGCACTTGCGCGATTACAGTTTGTTGTGCTTGCTGGAGTTGAGCTTGTTGATAAGAAATGATGCTCTTAGCCGCCTGAATATTCCCTTGATTACGATTAAAAAAAGGTAAATCTATTGCTGCCGATAAAAAGTTGGCATTATGTACATAACTTCCGTTTTTATCATAGCCCACTCCCAACGTTAAATCGGGTATGGCTAAGGCTTTTTGCAAGGAATAATTTTGTTGGCTATATCGCAAATTGGCTTCAGCAACATGTATATCGGCACGATTGCTTAATGCGCTATCTATCAAGTCGGCAAGCGCATAGTTGCGAATATCCGTTAAATGATAAAAGTATTGGCTATCTAGAACGGGTTTATAATAACTATTAGGATCTTGTAATAAAATACCTAATTCAGTTTCAACATTAGCAATTTGAGCTTGTACTGATTGATACTGACTCTTTAAGTCGATCACCTGCGCCTGCACGCGCAACACTTCTTTTTGTGCAACAAACCCACGTGCATATTGCTGTTTCAAAACATCCACCATATGCATGAGGGCATCTATTTCTTGTTGATATAGGATGAGAGATCGCTGAAGAAAATACAATTGATAAAAGTCTTGATGTAATGTATAAGCCAATGTGCGAAGCAAATCAAAAAAACTATATTGATTCAAAGCCACATTTGTGCGGGCCAATTGAATTTGCTTGTTTCGTTTGCCCGCCAATAAAATAAGTTGTTGCAGCTGCAAGGCCGTTTCACCAGAGGAAGAAAGATCAAACCATTTTCGGGTTTGAGGATCAAATCCGCCTTGTGTGATAGAAATATTGGGATTAGGCCATAATTTGGCTTGCCATACCGAGGCTTGTGCTGCATCTATTTGATAACGTTGTGCTATTAACGAAAGATTTTTAACTTGAAACAAAGAATCGGCTTCTCGTAAACGAATGGATATCGTATCAGGATAGACAGCCGAAATAGAAAAAGATTGAGCTTGTGTATATTCAGGGAATACGCATCTCAATAGCCATAACCCTATAAATAGTATCCCAGATTGAGAAATGGGCTTCATGCAAGACGTATTCATCAAGCATCATCTTAAAAAACCTCGCAATTTTACATTATTGCCTACAAACCCTAAACAACAGCTCGTTAAACGCTCACTAATAATTTGTTAATCACATTTGATCGCGTTCTCTGGTCTATGTAAATGATTTTCTAAAACTTTGGTATAATTTTCGTTATTCTTTACAAAAAGTATTCACCTTAAAACCGAACAGTTATGAAAAAGCTAGTATCTTGCCTGATGGCTATGAGTATTGCGTCTGGAGCATTTGCTCAGGCGGCCACGAAGCCTGGTGTACATCTAGGCATTAAAGCCGATGCCAATCTGACCAAAATCGATGGCCAGTCGTACACTGATGCATTTAAATTGAATTATAGTTTAGGTGCTTATGCGAAGTTGCAAATCTCTCACTTGTTTGCCATACAACCCGAACTCAACTTCTCTCAATCTACTTCAACGGTGAGCAATAATTTTGGAGATATCTATAACAACATTGCCAACCCCAATTATCGCAAAAATATTCGCTTAAATTATCTGAGTATTCCCATCCTGGCAAGTATTGGGGTCACACGTCATTTCTTTATTCAAGTGGGTCCGCAATATGGTATCTTAATGAATGATAACGAAAACCTACTGCAGAATGGAAAAAACGCCTTTAAGAATGGTGATTTTTCGATGGTAGGTGGCGTTTGGTTTGAACTACCTGCCCGCTTAAACCTCCATGCACGGTATGTGATTGGTTTAACGAACATTAACGACATAGATAACCAAGATAAATGGAAGAGCCAGGCCATCCAGCTTGGTGTAGGATTTACTTTCTGACAGCCGATTGTACTAAAGACTCATACTGCTCATTCGTGAAAACAAAACCACGGATGAGCTTTTTGTATTATTTTGCATGCCGGTTGCTTGCAATTGACTTGATTTTGTTTGCAACAATTATGAATATAAAATTCGCATGAAAAGATTTTATGTAGATAATCCAGAAGAGGAAATGGAATACATGCCTTTGTTCCCTTTGAATGAAGACAATGATACCGAACAAGATGTAAAGGAATTGGGGGAAGAAATACCGTTGTTGCCTTTACGGAATACGGTGCTGTTTCCAGGAGTGGTGCTGCCCATCACAGTTGGACGTGATAAATCTATAAAAGCCGTCAATGAGGCTTATCGCCATAATCGATTGATTGGCGCCATTGCACAGGTAGATCCTGCCATTGAAGATCCTGAACCGAAAGACTTGGCTAAAGTGGGCACCATAGCCCGTATCGTAAAACTCATTCGCATGCCCGATGGCGGTACTACCATCATCATTCAGGGGCGGTTGCGTTTTCAAGTGAGCGAAATCAGCAGCGAAGATCCCTTCTTTAAAGCCCATTATACCCTTTTATCAGATATTCCCCCCGATAATGAGCAAGAATTTGAAGCCTATATCTCTACCATCAAAGACCTGGCCACTCAAATCATTCAACTATCGCCTAATATTCCTTCGGAAGCTACCATTATCTTGAGAAATATAGAGCAACCTTCGTTTTTGATTCATTTTGTAGCTTCTAATCTCAATAGCGAGCTCAAAGATAAGCAGCAGCTGCTCGAAACTGATGCCCTCAAGGCTAGAGCTGAGATATTGATTAAATTGTTACAAACCGAGCTGCAATTAGCAGAGCTAAAAAATAAAATCACCAGCCGCACCAAAGCCGATATTGATCGCCAACAACGAGAGTATTTTCTCCAACAACAATTGAAATCCATTAAAGAAGAATTAGGAGGAGATGCTAATGAAAAAGAGCTGAAGGAAATGCAAAAAAAAGCATCGGAAAAAAAATGGACCGATGCCGCTCGAGAATTGTTCCAGAAAGAAATCGAAAAACTGGAACGCATGCACCCTTCTACACCCGATTATTCGGTGATTTACAATCATCTCGATTTCATGCTCGATTTGCCTTGGCAAGAATATACCGAAGATCATTACGATTTGAAAAAAGCCCGTAAAATCTTAGATGAAGATCACTACGACATGGACAAAATCAAGGAGCGAATTCTGGAATACTTAGCTGTCTTGAAATTGAAGGGCGACATGAAATCGCCTATCCTGTGCTTTGTAGGCCCCCCCGGTATTGGAAAAACTTCCTTGGGAAAGTCTATTGCACGCGCCATTGGTCGAAAATATGTACGTTTGAGCCTGGGCGGATTGCATGACGAAAGCGAAATACGTGGCCATCGAAAAACATATATCGGAGCTATGCCTGGCCGAATCCTTCAATCGATTCGCAAGGCTAAAAGTTCTAATCCCGTGATGATCCTCGATGAAATAGATAAAGTAGGCAGCGATTTCCGAGGTGATCCGAGCTCTGCCTTGCTGGAAGTGCTCGATCCAGAACAAAATCATAGTTTTTACGACAACTATTTAGAACTGGAATACGACCTATCGCGTGTGATGTTTATTGCCACGGCCAACGATATCAGTACAATCCATCCCGCTTTGCGCGATCGGCTTGAAATTATTGAGCTCAGTGGTTATTCTCTCGAAGAAAAAGTAGAAATTGCTCGTCGTCACCTGATCCCGAAACAACAAGAGGCTCACGGGCTTAAGGATGAAAAAATCCAAATCCCCAACAAAGTCATTACCCACATTATTCAACATTACACCCGTGAAAGTGGTGTACGCGAACTCGATCGCCAACTCGCAGCTGTCATGCGTTATTTAGCTAAAGAAAGAGTATTGCACGAAAAGCTCCCCAATAGCCTCACTATTGATGATGCAGAACGCATCTTGGGTAAGCCGCGTTACCATAACGAAATGTATCATGCCGATAATCCCCCTGGTGTGGCTGTAGGGCTTGCCTGGACACCTGTGGGAGGAGAAATTCTTTTTATCGAAGTGAGTTTGAGTGAAGGCAAAGGCGAACAAAAAATTACCGGCAACCTGGGAAACATCATGAAAGAATCGGCCATGACAGCATTGAGTTATCTTCAATCTCATGCCCATATGTATGCAATCGACCCCAACTTGTTTTCACAAAAAAATATTCATATCCATGTACCTGAAGGTGCTGTTCCTAAAGACGGGCCTAGCGCCGGCATAGCCATGCTCACTGCATTGACATCGGCTTTTACCAATAGAAAAGTAAAGCCTTATCTGGCCATGACTGGCGAAATTACATTGCGAGGTGAATTGTTGCCTGTTGGCGGAATTAAAGAAAAAATTTTAGCAGCTAAAAGAGCAGGTATCAAACAAGTCATCTTGTGCGACTTAAATAAAAAAGATGTGGAAGAAATCGATAGTCGTTACCTCAAAGGTTTAAAAATTCATTACGTGAAACGAATGGAAGATGCCCTTATCCTGGCTTTAGAAAAGAAAAAAACAACCTCTTCTCAACAAACACAAACTTTACCCCTACCCACGTAGATACAACTGAACTTGATTGCCTGAAATAATCATTGAAGGAGTTATATATTTTCTACATGCCTAACATGCAACATTGAAATCAGAGAAGAAAACACTGAAGTCATGATGCCAACAGGATCTTACAAAAATTCGACAATAGTGATCAAGTTTTATTTCATCATGCACATACCATAGCATCTTATAAATGAGAATTTGCTATATCATATTTCAATAAACCGAACGTTACAAATAGTAGTATCCTATTTATTTATCCTCAAGCGCAAATGTAAAGTTTGATATGTGATCAGCCATATTTGATACCCTGTATGCTTTCGCTGAATTTACTCCTTTGCATTTGTAGGTTTTTTTTGGATGCATATTTTTTAAAATATTCACTCATTATTGCAGATACTCATAACCATGTATACCATGTACATTCGAATGATTTTAATGAATATATGCGCATACAATATCGTCTCCCTCGGTTTGAACAAAGATTTGTTCTTGCAGAGTAGTGGCCAAAGAGTAACCCGTATAATCAATATGTATGGGAAATAATTTATGTTGGCGATCAACCAATACCAATGTTTGTATAGATGCTGGAATAGCTTCCATAAAAGGTTTCATGGCAAAGAATAATGTGCGCCCTGTATTGGCAACATCATCCACAACAATCACTACTTGCCTTTCATAAGGTACTTGAGGTTCCCAACTACAGTCGAGTGGATGAGATTTATTGATATGAATCTCGGTGAGTTGCACCTCTCCAGGTAAAATCTGTTTCAGCAACACTTGTATTCTTCGAGCCACTACCGTTCCTCGATCGGCAATCCCCGCCAGGATGATTTGTGAAACGTTTTCATTATGCTCAGCAATTTCGTATGCCATGCGTTTTAACTTGCGCTCAATCATATCGCGAGTGAGCACAATATGTGATGGAAGAGATGTCATTTTTTTAAATAGGTTATTTACTCAAATAGTAATCAATTATTGGTAAATATTGTATATTGGCATGAAACAAATATACTGCATTCCATGATTCTCGTGCAACAAATCGTGTTTATCGCACTATTGGTAGCCGGTATCACTATTTTTTCTAGAAAACTTCGCCACATTAGGCGGAATATTTTGTTGGGTCGTAAAGAAAAAATTACAGATCATAGCTGGGAACGTTGGAAACGCGTGATTTTATTTGCTTTTGGGCAAAAGAAAATGTTTCGTAATTGGATTCCTGGTATCTTACACCTATTTGTATACCTGGGTTTTATCATTATCAATATCGAAATCGTTGAAATTATTTTAGATGGTATACTGGGTACTCATCGGTTATTTCTACCTTACATGAAACAAGCATATCCCATTTTTATCAGTGCATTTGAAGTATTGGCTGTATTGGTGATCATTGCTTGTAGTATTTTTCTTATTCGCAGGAATGTATTGCATGTCAAACGTTTTGAACAACCGGAAATGACGCGCTGGCCTCGACAGGATGCAAATAACATTTTGATTTTCGAAATTATTCTCATGCTCCTTTTTCTCACGATGAATACTAGCGATCAAGCTTTGCAATATTTGCACGAAAGAGGTTACCACCATACAGGATTTTTTCTCATTAGCTATCCCATCAGTAAATTATTTGTGCATAGCTCGCCTGCTTTTCTCATAGGTATGGAGCGTAGTGCTTGGTGGCTGCATATTACAGGTGTGTTGTTTTTCTTGAATTATCTGCCTTATTCTAAACATTTTCATATTTTATTGGCGTTCCCCAATACATATTATGCATCATTGGAATCTTCTGGCAAGATGCCTTTAATGGAAAATATCGTTCCTGAAGTAAAAAACATGTTGGGATTATCTGATTCATCAGCGTCTCTTGAATCCGGAAGTGAACAAGCTGCAGTACCCGAACATTTTGGAGCTAAAGACATATTTGACCTCAGTTGGCGGCATCTCTTGGCTGCTTACAGCTGTACAGAGTGTGGGCGTTGCACGGCTGCCTGCCCAGCTAACCTTACTGGCAAAAAGCTTTCTCCCCGAAAAATTGTGATGGACACGCGCGATCGATTGGAAGAGGTGGGCAAAAACATTGACCTGCATGGTCAATTCATTGACGATGGCAAAAGCTTACTAGATTATATCAGTGAAGAAGAATTGCGTGCATGTACCACTTGCCAGGCTTGTGTGGTAGAATGTCCGGTAAGCATTTCCCCACTGGCCATTATCTTAGAATTACGCCGTTATCTGGTAATGGAAGCTTCTCAAACACCGCAAGACTGGAATGCAATGTTTACCAGCATCGAAAACAATGGTGCCCCCTGGGCCTTCCCGCCCGACGAACGAGGACGCTGGGCTCAATCATAAATCCTAAATAAATTTCCGATGGACAATCCTATTCAGATTCCAACAGTAGCCGAATTGCAAGCAAAGGGTGAAAAGCCAGAGTTGCTCTATTGGGTAGGCTGTGCAGCCAGTTTTGATCAGCGTGCTCAACGAACTGCTCGTGCCGTGGCTCAGATTCTCACCAAAGCGGGCATCCTATTCGCCATCTTAGGAGCAGAAGAAAGCTGTACGGGCGATCCAGCTCGGCGAGCGGGACACGAATGGCTGTTTCAAATGATGGCCTTGAAGAATATCCAAACCCTTAATCAATATGGCATCCAACAGATCGTCACTTCTTGTCCGCATTGTTTTCACACCCTCAAAAATGAATATCCTGAACTGGGTGGGCATTATGAAGTATGGCATCATACACAGCTCATTGAAAAGCTGATTCGGGAAAAACGTATTCAACTCCGAGAAGAAAAAGAAGAACGGGTTACCTATCATGACTCTTGCTATCTCGGCCGTGCCAATGGAATATTTGATGCTCCACGCGATATCTTAAAAGCCCTCCACACACAAATGCACGAAATGCTTCACCATCGCACTCGAGGGATGTGCTGCGGGGCAGGCGGTGCGCAAATGTGGAAAGAAGAAGAACCTGGCAAAACACGGGTCAACATCGCCCGCACACAAGAAGCACTCGACACTAAGGCCCAAACCATAGTCGCAGCTTGTCCTTTCTGCCATATCATGCTATACGACGGAGTAAAACATTTTGGAAAAGAAGAAGAAATACGAGTGAAAGATATTGCCGAACTGGTAGCCGAAAGATTAATGTAAATTCTACCTACCTTTGTGCCATGATTCCCGATTATGCATCTCTCATCCCTTCCGATTTCAGCGAGGATTCTAGGATCTGGATCTTTCAAGCATCCAGATCATTAAATGCAGACGAAACATCGCGTATTCGTTCTAAAATACAAGCCTGGGTGAACCAATGGAAAGCCCATGCCGAGCCCGTGAAAGGATGGGGTGACATCTTATTCCATCGTTTTCTGCTGTTTATGGCCGATGAGTCGGTTGTTCCTGTGAGCGGATGCAGCACAGATGGCCTCATGCGCTTCGTGCAAATCTTAGGAAACAACCTGCAAATCGATTGGTTTGATCGAATGCAAATTGCACTTCTTCATCATGAGGAGATCATCACCTACCCTTTGGATACTATAGAACTCCTTTGGTCCGAAAAGAAATTATCTCCCACTACATGGTATTTCAACAATACCGTGCGCACCAAGCACGAATTACTCTCGAGCTGGATTCTTCCTATTCAAAAAGGCTGGCTGGGCGCTCGGTTAAGTCTTTCCTTAGCAGAATAAGGCTTGGCTGCTCGTTATTTCATTCCCATAGCATACTGGAGACCCGCCCAAAGCAATTGCAAGATCTCAGGTTCTCGATAGGTTTCAGAGGTATGTCCGAATTCCATGTAAAACGCACGCCCTCCATCAACATCATGATACCAAACCATAGGATGATAACTGCCGTTTTCTCCGCCGTGATAGCTGCTTTCATCAATGCTCACCAATACATGTACTAAGCCATCGGGTGGAGGTGTTTGCCAATTATACCATTCATCTGTGCGCGTCCAAGGGTGTGGAAAGGCTTCTAGCTCCGGGAAGCGAGGATCAAGCTGTATCCAAAGTTTGGCCCGTTGTATTGCAGGATGACTTTTGAAATAAGCCCCTACTAAACGACCATACCAAGGCCAATCATATTCACAATCGGCAGCAGCATGTATACCCAAATAGCCTCCTCCAGAGGCAATGTATTGCTGAAAAGCTTCTTGCTGCAAGGTATCGAGCACATCGCCCGTGGTATTCAGAAATACTACAGCGGCATATCTTTTTAAATTGGGCATCTGAAAAAAGCTTGCATTAGAGGTGGTATCTACACCTATGCCGTGTGAAAGTGAAAGCTCTTGAATAGCCTTCACCCCATCGGGAATAGAGGCATGCCGATAACCCATAGTTTTCGTAAATACCAAAATACGCAACGAATCTGAAGATTGAGCCTTCAAAGAAATGTTGCAAAACAGAAAAAATTGAAAAATAAGTGCGCGGATAAAAAGTTGTTTCATCAAAACAAATATACCATTCTTCATAAAAACCCAACCAATAGGCCATAAATTTGTCTTACGGCGTAATGAACAATTTTCAATCATGAGAATCGACCATGAAAAATATATGAGGCATTGCATAGCACTAAGTTCAACGGCTCGTCAACAGGGTTATTCACCCGTTGGAGCGGTGATTGTGCAAGAAGAAAGCATCATAGCAGAAGCGTTTGAGGGAGAAGCTGTTCTACCTCTTGCAATAGCGCATGCTGAGATGATTGCCATATGCAAGGCTATTCAACAGCTTCATTCTATGGATTTGAGCTCGTGTAGGTTATATAGCACCAAAGAACCCTGCGTGATGTGCGCTTATTTAATTCGGAAAACAGGCATATCTCAAGTGATTTACGCTAGTCCAACAGAAGAGTTAGGCAGCACCCATTCCCAATACCCCATATTAACTACTCCATTGAAAAAATGGTTTTCACCACCGGAAGTTATTTCTGGCGTACTAAAAGAAGAATACGAGCTTTTCTTCAAGCAACCCTCCTCCTCACCACATTGAACATATAATTATTTGAAATCAGCACTAGATGGCTTTAGTACATCCATTGGTCGATGAAAATAAAAAACCGCTATAACCGGTTGATTATGGCTATAGCGGTTAACTCGTATAGAGAAGTGACTCCGCCAGGACTCAAACCTGGAACCTCTTGATCCGTAGTCAAGTGCTCTATTCAATTGAGCTACGGAGCCATCCATAAAGGGGGGTAATGTTCATCGGAACGGAGTGCGAAATTACAAGTAAATTTGTTTTTTACCAAAATTGTCTCCATGCGTCTGGAAATCTGGGCAGTTGCCCGCAGAGCCGATCCTGCATTAGAAACTTGTATCCATACGTATACCCATAGAATCCAGCATTGGGCATCCGTTCACACATGGCTTATTCCGCCTGCTCATCAAGCCAATACGCAATTGGCTCGGCAAATAGATGCGCAAAAAATCATGCAACGCCTAAAAGAAAAGGATTATTTGGTATTGCTCGACGCAACAGGTCAGATGCTCTCTTCAAAGGAATGGGCTCATTGGATACAACGCCTGCAAAATGAATCTATTCAGCGGTTGATTTTCTTAATTGGTGGAGCTTACGGAGTAGATGAGGTGGTGCGAGCACGTGCAGCATTTAAATTGTCTTTGTCTACACTCACTTTTCCCCATCAGCTAGTGCGGCTCATCTTAGCCGAACAATTATACCGGGCATTTACTATCTTGCACCATCTTCCCTATCATCATGAATAAATTATGTTATGAGTGTTACTTTAATCATCATTATCGTTACTTGTGTAATTTCTATTTCTGCTTTTTACAACGAGCGATTGATGGATCAATTTTTATTTTGGCCATTTTACATCAAGCGTCGTCATGAATACTGGCGTTTCATGAGCTGTGGATTTATTCATCTGGATTATTTGCATTTAGGGTTCAACATGTTTACCCTATATTTTTTCGGTCAGATCGTAGAGGCATATATTTTTGAAGGAAAAGGAGGTAGTTTTTTAATTTTTTATCTGCTTTCCCTGATTGGTTCGAATTTGTACAGCTATTTTCGTCATCAAGATAATTTTGATTATCGCGCACTAGGGGCTTCAGGAGCAGTATCGGCTGTGGTGTTTTCATTCATCGTGTTTGCCCCCTGGCAAACCATATTGGTATTTTTTATTCCAGTGCCTGCCATCATCTTTGGTGTCTTGTATTTATTTTATTCGGCATACATGAGTCGAAAAGGTTATGATAATATTGGCCATGATGCGCATTTCTGGGGCGGTATATTTGGCATTGCCTATACGATTATTGTGCAACCCGCTTTGGGACTCATGTTCTTCGAAAAGCTATTCCATCCGGGCTTCTAAACGCAGCACTCGTTGCGTGTGGTCGGTTATTTTACAACGTTCATCAATGCGTAGCCCTATCACCCAAGCAATTTTATGATCGGCCGTTTCGATGACCCAGATCCGCTCTTTGTCGAGCAAAGACAATTTTTGGTCGATAAAAAAACGACTCAATTTCTTTTTTTTCTTCATTCCTAAAGGATAAAAATAATCACCTTGCTTCCATTTTCGCAATACCCATGGGAAAGGCACCTGATCGGCATCTAGATAAGCTATCAACGCATCGGATGAGATAACTGTTTTTTCTATCGGTTGAAGATGAATACGCAAAGTAAGGCCAGGAACTTGCACGGTGTGTATGTCTGGGCTTTCAATGAGCAGCATACTCACTTGCTCTGCTTTTTGGGGAGTGATGATCAACCATTTGCGATCGCGAATCACACGATGAGTAGGCGATAGAAGCTGCTTACCTGGGCTACTCTTTAACAATTGGACGATATCGGGTATTTGGGGTTCACCAAAGCCAAATGGCTTAAACAACTCAAAAATCAAGCTGTGTAAGGGTTTGCTGAGCAACAATGCTTGCACGGGTATCCAATATTCCTCACCCTTTTGTACAATTAGACGTTTTCGATGACGCTCAACAGCTTGTTGATACAACATCTCTACTTCTTCCAAACGTTTGGCGCTGCTGGCCAAGGTGTGAATGAGTGCAGGAAATAATTGCAATAGCTCCGGCATTACGCGATGCCTGATTGCATTTCGCAGATAATCATCCGCGAGGTTTGAGCTATCGGTCACATATTGAAGGCCCTGTTGCTGGGCAAAAGATTCGATTTCTGCGCGAGTAGCGAAAAGCAAGGGCCTAATCACGTGTTGATGTTTGATGCGAATTCCATGCAATCCTGCGATACCCGTGCCCCTACAAAAATTGATCAACATGGTTTCTGCCTGATCATTCAAATGGTGAGCCGTTGCAATCAATTCATATCCTTGCGTATACCTTAATTCTTCTAGCCAAGCATAGCGCAATTCACGAGCAGCCACCTGCACTGAATAACCATGTGCTGCCATATAAGCACGCGTGTTAAATTGTTTTACATAAATGGGTACTCCATAGCTGGCTGCCAACTCACGCACAAAATGTTCATCACGCATCGATTCTTCGCCGCGCAATTGAAAGTTAGCATGGGCTATTGCGAAGGTAAATCCGGCATCGTGAAACAACTTGACCATGACCACCGAGTCGACCCCTCCACTCACGGCCAATAAAACGGGTTGACCCTTATGCACCAACTGATGTTGAGAAACAAATTGTAAAAATGCAGATAACATGAATCATTTATCCTGATCATGAATCGATATATCGGTCAAGGCCGTAAAGGCTTCACGCAGCTCTTGTAGGCTTCGGGCATCGCCTTGCGCCATTGCCTGTTGAATACCCATCGAATAAATATCAACAGCTTCCGATTGCCTGCCCGTAGACTCTAGCAATTTACCATATTGATAATACATGCCCAAATATGCTGGATCTTGCTTCAAAATAGTTCTAAAATACTGCTCTGCAAGCTCATACTCGCCCTGTTTCACGTATTCCAGCGCCAATGCATATTTTAAAAAACTATCGTCGGGATGCTTGTCCAACAACTCTTTCAACTGATGCACTCGTTCCATAAACATTAATTTTTATAAACACAACAAATAAATATACGTTTTACAACATATACCAGGTTGTGTAATTGCAATAATATTGGATTTTTCGAAGCGTGTAAATTTTTTTTGGTAATATTGTTTTTGCGGAAATACTTGTTTACCATGGAAATCAGCATTAAACGGGTATATGATAAGCCCGAACGGGCTGACGGTTATCGGGTGCTGGTAGATAGGCTTTGGCCACGGGGAATGAAAAAAGAAACGCTGCACATAGATGAGTGGTTGAAAGAAATAGCCCCTTCTACCGATTTGCGCAAATGGTTTGGTCATGATCCAGCCAAGTGGAAAGCTTTTGCGCAAAAATATGAAACGGAGCTAAGCGCACACGAGCAAACATTAAAAGATTTATTAACACGAGCCGCTAAACATACAAAACTCACCCTGGTGTATAGCGCAAAAGATACACAACACAATCAGGCAGTGGTTTTACAACATTACTTGTCTAAATTGGCTGCTCAAACTTGATGATCAATATAGTCACCAACAAAATCTATGCTTATGAAAGTGCTAGTATGCATCAGCAAGACCGCTGATACCACGGCTAAAATCTCGTTCACAGCCGATCAAAAATCATTTAATGAATCCGGTGTGCAGTTTATTATTAATCCTTACGATGAATGGTATGCTCTGGTGCGGGCGGTAGAACTCAAGGAGCAATATCCCGACACAGAATTGCATCTCATTAGCGTAGGTGGGCCCGATGTGGAACCAATTCTCCGCAAAGCATTGGCCATCGGCGGAGATATGGCTTTTCGCGTAGATCTTCAGCCCATCAGTATTGAACCAGTGGCTATCTCCATTGCAGAACATGTGCGCCAGCAAGGTTATGATCTCATCTTTACGGGAAAAGAAACCATTGATTACAATGGATCGGGTGTTGGAGGATATTTGGCTGGATTGCTCGACTGGCCCTTTATTTCCTTGGCTACCAGCTTTACTTGGGATGGCCAAATCGCCACCGTAGAACGTGAAATAGATGGGGGTAGAGAAATAGCTGAAGCCATGCTTCCGTTAGTAGTTTCTTGTCAAAAAGGAATTGCCGAACAACGTATTCCCAACATGCGTGGTATCATGGCTGCACGTACAAAGCCGTTGCAGGTGATCGCTGCTCCCGAAAAAGCCAAAGAAAATTTTGTAAGCATTGACCATTTTGCCCTGCCTCAGAAAAAATCGGGTGTACACCTCATTGAACCGGGTAATGAAGAAGAATTGGTGCGATTGTTACATGAAGAAGCCCGGGTAATTTAAAATTGTTCACATCTACTAAATCTTTGATGTCATGGCTATTGTTGTTTTCGCAGATCATCACCAAGGTGAAATCAAAAAAGCTGCTTTAGAAGCTATCTTTTATGCATCGGAATGGGCTACAACTCAGCAACAAGAGGTAATAGCAGTTGTCATAGGCGAGGTACCCCATCCTAGTTCTTTAGAAAATCTAGGCCAATATGGCGCCCATCGCGTATATTACGTAAACTCATCCTGGTTAAATGATTTCGATGCCCGACTATACAGTTTGGTATTTCGAGAAATACTCGAACAACTCCAGGCACAAATTTGTGTATTACCTCACGATTTCAATGGCCGCGCATTAGCACCCTATCTGGCTGCTCAATGGCAGGCTGGCTTGCTCACAGGTGTATGCTCCCTTCCTGAGTCCGACGGCAGCTTTCAAAAACAAGTTTTTTCGGGTAAAGCTCTTGCCTGGATGCATGTGCATACCGCACGTAAGGTGATTACCTTATTACCAAATACTTTTTCGGTAAAACAACAAGACCGCAAGGCAACCGTAGAAAATTGGCAACCCAGCCAGGTAAAAGCCGATCAACGTAAGATTCGAGTAAAAGAACTGCGTACCACGCAGGGGCGCGTACCCCTGAGTGAGGCGAGCATCATCGTGAGTGGTGGGCGCGGATTAAAAGGGCCAGAAAACTGGGGTATGATTGAAGAGTTGGCCAAAGTACTCGGCGCTGCAACGGCTTGCTCCCGACCCGTCGCCGATGCCGGCTGGCGACCTCATCATGAACATGTTGGGCAAACAGGCCTCACCGTACGTCCCAACTTATATATCGCCATTGGAATATCAGGAGCTATTCAGCATCTAGCCGGGGTCAACGGAAGCAAATATATCGTGGTCATCAACAAAGATCCAGAAGCCCCCTTCTTCCAGGCGGCCGACTACGGTATCGTTGGTGACGCATTTGAAGTTGTGCCCCGCTTGATCGAAGCAGTGAAAAAATTCAAAGGCCTTTCTTAATTTATTTCACAGGCAATGGCCTAGTGCAGAATAGATACGATTTTTTGATTGATTTGTTATTTTTGCATCATATCTGATCGCGTGATGGGTTCTCCTATTGCCGATACGGTGTTGATAGAGGAAATGAACTATGGAAAAAATAGAACTCGAAATAGTAGCGCTTTCGCACAACATGGTGCAAAAAAACAATCATGCCATTGTGCTGAGTGAAGTAAATGGCCTTAGGCGCCTGCCGATTGTGATTGGTGGATTTGAAGCACAGGCCATTGCCGTAGCGCTCGAACATATCCAGCCTAGTCGACCACTCACCCACGATTTAATCAAAAACATTTTTGATGCATTTGGAGTAGAGCTACAAGAAGTAATCATTAGCGATTTGATTGAAGGCGTGTTTTATGCCAAACTTATCTGCCAGCGTGGCGATGAAATTATTGAAATTGATTCTCGTACTTCCGATGCTATTGCACTCGCCGTTCGCTTTGAATGCCCTATCTACACCTACGAGCATATTCTCGAAGCAGCTGGCATTTTGCTGGAAGATCCCGGAGAAAAAAAGAGCAAACGAAGTTATGTAGTGGAAGAAAAAGAGGAAAAGAAAAAAGATAAACTCTCCCCTGAAGACCTGCACAACATGACGCTCGAAGAATTACAAAAACTACTCGAAGAAGTTCTGGAGCGTGAAGATTATATCCAGGCCATCGCTATTCGTGACGAAATCAACCGGCGCAAGCAAAAATCATGATTGCTTTTTCTCCCGCCAAAATCAATCTGGGTTTGCAAATACTTGCTCCACGTGAAGATGGCTATCATGAAATCGAAACCATATTTTATCCCGTTCCCTGGTATGAAGCCATAGAGATTATTACCGCATCTGCTACACAATTGCATCTATCGGGCATTCCCCTTCCAGGCGACCCAGCAAGCAATCTATGTCTCCGCGCATATAGGGTTATGAAAAATGATTTTCCCAATTTACCTGAAATAGATATCTATTTGCATAAAACAATTCCACCGGGAACGGGCTTGGGGAGCGGATCGGCCAACGCAGCTTACACTTTAAAATTACTGAACAACAAGTTCCAATTAGGGCTTAGCGATACTCAACTACTTACTTATGCCCAACAGCTGGGCAGCGACTGTGGCTTTTTTCTACAATCGACTCCTTGCTTAGCCACTGGTCGCGGTGATCGGCTGAGCCCAATCGACCTACAGCTTACGGGATATGATTTACTCATTGTTTGCCCGAATATGCATATTTCCACCGCATGGGCATATCAGCAAGTGCAACCTACGCCTCATAGACCTTCATTAAAATCCTGGATTACACAACCCATTGAAACATGGAAAGAACATCTCATCAACGATTTTGAGATACCGATATTTCAACATTTTCCTGAATTAAAGCATATAAAACAACAACTGTATGCTGCTGGTGCATGCTATGCTTCGCTGAGTGGCAGTGGATCTGCATTGTTTGGATTGTTCCGCAAAGGTTCTATCCCATCCACCCTGCAATTTGAAAAAGCCGTTCTACATGTTTGCTCACTTTAAATGCTTAATATGCAGCTGAAATTCATTTGAGGTTAAGGTGAATCTTTTCTCCATTGAATGGTTTGGTTGCTAATGATAGGTTTTGCCCAAAACCCAATGCCCAAGATATAAAACAAGGTTATATACACCAGCCAATAACTCGTGCGCAGTCCGGCATGATCTCCTATAAAACCCATTGTGAGCGGTATGATTGCGCCTCCAATGATAGCTGTCATAAGAATACCTGCAAATGCTCCGTGATGGGCATCTAGGGAATTCAGTGCTAATGAAATGATTACAGGATACATGATGGAAGCAAAGAATCCAGTTAATGGAAAACACCAGATAGCCAGATTTGCATTTCCATATAAACCTAGTGAAAGACAACATATCGCCAAAAAAGTGAACACAATAAGTACTTGACGACTATCCCACAATTTCATCAAGGGTAAACCCACCAATCCGCCCACTGTCATCAACCCCCAAAAACGCGAAACAGCAGTAGCTCCTATCCGATGGGGATCAGCACCATGATAAACCCATAAGAATTGCGACATCCATCCTGATAATCCTTGCTCTGTACCTACATAGCAAAATATACCTAAGAAAAACAACCATACCACTCGCTTGCGCAACAACTGTGCATAAATACTTAAAGGTTCATGAGCTTCTTCTGCAGTGCGCTCCACTCGAGGAAAAGGTATGATATACAATAAAATCCACATCACTATGCTAATCAATCCAAAAATCCAGTAAAGGGAAATCCATGATATGCTCGATTGCACCAATCTATGCAACAAGCTGATGATAAGATCTGGATGTGGATCATGAAAATGCAATACAATCCATGCATAAACGAGTGGACTCACAAATGAGGCTAATCCAAAAATCAGTTGCGCCATAACCGAAAAAAATGCATAATGCTCGGCTCCCCCTGCTGTGCGCAACAAGGGATTAATCACAACTTGCAACATCGCCATTCCACAGCCAATTAAAAATACCGAAAGAATGGCTGTTAGATATCCTGGCCATAAAGCCAAAAGCCAAGAACCCACAAAGGCAACAGTAAACGCCGCTAGCATCACGCTTTTCTCGCTATAACGCTCTACCAGCATGCCTGAAGGTATAGACATCACTCCATAAGCGATAAAAAATGAAAATGGCAAAATTGCTACCAACGTGAGGCTCAAATGAAAACTGCGAATAATATCGGGTATGAGCGGACCAATGATATTGGTGAAAAAAGAAATCACAAAGAATGTCAACATAATGACTCCGACCAATAGCCGACTACGTTGCTGCATAGCTTGTGTTTGTATTAAAAATTTTATGGTGTCATAACATCTCGTACATTCCAGCCACTGACCGCTATTTCAGGCTTTGCTCCACGCAAGTCTTTGGTATATATCCAACCCTCTATTATCCTTTTTTCCCCGGGCAACAAGGTGATATCATTATCCTTCCAAAACACAGGTGCAATCGATTCATGTGTAGTAGCATTTTGTATGTCTATATATGTCATGAAGGCAATCTGTGAAGTAGGATTATCAACCTGTACAAAAACATGCGTGGTATTTCCTCTCCTTTCCCAAATGGATCGTACCTTCAAGCTTACCCATGGCAAGTCTTGCAATGCTTTTAGGTTAGCGTATTGACTTTGAGGGGTCACATACCAAGTAGATTTGGCTTCATCCAATAAGTCGGGCGTAGCAGATAGTGCATATACATTGTGGCTAATCTCCTCATGTTGGGCATTGTATACAGATAAAACCAACAAATAGGTTTGTGGCGTATGGGAAATGGTATCTAATACTTGTAAATGACGATTTTCTTGGGGGGATAAAGGTTTAAGAGAAACGGTGCGTCTATAAAACGTTTTCCCTTTCAGGTCAACCATTTGAATATCGGCAACCAATGGGCTTGTTGGCCGAAGTGTGTTGTTGATCAAGTCTACATCTTTTCTGCCATAATTATAGGCAATATGTACGGGCTCACAAGCTTTTTTCACTCCATAAAAAGCACTGGTGGGCATGAGGTAGTAGTCAAACAACTGCCACCAAAGCTTAGGCCAGGCAGCGTTGTACATCCATTGAATGATGCCAGTAGCCCGAAATCGATTGACCTCAAATGCTTCAAACATAGCCCTTTCGCCTTCATAACCTAAAAAATGCGCTTTGCGCAGATAATCGCGTAAATTCATCGGACTTCCCAGCCGTTGCTCCATAGCCCGATCAAAATATGTGAGGTTATAAAATTGACCGCGTGCCGAGTGATACAACCAAGCCGTACCAATTGGCCAGAGCGAATCTGCCGGTATCATTTTCTTTAAGCTCGATAACATGGGAATTTCAGGACCCGGGCTGGTTTCTGTGTTGAATCCAAATGCGCCACCATGAGTAGAATCAACATACCAATAATCAGGAGGAACATAATCATATGGCCCGCGCATCTTCATACATGAAGGCCCAGTGAGTACACTGGTGTGCTCGGCCGCCGATTGTACATAAGGCCGTGTGGTATCGAAGCGATGCAAGATATCTAGATATTGTTGCTCCAGCGAAGGCCTTGGCCATTTATCGCTCCCATATAGCCATAAGAAAATGCTCGGATGATGTCGCAACCATAGAACCTGATCGCGCCAAGAAGCCGCTGCAATTTGGTTTTGCTCGGGTGTAATGATGGCACTATATTGATCATCTGGGCTATGCATCAAATTTTTCCATTCCCACTGACAACTAAAACCAGCCATGATGAGAATACCTTTTTCATCACAGAGATCGTAAATATGCTGATCATGCCCCCAAAAGCCTTCCATGCGAATAGCATTCAACCCAAGATGCACGGCATAGTCGATCTCGGCACGTTCATAGTCGGAATCAGCATTCAGCAACATCGGATCAGTCCAGCCTCCTCCTTTGATGAGAATGGGTTTACCATTCAATCGATACCCCCTAAAGCCTTGAACAGTGATATAATCTGTAACACTCCTGATACCAAACCGAATCTGCACGCTATCACTCCAATAGCTTGTACCAGCTTCTGCCTTACATTTCAGGAGATAAAGATTGGGTTTACCCCAATCATGTGTCCACCATAGATGCGGATGTTTTATGCGCAGCGCTGGAAACGCTTCTGGAGTAAATTCCAATTCTTGACTTTGGTAGGGAGCAAGCGAAATGGTTTTCACGAGATGAATAGGCTTGCCACCCGTGAAATTAAAAGGAAAGATGGAGAGTTGTATGCGTGCCTGCTGAGGCTCATGACTGGTATTGGTAACCTGTACACTTGCGGTGAGCTGGGCTTCATCCCAACTTACCGTGTCGATCCAAGAAGAAACGAATGGCTGTGATAAACGGATGGGCCCCGTAATCTTCAGCCACACTGGCCTCCAGATGCCCATGTTGTGATCAGGTGGTTCTGGATTCCAATCTACGAATCCAATCGCCAAATCGCCAGCTCCAGGAGGAAATACTTGCACAGCAAGGATGTTTTTTCCGGGTCGTACAGAAGCGCGCACATCAAATGTCCAAGTTCGAAAACTCCCTTTCAGCGTATCTGCTGAAGCAATCAACTGGCCATTTAGCCAAATATTGGCCCGATAATTTATCCCCTCAAAAATCAACTGTACGGCCTGCTGAGGGGAAAGAGCAGGTACTTGAAAACTGGTGCGATACCACCAAGGCACTTGAAATAGGGAATCTGGAATCTTAGCCAGATTCCGACCCCAAAAGATATGCCGATATACCCCATCGTCGACGAGTGTGGCTAGCACCGTATGAGGCACAGTGGTTACGTACCATTGTCGCAGGTTAACATGGTTATTGGGTGAAGAAATTCGGGCTCCATCATTGCCTACCACAGCAGAAGATTGTACATACCAGGGCGTTTGTAAAGGCCGATTGCCGATTATTTGTGCACGTACTCCACTGAAAATGCTGCCAAGTGCCACAACAGCTAACAAACATTTGGCAAATGAAATGACTTTCATGGCTTAATGGATAATGGATTGTTGCAGAAAAATACAATTTTATCTATTTAATTGGAGGTAAAAAAGAATAGCTCAACTGAAAATAAATGATGTTCACCTTCGCTGATGGAGAATACTATGTGTGAATTTTCGTCTTGTAAATAATTTTTTGTAATATTAGGCCATTAATTGACGACCTGCTACCAAATGGTTTATTCCCCTGTGGGGTACTCAACAGATGATGCACATGGAAACTCCTTTTTTGATTGAATTTGAGGATGCCAATCCCAAATACTTACAGATTGTGGATGCCGTAATCGATGCCATCCGCACCCGAAAGCTCACGCGTGGTCAACGAGTACCTTCTATCAACGAGCTCAGTGAGGAATTCTTATTATCGCGCGATACGGTAGAAAAAGCTTACCGAGAGCTACGCCGAAGGGGCATTATTACTTCGGTTAAAGGCAAAGGATATTTCATTCATCGTACGGATATTCAAGCCTCTCTGCGTATCATGTTGGTGTTTAATAAGATTAGCAATTACAAAAAACAAATCTACAATAGCTTTGTACGCACCTTGGGAAATGATGCTAAAGTAGATCTATATATCCATCACTTCAATGCCCATATCTTCAAAACACTTATCGACAATGCATTAGGATTATACGATTATTATGTGATCATGCCTCATTTCTACGAAGAAACAGAGCTCGTGTTGGAAACCATTCAACAAATTCCTTCTGAGAAATTAATTCTACTCGACCGCAATCTCCCTCAACTCAAACAGATATACGGAGCCGTATATCAAGATTTTGAAATGGACATCTGCAATGCTTTATATGAGGCTGAAGATATGTTGCGGCGCTATCAAGAATTGATTTTGGTTTTTCCAGAAATCATTCCGTATCCACCAGAAATTGTGAGGGGATTCAAGCGATTTTGTTTAGAAACCAATACCGAATTTGATATTATTCGCGAGATCTCTAGTTCTACGCCTATTCAAAAGGGTGAAGTATATGTGGTGATCGAAGAAACAGATTTGGTGAATTTAATCAAACAATGTAGATCTAAAAACTTACGCGTAGGAAAAGACATTGGAATTATTTCATACAATGAAACACCATTAAAGGAAATACTCTTAGATGGAATTACCGTAATTACGACGAATCATGAAGAAATGGGAAAATTGGCTGCCGAATTAATCTTGGAAAAGAAAAGTGAGCATATCAAAAATGAATTTCATTTGATTCGCAGGCATTCATTATAACTTCGCTATCTTTCTTCACTCAGGTAACGGTTTAACGCAAGAGATATTTCTCGATGCAATGGCTCTACTACATGACAAGCCGCTCCCAAAGCACTTCCATCGGGGATATCCGTGGCGATGAAAGATGTATGGGGTAAATGAATTTGTAATAATTTCATAAACACTTTGTTTTTGGCAAAGCCACCATCGACATACACTTTGGGAAGATGTGTAGCCTGCTCTGCCGCCAATCGTAAAGCATTTACTTGCTCTTTTACTAAGCTAGATAATGCAGCTATGTATGCCATTCCTGCCTGCGTAAATGCAGATAATGATTCGGGCTGCTTCACAAAATCAACTTTGGTTAATTGCTGATCTTGCAAAAGTCGAGGATGCTTTTGCATAAGGTCTTCACTTTGCTGAAAAATTTCTTGAACGGTAACCTGAAAATGCGTACTTATTTTTTCTATTTGTTGGTCATGAAAATAGCCTAAAAAATAACGAGAAGCTTTTACTTTCAATGGTTCATCATCGGTGGGGGGAAGCAAATACAGCAAACAATCGCGTTGTAATTCCTCAGGCGTAAGAAGTTGGCGGGCAAATGGATTCAGGGTAATGCCCCAGGTGCCTGTAGATAGCAATAAAAAAGGCTGCGTATCCATGCGCATATACGCCAGCAGTGCAGCTGAACTATCGTGCAAGCCAGTACCAACAGGAATCATACCTTGTCGATATCGGGTAAATCCATTCCATCTCGACGCCGTAATCGGTGGAAGCAATCGTTCCAATCCTTCAGCTTTTATCCAATGATGATAATCTTTTCGCTCATAATCCCACATCATCGTATGACAACCAATGCTGGTAAATTGGCTACACATTCGACCCGTAAACACATACGAACAATATTCTGGTAGATGTAGGCTAAAACTTATTTGCTGAAATATAGCTGGACGCGCATATTTTAACCAATATAATTGAAGGCCACTATTCAACATACCTAAAAAAGGTGAAGCCGTACTCAAACACAGCTCATCTTCAGGGCCATAGGTTTGAAAAAAACGTCGTTTGATTTCTTCTGGGAAAGGTTTCACATAAGCATACAATGGGCTAATCACTTTTCCTTTTGCATTGAGATGAACGAGCCCAGCTCCATGTGCCGAAAAATTTAGTGCTTGAATTTCCCATTCTGGCTGGGTTTCTACTTGTTGCCATGTTTGCTTCATCCAATGCACAATGGCTTGAATATCTTCACAAGGCTCACCATCTTCATCTGTGATATCTGGAATAATGCTGCTGGTTTGGAATAATAAGTGTAAAGAAAGGTCAAACAACAGAAATTTTTTATTGGTACGACCGATATCAAAAACAGCAACACAAGGTATTTTAGGCATAGTGATTCACGATTAACAATGAGAGCAGTCAATAATGCAACACGTGTCAATCCTTATAATCCTGTAGCCACGGCTTTACGGCCACGCTGTTGAATAAGATGATGGCGTATTTGCAATTGTCGATAAGCCTGTAGCGGATAAAGTGCTCCCCCTGCCTGCAGGCGTGCTTCGGCCAATAAGGAACGTAAGTCTGTACGAAAGGCTTGCTGCATGAGTTCTTGGCACCAAGCTACATCATTTTGCTGTTGTGCCTCTAACAGCGCTTGTCGATTCACAATAAGTGCTTGCGCAAAAGCCAGTTGAATGGCTTCGACCGATTGTAATAAATCTTCTAATGGATCCTTTACATTATGGCTAGCATCAATCATCCAAGCCAGTGTATTCACCGGGCGTTGTCGAGCAGCAAGTCCGCCTACCAGTTCGTGAAAAATGAGAAACAGTTGATAAGGTTTGATGGAACCCACAGTGAGATCGTCGTCGCCATATTTAGAATCGTTAAAATGAAATCCTCCTAGCATATCTTCCATCATCAAGGTAGCCACGATCTGTTCGATATTGGTATTGGGCAGATGATGCCCCAGATCTACCAATACAAAGGCTTGTTTGCCGAGCTTTTGACAAAGCAAATAAGCCGTACCCCAATCTTGAATTACAGTAGCATAAAAATTTGGCTCATACGGTTTGTATTCTATCAACATTGTCCAATCGGCTGGCAGGGCTGCATAAATCTCTTGTAATGAAGATAGCGTGTGCTGAAAAGCCTGTTGAAAATTTCTTTGTCCGGGGAAATTACTTCCATCGGCCAGCCAGATAGATAAACATTTCGAGCCTAAGGCTTCTCCATAATGAATCACTTCGATATTGTGCTCAATAGCGCGGCGCCGCACTGCTGCATCGGTATGGCATAAGGAGCCAAATTTGTATGAGTATGGTTGATTGGGTTGATCTTGAAAGGTATTTGAGTTAACGGCATCAAAGCGCAATCCCAATTCAGATGCTAATGCCTGGATATGAGCAGCATCTTCGGGAATATCCCAGGGAATATGCAGAGAGATGGCTCCACTAGCCCGATTCAAGGCATGCAGTAGTCCCACGTCTTCCACTTTTTCTGCTAAATTGCGCGGTTCTCCACCAATAGGGAAGCGGCCAAAGCGAGTACCGCCTGTGCCCAATGCCCAGCTGGGAATAGCTATTTGCAACTGGTGTAAAGAGTGGATAAGCGATTGCGGGTCTATTCCTGCTTCTTGCAATTGTTCGCTGAGCCGAGCAAAGGCTCGCCGATGAGCATTGAGATGCAGCTCATTGATGGTCTGAAGGTCTTGTGTTTTGATTCTCATCATTCAGGATTAAAGTCAGGTAAACTTGATCAAATCAATTATCTCACAAAAGCGGCAGCAATGCCGCCATCCACATTCAATACGTTGCCGGTACTCTTAGAGAGAAGCCCGCCCACAAAAGCAAAGACGGCATTAGCAATATCTTCCGTATGAATCTCTTCATTCAACAAAGTGCGGCGTGCATAAAAAGCAGGCAATTCATCTACACTCACTCCGTATGCCTTCGCCCTACCTTCGGCCCAACCACTTTCCCAGATTTTGCTGCCTCGGATCACGGCGTCGGGATTTACCACATTTACCCGAATTTTATCTTTTCCTAACTCAGCTGCCAATAATCTCGACATATGCAGTTGAGCTGCTTTGGCCGATCCATAAGCAACATTATCGGGCCCAGCTACTAAAGCGTTTTTGCTGACGATATTCACGATATCACATCCCTGAATATAGGGCAATTGTCTGCGCATGTACATGACGGCTTCGCGAGTCATCAAAAATTGTCCTTTCACCAATACATCTTGCAACACATTCCAATCGTCTAAAGAGGTATCTACCAGGCTTTTAGAAATCGATAATCCAGCGCTGTTGATCAAGATATCGATACCGCCAAATTCCAGCATCACTTGCCGAAAGGCCTGTTCCACCTGTTGAGTATCGCGCACATCGGCACATACGGCTGCACAGTTGTCGCGGCCAAACTGTTGTTTCATTTCTTTAAGCGTTTGCTGGAGAGCTTGTTCATCGATATCGGAAATCACCACACATGCTCCAGCAGCAACTAGTTTCTCCGCTATGGCTCTTCCTATTCCACCAGACCCTCCTGTGATCAAGGCGATCTTTCTGGAGAGAGGTCGTTCGGGAGGCAATCGCTTGAGTTTAGCTTCTTCCAATTGCCAATATTCAATCCGAAAGGCTTCGGATTCAGGCAGAGACACGTAGCTCGAAATGGCTTCGGCTCCTTTCATCACTTGAATGGCATTGATATAAAACTCAGCCGAGACCCTTGCTGTTTGTTTGTCTTTTGCAAAAGAAAACATTCCGACGCCTGGCCATAGCAAGATGACTGGATTAGGATCGCGCATGGGCGGACTATCTGGGAGTTTATTGTGCTCGTAATAAGACTTGTACGATTGCCGATACGCTTCAAACTGTGCACTGAGTTGATTTTGAATAGCTTCATCGCTGAGCTGCAGTACATCTCCTTCCAATCGTAAGATCAACGGCCTGATTTTGGTGCGCAGAAAATGATCAGGGCAGCTTGTGCCCATAGGGGCTAATTTTTCCAGGTCTTCACTGTTTACAAATTCCAGCACCCGTTCATCGTCGGTGAAATGACCAATCATGCGTTGATAAGAAGAAGCCTGAGCTCGCAAAAAAGGCATGATTCGGGCGGCTTTTATTTTCCGTTGTTCAGGCTCTAGAGCCTGCACGCGAATACCTCCAAATACTGGACGTTTTTTGCCGTAATGTTTTTCCAAAAATGCAGCTGCTTTCTCAATCAGCGTCAGGGTATTCACATAGCTCTCATATGCCGTTTCTCCCCAGCTAAACAAACCATGTCCACCTAAGATAATCCCTTTGATATGGGGATTTGCTCGATACACTTGTTCCATCTTCAATCCCAAATCAAATCCCGGCCGTTGCCAGTCGACCCAGGCCAGCTCATCGCCATAAACTTCTTGCATAATGGCCTTTCCATCTGTTGAAGCAGCTATGGCAATGACGGCATCGGGATGCAAATGATCTACATGCTTATGTGGCAAAAAGGCATGTAAAGGCGTATCGATAGAAGGAGCCTGAGAATGGGGATCATAGAGGCAATGGGTAAATAATGGCACCATCTCATCTTCAAATTCCAAACCGCGATATCTTTTCTTTAAAGCTTCTAATCGATGTAAATTCAGAGCTGCCAGTCCTTTCCGTGTTAATGAACCTAGATCACCCCCCGAACCTTTCACCCAGAGTACGGGCACTTGCTCGCCCGTGACAAGATCGGGCTCCGAAGTCTTGCAACTGGTATTTCCACCTGCATAATTGGTCAGGCGCAAATCGGCACCTAATAAATTGGATCGATAAATGAGCAATGCCACTTCATCTCCCGACAGTGAGGCCGCATATTGCTCATCCCATAAGTAATTGACATGTTGAAAGCTGTCTTTCAATACTTTTTCCATGCGCTATTCAGACATTTACAAAGTGATCAAATACAATAAATGCACTTCAGATGGATGTTTTGAAAATTCGCTGGAAAATTAGGGAGATTCTTGGGCTCAACTATCCTGTGGTGTCCTACCCTTTTCCAGGAGCTCTAGTATTCCCTGTCGTTGCAAGATTAGCCTGCCCAGCCGTACTTCTGAGATGCCTGGTTTCATCTGGTAACTAAACACAGGTTGCTGATCCTGAACGGCTGCTTCAAAATAATAAAAACGAATAGCTGTTGAGGGTTGCAAAGCATGCGCCAATTCGGTGAGATGAGAAGCCAGCACGATATAGGAATTCCGATAGGGTAAAAGTTTTTCGATCACAGCAAGCGAGCAATCATAAGCATCTTGTACATTGGTGCCACGAAACATTTCATCGATCATGATGAACAACCGTTTTCCAGCCTGCAAATGACTGGCCAGTTCTTGTATGCGCCTTACCTCATTGAAAAAATAACTATATCCCTTTTCTACCTGATCGGTGATGTAAATATCGGTAAATATCCCATCAAAAACGGGTATGGTAGCCGATGACGCAGGTACCCCCATGCCCAAATGGGCTAAATACACGGCTATGCCACAGGCTTTTAAGAAAGTAGATTTACCAGCCATATTCGGGCCGGTCAGAAAAATAAATGCCTTAGTAGCATCAAAATATACATCATTGCGCACGGCATGAGGCAAAAACAAATGATATAATCCTTTTATGTCTAATGGTCCACCAGGCTGGTTAATCTCGGGCATTACCAAATGATAAGTGGCTGTAGCCTGGGCAAAGGCAAACAAGGCATCGAGTTCATAAAAGGCGTTCAATATCGATTCAAATGCGGATCGATGATCGGCTCGAATAAAATGATCGAGATAAAAAATCTCATGAGGCTTTATAGGAAAGCTTGTGGCCGCATGAAGCCGCCTGCGGGTATCTTCAGCGAATATGGCTTCAATAACTCTTTTTAATTCGGTAAACACAGCTGCCGGTGACTCGCGTGCATACAGGTGTACAAATTCATATAATTGTTGAATGAACCGAGCAAGTCGATAGATGCTGTTGGAAATAAAATCATAATCAGGCCCATAGCGCAAGCGATATAGCCAAATACGAAGGGAAAATGAAGAAGCAATATCACCATCCAATGGCATAATGTTGCTATGAAAATATTCTTCTAAGTATTTGATCTCTTGCGCATGAAAGGTGTTGCGCCATAAATCAATATGATCTTTGAGAAATTTAACGGTTTGCTGGGCTTCTACAAGTTGTGTATATTCGGTAATGGGGTGCAACATTCTTCTCTGTAGGGCTTCTTTGCCACCAGTCGTAAGCGTAAAGTCTTGAACAAAGCCATATACTGAATGGTGATCAGGATCTCGAGAAAAAATGTCTAAATCATATAATGTTTGCATATCCATGATCATGCCAGTTCATGTTGGGATAATTGAACCAAACGAGTTTCGAGAGCATCCACTCGATCTTGGATATGAGAAGCGCTTTGGGCGCGATGTGTCCATGTCTCCTGAATAATTTCTTGAATACGATGTATGAGTTGGTGCAAATGTTCATGCAAATCATAATTAAACTTGCGGAAAGATTCTTGAATCTTATATTGCAGGTCATAAATCATTCCAGAAGCGTTGATAGTAATCAGTTGCTGATAATGATCATATAGCTTTCTCAAGTAATATTTTTTCCTTAAGTTGGCTGGTAACCATTTTATCCAAAATGGAGAGGAAAGGTATTGCACAGACAATCCTTTTCCATAATCGAAATAAAAAGAAGTATATACATCTAAATCAAATCGATTAGCAATCAAATGAAAGTCTATTCCCAGCAAAGAATGTAAATATTGGGTAAGTTCTTGTAAAAAGCTTTGTGATCGTGAAGCATATTCTTCCAGCAATTCTCGAAACTGCTCTCTGGTATTCTGTTCTAATGTTTTCTTTACTTGCTCTAATGATTGAATTAAAGCGTATGTTTGTTGCTCTTGATATGTCACCATTCCTTGCTGCAAGATTTCTGTCCAAGTATGATCAGCTTGATAGATATATTTTTGTTGAAGTTGTTCCCGCCATTGTTGTGTAAGAGATTGAATAGATTTATCAACCTGTTGTTGAATAGATTTTATACGGCCATTTACCAAACTCTCGAATTCTGCTTTCTGGTTTTGCATGCGCAACAAGGATTGTTCTAGCTGTTGTTGCTTTTTTTCGAGTTCAGCTACGGGCATCAGTAAAGTTTCTTTTTGTAGCCTAAGCTGCATAGCAATTTGGTGGTGCAATAGTCGATATTGATTTTGTAATGACTTCTCTATGATTTGCGATTTTTCTTCCTGCAGCAATCGGTGTAATTGTTGTATTAATGAATGAATAGCATATTTCCCATCTGCCTGTTTACTCGAAACCACTTCCCAAATAAAGTTTTGCTTACCTATGGCTAATTCTACTTGCCGACGGTTGTATTGAAGCATTTTTTGTAATTCATCATCAGGAAGTAAATCGGCTTTGTTTAAAACAAATAAAATCTTCGGTACTTGTTGATAAAGGGCCTGTAGAAACTCCAAATCTACTTTGGAGATAGGCGTATCGGCACTCAACACAAACAATGCTGCATCAATCTTTGGGATAAAGGAAATTGTGGTTTGTGTATTGTGCTCAAAAATAGATCCAATGCCTGGTGTATCCACTATACTCATACCGCGCAACAATTCCGCAGGATAGCCCACTTCTACATAGGCCACTTGCTTTATGTTTTGAGGGTTTTTTTCTTCGGTAACATATTCGTCAATTTGAGAGAAAGAGATAGATTGTGGAGGTTGGTGTAAGAAATGCACTTTAGCATAGGCTTCGTTGGCATATTCAAATAAAGTAATCAAAGCGGTTAAGGGCACTACAGCTACTGGGGCAAGTTGGGCTCCAAGCATGGCATTAATCAAAGACGATTTGCCTCGTTTAAATGAACCTACCATTACTAAATAAAATCGCTGCTCTTGTGCTTTTTGTTTGAGTGCATGCAGTTCATGCAGAAGAGATTCATCTACCCATCCTTCCGCCAGGTGATATAATTGATCAATAGCAGTTATATTCCAGTTTATCTCCTGCTTTGCTTCCATGTGTATTTCATCAAATATATACTTAGCAATAAAATAGTGATGAGTTGAAAAATCATAGAAAATGCCACCAGCAAACCAACCGAATGATCATATAAATATCCCATAAAACTACTGCCTGCAAACCAAGCCACCCCAAACATAGTGTCGAATAAGCCAAATGCCGTAGCTCGTCTATCTTGCGGGATCAGCTGCGCTACAACTGCTTTTAACACAGAGCTCTGTGCACCCATTCCCAATCCCCAGCAAAACACTCCAACTATAATCCATGGCAAGGGCAAGAGAAACACTAAAGGAGGAAAACATAAACTCAGCAGTGTGATACCGATAAGTACGCCAATCCCCAAACGATCAAACAATCGCCCTAACCACAAGCTAGTGAGCCCTTCTGTAAGCATAGACAATGCATACAACACGGGGATCCAAGCATCTGCAAGGAGATGATCTTGCTTAAAATGATAAGCAATAAGCGGAAAATCGGCATAGCCAGCAGCCAAGCACATGGCAGCGATGGTATACAACCAAAAACCAGGTGCAAATCGTTGCTTCTCTTCCAGATGCACGACGTTGATCTCCAGCTGTTGCGGATGGGGATAGCTACGATTGGCCAGGAAGAGAATGATCAACGCTATTCCAGCTGGAATAAACAACATCAGATAAGCATGATGATAATCATCTGCCCGCCACCAAAGTATCAAGCTCATCAACAACGGACCGATAGTAGCACCAATCTGATCCATCAGCTCATGCAGTCCAAAGCCCCAGCCCTGGCCAGTAGTCGATGCGGCATAAGAAAGCATAGCATCTCGAGTGGGATTGCGGATGGCTTTACCTGCCCGCTCGGCCAGGATAAGCACTACAGCCCATTGCCAATGACCCACCCAGGCTAGCAAAGGCACAGATATCAGATTAATGCCATAACCCAGATACATGACCAACCAATAGCGATGCGAACGATCGCTGATATAACCTGATAGCAAGCGCAAACCATACCCGATAAGCTCTCCCAAGCCCGTAAACACGCCTACTACAGTGGCGCTAGCTCCAAGAATTTCTAAATAAGGGCCATTAATACCCCGCGCAGCTTCATAAGTCATATCGGCAAACAAGCTGATGATGCCTAAAAACAAAATAAAACGTACCGCACGTCGCTTGTGAAAGCGGGTAGATGCGTCAGTGTGGATGGTTTCATGCTGGGTAAAATGAGCCATGGTATATGTTTTACTGTCCTTGCATTAAACAAGAAGCAAAATATAAAGAAAGTGGGCTATGCTGAATAGCTTTTACACTTTTTTCCAGATCATATTCTACACGATAAAAGCTCACACTGAGATAATCTTTTGTAGATGGGTTTTCAGCAGTATGCCAATCGATGATGGCATATACTGGCCGCCAATCGCCATCCTTAGGCCGACCTACTGAGCCCACGTTGATCAAATGCCGCATGCCAGAAGGAAAAGCAAATACGCGATGATAGGGGCGATGCGTATGCCCAACCACCAATACATCGGCATGTGAAGCTTCCACTGCAGCGCGGAGTTGTTGCTCTGGAAGAAATTCAAAAAGATATTCTTGAATAGAGGTAGCACTACCATGGGTGAGCAAGCATTCCAATGGGTGTGCATGAGCTGTAAAATGAAAACGCAGCTGCAAGGGCAATTCAAGTAAATACTGCTGATGTGTAGCTTCGATTTGAGACAAGGTATAGGCGATGGCTTCTTTACCCCATTGTTTTACATCAGGAGACGAAAATGAAAAAGGAAAATCCCTCTTCCCTTCCCCAATGCCTTGATCATGATTTCCCTTTATAGAAATGATCTGATGTTGTCGGATGAATGCCACTACTTCATTGTTCCACACATGCTGATTTACCAGGTCGCCTAAGCAAAATATCATATCAGGAGAATGCCGCTGTAAATCTTTCCACACGGCTTCTAATGCTGGTAAATTGGCGTGTACGTCGCTGAATAATGCCCATCGCATATAAAAAGCATAACTATTTCAAAGGAGATGATTTAATCTTGTTTGCTTCCAAACTTTTCTACATACCGTTGTATACTTTGTTCGATACAAGCATAAGCGGCTTGCTTATGGAGAAAATCGCCTACTTTCACGGTTTTATGTTCCAGTTTTTTATAATCTTCAAAAAAATTCTTTAATTCAGCAATGGAATACGCTGGCAAGTCAGTAATATCTTGAATATGAAAATACCCCGCATCTCGATGAGCTACTGCAATAATCTTATCATCCACCACTTCGCCATCGGTCATATGCATCAGTCCTATAACTCGCGCTTCGAGCAAACACATGGGTACCAAAGGTATAGAAGCAAATACCAGAATATCGAGTGGATCATGATCGGTGAAATATGTTTGTGGAATCAATCCATAATTGGCTGGATAATGCACGGCTGAAAACAACACCCGATCGAGACGTAACAATCCAGAAGATTTATCTAACTCATATTTACTTTTATTTCCTTGTGGAATTTCAATCACTGCATGTACGACCTGTGGGGCATCTTTTCCAGGAGAAAGATCATGCCAAGGATGTTGCACACCTGTCATAGTTGATCGATTTTAATATGATTGAGAAATATCAAATGCCTGTTTACCTGCAAAGCGGGCCCGATGACCAAGCTCTTCTTCAATACGTAACAACCGATTAAATTTAGCAATACGCTCACCACGGCAACCACTACCAGTTTTTATATGTCCAGCTAATGTAGCTACAGCCAGATCGGCAATAGTAGTATCTTCTGTTTCACCGCTTCGATGAGAAATAAAATATCGATACCCATGCTTTCTGGCCAAAGCAATAGTTTCTAAGGTTTCAGTGAGTGTGCCAATTTGGTTGAGCTTGATTAAAATACCATTACCAATACCTTGCTCGATACCTTTTTGGAAGATTGCAGGATTGGTACAAAAAATATCATCCCCAACCAATTCCACTCGCTTGCCTAAGGCTTTTGTAAGGCGCTTCCAGCCTTCCCAGTCGTTTTCGGCCATGCCATCTTCAATCAATACAATCGGATATTGTTTAACCCATTTTTCCCAGAGAGCCAGTAACTCATCGCTGCTCATCGATCCTTTCATCGATTTGAACATGACATATCTTCCTGCTTCCCATAATTCACTGCTTGCTGGGTCAATGCAAAGTGCAACATCATCGCCAGGAGTATAGCCTGCTTTGATAATGGCTTCGAGTATGATTTCAATAGCTTCTTCATTCGAAGAAAGATTGGGCGCAAAGCCTCCTTCATCGCCCACAGCAGTGACATAACCTTTTTTCTTCAAAATTTCTTTTAATGTGTGAAAAGTTTCTATGCCCATTCGAATGGCTTCTCGAAAAGAAGATGCATGATGTGGAGCAATCATGAACTCTTGAAAGTCGATACTATTGTCTGCATGTTTACCTCCATTGATCACATTCATGCAAGGCACTGGCATCAGATACTCATCGTGCATTTCAATTTGTTCATATAAAGGTATACCTTTTGCCTGTGCCATGGCTTTAGCAAAAGCGATTGATACTGATAAGATAGCGTTGGCACCAAGACGCGATTTGTTGGATGTACCATCTAGCTCAATGAGTAAGTGATCGAGAGCAGCTTGATCAGCAATATCTTTATTTAATAGTACTTCAGCGATTTCCCCATTTACATGTTTAACCGCCACCAAAACACCTTTTCCCTTGTAGCGTTGCAAATCCTGATCGCGTAGCTCAACCGCTTCTTTTTCGCCCGTACTCGCACCAGAAGGTACTATGGCCGAAGCCGTAAATCTACCTTCTAAAGTAAGTTCTGCCTCTACTGTAGGATTTCCGCGCGAATCGAGTACTTCTCGTGCATGTACATGTGTAATTTTCATATGGTTGGGTTTAGGTGAACAAAAACAACTAATCTTTTTCGACGATTTGTTGGATATGGTTCGACAATTGAATCATCTGATCCAGAAAATCATCTAACTCGCGCATGACCCGTTGATCAACCATTCCATGACCGCTAATACGATTACTTCGAGAATTTTCTAGATCTTCCCATAGGAAAGCGTTTTGTACCAAAATTTGTTTACGTAAACTAAATGTTTTTACCGGGATCTGATAACGCTCAACAAACGTCTGAAGTACTTGATACATCTGGCGAATCTGTTCTTGAATATCCATGATCGTTTCTGGTTTCAGATCGTTTTCATAGATGAAATGCACCCTCGGAGCACGCTGAAATCGAGTAAAGGTTTCTTCCATAGCCACCAATTTTTCTTCGATCAGCTGTGCCAGTGATCGAAACACTCGAAAATAATTCTCAGGCAAATCAATCGTCTGTGTCTTTTCCATCTGACCAGTATTTAAAAGGATGCCTTGCTAGATACATATTGTCGTATCGATGATCATGCGTGATTTCTTGATCGATCCATATTGGACATGTGAAAATTTGCTCAGGATCATCGAGTTCATGTTCGGCTATGATTAGGCCATCATTTTTCCCGTGAAATACATCCACTTCCCAACAATCTGTATCATCTATGCATACCTTATATCGCGTTTTAATAATTACCTGATTGCCACACATATGTTGTATAATTTGTTGGGCATCGCCTTGGGGAATGGCGTACTCATATTCTCTTCGAATGAGTTCATTAATTTTATTTTTAATGGTTATCCATGCTTGATCTTCTATCATGCGTATGCGTACAACAGTATGCTGTTCTATACATAAATATCCTTGAATGATGAGTTTGCCTTCGAGTTGTTTGCTGGCCAACAACTCTTGCCAGTATTCGGGTTTCACCAAAAAACGACGTTCAATCTCAACAGCCATTTATGTTTTCTTGCGATGGGAATAATACAGCACATAAGCCTTTTCAATGGTAATCAATCCCCCACAATTTGCCTTTTCCATCATTTCATGAAGAATGGGCATAAATGCATTTATTTTGTCTTCCTTATCCACAATCTCCACCACGATAGGCAAATCTTCACTGATGTCAATAAGTTTAACCGTGTGGACAACCGTGCCTGCGCCAAACGACATGATGCCTCTAAGCACCGTACAGCCAGCCATTCCATGCTTGCGTGCAGCGAATAAAATCGCTTCATATAAAGGCTGATGGCCAAGCTTATCCCGTTCTCCAATAAATATTCTTAAGAGTTTGGAATCCCCATTTAAGTCTTGTAAGTCTTGCATAGTTTTGATGTTTATGGGCATCAAGAAAACAATCTCACCATTGCTGCACCTGCATATGCTGCAGCTAAGCCAAGCATAAAGCTTAACACACTATATAATCCAAAATAAAACCATTCCCCATCGGCCAGCAAGGAAACATTCTCGTATGCAAAAGATGAAAATGTGGTATATCCTCCACACACACCTGTGGCCAGCAGAAGGCGCATTTCAGAAGAAAGCACTCCACCCTTGGCTGTTAAGCCATATATGATACCGATGAGAAAACAGCCACTCACATTCACCAATAAAGTGCCCAGGGGAAAAGGGAAAGGATAGTGACGCTGAACAAAAGACTGGAACAAAAAGCGTAGTATGCCGCCTGCAAAACTACCTATGCCTACTAATAAAATACTCCTGTACATCATTCGACAAAAATAAATAAGTTCGGATTTGTACAGGAGTCATCAGCCTTTTAGGAAGGCAATTTATGGCGAACTCCATCGCCTATTTGCGCTGCAAATATAGGAAAAATTAAAAAGAAAGCGGAAGAGTTTCCGTATTTCAGGTAACCAAAAATCATATAAAAAATCGGTGAAGCCTATTTTCATTCTAATGCACATACGGTAAGTGTTGATCAGAAGACACATTTGATCTTCTTTCCTCTAGAAAATGTAAAAGGGAAACCTGTTTTACGAATTATGCAGCCGTTAAAATAAATTAAACACATAAAAAATTATTCTGGTTAAAGCTATACCATAGTCCTCCGAACAACTGCATATTCTCGACTCATTGGCAAGCATTTATAGGGAATAAAAAATTGACAAACATAAAGTGTATGTATCGAGATACGGTGCACCTGCTCCCCGCTCACTTCGATACGCTTCGCTACTCAGTGACCGTGGAGCCTCGCCAAACGACCTTCAGACAAATGGCGTTAATTTTAGCCATTTTTCTGGCAGTCTTGAACTTTCTTTGCTTCTTTCTTTGTTTCAAGACAAAGAAAGAAGATTACATCATTCTCCATCAAATCAAACTTCCAGTAAT
>JAIMAQ010000016.1 GCA_023511875.1 Thermoflavifilum sp.
GAGCCCATTTTAGCCATTTTTCTGGCAGTCTTGAATTTTCTTTGCTTCTTTCTTTGTTTCAAGACAAAGAAAGAAGGATACATCATTCTCCATCAAATCAAACTTCCAGTAATCTTTTTCATGTCATCTTCTCACATTGACCTTCAGAAAAATGGTGTGAAGCAGCGAAAGCCATCAAAAAAAGTATTGGGTGCAACAGCGTTGCACCCAGGCTATTTATTTTTTCCAGGTAAGCAATACCACCGATTTGGGCGGCATATTCACCGTCCATGAATTCCCTGTTTGTCGCACATCTCCAAAGGTTGTAGGATGAATAAGGTTGGGATGTTCAAAAGTATTGCAATCGTTTATCCGTGCCGAGGTGAGGAGTTGGCCACTCAGGAATTTCCATGTTGTGGCTTCGTAGAAGTTAAGCTCAACGGGTAAAGATTGATGGGGATTAATATTTACCAGTGTTATATGTAAGTTTCCAGTAGAGTCGATTGATGCCGAAGCATTGATAGCTTGTAGGGAATCGTTTCCAAACACATAGTAGGGCGATTGTAGTTGTAGCGGTACGAGTTTTGCATCCTGATGTACTTTATACAGGTCAAACACCCAATATGTTGGCGTGAGCAGCATTTGTGCGTCATGAGTAAGGATCACCGATTGCAATACATTCACCGTTTGAGCCAAATTGGCCATGCGCACACGATCGCAATGTTGATTAAAGATATTTAAGGTGGAAGCGGCTACCAGGGCATCGCGTAAACTATTTTGTTGGTATAAAAAAGCGGGATTGGTGCCAGGCTCCACATCGGTCCACACTCCCCATTCATCGACCACTAGGGCCAAGTGTTTTTGTGGGTCGTAGCGGTTCATGAGGGTAGCTTGATCGTCCAGGATCTTATCCATATACAATCCTCGTTTCAGCGTGCTGAAATATTCATTTTCGTCAAATTGAGTGGCCGAGCCTTTGTGCTGCCAATTGCCTGTGGGAACGGTATAATAATGAAGCGATATGCCCCACATCATCCAGTGAGGAATATCTTTCAACAACGTTTCCATCCAGTGTAGATCATTTCCATTAGGCCCGCTAGCGATTTTTTTTAGAGGTGCTCCTGGATAGTTTTTGCAAAATGAAGCATAACGTCGGTATAAGTCGGCATAGTATTCAGGCGTCATATTACCCCCGCAGCCCCAGCTTTCGTTGCCCACGCCCCAGAAAGGCACTTTCCAGGCCGAATCTTGCCCATTTTGCCTGCGCCAATCGGTGATAGTGCTTTCTTGATTGGAGTTGAGGTATTCTATCCATTCCGACATTTCCTGCACCGTGCCACTGCCCACATTTCCAGCGATATAGGGATCGCAACCCACAAGCCTACAGAACTCCATGAATTCATGCGTACCAAATGCATTTGTTTCGGTAACCCCTCCCCAGTTGGTGTTGATGGTATGCGGCCGTTTCGATGGATCACCTACACCATCTTTCCAGTGATATTCATCGGCAAAGCACCCGCCTGGCCAGCGCATCACCGGTACATGAATGCGTTTCAGAGCTTCTACTACATCGAGTCGAATTCCATCTTTGTTCGGAATAGAGGAGTTTCTTCCCACCCAGATGCCATCGTAGATATCTCGGCCCAGGTGTTCAGAAAACATTCCATAAATGTATCGGCTAATGGTTTGTTGTGCATGTGCAGGGTTGAGCAATATTTTTGCTTGTGATTGGCTACATGCATGTTGGCTCCACGCAAAGAGCAAGCCTGCGAGTAAGTAAATTCTTTTCATCTGAAAATATTTTATCGTTTTAAAGCCTAAATAGAACATGCCATGGTTAAATTTCCATTGCTCTTTGTAATGATCATGAAAATTTAACCGTAGGCGTTTCATCTATACATGTTTGTATGAGATCTCAGACGGGGTAAAAATAAAAAATATTTTAAGTGTTACAAATACGTTTAAAAATTTTTTCGAAAAAAACAGCCATATTTTGTGGTTAATTTGCAGGTAGGTAAGCCTCAACCTGATCTTATGCCGTTGGAAGAAAACTATTCTTTAAAAAGGCACAATACATTTGGTGTAGAAGCCATTGCTCGTTATTTCGCACCCGTGCGTCATGTAGAAGAGCTTGCGGAAATAGCCATTGGTGATTTGTGGAAATCGATGCCTGTATTGGTTTTAGGCGAGGGTAGTAATATTTTGTTTACACGCGATGTAGGCGGCTTGGTGTTGAAAAATGAGATCAAGGGGATTGCCGTGATGCGAGAAACAGCCGATGAAGTTTGGTTAAAAGTAGGTGGGGGAGAAAACTGGCATCAATTTGTAATGTTTTGTGTAGGCAATCATTATGCGGGGGTAGAAAATTTGGCTTTGATACCCGGTAGTGTAGGGGCCAGTCCCGTACAAAATATTGGGGCTTATGGGGTAGAGGTAAAAGAAGTGATTGAAGAAGTAGGTGCTTGGCATTTAGAGCAGCATGATTTGATGCGTTTTTCGAATGCCGATTGTGCTTTTGGCTATCGCGATAGCGTGTTCAAACACGCGTATCGGGGCAAGCTCATGATTGTGTGGGTAGTTTTTCGGTTGAGCAAGCATCCACGTTTTCGAACGGGATATGCGGCTTTGAGGGAAGAGCTCGAGCGTATGGGCGTAAAAGAGCTCAGCCTGGAAACGATTAGCGAGGCGGTGATTCGTATTCGCAGTCGTAAATTACCCGATCCAGCAAAGATTGGCAATGCGGGTAGCTTTTTTAAAAACCCGCAGGTATCGATGGCGCAGTATGAAGCGCTTAAACAACGATATCCTACCATGCCGGCTTATCCTGGTGAGCATGAAACCATGAAAATAGCGGCTGCTTGGCTCATTGAACAATGTGGCTGGAAGGGTTATCGAGAGGGCGATGCAGGCGTTCATCAGCATCAGGCCTTGGTATTGGTCAATTATGGAAAAGCTACAGGGCAACAAATTCTGTCGCTTGCCAATCGCATCCAGCAGAGCGTGTACGAACGATTTGGTATCATGCTCGAAAGGGAAGTGAATGTGTGGTAAATGATCGTGCAGTGGAAACAACGTAGCAATAGCTTAATGAGATGCGATTGCTCTATGGTGGCTTCGAGGCACTTCGTTTAGCATAGATCAATGAGGTAAAAAATGATAGATCGGCCAGATCAGAATGACAATCGTCGTTACGATTATACTCACTTCCCGGAGGAAGATAGGCCAGAGTATGCCCGAATCGTTTCTTGCATACCTTTACGGTCGAGCGTCATTGATTTGGGATGTGGAAACGGATCGCTATTGCAAAAATTAATGGTAGAAAAACAGGTGAATGGTTATGGTATTGAATTGAGTGAAACGGGAGTATCTATATGCCAGCAAAAGGGTTTACAAGTCGTTAAAGGATATATCGATGAATCCTTACCCTTTCCAGATGATGCATTTGATTATGCGATATGTAATGTTACCTTGCAAATGGTACGTTATCCAGAAGTACTTCTTTCAGAAATGAAGCGAGTGGCTAAGTTTCAGGTGATATCATTTCCTAATTTTGCTTTTTATAAAAACAGATGGGAAATGTTGGTAAAAGGAAGGATGCCTAAGCAGATGTTGTTTGGATATAGCTGGTACAATACAGGGCATATTCATCAACTCTCTATAAAAGATTTTTTAGAGCTTGTCCAGGCTATAGGAGGGTTAACAGTAAAGAAATTATCTGTTGATGAAACGCATAATCAGCTGAAGAATACTCTCATTCGTTTGTTTCCTAACCTGTTCTGTGTGGTTCCTATATTTGTCTTAGAAAAAGAATCGGCATGAATGTGATGCACAGACGTATACGCATATTTTCTCTATGTGATATTTGTATAGAAAGTCTTCCCAGATTCGATAATTCGTTATATCAATCTGTATACTCATAACAAGTATATTAGCCATGTCTAGTACTCCATTATATTTCTGCACTTTATTTGATAGCCGTTACTTAACCCGTGGATTGGTGATGTATGAATCTTTAAAAGCATCTTGTCAGAATTTTCATCTGTATATATTTAGCTTCGATGATAGGTCATATCATATGCTGGAGAAACTCCATCTGGATCGTGTAACGGTAATTCCCCTATCTAGTTTTGAAGATGAAGATTTACTTAGGGTAAAGCCTACCAGAACTCCTGCTGAATATTGTTGGACGAGCACTCCCTCTACTATTTTATATTGTATAGAGAAGTTTAATTTACCTCATTGTACATACTTAGATGCCGATTTATACTTCTATAATGATCCAATTGTTTGTTTTCAGGAAATGGGCGATCACTCCATTCTCATTACTGAACATCGATATTCTCCACAATATGAAAAGTCGCAAATAGCTGGAAAGTATTGCGTGCAGTTTATTACTTTTAAAAATGATGTATATGGATTACGTGCGTTGAAATGGTGGCGTGAACGTTGTTTGGAATGGTGTTATGCACGTATAGAGGATGGAAAATTTGGTGATCAAAAATATCTTGACGATTGGCCTGAACGATTTGAAAAAGTTTGGGTGTTGCAACATCCAGGTGGTGGACTAGCACCGTGGAATATTCAACAATATGAGGTAAAACGACAAGGAGAAAAATTAATCTGCACAGATAAACGTACAGGTCATATTTTTGAACCCATTTTTTATCATTTTCATTATCTCCGATTTTTTCAAAATGGTTATATAGAGCTGGGGAGGCGCACATTGAGTGAAGATGTGCTGCGCTTATTTTACAAACCACACATTTCCAGACTTGAAGACATGAAACAAAAATTATGGTCTATTGATAGTAGTTTTGATCCGCATGGAGCTACTGCATCGCCAAGAGGTTTGAAACATGTTTTGGTGAGTGCTTACAGAAGATTCAGGAATATTTATCATGTATATCCACTGCAAGAATTTTTAGAAAAATACGCTTGAAATGGCATATCTTATTCATTTAACTACACATAGCGATAAAAGAGGTAATCTCACCGTGATTGAAGATCAGATTCCTTTTGAAATCAAGCGTATATTTTATATCTACGGTGTAGATGATTCGGTAAGAGGAGGACACCGTCATAAAACTACTGTTCAAGCGGCCATTTGCTTGCATGGAAGTTGTATTGTATCCAATGATGATGGGGAAAAGCAAGAAGATTTTTTTCTTGATCATCCGAGTAAGTGCTTGATTTTAGAAACCAAAGATTGGCATATCATGCATCATTTTACTCCAGACGCCGTGTTGCTTGTATTGGCTTCAACCCGATTTGATCCAGCAGACTATATTTATGAACCATATTCCAGAACGCCATGATACCTTATGAAAATCTAAAATTGGTTAATAAACCTTATTTTGATGAACTGTATAAGGCTTTTGCAGAAGTTTTAGAAAGCGGCTGGTATATCTTGGGCGAGCAGGTAAAAAAATTTGAACAAGCTTTTGCCAACTATTTGCAAACATCTTATTGTGTAGGTGTGGCCAATGGATTGGAAGCATTGACCCTTTCTTTAAGGGCGTTTGATTTTAAACCTGGTACAGAGGTTATTGTTCCTGCTAATACGTATATCGCCAGCATACTGGCTATTGTACATGCAGGACTAACGCCAGTGCTTGTAGAGCCCGATATTCGAACGTATAATATTGACCCCGATTTAATAGAGTCTGCAATTACACCTAAGACGGGAGCAGTAATGGTCGTGCATTTGTATGGGAAATGTTGTGAGATGGATAGAATTAAAAAAATTTGTCAGCAAAAAAATTTAAAGCTCATTGAAGATTGTGCTCAGTCGCATGGTGCTCAATTTAAGCATCAATATGCGGGCACCTTTGGAGAATATGGTGCATTTAGCTTTTATCCAACCAAAAATCTTGGGGCACTAGGTGATGGAGGAGCTGTGGTGACCCATGATCCAGATCTGGCAAAAAGAATTGTTATTCTGCGTAACTATGGTTCTGAAAAAAAATATCACAATGAGCTGGTAGGATACAATTCAAGGCTCGATGAAGTACAGGCTGCCTTTTTGCTTGTCAAGCTAAAATATTTATCGGCAATTAATGACCATAAGAAAAAATTAGCCAGCCTGTACTTGCAGTATTTAAAAGACGACTTTATCAAGCCTATCGTGCATCCAGATTATGTGGATGTATATCATATTTTTAATATTCGCCATCCCCAGCGAGATCAGTTAAAAAAATATTTGTTGGATCACGGAGTGCAAACAGATATTCACTATCCCATCCCCCCTCATCAGCAAAAAGCCATGAAGGGCATATTAGATAACCGACAAACATACCCCATATCGGAAGAAATTCATAGAACTACGTTAAGCTTGCCTTGTTCAACAGCACATACAACAGACGATATTTATCGTGTCATTGAGATCATGAATAAGTTTTAACTTTTAACATTATTTTGAAAAAAATAAAGCTAGACATGCATACAATTTTTTTAATTCAATTAAACGACTGCCGTTAATAAACCCATTCATATGGTTTAACACGAGGGCGTAAAAGCTATCTGATACATAGAATATACTATCTTTACTTCGATAATCCCGTATAAGGGTAATCCATATCAATAAAGAATTTTATGAGTAGCCATTCTATATCTGAATTTGCTCCTATTGCGCTTTTTGTATTCAATCGACCCGAGCTTACTTTGCAAACCTTGCAACATTTAGCCAAAAATGCAGAAGCCAGATATTCTATACTATATGTGTTTGCCGATGGTCCTAAGGCAAATTTTACGACTACGCAAATGGCACGCTTTCAACAAGTAAGAAACATTATTCAAGATCCTGTATGGGCCCATCAATTTAAAGAAGTGCATATTATTGCCTCAGAGACCAACAAGGGATTGGCGAGCTCTATCATTGCAGGAGTTACTGAGGTGATTAACAAACATGGACGTATTATTGTATTAGAAGATGATCTGAAGGTATCTCCTTATTTTCTTCAGTACATGAATGAAGCACTTACCTTATATGCATCAGAAGAGAAAGTGCTGGCTGTGCATGGATATGTTTATCCCGTTTATCGACTGGGCTTAGACAAAAATTTATTTCCTCAGGCTTCATCTTATTCTAGTTTTTTTATTCGTGATCCAGGCTGCTGGGGATGGGGTACCTGGAAGCGTGCCTGGCAATTATTTGATCATGATGCTGAGAAATTGTATCATCAAATCTTACAGCAAGGATTAAAACGAGAATTTAATTTCTGGGGTGGATATCCATATACTCGCTTGTTGCGCTTGCAAATAGCAGGTAAGATCGATTCTTGGGCTGTATGTTGGCGTGCAGTGGCTTATCTGCATCAGATGCTTACGCTTCATCCTGCCATTTCTTTAGTGAGCCATGAAGGAAATGTGCCCGATGCCACACATACATATTTCGAAGAACAAGATCCTTATCAAACCGAGGTCAGTGATAGGCCCATTCACATAGAAAAGATTCCTATAGAAAATAATGAAAGAGTAGAGCGCCTTTTTGGTGAATATTTACGAAAATATTCGGGCATGAGTATTTCTAGTAAGATCAAAAGGCGCTTAAAAAGATTATTTCGTTAATGCAGCATGGTGATGCTATAACAAGATCAGTATGATAAACTTTGCAATCTTGTTTCTATACGTTCAATCTGCCACCTGCTTCTAATAGCAGTTTACTTAATTTCTCTATTTGCTTTTCTTTTGCATAATGCTGTTCCATATGTTTTCTTGCAGCCATGCCCATGTGCGTACGTAGTACTTGGTCTTGTGCCAATTGAATCATATATTTTGCCATGCTTTCTACATCTCCTTCTTGCACCAAAAACCCTGTTTGCCCATGAACAACTGCTTCAGAAATACCTGCATGAAAAGTACTTACCACAGGTAGTCCACTAGCTGCCGCTTCTAAGATAGCAACAGGTGTTCCTTCTTTATCTCCATCTGGTGCTGTCACCGAATGTTGTACAAATATATGTGCTTGTTGCATGAGCTTTACGATATCGTCATGTGACAAAGCACCTGTAAATACAATATGATCGTTTATTTTTAATTCTCGAGCTAGCAGCTTACATTGATCAAATAACTCTCCATTGCCCACCATGATGAGTTTAGATGCAGGCACATGGGGTAACACTCGATGAAAAGCTTTTATCGTAAGATGAGGAGCTTTTTTTGCAGTAAAACGTCCTACAGCTAAAAAAAGTGAAGCTGTTGTTGAGCTCGTAGAAGTAATAGCTTCGGTAGACTTACCAACCGATAACCTATCGGGAAGACGGAAACGTTGAATGTCTACACCATAAGGGATAGTTACCACTTTTTTTTCATCGGCACCCAGGCCAGTCAATTGCTTGTGCATATCTTCAGATACGGCCACTATATAGCTCGCGTAACGAAACATCTCTCGATAAGCAGTGCCATAACGCTTCAAGGTAGGATAGTGAAAGGCATCGAAGCCATGGAAATGAACCACAAGTGGCACATTTACCTGGGCGCAAGCTTTCCATACCTTTACGCCACTTACACCGTAGTTGGCCAGCATCACCTGAATATGGCTTTGCTTGAGATAACGAATGATTCCATATAAGCTAAAGAAATTATCTTCCGAATGAAATAAATTTTTGCATGCTTTATGCATCAAAAAGAAAGGAAGCGGATTAAGCAGCTTGCCCGACTGCTCTCGTTGAGGAAGCCAGTTGTCATACAATACTTTTACCTCAAATTTATGCTTAAGCTCATCAATTTGCTGCCTGATGAATGTTTCGGAATAAACATTTCCCTTATTGGGTTGGGTAATGCACACCACCATATTCAATGTGTTTTTTTACACACCATAACAAATACACAGGCATCTTTTTTTCGATTGCTAGTAGTATGCAACTTATCGGCTAGTGCTATGCGGCATTGCATGATGGGGATGAATAGCCATTTCACAGGGTGTGGAAGCTTATATAAAAATGCATCTTGTATGAGCTGAAGGCCGGCAGAAGCTAATCCCTGTATGCCATGCACATCAATAACTTCAAATCCGGCTTTTTCCAGAATTTTTTGCAAGCCCGCAGAGGTCCACCTCCAATAATCAGCTGGATCGGGATGATACATCCAGATACCATGCGTAGATAAGATCAATAGGCCCGATGATTTTAATATTCGATAAGCTTCGCTGATGTATAAATCAGGGTTGGGTACATGTTCCAATACTTGTGTCGACAATACGATATCGGCCATGTTGTTGTGGAGTGGCAGGCGTCCATCTTCTTCGAGCCGTATATCGGCCACTTGATTGGATGCAATATCGGCGCCGAGATATTGGTTGACATATGCATGAAATAAAGATTTATAGGGCATGCTTCCACATCCATAATCTACTAATACTTGATGCGGTGCATGGGGTTGTATGTGATGGGCAACAACGTGCTCCAGCATTTTTTTCAATTGCCTAAGATGATAATAACGGGGGTGAAAAATGCTGGGATGAAGGCGCTCTTGACGTTCGTGTGCTACGGTTGCCTGGTTGCGTGATGGGGTCATGCCGAATATAAAGTTTTATCCCCATTTCGTGGGGCTGGCCTCAAAAATATTATTTTTGGCTTTCTTAACCCAATCTCGCTCACTCATGGGTATCGTTAGGCGGCAAAGTATTCAATCTTCTTTGTTTATCTATGCAGGGTTTGCTATTGGCGCCTTTAATGTGTTGGTGTTGTATACGCATTTCCTTACGCCCGAGCAGTTTGGACTGGTGCAGCTCATGGTCAATGCAGCTGCTTTGATGGCCACTTTAGCTACGCTAGGCTCGGTACCTGTAGTGAATAAATTTTTTCCATTTTATGATGATTATCTGAAGCCTAAGGCAAATGATCTTCCGTTTCTGGTATTGCTGATTTGTGCGATAGGCTTCACCCTTTTTGTGGTAGTAGGTTGGTTAGGCAAAAGCTTAGTGATTCGAAAGTTTTCGGGTAATTCTCCTTTGTTCGTACAGTACTATCCGTACTTGTTCCCGATGGTATTTTTTCTGTTGTTTTTTTCATTACTAGAAAGCTTTGCCTGGGGACTTCGTCAAACAGTGCTCACCAATCTCTTGCGAGAAACGGTAGTGAGGTTTTATGGTACGGTGCTTATCTTGCTGGTGGCTGCGGGTTGGCTGTCGTTTGATGGGTTTATCAAGGCATATAGCGGATTGTTTGCCATTCCTGCATTGGTATTGTTGATATACCTGATACGTAGCGGTCGTTTTCATTTGCACCTGCATGTGAGTTCAGTAACGCGGAGGCTATGGAGGCGTATGATGGCCTTCAGCCTCTATGTGTTTAGTGCGAATGTTTTTAATGTGTTTGCTAAGACGGTGGAGATCTTCTTCATCTCTAGTATTAGCGGATTGGCGCAGACAGGTGTTTATTCTATTGCCGACTATATCATTCGGCTATTGGAAGTGCCACAGCGTAGCATGGGAGCTATTACCGTACCCTTGTTGGCTTCTCACTGGAAAGATAAAGCTTATGCCGATATTCAAGTGCTTTATCAAAAATCGTCTAGCACCTTGCTGATCATTGGCTTAGCCATCTTTGGGCTGGTGTGCGTAGACCTTCACGATATTATTTTTTTCCTTCCAGAAAAATATCGAGGCATACAATGGGTGGTGTGGATTTTGGGGATAGGCAAGATCATTGACTTAGGTACTGGTGTAAATAATCAAATCATTCAAACCTCTCATTTTTGGAAATTTGATTTTTATACCAACATCTTTTTTACGCTCATCAGCATTGTGCTTAATTATTTTTTGGTACATCGTTTGGGTATGTTGGGAGCAGCCCTTACGGCATCTATTTCTCTCACGTTGTTTAATGCCATTCGCTGTGTGTTTATCTACTGGCGTTTTCGAATGCAGCCCTTTAGTAAGGCCACTTTGGGCATCGTGCTCAGTGCGGCGTTAGCCTATTTGCTTGCACAAGGTATAGCCTGGTGGCTTCCTGCTAGCCATTCATTCTGGCTAAAACTAGTCGATGCGGCTATCAGAGGAGTGGTGTTTATCGGGGTTTTCGGAGCTGCCGTGTTGTATTTTCGTTTATCGGAAGATGTGTATCAACTGGTCAATAAATGGTGGAATAAGCTATTGTCGGGTATATTTAGATAAATAAAAACGTCCCCAGAAGGGGACGTAGATCTATGGCACATCGTATGCTTGAAGAGAAGTGCCTGTATTAAGTCTGACTTGCACTCGAGCGATTTCGTTCTACATCTTTTACTTTCACGGCAAATAGCAGCACAATAACCAAGATCAAGACCACAAATAGAAAGCTCACGAAGAATACCGCATTGTTTTTAAAGCTCAGTGGCATATAATTGGGCTGTGCAGGAACCGGTGGAGCTTTGATTTCAGGGCCGCTAGAGCTGGGCGCAGCCTGGGCATTGGCATCGATATATGCAAGGATGTCTTGAATATCTTGCTTATTGAGGGTAGGATGATCGGGCATTACGATATGGTATTCGTTGTATAAAGACACAGCGGTAGAATCGCCAGCATCGATCATGGCTTTGGGCGAACGAACAAATTTAACGATCCAATCCAAGCTACGTCGTTGGTCAACGCCAGCAAGTGCTGGGCCTACAGCCTTTTGATTAATGTTGTGACAAGAATTACACGCTTGTTGTTGGAAGAGTTGCTGGCCACGATTAACATTGCCTTTCACAGAAGCCGTATCGGCTACAGCCATGGCTTGCAGGGAAATACACACCGTACTAAGGCCAATCATCCAAATGCGCAAATATTTACTCATGTTCCAGTTTTTTAATATCATCTACTAGTAATTGCATTTCACGTTTTACGATACCACTGTAGTAGCCCCGAATATTTCCTTGAGCATCTACCAGCATGATTTTATCGGTATGGATGAACTCGGGCACTTGCCCATTACCCGATGAAGCATCGACACGAAAACCCACTACGGCGGTTCGATAAATCTGCTGTTTATTACCTGTGAGCAAATCCCAGTGTTGGATATGAAGATTCATAGCCGAAGCATAATGGGCCAGTCGATCCGGGGTATCATATGTTGGATCAACAGTAAAGGAAAGAAAATGTACTCGATCGTCGTGAGCAAACTGCTGAACCACATCATTCAAATCGGCCATCATGCGCGGGCAAACATCAGGGCAGCGGCTAAAGAAAAAATTGACCACCAAGATCTTACTCGGATAGCTTTTCAAACTTACCAGTTGCCCATGGGTATTGATAAACAGATAATGACTAACAAATTGTGTATCGCTTGCCGGGCTATTCCATCCCTCCACCTGTCCATAGTCGGGTAAAGGCTGTTTCTCATTGACTACCGCATAAATCATGACCGACAGAGCCAGAATAAGGAATGGCCATCCAAGCATCAACCATTTCATGCGTTTGTTTTGCATGGTACTATTTTTAAGACCCATTACCACACGCTTCGCGATTAAGGAGCAGGTACTGGGCTCGAGGGCAAGTACGGAGGTGCTCCCGGGCCAGCATACCTAAACACATCGAGAATAGCTGGAATATAAGCGATGAGGATTACCAATACCATCAAGATTACCCATGGTCGTAAATCATTGAACAGGGGGGCAATCTTTTCGTTATGTAAGGCCTCACTCACGGGAAAGTTTAGCTCATCGGCTGCCTGGGTTTGTTTCCTGAAGAAAGTGCCAAAAAACACGATGAAGAAAAACACAGCAGCTAGAAACATGATGAATCCACCACACATCGTGAGCAAGGTATCGGGCACCCATTGTGGGTGAAACAATTCGCTTTTAGGATTAAGATAGCTAAGTCCTAAATTGGTGCGCCGGGGCTCCCCTTCAAGTCCACCCCACATGAGTCCTGCAGAAAAGATAAATACCCCAATCATCCACAAATACGGCACTATTGTATTCAACGATGGTGCAAAAACTTTTTTCCCCTTTAACTCACTCACCAGAAATACACTCATCCCCAAGATAGCCAGAATCACGGGTCCAGCAACGGTCATGTGAAAATGACCCGGCAGAAATGCGGTGTTGTGCACAACAGCATTGAGCTCATATGAAGCATTGACAATGCCCGTGAATCCGCCAAAGATAAACAAGATGAGTCCGCATATAAAATAAGAAAACAAATAGCGGCTGCTATCGAAGAAGGGTAATCGACCTATCCAGCCAAATAACCCCTTGCCTCCATTTTTGCGGCCTGCATATTCCAGCGTAGCAAACATGGTAAAAGCCGTAAGAAAGCTGGGCAGGGCTACGCCAAAGGTGAGTAGCGACTGGGTAAGTTTGGTGTTGGGCTCGATGCTGGGATCACTAAATTGATGATGCACACCTACTGGCACAGAAAAAATGAGAAAGATAGCAAAGGTGATACGCCCTACCAGATCGGAATATAATTTTCCTCCGGCCAGCTTGGGCAAGAATGTATAATACATCACATAAGCAGGCAATAGCCAGAAGTACACGAGCGCATGCCCAAAAAACCAAAATAAAGTACGCGCCAGAGCAATATTCACAGTGGCTTTCCAGCCTAGCGACCAGGGCAAAAGCATAAACAGCACCTCATAAGCCACCGAGAGTGTACACACAAACCAGATGATGAAGTTGATGATCGTGCCCCACACGGCCAATGGCACCTTCTCCTCTGTATGTTCTTTCCGCCAGGTCTTTAGCAATCCTACCCAATCAAACAAGGGAATCCAAGAACCCACGATCAGCAAGGCGAGACCTATGTAAAACAGCGGATGAGCCTTTAATGGGGGGTAAAAAGTATAGAGCACATCGGCCTTGCGAGCAAGCATAGCCCAAGCAGCCAGTGCTGTACCGATAATCATTAGCCACATCGACACTACCGATGCTTGCCGGCGAGGTTCACGCTTTAAGAAATAAGCAATGGTGGCGTGCCCAAAAGCCACTGCAAAAAAAGTAGTGAGCACAATAGCATTGATCACCCCGTGGAGAGTGAGACCTTGATAATAGTCTAACCCGGCAAACGATGATTGATGGATTAATCCAGCCCGATAAATAGTTTGCATCAGACCATGATAAATACCCAAAATCAGCAGTGTGATGGGGATAAATAATTCGGCCAAAATCACATTACGTAACCAATGACTAATTTTCATATCGACAAGGTTTGGGTGAGCAAATAATTTTTATAGTTATTATTGAGCTTGTGGGAAGTTGACGATGATTTGTCCTTGCATGTTTTGATGACCCACTCCGCAATACTCATGGCAAGTGATGGTGTATACGCCAGGATCTTTGAACTTCACAGTCCGCTTGGTGATGTTACCATATTCGGCCATCATATTAATGTCTTTCTGATCAATCATAAACCCATGTACTACATCTTTAGAGGTTACATAAAAATTTACCGTGCTACCCACGGGAATGCGAATTTCCGAAGGCTGATATCCCCACATTTGTGCCACGACAAATACTTGATAGGTGCTATCATCGATTTTCTCCACTCGCGGCTTCAGGTAGCTCGGGTCGAAGTTGACACATTGAGGCACATCGCTACGTCGGGCACCTACTACATACAACATGGAAAAAATAAAAATAGTCATCACCACTACAGCGGTGAGAAAAGCCCGAAATTCATATTTGTCTACTTCAATACCTAAAAAATTGATGGCCATGGGTATAAGTTTTTCAGTGAAAAAATTGATTTAAGTACGGCTAAGCATAATTTTATACACGGTAAACCAGATGGCTACACCGATAAGTATAAACAAGATAAAACACACGATGGCCCCGTAAGGAATGAATTTCTCTTGTTCGGTTGGCGCTGGGGTAGGTGATGTGGATTCCATATGCTATATTTTATCTGATTGTGAAATCGTCGACAAAATTTCGACAATTGGTTGGATAGGAAAATGATTTTGGTCACCACAAAAAGGTGATTTTCGTCATCTTTTTTATTTGGTGAAATTACATTTGGTTTGCCATAAAATCAAGTGATTAAAGATACTTTATGTTTGAATTCAAGCCAAGGCCCATTATTATCCTGAGTTTGGTGTTGTGTGCGATGAGTAGTGTGCTCATCATATGGCAGCCTTCTTATCAGTTTTTTGTGGGTGGGCTCATGACCGCTATTTTGGTGTCTGTATTTATTCAGCACAACTGGCTTACCTATCTCACCACGGTGTGTAGCACTGCGGTTATTACTTTGGTAGGGGGAGCATATTTGATGAAGCATCAGGCATCAACCGAAACCTGGTTACAATTTGCTTTTTCTTGGTTACTGGTGGTTGGGACGGGCATGTTTACTTTTTATGTTAAGGGGTTGTATCAAAAATTGTATGCTGAAGATGAACAATTGGATGCCTTGTTTCAATACGCTACAGAAGGCATTATTCTGACTGATGATAAAGGATATATTGTTTTAGCCAATCCTGCTGCAGAAAATATTTTCGGATATAATAAAGGTGAACTTACGGGCAAGCATATTGAAGCTTTGGTTCCTCAGCGGTTTAATGAATTGCACAGTAGGCATCGAGAGCATTTTTATGTTCATCCAGGCCATCGGCGCATGGGGGCCGGGCGTGACTTATTTGGTAAAAAAAAGGACGGTACGGAATTTCCGGTTGAGGTGAGCTTAAGCTTTTTTTATCAGCATAAAAAGTTTTACGTCATTGCCTTTGTGGTCGACATCACTTTGCGCAAGCAAACCGAGCAACACCTATTGCAGCAGAAAGAAGCTTTAGAAAAGCTTACCGAAGAGATGCGTCGTATGAATCAACAGCTTGAGCAAGAAGTAGAGCGCCGCACCCAACACTTGCAGCAGGCCATGATTGAGCTCGAAAAATCTCGTGCAGAGTTGCAAGAAGCCTTGAAAAAAGAAAAAGAACTCAACGAAATCAAGTCGCGTTTTGTATCGATGGCTTCTCATGAGTTTCGCACACCATTGAGTACTATTTTGTCATCGGCTTCCTTGATTCAGCGCTATACCCAGGAAACTCAGCAACCCATGCGCGAGAAACATGTGGTACGCATTAAAGAAGCCGTATCGCATATGAACGATTTACTCGAAGATTTTCTATCGCTCGGCCGAATTGAAGAAGGGCGTGTAGAAGTGCACAAAGAACCTTTTGCTTTGCCAGCATTGATAGAAGAAATTCAAGAGGAGTTGCAATCATTGTTGAAGCCTGGTCAACATCTTATCGTCAACCATTCGCACATCGATATCCTTGTCAGCGATAAACATATGCTTAAGGCTATTTTAATGAACTTACTCACCAATGCCAGCAAATTTTCTGCCCCTCATAAGCCCATTTATCTCCATTTTTCAGTAGACGCACATCAACTCCAGGTGAGTGTGCGCGATGAAGGAATAGGTATTCCAGAAGAAGAGCAACACCATTTGTTTTCCAGTTTTTTTCGTGCCAGCAATGTGACCAACATTCAGGGTACTGGGCTGGGCTTGCATATCGTGAAGCGTTATATAGATTTGCTTGGAGGCCGCATCCAATTGAAAAGCCAATTGCAGGTGGGCACGGAAATCATTTTCTTTATACCTTTGAATGAAACAGATCTATAAATTCTGGTTTTTATATGGCCCGCATTTTAGTAGTAGATGATCATCCCGATATTCTCGATAATATTTCGGAAATCCTTACTCTTGCTGGCCATGAGGTGGAAACCGCCACAAATGGTAAAGAGGCAGTGGCTAAAGCCTATGAGCATCCACCCGACTTGGTGATTTGTGATATCATGATGCCCGAGCTCGATGGGTATGGTGTATTGCATTTGTTGCGTAAGAATCCACAAACCGCTATTGTGCCTTTTATTTTTCTCACGGCTAAAACAGAAAGGGCCGATTTTCGCAAAGGGATGGAACTGGGAGCCGATGACTACATCACCAAGCCTTTTGATGATGCAGAATTATTGGCTGCCGTGGATACACGATTGAATAAGATTAACTGGATCAAGCAATATTATGGACAATCGAAAGGTAGTATTCAACATTTTTTGGAAGAGCTCACCTCCCGTAGCGAGCAGACCATGTTTTCAGCTTTGGAAAGTGAGCAACTACAGGTGCCCAAACAGGAAATCATTTATCGAGAAGGAGAACGCGCTAAATATTTGTATCGCATTGAGTCGGGCCGCGTAAAAATTACCCGTTTGCATCCCGATGGGAAAGCATATATTTCTGACATCCTCACTGCAGGCAATTATTTTGGATTTGTAGCACTCATCGAAGATCAACCTTATCGAGAAACGGCTATAGCACTTGAGCCAACCGAATTGTGCTTGTTTTCGAAAGAACATTTTTTGCAACAAATTTTTCAAGATCATCAGGTAACGATTACATTTATCAAGTTGCTTTCACAAACACTCGATCAGAAAGAAGAACGGCTTTTGCAGTTGGCCTACAGCTCGCTGCGCAAAAGAGTGGCTGCAGCTTTGATTGATTTGTATGAGAAAAATGCATTATCTGAAGATCATCCTTTGCCTATTACCCGTGAAGAACTGGCACAATATATTGGCACTGCCAAGGAGTCGACCATTCGGGTGTTAAGTGATTTTCGTGATGAAAGATTGATTCAGATTCGTTCAGGCAAAGTGTATATTCCCGATATCAACAAGTTGAGAGATTTGCCTTACTAAAAGTTTTCATTGAAAAATTCCTTCTATATTTGGTGCGGGTATTTTAATGTAAGTCCATGCAATTAGCTTTCTGGAAAAAATTAATTCCTCATCTCATTGCCTTGCTCATCTTCGTTGTTCTGGCATTTGTGTATTGTAGTCCCGTTTTGCAAGGTGAAGTACTGCAACAATCCGATATGGTGCAGGTAGAAGGTATGAGCAAAGAGGCAAAAGATTTTTATGAGCGTACTGGTGAACATCCGTTGTGGATTAATAGCATGTTTTGTGGCATGCCTAGTTACTTAGTGTTTACGGGTCCTACAGACAATTTATTGCGATTTGGGAATCGTGTATTTACCCTCAACTTGCCTTCGCCAGTAAACATGCTTTTTTTAGCCATGCTTGGCATGTATGTATTGCTTTCGGTGTTGGGTTTCGACTATGTCATTTGTTTAATTGGTGCCGTTGCATTTGGTTTCTCTTCATATAATGTGATCATTATTGGCGCTGGGCATATTACCAAGATGATGAGCATGGCTTATATGCCCATGGTTTTTGCTGGTATGTGGTTATTGTATCATCGCCATAAATGGATAACGGGTGGTGTGGTTACGGCACTCATGGCGGCCATGATGGTGTATAACAATCATTTGCAGATCATGTATTATGCAGCTATCATTGGATTTTGCATGGTTGTTGGATTTTTTGTGTGGAGCTTACGCACTAAGCAATGGAAATCATTTCTCATAGCCACGACTATATTAATTGTTGCAGCTGTCTTAGCCTTATTGCCTGCTGCCGATAATTTGTTGATTACTCGAGAATATGCTAAATATTCCATTCGCGATAGCCAGAGCGAGCTCACCTTAGCGAAGAAAAACGCAGAAGTAGGGAAGGGAGGGTTGAATATCGACTATGCTTTTCAATGGAGTTTAGGTAAGCTAGAAACTTTTTCCATTCTTATTCCTAACGTGTATGGTGGGCCTGTAACACCCAGCCAGGCTGCTGATTCTCATGTGTTGCAAACGCTAGAAAATCAAGGCATATCTGGGCAGCAGGCTGAAAATGTAGCTCAGCAAATCTTACAGTATGCTTATTGGGGGCCACAACCCTTCACGACTCCCGTGTATTTTGGTGCTATCATTTGTTTTTTGTTTTTATTGGCTTGCTTTATCGTGAAAAGTCCACACAAATGGTGGCTGATTGTTGCTACAGCAATCGGTATTATCCTCAGCTGGGGTAAAAACCTTGCATTTATCAATGATTTTTTGTTTTATCATTTGCCTTTATACAACAAGTTTAGAGCGCCTTCTATGGCTATGGTGATTCCGCAGTTTACTTTTGTATGGATGGCTGCATGGGCTTTGCAAGAGCTTGTGCATGGTAAATGGAAGAAAGCCGACCTCTTGCGGTTGTTTAAATACACAGTACTCATTATGGGCGTATTGCTGTTGGTAATAGGGTCGGGTATGTTGGTGAATTATGTTTCCTCGAACGACAATCAACTGATGCAAGCCTTTGGCAATGCTCAATTGGGCCAAACTATTATCAATGCTTTACGTGAAGATCGGGCATCGTTGTTGCACCATGATGCTTTGCGCAGCTTGGTATGGATTGCTGTAGCAGTTATTTTGATTTGGTTGTGGATACAACATAAGATTACCTATCGAATATTTTTTGCGATCATTGGTTTTGCCGTATTCATTGATCTTTGGGCTGTAGATAAAAGATATTTGAACGATCAAAATTTTACTGATGAACTCTCTTTGCAACAAATTTTCCAGCCTTCACCAGCTATTCAACACATTCAAGCCGACACGGATCCTTATTTCCGCGTACTTAACTTGAGTGTAGGCATCAACAATATTTTTAACGATGCGTTGACTTCTTATTTTGTAAAATCTGTTGGTGGATATAGTCCTGCAAAGCTTTGGCGCTATCAAGATTTAATCGACTATCAGTTGATGCCAGCCATCACCAGGTTGTACAGCATTTTGCAAAGTTCTCGCATGTCGGATAGCAGCGTGCAAGAAGTTTTTGGGCAGTCGCCCGTACTCAATATGCTCAATACCAGGTATTTCATCTTGAGCCCGCAGGCAGCACCCATTCGCAATCCGCATGCATTAGGCAATGCCTGGTTTATACACGACGTACACTGGGCTGCCAATGCAGATTCTGAGATTTTAAGTTTGAATAATATTGACCCTGCCACAACGGTGGTCATTGATCAACGGTATCACCAGTTGGTTCCTGCCAATCAGTTTCAGACCGATAGCACGACAGAGATTCGCCTCACCCAATATGGGCTTAATGAGTTGCATTATCAATCGCAAAATGCACACGATGGGTTTGGTGTGTTTTCGGATATTTATTATCCTGCCGGTTGGAAAGCGTATATTGATGGGAAAGAAGTACCTATAGTGCGTGTCAATTATTTGTTACGAGGATTGTATATTCCGCAAGGCAAGCACGATATCGTTTTCCGTTTCCATCCCCACACTTATTTTCTTGGGCAACGTATTTCTTTCTATTCTTCGTTGCTGCTTTTGTTGTTGATCATTGTTGCTTTGTTTTGGGAATGGAAACATCATTCATCCACTCAGATTATTCGACGTTAACGAATGTGAGCGCAATTGAATGCTGCATCAACGAGAAATGCATTTTTTCATCAGATTTGTCCTATGCCCTTGGTGATAGATGCACATCAGCATTTTTGGAAGTACGATCCAGTGAAAGATAGCTGGATTACTGATGAGATGCAGGTGTTGAAACGAGATTATTTGCCTGAGATGCTACATCGAGAGATGACTGCAGCGGGAGTGCATCAAAGCGTGGCCGTACAAGCCACACAGTCGGAGCAAGAAACACAATTTTTAATTCAATTAGCTACAGCATATCGGTTTATAACAGGTGTGGTGGGCTGGGTAGATTTGCAGAGCTCTGGCCTTGAAGAGCGGTTACGATACTATCAATCGGTACCCATTGTAAAGGGCTTTCGGCATATTGTGCAAGACGAGCCCGACGATTTTTTGCTTAGGCATGTTGTGCAGCAAGGCATTGCACAAATGGGTAAGGCTGGATTTACTTACGACATATTGATTTATCCTCACCAACTACCAGCCGTCTTAAAGCTCATTGAGCATTTACCAGAGCAACCTTTGGTGGTGGATCATTTAGCCAAGCCATTGATTAGGCAACAACGGAGGGAGCCCTGGGCGGGCCAGATGCGAGCCCTGTCAAAGGCATCACATGTATACGTCAAGCTTTCAGGATGGGCTACAGAAGCACATTGGCAGCGCTGGCAACCCGAAGATATCTATCCTTATTTTGATGTGGTATTTGAGGCCTTTGGGCCTGCACGCTTGCTGTTTGGATCAGATTGGCCGGTGTGCTTGCTATCGGCTACTTATGCACAGGTGAAGCATACGGTTGAACAATATGTGCAGCGGTATGCCTCTGATGCTTATGATGCGGTGATGGGCGGCAATGCGCAACGTTTTTATCGGCTTGGGAATTGATTTTTCAACTAAGATGCTTCAAATAGAAGTAGCGGGGTGTTGGCGTAGCCATTCATGGAGGGCTTGCGTTAAGCCCATCACTTCAGTTTCGCTATTAAAGCTGTGTAATACCACACGCAGGCGCTCTTCGCCACGCGGCACGGTAGGATGTAAAATGGGGCGCACGTCGAAACCGGCAGCTTGTAAGTGACGACCACAGGCTTTGACATGGCTGTTGCCCGGAATGCGAATCGCCTGAATGGGAGTGATAGGCGAGGTGGGTAAAGACATTTGTTGGCGAAACAATGCCGACAAATTAGCCACGTGGGCACGCTGGGCTTGCATGGCGGGGATTTGCTGATACGCTAAATAAATAGCTGCTAAAGTAGCAGGAGGCAATGCGGTGGAATAGATTTGCGGACGAGCTGCATTGAGGAGATATTGTTTGAGCCATTCTTCGCCCAAAACAGCGGCTCCATGTGCACCTAAGGCCTTCCCAAAAGTCACAATCCTGGCTAAACAAGCTTGGGCCAGGCCTTGCATTTGTACCAGTCCTTCTCCTTTTTGCCCTATGACCCCCACAGCATGTGCTTCATCTACGATTAAGGCAGCTGCATAATGTTGACAAAGCCGGGAAAGGTCTATCAAATTGGGCTGATCTCCATCCATGGAGTATACAGATTCGACTACTACCCAAATGCGTTTCTGACCATGCTGTGCACGAATCTGCTGAAGCAGTTTTTCGAGAGTATCCAGATCGTTGTGTGGAAAGGAGCGGTGATGGGCTAAGCTCATGCGCAGCCCATCGCGTAGTGAAGCGTGGATAAGCTGGTCGTAAAGCACCCAATCGCCACGCTGAGGGAGTGCCGACATCAGGGCCAGATTGGCCATGTAACCCGAAGCAAAAATCAATGCGGAAGAAGCCTGGTGGAAATCGGCAATAGCTTGTTCTACTTGATCGTAGAATGGATGATGGCCCGACAACAAGCGCGAGCCCGTACTGCCGTGGCTGAGCCGATGCTGGGCAATCCAGTGAGTGATACTCTCTTGAAAAACGGGATCATGTGCTAATCCTATGTAATCATTAGAGCAAAAATCGATACCCTGAGGATGTTGAAGCTGGCGAAACGCATCTTGTTGTTTTCTTTCGGCTAACCATTGTTCAAAATATGCAGCATACATGATGCGTTTGTTTTAACCAGAGGAACATCACTATTAACCGATAAGGTACACAAGCATGTGATAGGAGTCACTACTTGGCCACTCAAGATTTTTTCTTGGTGCTTTTAGGAACGATGATGGCGTGCATTCGGCGACCTTCTAGTTTTGGCATGCCTTCGAGTACACCCACCTCAGCAAGCCGTTCGGCAAGCTTGAGCAAGATGAGTTCACCACGTTCTTTGAACATGATAGCTCTTCCTTTGAATTGCACGTAGGCTTTTACTTTGTTGCCTTCTTTAAGGAATTTTTCGGCATGACGAAGCTTGAACTCGAAATCGTGATCGTCGGTATTGGGTGTAAAACGCAATTCTTTGACTTCGCTTTTAGCCGATTTAGCTTTGATTTCTTTTTCTTTCTTTTTGCGTTCGTAAAGAAATTTGTTGTAGTCAATGATTTTACAAACGGGCGGATTGGCATTGGGCGATATTTCCACCAGGTCGAGCCCCTGCTCTTCGGCCATTCGTAGAGCTTCTTCGATGGGGTAAATACCCGTTTCAATGTTTTCTCCAACTACGCGCACTTCTTTAGCGCGAATCATGCGATTAATACGAAACTCTCCAGTGTCTTTTTTTCTAGGAGAAGGTGAAGATGTTCTTTTTTGCATTCAGCTTGAAAAATTAAACGAAAATGTGATTTCTACTGTGGATCGATTTTCAGCAAATTTGAAAAATTCTCATCAACTATTCAAATCGCTTTTCTATAATTTCTTGTTTTAATTGAGATATTGCCTCTAGCAAAGCAAGGCTACCTTGATCGCCTTTTAGGTGTCGGCGTTGTGCTACGGTTTGTTGTTGCATTTCTTTTTCACCCACAATCCACATATAAGGAATTTTTCGGGTTTCGGCATCACGTATTTTTTTACCAATTTTTTCATTTCGCTCATCTACATGTACACGCAGTCCTTCTTTTTTAGCCATAGCCGCTATTTCTTGTGCATACAGCAAGCTCTTATCGGTGATGGGCAACACGCTGACTTGTATGGGCGAGAGCCACAGAGGAAAATTGCCTGCACAATGTTCAATAAGCAATGCCACAAAGCGCTCCATAGATCCAAACGGAGCACGATGAATCATTACAGGTCGATGTTTTTGATTATCGGCCCCTACATATTCCAATTCAAAACGTTCGGGTAAGTTGTAATCGACTTGAATGGTACCCATTTGCCACTTGCGGCCCAGTGCATCTTTTACCATGAAATCGAGTTTAGGGCCGTAAAAGGCAGCTTCCCCATACTCGACCACTGCAGGAAGCTGCTTTTCTTGCACGGCTTCCAAGATAGCCTGTTCGGCTTGTTGCCAGTTTTCTTCGCTGCCAATATATCGGCTATGATCTTGCTGATCACGCAAAGATACTTGTGCAGTAAAATCGGTAAAATGTAAGGTGTTAAGCACGAGAAGCACCAGATCGATAACTTTTTCAAATTCTTCTTTCACCTGATCGGGGCGACAAAACAGATGGGCATCGTCTTGGGTAAAGCCACGCACTCGGGTGAGTCCATGCAGCTCACCACTTTGTTCATATCGGTACACGGTGCCAAATTCTGCAATGCGAATGGGCAGATCTCGATAAGAACGTGGAGCAGAGCGGTATATTTCGATATGGTGCGGACAGTTCATGGGTTTGAGCATGAATTCTTCATCGGCTTGTGGGGTTTTCATGGGTTGAAAACTGTCTTTACCATATTTCTCATAATGCCCTGAGATGATGTAGAGCTGTTTATTGGCAATATGAGGTGTTACTACGAATTGATAACCTTGCTCCAGCTGAGCTTGGTACAAAAAGTTTTGCAGTTCCTGGCGAATGATGGTACCATTGGGCAGCCAGAGAGGCAGGCCCATGCCTACACGTTCGGAAAAGGTGAACAGTTCCAGTTCTTTACCTATCTTTCGATGATCTCGTTTTTTGGCTTCTTCCAGCCATTGCAGGTAATCATCTAATTCTTTTTGTGAGGGGAAGCTAATGCCGTAGATACGAGTGAGCATGGGTCTATGCTCATCTCCACGCCAATAAGCGCCCGCCACATTGGTTAATTTCACGGCTTTGATATAGCCCGTGTGGGGAATATGCGGGCCACGGCAGAGATCGGTAAAATTGCCCTGGGTATAAAAAGTAATTTGGCCATCGGCTAAGCCTTCTAGCAATTCCAGCTTATATGGATCGCCTTTTTGTTCATAATAACGAATGGCTTCGGCTTTGGAAATAGGCTTACGCACGTACACTTCTTTACGACGAGCCAATTCGGTCATTTTGGCTTCTAGCTTCTGGAGATCTTCTTCTGAAAGCTGCCGTCCACCTAAGTCTACATCGTAATAAAAGCCTTGCTCAATAGCCGGCCCTATCCCAAATTTCACCCCCGGGAAAAGGCTTTCCAGGGCTTCGGCCATCAGATGTGCCGAAGAATGCCAGAAAGTAGCTTTGCCTTCAGGATCTTTCCAGGTGAGAAGGCGAATATGTGCATCCTGATTGATGGGTCGGGTGGCATCCCAAACCTGGTCGTTTACCTTCACAGCCAGCACTTCTCTGGCTAGCTGTTCGCTGATCGAGCCAGCAATATCAAGTCCAGTCACTCCAGCAGGGTAATTCCGTACCTGGCCATCGGGAAAAGTAATGTGTATGCTTGTATTCATGCAATATGCGCTATTCAGGCCGCAAAGTTAGCTGAAAAAGAGGATGTCTACTAAATAAAAAAGCGGCATGCACGAGGCATGCCGCCTGAAAGATGGATTTTGGGGTTGCTTACCGAAGGAAAAGCAATTCCCGGTATTTCGGTAATGGCCAGTATTGATCATCAACCAAGAATTCTAGCTTATCTGCATGGTAGCGGATCACATCGAAATAGGCTTTTACCCGATCACAATAAGCTACAGCCTTTTCGAAAGTATCGGTCATCTTGTTTACCTTCTTTCTTTCTTCGATCATGGCCTCTACTTGTTGACCAATCACGTTGATATGCTCTGAAATCTTTTTCAAGATGTTGAGTTGCGTTTGGTATGCTTTCTCATTGAGACCCGTGGCCTTAAGCCCTTCGATGTTTTGGATCAACTCGTTTTGGTAGCGAATAGCAGCGGGCAAAATATAATTGGTACACAAATCACCAATTACACGCGCTTCGATCTGTACCTTTTTGATGTAGTCTTCCAGTAAGATCTCATGCCGAGCATGAATTTCTTTTTTCGTAAACACGCCCATCTGGGTAAACACTTTAATACCCTTGTCGCTAACCAAAGCAGTTAAGGCTTGCGGGGTAGATTTGATATTGGGCAAGCCGCGACGCTCGGCTTCTTTTTCCCATTCTTCGCTGTAGTTATCCCCTTCAAACAAGATGCGTTTTGAATCAATAATGTATTCACGCAACACTTGTAGGATGGCGATTTCTTTTTTCTCACCCTTTTCGATGAGGGCATCTACTTCGTTTTTGAATTGGGTTAAGGTGTAAGCCACAATGGTATTGAGTGTGGTCATGGCCGAGGCACAATTGGCGGAAGAGCCCACTGCACGAAATTCAAATTTATTACCCGTGAAAGCAAAAGGCGAAGTACGGTTGCGATCGGTATTGTCGAGGAGAAGGTCGGGGATATGACGATGTAAATCGAGTTTCAGGATGGCTTCATCTTGCTCGTCAAACTTATTATCGACCCGAGTCTCAATTTCCTGGAGCACATCGGTCAGATAATGACCAATGAACACAGAAATGATGGCGGGAGGTGCTTCGTTGGCCCCGAGGCGGAAATCGTTGCCTGGTGAGGCAATGGCAGCTCTTAGCAGGTCGGCATGGTCGTGAACGGCTTTGATGGTATTGATGAAAAAGGTGAGAAACAGGAGATTGGTTTTAGGCGTTTTGCCAGGCGAGAGCAGGTTAATACCCGTGTCGGTAGCCATGCTCCAGTTGTTGTGTTTTCCGCTACCATTAATGCCGGCAAAGGGTTTTTCATGGAGCAACACTTTGAGTTTATGCCGTTTAGCCACTTTTTGCATCAGGTCCATCACCAGCAAGTTATGGTCTACGGCGATGTTTACTTCTTCATATACGGGTGCACATTCAAACTGAGAGGGAGCCACTTCGTTGTGACGCGTGTGTAAGGGTATACCCAATTTATAGGCTTCTTCTTCAAAGTCGCGCATGAAGGCGTAAACCCTTTCGGGAATAGAGCCAAAATAATGATCTTCTAACTGTTGACCTTTGGCGGGAGGATGCCCTACCACCGTGCGGCCACACATCACAATGTCGGGGCGTGCATTGGCTAGAGCTTCGTCGATTACAAAATATTCTTGTTCCCAACCCAAAGTAGAATATACATGGGTCACGCTTCGGTCGAAAAAGTTACAAACTTCTGTAGCTGCTTTGTCGAGTGCAGCTATAGATTTTAGGAGGGGGCCTTTATAATCGAGTGCTTCACCGTTGTACGACACAAAAATGGTTGGGATACACAAGGTTTTTCCCGAGCCCATTTCTATAATAAAAGCCGGGGAAGAAGGATCCCAGGCTGTATAACCACGAGCTTCAAAGGTAGCCCGCAAGCCGCCACTAGGAAAGCTCGATGCATCGGGCTCTTGTTGAACCAATGCGTCACCATCGAATACTTCAATGGGAGTGCCATCGCTTTTAATCGTAAAAAACGAATCGTGCTTTTCGGCGGTAGCTCCCGTTAAGGGTTGAAACCAATGTGTGAAATGGGTTACTCCCTGTTTGATGGCCCATTCTTTCATGCCGGCGGCTACCTGATCGGCTATTCTGCGCTCAATCTTGGTGCCCGTTTTGATAGACATCTGCAGGCTTTTATAGGCCTCATCGCTGAGATGCTCGCGCATGACCTTTCCCGTAAATACCCGGCTGGCAAACATTTCAGAAATCCGTTTGCCCGAAAGTGAATTCTTTTGTGCTGGGCTATGCATCAATGCTGCTAAAGCGTTTAACCGTAGGTTTTGCATTTCTCAAAATTTTTCACAAAGGAAATTGTTTTTATTAAAATATCAAATTTTTTTTCCAAAATCTCCATAAAAATGATGCCTATCTAGCAAAAGAATATTGATTATGGAAAGATGTTTTTCGTAAAAATGATTTTTTGATTATAATGATTATATTTTATTTTTTATAATGAATTTATACCAAAGTGTATGCATACCGGGGGCAAGGATGAGCAATTCCGATAGAGCTCGGTAGCGAACAATGGCGCCAGTGATGGGAACGGTGTATCCAATAAGCAGTAAATAAGTGATGGCTATCCACCAGCCGCAGGCTATCCAGCCATCAAAAGGCTGTTTCCAGATCTGAAGCAGTAACATGCATACGCAAATGAACAGAAATAGCATGTTGTTGGCCTGAATTGCCAATGAGAATACCAAATGCTGGTGAGAGGGATTGGGCAGAAAAAGCACTCTCCATAAGGCTCTGGGCAACACCTCCAAAAAACTCAACACATGAGGTTGCAAGGGAAGAGGAGGCAGCAATGAATGGGCTTGCGATTCCATCCCTACCTGATAAAATGCCTGTTGTCTTTGGACGACGACTTGCAAGGGATTAATGTGCAATAGCAGGCAGAAAAGATATGCTCCCACACAGATGCCTGCAAGCAAGAAGGCAAACACACGAGCAGGTTTATGGTTTTGAAACATTGGCCTCGTACTTAGCTGTGCCGTGAGTATCCAGGCCAGCCAAGCAGGAATAAGTAACAACAGAAGAAAATTTTTAAACAACAATAGGCCCACCATGCCTAATCCTATTAAAAACACCGCATACTTAGCTTTGTGAGTTTTCTTCTTCCGGCTGTTTATCCATTGCATGGTATGATAGCCAATCATGGCCAATAGAGTAAATACAAGTGCATCTTTGTGCATGCCACTAAACCAAAACCATATAGCCGGCAGATGGCACCAGATCATCCACGCAGATAGCGACATGCCTAAGACGGATTGATATAACCGCGCAAACCAGAGCCAACCCGGCAGGGTGAGCAGGTTGAAGAAAATACAATTTATGTAATACCGACTACCAGAAACCAGATTAAAGATGATGTTGAGGCCTATGAGAATATATTTCCCACTGTTTTGCCAAAAGGTATGATGAACGCCTAAAAAATCGGCAAATAACAAGTATTGCAGTCGTTGTTGGATGTAAGTGATAAGTGTTGTAGGGTTTTGGTGCCACCATTGGCTGAGGGTGATGGCATGGGTGAAGGCTTCCCAGGTATCGCTTTGTGCTGGATAGTAATATTGATGGATCCACCCATAAAGCCACGACATCAAAACACGTGAAAGATATAGCTCTATCGCCCATGCAACGGGCATACCAGGTGGCAGCATGTGTTTCCAATGGCTTACCCACCAGCAAGCCAGTAGCAAATAACTTCCACCCAGCAACCATGACCATTCCATGAGCGCTTTGAGAAAACAGACAACAAGGTAAGTTTATTCCCTTATTTTTGCGCCTGTTACTGTTGCCCTGGCTCATCTATACAGCTTTATGCAGGAAATAACTGTTGAAACCGCACAGCAATTAGGACTCACCAGTGAAGAGTTTGCACGCATTGTACAACTGCTTGGGCGCAAGCCCAACTTCACTGAGCTCACCATGTTTTCGGCCATGTGGAGTGAACATTGTAGTTATAAGAATTCTTTGCGATGGCTAAAGACCCTGCCCCGCGAGGGAAGTTGCTTACTGGCCAAGGCAGGGGAAGAAAATGCCGGCTTGGTGGATATTGGTGAGGGTTATGCCTGCGTGTTTAAGATTGAATCGCACAATCATCCTTCGGCAATAGAGCCTTTCCAAGGAGCAGCTACGGGTGTGGGGGGCATACATCGAGATATTTTCACCATGGGTGCCAGGCCCATTGCCGCATTGAATTCCTTACGTTTTGGCCGTTTAGAAGAGCCACGAACCCAGCATTTGCTACGTGGGGTAGTGGCCGGCATTGGCCATTATGGCAATTGCTTGGGCGTAGCCACTGTAGGAGGAGAAGTTTATTTTGATTCTTGCTATCATACCAATCCCCTGGTGAATGCCATGAGTGTGGGTGTAGTGCGAATTGGGCAAACCGTGTCGGCCATCGCTAAGGGCGATGGTAATCCGGTGATGATCGTAGGCTCAGAAACAGGCAAAGATGGGATTGGCGGAGCCGCTTTTGCTTCGGCCAATATTACCGAAGAAAGTGTAGACGATTTGCCTGCTGTGCAGGTGGGTGATCCATTTCAAGAGAAAAAGTTGATTGAAGCTTGCTTAGAAGCGGTAGCTACTGGTGCTTTGGTAGGTATGCAAGACATGGGAGCGGCAGGCATTACGTGTGCCACAGCCGAGATGAGTGCTAAGGGTGGACATGGCATGCGCATCGACCTCTCGAAAGTGCCTACTCGCCAAGCCGACATGAAAGCTTGGGAAATCTTGATTAGCGAAAGTCAAGAAAGAATGTTACTGGTTGTGCAGAAGGGTAGGGAAGAAGAGATCCGACAAATTTTTGATAAATGGGACTTGCATTGTGTGCAGATTGGGGAGGTCACCCGCGAGCCTGTGTTGCAATTTTATCTGCATAGTCGGCTGGAAGCAGAGGTGCCAGCCGATAGCCTCGTGGTGGGTGGGGGTGCACCCGTGTATGAGCGGGAATATCGTCGCCCAGCCTATCTGGATGACTGTGCCGCTTTCGATATAAACCAGATTGCCGAACCTGCTCCAGAACAACTTATGGAGGTTGCTCGCATGCTTTGTGGGCTGCCCACTATAGCCTCTAAGCGCTGGGTATATGAACAATATGATCGGCTAGTAGGCACTGCCAACATTACGGCATATATGCCGGCCGATGCAGCTTTGGTGCTTGCCAAGCCTACTTCACGCATATTGGCATTGACTACCGATGGCAACAGTAGGTATGTATTTGCCGATCCATTTAAAGGTACGCAGATTGCCGTGGCCGAGGCTGCACGCAATATAGTGTGTAGTGGCGGGCAACCCTTGGCCATCACCAATTGCTTGAATTTTGGGAATCCTTATGATCCCGAAGTCTATTATCAATTTGTTCAGGCGATTCAAGGGATGGGAGAAGCCTGTAAGGCTTTTGATACCCCTGTTACAGGCGGCAATGTGAGCTTTTATAATCAATCGCCCGACGGGCCTATATATCCCACACCCGTTATCGGTATGGTAGGCATACTCTCCAGTCGGGATCAGATCATGACTATGCATTTTCAACACCCGGGAGATCGCATCTATCTATTGGGCATACCGCGCAATGATATTGGATCTTCGGCTTACGTGTATGCATGGCACCAAATAGCCTATAGCTCCTGCCCATATTTCGATTTGCAAGAGGAGCTTCATTTGCAAAAGGCTTTGCTACAAATCATTCGCAAACGCCTCATTGTTTCTGCTCATGATGTAAGCGAAGGCGGATTGTGGATGTGTTTGCTCGAATCGGCTATGGCTGGTCACCTGGGAATGGAGGTTTATGCAAACCTTGCTTATCGCCAAGATGCGTTTTGGTTTGGTGAGTCTCAAAGCAGAGTGGTGGTATCTGTTTCGCCCGAACAGGAATCGGAATTCCTGTTGGCATTAGGGAGCCTACCCCATCAGTTGCTAGGTGAAGTGCGTGCCGATGATCAACTGATTGTAGATGGCCATAGCTGGGGAAGTCTTGCCGAATGGCAATGGATTTATGAACAAGCCATCGACCAATACATGGAAAAAGAAAACATGTAATTGCTCATCATTTTTTAGCAGCGTTGAACATGAACACATATTCTCTAACATCAGATCAGGTTGCTCACATAGGCAATCACGATGACTTGATTTTAGTAACAGGAGCCGCAGGATTTATTGGCAGTTGCTTGGTGGGTTTTTTGAATCAACAGGGGTATGAAAACTTGATCTTAAGTGATGATTTTTCTCGACCCGATAAGCTGAAGAATTTAGAAAACAAACGCTATTTACAACGCATTCCACGAGAGCAATTGTTTGACTGGTTATCGCAACGAGAAAACACGTCGCGCATTCGATATATTTTTCATATTGGTGCACGTACCGATACTACGGAGTTTAATCGTGAAATCTTTAACCAGCTCAATGTGCAATATTCTCAACGTTTATGGGAATATGCAGTGGCACAGCAGATTCCGTTTTTATATGCATCTTCAGCAGCTACTTATGGTGATGGCAGTATGGGCTATGCCGATGATCATGCGCGCATAGCCGATTTGCGGCCATTGAATCCCTATGGTTGGTCGAAGCAGCAATTCGATCTCTGGGCATTATCACAACCAATAGCTCCTCCGCATTGGTATGGGCTGAAGTTTTTTAATGTATATGGCCCTAACGAATATCACAAAGGGCGCATGGCTAGTGTAGTTTGGCATGCTTATCGGCAAATACAAGAAACGGGTATCGTTCGTTTGTTTCAATCACATCGCCCAGAATATCGTGATGGTGAACAACTTCGTGATTTTATTTATGTAAAAGATATTGTGAAGATTTGTTATTGGTTTATGCAATATCTACCAGCTTCTGGCATTTACAATGCAGGAACTGGTAAAGCACGTACTTTCAACGACCTGGTGAAAGCTACTTTCGAAGCGCTCAATAAGCCCGTGCAAATTCAATATATTCCCATTCCTGAAGATATTCGTAACACCTATCAATATTTCACCGAAGCACAAATGCATAAATTACGCCATGCGGGTTATAACAGCGATTTTTGCTCACTAGAAGAAGGCATTGCCGATTATGTGCAACAATATCTATTATCAAGCAAGTATTATTGAACTTTTCTGTTGATTGCATCTTCAATAAATAAAAAAGCTGTAGAAACTCATTCTACAGCTTTTTTATGTTGAACAATTATTTGTGCAATTTATTGTACAAGTGGGATTTCTTTTAATTGATAAGCATTTGCATCTAGTTTTTTCTTTACTTCTGCGAAAGCATGTAGGGTTTGTTCGATATCAGCATCGGTATGCACAGCTGTAGGAGTAAGCCGATAAATGATTTGCCCTTTTGGAATTACCGGATAAACAACGATTGAGCAAAATACGTTGTAAGTTTCTCGCAGGTCAACCAACATTGCCGTGGCTTCGGGAATAGTGCCTTTCATATACACAGGTGTCACAGGTGAATTGGTATGACCAATATCGAATCCATTTTTTTTCAATCCCTCTTGCAATTTTTTCACATTAGCCCAGAGCTTTTCTCGCAATTCGGGGTGCTTGCGCAATAATTCTAAGCGTTTGAGATTGCCAATCACAATAGGTAAAGGCAACGACTTGGCAAAGATTTGTGAGCGAATATTATATCGCAAATAATCGATGACGGGCTTATCTCCACTTACAAAAGCGCCAATGGAAGCCATCGACTTAGCGAAGGTAGAAAAATATAAATCAATACCCTCTTGACATCCTTGATGCTCGCCCGTACCGGCACCGGTTTTACCCATAGTACCAAATCCATGCGCATCATCGACCAATAAGCGAAAAGGATATTTTTGTTTTAAGGCAATGATTTCTTTTAACTTACCCTGATCACCAGCCATGCCAAACACACCTTCGGTAATCACCAAAATACCGCCACCAGTAGTCTTAACCATTTCAGTGGCTCGCTTGAGTTGTTTTTCACAATCGTCTACATCATTGTGTTTAAATACATAACGATGGCCAGCATGCAGGCGCACGCCATCGATGATACAAGCATGGCTTTCGGCATCGTATACAATCACATCATGGCGATTGCACAATGCATCAATAGCACTCATGATGCCCTGATAGCCATAGTTAAGCAAGCAAGTATCTTCTTTGTGCACAAATTCAGAAAGTTCTTTCTCCAATTGTTCATGATAATCGGTATTGCCGCTCATCATACGAGCCCCCATGGGTGCGGCCAAACCAAACTCTTCGGCTGCACGTGCATCTGTTTCACGCACTTCTGGATGATTCGCTAATCCTAGATAATTATTTAAGCTCCAGATGATGCGTTCCTTGCCTCGAAACTTCATGCGGTTGCCAATAGGCCCTTCCAATTTTGGGAAGGCAAAATATCCATGTGCACGATCGGAATGTTGCCCAATGGGGCCCTTGTTTTTCATCAACTTCTCGAAGATATCCATAAGGTATGGGAAGTTTAGTGGGTGAATGATGTAACAAAAGTAAAAAAACTCCTACGTTTTTTGGAGGTAGTTTTTGTTAGATGAGTAGAGAAAAAATTTTTTGAGCCGATTAGGGGTAAATGGTGTAATGATTGTTCTTGTAATAAAGAGGTTCATGAAAATGGATGAGCATAGGCTTTGGATATTGATGAGTCGTAAGCTCACTGGGGAAGCTACAGAAGAAGAGATTCGTCAATTAGATGAATGGCTAAAAACAGATCCACAGGCCATGTACAGCTATCAAGTGTTTTTACAGTTGTGGCAAAGTGATGCACTGTCCATACCACCTGAGGAATTAGCCCAGAAATACCAACAGCAGCAAGCTCGCATCCAGCAATATCATACTCGTAAATCCTTTTCCGTTCAACCTAAACTTCGCAAACAATTATGGCGTAAAGTGATGGTGGCTGCAGCCATGATCGGCGGTTTAGCATTGGGCTTTTGGTGGATGCATACTTTCAAACATGAGCATTCTTCTCCCTCAGCCGATGTTTGGGCTACGTTATCTACGCCCTACGGGATGAGAGCCTATGTGGTATTGCCCGACAGTACGCAGGTTTGGCTAAATGCGGGCAGTAAAATAAGTTATCGGAAAGATATAGCTACTGCTCATTTGCGCGAGATCAATTTATCGGGTGAAGCTTATTTTGAAGTAGAGCATCGTGTCCAACAGCCCATGGTGATTCATACCCAGCATCTCGATGTTCACGATTTAGGCACGGCTTTCAATTTGCGGGCTTATCCTGGAGATCCCGTTACAGAAGCTACGTTGATACAAGGTTCCATAGAAATCGTTAATCGCAATCATCCCGAAGAAAAAATTCTGTTGCAACCCAGCCAGCGCATTACTTTTTACCATGATTCGCTTATGTTACAGACCTCATCATCTGCTCCTTCCAATACTGCTACTCCGCACGAAGCCAAAAACTATGTGCTCACCCGCGTGAAACCCGATCTGAAGGAAAACCTTATCCCGGATACCGCCTGGAAGGTGAATAAGCTGGTATTTCAAAGCGAAAGATTTGATGAGCTAACTCGTCAGTTAGAACGCTGGTACAACGTGCATATCGTGTTGACCAGCAAGCGTGTGGCTGCGTATAAGTTAACTGGCAGTTTTGAAAATGAAAGTATAGAACAAGCTTTAAAAGCTTTGCAAATCACAGCACCCTTTCAGTATCACATGAAGAATGATACTATTTGGATTGATAAACCTTAAAACCCATTACCATGAAAGCATATAACACCAGTTAACACAAAAACGGGAAACGTACCCAATCGTGCTTTACCTGGGGGTAGGTGAAGCGGTGGTTGGCACATTTCCCGCGCAAGCAATCTTCTTCGAGAATAACGGACACAGACGAAGAAGAAAGGGTCTATTTATTCACCAAATAAACCGATTAAAATTATGGAAAAATCTGCATTACGCATATGCACGAAATTATTATTGTACGCAAATAAACCGCAGTACATACTCAGCAAATATTGGTTGTCTATGAAGATGACAGTTTTGATGGTGCTGTTGATGGCCATACAGGCTTCAGCAAGAGTATATTCCCAAGAAATGCTTAGCCTGCATGTGCAAGATGTTGACCTTGCTCGGGCTTTACATTTGATAGAGAAGAAAAGCAGTTATCGTTTTTTGTACAACGATGCTTGGTTGCAAGATCATCCTCGGGTGAATCTGCATGTAACGCATGAAAAGATTACTGATGTGATGAGCCAACTCTTGGCCAATACAGGCCTCACCTATACCTTAATTGGAGATCGGCTTATCGTCATCGCTCCAAGAGAAATGAATATTCAAGCTATTCATCTCACGGGTGTAGTGCGTGATAGCCTGGGTCAGCCGCTGGCGGGCGTAACGGTGAAGGTTAAAGGTACCAATGTAGGCACAGTGACCGATGCAGAGGGGCGCTTTAGCTTAGAAGTACCCAATCAGCAGGCTATTTTGGTGTTTACTTACGTGGGTTATCAGCCCCAGGAGATTTCAGTGAGTCGATATGTTGCCGGCGAAGAAATGGTGGTAACCATGCACCAGATTGCCAGTGCATTGAATGAACTGGTGGTAGTAGGCTACGGTACGCAGCGGAAAAGCGTTGTTACTGGAGCTATTTCGAGTGTGAAGGCCAGTGAATTGACCGATATGCCCATGTCGCGCATTGAGCAGTCGCTCCAGGGGCGTGCTTCGGGCCTTACCATTGCAGCTAGCTCGGGTCAGCCTGGTGCGCCAGCTACAGTACGCGTACGGGGAACCACTTCTATCAACAACAGCGATCCGTTGTATGTGGTGGATGGAGTGCCTATCGACATTGGGGGCATTGATTACCTCAATCCCAATGATATTGCCTCTATTGAAGTTTTGAAAGATGCAGCTTCGGCAGCTATTTATGGAGCTCGTGCAGCCAGTGGAGTCATTCTGATTACCACTAAGAAGGGCACAGCAGGGGCTATGAAAGTGAATTATAGTGGATACTATGGCACCCAATCGCCTGCGCGCAAGTTGCACCTGCTCGATGCGCAGGAATATGCTACCCTGCGCAATGAGTCGGCCTTAGCTGCCGGGAAAGGGCTGGTATTCCCCGATCCGGCGGCCCTGGGTAAGGGTACCGACTGGCAAAGCGTTATTTTCAACAACCACGCAAAGATTCAGAACCATGACCTCAGCATTAGCGGGGGAAATCAAAAATCTACTTATTATGCTTCATTCGACTATTATGACCAAGAAGGTGTGGTGGCTACACCTATTTCCGAATACAAACGCTTTACAGTAAGATTTAATTCTGCACATCAAATCAACTCCTGGCTAAAGTTTGGCAACAACCTGGGTTATTCTTACATTAAAAGTAAAGGCAGCCTGAATACCAACAGCGAATTTGGTGGCCCGCTGAGTTCGGCCATCAACTTGGATCCCATTACGCCTGTGGTGATCACCGATCCCAACATAGCCAATAGCCCGCCCTATAGTACTTATGCCCAGCAAATTATTCGCGATCCTCAAGGGAGGCCTTATGGTATTTCTTCTATCGTGGGTCAAGAAATGACCAATCCGCTGGCTTATATTCAAACTCAACTGGGCAATTATGGCTGGTCGCACAATATTGTGGGAAATGTATATGCAGAAATCTCTCCCTTAGAAGGTCTCAACTTTCGCTCGAGTATTGGAGCCAAGCAGGCTTTCTGGGGTTACCAGAGCTTTACGCCTACATTTTATTTGAGTCCTACTGTTTCTCATCTGGGAGGTCCTGAACTATACCGCACCCAGAATCAAGGACTCATTTGGGATTGGGAAAACACACTTTCCTATACCCGACAAATTGAACAACATCATATCACTTTGTTAGTGGGAACCAGTGCACAAGAAAATACTTCTAGTGGGCTGGGGGTGACTTACAAAGGCTTGCCGGTCAACAATTATCAGGATGCCTCTATGAATTATAACTTACCAGAGGTTACCAATGGCATTGCCAATAGGCCAGGCTATGGATACGAAAGCCAAATCTATCGGTTGAGTTCATATTTCGGACGTGTGGTGTATGATTATGCAGGCAAGTATTTGCTCACGGCTATTTTGCGCATTGATGGTTCTTCGCGTTTCGGGAGCAACAACAAATACGGTCGATTCCCTTCTGCATCTGTGGGCTGGATACCCAGTATGGAGTCGTTTTGGCCACAAAATAAGTTGGTCAATTACTTGAAGATCCGCGGCTCATATGGCATCACCGGCAACGACAATATTGGTGATTTTCAATATGTATCTACTGTAGGGGGCGGGCGAAACTATCCCTTTGGCAATGACCATATCCAGGTAGGTTATAGCCCCAATGCACCCGCCAATCCTGACCTAAAGTGGGAACAAACCAGCCAGCTCAACCTAGGCTTCGATGCCGTTGTGTGGAGTGATTTTAACCTCACGTTCGACTGGTTTGTGAAGAAAACCACGGGTATGTTGTTACAGATTCAGATTCCTGGATATGTGGGCGCTTCCGGTGAACCTTTTGGTAACGTAGCCAGCCTGAAAGATCAAGGCTTTGAAATGGAACTGGGTTATCACAAACGTATTGGCCAAGTAGAATTACAAGCCAATGGCAATGCCTCATATGTACAAAATACCATTACCAATATTGGCGACAACAGTTTCTTTACGGCAGGCACCTTTCAAGCCAGCGCTTATGAAATTGCTCGCACGGCAGTAGGGCATCCAATAGCTTCGTTTTATGGGTTTAAAATCTTGGGTATCTTCCAAACCCAAGCCGATGTAGATCAATATGTAGATTCGAAAACCGGTAATAAAATTCAACCCAATGCCAAACCTGGCGATTTCAAATGGGCCGACTTAAACCATAACGGTATTATCGACGATAGCGACCGCACGTTTATTGGGAATCCTACTCCAGATTGGACTTTCGGATTTACGGTTTCGGCTAAATGGAAACAATTTGATGTATTGGTATTCGGACAAGGTGTGTCGGGAAACAAAATCTTTCAAGGGTTACGCAGGCTCGATATCCCTACGGCCAATTGGACCAAGACCGCACTGGGCAGGTGGACGGGCCCTGGTACTTCAAACAGTTTCCCCAGGCTGGTCGATAACGATCCCAACCACAACTTCACCTACCCGTCTACCTTCTACTTGTCAGATGGTGCTTATTTACGGGTGAAAACCATCCAGATTGGCTATCGACTCCCATCTCGCGTCATCAAGCGCATGGGCATGGATCATCTGCGGGTATATATTGGAGCCAATAACCTCATCACTTTTACCCGATATAGCGGTTATGATCCAGAAATTGGCGGTAGTAGCTATAGCATTGACCGGGGCGTGTATCCGCAGGCCAAATCTTATGTCATTGGGCTAGATTTTGGTTTATGAACCCTTCATTTCCAGAACATTAAAACTGTGTAAGATGAAACTTCAATTGAAAATATATACCTATCTGTCGCTTGGCTTGCTGCTATCGGCATGCAGCAAAAGCTTTTTGGAAGTACAACCGAAAGGATTGCAACTGGAATCTAATTATTACCAGACGCCTGATCAAGCCTTTGCCGCACTGGTGGCCGCTTACAACCCCATGGGCTGGGAAGCGGGCAGCAGCGATAATACATATATCGATCCACTTGGACCACTCAACTCAGCATCTGATGAATGTTATGCAGGTGGCGGAGGCCCAACCGATATGGCTTTTTGGCAAGTATGGAATACCTATACCCTCACGCCCGCACTGGGGCCGCAGGCCGGATTTTGGGATAGAAACTATACAGGAATCTATCGGGCGAATATCTTTTTACAAAAAATAGTTGGCGTACAGGGCTTCGACCCAGCTACAAAGGCGCGTTATGTGGCGGAAGCCAAGTTCTTGAGGGCTTATTATTACTTCTGGCTGGTAAGGCTTTTTAAAAATATCCCCCTCATTACTCATCCGCTAGCTACAGAAGAAATCTATAAGCAAACGCAAGCTCCAGTAGATTCGGTGTATCATCAAATCGAAACCGACCTCAAAGAAGCCATACCCGACTTGCCATGGACGGTAAATATTCCCAATGAGGGAGGAAGAGCCACAAAGGGAGCAGCATATGCACTTATGGGTAAGGTGATCATGTGGGAAGCAGGGCCCAACAACAATTCGCGGATGTTGGAAGCAGCCGCTTATTTAGACAGCGTGAATTTCTCGGGTTATTATCAACTGGTGCCCAATTTTCCAGACATATTTAGCCCCGACAATAAATTCAACAGCGAATCTATTCTCGAAATCGTTCATACAGGCGCTCAGAATGCAGGTTGGGGCAACTGGCCCAACTTTTTAGGCAATGTCTATACCCAGATGGTGGGCCCACGCAGCTATAGCGGACCCATATACTGGTCGGGTGGCTGGAGTTTTAACCCCATCATCCCTAGCTTTGTCGACAGCCTGAAGGGCGATCCTCGCTATCCGTATACAGTGGCCGATATCGATAGCATTGTCAATGCTGCACCGGGTAGGAGCTATACACCGGGTTATCAAAATACGGGCTATTTCATTCAAAAATATGCACCACTGGCCAAATATGTTTCCACGACAGGGCAGCCCGAACTCAATTTCCCCAATGATTATATTGAGATACGGCTCGCCGATACCTATTTGCTGGAAGCAGAAGCGCTGGTAAGAGGTGGTGGCGACTTGTCGAAAGCCAGTATGCTCTTGAATGCCGTTAGGGCCCGTGTGGGTCTCGGCAATATAGCTCCTACACTTAAGAACATTTATCACGAGCGAATGATCGAACTGGCCACCGAAGGGCATCGCTGGTTTGATCTGGTACGCTTGGGCTGGGCGCCTTCCGTGCTGGCATTCAAAGGATTTCAAGCGGGTAAACATGAGTTGCTCCCTATTCCATTGGTGGAAATGAACAACACCCAATTGAAACAGAATCCTGGTTATTGATTATTTGGTTTTTAAAAATTCGATTGACCATGAAACGATATCATATTTCCGATTTGCTTGCTGGATGTTTCGTTGTTGGGCTGCTGGCCATGATGTTGGCCAATTGTCGACCCGATGATTTAAAAGACATCAAGCTGGGCTCATTGCCCAAAGCCCAATTCCAGATTTTGGGCGGTGGCGATCAAAACACCATCACCTTAGTGAATACTACGACTACGCCTTCCATTCCTTATTGGACGGTGGTGGAAACCCAACAAACGGCAGAAGGCGATTCAGCCCATTTTCGTTTTACGTTTGCTGGCACTTACACCATCAAACTTATCGTGGTAGCTCATGGAGGCATAGATTCAACGCAACAAACGGTGACCATCAACCACAATGATTCTACCGCTTGCGTAAACTCTGTCCAAGGCTTTATTGCCGGCTGCACGCATAAGACCTGGAAATTTTATCCAGAAGCATATGCCTACAAAGTGGGGCCTAATCCCGATGATGGGAGCTGGTGGGGCAATCCAGCTTCCGATGTGACGGGTGCTCGAGTATGCGATTTCAATGACGAATACACGTTTTACTTCGACGCCCAAGGTACATTTGTGTATGACAACAAGGGCGATTTTTATACCGAAGATTATTTGGGTAAAGCCAACTGGAGTTGTGATGTGAATGCCGACTTGCCTCCAGCACAGCAACCATGGGCATCGGGAACCTTCCGTTATCAAGTGATTGAAGGTACAGGCGTAGCCAAAAAAGGCCAACTCAAAGTGATTGGCCTGGGCGCCCATATTGGTTTGGCGAAGGTGACCAACCAGGGCGAAACAAAAACTGCACCCACAGTGAATTCAGTGACTTATGACATCATCGATATGTATCACGATCCTTCAGGTTTCGATGTACTCAAATTGGCAATTAACTCTACAGGCGATCCCAATAATCCCGTTTGGTGGACCTATACCTTGAGAAGTTATTAATCGTGTGCATCTATTACTTGTTCGTGCAAGAAAAATGAATAGGTCTATCTATGAAAACCTATTTTTATTATATGTTTCAACATGGATGATTATGAGAAAATGGACTTATTTATTCGCATGTCTAGGCGTATTGCAAATATTGTTGTCCTGTAGCAAATCTTCTTCATCTCCTTCTTCCTCATTGCAACAGCCTGCTATAACCATTTCTGATGTTACCCTAGCACGTCAGCCCAGGCAAAATATCGCTTTTCGTTTTTATCTTGGCTTATCGGCTAGTTCTACCCAGGAGGTTACGGTAAATTATCATACCCAATCGGGTACAGCTATTGCGGGTAAGGACTTTGTACCCGATAGTGGTACTGTTCATTTTTCACCTGGAAGCACTCAAGCTTATGTAGATATCACAGTGATAGCCGATAGCTTACGCCAGCCCAATCAAACTTTTTATCTGATATTGGATAATCCCACGCATGCTAGTTTGTCTAAAACCAAAGGCGTGGCTACGATTTTAAATCAAGATTTGCCTTATTTGCCCACAAGCGATTCAGGGTATACAAGTCCTATCTCGTATGCAGGCTATCAATTGGTTTGGCACGATGAGTTTAATGAAACTGCTTTATCAAGCGACGACTGGAACTATGAAATAGGAGGCAATGGCTGGGGAAATCAAGAATTGGAATATTACACATCACGCCCACAAAATGTATTTCTTTCGGATGGTAAGCTGATCATTGAAGCACGTAACGAGAATTATGGAAACAACTCATACACTTCAGCACGCATCACTACACAAGGCAAGCATACATTTCAATATGGCCGCATCGATATTCGTGCTAAACTTCCCGTAGCTACAGGCATGTGGCCGGCACTATGGATGCTTGGATCTAATATTGCACAGGTAGGGTGGCCGGCATGTGGAGAAATCGATATCATGGAACTCATCGGCAAGAATCCTCGTGAGGTAGTGGGCTCATTGCATTGGAAAAAAGCTGATGGTAGTGTAGCTACGTTTAACAACAAATTTGACTTAACCAATGGCGATTTTTCACAGGCTTTTCATGTGTTTAGCCTTATCTGGAGCGCCGATTCGTTGCAGATCTTGGTCGATGATATCCCTTATGTGCGCACTTCACGACAAGACTTGAGCGATGGCATATATCCTTTCGACCAGCCTTTCTTTTTGATTTTTAATGTAGCCGTGGGAGGCAATTGGCCGGGTCCACCCGATCAAACCACAGTTTTTCCGCAACGAATGTTTGTAGATTATGTGCGGGTGTTTCAAAAAAACTGAATGATGATAGTCAATAAAAAATAGATAGCCACCCAACTCCAATGTTATGCGCAAAAGGAATACAGGTTTAAAAAAGTTTGCATCGCTTCACAAGCTCTTGTTGATTTTCACCGTCGTGCTCATGTGCTGTTTGGGATTTACGGGTTGCGCAAAGTCAACAGCTTCACATCCATCGGAAACTCCTCCAGCCGACACCAGCCATCCCTCAAATGGCTCAACGCCATCACCCGGCGATGTAGCTTTCTGGCTCACGATGCCCGATCGATCGCAACTATTGGCTTTGCAACCCGTGGCTTTGCGTTTCACTACATCTACTGCTTCGCTTCCCACCATCGAAATCGATAGCACACAAACTTATCAAACCATCGATGGCTTTGGTTTTGCACTTACTGGTGGCAGTGCATATTTGATTCATAAACTTCCTTACGCACAGCAACAGGCTTTGTTGAAAGAGTTGTTTGGCAACGATAGCTCAGCCATACAGATTAGTTATATGCGCATCAGCATAGGAGCGTCTGACCTCAATCGTGCGGCATTTACGTATGACGACATGCCAGCTGGGCAAACCGATACGGCTTTGCAATATTTTGATTTAGGTGCCGATAAATACGATTTGATTCCCGTATTACAACAGATTTTGCAGATAAATCCACATCTGCATATCCTGGCCACTCCCTGGTCGGCTCCTGCATGGATGAAGACCAATAAAAGTTTAATTGGTGGCAGTTTAGATACAGCTTTCTACAACGTGTATGCTCAATATTTTGTACGCTATCTCCAGGCCATGCAGGCACAGGGTATTCCCATAGAAGCCGTAACTCCACAAAATGAACCTTTATATAGAGGCAATAACCCCAGCATGGTGATGCAGCCCGAAGAGGAATTGCGTTTTATTAGAGATCATCTGGGGCCTGCTTTACGCGAAGCCAAGTTATCCACAAAAATCATCGTATATGATCACAATTGCGATCGCCCAGATTATCCGATAACCATTTTGCAAGACAGCATGGCGCGAGAATATATAGATGGATCGGCTTTTCATCTTTACGCAGGTAATATCACTGCGCTATCTCAAGTACACGATGCTTTTCCCGATAAGCATGTGTATTTCACTGAGCAATGGACAGGCGGGCCAGATCAGTTTGGCGCTAATCTGGGATGGGATGTATTGAACTTGATCATAGGTGCCACACGTAATTGGAGCCGGTGTGTGTTGAAATGGAATTTGGCCAATGCTCCAGATTACCAGCCCCACACACCTGGAGGATGTGCGAATTGCTTGGGGGGCATCACTATTGGCGATACCATTACCCGTAATTCATCGTATTATGCAATTGCCCATGCGGCTAAATTTGTTCCGTCGGGATCTCTACGCATTTTTTCTTCCATGCCTGCAGGCTTGCCCAATGTGGCATTCCTCACTCCCAAGGGAGAAAAAGTATTGATTGTATACAACGCCACTTCTACCACACAAACATTTGCTATTTCGTTTCGTGGGAAACAAGTTACTCCAGTATTACCAGCAGGAGCTGTAGGAAGCTTTGTCTGGAAATGAATTTGCTTGTAAAATCCATCATCAATAAGCTAAAATTTGTTTTCGGATTTGTTCAGGTATTTCATCATGATGGGGTAAATGATTCACACATGTATGTTTGACAGATAAACAACCTATTATATCGACCTTCAGAAAAATGGCGTTTAAGTTTCAAAGCAAAGAAAGAAGACTTATTATTCACAAACCTTATCAGATATCTTATTCCTTATCATTTTTAAAAAAAATACGTTTTTTACTCAGTGATTATTGAGCCTCGCCAAACGACCTTCAGAAAAATGGCGTGAAGAAATGGGCGAACATGAGCGTGAAACGGAAAATGAGCTGAGATATAGATAAGAG
>JAIMAQ010000027.1 GCA_023511875.1 Thermoflavifilum sp.
CGGGACTTGAACCCGTACAGCCATTGCTGGCCACAGGATTTTAAGTCCTGCGTGTCTACCAATTCCACCACCCGGGCGGGTGATGTGAGATCCCCTTGCAGAGGAAATAATGTCAAAGTGCTACACGCTTGACCATTTGGCCTTATCTACTCGGCAAAGAAAAATATGAGCGGAAGACGGGACTCGAACCCGCTACCCCAACCTTGGCAAGGTTGTGCTCTACCAGATGAGCTACTTCCGCTGCTGTAAAAGATCATACTGAAAATTGGGAAGGCAAAAATAAGGAATAGTTTGTTTTCTTGCCAAATGCATCACCATAAATTTTTGTAGCATCAGTAAAATTCATAGGTGTATTCCACACTCCCTATAAAAGTCTTCCCATCGGCTAAACAACGTTCTCGTTGAACCAGGTGATGAGGGTCATAGTCGTATAGCCATACGTTCATTCCACCGTTACCCCCAGCATTGGTTGTCATGCGGCGAACTTGTTGCTGATCGTCGTATTCCCAGGTCTGTATGGGAATAGTTTGTTGCAGACGAGCATCGTATCTAAAAATACCAGTGAGCAACCCCTTGCCTGCATAAGAAAAATGAAATACAAATGTTCTTCCATCTATGCTATCTACTTCCTGCACTACTCGCCCTGCTGTATCGATTTGGAAAATAGCCATGCTCGTATCTGTTTGATTTTTGATGCGTATCATGCGCAAGGGCCTGCCTTGCTGATCGTAGGTAAACAGGTGCTTCTCAGTGAGCATGGCCTCCCCAATGGATTGAGCGGGCGTACGAGAAAGGATATAGATCTCAATCAATCTTCCAGCCGAATCATATCGGTAGTTCGTGAGGTTTATCGCAAAGTTGGAACTATCCCAACTTTCTACAATACGATATTGGGAGTCATACGTGTTTTTTAACCATGAATCCCCATTCACCGACGATTGAGTAATGGAATTCACCTCTCGATAATCTCGGGCAAATATTTTCTCCACTGAAAAACTATTGTCTCGCTCATGATTGGGATCATAACTAAACACCTGGATTTTTTTCACATTCAACTGTCTATACATGTTTTGTTTGGCGTTGGCTTGCCAGGTGGAATATAAGTCTTGATAAAAATATTGTGCTTGAACGCTTTGACCTATTAGCATGCTCATACACCAGATGATGGTTGCCCACCATAACCTCATTTGTCGACCCATGTTTTTTTCGCAAATATAAATGGCTCATCTCTTCTAGCCTGCGAAAGGGTAGGGAAATTCACTCCGTTTTTCAGATATTCGCTGCTAAAATTTTTAGATTAACCTTACTTGCGTTGATGATTTTGATTTACTAAATTAATTAGTATATTATTTTTTGTAACTAACTGATTTTAAGTATATTATTATATTTATTCGACTAAATAATTGTAACTATAAACACTATTTTTGGGAATCATATGTTCCAGATCATTTAAATTCTGTCAAAATGTCTTTACAAGTATCTAATAAAAAATTATTGATTGATATTCAGTGCATTCCATGTATTACTTATATAAAATTGTTAATTGATTATCCTGAATGGGTATTTGATATTTTTTTGTATCACGAAAAAAAGAGCTATAGCAATCGGTATTATGTAGCAGGCCCTAATGGGACGATTTTGTTGAGCATTCCTCTGGAAAAGGGGAAGCGGCAGCGTACGCGAGAAAAGGATGTTCTGATTGATCAGCGGGAAAACTGGCAAGCAAGGCAATGGAAAACTTTAGTATCGGCTTATCGGCGTAGTCCTTGGTTTGAATATTACGAAGACGAGCTGAGGATGTTTTTTGAAAAGCCTTATCGGTTTTTGCTCGACTGGAATCTGGATTGGTTGCAATGGATGAGCCAAGTACTTGGGTTCACGCAACCATTTCAGTTGACCGATCATTTTGTTTCTCCAGAAGAAGCGATAGAATATGCTGATTATCGCCATAAGATTGAACCTCCGCCTGCGAGCATTTCTGATCCAGGCATTCGGTATCGTCAAGTATTTGAAGAGCGGACTGGATTCTTACCAGATTTGAGTATTTTCGATTTGATTTGTTGTGAAGGAAAGCATGCCGCGAAGATCTTACGCAGTGAACCGTCACGATAAATAGTCTTTTCCCATGTGGGATTCATACATACAAGGCTTTACCGCTTATTTACGACTGGAAAAAGATCTGTCGGTACATTCTATCAATGCCTATCGTCACGATGTGCAGCTGTTAACCCAGTATTTACTGGCCGAAGGGCGATCTCTATCTCCCGATCAAGTGAAGCTTGCAGACCTACAAGATTTCGTGAAGTCGATTGCTCAATTGGGTCTAGAACCGAGTTCACAAGCGCGTATCATTTCTGGCTTGCGCATGTTTTTTCATTATTTACTTATTGAAGAAGTGATTCGCGAAAATCCTGCAACATGGCTAGAATTGCCAAAGTTTAAACGTAAGTTGCCCGATGTACTCACCGTAGAAGAGATTGACCGAATCATTGGAGCCATTGATTTGAGCAAGCCGGAAGGCATGCGTAATAAAGCTATGCTAGAAACGCTTTACAGCTGTGGACTCCGCGTGAGCGAATTAATTTCTCTGCGAATCTCAGACTTATATCCCGAGGCTGGCTTTGTGCGGGTGATTGGTAAGGGCAATAAGCAGCGATTGGTGCCTATTGGCAAGGCTGCATTAAAATATATTCGTATTTATCGAGAAGAGGTACGGGTACATATCCAGCCCGCGGCCGACTGTCGGGATATCTTATTTTTAAACCGTCGGGGTAAACCACTCACTCGGGTGATGGTTTTTCAAATCATCAAATCTCTTGCTCAAGCAGCGGGCATCCAAAAGCACGTATCACCTCATACGTTCAGGCACTCATTTGCCACACATTTAATAGAAGGAGGAGCCGATTTAAAAGCCGTGAAAGATATGCTCGGGCATGAAAGCATTACAACTACTGAAATTTATACCCATATCGATACCAGCTATCTACGTGATGTGCTCGACCGCTATCATCCGCATTTTCACTCGGTGTAACGAGTAGTTGGTTTTGTATGTTCGCCAATAACTCATTAAATTGGAGGATAATTAATTGAGAATTGATTTTCATACAGATATTTTGTACCTTACTCATTCAAGATGGAAGTGTTACATGTAAGCGCCGAATGTTATCCAGTAGCCAAAATTGGCGGATTGGGAGATGTAGTGGGAGCTCTGCCTAAGTATCAGCAACAACAAGGATGGATTGCCAAAGTAGTGATGCCCTGTTACAGAACGCGATTTTTAATTGAGCATGAATTTGAGCTTGTCCATCAGGGCGGAATATATCTAGGTCCTACTTGGTATCATTTTAATGTGATTCGGGAAAAACATAATTTATTGGGATTTGATTTATACCTGTTGGAAATACCGGGGCTGATAGAAGGAGATCAGGTATATGGATGTTTTAATGATTTGGAACGATTTACCGCTTTTCAAATTGGAGTGGTGGAATGGCTCAACAGTTGGCGGCACCATCCAGATGTGGTACACTGCCATGATCATCACACGGGTTTAATCCCGTTTTTGATGAATTATGCCTATAAATACGATTATCTGCGCCAAATACCCACTATTTTTACTATTCACAATGCACAATATCAGGGACAGTTTGGTTGGGACAAAGCTTATTACTTACCCGCCTACGATCCCTGGAAAGCGGGTATGCTCGACTGGAATCATCTCATCAACCCCATGGCGGCGGGCATCAAGAGTTGCTGGCGGCTTACTACTGTTTCGCCGCATTATTTAGAGGAGTTGATGTATGCAGCCAATGGATTGGAAGCTTTATTTCAGCAAGAACGGCATAAAGCGGTAGGCATCTTGAATGGCATTGATACACAAATATGGAACCCCCAAACCGATGCTCGGATTGCTTTTCATTATGATGAAAAAACTGTAGAATCGGGCAAAGCCCAGAATAAAGCTGCTATATGTGAACAATTTCAGATAGATCCCAACAAGCCTTTGTTTGTGTTTATTGGCCGTTTGGTATACGAAAAAGGAGCAGATCTCTTGCCAGATGCCATTGCCCGAAGCCTATACGAGTGGCAATATGGCTTGAATTTTATTTTGTTGGGTAGTGGTGATCCACATTTGGAATGGCTGTTGCGCCAAGCCGAATATCACCATAGTGATCATTGTAAGGCTTATATAGGCTACGATGAAAATCTATCTCATCGGCTTTATGCCGCGGCCGATTTCTTGCTGATGCCTTCGCGTGTAGAACCCTGCGGATTAAACCAAATGTATGCCATGCGGTATGGTACGGTGCCTATTGTGCGAGCAACAGGTGGCCTTTATGATACCGTGGTTGATTTTGGAGATCCTGGAGGATATGGCATTCGCTTTTTGCAACCCTCCGTTTGGGATATCACCCATGCTATTGGGCGCGCTCTTGAATTATATACTCATCCCGATCAGCTTCATGAAATCCAACAACGCATGATGCAACTCGATTTTTCATGGGACAAATCTGCTCGGGAATATTTACATTTATATACCCAATTAAAACCTTAAGTTATGCAACCCTCTGTAATGTCGCTTATTCTTGGAGGAGGCCAGGGCACTAGGTTGTATCCCCTCACCAAAAGTCGTTCCAAGCCCGCAGTTCCTATTGCTGGTAAATATCGTTTAGTAGATATTCCAATTTCCAATTGTTTAAACTCTGGGTTGAGACGCATTTTTGTACTTACACAATATAACTCTGCTTCACTCAATCGGCATATCAAAAACACTTATCATTTTGATCATTTTAGTAGTGGATTTGTAGATATTTTAGCTGCTGAACAAACCCCAGAAAACCCCACCTGGTACCAGGGTACAGCCGATGCCGTGAGAAAATGCCTGCATCACCTGGAAGGATTCGAATTTGATTATGTGCTGATTCTTTCTGGTGATCAATTGTATCAGATGGATTATCAAGATATGATTCATTATCATATTCAGCAAAGAGCTGAGATTACTATTGCTACTACTCCAGTAAACTTTCAAGATGCTTCTTCTTTTGGGATCATGAAAACAGATGAAGAGAAAAACATTATTGCTTTTGTGGAAAAGCCTAAAGGAGATGCCATATTGGAATGGGCTTCTGAAACAGGCGAAGAAATGAAATCTATGGGTCGCATCTACCTCGCCTCGATGGGCATTTATTTGTTTAATAAAGAAGTGCTCTTTAACATTTTACGAGAAGATTTGGTGTCTACCGATTTCGGCAAAGAGATCATTCCCGATGCTATTGGTAAGCATAAAGTCGTTAGTTATCAATTTGAAGGATATTGGACCGATATAGGTACAGTGCCTTCTTTTTTCGAAGCCAATTTAGACCTCACCAATGAGATTCCTAAATTTAATTTGTTTGATAATGAGAACGCAATTTATACGCGACCGCGAATGTTGCCACCAAGTAAAATCTCGGGTACAACACTGGAGAAAACTGTTATTGCTGATGGATGCATCATCATGGCAAGCCGGTTAGAGCACACGTTGGTAGGCATTCGTACACGTATTGGCCGTGGCACTACACTGGTCAATTGTTATGTGATGGGGAATGATTATTACCAAACCCTCGAAGAAATCAATGACTCTTACAGCAAAGGGGTTCCTCCCTTAGGCATCGGCGAACGTTGTTATATCAAAAATGCGATTATTGATAAAAATTGTAGAGTAGGCAATGATGTGCGCATTAATGGTGGACCTCATCTAGCCGATACAGATCATCCGCTTTACACCGTGAAAGATGGAATTGTGGTGATTAAGAAGGGGAGTATTATCCCCGATGGATTTAGTATTTGATCGTTGATATAGTAAAATATACTTTCATTCACCTCAAAATAGTACCTGTATGCATTTACAAACTCTTTTTTTACTTTTTTTTGGCTGGGGATTTTGGGGATTACTGGTTCTAATTCTCTGGATCTGGGCATTGGTAGACATTATCAAAAGCCGGTTTGCATCAGATACTACCAAGCTCATTTGGATTATTGTGGTGATCTTGCTCCCTGTGTTAGGATCTATTTTGTATTTTCTGATTGGACGACAGCAGCGCGTTTCTTAAAACTTATTTAATATCCTTTAGAATAAAGTACATCTTTTTTACTTGCTCATAGAAGCGTATTGGGTCATAGCCTTGAGCCTTATCCTTCTTTCTTTGTCTTGACACAAAGAAAGAAGCAAAGAAAATTCAAGACTGTCAGAAAAATGGCTGAGGTATGTTCCTTCTTTCTTTGTCTTGAAACAAAGAAAGAAGCAAAGAAAGTTCAAGACTGCCAGAAAAATGGCTAAAATG